>NZ_JFKC01000009.1 GCF_002115805.1 Marivita geojedonensis | reverse complement strand
CCCTAAGGGTGCAGTACGCAACTCTCACTTTGGCACCTTGTTTGGTACGTAGGATTCCTGTTTCAGATTTTTATGAGCAAAAACAAACACATAAAATCATAAATTGGGGAGAGGATGTCCACCCAACTCAGGTGACGTCACCTCTTTTTCCAACGACCGCAGCTGGCACGGACCCTGCATCGGCACGCTTGCCTTTGCAGGCGCATCCTGCTGTCTTGCGCTCATGTCCATCACCCTGTCCCGTATCACCGTCACCGCCTACCGCGTTCCGATCGCATCACCGGTCGCGACGTCCTTCGGCGTCATGCACAACCGCCCTGCCGTATTCGTGCGGCTCGAAGACAGCGACGGCGCGTTCGGCTGGGGCGAGATTTTCGCCAACTGGCCCGCCGCCGGAGCCGAGCACCGCGCCCGACTGGTGGTCGAGGATATGGCCGACCTGCTTCTGGGTCAGACGTTTGACAGCGCGACCGACCTCTTTGCCCAACTCACCGACAAGACCCACATCCGCGCCCTGCAATGTGGCGAATGGGGGCCGTTCCGGCAGGTGATCGCCGGGCTGGACACCGCGATGACCGATCTGGAGGCCCGCCGCGCCGGGCTTCCCGTGGCGCAATTCCTCAACGCCGAGGCTGCACACACCGTCCACTGTTACGCCAGCGGCATCGCCATCGCGCAGGCTGACAGCCAGATCGCCCAAAGCCGCGCGGCCGGGTTCTCGGCCTTCAAAGTCAAGGTCGGCTTTGACCTCACGCGCGACACCGATCTGTTGCGAACACTCTTTACAACCCTCGGCGCTGGCGAAACCCTCTGCGCCGACGCGAACCAGGCCTGGGCCTTGCCCGAGGCCGAACGCTTCGTCGCGACCTGCGCCGACCTGCCCCTTGGCTGGCTCGAAGAACCCCTGCCCGCCGACGCCCCCCTCACCCACTGGAGCGCACTTGCCGACCAGTGCCCTGTCCCGCTGGCAGGCGGCGAGAACATCACCGGCACGGGCAGCTTTGCAGATACCATCGCCACAGGCGTCTTCGGCGTGCTGCAACCCGACATTGCCAAATGGGGCGGCTTCAGCGGCTGCTGGCCCGTGTCACAGGCGATCCGCACGTCCGGTCAGCGCTACTGCCCGCATTTCCTCGGGGGCGGGATTGGCCTCATCGCATCGGCACATCTGCTGGCGGCGGCAGGCGGCGACGGGCTGCTTGAGGTCGACGTGAACCCCAACCCGCTGCGCGACGCGTTCGACCCCTGGGCTGGCGCCTCCGACAGGGGCACACTCACCCTCGCCACCACTCCGGGCCTGGGCATCACCGACCTGCCGGATGAGATTGCAGGCTTCGCCAGTTTTTCAGGCGAAGTGCATCTCTGATCCCTCCGGCATCTCGGACGCCTCCGGCAATTTCACGCCGCTGAAACGAAAACACTACCCGATTGTGAGGATTCGGCCCTAGCCTTGGGGCAGACTCAATCCAATCAGGGGGACACGATCATGGCCGTTACGCTCAATCGCCGTGGATTTCTGGCAAGTACCGCAGGGTTTCTCGCCCTGCACCCGTTCTCGGCGCGCGCAAACGCCAACCAGGCACATCTGCGCATCATGGAAACCACGGACCTGCACGTGCATGTGCATCCCTACGACTATTACGGCGACCGCCCAACCGACACCGTGGGCCTGAGCCGCGTCGCCACCCTCGTCCGGAACATCCGCGCCGAGGCCACGAATTCGATCCTGCTCGACAATGGCGACTTCCTGCAGGGCAACCCGATGGGCGATTACATCGCCTATGAGCGCGGGATGAAAGACGGCGACATGCACCCGATCATCACCGCGATGAACACGCTGGGCTTTGACGGCTCGACGCTGGGCAACCACGAATTCAACTACGGGCTCGATTTCCTGATGAAGGCGCTGGCAGGGGCGGACTTCCCCGTGGTGTCGGCCAACGTTGTCAAGGAAACCGGGGCCACCCTGCGCGAGGACACCACCCTCGTGCCGCCTTATGTGATCCTCGACCGCGAACTCACCGACGGAGCAGGGAACACCCACCCGATCCGCATCGGCCTGATCGGATTCGTTCCGCCGCAGATCATGACGTGGGACCGCCGTCACCTCGAGGGCAACGTCATTGCCCGCGACATCCTCGATGCGGCCCGCGCCTATGTCCCGCAGATCCGCGAAGACGGCGCCGACATCGTGATCGCCCTGTCCCACTCCGGCATAGGCGCGGCAGAGGCCGAGGACATGATGGAAAACGCCTCCATCCCGCTTGCCGGCATCGACGGTATCGACATGATCCTCACCGGGCACTCGCACCTCGTCTTCCCCTCCTCGACCTATGACAACCTGCCGGGACTCGACACGGCAAAAGGCACGATCATGGGCAAGCCGGGGGTTATGGCCGGGTTCTGGGGCAGCCATATGGGGCTCATCGACCTGATGCTCGAACGCGATGGCGATGGCTGGCGCGTGCTCAGCCACCAGTCCGAAGCGCGCCCGATCTCCAGGCGGAACGAAGACCGCTCGATCACCGCTCTGGTCGAGGATTACCAGCCGGTGCTCGACGCGACGATGGCGGATCACGAGGAAACGCTGGCCTATGTCCGCCGCGCCGTGGGCAAGACCGCCGCGCCGCTGCACAGCTATTTCGCGCTCGTGGCCGATGATCCTTCGGTCCAGATCGTCTCCAACGCCCAGACCTGGTACATCGAACAGATGATGCAGGGCACACCGCATGAGGGCCTGCCGATCCTGTCGGCCGCCGCCCCGTTCAAGGCCGGGGGCCGCGGGGGGCCGGAATACTACACCGATGTGCCGGTGGGCGATGTCGCGATCAAGAACGTGGCCGACCTCTATCTCTACCCCAACACCGTGCGCGCCGTGCGGGTGACGGGCGCGCAGGTCAAGGACTGGCTCGAACGCTCGGCGGGCATGTTCAACCAGGTGGAACCGGGATCGACCGACGCACCGCTCCTGAATCCCAACTTCCCCAGCTACAATTTCGACGTGATCGACGGGGTCAGCTACCAGATCGACCTCAGCCAGCCGTCGAAATTCGACCGCGACGGAGCGGTGATCAACCCCGATGCCAACCGCATCGTGAATCTCACCTATGACGGTGCGCCCATCGACCCGGCGGCAGAGTTCATCATCGCCACCAACAACTACCGTGCAGGCGGCGGCGGCAGCTTCCCCGGAACCGGCGACACCATCGTGTTCGAAGGCCCCGACACCAACCGCGACGTGATCGTGCGCTATATCGTCGAACAGGGAACCGTCGACCCGAAAGCCGATTTCAACTGGCGCTTCGCCCCGATGGCGAACACCAGCGTGATCTTCGAGACCGGACCCGCCGGCGCGAAATACGCCGGAACCCTTGAAGGCATGACGCTCGAGGAAGCGGGCACCAACGCCGACGGTTTTGCCCTCTTCCGCATGACGCTCTGAAGCACTGCGGCTTCTTTGGGCCTAAAATACCTCGGGGGAGTCCGCCACAGGCGGACGGGGGCAGCGCCCCCACCTCGGTCGGATCGGCACAGCCGATCCGATCCTGAAAAAGAAAAGGGCGCCCAACCGGGCGGCCTTTGCAGTTCAAAACCCCGAAAGGTCTTATTCATCTTCCAGCGACTCGACGGCTTTTTCGAGATCGTCCTTGGAGACCTCTTTCTCGGTCACGGTCGCCTGCTCGGCCACGTGATCGACAACCTTGTCTTCGAAGATCGGCGCGCGCAGCTGCTGCTGCATCTGCTGGTTCTGACGCACGAAGTCGAAGAAGGCACGTTCCTGGCCCGGGTACTGACGGGCCTGGTTCATGATCGCCTGGGTCATCTCGGCGTCGGTCACTTCGACCTCGGCCTTCTGCCCCAGCTCGGCCAAAAGCAGACCCAGCTTCACACGGCGTTCGGCCAGCTTGGTGTGCTCTTCGGTCGGTTCGATCTCGGGGTGATCGTGGCCATGCACATCTGGGTTATCCTCATGCCACAGCTGATGCGCGATCTGCTTGGCTTCCGCCTCCACCAGCGACGGCGGCAGGTCTACGGACACTTTCTCGTCAAGCTGGTCGAGCAGCGCACGCTTCATCACCTGACGGGCGGCACCGGCATATTCAACTTCCAGACGCTCGGCGATCTGCGCCTTCAACGCGGCCAGATCTTCGGCACCGAATTTCTTCGCCAGCTCATCGTCGATCTCGGCAGCCACCGGCTCTTTGACGGCTTTCACGGTGCATTCGAACACCGCATCCTTACCGGCCAGGTTTTCCGCGCCGTATTCCTCGGGAAATTTCACCTCGACGTTCTTTTCCTCACCGACCTTCACGCCGACCAGCTGCTCTTCGAAGCCGGGGATGAAGGAACCGGAACCCAGCACCAGCGGGTAATCTTCCGCAGCGCCACCGTCGAAGGCTTCGCCATCGACCTTGCCGAGGAAGTCGATCACAACCTGATCGCCGTCTTTGGCCTTGGAGCCTTTCTTGCGGTCTTTGAAGTCCTGAGCGGTCTCGGCGAGGTTCTTTAGCGCCTCATCCACTTCCGCGTCACCGGCCTTGACCACCAGCTTTTCCAGCTTCAGCGCAGACAGGTCCACTTCGGGCATCTCGGGCAGCTTTTCGTAGTTCATTTCAACATGAACATCGTCGCCTTCTTTCCAGTCCTCGTTGGTCATCTTGACCTCGGGCTGGAGCGCCGGGCGATCGCCGCTGTCTTCGAAATGCTTCGCCATCGCGCCATCGATGGTTTCCTGCATCGCTTCGCCCAGAAGGCGCTGACCGAACTGCTTTTTCAGAAGCGGCATCGGCACCTTGCCTTTGCGGAAGCCCTTCATTTCGATTTCGGGCTGCGCTTCTTTCAGCTTTTCGTTGACTTTTGCATCCAGCTCGTCCGCCGAAACGGTGATCGAGTATCCGCGCTTGAGGCCCTCGTTGAGGGTTTCAGTGACCTGCATGTCGTCCTTATCCATTGCATAGGGGCCGCGGAGGCGTCCGCGGCGGTCAAAATCCACCGCGTCTTAGAGGGGCGCCTGACACTGTGCAAGCAGGAAATGTATGGCTCACAGGGCCGTTCACACACGCGGGAGGCAGGGCGCAAAAGCCTTGGAGCGTGTGGCAGAACCGGCGGTTCGCGCAGGGTGCCACACGACTCTCTTGCCCGACCGGAGCGGCTGCCGTACTCTTCTGGCCATCGTTTATTGATTTATGGCGGGCCGTGTTCAGAGCCGCACATGTTTGACTGCAATTCGTATCGTGCGGCCCAGTGACCCTCCACTCCATTCAGGGAGGTGAAACTCATGAGCCGAATGTCTGCCGGAACCTACGATCACACCAAGGCCGTTCAGGGCCAGATGATCGCACCGACATTGCGCACCCATGCGCCGGATGCGGATCGGGTGATGCGCCGCCAGGACCAGCTGGCATTCGCCTACACCGCGTGGTGGTTTCATGTGTTCATTCTGGTGCGTCGGTCGAACCCGGAATCGATCAAATATATCGGGCAGACCGGTTTCATCCCCAAAGGCCCGGACACAAAGGCCAAGACCGCGCAGAAGAACGTCGCGATCGAGGGAACACGGTGGGTGTCCGAGGTGGCCGGTCTGGTCTGCAACCCCACCGCCGCCGCCATGCGCCTCGCCTATACCACACCCAAGAAATACGACTCCGCCATGAAGGAATGGAAGAAATTCGTGGCCTCGGGTCGTCACTGCGACGATCTAGAATGGAAGGACGCGTCAACCCCATCCCGCTTCTATCTGCCGATGGGGCAACCTTTCTTTACCGACACCCGCCCTGGGTCAAAGCGCTACGGCGCCCTGATGAAAGACACCGGACGCGGTGTCATTCACGCCTCGTATATTCACGGCGACTATGACCTCTTCGCAGTGGTGCCCGCCGACAATCCCGGCGTGAACATCGTGGTTTCCGAACAGCATGCCAGCAGCCCATGGTCCCATCTGAACCGCGCTGGAAAAACGCCAGCCGCCACCGAGGAGTCCGAGAAATCACCGCAACAGAAAGCGCAGGAAATCCCGAACTTCCGGGGGCAGAAATTCATCGACGTGCAGAACATGCTGAACCGCCGGATGGGGGTGCCGATGGTGCTGCATGGCAGTCAGGAAAAGGCGGTCAATTCGTTCGACGAGGAAGTGGATGTCTTCATGCCCAACGGCATGGACAGTTTCGCCCTGCTGACCGAGGCTGCACTGTGCGGGTTCTATGACACCGTGCTCCGAGGCCGAAAGCTGCACAACTTCATGGCCGGCACGGAAGCCGAGGCGCGGCGGGAACATTTCGGCCTGTGGCAGCAGGTCGGTGTCGCAAACGGCCCCGGGCTGATCCACATCAGCCCGCGCGACATTCCCGGCGCGCAGTTTGTCCAGATTTCCGGATGACGCGCGCGGGGTCCTGAGCAGCGTCGGAGGTTAGACAGCCCCCATCGGCACCTGCGCTTCGCCATCACCCTGCGACCGGCCCTGCCCGCGCAGCACCTCTGCCCGCACGCAGAACCCGCGCACATCCGCGCCGCGATCCTGCCGCAGCACCACGTCACAGAGCTCCACCCTCGCGAACCCGGCCTGATCCAACAGCGTCACCAGATAGTCCCGCCCATGGGCAAAGCGCCGGGTGCTGCGCAGCGTCACATCGCGCCCCTGCGCCTGCTCCACGGTAAAGATCAGCGCCCCATCCGGCGACAAGCTCGCGGCGCACCACCCCACGATCCGCTCGAGCGCGCCGAGATAATTGAACACGTCCGACGCAACGATAAGCCCATAGCGATCCGGAGAGATCGGCATGTCCTGAATGTCGGCCTTTTCAAGGACATCGTAAACGCCCTTCGCGCGCGCCTCCTCCAGCATGGCCTGAGACAGATCGATGCCGGTGAGATGGGTGCAATGCGGACGCAGCACCGGACCGATCAAACCGGTCCCGCATCCCAGATCGAGCGCGCGTTCCACCGGAAGATCCGACAGTTGCGCAACCGCGTCCTCGATGATCTGCGGTCCCTGATAATCGAGGTGTTCCAGCAGCGAGGCCTCGAAGCGCGGCGCGTATTGGTCGAACAGCATCTCGACAAAGGCCGGCGGCATCGTATCGCTCAATGGTTGATCGCGCAGCAGGTCGCGGCGCAGCCCGGCTCCGAACGGATCGTCGGGCTGTTCCTGAACCGCGCGGCCCCACGCTTTGGCTGCTCCGTCGCGGTCCCCTGCCCGTTCCAGGTATTCACCCAACCGGAACCATCCCGCGCCCCATGTCGGCACGATCTCAAGCGCCCCGCGCAACACATCCACCGCCGCATCGATATCGCCCAGATGCGCCAGTGTCTCGGCAAACTCCGCCCGCCTGTCGGCTCGAAGATCACCGGACGCAAACAGCTTTGCCACCATCTTGCTTTGTCTGTCCAAAAGGCCCGCTCATTTGCCTGCATCCACAGACCACGCGACGGGCGACACGCTTCACCGAAACCCCGGTGAACGACAGCGCGTTAGCGCCACGACGGCCTGCCTGTCAATGGACAGCTTGCACCGGGTGCGATGATGAACCTGCAAAAGGCATGATGCGCCCGGCCAATCCGTCAAACGCTGCGACCGATGCCCGACGGCGGGACGGATAACGATCTTCCGGAACCTCGGCTCCGTGAGCACATCCACACGTCCCGCGCAGAGCGCGCACAGCACCCCGAGGTGTTTACGAGCGCTCACATGTCGCAAAGGAGATGGACGCCCCGGAAACGAAAGCATATCGGGGCAGCATGACCGTCAACACATCGCCCGTCCCCTCAACCGACCGCATCCTCGCAGGCGTCGCCCTGATGCTGGGCTTCTGCGTGACGGCCCCGTTGCTTGACGTTGCCGCCAAACTGGCGTCCAGCACCGTCCCGGTGGGGCAGATCACAGCGGCACGCTTTGTCGTGCAATGCGTGCTGATGGCCCCGGTCGTCTGGCTCATGGGGCTGTCAGTGCGCGTGGCGCCAAGGCACTGGCTCCCCCTTGTGGTGCGGGCATTGCTTCTGTTTGTGTCGACCTTCTGTTTCATCGCCGCGATCCGCGTGATGCCGCTGGCCGATGCACTGGCGATTGTCTTCGTCGCGCCGTTCATCGTGCTGCTGGTGGGGAAATTCTACCTGAAGGAAGATGTTGGACCCCGCCGCGTCGGGGCCGCGATGGTGGGGTTCACGGGGGTGCTTTTCGTGATCCAGCCCAGCTTTTCGGCCTTTGGGGCGGTGGCTCTCTATCCACTGGGAACCGCCGTGGGCTTTGCGTCTTACATCCTCGTGACACGCGGTCTATCCAGACATGTGCATCCGGTGACGCTGCAGTTCCACACCGGGCTTGTGGCAAGTGTGCTCTGCCTTCCGGTGATGGCGTTGTCCGATGGCACGGGGTCGGACCTACTCGATCCGGTCTGGCCTGAGGGTATCGTTTGGCTCTGGCTGTTTGGCGTCGGCTTTTTCGCAACGGTCAGCCACATGATGATGACCTACGCGTTGTCGCTCGCGCCGTCTGCCACGCTGGCCCCGCTGCAATATTTCGAACTGCCCGTTGCCACCCTTCTGGGGTACCTCGTGTTCGGCGATTTTCCGAATGCACTGACTTTGATCGGCATTGCCATCATCATCGGCGCGGGGCTTTACATGATCCACCGCGAACGGGTCACCGCACGCCAACTGGTGACAGAACGCGCCGCGCCACCGATCTGACGGATCGCATCGCAGCGATGGCCGGGTCACTTTTTGATGTCAGGGTGGACAAGTGGTGCGGGTGAAGGGACTCGAACCCCCACGCCAAAGGCGCCAGAACCTAAATCTGGTGCGTCTACCAATTCCGCCACACCCGCATTGCGCTGGTCACTAGCAAAGCTCAGGAGCCGATGCGAGTAGAATTTTCGTACGAAAATTCTTTTGCCGAGAAACTTCGTACGAAGTTTCTTAGCGCGCGAGGGTTGAGAAAACCTTTGGCAACATCTCCGGCAGGTCTTCGGCTATGAGGCCGGGGCCGAAACACCGTGCCGCCTCGCAATGCAGCCAGACCGCTGCTTCGGTGACGCAGAAGAGGTCCGGCGCGGTTTCCGGCGCGGCAAGACCGGCAATCAGGCCCGCCAGCACGTCCCCGGCCCCGGCGGTGGCCAGCCACGGAACGGCACGCGCCCCGGTGGCGCTGTGAACGCTTGCCCCTCCGCCGGGTTGGGCGATCACGGTATCCTCACCCTTGAGCAGGACCACACACCCGGCCCGGTCCGCCGCGATCCGGACCACGTCTATCTTGGAGCGCTGCCCGCGACTGGATTGGGCGAGATCGGGGAAGAGACGCGCGAACTCTCCTTCATGCGGGGTCAGCACCGTGCGCGCATGGGTCAGCGCGAACAGCGCATCCGGGGCGTCGGCAAAGGAGGTGAGCGCATCGGCGTCCAGCACCACCGCAGGATCCCGCCATCCCCGGTCGCCCCGGCGATGCGCCAGGGCGGCAGCGACAAGCGCGCGGGTCTCTTCGCCCACGCCCATGCCCGGACCAAGGCAGAGAGACGAGACCCGGTCATCCACGATCTGCCGGAACGCATCGGGATCTCCGCAGGCCCGCAGCATGATCGCATCCAGATGACAGGCGTTTTCGGTCAGCGCATCCGGCGGACAAAGGACGGTCACCAGTCCCGCTCCGCTGCGCAGGGCGGAGCGCGCGGCCATCCGGGCCGCGCCGCCCCGGCCCGGGCCACCGGCAAGAACCATGGCGTGACCGTAGTCGTACTTATGTCCCTGCCCGCGCAGTTTGGCGATCATGGACCCGGGCCAAAGGCGCAACGGGAGATCGCTGTGCAGGAACTCCGGCGCCGCGAGTCGGGCGCGGTCCGGATCAGGCGCGGTCCCGACCATGGCCCGCTCTGCCGCGTCCGGACCGGTCAGCCCGATATCCACGGTCCTCACGTCGCCACACAGAACCGGCCCAAGGGCCAACTTGTGGCCGGCCTTAACGCTGTGAAACGACACGGTCAGGTCGGCGGAATTGACCCTGGGCGCGGTCTCTCCATCCGACGGCACCATTCCGGTGTCGAGATTCAGACCGGATGGACAGTCGACCGCCAGACGCCGAATGCTCTGCGCCTCGCTCCAGACGTTCATCAGCCGGACATCCAGAACCTCGTTCAGCATGTCGGGCAAGGGGCGCGTCAGGCCGGTGCCGAATACTGCATCGACAAAAAGATCGGGGCGCTCGCACGCGCGGATGGTCTCGGGGGCGCAGGGCGAAACGCGTCCCATCTCGAGCCAGAGGTCGTGGTTGGTCTTGGCATCCGGAGGCAGTCCGGATCCGTCGCCGTACAGAAAGACATCGACCGACCAGCCCCGGTCGGCAAGGCGCCGGGCTATGACAAACCCGTCTCCACCATTGTTGCCCGGCCCGCACAGGATCAGTGCGCGGTGGCGTCCCTTGGCAAGTTCGGGCCATTTGGCCAGCGCGGTTTCCACGGCACCGCGCCCGGCGCGTTCCATAAGCTGCAGGCCGGTCACGGCGCCCGACTCGATTTCTGCCAGCTCAATGGCGCGCATCTGGGCGGAGGTGAGCAATTCGGTCACGGGATTTCCCTCGCTCGATTCAATTCTGCACGTTTTTTGTGCAAGATGCATAATTTTTGATCGCCACAATCCAAAGGCGGCTGCGGGATGCGCTATTGATACCCTAGCCGATTGTGGCCCCCAAACAGAAGTGGTCTGTCGGGCCTCGACGCAGGAGCGAGGGAGCCGCCATGAAAAAGATTGAAGCCATCATCAAACCCTTCAAACTCGACGAGGTGAAGGAAGCTCTTCAGGACGCCGGAATTCAAGGTCTGAGCGTTGTGGAAGTCAAAGGCTTCGGCCGTCAGAAAGGCCACACGGAACTGTACCGTGGTGCTGAATACGTGGTGGATTTCCTGCCCAAGGTGAAAATCGAGGTTGTCCTCGACGACGATCAGGTGGACGGCGCGATTGCCGCGATCGTCGAAGCCGCCAAGACCGACAAGATCGGCGACGGCAAGATTTTCGTGTCGCCTATCGAGCAGGCCATCCGCATCCGTACCGGCGAGTCCGGATCCGACGCGATCTGACCTGCCCCGAAATATCGAAACAAGACCCAAACTCAGTGAAAGGGAAGAGAGAATGAGCACTGAAGCGCTTCTCAAGATGATCAAGGACGAAGATGTCGCCTATGTTGACATCCGCTTTACCGACCCGCGCGGTAAGCTGCAGCACGTGACTGTGATGTCCGACCAGGTGGATGAAGATTTCCTCGAAGAAGGCTTCATGTTCGACGGCTCCTCCATTGCAGGCTGGAAATCCATCGAAGCCTCCGACATGAAACTCATGCCGGACACCGAAAGCGCGTATCTCGATCCGTTCTACGCCGAAAAAACGGTCTGCGTGCATTGCTCCATCGTCGAGCCGGACACCGGCGAAGCCTATGAGCGCGACCCGCGTTCCACCGCGCAGAAGGCGGAAGCCTACCTGAAGTCCTCGGGCATCGGTGACGTGTCCTACTGGGGACCGGAAGCGGAATTCTTCCTGTTCGACGACGTGCGTTACTCGAACAGCATCAACAAGGTGTCCTATGAGGTCGATGCGCTCGACGCGTCCTGGAACACCGATACCGAATACGAAATGGGCAACACCGGCCACCGTCCGGGCGTCAAGGGCGGTTACTTCCCGGTGAACCCGATCGACGACGGTCAGGACATCCGTTCGGAAATGCTCTCGACCATGAAGCGCCTGGGCATGAAGGTCGACAAGCACCACCACGAAGTGGCGTCCTGCCAGCACGAGCTGGGTCTGATCTTCGGCACGCTGACCAAGCAGGCCGACGAGCTTCAGAAATACAAGTACGTCATCCACAACGTCGCGCAGGCCTATGGCAAGTCGGCCACCTTCATGCCGAAGCCGATCTACGGCGACAACGGCACCGGCATGCACTGCAACATGTCGATCTGGAAAGACGGCAAGCCGCTCTTCGCTGGCGACAAGTACGCTGACCTGAGCCAGGAAGCGCTTTACTTCATCGGTGGTATCCTGAAGCACGCGAAAGCGCTCAACGCCTTCACCAATCCGTCGACGAACTCCTATAAGCGTCTGATCCCGGGCTTCGAAGCACCGGTGCTGCGTGCCTACTCCGCACGCAACCGCTCGGGTTGTGTCCGTATTCCGTGGACCGAAAACCCGAAAGCAAAGCGCGTCGAAGCCCGCTTCCCCGATCCCTCTGCAAACCCGTACCTGTGCTTTGCAGCGCTGCTCATGGCCGGCATCGACGGCATCATGAACAAGATCGATCCGGGCGAGGCGATGGACAAGAACCTCTACGACCTGCCGGCGGAAGAGCTGGAAGGCATCCCGACCGTCTGCGGTTCGCTGCGTGAAGCCATCGAAGAGCTGAAGGCCGACATGGACTTCCTTCTGGCCGGTGACGTGTTCACCAAAGACCAGATCGATGGCTACATCGACCTGAAGATGGAAGAGATCGAGCTGTACGAACACACACCGCACCCGGTCGAGTTCGGCATGTACTACAGCTGCTGATCTCAGGATCGGACAGTTTCGGGAAAAGGCGTCCTTCGGGGCGCCTTTTTTCGTTGGCGCGACATTTTTCTGGTTGCCCAGAAATGGCCGCTGTTCCGTCCCCGACTCGCCTTATCCGGGTGGGACCTCTGACCTTGGCCCTCCTGCTCTGACGGGGCCGTTCGGAAACCTGCGTTGAGGACCTGTGTCATGACCACCAATTTCGAAGACCGCATTGCCCGGTTGAATGCGAAAGCCGGGGTTCAGAGTGTCGAGCTTGCACTGGAGACGCCTCACAGCCACCCGGAACCGCAGGATGAACTTCATGCCGCTCCGGCCTCGCGACCGATCCTGAAATACGTGTTCGTCGGGCTGCTGATCCTTGTCGTGATGCCGGTCGGCGCCGCGATGGGGACGATCTACTATGCCAAGAACAAGGACACGATTGCGGGTCTGACCGGAGGCTTCAGCAACATCAGCTTCGGTCGCTGACCGCGTCTCAGCCGCAGGGACTCGGACTTCGCGCTACCCCGCAAGTGGCGGAATCGCGCGCCTGACAGACCCTGTGCAGTTGTACCGATTGCAGCGACGACCGCACAAATCCGCGCGGTTTGTCCCATCAAAATGCCCTAAACAGACCCAATTTCCCCTTTGCGCCCGAATACGACCCCATTTCGAACACATTCCAACGCTTGAATGGCGATAACGGAATTTTCTTGCACCTGGGGAGGTGGAAAAATGTCTGCTTCGGACGTCACAGTGATCAGCCTCGTGACCGACAAGTGCCGCGATGACATTTGTCAGTCTGTCGTACCTTCGATTGCCCGCGCGCTCACGGCGCAGCGTGTGAACTTCAAGCGCCTGCCGCTCACCCGTGATTACATCGACTGGGTGATCAACGACACGGATACGCTGACCGTTGCCATCGACGCAGGAGAAACGGCCAGCGTTCTGCTTCTGGCCTCACGCGGAGAGGATGCGCAGTCCTGCTCGAGCCGTCTTGCCAATCTCGCCGCAGACCTCTGCCGTGACTACGACGCCCACACGGTCTTCTGGAACGGATCGAACCAACCCATCGCGGTTGCGGATTTCCTTGCCGCCGGAGACCCGGTCGCCAGCACGGAGACCGCCAACCGGATCGTGCCGCGCAAGGTCAAGGCCGTGCGCAAGCGCCGTGCGGAACAGCGTCGCGAAGCTGCCCGGATGGACAACTGGTTGATTGCAGCGATGCGCAGCAAGATGAACAGCATCACGGTCGAAGAGATCGAAGAGATGGAACTCGCGGAACGCCGCACGACATCGGCGCCGCTGCGCCTGTCGGCCTGGGCTTTCTCGTTCACCACGGCGCTGATCGCGCTGCCGCTGGCTTTCCCGCTGATCATCCACAACGCGATGCGGGGCGAGGACCTGCGCGCAGGTGCAATGGCGCTTGGTGTGGCCGGGCTCTACGCCGGGTTGGCCCAGTCCGGCATGGCACCGGGTCTGACCGGACTGCTCTGATACCATCACTTGATCGTGCGGGCACGGGGAAACCTGTCCGCGCGTTCTCGCTTGCCGATCCCGACACGTTTGTTAACGTTCCGCCAGTTCAACTGTTGGAGTGTTTCTTGATGCGTCGTCTCATTGCTGCTGCCTGTATGTCGATATGTGCAGCCTTCCCCGCCCTCTCGGCAGAATGTATCACCAGCAAAGGCGCGTTCGATCAGTACAAGCAAACGCTGGCCCGCGAAGCTGCGGCGGCAGGCATTGGACAACGCGGCCTGTCGGCTCTGCAGAACGCACGGTTGTCGAACATCACGTGGAAATTCGAATCCAATCCGGGCAATCAGACCGGCACGCTTCAGGGTGATCCCGCAAAGTTCCTGGCCAAGCGGTCGGGCAGCACAGCGGAGAATTTCATCGCGCAGACCCGCAACAAGATTGCGCGCAACCCCAACACATTTTCCTCGATCGAACGGAATTACGGCGTGCCCGCCGGGATTCTTGCGACGATCTGGGGGCTTGAGACAAGCTGGGGCGGCTATCTGGGCGGCACCTCTGTGGTCGATGGCGCTGTGACGCTGTCATCCTACTGCCGCCGGCACCCGCGCTTTGAACCTCATGCGATCGCGGCGCTTCAGATGGTCGATGCGGGAATTCTGTCCCCGGCGACCAAGGGCGGCCCATCGGGCGAACTGGGCCACATGCAGTTTCTTGCGGGCAACTGGCTGAAATACCGCGTCGATGGCAACGGCGATGGCCGCGCCGATCCGTATGACGCCGTCGATGCGCTGGCCACCGCCGCCAACATGCTGCGCCGCAATGGCTGGCAGGCGGGGCAGCCGTTTGGCGAAGGCACGCGCAATTTCAATGTGTTGTCGGTCTGGAATGACAGCGGCAACTACCTGCGCGCCATCGTCTATTCCGCCCAGCGCGCCGGAAGCTAAGCCACCTCTGCTGTGCCCGGAACGTCTTTCCGGGCCAGCACGAAGGTGTGAATCGTAAACAGCACCGCATCGCTGTCTGGCAGGCGCCAGATCACCTGACGTTCGCTGCGCAGATACGGCGTCTGACCGGCCTCGGTCACAGGTCGTGGCGAGGTCTCGGAGCGCGGCTGGTGCAGCTTCGGGTCTTCGTACCAAAGCGCGTTGAACCGCCAGATCGGGCGACCCGGACGCACCCCGTCGAACAGGCGCTGAACCCGGCGGGCGATGTCATCCGTGTAGCTTTTCACCGGGACATGGATATGCGTCAGCGGGTGTCCGATCTTTTCCGAGAGCCGCCAGCTTGCCGGGAAACAGAGAACGGCCCCAGTCAGAACGTGCTCGTCTCCGCGCTTCTCAAGCAGGCAGACATCGTCCTGAAGGATCTGGCCCAGTGTCCCGAACGGATCCTTCCGGTCAATCCCGACTCGGCGGCCATCCGGGCAGGTCACGGTGGCTCCGCTCAGGTCGAAACCCGGTGGCAAATGCGCCAGCACCGCATCCATCATCCTGTCGAGCGTCTCCGGGTCCGGCTGCGCGGTGGCGATCACATCCGCGCGGTGTTCAGACATCAGGCGCAGGCGTTCCGCCATCTGCGCGCCATAGGCGTCATCCACAAGAAACCACGGTGCGTCCCCCAGCGGAGAAACACCCGGCAGCATCCGAGGTGCAGAGACGTCGTAAGGCAAAGAGCGTTGCAGGATCATACGGCCTGATTAGCCCAAGGGCGCGGGACGCGAAAGAGACCCGATCCAGCGACATGCAGTTGCAGCAAAGCCAAAAACGTCAAATCCCCCGCCGGACATGGTCGCAAATCGGCGCGTTTGACCATCGTTTCCTGTTCAGCATCGGCGCAGGAGACAACGCCATGAACACCCATTTCCGCGACACGCGAAAAATCGACCCGACCCGTGGGGCCACCACGGGCGACAACACGCCCAACGACCAGAACCGGGTCGAGATCGGCCCGACGCAGCTGGCTTATGCCGAATGGGCCGCAGCGGGTCTGGAGCTGCCCGACCTTCAGGAAATGCGCCGCTACCGCTGGGCACGGCTGACGCAGCATATCGTGGATCGCGATTATGCCGGGCTGCTCATGTTCGACCCGTTGAACATCCGCTATGCCACCGACAGCACGAACATGCAGCTTTGGAACACGCATAACCCGTTCCGCGCGGTGCTGCTGTGCGCCGATGGCTACATGGTGATCTGGGACTACAAGAACTCGCCCTTCCTGTCGCAGTTCAACCCGCTGGTGCGCGAAGCGCGGTCCGGCGCGGACCTGTTCTATTTCGACCGGGGCGATAAGGTTGACGTGGCTGCCGACGTCTTCTCGAACGAAGTGCGCGCGCTTCTGGCCGAACATGCGCCGGGCAACAGGCGGCTGGCGGTGGACAAGATCATGATTCACGGGCTGCGCGCGCTCGAGGCGCAGGGCCTGGAGATCATGGAAGGGGAAGAGGTCACCGAGAAATCCCGCTCGGTCAAAGGGCCGGACGAGATCAAAGCGATGCGCTGCTCCGTTCATGCCTGCGAAGTGGCTATGACCGAAATGGAGCGCTTCGCCCGGACGCATGTACCCGGTGGAGCCGTGTCCGAGGACGACATCTGGGCCGTCCTGCATGCCGAAAACATCCGACGGGGCGGCGAATGGATCGAAACCCGCCTGCTGACCTCCGGGCCACGCACCAATCCGTGGTTTCAGGAATGCGGCGGACGGATCGTGCAGAACAACGAGATCGTCGCTTTCGACACCGATCTGGTGGGCAGCTATGGCATCTGCACCGACATCAGCCGGACGTGGTGGATCGGAGATCGGCCCCCGCGCCCCGATATGATCGACGCGATGAAACATTCCCATGAGCACATCATGACCAATATGGAGATGCTCAGACCCGGCGTGACGATTCCCGAACTGACCGCCAACACCCATGTGCTGCACGAGAAATATCAGGCGCAGAAATACGGCTGCCTCATGCACGGTGTCGGCCTGTGCGACGAGTGGCCTCTTGTCGCCTATCCGGATCAGGAGGTTCCCGGAGCGTTCGACTATCCGCTGGAGCCCGGCATGACGCTTTGCGTTGAAGTTCTGGTGGGCGAGGTTGGCGGCGACTTCTCGATCAAACTGGAAGATCAGGTTCTGATCACCGAGACCGGCTACGAGAACCTGACCAGGTATCCGTTCGATGCGGCGCTGATGGGGCTGACCGCCTAGGTCGGATCAAAGACAAACACCCGCGCCAATACCCCGCTGTGGTCGGACCCGAGCAGCGGGCGCAGTCTCGCCTCGCCACCTCCGGGTGCATAGACATGATCGATCGGAAGCGGTGCGCCAAGTTTGCGCAGCGTCGGAAAGAGTGGCCCGGCGCGATGCGTTCCGGTGCTTGCGGACAGGCTGCGCAGCGCGTGGGACCATGGAACCATGTTGAAATCCCCGCCGATCACCACCGGATCCTCGAGTTCGGCCAAGACCGGCAGGATGCGCTCGAGCTGGCGCGCCTGTCCGTGCGGCCAGGGCCAGAACGCGTGCAGGCTGACCGCCCAGAACGTTCCCTCCGGCGAGGCCACCTGAACACCGACAAGTCCCTGATTTTCAAGACATAGCTCGCCCTCGACCGGCCATCGCGACAGGATGGCGACACGCGCCCATTCAACCAGCGCACAGCTGGCCTGATAGGGGTACTCCGCCCGCAGATCGCGCACCAGCGGCGCACTGCGCGAGGTCAGTTCCTGAAGCGTGACGATATCTGGATCGGCGGCGCGGATATCGGCCGCAAGTGCCGCCACCTGATCATTCTGGAACAGAAGGTTCTTCTGGTAGACGGACACGGGCCCGGACGGATGTGATACGTATTTCTGTGCCACGATCTGCACCATGGCGGCGATGCACAGCACCGCCACCGACCAGCGCAGCCACGCGGGCCAGTTCGACCAGATCACCCAGATCGCAAAGACCACCGCAATCGGGATTCGAAACACGGCGAGGCTGTCACCCGCGGGGTGCAGCGCTCCGGCAAAGCTGCCGAAAAATCCGGCTCCGAGGCCGAGTGCAACAATACTCACCATCCATGGCATCGCTCTCACCATCCCGTGACGCTCCCGACACAATGCTTGCGCAAGGGGCCACGGCCCCACACTCGCAACACCGATAACCGCCAAAGGGCGCCCTGCCCCGGCCCCAAGGACCTGACCCATGACCACCGAACGCATCACCTTTCCCGGCCATTCCGGAGATCCGCTTGCCGCGCGTCTCGACCTGCCCGATGGTCCACATCTGGCCACCGCCCTTTTTGCGCATTGCTTCACCTGTTCCAAGGACATTCCGGCCGCACGGCGGATCGCCGCGCGTCTGGCCTCGATGGGAATCGCGGTACTGCGGTTTGATTTCACGGGCCTCGGCCATTCGAAAGGCGAATTCGCCAATACGACCTTTTCCTCGAATGTGGGCGACCTGCGGGCGGCGGCAGAGTATCTGACCGGGCGCGGAATGGCTCCGAGCCTGCTGATCGGTCATTCGCTTGGAGGCGCTGCGGTGCTGCGCGCTGCCGGTGAGATGGCGGGAATCAAAGCGGTGGTGACGATTGGCGCGCCGTTCGATCCGGGCCATGTGACCCACAATTTCGCTGACGCGCTCGAGGACATCGATACACGCGGTCAGGCCACGGTCGATCTGGGTGGGCGCCCGTTTACCATCGGCAAAGCCTTTGTTGAGGACGTGACAGCGCAGGCGCTGGCTCCGGCGATCCGGGGGCTGAAAGCGGCCCTTCTGGTCATGCATGCCCCGCGCGATGCCGTGGTGGGAATCGAAAACGCCACCAACATCTTTACCGCCGCGCGTCATCCCAAGAGCTTTGTGACACTGGATGATGCAGACCACCTGATCACCGAGCCGCGCGATGCGGAATACGCCGCCGAAGTGATCGCGGCCTGGGCCGGCCGCTACCTGCACCTGACACCGCCTGCGCCCCCCATCGGTGCGCCAGAGGGCATAATCCGCGTGTCCGAGGCCGACCCGACCCGGTTTCTTCAGGATGTTCAGTCCGGACCGCATCACCTTTTGGCGGATGAACCGCTGGCCTATGGCGGCACCAATCGCGGGCTGTCGCCCTATGGGCTGCTTGCTGCCGGGCTTGGGGCCTGTACGTCGATGACGCTGCGCATGTATGCCCGACGCAAGGGCTGGCCGCTGACGCATGTGTCGGTGGATGTCAGCCACGACAAGGTCCACGCGCAGGATGCGGGCACGCCAGCGGCCGGAAATATCGATCTCTTCCGCCGCAGGATCACCGTCACCGGCGACCTGACCACCGAACAGCGGCAGAAACTGCTGGAGATCGCGGACAAATGCCCTGTTCACAAGACGCTCGAGGCGTCTAGCCGGGTGGAAACGGAACTGGTCTAGGACCCGCGCTGAAAACGCGTCAACGCGTTTCCGGCGATCCGTCTGCGGATCGCCCTGCGCCCGGTTCATAATGGTCTTGAGAATTATGAATTTGTCTCAACAGCGCCGATGTGTCAGGCAGGCGCAACTCTCCTGATCAGCGGGCCTGTCATGACCAACCCCTTGCACGACCTTCTTTCCCAACGCGATTGGCTTCTGGCCGATGGCGCGACCGGGACCAATCTGTTCAACATGGGGCTGGAAAGCGGCGATCCGCCGGAGTTCTGGAACGAGACCAAACCCGACAACATCCGCGCGCTCTATCGCGGCGCGGTCGAGGCGGGCAGCGATCTGTTCCTGACCAACACGTTCGGCGCGAACGCCTCGCGTCTGAAGCTGCACAATGCCGGCCACCGGGCGCGCGAGCTGTCGCGCATCGGGGCCGAGATCGCCCGGGAGATCGCGGACGCGGCAGGCCGCACGGTGATCGTCGCGGGGTCCGTTGGCCCAACAGGCGAAATCATGGAGCCGGTGGGCGCGCTGTCGCACGCGGATGCGGTCGAGATGTTCCATGAACAGGTGGAGGGCCTCAAGGAAGGCGGCGCCGACGTGGCCTGGGTCGAAACCATCAGCGCGCCGGAGGAATTCCGCGCTGCGGCCGAAGCCTTTGCCCGGGCCGACATGCCGTGGTGTGGCACCATGAGTTTCGACACGGCGGGCCGCACGATGATGGGGGTCACCTCGTCAGCCATGGTGGAGCTTGTCGAGTCGCTGCCCAATCCGCCGCTGACCTTCGGCGCCAATTGCGGAACCGGTGCGTCCGATCTTCTGCGCACGGTGCTGGGTTTCGCCGCCACGGGGACCGAACGGGCGATCATCGCCAAGGGCAATGCAGGCATCCCGAAATATGTCGATGGCCACATCCATTACGATGGCACACCCGAGCTGATGGCCCGCTACGCGGTTCTGGCGCGCAACGCGGGCGCCAAGATCATCGGCGGCTGCTGCGGCACAATGCCGGTGCATCTGCGCGCCATGCGCGAAGCGCTGGAGACCACCCCGAAGGGCGACGCGCCGACGCTTGAGCAGATCGTGGCCGAGATCGGCCCGTTCAGCTCGGACAGCGATGGCACTGGCGATCAGAGCGGCGCGCCCAAACGCGAACGGCGCGGACGCCGCCGCGCCTGAGCGGTTTGTCCGTAACGCCATGTTGACCCCACCCAGTACAAACCTGAGGACATGTGTGATCTCTTTGCCCGGACCCTGTCCCGGGTCAAAACAGACTGAGCTGGTCTCCGGCACGGGGTGGCCGTTGAAACAGGCCGCAGTCGAGGGGCTGCAGATCACCGTCAAGCCCAAGCCGTCTGCGCGCTTTCGTGAAGCGTTGCGCAATGAGGGCGGCATAAGCCCCCTCGCCGCGCACCCGTTTGAAGAACTGGGCATCATAGACCTTGCCGCCATGCATTTCGCGCAGCTTGGACATCACGCGGGATTTCCGGTCGGGGTAATGCTCGTCCAGCCAGGCCTCCCACAGCGGGGCTACCTCCAGCGGCAGGCGCAGCATTGCCCAAGTGGCGGCGCGCGCGCCGGCGTCGCGGGCGGCAGACAGAATCGGCTCGATCTCGGAATCGGTCAGGCCCGGCACGACGGGCGACAGCATCACGCGCACCGGGATGCCCGCGTCCGTCAGCCGGCGGATCGTCGCCAGCCGACGGGTCGGGCTGGGCACCCGCGGCTCCATCCGGCGGTTGAGCTCCGCGTCCAGCGTCGTGATCGTGATGCCGACCCGCACAAGGTTCTGCGCCGCCATGTCCGACAGGATATCGATATCCCGTTCGATCAGGGTGCCCTTGGTCGCAATCATCACCGGATGCCGGAAGGCGCGCAGAACTTCGAGGCACGCGCGCATGATCTGGCGATCCCGTTCGATCGGTTGGTAAGGGTCGGTATTGGTACCGATGGCAACCGGCGCGATCTGATAGCGCCGCGCGCGCAATTCGCGCTCGAGCACATCGGCCGCGTCGGGCCGCGCCACCAGCCGTGTTTCGAAATCGAGCCCCGGCGACAGGCCAAGCCAGGCATGGGTCGGTCGCGCAAAGCAGTAGATGCAGCCATGTTCGCACCCCCGGTAGGGGTTGATGGTGCGGTCGAAGGAGAGGTCCGGCGAGGACACGTAGTTGATCAGGCTTCTCGGACGCTCCTCGGTCACCTCGGTGCGCAGCGCCGGCATCTCTTCTTCAATGTCCCAACCATCGGCCACGTCGACGCGACGGTGGCGTTCAAAACGACCGGTGTCCCGGCTCAGGGCACCGCGCCCGCGCCGTTGCTCGGGTGGTACATATCGGTCCGATTGGGTCATTGCGTGAAGATAGAACGAAAAGAGAACATCCACAAGCGTGGCGTGCATTCGGTCTTCCGCAGGACACCCTGCGTCGGTTGCGTTCGCGCGCATGTCGGATTTCACCAAGTGAGCGTGTCGGAAAACCACGAATAGTCGGAAAAACAATGCCCGGCGGCGACGCCGGCGTCTGGAGTGACATCTATGGCTGACGAAGAAGACGATATCATCCTGTCGGAACTGAACGACGAGGAACTGGTCGAACAGATGTTCGACGACCTGTATGACGGTCTGAAGGACGAGATCGAAGAAGGCGTGCAGATCCTGCTGGAGCGCGGATGGCAGCCCTACGACATCCTGACCAAGGCGCTTGTCGGCGGGATGACCATCGTCGGCAACGATTTCCGCGACGGTATCCTCTTCGTTCCGGAAGTGCTTCTTGCGGCCAACGCGATGAAGGGTGGCATGGCCATTCTCAAGCCGCTGCTGGCGGAAACCGGTGCGCCGCGTGTCGGCAAGATGGTGATCGGCACCGTCAAGGGCGACATTCACGACATCGGCAAGAACCTCGTCTCGATGATGATGGAAGGCGCCGGGTTCGAGGTGGTCGATCTGGGAATCAACAACCCGGTGGAAAGCTATCTGGAAGCGCTGGAAGCGGAAGAGCCCGATATTCTCGGGATGTCCGCGCTGCTCACCACCACCATGCCCTACATGAAGGTCGTGATCGACACGATGGTCGAGAAAGGCATCCGCGACGACTACATCGTTCTGGTGGGCGGCGCGCCGCTCAACGAGGAATTCGGCAAGGCCATTGGCGCAGACGCCTATTGCCGTGACGCAGCCGTGGCGGTGGAAACCGCAAAGACCTTTGTCGGACGGAAACACAATCAGCTGGCCGCTGGATGATTTTGCGCGAATTTGCGCTTTTTTGGCCTCGCCCTTCGGCGGGGCCTTTTCATATCGATCAAACTGCCCCATATTTTTGGAACAAGGAGATCAACATGCCAGTGACCACCTTCGTATCCATGATCTTGGCCGTGATTGCGGCGTCCGGCCTGACGGTCTGGGCCATGGCGCAATTCGGCATCCTCAAGGTCCTGCCCGCGCTGATTGCTCTGGGGCTTCTGGCGCGCTGGGGTCTGGCGCATGTCCCCGGCGATGACGAGCCTGCCTGACGACACAACCCTGACAGATGCGGGTCTTGAAGCGCGCGGTTCCGGCCGGGTGCTGATCGTAGCCTGTGGTGCATTGGCGCGCGAGATCATCGATCTGCGCGATCTGCACGGCTGGACCCATCTCGATCTGACCTGCCTGCCCGCGATTCTGCACAATCACCCCGACAGGATCACCGCCGCCGTGCGCGAGACGGTTCAGAAGCATCGCGATCGTTACGACGACATCTACATCGCCTATGGTGACTGCGGCACCGGAGGCCAGCTTGAGAGCGCCTGCGCCGAGATGGGTGTGCAGATGATCGCCGGGCCGCATTGCTACAGCTTTTTCGAAGGCAACACCGCGTTTGCCAAGCGCGATGAAATTACCGCCTTCTACCTGACGGATTTCCTTGTGCGCCAGTTCGATGCCTTTGTCTGGAAACCGTTGGGACTGGACCGGCATCCGGACCTGCGGGACATGTATTTCGGACATTACGAGACACTGGTCTATCAGGCACAGACCGACGATCCGGCACTGACCGAACGGGCGCGCGCCTGCGCTGCGCGTCTGGGACTGCGATTTGAACGGCGCTTTACCGGCTACGGCGATCTGGAACGCCATCTGACGGATTGGGCACAGGTGTAGGGTTTCCGTCGACGGAAACCCCCGGACGCGTCGACGCGTCCGGGCCTCAGTCCGAAGACTCGCGCAGGATTGTCGAGACCGGAACCATGGCCACGCTCGAGGCCCTGTCCTGCAGGCTCCAGAGCAGGAGCGCCGACAGCGTGTCCGGTGTCAGACGTCCCAGCATCACCACCGATCCATCCTGCCGCGCGCGGAAGGCAGCCCCGTCGAGGAACCGTCGTTTGGTCCGGGCATCCTGCCCTTCACCATCGAAATCGCGCAATATGCTGACCGCCGGAACATTCTCGCGGCGGGCAATCGCCTGGGCGGTGTTCAGGCCGTTCGGCACAAAGACAAGGCCGTGACCGCTGTCGGCGGCAAAGCGCGTGGCCTGTTCGGTCACATCACGCCCGCCCTGCAAAGGTCCGCCCGGCGCTTCGATCAGCGCAACCGATTCCGGTACGGCCGCAGTGGCTCCGGCGAGGATCTGTTCGACATCCGCAGGCTGCGCGGCGTCGGGCAGATCGACGAGAACCGCCACCTCATAGCCCAAGGCCCGATAGCCCTGCATCCGCGCGGCGGCGTCGGGGTGACCGGGATCCAGCGCAAATGTCACCGGGAACGGGAAGGAATCGAGCGTATCCGGACCAAGTGGCCCCGTTCCATCGTCAATCATCACGATGGACATTTTCGGCAATGCGGGATCGATCTGCACATCTGCCGCATAGCGCTCGAGCGGAGGCAGGCTGCTGTCGGCGGTTGGCGCTGCCTGTGGTGCGGTGTCCTCCTCCTGTTCAGCGGTCCCGATGGACGGAAGCCGCGACCCGTTTGCGGCATTCCGGTCAATGATCGAGCCGGCCGGACGACCGATTGTCGGGCGCTGAAGTGCCGCTGTGGTGTCGTCGGTCCGGGGCTGCTCCTCTGCCGCGTCAGGCACAAGGCGGCGCACCTGCGGACGGTCGGACTGGTCCGCGCCTTCTGCGTCCGCGCTGCCCGTCTCGGGCGATGCAGTGTCATCGGGCTCGGGTGTCGGGTCGGGTTCGGCGGGTGTCTCGGGGTCTGGCACCAGCGGTGAGTCCCCTTCCGGCACCGAAGGCGCCGGAGGTTGCGCCGGTTCGGTCGAGACATTCAGCCCGGTTTCGCTTTCGGGTGTCTGAAGCGTCGGTGCCGGCGCTGCATCGGGCGACGCATCCGCACCCGGCGCGACAGGTGCCGCCGGGGCGTCGGGAGCGTCCGGCGCATCCAGCGCGGCGATGTCGTCTCCCGTATCGGGTGCAGGCATAGGCGCGGCGGCGGTGTCGGCGGGTGTGGCGTCCTGCGACGGATCGGGCGACGCAAGGTCCGGCGACTCTGCTGTTGCCGTCACAGCCGCTTCATCACTCGGACGGCGGCCGGGAACGGCGGGTTCCTGCGCTGGTATCGATGCCTCCGCCGTGTCCGCGTCCGGAGCCGTTTCCACCTCGGGTTCGGTGGCATCCGTTTCCGTGCTCTCTGGCGCAGGCTGGGGCTGCGGGTCCGGGGACGGCTCCGGCTGCGCCTCGGGTGCAGCATCCGTCATCGGTTCGGTGTCAGTCTCGGGCCCTGTCGCAGCTGTCGTGTCCGACGTCGCAGGCGGCTCGGTCGCCTCAGCCTCGGGTGCTGACGTATCGACAGCGTTGTCGGCCTCAGCCACAACCGGCTCTGTCCGGGGCTGCACCCCGTCCTCGGGTCCCGGGGTCAGAACCGACACGGCCCCCAAGCCGCCGACCGACAGCACAGTCCCCCAGATGGCCCCTGACAAAAACCCTCGTGCCATGTTTCCTGCCCTCGCCTTGCCCTCGCAACTGTGCCCGGCATCTCGCGCGTGCCGGTTGTATGACCCGCGCCCTTGACGCGCCTTGGTCGGCCTGCGCATGTATACCGCGATTGCCCCCTGCCCCGCCAGCCCCGACTGAGAAGAAACACCCATGCTGCTGCTCATCGACAATTACGACAGCTTTACCTACAACCTCGTGCATTATCTGGGCGAACTTGGAACCGACGTGAAGGTGGTGCGCAATGATGCGCTCACCGTGCAGGACGCGATGGGGCTGAACCCCTCGGGCATCCTGCTGTCACCCGGCCCCTGTGACCCAGATCAGGCGGGCATCTGCCTGCCGTTGACCCTTGCCGCCGCCGAAACCGGGATGCCCCTGATGGGCGTGTGCCTCGGGCACCAGACATTGGGTCAGGCCTTTGGCGGGTCGGTGGTGCGCCATTCCGAGATTGTGCATGGCAAGATGGGTCTGATGCACCACGCAGGCAAAGGTGTGTTTGCCGGTCTGCCGTCACCTTTTGAGGCGACACGCTATCACTCGCTGGTGGTGGACAAGGACACGATCCCGAACTGTCTCGAGGTGACGGCCTGGTTGGAAGACGGCACCGTGATGGGGCTGAGCCACCGCGACTTGCCGATGCACGGTGTGCAGTTCCACCCCGAAAGCATTGCCTCGGAACACGGGCACGCGCTGCTGAAGAATTTTGTCAACGAACTGAAGGTTCCCGCATGAGCGACGCGATGAAGCCCCTGATCTACGCTGCCTCTGAAGGCCCGCTGAGCCGGTCGCAGGCCGAACAGGCGTTCGAACTGCTGTTCGACGGCGAAGCGACCCCGGCTCAGATGGGCGGTTTGCTGATGGCGCTGCGCGCACGCGGCGAGGCGGTGTCGGAATACGCGGCCGCCGCGGCGGTGATGCGCGCCAAATGCACGGCGGTAAAAGCGCCCGAAGGTGCGATGGACATCGTCGGCACCGGGGGTGACGGCATGGGCACGCTCAACATCTCGACCGCGACGGCTTTCGTCGTGGCGGGCGCTGGAGTGCCGGTGGCCAAACACGGCAACCGCAACCTGTCGTCGAAATCCGGATCGGCGGATGCGCTGACCGAGATGGGCATCAATGTGATGGTGTCGCCCGAGGTGGTGGAACGTGCCATTGCCGAGGTCGGGATCGGCTTCATGATGGCCCCGATGCACCATCCGGCGATGAAGCATGTGATGCCGGTGCGGCAGGAGTTGGGGTCGAAAACCATCTTCAACATCCTTGGCCCGCTCACCAACCCGGCTGGGGTCAAGCGGCAATTGACCGGCGCCTTTGCCATCGACCTGATCTTCCCGATGGCGGAAACGCTGAAGGAACTGGGGTCGGAAAAGGCCTGGCTGGTGCATGGCGGCGACGGCACGGACGAGATCTCGATCTCGGCCCCCACGCAGGTGGCGGTGCTGGAGGATGGAAAGATCCGGGGCCGCGAGGTGCATCCCGAGGATGCGGGCCTGCCGGTCCACCCCTTCCGCGACATTCTTGGCGGCACACCGGCGGAAAACGCGCAGGCGTTCCGCGATCTGCTGGACGGGGCCAAAAACGCCTACCGCGATGCTGTGCTGCTGAATGCGGCGGCGGCGCTGGTGGTGGCGGATAAGGCAGCCGACCTCAGGGTCGGGGTAGAGATGGCCGCCGAGAGCATCGACAGCGGCGCGGCCAAGGCCAAGGTCGAAGCTTTGGCGCGGGTCACTCAAGCGGCGTGATCTCCGTTCGGGGGTTGGACGATGCGTCGACGCATCGTCGATTTTCCGTCGACGGAAAATCCTGGGGCTCTGCCCCAGACCCCGAGGTATTTTCGAAACAGAGAAGCAGGGGCGTCGCATGTTGACCCCGCCTGATGCATGGCGGCATTTGCCGTTTTTTGCGGAGAGTTTGCCGGGGATCGCGGCTGTAGTCGCCAATGAGACCCGTGTTGTTCTGCCCCCCGCGCCTCTGGTGTTTGCGGCGCTGGAGGCCTGTGCGCCTGACGATGTGCGGGTGGTCATCCTCGGGCAGGATCCCTATCCGACGCCCGGCCATGCACATGGGTTGGCGTTTTCCGTGGCACCGGATTTGCGCCCCCTGCCCCGATCATTGGGCAATATCTTCAAGGAGCTGCACAGCGAGTTTGGCGATGTGCCGCCCAATGGCGACCTGCGTTTCTGGGCCGATCAGGGCGTGTTGCTGTTGAACGATGTGCTGACCGTTCCGGCCGGGGACGCGCGGGGGCATCGGCGGCTTGGCTGGCAGAAACTGGTGCCTCAGGTGTTGGAGGCGCTTTCGGACCGGCCACGCGCCTTTGTGCTTTGGGGCAATGATGCGCGGGCCCATGCGCCGCGTCTTGCCGGGCATGGGCATCTGGTTCTCGAAAGCGCCCATCCCTCACCGCTTTCGGCCCGGCGCGGGTTTTTCGGCTCGCGCCCCTTTTCCACCGTGAACGCGTGGCTTAAAGAACAGGGTCAACAGCCGATCAACTGGACGGACCCATGAGCGCAACCATTCTCGACAAGATCAAGGCCTACAAGCTTGAGGAAGTGGCCGCCGACAAGGCCCGCGTGCCGCTGTCGGCTGTGGAAGAGGCTGCACGGGCGGCTGATCCGGTGCGCCCCTTCGGAGCGGCGCTGCGCGTGGCTCAGACCACCGGCTACGGGCTGATTGCCGAGGTCAAAAAGGCCTCGCCCTCCAAGGGACTGATCCGCGCCGATTTCGAACCTGCCACGCTTGCACAGGCGTATGAGGCCGGGGGCGCGACCTGTCTGTCGGTGTTGACCGACACCCCCAGTTTTCAGGGCGACAAATCCTATCTGGTGGCGGCGCGGCAGGCGACGTCGCTGCCGGCGCTGCGCAAGGATTTCATGTACGACACCTATCAGGTGGCCGAAGCGCGCAGCCTGCATGCGGACTGCATCCTGATCATCATGGCCAGCGTGTCCGACGCGCAGGCGGCGGAACTGGAAGACGCGGCCTTCGCATGGGGCATGGACGCGCTGATCGAGGTGCATGACCGTGAGGAGCTTGATCGGGCATTGGCACTGAAATCCCCTCTGATCGGTGTAAACAACCGTAATCTCAAAACCTTCGAGACCACTCTTGAGACAACGCGCGAACTGTCGAAGCATGTGCCGACCGATCGGATGCTGATCTCGGAATCGGGTTTGTTCACCCCGGCGGATCTGGCCGACATGGCGTCCTGCGGTGCGCGCAGTTTCCTCATCGGCGAAAGCCTGATGCGTCAGGCGGATGTGACGGCGGCCACGCGCACGCTGCTCGCCGATCCGGTGGCGGCATGAGCGGGCTGACCCATTTCGACGCCAAGGGCGATGCCCATATGGTCGATGTGTCGGACAAGGCCGTCACATCGCGGGTGGCGGTGGCCGAGGGCTATATCCGCATGGCACAGGAGACCTTTGACATCATCACCGAAGGTCGGGCCAAGAAAGGCGACGTGATCGGCGTGGCACGGCTTGCGGGGATCATGGGCGCGAAGAAGACGCCCGATCTGATCCCGCTCTGCCACCCCCTGCCGGTGACCAAGGTTGCGGTGGAACTGACACCTGCACCCGACTTGCCGGGTCTGCGGATCGAGGCAACGGTCAAGACCACCGGGCAGACCGGGGTCGAGATGGAAGCGCTCACCGCTGTATCGACGGCGGCGTTGACGGTCTATGACATGGCAAAAGCCGTGGACAAGGCGATGGAGATCACCGGCATTCGGGTGATGCTCAAGGACGGGGGCAAGTCCGGGCGGTACGAGGCGACATGATCTCGGTCGCTGAGGCTCTGGATCAGCTTTTTGCGCTTGCCCGGCCGCTAGGGGTCGAGACCGTGCCGCTGTTGCAGGCACACGGGCGCGTGCTGGCGCGGGATGTGGCGGCGACGCGGAACCAACCGCCGTTCGATGGGTCGGCCATGGATGGCTACGCGGTGACTGAAGTGGCACCGGGGCTGAAACTCAGGATGATCGGGGAGTCCGCTGCGGGGCACGGATTTTACCAAACGGTCAAATCCGGCGAAGCGGTGCGGATCTTTACCGGTGCGCCGGTCCCTGACGGGGCGACTGCGGTGGTCATCCAGGAAGATGTCACCCGCGATGGCGACTGGATCACCATCGGGGACTCCCCTGAGGACAACGATCACATCCGTCCCGCCGGGGGCGACTTCAGGGTTGGCGATACGGTCAGCGCGGGGCGGGTTCTGGGCTCCAACGACATTGCGCTTCTGGCGTCGATGAACATTGCTGAGGTGCCGGTCGCGCGGCGGCCGGTGGTGGCATTGATCTCGACCGGGGACGAATTGGTGATGCCCGGTGAGACCCCCGGCCCCGATCAGATCATCGCGTCGAACACCTTTGGCCTGCATGCGCTGATGCGCGATCTGGGGGCCGAGCCGCGGCTTTTGCCGATTGCGCGGGACAACGAGCCGTCGCTGAAAACCGCCTTTGAACTGGCCCGGGGCAGCGATCTGATCGTGACGATTGGCGGCGCGTCGGTGGGCGACCATGACGTGGTGGCCAATCTTGCGCCGCAGCTGGGCTTTGATCAGAGCTTTTACAAGGTTGCGATGCGCCCCGGCAAACCGCTCATGGCCGGGCGCTTTGGCGAGGCGATGATGATCGGCCTGCCGGGCAATCCGGTGTCGGCGATGGTCTGCGGACATGTGTTTGTCGCCCCTGTTGTGCGGGCGATGCTGGGCTTACCCGCTCAGCCCGCGCCGCGACGGACCGGCGTTCTGTCTGAACCGCTTACACCCAACGGGCCGCGCGAGCACTACATGCGGGCACGGTTCGAGAATGGCGGTCTGGTGGCGTTTGGGTCGCAGGACAGTTCGCTTCTCAGCATTCTGGGGAAGGCCGATGCGCTGATCGTGCGGGCGCCGAATGACGGGCCACGCGCCGCCGGTGAGACCGTGGAGTACCTGCCGCTTCGCTGAAATCACACCGTTCTTAACGGATTCTTGACACAAAACAGGAACATCCATAGAACAAACAGTGAGGATCATGCGAGCGGAGGCAGAACATGCTGACGAAAAAACAACTGGACCTGCTGGAATTCATCAACAAGCGCGTGGCGCGCGATGGTGTGCCGCCCAGTTTTGACGAAATGAAAGAGGCGCTGGACCTGCGGTCGAAATCGGGCATTCACCGCCTGATCACCGCTTTGGAAGAGCGGGGATTTATCCGGCGTCTGGCACATCGGGCGCGCGCGATCGAGATCGTGAAGCTGCCCGACACACTTGCTGCGAAGCCCGCGGGCTTCACGCCGCAGGTGATCGACGGTGACCGGCCCGACTCCCCTGCCCCGGCACACTCCATGCCGGTGGAAACCGTCGATGCGATGGACCTGCCGCTGATGGGCCGGATTGCCGCCGGTGTTCCGATTGAATCGATCAATGACGTGCCTCCCTCCGTGGCGGTTCCCGGTGCGATGCTTTCGGGCAGCGGGCGTCACTACGCGCTTGAGGTCAAAGGCGACTCGATGATCGACGCCGGGATCAATGACGGCGATGTGGTGGTGATCCGTGAAACCTCGTCAGCCGATAACGGCGATATCGTCGTGGCGCAGGTGGAGGGGTATGAGGCCACGCTCAAGCGGTACAAGCGCAAGGGCGAGAGCATTATCCTCGAGGCCGCAAACCCCGCCTATGAGCCGCGCATCCTGCCCGTGGGCGCGGTGAAGGTGCAGGGGCGGCTTGTCGGGTTGATCCGCACTTACTGAGCCTGTCGCAAGGCTGCATCATTCCAAAGGCGCGCGCCCGACCGGTCGCGCGCTTTTTCGATCTGCCATGTCCCCGTTTCAGTGCGGGAGACGGCAAGACTGCCCATGCCCCTCAGATGATCGGCATCAAGGACGACGCAGTTCGTCGCCTGCGGCCTGTCAGGCAACGGCGCGCTTGCAATGACCAGCGCGCCGTCAGAGCAGCCGTCGTAGGATGCGGCATTGCGTTTCCCATGGATATGGCGGACCGGCGCAGTGGGATTCCAGAGCGCCGCGGCCTCGGGCTGACTCAGCCCCTGCCCGTCGTTTTCCAACCAGACACTGGCCACAAAGCCAGCGCCCCGCGCGCGGGACAAGGCCCGCCCGTGCGACGTCATCACCCCGACGAGTTGCCCGTTTTCGGCCACCAGAATTTCCGGGCGGTCGGCCTTTGACCAAAGCGCGGCAGCCAGGACCAGCGGGATCAGTCCCATCATGCGCAGGCGACCCTGCCAGAGGATCACGAAAAGCGCCCCGAGCGCGATCATCGGCAGGACCGCCGGTCCCGGCGTCATGATCGGGCGCACCGCGCCGGTCCAATCGGCCATGGATTGCGCGACGTGAAGGATCCAAGTCAGGCCGATCCCCATGATTTTCAGGCCGAGCGCTTCGAGCCCGAACGGCATAAGCAGGACGCCCACAACCGCTGCCGGGATCACCAGAAGACCCATGAGCGGCACGGTCAGCAGGTTTGCAAGCAATCCGAACTGGGCGATCTGATTGAAATGGGCCATCGCAAACGGGGCTGTTGCGGCACCGGCCACGGCGGACGACAGGACAACCGACGCAATCCCCCGCAACACACGATGGCGTGGCAGATCCTGTGTGCTGTCGCGGATCGCACCGAACACCGCGACCAGCGCGGTTGTTGCCGCAAAAGACATCTGGAACCCCGGTCCGATCAGCGCCTCCGGCCGCAAGAGCAGGACGATCAGCGCCGCCAGCGCGACCGCCCGCAGAGAGAACGCGCGACGGTCGACCATGATGGCCAGCAGCATGACGGCCACCATGACAAAGGCCCGTTCCGTGGCGACGTTTCCGCCAGACAGCAGGAGGTAGACCGCCGCAACGGCCAGCGCGCCAGCGGCCGAGATCTTTTTGACCGGCCAACGCAAGCCGACGGGCGTGAGCAGAAGGCCAAGACGGAGAACGGCAAAGGCAAATGCGCTGACAAGGCCCATATGCAGCCCGGAGATGGCCAGCAGATGTGCGAGATTCGTGTCCCGCAGCGCCTGCAGCACAGGCTGCGGGATGGCGCTGCGGTCTCCGGTGATGATTGCCGTCGCAAAGGCTCCGGTGTCGCCGGGCAGCGTGGCCTGAACGCGCGCCGAGATTGCCATGCGGGTCTGGAACACGGGTCGGTTGTGTCCGGCTTTCTCCCACAGGACGAGAGGAACGCGCGTGTACCCCACCGCGCCGAGCCGCAGGAACCACGCGTGGCGCCGGAAATCGAAGCCTCCGGGTTCGACCGCGCCCCCTGGCGGGGCGAGATGGGCCGTGGTCATCACCGTCTGGCCGGGTTCAGGCGCGACGCCGGCATTCGTCGCGTGCAGCGACAGTCTTACGCGGCGCGGCGTCTGGGACAGTGGGACATCCGTGAGCCATACGCGGTCGAGCGTGATGCGCCGCGCGTCGGAGGCGGACCGGTCAATGGCGACAACCCGGCCTGTCACAGGGCCGTAGTATCGCCAGTCGAGCACGGGGCCCGCCACCAGATGCGCCCGTGTGCCGGCCAGCGCCAGCCCCAGCGCGACCATCGCCACGGCACAGATCAGCGGCGCAAGACCCGAGACGCTGCGCAGGTGCCAGACAAGCAGCAGCGCTCCGGCAGCTGCGGATGCCGCAAGCATCCAGACAGAGGGTTCGAAGCGGAGCGTGAAATAAAGCCCGATGCCAAGGCCAAGGAACACCGGAGCGAAAGGGAACAGCCCGCCACGCTGCGCCAGAAGCGCCCCGGCGATGGCATCGCGCAGCCGCGCCATACTTGCCCCCGTTGCAGGTGCTGGTTAAGACACCCGCAAGATATCTCCCTTATGGTGAATGAAAGGTAAATGCGCGCTATGTCCCGCCAGATCGTCACCCGTTTCGCCCCCTCGCCCACCGGATACCTGCATATCGGCGGGGCGCGCACGGCGTTGTTCAACTGGCTTTACGCGCGTGGGCGTGGCGGCAAGTTCCTGCTTCGGATCGAAGACACGGACCGCGCGCGCTCGACGCCCGAGGCCACAGCGGCAATCCTGAAGGGGTTGGACTGGCTTGGCCTTGACCATGATGGCGACGTGGTGAGCCAGGCCGCGGGCGCGGATCGTCATGCAGAGGTGGCGCATGAGCTTCTGGCCAAGGGGGCGGCATACAAGTGTTTCTCGACGCAGGAAGAGATCGAGGCGTTCCGCGAGGCGGCTCGGGCCGAGGGCAAGTCGACCCTGTTCCAGAGCCCGTGGCGCGATGCGGACCCGAGCACGCACCCGGATGCACCCTTCGTGATCCGTCTGAAAACGCCGACCGAGGGCACCACCGTGATCCGCGATCAGGTGCAGGGCGACGTGACCATCCGCAACGATCAACTGGATGACATGGTTCTGTTACGGTCAGACGGCACACCGGTCTACATGCTGGCGGTTGTTGTCGATGACCATGATATGGGTGTGACCCATGTGATCCGGGGGGATGACCACCTCAACAACGCCGCGCGGCAGATGGGCATTTACACCGCGATGGGATGGGATGTTCCCGTTTGGGCGCACATCCCGCTGATTCACGGACCCGACGGCAAGAAGCTCTCAAAGCGGCATGGCGCACTGGGGGTCGAGGAATACCAAGCGATGGGCTATCCGGCGGCGGGCATGCGCAACTACCTTGCACGTCTGGGCTGGAGCCACGGGGACGACGAATTCTTCACGGATGATCAGGCCAGGGAATGGTTCGATCTGGGGGGAATCGGCAAGTCACCGGCGCGGTTCGACTTCAAGAAGCTCGAGAATCTGAGCGGCCAGCACATTGCAGTCGCAGACGATGCTGCACTGCTGCATGAGTTGCAGTCCTACCTTGATGCCGCAGGGGAGCCGCCTCTGAGCGACGCGCAGGCGGACGGGATGCATCGTGCGATGTATTGCCTCAAGGAGCGGGCGCGCACATTCCCGGAACTCATTGATAAAGCGCACTTTGTTCTGGCAAGCCGCCCAATTGAGCCCGATGAGAAGGCCGCGAAGGCGCTTGATACGGTATCCCGTGGTATACTGAGATCGTTGACGCCGCAGTTGCAAAATGCTAGCTGGACGCGCGACGAGCTTGAAGCCGTCACATCCCGATTTGCAGAAGAGCACGGGACCAAATTCGGCAAGCTGGCAGGCCCGATGAGGGCGGCGCTGGCGGGCCGGGCCGTGACGCCGAGTGTGTTCGATATGATGCTGGTTCTGGGGCGCGACGAGACCATCGCGCGCCTGTCGGAAGCAGCCGCCGCGGGGGACGTCTGACACCGGCTTGGTGGTGTTTCCCGAGGCTTGGGATAGCTGGCTCTGAACCTCTTGAGGTCAGGGCAATGAGACGAAGGGACCACGAATGTCTGACACCTCCAAATCCGCACGTTTGACCATTGGCAATGACACTTATGACCTGCCGATCTATTCGCCCTCTGTCGGGCCGGATGTGATCGACATTCGCAAGCTCTATGGCCAGGCGGGCGTCTTCACTTACGACCCGGGTTTCACCTCTACCGCGGCGTGCGACAGCACCATCACCTATATCGACGGCGACAAGGGCGAGCTGCTGCACCGGGGCTATCCGATTGATCAGCTGGCGGCCAAGTCGCACTATCTCGAAGTGTGCTACCTGCTGCTTTACGGTGAACTGCCGTCGGCAGCGGAGCTTGAGCATTTCGAGAGCACGATCACCCGCCACACAATGATCCACGAGCAGATGCACAACTTCTTCCGTGGGTTCCGTCGTGACGCGCACCCGATGGCCACGATGGTGGGTGTGGTTGGTGCCATGTCGGCCTTCTATCACGACTCGACCGACATCTCTGACCCGCGCCAGCGCGAGATCGCCTCGCACCGCCTGATCGCCAAGATGCCGACGATCGCCGCGATGGCCTACAAGTACTCGATCGGTCAGCCCTTCGTGTACCCGCGCAACGATCTGGATTATGCGGCTAACTTCCTGCACATGTGCTTTGCCGTTCCGGCCGAGGAATATGTCGTGGACCCGATCCTTGCCCGTGCGATGGACCGCATCTTTACCCTGCACGCCGATCACGAGCAGAACGCCTCGACCTCGACCGTGCGTCTGGCGTCGTCTTCGGGCGCAAATCCGTTCGCCTGTATCGCTGCCGGTATCGCCTGCCTCTGGGGTCCGGCGCATGGTGGTGCGAACCAGGCCTGCCTCGAGATGCTCAAGGAAATCGGCACGCCCGACCGTATCCCGGAATACATCGCCCGCGCCAAGGACAAGAACGATCCGTTCCGCCTGATGGGCTTCGGCCACCGCGTCTACAAGAACTTCGACCCGCGCGCGACGGTGATGAAGCAGTCGGCCGACGAAGTGCTGGACCTGCTGGGCGTCGAGAACAACCCGATCCTCGCCACCGCGAAGGAGCTGGAACAGGCCGCACTGGCAGACCCGTATTTCGCCGAGAAAAAGCTGTTCCCGAACGTGGATTTCTATTCGGGCATCATCCTCGAGGCGATGGGCTTCCCGACATCCATGTTCACGCCGATCTTCGCACTGAGCCGGACCGTTGGCTGGATTTCCCAGTGGAAAGAGCAGCTTGCCGATCCGCAGATGAAAATCGGCCGTCCGCGCCAATTGTATCAGGGCGAGACGATGCGCGACTATGTCGACATCGAGAACCGCTGAGAGAACAGGAAAGGCCGCCTTCGGGCGGCCTTCTTCATATGACGCAACTGCGCACGAAAAGGCTGGTGCTGAGAAAGGCCCGGATCGCAGATCTGGAGGATCTGCATGCGGTCTACAGCGATCCGCTGGTCATGCGCTATTGGTCCACACCGCCGCATGAGGACATTGCCCTCACCCGCCGCCATCTGGAACGCATGATCGCGTCATCTGAGCCGGTCGTGACCTATTTCGTGATCGAACGCGCAGGCCATGCCATTGGCTGTGCAGGCGTGCATATGGGCGACGAGGTGGGGTTCCTGCTGCGGTCGGACCATTGGCAACAGGGGTTGATGTCCGAGGCGCTGTCAACCCTGATCCCATATTTCTTCGAAGACCTGCGATATCCGCAACTGACGGCGGATGCCGATCCCATGAATGCCGCGTCGGTGGCGACGCTGATTGCCGCCGGATTCGTAAAGACCGGCGAAGCCCAGAACACGTTCTGCGTCGATGGGGTGTGGTCAGACAGCGTGTATTTCACGCTGAAGCCGGAGTTTCGGGCGGCATAGGCCGGGTACGCCTGCCCGACCCGCCTGCGGATTGCGTCAGCGGCCTTCGTACTGCGCGGGGCGCTTTTCGAGGAACGCCATAACGCCTTCCTTGAAGTCGCGGGTCTTTCCACATTCGCCCTGCAACCGCGCCTCGAGCGCAAGCTGCGTTTCGAGATCGTTGTCAAACGCCGATCTGATGGATTGCTTCACACGCTGGTAGGCTGCTGTCGGCCCTTTGGCGAGGTGAAGCGCACGGGAATTCCAGTGATCTGCAAAGCTGGCATCGGCCACCGCTTCGTAGATCATACCCCAATCGTCCGCCTGACGTGCGGTGATCTTGTCCGCGAACAGCGCCGCCCCCATCGCCTTGGCCAGCCCCATCTGGCGCGGCAGGTAGTAGGTGCCGCCCGCGTCGGGGATCAGACCGATCCGGGTGAAGGCTTGCAGGAAGAAGGCGGATTCGGTGGCGATGACCACATCCGCTGCCAGCGCGAGATTGGCCCCTGCCCCGGCCGCCGCGCCGTTGACCGCACTGATCGTGGGCACCGGGCAGTCATAGATCGCACGCAGCATCGGCACGTATTCGTCGCGCAGCGTGCGTTCGAGGTCGAGATTGGCTGCCGTCGCGCGGTCGCCCAGATCCTGTCCTGAGCAGAAGGATTTCCCCGCGCCCGTCAGCACGACGACCCGCGCGGACTTGCCGCCTTCGAGTACGGCATCTGTGATCTCGGCGCGCATCTGCGTGTTGAGTGCGTTCATCACCTCGGGCCGGTTCAACGTGACCGTGGCGATATCGTCGGTGATGTCAAAGGTGATCGTGTCATATTTCATGCGCCGGGCACTCCTGCTGATGTTGGTCGCATGAAACACACAAGCGCCCGGTTTGGCAAAGCCCAACGCGGCGTCACATCCTGAGCTCAGGAGTCTTTCAGGATTTCCTTGAGACGGGCCTCTTCATCAGCAGACAGCCCCGCCTCGGTCGGGGCGGCGGCTGTTGCACGGCCGCGCACGTAGACCAGACCGATCCCGAGTGCGAGCAGGAACAGCGCCGGGCCGGACAGCCACAGGACAAGGTTCCAACCGTCGGTGCGGGGTTTCAGCAGGACGAATTCACCGTAGCGTTCGACCAGATAGTCCAGAACCTCGCTGTCACTGTCGCCCGCCACCAAACGTTCGCGCACCACAAGGCGCAGTTCCCGCGCGAGATCCGCGTTGGATTCGTCAATGCTTTCGTTCTGACACACGACGCAGCGCAGTCCCTTGGACAGCTCTCGGGCCCGGTTTTCGAGCACGGGATCGTCCAGCATTTCGTCCGGTTGAACCGCAAAGGCCGGCATGGACAGAGGTGCGGCCAGCGCAAGGCACAGGATCACGGCAAGGGACTGCAATTTCCTCAGAACAGTGTTCATTCCGCCGGAACCCCCTGCGGAGCCGCCTGGCGCCGCGCACCGGCGGCCACACGGTAGCGGCGGTCGGTCAGGGACAGCACGCCCCCAAGCGCCATCAGGATCGAACCGGCCCAGATCCAGTTCGCCAGCGGCTTGATATAGGTCCGCATGACCCAGCCGCCGTCGGCCTGCTCATCTCCGATCACCACGTAAATGTCACGCAGGAAGCGATAATCGATTGCGGCTTCGGTCGTCGGCATCTGCGCGACGGGGTAGTTGCGCTTTTCCGGGTTAAGGACCGCAATCTCGTTGCCGTCCCGGCGCACGGTCACATCGCCCATCGTCGAGAAATAGTTCGGACCGCGCACCTGGTTGACCGCAGTCAGTTCCAGTTCGAACACGCCCACCTGGAAAGGCTCTCCGATCTGCGCAACGCGGATGTCTTCTTCCTGCCAGGCCATCAACCCGGCAATGCCCACCATCGTGACCCCCAGACCGATATGCGCGGTCGCCTTGCCCCAGTCCGCCCGTGGCAGGCGCAACAGGCGAGACAGGTCACGGGACTGACCGGTGCGGTTCATGAGATCGATCAGCGCTCCGGATACGATCCATGCGCCGAGGAACATGCCCACCGGGCCCAGAAGGCTGTTGCCGGTCTGCATGGTCCAGAACAGGCCCATCACGAGAACGCTGAGGATGAAAGCCGGGACGAGCTGCCTCAGAGTCCGGTCCAGCTTGGCCCGTTTCCAGCTGAGCATGGACCCGAGCGGCAGCAACAGGCCAAGCACCACCATGAAGGGCGTAAAGGCCATGTTGAAGAACGGTGGACCGACGCTGAGCTTCGTGTCGAAGAACATCTCGGCGACAACAGGCCAGAGCGTTCCGACGAAGACGACAAAACAGCTGACGGCCAGCAGTACGTTGTTCGCCACAAGCGCGCTTTCACGGCTGGCCACGCTGAAGACGCCCTTTGCCTCCATTGCCGACGCACGGAACGCATAGAGTGTCAGCGCCCCGCCGGTGAAGAACACCATGATCATGAGGATGAACACGCCCCGTTCCGGGTCATTGGCGAAGGCGTGAACCGAGGTCAGAAGCCCCGACCGGACGATGAACGTGCCGATCAGCGAGAAGCCGAAGGCGAGGATCGCCAGCAGGATGGTCCAGCTTTTCAGTGCCTCGCGCTTTTCGACGACAATGGCCGAGTGCAGCAGCGCGGCGGCCAGCAGCCAAGGCATGAAGGATGCGTTCTCGACCGGGTCCCAGAACCAGAAGCCGCCCCAGCCCAGTTCGTAATAGGCCCACCACGACCCCAGAGCGATGCCGATGGTCAGAAAGACCCACGCGGCCAGCGTCCACGGGCGCACCCAACGCCCCCAGGCCGCGTCCACACGGCCTTCGATCAGGGCGGCCACGGCAAAGCTGAAACAGATGCTGAGGCCCACATAGCCCAGATACAGGAAGGGCGGATGGAAGGCCAAACCCGGGTCCTGAAGCAGCGGGTTCAGGTCCTGCCCGTCAAAGGGCGGTACTGCGAGGCGCAGGAACGGGTTGGACGTGAAGAGGATGAAGGCGAAAAACGCAACGGCCACCGCGGATTGCACGGCAAGCACGCGCGCGCGCAGCGTCGGTGGCAACCCTTTGCCGAACCAGGCGGCCATCGCGCCGAAGAGGGTCAGGATCAACACCCAGAGGAGCATCGAGCCTTCGTGGTTCCCCCAGACGCCACTGATCTTGTAGAGCATCGGCTTGGCCGAATGGCTGTTGAGCCAGACCAGACGGAGAGAAAAATCAGAGGTTACAAAGGCATAGGTCAGCGCAGCAAAAGCAAACCCCGTCAGCAGGAACTGCACCGTGGCGGCGGGTTCAGCCACCGCCATCCAGCCGGGCCAGCGTTTCTGCGCCCCGACGAGAGGCACAACGGATTGCACGATCGCGACAAGAAACGCGAGGATGAGGGCGAAGTGACCGAGTTCTGTAACCATAAGTCACAGTATAGGCCCCGCGCATGGCGGGGCCAATCCGTTTCGGACCTTCCGGAGGTTCACATTGTCGCGGGTTTTCCGTCGACGGAAATCCCGGACGCGTCGGCGCGTCCGCGCCCTAGCGGAGTTGCCGCAACCAGTCTTCCAGCGCGGCGTTGCCGTCGGGCTCTGGCTCTTCTGTCGGCTGAACCGGTTCGGGTGTCGGTGCGCGGCGTGGCGTTGATCGCGCCAGGTGCTCCACGAGTTCGCGCTGGAACTCCTGCCCCTTGGTCTGATGCCGGGCACCGAAATAGAAGCTCACGATCGCGCCCAATAGCCACCAGAGCGGCTCTGGCACCAAGGCCAGCCCGAGCATTCGGGCGGAAAACCAGTCCGGATCCAACATCGCCGCAATGAAAAGCCCCAGCGTGCCCAAAGCCAAGGCCGGACGCGGCACCCGGTTCAGCGCATCCATAAACCGGTCGAACCAACTGCGCTGGGGTGCATAGAATTCGGCGGCGAACTGGGTCAGCGACGCATCGTGCCGCGCGTGGTCACGCTGCGCCTGTGCCTCGGCATTGGGACGGAAGACCTCGACCGTATCCCGCACCACGTTGCGGCCCGAGCCAAAGACCAGAGAAAACACCTGTTCGATCAATCCCATGCTGCCACCCTTCTGCGGAATGCTGCGTCACTCAGATGATACCGGGGCGCGATGAAGCTCTCGGCCCGCGTGATCCATCCCCCCTTCCCGCCTGCCCGACTGCGCGCGTATTTGCGGCTGACGGGGCGGCGGTCGGCCAGTTCGAAATAGTAGGTGCGCCGTTCGATCCCGTAGGCATCGACGATGTGGTCCGGCGCACTGGCTTGGGCGCGCGCGGTTGCCGCGATGGTCCTGGGGCCGATCACGCCGTCGACAGCCACGGAGAAGTCCATCTTGCGCAAGAGGCGTTGCAGGATCTTCACCGCATTGGCCCCGGCGTTCACATACATATCGAACACCGTTGCGTGCAGGGGCTGCGGCAGGTCCGCGATGCGGGGCTTCTCAAAGTAGTGGTCGATGAAGATCGCAACGGCCTGCTCTTCGGTCAAGCGCCGCACATCGGCCGCCGTCACTTGCCCATCGCCCGTCAGGTCAAGGCCCAGACGGCGCATCGTGTGGATCGTCACGCCATGTTTCGTGGCACCGCCCGGATCGTCGGGATCGTTCACATAGCCACCTTCACGGGCCACGATCTCCTTTGCAACAGACCGCACATTGCGGTTTCCCTGGTCCATCCCACGCCCCCGATTGCTCCTTGCCGCAAAGACTGCGAAGCTGTGGTTAACCAAATCACAAGGCACCGGACGGTGGGGAGCGCGCCCTTGAAACAGATTGATATTGAACAGAAATCTGCTGCAGAGATTATCGACCGGCTCGATCTGGCCCCGCATCCGGAAGGTGGGCATTACCGCCAGACCTGGATCGCAGACGAAGCCGGGCGGCCCTCGGGCACCGGTATCTATTTTCTACTCAGCGCAGGCGAGCGCAGCCATTGGCACAAGGTGGATGCAACAGAGATCTGGCACCACTATGCCGGCGCGCCGCTGATCCTGTCCCTGTCAGAAACCGATACCGGACCGGCGCTGGAGCATGTTCTGGGACCGGACCTGTTTTCCGGGCAGGCCCCGCAAGTGATCGTACCGCCACACCATTGGCAGGCCGCGCGCAGCACCGGCGACTGGACACTGGTGGGCTGTACGGTCAGCCCCGCGTTTCAATTCGAAGGTTTCACCCTCGCGCCTTCCGGGTTTGACATTCCCCGCGCCGGTTGAGAGAGCGCATCCATGACAGATGTCCCGTTCCTCACCCCGCTTTCCCCGAACCAGCAGCGCGCCTTCGGTCTGACGGAGCCATGGCCGCTGGCCTTGGCCGACCGCGTGCGTTTTGCCGAGCTTGATCCGCTCAACCACGTCAACAACGTGGCATACCTGATCTGGTTCGAGGGGGCCCGTGTGACCTATTTCAAGCATGTGGGACTGACGACATATACGGCACCCGACTCTGAGCCGCGCATCGTCATCCGGCGGGGCGAGATCGACTGGCTTCAGGAGATGCGCGCAGACGAAGAGTATGTGGTGGTGACGCGGACAGTGGATTACCGCACCACCAGTTTCACGCTCCGGCAGGAGATCTGGTCGGGCGGGACGGTGCGCGCGGCCTTCACATGCGTGATCGTTCTGCTGATGCCCGATGGCAGCGGACGCATGCCGATCCCGGAGCCTGTGCGGGATCGATTCCATGCGGTGGACGGGGTGGAAAGGCGCGTCGACGCGCCTTGATCAAGCGCGTTCGAACGCGCTTGCCCGCCTCAGGAATAGCGTTTGACGTAGCCCAGCAGCGCTTGTGTGCTGCCGTCCTTGTCGTCAGCTGGCGCATCACCAGACACGAGCGGGCCAAGCGACGTGGCCAGTTCCTTGCCCAGTTCCACACCCCACTGGTCGAATGAGTTGATCCCAAGGATCACCCCTTCGACAAACACGCGGTGTTCGTAGAGCGCGATGATCTGGCCCAGCACCTCGGGCGTCAGTTTCGGCATCATCAACGTTGTAGAGGGACGGTTGCCCGGGAACACCCGATGCCGCGCCTGCCGTTCCAATTCGTCACCGGTCAGGCCTTTCTTCGCCATGATCGCCCGCGCTTCGTCCAGCGAGCGCCCGCGCAGCAGCGCTTCGGACTGCGCGAGGCAGTTGGCGATGAGCAGCTCGTGGTGATGGCGGAGATCCGCCTCGTGCCCTTCGGCGGCAACCATGAATTCGCAGGGAATGACCCGCGTGCCCTGATGGATCAGCTGGTAGAACGCGTGCTGGCCGTTGGTGCCGGGTTCTCCCCAGACCACGGGGCCGGAATGAACGGTCAGGCTCGTGCCGTCCATCGCCACCGATTTGCCGTTCGATTCCATTTCCAGCTGCTGTAGGTAAGCCGGCAGGCGTGACAGACGGTTGTCATAGGGCAGCACCGCGCGGGTGGCATGGCCCAGACCCTGGTTGTGCCAGATGCCCACAAGCGCCAGCATCACCGGCATGTTCTCGTGCAGCGCCGCCGAACGGAAGTGCCGGTCCATCGCCTGCCCGCCGCGCAGGAACGCCTTGAACGCGTCCGGGCCAATGGCGATCATCAGCGAGAGGCCGATCGGCCCCCACATGGAATAGCGCCCGCCGACCCAATCCTCGAAACCCAGAACGCGCTCAGAAGGGATGCCCCACTCGCTGGCGGCGTCTGCGTTGGACGAGAGCGCGATGAAGCGGCCATCGGTGCTGACACCGTGCTCCTGCAACCAGGCGCGCGCGGTGCGCGCGTTGGTCATGGTCTCGATCGTGGTGAAGGTCTTGGAGGCAACGATGAAAAGCGTCTTTTCCGGATCGCAACCGCGCAGCGTGTCCGCGATATCGGCGGCATCGACATTCGATACGAAGTGGCAACGCGGACCGTCGCAATAGGGCGCGAGTGCCAGATAGGCCATTGCGGGGCCAAGGTCGGACCCGCCGATGCCAATGTTCACAACATCGGTAAAGTCCGACGCTCGGACATCGTTGGCCACCGTTTCCATCCGGGCCAGCGTATCCAGCACGCCGGGTATCACGTCCTGACCATCGACCATCACCGGGTCGCCATCCAGATTGCGCAACGCCGTGTGCAGGACCGCGCGTCCCTCGGTGTCATTGATCTTGGTGCCCGAGAACATCGAATCGCGCCGCGCTTCGACATAGGCCGCACGCGCCAGAGCAATCAGCACGTCCCGCGTTGCCGTGTCGATCTGGGTTTTCGAATAGTCGAACAGCAGATCCAGAGCCGTTACGCTGAACGCTTCCGCGCGATCCGCGTCGGCGTCGAAAAGGTCAAGAATGGACCGGTCACGGCCCGCCTCTGCTGCAGTTTTCAATGCGTCCCACATGGTCTTACTCCGCCCAGTGAACAGTTGCGCCGTCGAGAACGGCGTTGATCGGTGCATCTTCCGGCAACTTGCCCCGCGCGTTTTCCAGCGCCTCGCGTTTCTCATCCCCGAAGATCAGCACATGTTTGCGGATTGCCTCGTTCAGCACCCGCGCCGACAGCGTGATCCGTGGCTCGGGCGCGCCGGGTGCCCGCATCGGGACAAGGATCGGCGCGTGGGGATCAAGCGCCTTGGCCAATTGGTCCGCTCCCGGAAAAATCGAGGCGGTATGCATGTCGTTGCCCATACCCAGCAGCACCACAGCGAGCGGCAGTTCATCGATGATCTGCGATTCCAGTTCGGCCAGCACCTCTTCAGGTTCGTGTGCCGGGACGTAGAGCGGCAGCAGCCGCGCTGCTGCGGCCCGGTTGACCAGCAGTCGCTCGCGGATCAGGCGCGTGTTCGAGCGGTCGCTGTCCTCGGGCACCCATCGTTCGTCGGTGAGCATCACATCGACCCGGCTCCAGTCCAAGTCGGCGGCACAGAGATCGTCGAACACCGGTCCGGGCGACGTGCCCCCCGGGACAGCCAGCACAACACGGTCCTCATGGGTAAGGATCGTCCGCAGATCACCGGCAAGCTTGTTGGCGAGATCCATCGCCAGCATCTCGCGGTCGGGATAGGTTTGCAGCTCGTAATTCATGCGGTCACCTCGCTCCACTTTTGTGCGTCACCGCAGCCGCCATCCGGCAAGCCGCGGCATGCGTCCGGCGGTTCAGGCCTTCACGTCGCGCCACTTGCGACCATCCCGATGCATCAGCATCAGGGCGTCTTCGGGACCGGAACTGCCGGGTTCGTATTCCTTGGGCACATCGTTGCGTGCTTGCCAGCCCTCGATCAAGGGGTCGGTCCACGCCCATGCGGCTTCGACCTCGTCCCCTCGCATGAAAAGCGTCTGGTTGCCCCGGATCACGTCCATAATCAGACGCTCATAGGCGTCCGGCACCTCTTCGGCATCCGGGCCCAGCGCGTCTGCAAAGCTCATATCCAGCGGTACGTCGAGAAGACGCATCCCCCCCGGTCCCGGTTCCTTGATCGTTACATCCAGCGTCATGCCTTCGTTCGGCTGCAGCCGGATGGCCAGCACGTTGCGGTGCCGCCCGGCATCTGCCCCGAAGATCGAGTGCGGCGCATCCTTGAACACAACAGCAATTTCGGACGCACGGGACTTCAACCGCTTGCCGGTGCGCAGATAAAACGGCGTCCCCGCCCAGCGCCAGTTCGAGATATGACACTTCATGGCAATGAAGCTCTCGGTACGCGACTTGGGGTCTTCCACATCCTGGCGATAGCTGGGGCCGTTTTCATCGGCGCCGTACTGACCGCGCACGATGTGGTGCCAATCCACCGGTTCAAGCGCGCGGATGACCTTGAGCTTTTCATCCCGCACCGAATCCGGTTCGAATTTCGAAGGCGGCTCCATCGCGATCAGGCAGAGAAGCTGCATCAGGTGGTTCTGCACCATGTCCCGCATCGCGCCGGACTTGTCATAATAACCACCGCGCCCGCCGACACCCACGGTTTCAGCCACGGTGATCTGGATATGATCGACATACTGCGCGTTCCAGAGCGGCTCGAACAGCATGTTCCCAAAGCGAACCGCCATCAGGTTCTGAACGGTTTCCTTACCCAGATAATGGTCGATCCGGTAAATCTGATGTTCGTCGAAATGCTTGGCCAGCGTCGCGTTCAGCGCCTTGGCCGAAGCGAGGTCATGTCCGAACGGCTTTTCGACGACAATCCGGCTGTCCGGTGTCGCCATGCCGAACCTGTGCAGCCGCTCTGCCAAGTCCCCAAACAGCGACGGACCCACCGAAAAGTAAAACGCACGGACCTTGTTGTCGCGCACCTTTTCATTGAGCTGCGCCCAGCCGCCATCGCCCTTAGCGTCGGTCATCACGTAGGACACGGTTTCCAGAAACGCTTCGAGCATTCCGCTTTCGCTGCCACGCGATCCGCCGAATTCGGCAATCGCGTCCGCCACCATCGACCGATAGCCAGCGTCATCCATGTCTGAACGCGCGGCCCCGATGATCTGCGAGCCTTCCGGCATCTGCCCCGAACAGAAGCGCCGGAACAGCCCGGGCAAGATTTTGCGACGAGCCAAATCCCCCGTACCACCAAAAATCACCAGATCAAACGGATCTACGGGAATAACGCGAGACACCATGGCGCGGTCCTTCCGATTCTACTTCGGTCAGCGTCTTGTTAGCGCTAACGAGCCAGATGTAAACTTGTTTCCTCACATATGTGGCAAGTCTAACACTCCAAAATGCGTCTGCAATCGCGTTGCTGAAGGAACAGGCAAACGCCCGCCCGCCTGTATCATCGCGCTTGATCCTGCGCCTGCCCCGTGTCACCACCGCGCCAACCAAGGAGGCTTCGATGGCACCCCGCAAAATCATCATCGACACCGATCCCGGCCAGGATGACGCCGTCGCGATCCTGCTGGCCCTTGCGTCGCCGGATGACCTCGACGTTCTGGGAATCACGGCCGTTGCAGGCAACGTGCCGCTGCCGCTCACGCAGAAGAACGCACGGATCGTTTGCGAACTTGCCGGCAAACCGGACACCCGGGTGTTTGCCGGATGTGACGCCCCCATCGCGCGCAAGCTGGTCACGGCGGAACATGTGCATGGAAAGACCGGTCTCGACGGGCCAACCCTGCCCGACCCGACCATGCCGCTTGAGGAACAGCATGCGGTGGATTTCATCATCGACACTCTGCGGTCCGAGCCTGAAGGAACAGTCACGCTCTGCCCTCTGGGTCCGCTGACGAATATCGCCACCGCTCTGACCCGCGCGCCGGATATTGCGAACCGCATCCAGGAAATCGTTCTGATGGGCGGCGCATATTTCGAGGTCGGCAACATCACTCCGGCGGCAGAGTTCAACATCTATGTCGATCCAGAGGCGGCGAAGATCGTTTTCGACTGCGGCGCACCGATCACCGTCATGACACTGGACGTGACCCACAAGGCGCTGGTCACCAAACAGCGCAATGACGCGTTCCGCGCGCTGGGCACTCCCGTCGGCATTGCAGTGGCGGAAATGACGGATTTCTTTGAACGGTTCGACAAGGAAAAATACGGCAGCGCAGGCGCGCCGCTGCACGACCCCTGCGTCACCGCATATCTGATCAAGCCCGAACTTTTCACCGGTCGGCACATCAATGTCGAAATTGAAACCGGGTCCGAGCTGACACTTGGCATGACCGTTGCGGACTGGTGGCGCGTGACCGATCGCCCACCAAACGCCACCTTCATGGGGGACATCGACGCCGACGGGTTCTTTGCCCTGCTGACGGACCGGCTGGCCCGCCTATGAGATCGCTGCATCTGGCCACCCCTGAGGACGCGCCCAAACTGCTGCCACTGGTCGCGGCGTTTCATGAACATCAGGGGCTGGCCACATCCCCGGAACACCAACATGACGCGATCATGCCGTTGCTCGAAGGCAGCCCGCACGGAGCCATCTGGCTGATCGGTCCGCGCCGCGCACCTGTCGGTTACGTGGTCATTTCGTTTGGATGGTCCATCGAATACGGCGGCATGGATGCGATCGTGGACGAGATCTATGTCCGCAGCGCCGTGCGCCGACGCGGTATGGGCTCGGAGGCGTTGAACGGGTTGGCCAAAGCGTTGCAACAGGGAGGCGTCCGCGCCCTCCACCTTGAGGCTGATCTGGAAAACGAGACGCTGATCCGGTTCTACCAGCGCGCCAAGTTCGTCACCCGCGAGGGCTATGCCTACATGTCGCGAGAGTTGTAGGCGCGTGCGGTCTCTGGCGCGCTGACGATCCCGCCCCTATATCAGCGGCATGACCCTGCACATTCCCTTCGACAACAGCTACGCCGCCCTGCCCGACGGGTTTTTCGCCCGTGTCCATCCGGAGCCGGTGCGAGAACCGTCGCTGATCGCCCTGAACGAACCCCTTGCGCGTGAGCTTGGCATTGACGGGTTGGACGACCCGAACATCGCCGCGCTTTTTGCAGGCAATGCCGTGCCCGAGGGTGCCGCCCCGCTGGCGCAGCTCTATGCCGGACATCAGTTTGGTCAATACAACCCGCAGCTTGGCGATGGACGCGCGATCCTTCTGGGCGAAACCATCGGCACCGATGGTATGCGGAGAGACATTCAGCTCAAGGGGTCGGGCCGCACGCCGTTTTCCCGCATGGGCGACGGGCGGGCGTGGCTGGGCCCGGTTCTGCGCGAATACGTGGTGAGCGAGGCCATGCACGCGCTGGGGGTTCCAACGACCCGCGCACTGGCGGCCGTACGCACCGGAGAACCGGTGATCCGCGAACGCCCGCTGCCCGGTGCGGTCCTGACCCGTGTGGCGCAAAGTCATCTGCGTGTCGGCACGTTTCAGGTGTTTGCCGCCCGCGGAGACACCAAAGCGCTGCAAACGCTGTTCGACTATGCTGTTGCGCGGCACTATCCCGACGCCACAGACCCGGCATCTTTTCTCGACGCGGTCATGCGGCGCCAGGCGGCCCTCGTCGCCCACTGGATGAGCCTTGGCTTCATCCATGGCGTGATGAACACCGACAATTGCAGCATTTCGGGCGAAACCATCGATTACGGCCCCTGTGCCTTCATGGACAGCTATCACCCTGAAACCGTCTATTCCTCAATCGACCGCTATGGACGCTACAGCTATGCCGCGCAGGCCGACATCATCGTGTGGAACATGGCGCAACTGGCAACCGCGCTGCTGTCTCTGATGCCGAACCCCGAAGCCTCGGTTGAACCCTTCACTGCGCAGATCCACACCATGCCGGACATGATCCGGGCCGAATGGCTGCGGCGGTTCGGGGCAAAGATCGGGATTGCCGATCCAGAGCCCGGAGATGCCTCTCTGATCGCGGATCTGCTGACACTGATGCAAACGGCCGAGGCAGACTTCACCAACACGTTTCGCGGGCTTGCAGACGGCACTGCCCGCGAACAGTTTGCCGACGCGTCTGCGTTCGACGAGTGGTCCGCGCGTTGGTCCGCAAGACTTGACGACGAAAACGACCCGCACGGGTGGATGACTGCGGCAAACCCCGTTCTCATCCCACGCAATCACCGGATCGAGGAAATGATCACCGATGCGGTTGCCGGGGACGACAGTCTTTTCCACCGTCTGATGGCGGCCTATGCCATGCCCTATGACGCGCGGGAACAGTTTGGCGATCTGCGCAAACCGCCCGCCCCCGAGGAGGTCGTCGAGGCCACGTTCTGCGGGACCTGACTCAGCGCCTGCGCCGTCGGTTGATCAGCACGATCCCGACGGCGACAAGGCACATCGCGCCAAGAAATCCGGGGCCCACCGGCTCGTTCAGCAGCAGCCACCCCAGACCTACGGCCAGCACCGGAGACAGGAAGCTGAACGCCGCGATGTCCGAAGCCGGGTAGATCGTCATCAGGCGAAGCCAGAACAGAAAACCGAGGCTCGCCACAAAGACCGCCTGGAAGGCAAGTCCGGCGAGATGCAGCGCCGTTGGCGTGCGGATAAGCTCACCGAACAGCGGGGCCACGGCCAGCAGTCCGACCGCCGACACCGAAAGTTGCCAGAACAACTGGCTTTCCGGTTTCAGCTCGGACACCCTGGTAAGACGCACGGTCAGTGCGATCCCGGCCCAGGCAAAAGCCGACAGCAGCGCAAGAATATCGCCCGTCAGGCTTCCTGCCTCCCGCGAGTCCGGATCGAACAGCGCCCAGACGACACCCGCCATAGCCAACGCCAACCCAAACGCGCGCCGCCAGGACAGGGTTTCCCCGGGCAAAGAGAAATGCGCAATCAACGCCAGCCAGACCGGCATCGAATAGAACAGGATCGACACGCGGGATACCGTGGTCAGATCCAGCGCGATGAACAGAAAGATGAACTCAACCGTGAACAACCCGCCGAGCAGCAGCCCGGGCCAGAAGGTGCGCCGAAGACCCTCCAGCCGCCTGCCCCGAAGCCAGAGCCACAGTCCCAGCACCCCAAGCGCCAAGGCCGATCGGAGCCCGGCTGCGAAAACCGGGCCGAACCCGGCATTCGTGACCTTGATCACCACCTGATTGAAGGCGAGCACCGTGGCAAACACCACAAGCCCCGCCGCTCCGGCCAGATCGATTGCATCCTTGCGTTCCATCCGGCTCAGGGACACCCGCATGCGACCGGGGTCAAGCAGAAAGACCTTCGCCACGTTCCGTCGGAAAAGCCCTGATCTTCCGCGATGGCAAAGGTTTTTCCACATCCCACGCGCGAATCGGGCATCCTGCCCCGAGTAAGACAATCTGATCGACGGAGTTTTGATATGAGTCTCATGGGAACATTGGCCAAAGTGGCCATCGGATATGCCGCAGCGCGCGGCGTTGACCATCTGTCCGGCGGAAAGGGCCTGGGCGGTTTGATGGGCGGCGCGCAGGTTCCGGGCGACAATCCCATGGCTCAGATCCAGGCGCAGATGGGGCAGATGATGGGGGGCGACAACCCGCTTGCCGGCATCATGGACAAACTGCAATCCGGCGGGCTGGACCTGTCGGCGATGATGGGCGGCGGCGCTGCTGGTCAGGCTGCCGGCGACAAGGGAGGGCTGCTGTCGCAGCTTGGTGGCGCGGGCGGTGCCGGACTGGCCGGCCTTCTGGCTGCCGCGGGCGGAATGGCCGCCGCCGGTGGCAAGAACATGGGGGGCATGCTCGACCAGTTCGCCAATTCCGGCGCGGCTGCCCCGCAGGCCGAGGAAACCGCTGCCCTGATGCTGCGCGCGATGATCCAGGCCGCGAAATGCGACGGCGGCATTGACGAAGCCGAACGCGCCAAGATCCTCGACACGGTGGGCGACGATGCCGATGCCGAAGACATCGCCTTCGTACAGGAACAACTGGCCGCCCCGGTGGATGTCGACGCACTGGCTGCCGACACGCCCGCACCGCTGCGCGCGCAGGTCTATTCCGCGTCTCTTATGGCGATCCGGCTCGATACCCAACCTGAGGCACAATACCTCGACGCATTGGCGCGGGCGATGGATCTGGACCAACCCACGGTGAACGCGCTGCACATGCAGATGGGGGTTCAGCCGCTTTACAGCTGATCCTGACGCTCTGAATGAAAGGTATCCTTCTGGCCTGTCTCGGTGTCCTGATTCTGACACCGGACGCGCTGCTGATCCGTTTGTCCGGGCTTGATCCCGCGCCACTTGTGGCGTGGCGCGGGCTTGCGATGGGAACGCTGTTTCTGACGGCTGCGGTGCTGACAGGCCAGATCCGCCATGTCGCGCGTCTTGCCTCGGCGGTTGGGGCGGGCTTGATCCTGGCGCAATGGGCCAATGCCGCATTGTTTGCCCCGGCGATTGCAATTGCACCGGTGGCGCTGGTCCTGATCGCAGTGGCCACGGTCCCGATCTGGGCCGCCCTGCTGTCGTGGCTGCTTTACCGGCAACCCACGCGCCCGGCGACATGGATCACGATTGCGGTCGTCTGTGCGGGGATCGTGCTGGCCATGTCCGGCAAAGGCGATGTGACCCTGACCACGGGCGCGTTGCCCGGAGTGGCCTGCGGGCTTGGCGTGGCGATCAGCCTTGCGCTGAGTTTCACCCTGCTGCGCCACAACCCCGAGATGCCGCTTCTGCCTGCCGTCGGCAGCGGCTCCATCCTTGCCGGGCTGAGCGCCTTCAGCCTGACGGATATCGGAGAGATGACCTCGGGAACGACCTGGGCCATCGCACTTGCGAGTTTCGTCGTGCTGCCCCTGTCGTTCTACCTGATGTCCGAAGCCTCGCGCCACACGGCGTCGGTCAACGTGAGCCTCGTTCTCCTGCTTGAAACCGTGCTCGGGCCGGTCTGGGTCTGGACCTTTCTGCGCGAAGCCCCCACCCCGAACATGTTTGTCGGTGGCGCGATCGTGGTGACGTCGCTCGGGCTTTACCTTTGGCACCTGCGCCGCAGGACATAATTTTTGCCGCCCGGCTTATGGTCATGGCAAGCCGGGTTGGCTAAACCTCTCTGCACCACGACAAGGGGCCCCGACGATGTCCGACACCATCATCTCGCGCTGCGAAGCCCAGGGACTGCGCCTGACCGAGCAGCGCCGCACGATTGCACAGGTGTTGGAAGACGCAACCGATCACCCCGATGTCGAAGAGCTCTACGCCCGCGCGTCCAAACTCGATCCGAACATTTCGATCGCCACGGTGTACCGCACGGTCAAACTGTTCGAAGAGGCCGGAATCCTCGAGAAGGTCGATTTCGGAGACGGGCGCGCCCGGTACGAAGACGCCGAACGCGACCATCACGACCACCTGATCGACCTGCAGACGGGCAAGGTGATCGAATTCGTCGATCCCGAAATCGAAGCCCTGCAGGAAAAGATCGCCGCGAAGCTTGGATACAGGCTGAAGGGCCACAAGCTCGAACTCTACGGCGTGCCGATCAAGAAGTGACCGGCATCCGGCGAACCGGCTGGCCGACAGGTCTGGTCTCTGCCGACAAACAGGCGTAGCTGGACGCTATGCAGACCGTCCGCGCCATTCTTCTGATGATCCTTGCAATGGCGCTTCTTGCGCTCAGCGACATGTTCATCAAGCTGTCCTCCCGCGCTTTGTCGCCGGGACACGTGATGTTCTTTCTGAGCCTCGGCGGCAGCCTGTGCTTCGTGCTGATCGCCCTTTGGCAACGTGCCAACCTGTTCAGCCGGGATTTCTTCCACCCGTGGGTCATGGCACGAAACGGGTTGGAGATCATCGGAGGGCTGGGGCTTGTCATGTCCATCGGGATGATCCCGCTGTCACTCTTCGCGGCGATCATGCAGATGGCGCCCCTAGTCGTGACACTGGGCGCGGCGGTGTTTCTGAAGGAACCCGTTGGCCTGCGGCGGTGGCTGGCCATCCTTGCCGGAATCGTGGGTATGCTGCTGGTCATCCGCCCCGGCGCAGAGGGCTTTGAACCTGCCGCGCTGTTCGCAGTGATGGGTGTGTGCGGGCTCGGCCTGCGAGACCTGATCACGCGCCGCGCGCCGGATCATGTCCCGTCGATCTCGCTGGCCACCTGGGGCTTTGCAGCCACGATCCCAACCGGTTTTCTGCTCATGCTCGCGATGGACCCGCCCGGTGAGGTGACCCGGGTCACGACTGCGCATATGGCCGGGGCGGTTGTGGTCACGGCGCTGGGTTACTACGCGGTCACGCAGGCCATGCGAATGGCACCTGCCGCCGTCGTCTCTCCGTTCCGCTACACCCGTCTCATCTTCACGATGAGCCTCGGCATCCTGGTGTTCGGAGAACGGCCCGACGGCATGACCCTTCTCGGCGCGGCAATCATCCTGACCGCAGGCCTGTATGCGCTCTACCGGGAACGGAAACTGGCGCTCGAACAGGAGCGGCAGAGTAGACACGCGACACGTTAGCGCTAACTGCCCCAGTTTACATTGGCTCTTTCCCTGCTATACCGCCGCGTAGATGCAGCTTCATCAGGACCAAGCGCAATGAGCACCATCATCGACATTTTCGCCCGTGAAATCCTCGACAGCCGGGGCAACCCGACGGTTGAAGTCGACGTCACACTCGAAGACGGCACCATCGGACGCGCTGCCGTGCCGTCGGGCGCGTCCACCGGCGCATACGAAGCGGTCGAAAAACGCGATGGCGACAAGAGCCGTTACATGGGCAAAGGCGTGCTCGAAGCTGTTGCGGCGGTAAATGGTGAGATCGCCGAAGAGATCGTCGGCATGGACGCCACCGAACAGGTCGGGATCGACATGGCGATGATCGAACTCGATGGCACGGACAACAAGGGCCGCCTGGGTGCGAACGCCATCCTCGGCGTCAGCCTCGCCGCCGCCAAGGCCGCCGCCGATTTCTCGGCCCAGCCGCTTTACCGCTATGTCGGCGGCACCTCGGCGCGCATTCTGCCGGTTCCGATGATGAACATCATCAATGGCGGCGAACACGCCGACAATCCGATCGACATCCAGGAATTCATGATCATGCCGGTCGCGGCCCAGAACATCCGCGACGCGGTGCGCATGGGCTCTGAAGTGTTCCACACGCTGAAGAAAGAGCTGTCGGCAGCAGGCATGTCGACCGGCCTCGGCGACGAGGGCGGCTTTGCGCCCGAGCTTGGCTCGACCCGCGATGCGCTCGACTTCATTCTGAAATCCATCGAGAAAGCGGGCTACACACCCGGCGAGGATATCTATCTCGCGCTCGACTGCGCGGCGACCGAATATTTCAAAGACGGCAAGTATGAACTCAAGGGCGAAGGCAAATCGCTGACCTCGGACGAGAACGTCGCCTACCTGCAGGCACTCGTGAATGACTACCCGATCATCTCCATCGAAGACGGCATGTCCGAAGACGACTGGGATGGCTGGGCGATGCTGACCGAGGTGCTGGGCGACAAGGTACAACTGGTCGGCGACGATCTTTTCGTGACCAACCCGGCGCGTCTGGCTGACGGCATCGCCCGCGGCTGCGCGAACTCCATGCTGGTCAAGGTCAACCAGATCGGCACGCTGACCGAAACGCTCAAAGCTGTTGAGATGGCACACCGCGCCCGCATGACGAACGTCATGTCGCACCGCTCGGGCGAAACCGAGGACGCGACGATTGCCGACCTCGCGGTGGCCACGAATTGCGGTCAGATCAAAACCGGCTCGCTGGCACGGTCCGACCGGTTGGCCAAGTACAACCAGTTGATCCGCATCGAAGAGATGCTGGCCGAGACAGCCGAATACGCAGGACGGTCCATCCTGCGCGGCTGATCAGCTTCCAATTTTCCTTCGGAAGATCCGACAGGCCGGGCGTTGCGCGCCCGGCTTTTTTCGTATTTGAAAAAAGAAGACGTGCAGGCGGTCTCTTAGCTGCCCGCGTCGGGTTCTTTGTAGACGCCCTGCTCCTTCAACGCATCCACCACCTCAGCCGGCATGTATTCTTCATCATGTTTGGCAAGAATTTCAGTGGCTTCGAACACGCCATTCACATAGCGACCGGTGCCGACCATACCCTCGTTCTCCGAGAAAAGATCGGGAAGGACGCCGGAATAGACCACGGGGACAGTCGCCCCGCCATCGGTCACGCTGAAGGACACGGTTGACCCCTGCCCGCGCACGATGGAGCCCTCTTCGACCAGCCCGCCAATGCGGAACACCTCGTTCGGTGCCGGCGGCTCTGCCATCACCTGGCTGGGCGAGCGGAAGAAGTTGATCCCGTCGCGCATCCCATAGCCGATCAGCGCCGTGGACAGGATCAACGCGACCGTCGCCAACGCGATCACCTGGATGCGGCGTTGTTTCTTCAGCGATTTCAGAGCCATGGCATCCTCCCGATTGCGCCCAATTCAATATAGACACAGATGGGCCGCGCGCAAACTGCGGCAGATCAATTTGCCGCAGTCTGAATTGGTTTTTTCTTAACCCCATGGGGACCAAGAGTCTTCGTACGAAGACTCTTGGCGCTGCCCAGAAAATTCTAGGGGAAACACGGGGCCAGCATCAGGCCAGCCGTTTCCTCCAGACCCAGCATCAGGTTCGCGTTCTGCAACGCCTGCCCCGAGGAGCCTTTCGTCAGGTTGTCGAGCGCCGCGACAATGATGGCCCGACCCTCGATCCGGTCCCCCGTCACACCGATATGACAGAAGTTCGATCCGCGCACGTGGTGGGTCGAGGGGGTTTCCCCGAACGGCAATACTTCGATGAACGGCTCATCCGCATAAGCGCTGGCCAGCGCACCATACACCGCCTGCGCATCACCGCTGACATAGCAGGTGGCGAGAATACCCCGGTTTGCCGGGATCAGATGCGGCGTGAACTGGACGCGCACCTCTTCGCCCGCCAAGGCGCTGAATTCCTGATCGAATTCCCCCAGATGCCGGTGCGTGCCCCCAACGGAATAGGCGTTGTAGCCTTCGGACAGCTCGGCATGCAGAAGGCTTTCCTTGAGAGAGCGCCCCGCCCCTGACACCGCGCATTTCAAGTCTAGGATGATGTCCTTGAGCCCGATCACTTTCTCGGCGATCAGCGGCCGCAGGATGTATTGCCCGGTTGCCGCATTGCAGCCCGTGCCGGCCACCAGCCGCGCATCGCGGATCGCATCGCGGTAGAACTCGGTCAGGCCATAGACAGCCTCTTTCTGCATCTCGACCGCCGCATGCGGGTTTCCGTACCACGTCTCGTACGCTGCCGGATCGCGCAGCCGGAAATCCGCGGACAGATCAACGATCTTGAGGTCCGTCGGCAGTTTCGAGATCACCTCCTGGCTGGTCTTGTGCGGCAAGGCACAGAAGCACAGGTCGATGCTCGAAAAGTCGATTTCTTCCCATGTCACAAGTTGCGGCAGATCGAGATGGCGCAGGAACGGAAACACCTGCGCAATCGTCTGACCCGCCTTGGAATTCGCCGCCAGCGCGGCAATCTCCATGTCGGGATGGGTTGCGATGAGGCGCAGAAGTTCGGCTCCGGTATAGCCGCTGGCACCGATGATGGCGATCGAAAGGGTCATGAGAATTCCTGAGGTGGGAGTTGAGGAAACACGTCTGCTACCTTCATGGCAACACGATTCATGTGGCAGCCGGCAGCGCCACGGGATTGTTCATCGTCGGACCAGACGGAATACAACCAGCGTCATCATCGTTTCCTTCTCTGCGTGCGGGATACATCCGAAATACCCGCCGCGCAACCGTTTGACGTTGACACCAAAACTTGCAACCGAACAGGAAAGTTGGTTCCGTAGTGAAATGGGCTACGCGAAAGACAAAAAACCACTCCCACTTTGGCGGTTGTTTTGGAATATGGGCGGGTATTTCACGCTCTTCGGAGCAGCCATTGTCATAGTGACGCTACTCATATTCAACGAGAAAGCTAAGTCCGAACAGGAATTTGCACTGCATGGAGAGGTCGCCACCGCAGAACTTGTCCGCAACTACACAACCCGGAAACGAAAGACCACCGGCACCGTTGGATCCAAAACCGTATACAACTTCTCCCTTCGGTACGAGACCGTTCAAGGCATGGCGGTCTCGAGTGACCGAAGAGTGGAAAGGCATCTTTTTTACGCCTACGACGAAGGCTCTGAATTCGAGATAAAATACCTCCCAGACAATCCTCAGAAAACGCGCATCGGCGATGATGACTACGCAAGAAGTGCCGCCGAGGCGCTTCGGATCGCGATATTGCTCGCCGTTATCACGACAATCATCTCAGGCTATGTCTTGCGCCAGGCGATGGCCGCGCGGCATGCACGCGATCATGGGCGCCGCGAAACTGCAAAGGTTGTCAGAGTCCAGAAAACTTGGGTGCGCGGTGTCAAAGACTGGCAAAGCCGTTTGATCTGGATGGATTCATCAGGGCAGGAACACAAAAGCCGCCTGTATGAATATGATGAAATCAAGGATTTCGAACCCGGGCAGACAATTGCCTTTTACAGAGGAAAGAAACGGGCGTGGTGGACCGGGGACGTAGGCGAAAGAGCCGAAGATTGAAAGACCGCTCCCAATGCAGATACAAGCGTTTGAATGCTCAACCGCTTCTTAGCGTCAGGCCGCTTCAAACGTGATCCGTCGTCGCAGGAACTGCGTTGCATGGTCCGACACGCGCTTCGGGTCGCCCGTGGTCAGGAACATCGAGTCCTCCCCCGGCCCTTTCATGTTCGGATGGCGCTCAAGGTAATCGGCCAGCGACTCGGCCACCAGATTGGCCTGGCTGTAGACAGCGACCTCCGGTCCCAGCGCGTCCTGAAAGATCTCCTGCATCAGCGGGTAATGCGTACAGCCAAGGATGGCCGCCTGCGGGTTGGGCATCTTGCGCTTGAGCGCGTCGACATGGGACCGCACCAATGCTTCGGCCAGGATCATGTCGCCCTCTTCGATGGCATCCACCAGACCGCCACAGGCCTGCGCCTCGACATCGACACCGATGGCGCGGAAGGCCAGTTCGCGCTGGAAGGCGCGGCTTCGCACGGTGGCCGGGGTTGCAAACAGCGCCACGTGTTGAACCGCAACTTCGCGCGGCGGGGAATTGTCGCCCCATTGCCGTTCGGTCAGCGCTTCGATCAGGGGCACGAACACGCCCAGCACACGCTTGTCGCGCGGGATCCAGTTTTCCTGCATCCGCCGGAGTGCCGCCGCAGAGGCGGTGTTGCAGGCCAGAATCACCAGATCGCAACCCGCCTCCCACAGCCGTTCGGTTGCGGCGCAGGTCAGAGTGTAGACGTCGTCGGCATCGCGCACACCGTAAGGCGCGTGCTTGTTGTCACCCAGATAGACGAAGGGCACGTCAGGCAGACGCTTGGACACCGCATCCAGCACCGTCAGCCCACCCAGACCGCTGTCAAATACGCCTACCGCCATATCGCCCTCGCGCATGTGGCAAGGGGTGGCGTTCAGCCGCGCACCCGGTGCCGCTCTTCAAACTCAAGGCCGTAGTCGTAAGACGCGTACGGCGTTGGAGACAGCTCATACGTGGCTTTGCGCAGAAAATCCATCAGCTCTCGCGCGTCTTTTTTGCGCGTGTCGATCTCCGGCGCTGGGATCGGCGCACCGATGACGATCCGCACCGGCGTGTCGACCCGCTTGCGGAACTCTTTGATCAGAAGCCCCATGCGCAGAGTGCTGTGCAGGTGACTGGCCATCTGGAACAGACGGCTGGTGTGACCGTCGAAATAGATCGGCACCACGGCGGCGTTGGATTTGGCAATCATACGGGCGGTGAACCCGCGCCAGCCGGGGTCCATCGGCGTGGCAAAGGGGGTGACGGCGGTGGACACGGTCCCCCCGGGGAACACGCCCACGCAGCCGCCATCACGCAGGTAATCCAGCGCCACTTTGCGCGTCTCGATGTTCTGCGCGACCGCCTCTTTGGTCTCATCGAAATTGACCGGCAGGATGATGCGGTCAAGGTCTTCGGCCTTGCGGAAGACCTTGTGCGCCAGAATTCGGAAATCGCCCCGCGTGACCGACAGGATATGGCCCAGGATCAACCCGTCGAGGATGCCATAGGGATGGTTGGCGATCACGATCAACGGACCGGTCTTGGGGATATTGCCAAGCGACCCGCCCACCACGTCGAGGCTGAGACCGTACCGATCGACCATGACCTCCCAGAAATCCCGACCTTGGGCCACCTCGTCCTGATAACCCGCCGCGCGCTTGATCAGAGCAAGACGCCCCGTGGCGTTTTCCATAAGACGGATTATCGCGCGACCGGGTTTGGAACGGGCGGAATAGGCGTAGGAAATGTCACGGGCGGCGGAGGATGGCACCGATAGGTCTCCGGTCAATCAAACTCGCGCTCTGCTAGCGCGGGTCTGATTATCCGCAAAGATGTAACAGTTCTTTAACGGCTTTATGACGCATCACTCCGCCGCCTGCTTCAACCCCGCCCCACCGGAGCGCAGAACCGCCAGCAGCTCTTCCCGCCGTTTCTCGGCCTTGGCGGCATTGGCGTGCTTGACCGGACCGAAGCCCCGGATCTGCAGGGGCAGTTCGGCCAGGGCCACCAGCGCATCCATGATCTCGGGCTTGGCCTTGGGGAGCCATTCGCGCATGTCGGCCTCGTACTGCTTGATCAACGCGCGCTCCATGCGGCGTTCGTCGGTACGGCCAAACGGGTCGAACATCGTTCCCCTTAACCACTTGAGTTTCGCCAAGAGACCAAAGCCGCGCAGCATCCCTTCGCCGTACTGCTTTTTCACCGGACGCCCGTCCGGTCCGGTCTTGGACAGCATCGGCGGGGCAAGGTGGAAGGTCATCTTGAAGTCACCGCCAAACTGCTCTTCCGCCTTGGCGCGGGTTTCCAGATGCAGGCGGGACACCTCGTATTCGTCCTTGTAGGCCAAGAGCTTGTGATAGCCTTTCGCCACCGCCTCTTTCAGACGGGGCTCCGAGACACCGTCCACCAGCTTTCGGTAGCGTTTGGCATAGCGGGTGCTTTGATATTTTACCAAATGGTCAAATCTGTACGCGATCTTCTCGTCCAGCGTCTTGGGCAGCGGGATCACCTTGGGTTCGGCCACCCGCGCTGCGTCCTCGGGATGCAGTACCGCCCAGCGGCCGATCTCGAAGGCCCGGATGTTTTTCTCGGACGCCGCACCGTTCAACTCGATGGCCTGAACGATGGCGTCATAGGTCAGCGGCACCAGCCCGCGCTGCCACGCGGCGCCAAGGATCATCATGTTGGAAAAGATCGAATCCCCCAGCGTCGCCTTCGCCAGATCGGAGGCATCGAACAGATCGAGCCCGTCCCGCAACCGCGCCTGAAGCGACACGGTCAGCCGGTCGGTCGGCAGGGCAAACTCGGTGTTCCGGGTGAAATCGCCGGTTATGATTTCGTGGCTGTTGACCACCCCGCCCGTGCGCCCCGTGCGCATGAGACCCAAGGTCTTGGCCCCGGCGCTGACCACCAGATCGCCGCCGATGAGCGCATCCGCCTCGCCGGTCGCCACGCGAATGGCGCTGATGTCGGCGGGGGTGTTGGCCAGCCGCAGATGGATATGCACCGCACCGCCCTTCTGGGCGAGGCCAGCCATCTCCATCATGCCGGCCCCCTTGCCGTCGATCTGCGCCGCCTGCGCCAGCACCGCGCCGATGGTGACGACGCCGGTCCCGCCAACGCCTGTCACAACGACGTTCCAAGTGCCGTCGATCTTGGGCAACTCGGGCGCAGGCAGGTCCGGCAGGTCGAGAGATGTGGTCGCGGCCTTCTTCACCTGCGCGCCTTCCAGCGTCACGAAGGACGGACAGAACCCTTTGAGACACGAGAAGTCCTTGTTGCAGGACGACTGATCAATCGCCCGCTTCCGGCCCAGTTCGGTTTCTTTGGGCACGATGGACACACAGTTCGACTGCACGCCGCAGTCGCCGCAGCCTTCGCAGACATCTGTGTTGATGAACACGCGCTTGTCGGGGTCGGGAAACTGGCCCCGCTTGCGGCGGCGGCGTTTTTCGGCGGCACAGGTCTGGATGTAGACAATGGCGCTGACGCCTTCGATTTTCGCCAGCTTGGCCTGCACGGTCTGCAAATCCGCACGTTCCGCAAATTCAACGCCTTTCGGGAAAGAGGTGAGATCCACATCCTCTTTCTCGTCATAGACGACGGCAAGGTGTTTCACTCCCATCGCGGTCAGTTCTGCCGCGATCTGCTGCGGCGACAACCCGCCGTCGTTTTTCTGACCGCCGGTCATGGCGACGGCATCGTTGAAGAGGATCTTGTAGGTGATCGTCGTCCCCGCCGCGATGGCCGCGCGGATCGCCTGCACGCCGGAATGGTTGTAGGTGCCATCACCGATGTTCTGGAACACATGCGGCGTCTTCGAGAACAGCGACTCCCCAATCCAGTTCGCACCCTCGGCCCCCATATGGGTAAAGCCCAGTGTCTCGCGGTCCATCCACTGCACCATGTAGTGACAGCCGATCCCGGCATAGGCGCGGCTGCCCTCGGGCACCTTGGTCGAGCTGTTATGCGGACAGCCGGAACAGAAATACGGAAGCCGCGCCGCAATCTCTTCCGCGTTGTCGGCCTTTCGCGCCTCATCAATCGCCTGCATCCCGGCCCGGATACGGTCGGTGTCGCGCCCTTCTTCGATCAGGATGGTCCCAAGCTTTTCAGCAATCAGGATCGGGTCAAGCGCGCCGCGTGTCGGAAACAGTTCTTCGCGGTGCAGGCCACCCGCACCGCCCTTGTACCAGCCGTAAACACGGACGCGGTTATCGTCGAACAGCGCTTCCTTGATTTGCACCTCGATCAGCTTGCGCTTTTCCTCGACCACCACGATCAGTTCCAGCCCCTCGGCCCAGTCGTGGAACCCGCGCATGTCCAGCGGCCAGGTCTGGCCCACCTTGTAGGTGGTGATGCCCAGCCGCTCGGCCTCATCCGCATCGATGCCCAACAGCGACAGCGCATGCACGAGGTCGAGCCAGTTCTTGCCAGCCGCCACAAAGCCGATCTTGGCCCCCGGCTTGCCCCAGATCCGTTTGTCCATCTTGTTGGCATGGGAAAACGCTTCGGCGGCAAAGCGTTTGTGGTCGATCATCCGCGCTTCCTGCGCATGGGGCGTATCGACAAGGCGGATGTTCAACCCGCCTTCGGGCATGTCGAAATCCGGTGTCACAAAAGACATCCGGTCCGGACGGCCATCGACCACAGAGGTCACTTCGACCGTGTCCTTCATCGTCTTGAGGCCGACCCACAGGCCGGAAAACCGCGACAGCGCAAAGCCATAAAGGCCGTAATCCAGGATTTCCTGCACCCCGGCGGGCGACACAACCGGCATATAGGCATCGATCATTGCCCATTCGGACTGGTGCAGCACGGTCGAGGATTCCCCGGTATGGTCATCGCCCATCGCCATCAGCACCCCGCCATGCGGCGACGTGCCTGCCATATTGGCGTGCTTCATCGCATCGCCCGACCGGTCCACCCCCGGCCCCTTGCCGTACCAAAGACCAAAGACACCGTCATAGCGCCCTTCGCCGCGCAGTTCGGCCTGCTGCGCGCCCCAAAGTGCTGTCACGGCGAGGTCTTCGTTCAGACCTTCCTTGAAGGTCACATCCGCCGCTTTGAGGAACTTTTCCGCGCGGTGCATCTGCATATCGACCGCGCCCAGAGGCGATCCGCGATAGCCGGTGACATAACCCGCCGTGTTCAGCCCCGCCGCCATGTCGCGCGCCTTCTGCATGAGCATCAAGCGCACCAGCGCCTGTGTGCCATTCAGCAAAACGGGCGATTTCGTCAGGTCGAACCGGTCATTCAGAGTGATCTCGGCTTTGGTCATTCAACGCCTCCCCGCGTAAAATGTGCCTCCAGTTTAACACAAATTTAGGTCATAAAGGCTGACCTTACCACAAAATTCTTGTGAATTTTCAGTGATAGGTGAAGTTGTCGTTCATATATTCCTTTATGTCATGTAAAGCGTTTTTAACGATTGAAAGTGTATGTCATGGACTGGGACAAACTCAGAATATTTCACGCGGTCGCCGATGCGGGCAGCCTGACCCATGCAGGAGACTCGCTGCACCTGTCCCAGTCTGCGGTATCACGGCAGATCCGGGCACTCGAGGAATCGCTCAATACCGTGCTGTTCCACCGTCACGCGCGCGGACTGATTCTGACCGAACAGGGTGAGTTGCTGTTCGATGCCACGCGCTCGATGAACAAGCGGATCGAGGCCGCCACCGCACGCATCCGCGACAGCGAAGAAGAAGTCTTCGGTGAACTGCGCGTCACAACCACCATCGGGTTCGGATCGCTGTGGCTGGCCCCACGCCTGCCGAAGCTCTATGAGAAATACCCGGATCTGAATATCGACCTGATGCTTGAAGAGCGCGTGCTTGACCTGCCGATGCGCGAAGCCGACGTGGCCGTGCGGATGAAGGAACCGAGCCAGGCCGACCTGATCCGCAAGCGCCTCATGTCGATCCGCATGCGGCTTTACGCGTCGCCCGAATACCTTGCCACACACGGCGAGCCGCAAACGATCGAGGATATCGCCCAACACCGCCTGATCTGTCAGAACCCGCGCGCCGCACAGGTGAGTGCGGGTATGATGCTTGTGCAACAGCTGTTGACCTATGACATCCGCTCCACCCTGACGGTGAACAATTACTTCGGGGTGCTGCAGTCGGTTCTGTCCGGTCTCGGCATCGGCGTTCTGCCGGATTACATCATCGAGGATTTCCCAAGCGTACGCCGCGTTCTACCTGACGTAGAATCGGTCGAGGTGCCGGTTTTTCTCGCCTATCCCGAGGAGTTACGCCAATCCAAGCGCATCGCCGCCTTCCGCGACTTCGTGCAGGAGGAAATCTTTGCGCATCGGCAGACTCGCAAGGCACTGGAAGGCGAATAAGCCGCGAAACTGTGACCCATGCGCCTCACGCATAACGGGAATGACGTGTGTAATGGGCTATAGGGGTTGCCATGCAACAGAGCGATGACATATTTGGCACATATGAGGTGAAACGCTGATTTGCGCATCATCTTCATACCTCCCTGTTGGACTTCGGCCGAGCTTTTGCTCGGCCTTTTTTTTGCGCGCAGCACATCGCTTGAACAGCACCTTCCGCATGGGCCAAGCGACCAGACAGAAGCCGCTCCTGTGTGTTCTCCTGTTTGCAGATACTTCGAGGGTGAATTGGCCACAGTCCAAGCCGAGCCTGTGCCCCCTTCCCCGTCGAATGGTCACAGGCCCCGCGAAAACCCCGCCGGGTCTTTTCACCACCTCTCGTTTCGCCTAAACCGCCGGCATCTGCGCAACCCACGGGGACATCCGGATGCAAGAGCCAGCCATCACCGAAGAGATCATCTCTGCCCACGGCATCAATGCCGACGAATATGCCGAGATCCTTCGGATCATGAACCGCGAACCCACGTTTACCGAGCTGGGCATCTTTTCCGCGATGTGGAACGAACACTGTTCCTACAAATCCTCCAAGAAATGGCTGCGCACCCTGCCCACCACAGGCCCGCAGGTGATCTGCGGACCCGGCGAAAATGCCGGTGTGGTGGATATCGGTGACGGGCAGGCCGTGGTCTTCAAGATGGAGAGCCACAACCACCCGTCCTACATCGAACCCTATCAGGGTGCAGCGACCGGTGTTGGCGGCATCCTGCGCGACGTGTTCACCATGGGCGCGCGACCCATTGCGGCAATGAACGCGCTCAGCTTTGGGGAAAAGGATCACCCCAAGACACGTCAGCTTGTGCATGGTGTCGTTGAAGGGATCGGTGGATACGGCAACTGCTTTGGCGTCCCCACTGTGGGCGGAGAGGTCCGGTTTCACCGCGCCTATAACGGCAACTGCCTCGTGAACGCGTTTGCCGCCGGTCTCGCGGATGCCGACAAGATTTTCTACTCCGCCGCCAGCGGCGTCGGTCGCCCGGTTGTCTACCTTGGCGCCAAGACCGGACGCGACGGTGTCGGCGGTGCGACGATGGCTTCGGCCGAGTTCGACGACACGATCGAAGAAAAGCGCCCCACCGTTCAGGTTGGTGACCCGTTCACCGAAAAGCGCCTCATGGAAGCCTGCCTCGAGCTGATGCAGACCGGCGCGGTGATTTCCATTCAGGACATGGGGGCCGCGGGCCTCACCTGTTCGGCGGTCGAGATGGGGGACAAGGGCAAGCTGGGCATCCGGCTCGATCTCGAAAAGGTGCCGCAGCGCGAAGCGAACATGACCGCCTACGAAATGATGCTATCGGAATCCCAGGAACGGATGCTGATGGTGCTGGACCCGGCAAAAGAGGCCGAGGCCCGCGCGGTGTTCGACAAATGGGACCTCGACTTTGCCATCGTTGGCGAGACCATCGCAGAGGACCGCTTCCTCATCGTCCACAACGGCGATGTGAAAGCCGATCTGCCGCTGTCGCGGCTGTCCTCCTCCGCCCCCGAATACGACCGCCCCTGGGTTCCGTCCGAAGCGCCTGCCGCGATGGAGGACGTACCGGCGGTCGATCCAATCGATGCGCTCAAGGCGCTGCTTGGCAGCCCGAACTACTGTGCCCGCAACTGGGTGTTCGAACAGTATGACACGATGGTTATGGCCGACACGGTCGAAGGCCCGGGCTGGGGCGCAGGTGTGATCCGTGTCCACGGCACTGACAAGATGCTCGCCTTCACCTCGGACGTGACGCCGCGCTACGTCACGGCGAACCCGGTCGAGGGCGGCAAACAGGCGGTGGCCGAAGCGTTCCGCAACCTCTGCGCCGTCGGGGCCAAGCCGCTGGCGACCACCGACAACCTGAACTTCGGCAACCCGGAAAAGCCCGAGATCATGGGCCAGTTCGTCGGAGCGCTTCAAGGCATCGGCCGCGCCTGCGAGGCGCTGGACATGCCCATCGTGTCGGGCAACGTATCGCTTTACAACGAAACCGATGGTCAGGGCATCCTGCCAACACCGACCATCGGCGCGGTGGGGCTGATCGCGGCGGGCGAAGAGCCGATCCTTGGCCGCGCCCGCGACGGCCATGTGGCACTGGTTGTTGGCGAGTCCCACGGTCATTTGGGCCAGTCCGCTCTGCTGTATGAGGTGTTCAACCGCGAAGACGGCGACGCGCCTGCGGTCGATCTGATCGCCGAGCGCCGCAATGGCGATTTCATCCGCGACAACCGCGAACTGATCAAAGCCTGCACCGACCTGTCGGATGGCGGCCTTGCCCTTGCCGCCTTCGAGATGGCCAGCGGATCCGGCGTTGGTGTCGTGATCGACGACGCCGATCAGGCGATGCTCTTCGGTGAGGATCAGGGGCGCTACCTCGTGGCCTGCAATTTCGATCAGGCCGAGGCGCTGGTCGTGGCCGCCGGTCAGGCGGGTGTGCCGATTGCGACCGTTGGCCGTTTTACCGGTGACAGCGTCCGCCTTGGCGGGTCCGAAGCACCTCTTTCGGAACTGAAAGACCTGCACAGCGGCGCGTTTGCCGGGCATTTCGCCTGATCCCGCATCCGCCAGAACTGTCGCACAAAAAAACGCCCCGGATTACTCCGGGGCGTTTCGCGTTCTGCCGAGGAAAGGACTACTCGGCAGGCATTTCGGCGGTCTCACCACCGCCGACAAGGCTGTCGGGCAGGACAAAAGCCACCAGAACAAAGACAGCGCCGATCGCGATGCCCAACAGATCACCCGAGACGGACATCAGCCCGTCATAGGACGACCCCGGGATGGAGCCGAGGGTCACTTTGCCGCCGGCCAGATCATCGAGCAGACCGGTGGCTTTCCATGCCGGATAGGTCGCCATATACGCCGCTGCACCCAAGAGGCCGCCCGCGATGAAGAAGAGCGCGTCCTTGCGCCCAGAGGCTGCCGCGCAGACGCCTGTACCGGGGCAGTAACCAGACGCGGCCCAGCCAGCACCCAGCATCAGCCCGCCGATGAACACGCCCACGTAGGCCGCTTTCACCGACATGTGGCCGACATCGACAAGACCGATCATCTGGCCGCCGAACATCAGGATCGATCCGACACCGATGGCCAGCAGGATGGTTTTCATCAGGTGCAGCCGCCGTAGCGTCAGCATCCCGCCGATCCAGTTGGGGTTCGTGGCCCCGATCCGGTCCAGCACCGCACCAAACGCGGCACCGATGACAATCGCAAGAAGAATGGAGGTCATGGCTCAGCCCCTTTTGTAGATCAGCATGGCGGTCGGGATGGCAGCGGCAAACGCACCGGCGGCGAAGATGTAGCCCGACAATGCGGTCTGCATCATGCCCGACATCATGTGCCCCGATGTGCAGCCCCCGGCGAGACGCGCGCCGTAAAGCACGATAAAGCCGCCAAGAAAGGCCACCGCGTAGCGCATCATCGGCGTGTCACCGAAGTTTTCGCGCCAGATCGCCGGTGCCACGCGTTCCACCGCATCGATCCCGCCGCGCAACCGCGCCGACAGGAACGCGCCAACGGCCATCGCCAGCACGAAGATGAAGCTGTAATTCAGCGGGTCGGCTGCGGAATTGGCGTATTTGCCGCCCGATTTCGCCATATAGGCGTTTGTCGAGGTATAGCCCTCGTCGGTCTGGGTGATGAAATCAGGGTTCACCGCATCGGCCACGATCCCGTCGAGGATCACAAACTGCGTCGACACCCCGATGGGTTTGACCAGCAGCACGGCGGCGAAAAACACCAGCCCCAGCAGCAGGCCCCCGGTTTTCCAATTAAGTACCATCTGTTCGGCTCCTTCATATTCCTCTTTCAGAATATCAAAAAGCCGCGCTGCCCTGTTTGATCCATGTCAAACGCATTTCCACTTGCAGAATGCCACGCCCAGCGGGCGGCACACGCGTCAACGCGTGTGGGCTTTCCATCGATGGAAAGCCTCCCCGATCTAGAGCATAGCCATCAGCCGGGCCTTTTCGCCCGGATCGTCGGGGCGAGAGATCGCCGCCGCCAGTTCTTCCAGTGACTGGATCGAATGCCCGGCGCGGAAGCTGTCCACATGGGGCAGCATCGCGCGGATGCCTGTTGCCTTGGGCGCAAACCCGTCCCAGCGCAGAAGCGGATTCAACCAGATCAGCCGGCGCGAGGAGAGGTGCAGCCGTTCCATCTCTTTCTCAAGCGCACCCGCATCATCGCGGTCCAGACCGTCGGTGATGAGCAGCACCACCGCGCCCTGCCCCATTACCCGGCGTGACCAGTCGCGGTTGAAGGCATGAAGGCATTGGCCGATCCGCGTGCCGCCTTCCCAATCCTGCGCCTCGGCCCCGGCTGCCTTGAGTGCCGCATCCACATCGCGGGTCGCCAGATGGCGGGTGATGTTGGTCAGGCGCGTGCCAAAGGTGAAGGCATGCACCTTGGCCCAGCCCGCACCTTTTTCATTGGCAACGGCGTGCAGGAAATGCAGCACCATGCGGGAATACTGGCTCATGGAGCCGGAGATGTCACAGAGCACAACCAGATTGGGCCAGCGCGGACGCGGCGTCTTGCGGGCGATGGCTCTGATCTCACCGCCCTGCCGCATGGATTTCATCAGCGTGCGCCGGTAGTCGGCCTGCCTGCCCAGGACCGACGCCTTGCCCCGCCGTGACGGGATCGGCTTTACCGGCAGGGTCAGCTTGGCAAGCATCCGCTTGGCCTCGGCCACTTCGGCGGTGCTCATCTGTTCGAAATCGAGCGTGCGCAGCTTTTCCTCGGCGCTCATGGTGAGCGTCGATTTGATCTCGATCTCGGTGCCTTCCTCGGATTGCTCGTTCTGCGGCACCTCGGGCAAGAGATCATCAAGCAGCGCCTGCGCCGCGCGCTTTTCGCCGGAAGCCGCCGATTTTTCCTCCTGCACACCCCGGATCGCGGGCAGCATGAAGGACATCATGTGTTCCAGATATCGCGGGTCGCGCCAGTAAAGCCGGAACACCTGCGCAAAGATCACCCGGTGTTCGGGGCGGTTCACGAAACAGGCATGCAGCGTCCAGAAGAAGTCCATCCGCTCGGTGAAGCCCGCCGCCTCGACCGCGCGGATGGCGTCGATCACCCGGCCCGGACCGATAGGCAAACCGGCCCGGCGCAGGGCGCGGGCGAAATGGATGATGTTCTGCGCCAGACGCGGATTGTCAGGCAGTTCAAGCGGGATGTATTCGGCCATTACATGGCCGACCGGGGGCGCTGCCCCCGGACCCCCGAGGTGTTTTCAGCCCAAAGAAGCATCATACCGGTTCGAGTGACGCCTTGGCTTCATCGAGCAGGCGTTTGGCCTCGGACCCTTGCAGTTTCTGGATGTCGTCCTGGTATTTCAGGATCGCGCCCAGCGTGTCCGAAATCACCTCTGGCGAGAGGTCGATCACGTCGAGCGCCAACAGGCATTTGGCCCAGTCGATGGTTTCCGCCACGCCGGGTTTCTTGAAGATATCCTCGGTACGCAGGCGCTGCACGAAAGCGACGATTTCGCGGCTGAGGGTTTCGGCGGCTTCGGGTGCGCGGGTGCGCAGGATTTCCACTTCCCGGTCAAAATCCGGGTAATCGACCCAGTGATACAGACAGCGCCGCTTGAGCGCGTCATGCACCTCGCGGGTGCGGTTGGAGGTCAGGATCACGATGGGGGGCTCGGGCGCTTTGATCGTGCCCAGTTCAGGGATTGTGACCTGAAAGTCGGACAGGGCTTCAAGCAGGAATGCCTCAAACGGTTCATCGGTACGGTCGAGTTCGTCGATCAGAAGCACCGGAGGACCATTCTCATCCGGACGCATGGCTTCGAGCAGAGGACGTTCGACGAGGAAATCGGGGCCGAACAGTTCGCGCTGGAGCATCTCGCGGTCGGCATTGCCCGCCGCCTCGGCCGTGCGGATGGCGATCATCTGGGCCGGGAAGTTCCATTCGTAGACGGCGCTGGACGCGTCCAGCCCTTCGTAGCACTGCAGACGGATCAGCTTGCGGCCCAGGGACGCCGCCAGCGCCTTGGCGATCTCGGTCTTGCCGACGCCCGCCTCGCCTTCGAGAAACAGCGGACGGCCCAGTTTCAGCGACAGGAACACCACCGTGGCCAGTGCCCGTCCGCAGACATAGCCGGTGTCGGCCAGCATGGATTGAACGGCGTCGATACTGTCGGGTGTCTGCATGGGGTGCTCCTCTTCAGGGACTTGCTGCCCCGCGCCCGCCCCAAAGGTCAATAGCGCCAAGGTCGCACGTGACGGGCCGGAATTGACGCCTCCAGCGCGACCTGACAGAGTTAGAGCATTGATTTTCCTCAGCCAAGGCGCCTGTTGCCGTGTCCATCACCGCCGTTCTGTGTGTCCGCAACGAGGCGGCCTTCCTCCTGGACTGGCTGGCCTGGCACCGCAGCGTCGGCATTTCGGATTTCGTTGTGGTGTCGAACGAATGTGACGACGGCACAGACACGATGCTGGACCGGCTCGAGGTGTTGGGCTGGCTGACCCATATCCGCAACGCGCCCCCCTATGGCAAGGGCGGCATCCAGTTCAGCGGGTTGAAGCTGGCCGGCAAGACCGAAGCGGTCAAACGCGCGGACTGGCTGGTGGCTGTGGATATCGACGAGTTTGTGAATGTGCATGTGGGTGATCGGACCCTGCCCGCGCTGATCGGGGCGCTGCCTGAGGCAACCGCGATCACGCTGACCTGGCGCAATTTCGGCAATGCGGGGTTTGTGGCCTATGACGACCGGCCCCTGCCGCTGCAATTCACCCGCGCCGGACCGCGCCCGCTTCTGTGGCCTTGGCGCGCAGCGATGTTCAAGACGCTGTATAGAAACGACAAAACCTATCGCAACCTTGGCGTTCACCGTCCGCGCAACCCGGTGGAAGACCGGATCTCGGAGGCCCGCTGGTACGATGGGAACGGGGCCGCGCTGCCCCCCGACATGGCCACAGGCCGCATCTTTTCGGATTACCGTTTGCCACAGCACGGTCTGGTCCAGCTGAACCACTATCCATTGGGTGCGGTGGAAAGCTATGTGCTCAAGGCCGACCGGGGGCGCGCGGTCCACAGCGCGGAGATGCTTGGCCTCGACTACTGGGTGGAGCGCAATCTCAATACCGAAGAGGACACAAGCGCGCTGTCGCTGTGGGACCGCGCGGCGCCGATCCGGGCAGAGCTCGAGTCCGATCCGGAGCTTGCCCGATATCATGCGGCCGCTGTGGCGTGGCGGCGCAACCGGTTCAGGGACCTTCTGACCGAAGACCGCTACCGCGATCTTTATGGCCGGCTTCTGATGACACCTCCCTCTCAGCCGCTCTCCGACCCGGCGGTGGAACGTCTGACCCGCGCCGCCCTGTATCGGCCAGAAACCGGCGAGGAATCTTCATAGAACCCCCTGCATTTCGGCCCAATTTTGCCTAAATCCCACTCTACCCCTGACTGCAAAATAACGACCCGAAAGCGGGCGCAGGTCAATGAGGACATTTTGATGAAGCAGGACGGAACAGACCCGTATCGCCTTTCGCTAAGCGATCTGTGTCCCGCAGAGTGGTACAAGGAACTCGAGGCGCTCGGAACGGAGCACGGATTCTTCGAGCCGCTGGGCAAGCATCACAATGCCGCCTTCATCGAGAAAGGCGACACGCTGCTTGTCAGCTTCGAATCCCTGCCTGCGATCCAGGCTCTGTCTGAAGATGCCCGTCCGGTCGGATTCGACCTTGCCGCGGCGCGTGACTGGTCCTGCCTGACGGTGATCAGCAACCGGGACACGTGGTTTCGTGACCCCGAGGTTTACGGCTTTTTCGACCAGATGACGGATGACGGCTTTTTCGAGGATTTCGATCAAGTCGTTTTCTTTGGCGCCGGGCCGTGTGGCTACGCCGCCTGCGCGTTTTCGGTTGCCGCACCGGGCTCTACCGTGATTGCGCTTGAACCACAGGCCACGCTCGATCCGCGCGTCACCGAGTGGGACGACCGGTTCACCCATATGCGCCGGGTCGATTTCACGGACCGCTATGGCTATGCACCCGACATGCTTGAAGCGGCGAAAGCCGCCTACGTTGTCTATGACCCCCAGCGCCCGCTCGATGCCATGCATGCCGCCCTGTTCGAGCGCAGCGGCACGAAGCGATTCCGCGCGCGCCATCTCGGCGCCGGGATGCAGTCCTATCTCGGCCAGATGGAGGTGCTGGAGCCTCTGGTGACACATGCGGCGGACGGCACGCTGGACGACCAGCTCTTTGCCCAACTCTACCGCAGACGGCGGACCAACACAGCCTACTGCAAGAAGCTCTTTGCGTACCTCGAAGCTCAGGAGCGGACCTACCTTGCCGAAATGGTGTGTTCCTTCATCGTCGATGCCTTCGGCGCACCGCGCTATCGGCGCAAGCTGAAGGCGATGCGCGAGACGCGCACCGGCGAACCCGCGACCGAGTGAACTCTGGTGTACGACCAGTGCGCGTGATACGCGCCGGTCATGACTGATACGCTCACGCTCCGCACACCCGACGACTGGCACCTGCACCTGCGCGATGGCGCGATGCTGCGCGCCGTGGCACCCGAAACCGCACGCCATTTCGCGCGTGCGATCATCATGCCGAACCTTGTCCCGCCGGTTGTGACCGGAGCTGACGCAGCAGCGTATCGCGAGCGCATCCTCAGCGCCCTGCCGGAGGGGTCGTCCTTCACCCCGCTGATGACCCTGTACCTGACGGAAGATACGGATCCCGACGATCTGGCCCGCGCCTATGCCGATGGGATCATCACCGCCGTCAAACTCTACCCCGCCGGGGCAACGACCAACTCGGCCTCCGGCGTGCGGAATTTCGACACCGTCCGCCCGGTACTGGAGAGGATGGCCGAGATCGGCTGTCCGCTCTGCGTACATGGTGAGGTGGTGGACAGCGACATCGACATTTTCGACCGAGAGGCCGTGTTCATCGACCGCGTGCTCGATCCGATCCGCCGCGCCACGCCGGGACTGCGCGTGGTGATGGAGCATATCACCACAATGCAGGGCGTCGAATACGCGTCCGAGGGCGGGCCCGATCTTGGTGCGACGATCACCACGCATCACCTTGTGATCAACCGGAACCACATCCTCGCAGGTGGGATCAAACCGCATTACTACTGCCTTCCCGTCGCCAAGCGCGAAGAGCACCGTCTCGCCCTGCGGCGTGCGGCAACGAGCGGTGATCCGACGTTCTTTCTTGGCACGGACAGTGCCCCACATACGGATGCGAACAAGCTCTTGCCCTGTGGCTGTGCCGGCTGTTTCACAGCGACAAACACGCTGTCGATCCTTGCGCAGGTCTTTGAAGAAGACGGCGCGCTGGACCGTCTGGAATCCTTTACCAGTATCAATGGGCCGAAATTCTACCGCCTGCCGGTGAATGACAGCACCGTGACCCTGATCAGGGGCGCGCCGGTCGAGTATCCCGACCACATCGCAACCGACGACGGACCCGTGACGGTGTTCGATCCGCTTATGCCGCTCAATTGGCGCGTCGCAGACTGACGCAATCCACAAAGAAATCCTCCGCTGCTTAGGCTGATTTCCTGCATGGGAATCAGTGATCTACGGCTGCCCGCACTGTGCCTGCCTGTTCAACAGGCAGGTTATGTATGGCGTGGCGGGCCCGCTCTTGCACGCTAACCGATTGAAAAACAACAACCCAAACTGGTTAACGGCAAGATTGCATCACCCTGTAGGGTGTAAACCAAAGATTACAATTGCGTGTGTCAGATTTTTATTACACACTCACTGCAAACACAGTTTCACGTTTGCAGATCGGCTTTCGAGGGGTGCAGGCCGGTCGCTCTGGGCACCTCGCCCGCTAATCGAGCGCTCCGAACCTAAATTGAACCAACCGAAGGAGGAGTTCAAAAATGTCCACTGACGACGAAGACAAGGTCTGGCCGACGGGTCTGACCTTGAGGGAAGCTGAGGAGGTCCACAGCTACCTGATCGACGGAACGCGCGTGTTCGGTGCCATCGCACTGCTGGCGCACTTCCTTGTTGCCGTGTCCACACCGTGGCTTGGGTAAAGGAGGCTCCACATGAATAACGCAAAAATGTGGCTCGTCGTACCGCCCGCCGTGGGTGTTCCGGTGTTCCTGGGAGCGGTGGCCGTTGGCTCTTTCGCAGTTCACGTCGCCGTCCTGAGCAACACTTCCTGGGTGGCGGATTTCCTGTCCGGTCAGGAGCTTGGAAGCGGCGATATGGCAGCGGCAACGATGATTGCGCCGAAGGCCGACACCGCCAAAGCAAGCTATGTGGTTCCGCAGGCGGATGGCAGCCTCGAAGTGACGATCATCCTTCCGGATGGCACATCGACGCAGGCATTGATCCAGCCGTCACAGTTACGACCCGAGTTGTAACCGTATCACAGCAGTGTGGACCCGGACGCGCCGCGACCGGGCCCACATGTTCCCGGAGTTCAGCCGTTCGCTGGCCTGACCACGGCGCGACCGGCGTTGACTAAGGTGTTCCGGATGTTCGACTACCGTCGCATCGTTCTGACCCGACTGGCCTCGATTGGTCCGCGTTACCTGCCCTTTGCCGATGTGGCATCGGACACGGTCCCGCTGTCCCGCCTGCTGCGGCTTTCACTGTTTCAGGTGACGGTCGGGATGGCGCTGGTACTGCTGGTCGGCACCCTGAACCGCGTGATGATCGTCGAGCTGTCGGTTCCGGCCAGCCTTGTCGGCACGATGCTGGCGCTGCCTATCATCTTTGCCCCCTTCCGGGCCCTGATCGGGTTCAAATCCGATACCTACAAATCGGCCCTCGGGCTGCGCCGCCTACCCTATATCTGGAAAGGCACGCTGTACCAGTTCGGCGGTTTTGCCATCATGCCCTTCGCTCTGCTGGTGCTCTCCGGCTATGGCGAAGCCTACGACGCCCCGCGCTGGATCGGATACAGTTCCGCCGGACTGTCCTTCCTCCTGGTCGGCGCGGGCGTGCACATCGTGCAGACCGTGGGCCTTGCCCTTGCCACTGATCTTGTAGACGAGGCCGACCAGCCCAAGGTGGTCGGCCTGATGTATGTCATGCTGCTCTTCGGCATGGTCATCAGCGCCATCATCTACGGGCTGATGCTTGAAAACTACTCACCCGGACGTTTGATCCAGGTGATCCAGGGCTCTGCGGTCGTCACCGTCGCGGTCAATTTCCTTGCCATGTGGAAACAGGAGGCCCGTGACCGCGTCCGGGCTCAGGCGATGGCTGCGGCCCCCGACATCGCCTTCCGCGATGCCTGGGCACAGCTGATGCAGAATGCGGGCATGATGCGCCTTCTCTTGGTCATCGCGCTGGGGACGTTCGGCTTCGGCATGGCTGACGTTCTGCTAGAACCCTATGGCGGCGAGGCCCTTGGCCTTTCCGTCGCCAGCACCACCAAGCTGACTGCCCTGCTTGCAGGCGGAACGCTCATCGGCTTTGGCGTCGCGTCCCGTATTCTGGGCAATGGCGGTGCGCCATCGGCCACGTCTCTGACCGGGGCGCTGATCGGCATCCCCGGCTTTGCCGCGATCATCTTTTCGGCCTATGGCGGCGGCACACCCGCCTTCCTTGCCGGAACGTTGATGATCGGTCTTGGCGCGGGTCTCTTCGGCCACAGCACCCTGACAGCCACCATGCGGGCCGCACCGCGCGAAAAGGTCGGTCTGGCGCTGGGTGCCTGGGGCAGCGTTCAGGCCACTGCGGCCGGTATCGGCATGGCACTGGCAGGATGGGTCCGCGACACCGTTGTGGCCCTGCCGTCCGAGGCCAATGGCCTTTCGGTCGAAACACCCTACAACGTAGTATTCTCGATGGAGATGGCGTTCCTCGTGGTGGCTGTCCTCATCATTCTCCCGCTCGTCGGGTCCCGCACCGGGGCACGGGCGCAATCCAACCCGGTGGAGGCACCATGACAACAATCATCACTCGGTACTTCGACAGCGCCGATCAGGCCCGGTCCGCAAAACGCGAACTCGTCTACACGAACAAAGTGTCGCCCGACATCATTCGTATCTACGAAGAGCCGAAGGGCGTGGCCGACCGTCTGGAAAAAGCAAACGTGCTGCCCGACACTGCCAAAGCCTATGCATCGCGCATGAAGTCCGGCGGGGCCGTTCTCATGGTGCGCGGCAAATACAAACCGCTGGGTGTGGCCAAGATCGCCCGAAACGTCGCCGCCGCCAAAGGCGCGGTGGACATGGGTGATCTCAACGAGGATGTGTTCGTCAAGGACAAGCACGGGCGTGGACTGAGCGTCATGAGCGACCACCCCTACATGCTCAGCCGTCGCAAAGACCCGTCTGACACACGCCACCACATGGCAGACTGGCCGATCCCGCTGATCAGCCGTCGCAAACCCTATGATGACATGGTGATCGACCGCCATGGGCGCATGGCGAACTGGCCGATCGGCCTCATCAGCCACCGCAAACCGTTCACGGGCTCCATCTTCCCCCGCCATGCCCGCATGGCGAACTTCCCGATCCGCCTGATCAGCCGCCGCAAACCCTATACCGGCTCCATCTTCCCGCGCCACGCGCGGATGGCGAATTGGCCGATCCCGCTGATCAGCCGCCGAAAGCCCTGGGACAGGTTCGCCTTCCCGCGCCACATGCGAATGGCCAACTGGCCCTTCCCGCATCTGATCAACGGCAAGCAGGGCACCAACGCGCTGATGCCGGGTGGTCCGCGAATGGCGAATTTCCCGATCCCGCTGCTCAGCAAGCGCGAACCGTTCGACAAGTCGATCTTCCCGCGCCACGCCCGGATGGCGAAATTTCCCATCGGCCTGATCAGCCGCCGCAAGCCCTATTCCGGATCGCTGATCCCGAGACATGGGCACATGGCCAACATGATCCTGCCGCTGGTGGTCCGCCGCGAAGAGACCAAAGGCAAGGGCTGGTCGTTCTCCCGTATGCTCGGTCTGCCCACGGTAACGCGCCGCTGAAGCACCACATAACAGACAGACCAAAGGGCGGGCGACCTACGCGGGTGCCCGCCCTTTTCCTCTGCGGCAAAACCCGCTAGAGCGGCGCAAACTGCCCCGGAGTGCTGCCATGATCCCGACATCCTACCCCTCGCCCGAGGAAATCGCCCGCCTGACCGCGCGGATGCTGCTGGAAATCGGAGCGGTCAACTTCCGGCCCGAGGACCCCTTCATCCTCGCCTCTGGCCTGCCCTCGGCTACCTATATCGACTGCCGCAAGCTGATCTCCTTCCCGCGCATCCGGTCGACGCTGATGGATTTCCTGACCGTCACCGTCATGCGCAACGCCGGGTTCGAAGCCTTCGACAACATCGCAGGTGGCGAAACGGCGGGCATCCCCTTTGCCGCGATGGTCGCGGAACGCATGGCGCTGCCCATGACCTATGTCCGCAAAAAGCCCAAAGGCTACGGCCGCAACGCCCGCATCGAAGGCGCGATGACCGAAGGCCAGCGCGTGCTTCTGGTCGAAGACCTGACCACCGATGGCGGCTCAAAACTCAGCTTTGTCGATGCGATCCGCGAAACCGGGGCGACCTGCGGCCATACGGCGGTGATCTTCTACTACGACATCTTCCCGGAAACGACGAAGACGCTCGGCGATCACGGGGTGCAACTGCATCATCTCTGCACATGGTGGGACGTGCTGGCCGAGGCCCGCGCTCAGGGCGCGTTCGACGATGCGACTCTGACCGAGGTTGAGGCGTTCCTTAAAGAACCCCGCGCGTGGCAGGACGCCCGGAAGTAACCCCGCTCAGGATCTGGCAGCCCAGAGTCTGCCGCAACGCGCCAATAAGGTCGTCCAGCGTTTCCGCGCTGACATACATGCCGCCGGTGCGATCCGCGAGGCACCGCGCCACCGGCTCAATATAGCTGTCCTGCGGCTGATCGGGCCATGCGAAGTGTTCGCCGCGCACCCGGAAGCCGATCACATGCACCGTCATGTCCGCCCCTGCCGCCAGATCGGCGGCCAACTGGCACGGTGATCCGCCACAGGTCTCTTTGCCGTCTGTCACCAGGACGATCTCGCCGGGTTTGTTCTCGTAATCCAGCACCTGCGCCGCCGCCGCGATGGCTTCGGTCAAAGGCGTCTCCCCAGCCGGGTGCAACTGCTCGATCTGCGAAATGATCCGATCCGCCGCGTCCGGCTCCGGTGGAAACCGCACCACAACGCTGGCACAACTTTCGCGACGTCCGAAGCCATAGGTCACCAAACCGATCCGCCGCGCCGGGGCGACCTGCGGCATCACCGTGCGCACCGCCCGCCGGGCATCAAAGATGCGCGGCTCGTCCAACAGATTGAAGCCCATCTCGGCCATCGAACCGGACCCGTCGAACACCACCATCGCATCCCGCGTGCAGGTCTGCTGTGCATGGGCCGGGGCAAGGCCCACGCCCAACACAACCAAGGCGGTCAGAATCGGTCTCATGTTCTCTGCGCCTTTCCTTTGGGTCACCCAACCGTCGCATGCGCGATGGCGGTCTGTAAACGAAGTGTAACAAAGTTCATCGGCCGCTTGCCGCGTGTTCGCATGGTCACAGCGAGTCGCTGCTGCCACCATATGTTGACGAACGGCGGCCAAATCGCGCAAGATACGGAGGCATCAGCCACTCACAGCTTTTCCACAGGATATACATTTTGCCCTTTGCCGGACATATCGCTACCTCGGTCCCGGGGACAGTTGGGGGTGCTGCATGAACGAGATCACGACATTCAATCCGACCGGGGCAGAAATCCAGAACCCCGAAACCATGCCGCACTCGATCGAGGCCGAGCAGCAGTTGCTGGGCGCGATCCTGACCAACAATGACGTGTTCGACCGCGTGGCTTCGATCATCGGACCGCAGCATTTCTACGATCCGGTCCATGCCCGCATCTTCGAAATCGCCTCCGCCCGCATTGCCAAGAACAACCTCGCCTCTCCGGTGACTCTCAAGGCCTTCATGGAAGATGATGAAGGACTGAAGGAACTGGGTGGCCCCGCCTATCTCGTTCGCCTCGCCGGTGCTGCGATCAGCTCTTTCGCGGTGCGTGACTACGCACAAATGATTTACGACCTCGCCGTGCGCCGCGATCTCATCTCACTGGGCCGCGACATCAGTTCCAAAGCGGCCAAGGTCGATGTCGCATCAGAGCCGCGCGAACAGATCGTCGAAGCGGAACAGGCCCTTTACAAACTGGCCGAACAAGGCCGCAGCGAGAGCGGATTTCAAAGCTTTCTCAAGGCGGTAACGGACGCCGTGAATGTCGCAAACGCCGCCTATCAGCGCGAAGGCGGGCTGGCGGGCATCTCGACCGGGCTGGTGGACATGGACCGCAAGCTTGGTGGCCTGCACAAGTCCGACCTGCTGATCCTTGCCGGACGCCCCTCGATGGGGAAAACCTCGCTGGCCACCAACATCGCGTTCAACATTGCCAAAGCCTATCGCAAAGGCACCCGACCGGACGGAACCGAAGGCACGGTCGAAGGCGGTGTTGTGGGCTTCTACTCTCTCGAAATGAGCGCCGAGCAGTTGGCCGCGCGGATTCTGTCAGAAGCGGCCGAAGTGCCGTCGGAGCAGATCCGCCGCGGCGACATGACGGAAACCGAATTCCGCCGTTTTGTCGATGCTGCCAAATCGCTCGAGGCCTGCCCTCTTTTCATCGACGACACGCCCGCCCTGCCGATCAGCCAGTTGGCCGCCCGCGCCCGCCGTCTGAAGCGGACACACGGGCTCGACGTGCTGATCATCGACTACCTCCAGCTGGTCAAAGGCACTGGCAAGGGTGACAACCGGGTAAACGAGATCTCCGAGATTTCGCAGGGCCTCAAGGCCATCGCCAAGGAGCTCGACATTCCGGTGATCGCGCTGTCGCAGCTGTCGCGTCAGGTGGAAAGCCGCGACGACAAACGTCCCCAGCTGTCGGACCTGCGTGAATCCGGCTCCATCGAACAGGACGCCGACGTGGTGATGTTTGTGTTCCGCGAGGAATACTACAAGGAGCGCGAAAAACCCGGCGAGCACGATCTCGAAAAGATGGCCGCGTGGCAGGAAGAAATGGAACGGCTGCACGGCCGCGCCGAGGTGATCATCGGCAAGCAGCGCCACGGCCCCATCGGGACGGTGGAACTCAGCTTCGAAGGCCGCTTCACCCGCTTCGGTAACCTCATCAAACCGTGGCAGCAGGGCGCGGACGAGATGTAAAGCGGCGCGCCATCGCGTTACCAATTCCGCCGCACTTCAGAGCCAAAGCACTGCGCGAGGGTTTTCCATCTTGACCCACCGCGCAGACACGCACAAACACCGCGCATGGCACAGGCAGTATTAACGATTGATCTGGGTGCGATTTGCGCCAACTGGCGGGCACTCGCAGCTATGAACGCGGGCGAGACCGCCGCCGTGGTGAAGGCAAACGCCTATGGCCTCGGAGCGGCAACCGTATCCAGGGCACTGGCAGAAGAAGGCGCGCGCACGTTTTTCGTCGCTCAGGCCGAAGAAGGCGTGACCGTCCGCGAGGCACTTGGACCGGGCCCAACCATCTGCGTCTTTGGCGGCCATATGGAAGGCGATGCAGCGCTTCTGCGACAGGCCAATCTGGTCCCGATGATCAACTCCATCGACCAGATGCTGCGCCATGTCGAGGCCCTGCCCGGCCATCCGTTCGGTATCCAGCTCGACAGCGGCATGAACCGTCTGGGGATGGAACCCGCCGAATGGTCCGCCCTGCGCGACATTGCCCTGAGCCAGAACCCGGTTCTGGTGATGAGCCATCTGGCCTGCGCCGATGAGGCCGGACATGGAATGAACGAGTTCCAGCTCCAGACCTTTCGCCAGATGACCGACGGCCTCGATGTTCCGCGTTCTCTGTCAGCGACGGGCGGCACGCTGCTTGGCCCCGACTACCATTTTGACATGACGCGCCCGGGCATCGGTCTTTACGGCGGATTGCCTTTTGTCGATGCGCGGCCTGTCGTATCTCTTGCGATCCCGGTCATTCAGGTGCGCGACGTGAACCCCGGCGAATCCGTCGGTTACGGCAACAGCTGGGTCGCCCGCGTGCCCAGTCGGATCGCCACGATCTCGGCGGGCTATGCCGATGGCATCATCCGCGCCATGGGGCCGAAAGCCCACGTCTGGGCCGGTGAAACCCGCTGCAAGATCGTTGGTCGCATTTCCATGGACCTGATCGGTGTCGATGTCGGTCAGGTCAAGGACATGCCCGAAACGGTGGAACTGTTGGGGGCGCACCAATCGGTCGATACTCTAGCCGACGCCGCTGGCACCATCGGGTACGAAATCCTGACGTCGCTCGGCACCCGCTACGCCCGCCGCTACATCGACCGGTAACGGCAACAGGGTCATGAGCTTCTTCGAACCCTCCCCCGTCCTTCTGGCCTTCATCTTCGCCCAGCGCTTCCTGTTCTTCGAACTGCTGGGACTGCTGGCTGTGCTGCGGGTGATCGTCGGACGTGGCGCGGCGCGTCTGCCTGCGCTGGCAACCCTGCTGATCTGCGCGGCAGCCGTCTTTGCGACATTTGCACCGGCGCTGAACCTGCAAACCCTGCCGTTCTACGCCGACATCGCCCGCGTGCAGGCCATGGGCGGAGGCATGACCCTGCCAATCGTAGCCTCAAGCATCTTCGCGCTGAGTCTCCTCATACCGGCGCGCCGCTGGCGCTGGATCGATGTCGTGCATGTTTTCGGAGCGCTGGCCTTTCTCGGCCTTTGGGCCGCAACGCGTATCTGACGGATGCAGGTGCTCAGATGGATCAACCTCTCGCTGCTGGTGCTCTACCCGGTGGCCTGGGCCGCGCCGCTCATGCGCGCGGGGTTGCTGCCGCTCTTCGGACTGAGTGAAATCAGCGTTCTGACAGGGGTGCAGGCGCTCTGGGCCGAGGATATCTTTCTCGCCCTCGTCGTGACGCTCTTTGCGCTGGTCGCGCCTTATGTGAAGACCGTCGGCGTCGCGCTCGTCCAGTTCGGACTGCTCAGCCGCCGCACCCTGCCCGTTCTGGCGATACTGGGCAAACTGGCGATGGCCGACATCTTCCTGATCGCGCTGTATATCACCATCGTCAAAGGCATTGGCATCGGGCGCATCGAAACGGCCTGGGGGCTTTATCTTTTCACGGCCTGCATCGTGGCGTCTTTGCTCGTCATGATCGCAGAGCCGAAAGATACGGAAACAAACTCTGCCGATTGATCACTCTTCGGAAACAATGCCACATTTCCGCCTTGATTGATCACGCCTCGAGGGCGAGTCCGAAAAATCGTTAAAAAACAGTATGTCCTGAGACCAGTTCGGCATAAAGTTGCCGATGTTGCCAACAGTTTAGGTGGTTTTGGGGGTTTATCGATGATTGGTGCGATGCGCTCGCTCGTGGTTGCCACGGGGTGGCTGATGCAACGCCTGATGTTTGCGGCGGTGGCTGTTCTGGGGCTCGGCCTGCTGGCGTATACGATGGCCTGCGCCTTTGGTTACGCGCCGTGGCTGGACATGACCGCTACATTTGGGGGTGTCGCCTATCCGCAGGCCGGATGGGTGGTACAGATCGGGGTGACAGCTCTTCTGCTCGGTCTCATGGCATTCCTGCCCGCCAATGCGCGGATCATGGCGCTGGAGACCTCTCATCGGCGCTTTCACATTGGCATGGAGGACGTGGCCCGCGCCTATCGTGCCTCCCATGCCGCCGACCGGGATGGCGTGTTCAAACTGAAATCGGAATTTGATTCGGTCCGCGAACGCATGGCCTATCTCCGGGATCATCCGGATCTGGCGGAACTGGAACCCTCCGTTCTCGAGATCGCCAGCCAGATGAGTCACATCTCGCGCGATCTTGCGGACACATATTCAGACGGCAGCGTTGCGCGGGCCCGCGACTTCCTGATCCAGCGACAGCAGGAGATCGAGGAATTCAACACCCGCCTCGACGCCGCCAAGGCGACCGCCGCAGAAATGCGTGTCTGGATCGACCGGGTCGAACTCGAGGAAACCGTGGCGCAGGCCCAGTTGAGCCGTCTGAACGAAGAGCTGGCCGAACTTCTGCCCGAGCTGCACAGCGCTGAGGACACGCCACAGATCCCCGCGCGCAGGCCTCAATCCCTGCAAGAGCCGTCGGACCAGTGGGACGAACCGCCAGACCTGCCCGCCAATGACGACAATCGGATCGTGGCGCTTCTGGCGCGGCGCGCCGCCGAATAACCTGCCCTGCGCAACCGCCGCTTGCAGGCCCGCGCAGCTTGGGCCACAAGCGGCAGCATGGCGAAACCATCGGCGAATTTTGTCTGTCAGTCCTGCGGCAACACCACAACCAAGTGGTCGGGGCGCTGTGATCCCTGCGGCGAATGGAATTCGATCGTCGAAGAGGTGCCGCTGGCAACCGGCCCGGCAGCCAAGACGCTTGGCGCCTCCAAGGGCCGGTCCTTGCCCCTCAGCGACCTCTCGGGCACCGAAGCCCCGCCCCCCCGGACCACGTCGAACCTGACCGAACTGGACCGCGTACTGGGCGGCGGGCTTGTCCCCGCCTCTGCCCTGCTGGTCGGCGGCGACCCGGGCATCGGGAAATCGACACTCCTTCTGCAGGCAGCAGCGGCCTTCGCCAATGCGGGCCTCAAAGTGATCTACATCTCCGGCGAAGAAGCCAGCGCCCAGGTACGGATGCGCGCCGGTCGGCTGGGCCTGCGCGATGCTCCAGTGAAACTGGCAACAGAGACCAACCTGCGCGACATCCTGACGACGCTGGAAACCGAAAAGCCCGATCTCGCCATCATCGACTCGATCCAGACCATGTGGGCCGACAACGTGGCCTCGGCCCCCGGCAGCGTGGCGCAGGTGCGCGCCTCGGCACACGAGCTGACCAGCTTTGCCAAACGGCGCGGAACATCCGTGGTCATGGTCGGTCACGTCACCAAGGAAGGCCAGATCGCCGGTCCCCGCGTGGTCGAACACATGGTCGACACGGTGCTCTATTTCGAAGGCGAACGCGGCCACCAGTTCCGGATCCTGCGCGCGGTCAAGAACCGCTTCGGCCCGGCCGATGAAATCGGCGTGTTCGAAATGACAGGCGCAGGTCTGGCCGAGGTGGCGAACCCCTCTGCCCTGTTCCTGTCGGAACGCGGTGATCCCTCTCCCGGCTCTGCCGTTTTTGCCGGGATCGAAGGCACGCGTCCGGTTCTGGTCGAGTTTCAGGCCCTTGTCGCGCCCACTCCACACAGCCAGCCCCGCCGCACCGTGGTTGGATGGGATGGTGGCCGCCTTGCGATGATCCTTGCCGTTCTGGAAGCGCGCTGCGGGATTCCCTTTGCCGGTATGGATGTCTATCTCAATGTCGCAGGCGGCATGAAAGTCAGCGAACCCGCCGCCGACCTTGCCGTTGCCGCCGCGCTGCTCTCGGCGCGCGAAGACGTGGCCCTGCCCGCCGAAACCGTGGTATTCGGTGAAATCAGCCTCTCCGGCGCGCTGCGTCCGGTGGGTCAGACCGAAAACCGGTTGAAAGAGGCGGAAAAACTTGGTTTTACCGCCGCGATAGTGCCAAAGGGTGGAAATTCGGTGACCCGCGACGGGATTCGCACCACCGAGATCGACGCTTTGGCCAGCTTTGTTGGTGATGTGTTCGGCGCAGGTTAGCGCCATCCGATGGAAAAGAAGGGCCAGGACCGATGGAAGGGTTCACCATTATTGACGGCGTTGTGGCCGTCGTCATCGTTCTGTCTGCGCTTCTGGCCTATTCCCGCGGAGTTGTGCGCGAGGCCATGGCCATCCTCGGCTGGATCGCCGCCGCCGTACTGGGTTTCATGTTCGGCCCGCAGCTGCGCCCGCTCATGACGGAAATCCCGGTCATTGGCGAATTCATGACCGGCAGTTGCGAACTCAGCGTGATCGGAGGCTTCGCCGCCGTCTTCACCATCGCACTCGTCATCATGTCTTTCTTTACCCCGCTCTTTTCGACGCTGGTGCAGCGCTCTGCATTGGGTGGCCTCGATCAGGCCCTTGGGTTTCTCTTTGGCGTGGCGCGCGGCATCCTGCTCGTGGCAATCGCCTTCTTCGTCTACGAAGTGGTGATCACCTCGCAGGACATCGCCATGATCGATGACAGCCGTTCCGCCGTCGTGTTCGGCCGTTTCACCGGCCAGATCGAAGACCAGAACCCCGAACAGGCCCTGGGGTGGATCACCGCCCAGTACGAGGCGCTGGTCGGTGTCTGCGACGCTCCGGACGCAAACGACGCCTGATCACGTCAGAAACGCGTCGATCTCATCAAACAGAACGTCGAACGCCGGATCACGCGGCGAAATGAGATGGTTCGCCGTGTCCAGTTGCAGCAGCCGCGCATTCGGCAGATGCGCCGCGATCAGCTGGGCCTGGCTGAACGGATGAATACTATCCCGCGCCGCATGGGCAACCAGCACCGGCGCGCTGACATTCTTCAGAACCGCAACCTCGTCATAGCGCGAACAGCATTCCCGGATTTCGATCGCCCGCTCCGCACTTGCCGACGCCGCCTGTAGATCAAGGATTTCCGACAGTTCGTCTTCCGATGCGCTAGGCATGAACAGCGTTCCCAAAGACCGCAGATACCCGCTGTCCGGCTGCCCCCAGCCATTGCGGATCATCACACCAAGAGCTTCGGTCAGGGCCGAACCGGACGATGGTTCGCGGACCCGTGACCCCTGAATGAACGCCCCGACAGTGACAATCCGCCTGACGCGTTCCGGGTATCTCGCCGCAAAATGAAACGCGACAGCTGCGCTCTGCGACGAGGCGAGAATGTCGAATCGATCATGCCCTGCGGCATCCACAACCGTCTTGAGGTCCGTCACCGCATTGCCGACAGTGATCTCTCCACAGTCGCGCGATGACATGCCGGTTCCGCGCGGATCGTAGCGCACGAGGGTCCGCGCCTCTGACAGACGGGTGATCCAAGGACCCCAGATCGAACTGGTGAGATCCTTGTCGAGATGGGTCAGCCAGTGCCCCGCCCGCACAAGCGCCGGACCATCTCCGATCTCCGACCAAGCCAGAACCGTTCCGTCCTCGGACGCGCTCATGCGAACGACCTGCGACAGCGACCGCTCTGCACGGGCCGGTCGGCTCTGTCCGGAAACCGGCACCACCAAACGGATCCCGCAGCGCGCCACCGTCTGAATCACCTCCTGCCGCTGCCCGCTGTCGCCCACAGCCGAACGCGCCGCGCTGATCCGTGCGGAAATCGTCGCATCCGACACATGCCGGCCCTGCCAGATCCGTTCGACCAGCTGGTCATAGCTCAACAGATCGCCGCCGGACTCCACCAGCACATGCAGGAGGTCAAACACCTGTGGCTCAACGTGAACAGGCTCTCCGTCCCGTATGAGCGCATGGGCGTCGGTGTCGAGCACACATGTCGCAAAGGCGTATTTCATCCGATCATGCTGCGCGCTGTCCCACGGTTTCTCAAGACTTTTTCCGCGTCTCGGGCAAATCACCGGAAAATCCCAAAGGTCTCTAAAGACCTTCTTCAAGCGCACTCCAGCGGGCCATGTCACGATGACACCACAGATCGAAAGGAAACCCGACATGACCCGTTCCAACGACATCCGCTACCGCGCCGACGGTTCAATCGACACCGCTTTCTACATGGCGCGCGGCCGCCATCTGCGCAGCTGCAAGGCCCATGAATTGCTGGGATCGCCGGTAGACGACACCCGACGCGGACCGACCCGCCGGACCCCACCGCTCGGCTGATCCACGACCATTCGATTGTCCCGGGGCAATCGACGACCCGGTTTCCGAAAAACCGTTCCGGTTTCTCCGGTCTCCGGGTCATCTGAAAACCAAGGGGCGTTCCGGTCACAATGCCTTCAGATTTCCGCATCCTTGCGTGACAGCCGTGTAACAACCCCCTATGAGGAACCCGAACTCTGCTGCCACGGATTCGGAGTCCCGATTTGTCCGACACCCAGATGCCCCCCGCTCATCCGTTTGACGACGATAAGCTCAAGGAAGAATGCGGAATTTTCGGCGTTGTCGGTGTGACCGACGCGGCGAATTTCGTGGCGCTTGGTCTGCACGCGCTTCAGCATCGCGGTCAGGAAGCGGGCGGGATCGTCAGCTACCACCCCGACCACGGCTTCAACAGCGCCCGCCGCTTCGGCTATGTGCGCGACAATTTCACCAGCCAGAAGCTGATGGAAACCCTGCCCGGCGATCTCGCCATCGGCCATGTGCGCTACTCGACCGCCGGATCCAAAGGCCAGACCCAGATCCGCGACGTGCAGCCCTTCTTCGGCGAGTTTTCCATGGGGGGCGCGGCGATTGCCCATAACGGCAACATCACCAATGCCGAGGCCCTGCGCCGCGAACTGATCGACCGCGGCTCAATCTTCCAGAGCTCCAGCGACAGCGAATGCATCATCCATCTGATGGCCCGCTCGCTTCAGCGCAACATCCCCGAACGCATGGAAGACGCGCTGCGCCGCGTCGAAGGCGCGTTCTCGGTTGTGGCCATGACCCGCACCAAGCTGATCGGCGTCCGCGACCCGCTGGGCGTGCGTCCGCTGGTGCTCGGCAGGATCGGCGATGGCTGGGCGCTCAGCTCGGAAACCTGTGCGCTAGACATCATCGGCGCAGAATACGTGCGCGAGATCGATCCGGGCGAAATGGTGGTGATCACTGCCGACAAGGGTGTGGAATCGATCCGTCCCTTCCGCCCTCAGAAGTCGCGCTTCTGCATTTTCGAACATGTCTACTTCTCGCGCCCGGACAGCATCATCGGCGACCGCTCGGTCTATGAGACCCGCCGCCAGATCGGTGTGGAACTGGCCCGCGAAGCCCCGGTCGAGGCCGATCTGGTCTGCCCGGTGCCCGACAGCGGCACCCCTGCCGCCATCGGCTATGCCCACGAATCCGGCATTCCTTACGGCATGGGCATCATCCGCAACCAGTATATGGGCCGCACCTTCATCGAGCCGACCGAGCAGATCCGCAACATGGGTGTCCGCCTCAAGCTCAACGTCAACCGCGCGCTGATCAAGGGCAAGCGGGTGATCCTCGTCGATGACAGCGTGGTGCGCGGCACCACCAGCCGCAAGATCAAGGAAATGATCCTCGATGCCGGTGCCGCAGAGGTGCATTTCCGCATCGCCTCCCCACCCACCGCATGGCCCTGCTTCTACGGCGTGGACACGCCGCAGCGCGAAAAGCTGCTCGCGGCCACCATGTCGGAAGAGGAAATGCGCGACCATCTCGGTGTCGACAGCCTCAAGTTCATCTCGCTCGACGGCCTTTACCGCGCCGTTGGCGAAGCCTCGGGCCGCGACGCCAGGTCACCGCAGTATTGCGACGCCTGTTTCTCGGGCGAATACCCGGTGAAACCGTCGGACATGGTCGAAAAAGGCTTCCAGATGAAAGCCGCCGAGTAACCCTCGGCAACCATCCGCGCAGTCACGACGCGCCCCCTGTTCTTTGCCCGCAATCGCGCCCATGTGGCGGGTCAGCGAGACAACAGACCCGTGAGTCATGGCACAAGAAACCACCCCTCCCCAGGTTGCCCGACAGGCGACCGAAACCACCAATGACCTTGGCGGCGCCATCATCCTGCTCGGCACCTTCGGACCGCAGTCCGACCCTCAGGCCCTCCTCAAGCTGCGCGGCGGCAAAACGGAAACCGTGTCGCGCGGCGATACCGTGAACGGCCAGACCGTCGTCGCCATCGAAGAGGGCCGCGTCGCGCTGGCCCGGAGTGGCAATGCGCATTGGCTGACCATGCCCGCGCCCAACTCCTGATCTTCTCTGTTTCACAAATACCTCGGGGGAGTCGCGCGTGCGCGACGGGGGCAGCGCCCCCACCCCGGCCTCCAAAAAGAAAACCCCCGCCGATCTCTCGACGGGGGCTTTTTTACCGCTTGGTAAAATAGATCAGGCGTTGCGACCCGAAAGCACTTTCCACGCGCCGGTGACGAGCAGCGCGGCAATCACGGCCTTGATCGCGTCACCCAGAAGGAACGGTGCCATCCAGCCCGCCCAAAGCTCCGGCATGGTCTTGCCAAGCATCGCTGCCGGCCAGGCAAGGCCTGGGATGTAGATCATCGCCGACAGCGCGATGCCGACAAGCGCGGTGGACACCACGCCGCGTGCGATGCCTTTCTCAACCGCCAGACCGGCGAGCCAGGCCATCGCAACAAAGCCGTAGAGGAAGCCTGCGGTCGGCCCCACCAGGGATGCAACGGAGCCGCCATTGGCGAAGACGGGCAGACCCATCGCGCCGTAGCCCAGATACGCGATCATCGTCGCCAGCGCGAGGCGCGAGCCGAAGGTCAGCCCGACCATCAGGATCGCCAGCGTCTGCAGGGTGATCGGGACAGGCCAGCCGATGCTCACCTGCGCTGCCGCTGCGATGAAGGCTGCACCGCCGAGCGCGAGCAGCGCCTGACGGAATAATGTGGTCTTGCCCAAGGCGGCTTGCGTCAATGTCATGGCGATTGTCCCTCGTGTGACTGTCATTTGCCCTGTTAATTCTGCAAATGCAGCATTGAGTCAAGCACTGCCCCCTTGCGGGCGGAGCGACAAAAAGGCAAGTGACACGACATGACGGACACATCTCGCCCCCTCGCGCTGGTCACCGGCGCCTCCCGTGGTCTCGGCTTTGCATTGGCAGAGGCGCTGGCCGACACGCATCACATCATCGCCGTCGCGCGCACCGTGGGCGGGCTGGAAGAGCTGGATGACCGCATCCAGTCCAAGGGAGGCAGCGCCACGCTTGCGCCGATGGATGTCACCAAACCCGATGCGATGGCACAGCTCTGCCGCTCGGTGCATGACCGCTGGGGTCAGATCAGCCTCTGGGTCCATACCGCGATCCATGCCGGACCGCTCTCACCCGTGGATCACCTCGACCAGAAAGACTGGAAGAAATCGGTATCGATCAATCTCGATGCGATGTCCCACCTCGTGCCCTATATCGCGCCGCTGCTGAAACGCGAGGGCAGCGCGGTGTTCTTCGACGACCCGCATGGGGGAGAAAAGTTCTTCGGTCATTACGGCACCACGAAGGCTGCGCAGATCCACCTTGCGCGGTCCTGGCAGGCGGAAACCGCCTCGATTGGACCGAAGGTCAAAATCCTGACGCCCAAGCCGATGGCCACCCACGTCCGGGCGCGGTTCTTCCCGGGCGAAGACCGCAGCGCGCTGGCGCTGCCCGCCGACGAAGCGGCGCGGCTCCTGCCCGAAATCCTGGCCAATTGATCCGGGCAGGCGGATGCGTCCCCGCATCCGCGATTTTGCGTCAACGCAAAATCCACACCGCGTGAAAACCGGCGGAAGCTTGCCGCAGGGCGGGGCTTGGCCTATTCAGGACCAAAGCAAGGCAGAGCAGATGCGCATACTCATCACCAATGACGACGGGATCAACGCACCGGGCCTCAGGGTCCTCAGCGAGATTGCCGAACAACTGGCCGGACCGGGCGGCGAGGTCTGGACGGTCGCCCCCGCCTTTGAACAATCCGGCGTCGGACATTGCATCAGCTATACCCACCCGATGATGATCAGCGAAATGGGTCCGCGCCGGTATGCCGCCGAGGGCAGCCCGGCGGATTGCGTTCTGGCCGGTCTGCACGAGGTCCTGTCCGACACGCGTCCCGATCTGGTGCTCTCGGGCGTGAACCGGGGCAATAACTCGGCCGAGAACGCGCTCTACTCCGGCACGCTGGGCGGCGCCATGGAAGCCGCGCTTCAGGGCATCCCTGCAATTGCGCTCTCACAATACTATGGCCCCGACAATGCACAGGCGATTGACCCGTTCGAGGCCGCCCGCCTGCACGGGACCGAGGTGATCCGGCGGATTATCGCCCATGATCCGAAGGACCAGAACGGCGGCTACCGCCTGTTCTACAATGTGAACTTTCCGCCGGTCCCCGCTGCCGCCGTCAAAGGCACGCGGATCACGCCGCAGGGCATCCGTCAGGGCACCCGGTTTTCGGTCGAGCCGCACAATTCGCCTTCGGGCCGCCGGTTTCTCTGGATCAAGGGTGGCGACCAGCGTGCGCCCACGGCTCCCGGAAGCGATGCCTCGGAAAACCTCGCGGGCTTTATCAGCGTCACGCCGATGCGCGCCGACCTGACCGCCACCGACCAGCTGCGCGCCATGCAGGACGCCTTTCACTGATGGATGACGCGGAACGCAAGATGCAGTTCCTTTATGCCCTGCGGTCGCGTGGCGTGACCAACGCCGCCGTATTGACCGCGATGGAGCAGATCGACCGCGCGCCCTTTATTCGCGGCTATTTCGCCGAACGCGCCTATGAGGACATGCCGCTCCCCATCGCCTGCGGCCAGACGATCAGCCAGCCCTCCGTGGTGGGTCTGATGACGCAGGCGCTCGAGGTCACGCCGCGCGACACCGTGCTCGAAGTGGGCACCGGGTCGGGCTATCAGGCCGCGATCCTGAGCCAGCTGGCCCGACGGGTCTACACTGTGGACCGCCACCCCCGCCTCGTCCGCGAGGCGCGCGAGGTGTTCGACCAGCTTGGCCTGACGAATGTGACCGCCTTCACCGCCGATGGCAGTTTCGGACTGCCGGATCAGGCGCCGTTTGACCGCATCCTCGTCACCGCCGCCGCAGAAGATCCGCCGGGGCCGCTTCTGGCGCAGCTCAAGGTGGGGGGAATCATGGTTCTTCCCGTGGGTCAGTCGGATGCCGTACAGCATCTGATCCGGGTCCGGCGCACGGAAAGCGGGCTCGATTACGACGAATTGAGGCCGGTTCGGTTCGTCCCTCTGGTCGAAGGGGTGGCCCGCGACGGCTAAACCGGGCATACTGCGCCACATGACGACCGGGGCACAACCGGCGCATCTGAGGATATCGATATGGGCACTTGCACGATTTTTCGCGGTTCCGGTTTCCGAGTTGGCACCAGCCTGTCTCTTCTGGCTCTGCTGGCCGCCTGTTCCGAACCGCTCGATCTTGATCTGCGCGGCAAACTCAACGGTGGTTTCAACACCGCTGATGCCGCCCGCGCCGCAACGGCTCCGCGCCCGGATCCTGACAATCGCGGCGTGATTTCCTACCCCAATTACCAGGTCGCTGTCGCGCAGCGCGGCGACACGCTCGCCAAACTCGCAGCGCGCGTCGGCCTGCCCGCCGACGAACTGGCGCGCTACAACGGCATCCAGACCGGTGATCCGCTGCGCGCGGGCGAGATCATTGCCCTGCCCCGCCGCGTGACTGAACCGTCCCCGGCGACGGGCGCAATCAGCACCGGGCCGATCCGGCCCGCGTCCGAGATCGACATCACCACTCTGGCCAGCGATGCCATCGACCGCTCGGCCCCGACACCATCGACGCCCCGGCCAACCCCACAGACCGGCACCGAGCCGATCCGCCACCAGGTCAAGCGCGGCGAGACGGCGTTCACGATTTCCCGGCTCTACAACGTATCCGTACGGTCGTTGGCCGAATGGAACGGGCTCGACAGCAACTTCACCCTGCGCGAAGGCCAGTTCCTGCTGATCCCCGTGGTCACGCAGGCCGCGCCACCGGTCGAGGACACGCCCCGCCCGCCGGGAACCGGCTCCCCCACCCCCGAGCCGCCGTCTGCCTCGCAACCTCTGCCCGACGAAAACACGGCCCCGGCAGCCGCAGCCCCCTCTGCCCCCAGCGCACCCGTTGCCAATGTCGGCAGCCAGACCGCAGCAAGCGCCCCGGACGCTGCCATGTCCTTCCCGGTACAGGGCAGTATTATCAGGGAATACGCCAAGGGCCGGAACGACGGCATCGACATCGGCGCATCGGTGGGCACCACGGTCAAGGCTGCGGCCAGCGGCCAAGTGGCGGCGATCACCCGCAACACCGACGGGATCAACATTCTTGTGATCCGTCACCCGGACAACCTGCTGACGGTCTACACCCATGTGGACAACATCTCGGTCGGCAAGGGCGACGCGGTGAGCCGCGGTCAATCCATTGCGAAGGTGGCCGATTTCGATCCGGCTCGGGTGCATTTCGAAGTGCGCAAAGGCTTCGACAGCGTCGATCCGATGGAGTACCTGCGCTGAGCATCGCGGCCCCGCGCCTGTCTTCATCCACGCATTAACAAATCCTAAACGGGTGCCCGATTATTCTGCGAATAATCGCGGCCGTCGGCGGTAAGTGCTTTGCCAAGGCGCGGCAGGCGGGCCTTCTTCATCAGCTTGCGCAGATCCCACACCTCGCCGGACCGGCGGTTGGCTTCCTCATGCACCAATGCCACGGCACGGGCCACGGCGTCCGGCGCACTGGCATGGAGCCCGACAAGAAACGCATCCGGGTCGGATCGGGACAGCCCTTCTTCCGCCAGAATATTGCGCGGAAAATCCTTGGCATTGACCGTGATGATGACATCAGCATGACCTGCGATGGCCGCAGCCAGCACATGCACGTCATTGGCGTCCGGCAACCACAACCGGTCCAGCAGGCCCGCCTGTGGCGTGACCTTGGCGCGCGGCCAGCGGGCGGTGACCATGGCAATCTCGGCATCCGCCTGCACCTGACCGGCTGGCCCCAGCTTGGCCGCCGCACGGGACCATTCCCCGAGGATGCGCTCGGACCAGATCGGCTCGAACAGACCCTGCGCTGCAACGCCCAGCAACACTTCGCGCATCACCGTCGGATACAGAACGCAGGTGTCGAGGCAGACCTTCACAGCCGGAAGAACAGCGCTTTAAGGTATCCCGATTCTGCCAGCTGCGGCAGAAGCGGATGATCCGGCCCTGCCTGCCCGGTGTGGATCAGCTGCGCCCGACGCCCAGCCCGGCCGATGCCACGCAGACATGCGCCGGTGAAAGCCGACAGGTCTGCCGCGTGCGAACAGGAGCACAGAACGAGATACCCGTCCTCGGCCACCAGCGGCGCGGCCAGACGCGCCACCCGCTCATAGGCGCGCAGCCCTGCCTCTCGCGCTTTGTGGGAGGGCGCAAAGGCAGGCGGGTCGCAGACGACCAGATCGAACGTCGCAGTCTCTTCGCCAAGCGCGGTCAGAACTTCAAAGGCATCGCCCTTGGTGGTGGTCAGCTTGTCCGCCGCTCCCATCCGCGCGGCCCCTTGCTCAGCCAGATCGAGCGCGGCCTCAGACCCATCGACACACTGTGCCGACACCGCGCCTCCCGCCAGCGCGGCAAGGCCGAAGCCTCCGACATGGGAAAACACATCGAGCACCCGCGCATCCTGTGCCAGACCGGACGCAAAGGCATGGTTCGGGCGCTGGTCGAAGAACAGACCGGTCTTCTGGCCTCCCATCAGATCGGCCATGTAGGTGGCACCGTTCATCTCCACCGGAACCGGCGCCGACGGCGCGGCGCCCAGAAGCACCGCGTCAACATCGTCCAGCCCTTCAAGCGCGCGCCCGCGCCCGCCTGCATTCTTCAGGATCGTGGTCACACCCGTCACCTCGGCAAGCGCCGCCGCCAGGTCGGCCAGCAGGGCATCGGCCCACGCGGCGTTGGGCTGCACCACGGCAATGTCACCGAACCGGTCGATGATCACCCCGGGCAACCCATCCGCTTCCGCATGGACCAGACGATAGAACGGAGTCGGGAACAGCCGCTCCCGCAACGACAGAGCCTTGCGCAACCGAGCTGCAAACCACGCCTGATCCGGATGTGCCGCGTCGGGTCCGTCCAGCACGCGGCCGATGATCTTGGAGTTCGGGTTCACCCCGACAAGGGCCAGGGGACTGCGGTCCGCGTCCTCCAGCAGCGCGATCGTTCCCGGCGACATCGCACGGGTGCGGCGGTCGGTGACGACCTCGTTGGCATAGACCCAGGGATAGCCGCGCCGGATCGCCTGCGGCTTGGTCTTGGGTTTGAGTCGGAGAACGGGCAAAGGGGACGGTGTCATACCGCCCCCTTTACGCCCCTCGCTCCAAAGGGGAAAGCCCGATCGGTGATGTCATAGATCGTTGATCTGCTGCAAAAGCCCCAGCTTTGCCGTCACATGGCCACCCGGGCGCGTCAGCTCTTCGACGAACACCCGTTCAAGATGGGCAGTGATCCGCGCCTTCTGAGTGTCACCACGCCCCTCGGCGGCCATTGCCGCCTGTCCGGCCAACGCGTCGAGATCGGCATTGACCTCTTTGGTCGGCCCGATCTGCTGACCGGTGGCAATATCCACAAGCCGGTAGCGGAAATCGATATCGTGCACCCCGCCCACCGTGTAGCGCGCTTTCTCCGACAGCGCGTGGAACCGCAGAACCTGCACATCCATACGGACAGCCGTGGCACCGCTCACACGCGGCGTAGCCCGGCGCAGGCCCGCTTCGAAGATCGCTTTGACCTGGGCATGACGGTCACCACGCGGCTCGCCGCGCCAGACGATATCGCCACGCGGATAATACAGGTTGCGCTCATTGACCTTGAGCGAACGCGGCACCGACACGGTAAAACTCTCGACCCACACATCCGGCGGAGCCTGCCCCACCATCGTGTCGTCGGGCGTGGCAAACCGGCTGGCCGTCGGCGCACTGCCACAGGCGGTCAGCGAAAACGCCAGAATCACGCCAAGCAGCGTTTTTGTCAGGATACCCATTTTTGCCTCCTTCTCCGGGACGCGTGCTCTTGTCCTCACGGTACAACCTGCCCCGGCAAATCGACCGTATCTGGGCGAAAACGGTACAATTTACGGCAATTCTGCTGTTTTGCCGCCGCTGAGGTCTGGCACAGGGAGGGGTTTACTGTTAGCGCTAACTTCACTACATGACCCCTAAGGAAATGGCTGATCTTGCGCGGAGGCAAAATGGCACACTCGCTGAACGACACGATCAAACGGGTGACAGAGCGTGTTCAGGAACGCTCTGAGACCTCCCGCGGCCGTTACATGGACCGGATGCGCCAGGCCGCTGCGGAAGGCCCGCGTCGCGCCCATCTGAGCTGCGGAAACCAGGCCCATGCCTATGCGGCTATGGGTCAGGATCAGGACAAGCTGGCAACTGAACGCAGCCCGAATATCGGCATCGTCACCGCCTATAATGACATGCTGTCGGCGCACCAGCCGTTCGAGAAATACCCCGACATCATCCGCAACGCAGCCCGCGCTGCCGGTGGGACGGCACAGGTCGCAGGCGGCGTGCCCGCCATGTGCGACGGCGTCACACAGGGTCAGGTCGGGATGGAACTGTCGCTTTTCTCGCGCGACGTGATCGCGCTGGCCGCCGGGGTGGCGCTCAGCCACAACACGTTCGATTCCGCGCTCTATCTCGGTGTCTGCGACAAGATCGTGCCGGGCCTCGTGATTGCGGCTGGAACCTTCGGTTACCTGCCGGGCATCTTTATTCCCGCTGGCCCCATGCGCTCTGGTCTGCCGAACGATGAAAAGGCCAAAGTCCGCCAGAAATTCGCTGCCGGTGAAGTGGGCCGCGATGAGCTGATGAAGGCCGAAATGGCCTCTTACCACAGCCCCGGCACCTGCACTTTCTACGGCACCGCAAATTCCAACCAGATGCTGATGGAATTCATGGGCCTGCACCTGCCCGGCAGCAGCTTTGTCAATCCGGGCACCCCGCTGCGCGAAGCGCTGACAGTGGCAGGCACGGAACGCGCGCTCGAGATCACCCAGCTTGGCAACGACTACCGCCCAGTCTGCGACGTGCTCGATGAGAAAGCGTTTGTGAACGGCATCGTCGGCCTCATGGCCACAGGCGGCTCCACCAACCTTGTGCTGCACCTGCCCGCGATGGCACGGGCGGCGGGTGTGGAACTGCGGCTCGAGGATTTCGAAGACATCTCCTCGGTCACGCCGCTGATGGCCAAGGTCTATCCGAATGGTCTGGCCGATGTGAATCACTTCCACGCTGCGGGTGGTCTGGGCTTCATGATCGGCGAACTGCTCAAAAACGGTCTCTTGCACGAAGAGGTCAAAACCGTCGCCGGTGACGGGCTGCACCTTTATACGCAGGAACCCAAAGTTGCGGACGGGCGCGTGGTCTACGGCCCCGGCGCAGGCGAGACGCAGAACGACAGGATCCTCCGCCCCGCAAGCGATCCCTTCCAGCCCACGGGTGGCCTCAAGCAGCTTGCAGGCAATCTGGGCAAAGGCATGATGAAAACCTCGGCCGTCGCCCCGGAACGCCACGTGATCGAAGCCAAGGCCCGCGTGTTCCACGACCAGGAAGACGTGAAAACCGCGTTCAAAAACGGCGAGTTCACCGAAGACACCGTTGTGGTGGTCCGCTTCCAGGGCCCCAGCTCCAACGGAATGCCGGAACTGCACAGCCTGACCCCCACTCTCGCGGTGCTTCAGGATCGCGGGCTGAAGGTGGCTCTTGTCACCGACGGTCGCATGTCCGGCGCATCGGGCAAGGTGCCCTCGGCCATCCATGTCTCGCCCGAAGCGGCCAAGGGTGGCCCATTGGCGCGGGTGCGCGATGGTGATGTGCTGCGTGTCGATGCCGTCAGTGGCAAGATCGACTGTCTGGCGGAAGATTTCGACCAGCGCGAACCGGCGACAGCCGATCTGAGCGGCAATGGTCACGGTGTCGGGCGCGAGCTTTTTGCAGCCTTCCGCGAAAACGTGGGATTGGCAGAATTCGGCGCGGGTGTCGTTGTTTAACGCATCACATCAAGACAGCGCCACAAGCAACAGGAAAACAATATGATTACGCCTCTTCAAGCCAGTGTCAAAAGCGAAAAACTCTGCCGCCTTGCGCCGATCATCCCCGTGCTGGTGGTGGACGATGCGAGCGTCGCCCGTCCCCTGGCAGAAGCGCTTGTTGCGGGGGGCTTGCCGGTGCTCGAAGTCACCCTGCGCACCGAAGCGGCGCTGGACGTGATCCGCGAAATGGCGCAGGTCGAAGGCGGCGTCGTGGGGGCTGGCACCCTGCTCACCCCTGAGGACGTACAGAACGCTGTTGCCGCTGGTGCCTGGTTCGGGGTGTCACCCGGCGCCACCGACCGGTTGCTCGACGCCTGCGAGGCGGCGGACCTGCCGCTCCTGCCGGGGGCAGCGACCGCGTCGGAGGCGATGGCACTGCTTGAGCGCGGCTACACCGTGCAGAAATTCTTTCCCGCCGAAGCCAATGGCGGCGCGCCCGCGCTCAAGGCCATCGGCGCACCGATCCCGCAGGTCCGGTTCTGCCCGACCGGCGGCGTTTCGATGAAGAACGCGCCGGACTACCTTGGTCTGTCCAACGTGCTGTGCTGCGGCGGCAGCTGGGTGGCACCCAAGGATCTGGTGGCCAAAGGCGACTGGAAAGCCATCGAAGAACTGGCGCGCGAAGCCGCACAGCTGTCGCGGTAAGTCCCGGGAAGCGCACGATCCATTCCGTGTTTGTTAACCAAGCGCGCCGAGTGTCCTGCACATCGGATCCGAGACCCGTTCCGTCTTTTGGCGGAACACCCCAGGCGACTACCCTCTCTCTACGGACGCTTAATGTGCGTTCAGACCATGAGAGACGCGTCTCAACAGGCCCTTCGGGGTACAGGTTCGGAGCCTCATGGGCTCTGCACGGGGGAGAGGATGTCCACCCAACTCAGGTGACGTCACCTCTTTTTTCGGAAACAGCTTCGGGACCCGACCCGAGGAACACACGATGTATCGCATGAACGCGTGCCCAGCCAAAGGCAACGCGCGGTTGCACCTGCGCACCCCAAGCACCTCGTGCAGCCCATGGCGAAGGCGCGATGTCTTCACAGAGCCCTATTTGACCGGCGCTGCAAGACGCACGATTGGCTGCTTTCTGTCAGTGTTTGTCGCTGGTGCGTAAACGGCTCATTGTGACGGGTGTGATCCCCAAAAAGGATGCAATCAGCATATGGGGAAAGATGTCTTCATAGCCGGGGAATGCCTGGCGAAACCAAGTGAGCCGCTCAGCCCCTTTAAGAGCGGCGAGGCACCACTCTCGATCTACCTTGCGGCTGAGCGCGTCCCGCAGAACCCCATTGGCCCAATTTCGGATGGGTTCCGATGAAATCATCCGATTTGAAAGTAGATCACTGTCGATCCTTGCAAGCAGGGCATCGGTCGTTGCCGCAATAGACACGAGCGAGACACCGTCGCGCGTTCGAGCGATATTCGGGGTGATAACGCAGGGACCCACATAGAACCCGACGCAGACTTCTTTGCCGTCTTGGTCACAAATACTGCTCACCAAGCACCCTTCCAACAGAACGAATTCGTCTGTTTCGGGCTGTTCCTGCCGGGTAAGGTGCGCCCCCTTGTCCAAACGCATTCGTTTCCAATCAGACGCAAAATCCTCCGCGCAAGCCATATCTGACAGGTCGGGAGACTGCATCAGAAACGTCCGTAAATCCATCCGAGCGTGCCTTATCAAATGATAATGCGGGTAACCGCGTCTGAGGGCATGTGTGGCACGGATCAAGGAGTTTACAAAATGACGAACAGAAATCTGTCAAAACATATTGGAAAAGTTGCGGTTGTCTCAGGGCTGATAGGTGCATCAGTCTATTTTCTGATGATCAATGTCACGCTCGCCCATATCGAAGCGGCCTCAGGGCACGTCCCATTCGACATGCGTCCTTTCGGCTATGACCCCGCAGAGGCGGCGACGCTTCTCGAAGCGTTGGGAGTGGAAGGGCGCGCGTATTATCTCAGTCACCAGATCGCTTTGGACACAGTTTATCCATTCATGCTCGCGTTGACTTTAATCGCAACGATCTGCTGGTTTGGGCAAAGCATGCCAAACAGAATACTTGTCCACTTCGGCATTGCCTTTTCGGTTGGCAGTGCTCTGTTCGATTATGTCGAGAACCTTGGTATCGCGGCCATGATTTGGAGCTGGCCAGAGATTTCCGTGCCACTGGTTTATGCCACGAGTTCAGCCACAATTCTTAAATCCGCTTTAACAACCGTGGCTGTGCTGCTGACGCTTCTGGTAGGGTTTAACCGGACACGTCTCTCTGAAGCGGACGTTCGTCCATAATTGGAGAATGGCGGCTTTGTTTGGATGTTGTTGAAAAACTCTGCTTGAGCGTTGCGTGATCGGCTGATTCACTTGCCCTGAGGCAAGGGAGATCTGGCGATGATGGGACCGAAGCAGGTTGCTCAGAGGGCTTTGTTCTACGAGTTCAGCATTGAGGATCACGTTCCTGCTGATCACCTGTTGCGGTCGATCGACCGGTTTGTCGAGCTTGGTGACATGCGTGAGCATCTCGCGCCGTTCTACAGTTCGACGGGGCGACCCTCGGTCGATCCCGAGTTGATGATCCGTATGCTGATCGTCGGCTACGCCTTTGGCATCCGGTCTGAGCGGCGGCTCTGTGAAGAGGTGCATCTGAACCTTGCGTATCGCTGGTTCTGTCGTCTCGATCTGACGGACGCAGTGCCCGATCACTCCACCTTTTCTAAGAACCGACACGGACGTTTCCGGGACAGCAACCTCTTCCGGCATCTGTTCGAGCAGGTACTGGCGCGCTGCATTGCCGAGGGACTGGTCGGCGGCGAGAGCTTTGGAGCAGATGCTTCGCTCATCAAGGCTGATGCCAGCCGTTATACGAAGGTGGACTTCTCGGGCTGGTCTGCAGCAGATGCGGTAAACCGGGCGACGCAGGAATACCTCGACACGCTCGATGATGCGGCCTTCGGCGCGGCGACACCGGTAAAGCCGAAGGCGATCTCGCCCGCCGACCCGGCCGCGCGATTGACTGGCGCCAACGGAGACAGGCCCTTCTTTGCGTACAGCACCAACTACCTCGTCGATCTGGACCATGCGATCATCGTGGATGTCGAAGCGACTGCGCCGATACGGCAGGCGGAAGTTGGTGCCGTGCGCGACATGCTGGTGAGAACACAGGATCGTTTCGACCTACACCCATGGCTGCTGGCCGCAGACACGGCCTATGGTGCGGCGGAGATGCTTGGCTGGCTTGTGAAAGAGCAAGGCATCGAACCCCACATCCCGGTCTTCGACAAGTCCGAGCGCAAGGACGGCGCCTTTCCTGCCACCGAGTTCAACTATGATCCCGACATCGATGCATACAAATGTCCCGGCGGTAAGGAACTGAAGCCGTACTGGCGAAACATCTCAAAGGGGCGCCCGGCGTTCGGCAAGGATGGCTTCAAGAAATACTACGCCCGGAAACAGGATTGCGCGGCGTGTCAGCTGAAGCCCCGATGCACGCCGAAACAGGTGACACGGAAGATCGCCCGATCCAGGCATGAAGACGCCCGCCAAAAAGCACGGGATATCGCGAAGACAGATGCCTATGTCGCCTCCAGCTACGCGAGAAAGAAGGTAGAGATGCTCTTCGCCCACCTCAAACGCATTATCGGCCTCGACCGCCTCCGCCTTAGAGGACCAAACGGCGCCAAGGACGAGTTCCACCTCGCAGCAACAGTCCAGAACCTCCGCAAACTTGCCAAGCTCAGACAAATTCCGGTGTGAAGAGCCTGGCAGAAACCGTTCGACCATCAATTCAAACGAAATCCCCGGTCGACTTTTTCAACAGCATCTTTGCATTGCCGTCATTCCATAGCCACCAAAATTGCGAGGGTTCCAGTGCGTGTGCGCCTTTCCAACGCAGGTCTTGGTTTTGCCCTCTATTACGAAAGGCTTATGCCTCCAGTTCGGCGTCCCAGTAAAGGAAGTCCATCCAGCTGTCGTGCAGGTGGTTGGGTGGAAACTTGCGCCCCATGTTCAGAAGCTCCTGCGCCCCCGGCTGACGCGGCGGCTTGCGCAGGGCCAGACCCGCTTGCCGCAGGCTTTTCGAGCCTTTGCGCAGGTTGCAGGGCGCACAGGCAGCCACGACATTTTCCCAGGACGTGATTCCCCCCGACGCACGGGGCACCACGTGGTCGAAGGTCAGTTCCCCCTTCGCGCCGCAGTATTGGCAGCGGAATTCATCCCTCAAGAAAAGATTAAAGCGCGTGAAGGCCACGCGCTTTTGCGGTTTGACGTAATCCTTGAGCACCACGACGCTCGGTATTCGGAGCGTCATCGAGGGGCTTCGGACCACCTCGTCATATTCGGCGACGATGTCCACCCTATCGAGAAACGCCGCCTTGACCGCATCCTGCCAGGGCCAGAGCGACAGCGGATAATAGGACAAGGGCCTGTAATCCGCGTTCAGCACCAGCGCCGGGTGGTGTCGCAGCGCACCCGGCTCGCGCACAAAAGCTGTTCTGAAAGTACCATCCATCGGGGGACTCGTCTCCTGCCCTGTCTGCCTGTACCAGCGTCAGGACGGGAGCCCCGCCCCGATCTCTGGTGAACACTATATATCGCGGAAACCATCCGGCAACCCCCGCAATATGCGGTGTTTGTCGCAGCGATAGCGCAGGATAATCACAGGTCTGTGACAGCCCCCTCAATCGGGGATCGAAAACACCTGTCCGGGGTAGATCAGGTCCGGGTCGCGGATGCGATCGCGGTTGGCCTCGAACACTTTGACATAAGCCGGACCTTCACCGTAGCGGTCGCGCGCGATGGCCCAGAGCGTGTTACCCGGCTGTACGGTGACGACCTTGATCACCGACGGCCCTTCGGCCCGGTCCGCTGCGGCAGCAAGCGCCTCCGGGTCTTCGCGGCGGAACGGGCTTTCGACCCGTGACGTGACGCCCCCTTCGGCGTCAACCGCATCCACGCGCAGCGTGTAGGTGCCGCTGTCCACATCGGGCAGTTCAACTCGCCACTGGCCGTCGACCCCGATTTCGGTCGTCAGAACCGGTTGGTTGTCGAGATAGATCCGAACGAATTCCTGGGCCGTGCCCCGCCCGGTCAGGGCCACAGCGCCCTCATCCTCGTAGGTGATGGCATCCAGCGCGATCTGGTCGAGCACCTCGGGCGTCCCTCCGCCCGGTTGCAGTATGTTGATGCCCTCCTCGGTCGACAGGATCACGGCCGGCGCGGTCGGCGCCTCGGCGACAACCGTTTCAGGCGCAACGGTTTCTGGGGCAGGTTGTTCAGCAACCTCGGCCGCAACAACCGTTTGTTCGTCCTGTGCTGCCGGAGTCGCAGGCGAGTCCGGCTCGACCGGAGCTTCGGTTTCGACCGATGGGACCCCCGTTTCTTCCGTCTGCGCGACGGTTTCCGCAGGCTGTTCCACGGCGGACGTTTCAGGCGTGGCCTCGTCAGTCGGCAGAGCCGCAACCTCGACCGGTGGCACGTTTTCCGCTTCTGGTTCCGCCTCGGACCGCGTGGCCGGAGCGGGTGCCTCGGCAACGGACACCATCGGCGCAAGGATCACCTGATCGGTGCTTTCGATCCGCCCCAGGTCCCCTTCGGACACAAGGCTCACCACACGTGGAGCCGCGCTTTCAGGCAGATCGAGAAAGGTAACGAACTTTCCAGCCCCATCCGCCTCGGCGCGACCGGCCTCCACCCCATCGACAAGGATGATTATCTCGCGCGCGCCCGGTGCACGGCCTGCCACGAGGGTCTGTCCGTCCGGTGCCACGCGCACGATGTCGAAGGCCGGGGGAACGGGTTCGGGAGATGCGGTTTCTTCTTCCGGCGCCTCTGCGGTCCCCTCCACCGGTGCAGGTTCCGCTTCGACGGTTTCGGCCTCAGGCGCGGCGGTGTCCGGTTCCGCACTAGCAGGCTCCGGTGCATCCGGGGCGTCTGCGACCGGGGCTTCTGAAGAAGATGTTTCCGGCGCATCGCTGTCGGGCAGAACCGCAACCTGCGCCGCCGGGGTTTCGGGATCCGGTGCCGGGAACAGACGCCCGCTGGCATACAGCCCCACGACAACGGCACCCACCGCTGCCACGCCGCCCAGAACCAATCCGGACGTGCCGTTTGCAAATGCGAATTTGCTCATTTTACCCCAAGTGTCCGTGACAGAATGGCCATGAGCCATTCCCGCAGTTGAGCGTATCTATCAAGGCAGGTATCACGAGGCAACTTCCCACCGCGTATCAAGGACGCTGCCCATGATCTCGAAGTCCATCTGTGTCTATTGCGGCTCACGTCCGGGCGGGAATCCGGCCTATGCACGCGAAGCCGACGCTCTTGGTCGTGCCATTGCCGCCGAAAACTGGCGCCTTGTCTATGGCGCGGGGGATGTCGGTCTCATGGGGACCGTTGCGCGTGCCGCGCAGGATGCGGGCGGCGACACGTTCGGGGTGATCCCGACGCATCTGCTGGACCTTGAGGTTGGCAAAACCGACCTGACGCGCTTCATCATCACCGAAACGATGCACGAGCGCAAAAAGGTCATGGTGATGAACGCCGATGCCATCGTCGTCCTGCCGGGCGGGGCCGGGTCGCTTGACGAGTTTTTCGAGGTGCTCACCTGGCGGCAACTGGGCCTGCATGGCAAGCCGATCATCCTGCTGAGCGTGGACAACTACTGGGCACCGCTGACAGCGCTGCTCGATCACGTGGTCGATCAGGGCTTCGCCGACAGGTCGCTGCTCGGGTTCGTGGAAACCACCACTTCGGCCTCGGACACCATCACGGCCCTGCGGCGCGCCCTGTCCTGAGTGTAGGCGCTGCTCGAATAGATCGCGAGCGCGGTCCAGATCAGCGCAAACGCAATCAAGTGAACTGCGGTGAACGGTTCACCCAGGATCAGCACAGCGCAGAGGAATTGCAGCGTCGGGTTGATGTATTGCACGACGCCGACCGTCGACATGGTGAGCCGCCGTGCGCCATAGGAAAACAGGATCAGCGGCAGCGCGGTCATCGGGCCAGAGGCCACAAGAAGCGCGGACTCCAAGGCCTCCCGCCCTAACACGCCGCCCGGCCCCAGATGAAGATGCGCCAGCCACGCGATGGCAATCGGGCTGAGCATCAGCACCTCGGCGGTTACAGACACGACCGGTCCCAGATCGAGCCGTTTCTTGAGCAGACCATACAATCCAAAGGTGGTCGCCAGCACCAGCGAGATCCACGGCAGGATGTGCAACCCGATGGTCAGCGACACCACCGCTGTCGCCGCCAGCGCGATGGCCAGCCATTGCGGCGGGCTGAGCCGTTCACCGAAGAACACCCGGCCCAGAAGCACCGCCACTAGGGGAAAGATGTAATACCCCATCGAGGATTCCGTCGCGCGGCCGACCTGGATGGACCAGATGAACAGAAACCAGTTGACCGAAATCAGCAGCGCAGCAGTCAGGATCACACGCACGGAATGCGCCGTGGTCATGGCCCCCCATAGAAGACCAAGCCGCCCCTGCAGCATGAGAACCGCGGCAAAGAACACCAGAGACCACACCGTGCGATGCGCAAGAACCTCGTGCGGAGCAACGCTGCCGAGCGCTTTGTAAAACAGCGGAGACAGGCCCCAGACCGTGCAGGCGGCGATCAGCGCCAGAACGCCTTTGCGAGTGTCTGTCATGGTTTGCGCCTCCGCCGAAAGCGGTATCCGGCGGCGGAGAGATGCGCAAGTGGCCGCGCTGACCCGGAGCGAAAGGCTAGAGCGCGCCCTTGTCCACCATATAGCGCAGCATCTCGGGCCGATAGGCCGTCAGCTCATCGCGCACCGCCGCGTGGCGCAGCATGTCATTGCGATAGCTCGTTACGGCCTCTGGCCAGTCGAGATAGGGAATGACCCGACCCTCGAACAGGTCGATCCATTCAAGCGTCACGATGGTCCCGCAATCGCCCATCCAGAGCCGGTCACGCGGAAGGCTCGACCGGGTGAGCATTTCACCCAAGGCCGTCAGGCGTTTGGTGATGATGTCGTGCGCCGCCGCAATCGCAGACGCATCGCGGTTGGCCGGGGAAACATGCGGAAAGGTCAGCCGCAACGCGGGTTCCAGGCGGGTGTCGGAAAAGCGGGACCGTTCCCGCGACAGCGCGCGCCCGATGACTGTATCCGGCAACATCGCGGGATCGGGATGGCGCTCCTCCAGATATTCGGCAATCGCTTCGCTGTCGGTCAGCACCAGATCGCCATCGACCAGCGCCGGAATGTTGCCCGAGGGGACGATCGAAAGGTAATCGGCCGACCCGCCGCCTCCGGGCGGGGGCTGCTCTTCGAAGTCCAGTTTCTTGTGCCGCAGCAGAATGCGCAGCTTGGCACAGTAAAGCGAATGATCGGAGGTATAGATGCGCAACATGGGTTACAGTGTACTACAACTGAAAAAGCCCTGCCGGAAAGACAGGGCTTTGAATTTTCAACGTCAGCCTGATCAGGCGTTCGACAGGCGCTCGGCCACGTTTTCCCAGTTGACGAGATTGTCGAGGAAGTTGGCCAGATACGCGGGACGCTTGTTGCGGAAGTCGATGTAGTAGGAGTGTTCCCACACGTCGCAACCCAGCAGAGCCGTCTGGTCAAAGCAGACCGGGTTCACGCCGTTTTCGGTCTTCGTGACCTTCAGCGTACCGTCGGTGTCGACCACCAGCCACGCCCAGCCGGAACCGAACTGGCCCGCGCCTGCGGCAGAGAAGTCTTCCTTGAACTTGTCGACCGAACCAAACGCATCGACGATACGCGCTTCAAGCTCGCCCGGCATCTTGTTGTCGCCCGGCCCCATCATTTCCCAGAACTGGTTGTGGTTCCACAGCTGGCTGATGTTGTTGAAGATGCCGTTCTGCGCCACGGCCTTGGGATCATAGGTGCCCTTGATGATCTCTTCCATCGATTTGCCGTCCCATTCGGTGCCGGCGATCAGCTTGTTGCCGTTGTCGACATAGGCCTTGTGGTGCAGGTCGTGGTGGTATTCGAGTGTCTCTTTGGACATGCCTTTGCTGGCCAGCGCGTCGTGGGCGTAGGGCAGATCAGGAAGTTCGAAAGCCATGGTGGTGTCCCCTCGTTGGTGCGTCAAATTACACAGGCATACGTGATGCGACGTCCCGCCAAGGTCAAGCCCACGGGGACGCCAAACCGGGATTAATCCCGCCTGTCAGTCAGATAACGCGTCAGCGGGTGAAATGGTTCACCGCCGAAGCGTCATCCGCTGCAGTGCTGAGAAGCGCAAACATGTAGGCTGCCACTGACCGGAAACAGACCACCCGTGCCGTGCTGGCGTCGTCCATCCAGAAGGCGGCGGCAACCTGTGCCATGCGGGTCCGGCGGACCATTCCGGGTTTGAATGCGTCGGGCGACATGTCGACCGGAGCCAGTTTTGCGATCACCTCGCGCATCATGCTGCCCTTGAGCTGGAACACCGCGCGGGCGTCCGAGACGTTGACCACAAGCGCGTGCGAGTCAGCGAGTTTGGTCGCCAGGTCATCTGCCTTCGCCTGCGCGTCGTCATAGGAGCAGAGCAACAGCGCCTCGTCAGGCGACATCCAGAGCGCGCCAGTGCTGCCCGCAAACACGGTTTCGCGGATGCCCGGCAGGGTCACGCCGAACACGTCCTTGACCACTTTGACGATGGCCTTGTCCGTAAGATCGCCACGCAGGGTCACCATGCCCTGCCCGGCCAGTTCCTCGATCTTCACCAGACCGTCGAAAGATGCGCCACCCAGCGCCAAAGCCACATCAGACATTCTGCTTCTCCCCCTCGGGATCAAAGAACACGGGGCTCACGATCCGGGCTTTCTTGGCCGGTTCACCCCCGTTGGTAAAGCTGATCACCTCGCCCATGCGGTCGGGGCCATTGAGCACCAGACCCATGGCGATGCCCTTGTTCAGCGTCGGGCTGTGATAGGTCGAGGTCACACGGCCCTGCGTGTTGGTCTGACCATTCTCGTTGGTGCCCTCGGCGATGGCATAGGCCCCGTCCTTGAGCACCGACCCGTCGAGCGTTTCGAGACCCACCAGCTTCCAGCGCTTGGGATCGGTCATGTGCGACCGGGCCTGAGCGCGTTTGCCGATGTAATCGTCTTTCTTCTTCGAGATCGCCCAGTCGAGGCCCAGATCCTGCGGGATCACCGTGCCGTCGGTTTCGTCACCGATCATGATGAAGCCCTTTTCGGCCCGCATGATGTGCAGCGCCTCGGTGCCGTAAAGCGTGATGTCCCACTCCTTGCCGGCCTCGATCAGCTTGTCCCAGAAGGCGCGGCCCAGATTGGCGGGCACGGCGATTTCGTAGCTGAGTTCACCCGAGAACGAGATGCGATAGGCCCGAACAGGGAAACCGCCAAGGGTGCCGTCTTTCCACTCCATGAAGGCCAGCGCCTCTTTGGACACATCCATGCCGCCCAGCTTTTCCAACAGCTTACGGGCATTCGGGCCCACCACGGCGACCTGCGCAAACTGTTCGGTCGCGTTGACGGTCCAGACCTTCCAGTCCCACCATTCGGTTTGCAGCCACTCTTCCATATGGGCATGGATACGGTCCGCACCGCCCGTGGTGGTGTGGCAGAGGAACGTGTTCTCGTCGATCCGCGCCACCACGCCGTCATCGGTCAGAAACCCGTTTTCGGTGCACATCAGACCGTAGCGGCATTTGCCCGGTTTCAGCGTGCTCATCATGTTGGTGTAAAGCATGTCGAGGAAGCGGCCCGCATCCGGCCCCTTGACGATGATCTTGCCGAGGGTCGAGGCGTCCAGCAGGCCGAGGCTGTTGCGCGTGGCGAGAACCTCGCGCTTGACCGCGTCATGCACGCTTTCGCCGGATTTCGGGAAGGCATAGGGACGCCGCCAATGGCCGACCGGTTCCCAATGGGCGCCATTGGCTTCGTGCCAGGCGTGCATGGGCGTCTTGCGGATCGGCTGGAAAATCTCGCCACGGGCCTCACCGGCAATCGCACCCATCGAGATGGGGGTATAGGGCGGTCGGAAGGTGGTCGTGCCGACGCGCGGAATTTCTTCATCCAATGCATGAGCAAGGGTCGCAAGGCCGTTGATGTTGCTGAGTTTCCCTTGATCGGTCGCCATGCCGAGCGTGGTGTAGCGCTTGGTATGTTCGACCGACTCGAACCCTTCCTGCGCGGCGAGTTGCACGTCGGAAACCTTGACGTCGTTCTGGTAGTCGAGCCACGCCTTCATGCGCAGTTTCTTCTGCGCACCCTGCGGCATCATCCAGACCGGGACAAGCGGGGCTTCATCGGGCGCATCGCCGCTTGGCGCGGCGCTGTCGGCCTCTTCAACACCGACACGCCCGGCAGCGGTTTTTCCTGCGTTTGCAGCGTTCTGCAGCACGTCCTTCAGGTGGAACGCACCGTCGGCAGCACCGGAGGCGATGACAAACGGGTTGCCGTCATGGCTTGTGGGCGCGCGGTCGTGATCGGGGCGGAAGGCCGCTTGATCGGCATCCCATGTCAGCTTGCCGCCACAATGGGACCAGAGATGCACCACTGGCGACCAGCCGCCGGACATTGCGACAGCGTCGCAGAAGATTTCCTCCAGCACTTCGCCTTCGCCTGCCTGCACGCCGCGACAGACGGAATGCACACGTTTCGCGCCTTTGACCTTGACCGCCGCCGCGCCGGTTTCGACGCGGATGCCAAGCGCCTTGGCCTCGTCCATCAGCGCGCCTCCCCCCTTAGGGCGGGCGTCGAGGATCGCGGGCACCTTGAGACCGGCCTGCACCAGCGCGATCGCGGTGCGGTAGGCGTCGTCATTGTTGGTGACAACCACCGTCCGGTCACCGGGGCTGACGCCGTAGTTCACGAGGTAGTCGCGCACGGCAGAGGCCAACATCACGCCGGGAATGTCGTTGCCTGCAAAGCTGAGCGGGCGTTCGATGGCCCCGGTTGCGGTGATGATCTGGGCCGCACGGATGCGCCACAGGCGGTGGCGCGGGCCAGCGACTTCGGGCGCGTGGTCGGTCAGCCGTTCGTAGCCCAGCACGTAGCCGTGATCGTACACCCCCGCCCCCATCGTGCGGGTGCGGATCTGGGCGTTGGGCATCGCGTCGAGTTCTGCACGGGCCTTTTCGACCCAGGCCTCGGGCGACAGGCCGTCGATGGTGCCACCATCGACCGGCGCGCGGCCCCCGAGATGAGCAGTCTGTTCCAGAAGCAGCACCTTGGCCCCGGCGCGGGCAGCGGTCAGCGCCGATTGCAGACCGGCGACCCCGCCACCGATCACCAGAACGTCGGTGAAGGCGTAGAAATGCTCGTACCGGTCTTCGTCCCGCGCTTCGGCATCGGGGGCTTTGCCCAGACCGGCGGAATGGCGGATGAACGGCTCGTAGATGTGTTTCCAGAACGGGCGCGGATGGATGAACATCTTGTAGTAGAAGCCCGCGCTCAGGAAGCGCGACAGCAGGTTGTTCACCACACCCACATCGTATTCCAGCGACGGCCAGTGGTTCTGGCTGGTGGCGGTCAGCCCGTGGAAGATCTCAGTAGTCGTGGCGCGCTGGTTCGGCTCGAACCGGTTGCCCTCGCCCAGATTGACCAGCGCGTTCGGTTCCTCGGATCCCGACGCCACGACGCCGCGCGGACGGTGGTATTTGAAGCTGCGCCCCATCAGCATCTGGTCATTGGCCAGAAGCGCCGAGGCCAGCGTGTCGCCCTGGTAGCCCTTCATCAGGGCACCGTTGAACTTGAAGGACACAGGCCGGTTGCGGTTGATCAGGCGGCCCTGGGTTTGAACGCGGGTGCTCATAAGTCAGACCTTGGCGCTGGCGGAGGCGTCGGAGCCTCCGGCAGGAGTTTTCTTGGCAAGATGAAGGGTCATGCGATGTCCCTCCATTTGAATCCGGGGCGCTTGGCGCGGATGGTGTCGAGGATGTCTTTCGGCGGCTCGGTCGTCTGGGCCTTGTAGGTGCCGAAGACTTCGAGCGTGTTCGTGCAGCGCGCCGCGTGGAACCACTTGCCGCAGCCGTTCACATGCCGCCAGCGTTCGAAATGCACCCCCTTGGGGTTTTCGCGATGGAACAGGTAGCCGGTGAAATCGTCATCGCTGGAGTCGGGGCCAAAGCGTTTCAGATGCGCTTCGCCACCGCCATGCAGTTCGGTTTCTTCAGCGGCCACGCCGCAATAGGGACAGGTGATCACGAGCATGAGGATGCCTCCAAAGTGACGCTGGAGTTCGTGCGCTGTGCGCGGAAACCAAGGGCGGCGCCCGGCCGCGGGTGGGTGCGAAGCGCCCGCCCATGGGGGCGGTCGGGCGCTGCCCGGCGTACCGCCGGGCGAGTGCTCAGATCATCGTGCATCAATGCGCCACCCCCGCAGCCACGCTCTCGTCAATAAATCGGCCCTCGCGGAAGCGGTTGAGGCCGAACTCGGCGGTGAGTGGTGAGTAACCCTTGGCGATCAGTTCGGCCATGCCCCAGCCGGAACCGGGGATCGCCTTGAAGCCGCCGGTGCCCCAGCCACAGTTGATGAAGCAGCCGTCGAGCGGCGTTTTCGACAGGATGGGCGAGCGGTCGCCGGTCATGTCGACGATCCCGCCCCACCAGCGCAGCATCTTGAGGCGCGAGATCATCGGGAAGGTCTCGATCAGGGCGCGGACGGTTTCCTCGACATGGTGGAACGACCCGCGCTGGGTGTAGTTGTTGTAGCCGTCGGCGCCGCCGCCGATGACCATTTCACCCTTGTCGGATTGCGACATGTAGCCGTGGACTGTGTTGGCCATCACGACCACGTCCATGCAGGGCTTGATCGGCTCGGAGACCAGCGCCTGAAGCGCGACGGATTCGATGGGCAGACGGAAGCCCGCCATTTCGGCCAGCACCCCCGAGTGACCGGCGACGACAATGCCCAGCTTGTCGCAGTCGATCTCGCCCTTGGTGGTGGTCACGCCTTTGACGCGGCCACCCTCCTGCCGGATCGCGGTGACCTCGCATTGCTGGATGATGTCCATGCCCATGTCGGAGCAGGCGCGGGCATAGCCCCAGGCCACGGCGTCATGGCGGGCGGTGCCGCCGCGCGGCTGCCAGAGCGCGCCGAGGACCGGGTAGCGTGGGCCGTTGAGTTCGATGATCGGGCAGAGTTCCTTGACGCGGGCGGGGCCGATGAACTGGGTCTCGACGCCCTGCAGGGAGTTGGCGTGCGCGGTGCGGCGGTAGCCCCGGATCTCGTGCTCGGTCTGGGCCAGCATCATCACGCCGCGCGGGCTGAACATGACGTTGTAGTTGAGATCCTGCGACAGCGTCTCGTAGAGCGAGCGCGCCTTTTCGTAGATCGCGGCAGATGGATCCTGCAGGTAGTTGGAGCGGATGATCGTGGTGTTGCGGCCAGTGTTGCCGCCGCCAAGCCAGCCCTTTTCGATCACCGCAACGTTGGTGATGCCGAAATTCTTGCCGAGGTAATAGGCAGTTGCGAGGCCGTGGCCCCCTGCCCCCACGATGATCACATCGTAGTTCTTCTTCGGCTCGGGCTTGCGCCAGGCCCGTTCCCATCCGGTGTGGTAGCGGAGGGCTTCACGGGCAACGGCAAAGGCGGAATAGCGTTTCATAAGGCGCGACTCGAAGCTTGGGTGGATTTGACGGATATGTGGACCGAACCGGCCCGGAGGCGGATACTCACAGCGTCGTATTACCGTGTTTTTGCGACATGGCGCTTTGTCACGGGAATTTGCCCTTTTTTCAAGCGGCCTGCGACTATACATGGCTGTGAAACAGCTTGTGGATTTTGCATACGATGACGTCTTTCTGGATCGCAACCGTGACTTTGGCCGTTGCCATGGCCGGGCTGCTGGTGATGGCCCTGATCCGGGGCCAGCGCAACACTGGCCCTGCCGAGGCGTTCGACCTGCAGGTCTATCGCGACCAACTGACGGAAGTGGACCGGGATCTGGCCCGGGGTGTGATCTCTGAAGAGGATGCCGAGCGCCTGCGGACCGAGATTTCGCGTCGCATCCTTGCGGCGGACGCCAAGGCGTCGGCACGGGGGGCCGGTGGGATACAGCCCAGACCGCTTGGCTACGCGGTGGCATCGGTGATCGGCGCGTTGGTCGTGGGCGGGAGCTATTGGCTCTATTCACAACTGGGCGCACCGGGCTACGGCGATCTGGGGCTGTCGCAGCGGCTGGAAATGGCAGAGCTGGCGCGCGAGAACCGTCCCTCGCAGGCGGAAGCGGAATCGCAGATGCCCGCAACCGGAGAGACCGAGGTTCAACCGGAATATGCCGATCTCGTGCAGCGCCTGCGCGGTGCCGTGGCCGAGCGGCCCGGCGATTTGCAGGGCCATATCCTGCTGGCGCGGTCCGAGGCGGCGCTTGGCAATTACGTGGCCGCCTATGAGGCACAGCAGCAGGTGCTGTCGATCAAGGGCGATGGTGCGTCCGGCAAGGATTACGCCGATCTGGGCGATATGATGGTTCTGGCTGCCAGAGGTTATGTTTCCCCCGAAGCGGAGCGCGTCCTGGAAGCGGCGCTGGCGCGTGAGCCTGACAATGGCGTTGCCCTTTACTACATGGGTCTGATGATGGCGCAGACCGGCCGGCCCGACGTGGCGTTCCGCCTTTGGGACCGCCTGCTGCGCCAAAGCCCGCCGGACGCAAGCTGGCTGCCGCCGATCCTCGCGCAGATCGAAGAAATGGCATTCCGCGCAGGGGTGTCCGATTATCAGGTACCGCAGATTGCAAACATGCCGGGGCCGAGCGCCGACGATGTTGAAGCGGCTGGCGAGATGACGGCGGAAGAGCGCCAGGACATGATCCGGGGCATGGTGGCGCGGCTGTCGGACCGGCTGGCCAATGAGGGCGGCACACCCGAGGAATGGTCGCGTCTGATCTCATCGCTTGGCGTTCTTGGCGACGAAGCGCAGGCCATTGCGATCTGGAACGAAGCGCAGGAGGTGTTTGCGGACAATCCCGACGCGCTGGATATCGTGCGCGAAGGTGCGCGGGCTGCGGGTCTGACGCTTTAGAACGCCACGAACGGCCGACGCTTGGCCACGTAAAACAGGAAAACACGGCTGGTGATCTTCGAAGAGTTTTCAGATTTCGCGGCGGAACTGCCGCCGATGCGTGCCATCGCAGGGCTGGACCTTGGCACCAAGACCATTGGCGTGGCGGTATCGGATGGGTTGCGCAGCGTGGCGACCCCGCTGGAGACAGTCAAACGCAAGAAGTTCGGAACGGATGCCGAGGCGCTGCTGGCGATTCTTGCCAAACGCGACATTGCCGGGCTTGTTCTGGGCCTGCCGCGCAACATGGACGGCTCGGAAGGGCCGCGCTGTCAGTCGACACGGGCTTTTGCGCGGAATTTTTCGGCGCTCTGGGACCGTCCGATCACGTTTTGGGACGAACGGCTGTCGACAGTTGCGGCAGAAAGGGCACTGCTTGAGGCGGATACGACCCGAAAACGTCGCGCAGAGGTGATCGACCACGTCGCTGCGTCGTATATCCTTCAGGGGGCGCTGGACCGGCTGCGCCATATTCAGGCCGAAGCATAAGGAAACACGCGCCAATGAAAGACGACATCTGGGCCCGCGACGAGATCGAAAGCCCCTGCGTGAAAATCTGCGTCGTGCATCCCGAAAGCCGTCTGTGCACCGGGTGCCTGCGCACCATCGACGAGATTGGCGCGTGGTCGAAGATGTCGCCCGAGGCGCGGCGCCAGATCATGGCGGAGCTGCCTTCCCGAGCGGGCCAACTGAGCAAGCGGCGTGGTGGACGCGCCGCACGTCTGGCGCGCTGACATCCGTTCTGACCTTCAGGATCGAGACAAAAAAACCGGGGCCACTGGCCCCGGAGGTTTTGTTGATCGTCGATAGAAGTCTTTGCGTCAATCCAGTTCGAGAACGCAGGTACAGAACTGCTTGGCCTTCCAATGCGCCTTCTTGCTGACCTGGACGTTGTAGAGGATCTGGTAGGTGTCATCCTCTTTCGCAAGGCAGCAGGCTGTCACTTCGACATCCTTTGGGGCCGTGGCGCAGAAATTCCGCCCCAGGTAATACATGTCCGGCTGCACATCTGCCGTGAACATCGCGCGGCGCTTGCCGTTTTCGTCAGTGACGCATTTCACCTTGGGGCAGGATGCGGGTGCCGGTTTCGGTGAAATGTTGGTCGCGATCCGCGGTTCACGCGGTTCGTCCGGCTTTTCCGGTGTCTCCGGAGTCTCCGGTGTTTCGGGCGTCTCCGGTGTCTCCGGTGTCTCCGGTGTTGTCGGACGCTCGAATGTCGGCTTTTCGTATGTCGGCTCGTCCGGAGGAACATCGCGCGCAAACGCGGGGGCCGCGATCAGAGCGAAAATCAGCAGGGCAAGTCTCATATCATTTCCCTCAAGGCACCGCTTACACTGCGGGCATGTCTATCATGGCTCCCCGCCTCAGAGAACTCACTTCTCGGGCGGGATGCTCTTTTTCAACCACGTCAGGCTGCGGCTTGGGCAATGCTGACGCTTTCCACGATGAGGATCTGGTCAAGCGAGACCGCCCCTGCACCGGAGGCCACAACAGCAACCGTCTGACCGTTGGCCTGAACCAGCGTGTCGCCGGTCAGATCGTCGGTTTCGAGCGAAATCGATGTTCCGGCAGAGGTACCAACCGGCACGGAAACGATCACCACTTCATCTTTGGCAAGGTCCATGACCGTTGGCGCATTGGCCGGATCAACCCATGTGCCGGTGTAGAAGATGTCGTTGCCCGCTTCGCCATAGGCCACGTCACCGCTGCCCATCTGGATGTCGTCATCTCCTTCACCACCCAACAGCAGATCCGGATCCACAATATCCTGCGCTTCGATCAATTCGTCATCATTGCCATCCCAGATGCCGAAGATCTGATCATTGCCTTCGCCACCGTCGAGCGTATCCGCGCCCGCACCACCGACCAGCGAATCAGCTCCGCCGCCGTCCATGATGCTGTCGTCGCCGTCATTGCCGAACAGGGTATCGTCGCCGATGCCGCCGTACATCGTGTCATTGCCGTCGCCGCCGACAACTTCATCGTTGCCTTCCTGGCCATCGACAATGTCGTTGCCCGCGTCGCCGAAGACCGTGTCATCGCCAAGGCCGCCATACAACTCATCATCGCCGGTGCCACCGGCAACCAGATCGTTGCCAGAATTGCCTTCAACGGAATCGTTGCCCTCGCTGCCAAAGACCTGATCGTCGCCGTCGCCACCAAGAACGCTGTCATCGCCGGTTTGGCCGTCGAGAATATTCGCGCCGTCATTGCCGTTGATCGCATCGTTGCCATCACCGCCGACAACCGTCGCGGCTCCGTCCGTTGCGGTCAGCGTGTCACCGCCCTCGGACCCAAAGGTCACACCATCGGAGGTGATCACCCCGTCGCCGGTGTTCCCACCTGTGTCAGTACCACCCGTGTCAGTACCACCCGTGTCGGTGCCACTGCCGGTATCCGTCCCGTCGCCACCATCACCATCGACGCCACCTGTATCGGTGTCGTCGTCATCTTCACTCGAATCCACGAACAGGCCAGCCGTGATGCCCAGAAGCGTGAGAGCCAAAAGCGCTGCATATTCCATAACACGTTAATCCCAAGATTACCGAATGGCATTGAAAGTACCTGTCCGCGCAGGGGCGCTCATAATAAAATCGTCAAATTTACGAAAATTGTGCGGGATCGCGAGACAGTCTTTTTGCGACCGCTGCGATTGTTCACAACCACCCGCCGGAATGTGGCAACGCCTTATTTTTGCCGCAGCCAGATTCCGCCTTTTTCAGGTGATTCAGGACGCAGATACGCAACCATTCTTCCGGCTGCGGGCGCGATGGCGCTATGCTGCCACGGGGCAACCCCGTGCAGCAAGAACGGATTGAGGAGAACCGCTTCGCCGGGGCGCGAAAAAAGCGAAATGCGCCGGCATTCCGAAAAGACCCGTTTTCGCGCGGCCTGATAGATGTCGGTGATGTCGGTAACCGGCCAGTCCGCCTCGGGTAGATGACCCAGCGCATCGGTGAGTGCCGCCTGAAGGATATGGTGGCTTCCGTCCCAGACCACCAGAGGACTCGCTCCGGGGGAGGTTTCGGTCAGAGGCAGGCCGAGGATCCAGTCATGCCGTTCGCGCAGAAACCGTCGCTTTGGCGACCCTTCGGCCAAGAGACCATCCATATGCGCGGCATCGCGGTTCAGGCGGTAGCGAAAGGCGACATCGCTTTCGCCTGCGCGTGGCCGGGGATATCCGGGATAGGTCACCGACAGTTGCGCGGGGTGCAGGTCTTGCCGTTGTCCGATCCGGTCCACCGCAGGGCCAGCCAGTGGAACACCCGCAACCGTTCCCTGCGGATCCGATCGCAGCGCATCGACGCCAACGAACCACGTACCTTCGCATTGCAGCCATTGCGCCCGCATCGCGGGGTCGCGGGTGACGCGCTCTGCGACGTGCCGTGCGGCTACAGCCCAGCGATGGGTGTCCGCGTTCCAGCCGAACCGGATATAGCCGCAATCCGGCCAGCCCCGCACCATCGGATCAGCCCGCGAGGCGGTCGGGGTGGGCCATCAGGTCGCGTGCTTCATCCAGCACCTCAAGCCCTGCCCCGGGCCGGTTCGCCTTTTCCGACAGGACGCGACGCCATGTGCGCGCGCCGGGCTGTCCGGCAAAAAGCCCCAGCATGTGCCGCGTGATCTGGTGCAGCCGACCGCCATTCTCCAGATGATCCGAGATGTAGGGGCGCATCGCGTCGATCACGGTATCACGGCTGTGAGACACCGGCTTGTCGCCAAATATCCGTTCATCGGCCTCGGCGAGAATGTCCCAGGGCCGATGGTATGCCGCCCGCCCGATCATCACCCCGGTCATACCCCGCGCAATGAGTGCCTCGGCGTCGTCCAGCGTTTCGATGCCCCCGTTGATCGACATCGGGAGATCCGGGAATTCTGCGGCCACGCGCAGCACCAGATCATAGTCGAGCGGAGGGATGTCGCGGTTCTCCTTGGGCGACAGCCCCTGCAGCCACGCCTTGCGCGCGTGGACAATCAGGTAGTCGCAGCCTGCCGAACGTACCTTTTCGATGAAGTCGGGCAGAACCTCTTCCGGGGTCTGGTCGTCGACCCCGATCCGGCATTTGACCGTGACCGGCACATCAACTGCCGCCTTCATCGCCGCGACGCAGTCCGCCACCAGCTCCGGCGTCTTCATCAGGACGGCGCCAAATGTCCCGGATTGCACACGGTCTGACGGACAGCCGACATTGAGGTTGATCTCGTCATACCCGGCCTCGGCCCCCATCCGGGCGGCCTGCGCCAGCTCTGCCGGATCCGACCCGCCGAGCTGCAGGGCAACGGGATGTTCTTCCGGGCTGTAATCGAGCAAATGCAGCGCCCCACCCCGCACCAGGGCCGGTGACGTGACCATCTCGGTATAAAGCAGCGCACTCTGACTGATCTGCCGGTGAAAGTACCTGCAGTGACGGTCGGTCCAGTCCATCATAGGCGCGACAGACAACCGCGCTGCCTCGGTATTTGCGTTTCTGGGCATTCAAAGGTCTCCTCGGGTCCGCTGATGGTCGGAGCGAACCCGCTTGGCACACCATACGCGCAGGGCACCGGCTGCACCACCCTGCCTCGTGCAACGACAGGCAAAGGGCGTTGATTGGGCGGGTCCGACAGCGGCTCATTTTGCCTTAACGCAAGTCAGGACAAGCTCCAAAGCTCGACGAGGTTCACTGACAGTGGCTCAGAGAAACAGACATTGGTGCTGCATGCAGCGATTTGCCGGATCGGATCCGAAGCAGACACCAGCCGTTAGCCAGCTGTGTCTTATGTTCCATCGCGCGGTTCAGTCGACAATTCGTCGATCTGAAGGCTCACTGTACCGAGGCGCACAGCAACGTGGGTCGATCGAGGGTCGGCACCCATTGATTTCATTTAGATTCAATTTGTCCGCACCAGTCTGACATAATTGTTAGGG
>NZ_JFKC01000008.1 GCF_002115805.1 Marivita geojedonensis | reverse complement strand
CGGTATTTCCTTGGCGCGGGGTGGAGCAGCCCGGTAGCTCGTCAGGCTCATAACCTGAAGGTCGCAGGTTCAAATCCTGCCCCCGCAACCAACTAATCACACCGAAAAATTTGGCTAACTGCCGTCTGTATAGGCGGCCGTTATTGGTGAGCTGCGGGCACTTTTTGCTTCTGCGGAACCAAGTCTTGTCCATCGGACCGGGCCCAAAAAGAATTTTGGCAGTATTTCCTAATATTTGCCTTTGATTTCTGTCCTATACCTCAAGATCGTCGTTTCTGAACTGAAACGCCCGTTCCCACCTTCTGGCAACGCATGCGCCATTGACTTCCTCGAAGTGCGAGGCACCCTTCTTGCGGTAGAGTACTGGGATCTTGTTTATGATACGACCTTTTGCCGCTTGTTTGATACTTTCGCTGACTGGGGCTGTCAGCGCTGAGGAACGGCCAATCTTCGACGCCCACATTCATTACAGTCATGACGCCGTTCAGCTGGTGCCGCCTCAGCAGGTTGCGAAAATCCTGCGGGACGCCGGTGTGCGCAAAGCTCTTGTATCCAGTTCGGACGATAACGGCACACAGTTGCTGCTCGCCGCAGCGCCAGACATCGTGGTGCCAGCGTTGCGTCCCTATCGTCGTCGCGGGGCCATCAATACGTGGATGCATGACGACGCAGTGATCCGTTACCTCGAGGAAAATCTCGCCCGGAACACATACCACGCCATAGGGGAATTCCATGCTTACGGCGACGACATCAAAACCCCTGTCGTTCAAAGAATGATCGAGTTGGCCAAAGAACGGAACCTCCTACTTCATCACCACGGGGATCGTGCGGCGCTGGATCTGATCTTCGAAACCTGGCCGGACGCACGGGTCCTGTGGGCCCATTCGGGTTTTGCCGACCCCGTCGATGTGGTCGATGCTCTTGACACGTATCCACGGCTTTGGGCGGACCTGGCGTTTCGGTCTGACATGTCGTCTCGCGGGACCCTGGAGCCTGAGTGGCTCAGCGCTTTTCAAGCGCACCCAGATCGTTTCATGGTCGGAACGGATACGTTCGCTCCGGAGCGTTGGTACTATGTCGGCCCGCACGCAGAGTTTTCCAGGACGTGGCTGGAGCTTTTGCCCGACTATATCGCTGAAGGTATCGCCTTCGCCAATGCGGAAAAGATGCTGTCGCAGAAATGATCCTTGCTGCAATTGTGTCTCTGGCATCGTCGGTCAGTGCCGACGCCTGTTCCGGGTATGGCGAACCGGTTGTGTCCGAACTTCAGGGTGCGCCGGATGCTTATGTTATCGTCAACGATGTTCCGCTGTCGCAACCGTTCTCCCTGCGTTTCACAGTATGTGGTGAGGTGCCTGTCACGGGTATCCAAGTCGATGCCATGATGCCGGCGCACCAGCATGGGATGAACTACGATCCTTCGGTGACGGATCTTGGACTTGGTGTATTCGATGTCCATGGAATGCTGTTTCACATGCCGGGGATTTGGGAAGTTCGGTTCGATATCACGGTCGGCGATCTGACGTTTCCCTATATCCACAGGATAACGTTGAGATGATCGCACGTTTTTCTGTGGCAATGCTCGTTCTGGTTGGATCGGCAAGAGCTGACGTTCTGCTGTCCGACAATGAGATTGCGCAGACGCTGGCCTTTGGACCATGGCCACCGCAAGCGACCCCTGATCCGAGCAATCGTGTCTCTGGCGATACGAAAGCGATCGCCCTAGGGCGCGCGCTGTTCGATGACCCTGTTCTTTCTGTCGATGGCGCGATGTCATGCGCAACCTGCCATGATCCGCAGACCGCCTTTGCGTCCCGGCAGACAAGAGCAATGGGACGGGAGATACTGGCGCGAAACACGCCTGCTCTTTTTAACCTGCGGGGATTGCGATGGTATGGTTGGGGTGGCGATAGCGACAGCCTATGGGCGGCGAGCCTGCTGCCGTTGATCTCTGATGTTGAAATGGGACACAGCGCAGAAAGCCTGAAAAACGCAGTTCGAGAAAGCGCTCATGCGCCCGACTATCAAACCGTTTTTGGTGATCTTTTGAACCAGAGCCCACAGACGGTTCTTGTCAATATCGCCAAGGTTTTGGCAGCCTACCAGGAAACGCTGGCGACACCTCGGACCTCTTTTGATGATTTCCGGGATGCATTGGAGCGTGGCGATCTAGAAGACGCTGGACAGTTTCCTCAAGCTGCCCAGCGTGGCTTGCAGCTTTTTCTTGGGCAGGGAAACTGCAGCTTTTGTCACACTGGCCCCAGCTTCTCGAACAATGAATTCCACGATGCAGGCGTGCCATACTTTCTCAGCGACACGGAGGTGGATCCTGGCCGATTTGACGGGCTGAAGGCCTTATTGACGAGCCCCTATACACTGGCGGGAGACTGGAGTGATGACCCGGAACGCCGCGGAAAATGGGTGTCGCAGAACGTGCGACAGAGCCATGCCGACTTTGGAACTTTTCGCACGCCAAGCCTGCGAGGCGTCGCGGCGACTGCTCCTTACATGCACGATGGTAGTATCGCGGATTTGGATGGGGTCGTCCGTCATTACAATGACATCAATCTTGAACGTATGCACGCGGACGGTGAGGCCATTTTGCGTCCACTGGAATTGGATGAGCAGCAGATAAGTGACCTGGTCAGTTTCCTTGAAACCCTTGGAGCTATAAAGCCTTTCAAGTGACCTGTTTTCCGCTGGTTTGGCGTGTCCTGCTTGCGTGCTGCCCGGATAGTCTTGCCAAGAGCCCGCCCAATCGCAACGTCTCGCAATCGCGCGCGGTCAGCTGGTGGGTCAACCGGAATGACTGTTCCCCAATGTCGACCTTCACCGGGGCATCTGATTGGACCGCGTCGAAATCCAGGCTGACCTGATCCGCGCTGGCAAGCGCCGGTTGCGCCTCGACCGTAGCGATCAGCGGCAGGATGCCTGCGTTGATCAGGTTGGCGTGGAATATCCGGCAGCGGTTTTCCACGTCCTGTATTCAGGGGGTCAACTGCTCAACCTCATTCCCGACGTCGCATCGAATACATGGGTCATCCCGGGCTGCGCTGCAAAACGCATGTCGGCACCAGTCGCGGAAACGTTGTGGACTCCTGGCAGGCTGATCGTCACATCTTCGCCCCCGGGCAGACGACCGTGCAGGAGCGTGTTTGCCCCCAAAGGTTCGGTGATCATGACCTTGACTTGGAAAGGCCCGTTCTCCTCAGGAACAAGGTGTTCAGGCCGTATTCCCAGTTTCACCGGTCCATCCGCGCCAGCGGAAGGCGTAATCGCGACACCGTCGATCATGACATTCCCTGCGCGGATCTCGGCATCGAAGACATTCATCGCGGGGCTGCCAATGAATTGCGCGGCAAACAGGGTGCGTGGCGTTTCGTAAACCTCAAGGGGTGTTCCGATCTGTTCCGCGACACCGCCGTTCATCACGATCATGCGGTCCGCCATTGTCATGGCCTCGACTTGATCATGTGTCACGTATAGCGAGGTGATGCCAAGTTTCGATTGGAGTTCCTTGATCTCGAGACGCATTTGAACCCGCAGTTTGGCGTCGAGATTTGAAAGCGGTTCGTCGAAGAGAAAAACCGCCGGTTCGCGAACGATCGCCCGACCCATGGCCACCCGTTGGCGCTGGCCACCAGACAATTGGCGCGGTTTTCGGTCCAGCAGCGGGGTCAGTTGCAGCAGTTTGGCAGCCTCTTCCACCTTCGCATTGATCTGGTCTTTGGGCATCCGGGCGATCTTGAGCCCGTACCCCATGTTCTGACGCACAGACATATGAGGGTAGAGCGCATAATTCTGGAACACCATTGCGATATCGCGGTCCATCGGCTCTTTCTCGTTCGCGCGCTGTCCGCCGATCAGAACCTCCCCAGACGTCACCGTTTCCAAGCCGGCGACCATGCGCAGAAGCGTGGACTTACCGCAGCCGGATGGACCTACGATGACGATGAATTCACCATCTGAAATGTCCATATTGATGCCGTGAATCACATCAGTGGCCCCGAAGCTTTTCTTGATGTCCTTCAGTGAGACGGTTGCCATGTTGTTATTTCTCGCTGTCGACAAGGCCGCGGATGAACAGCCGTTGCATGGAAATCACGACGATCACTGGTGGGATCATCGCAAGGATCGAGGTTGCCATGATCACCGGCCATTCCGCGACATCATCTCCGGACGGGAACATCTGTTTGATGCCCATGACAATGGTGTTCATCTCGGGATCGGTGGTGATCAGAAGAGGCCAGAGATATTGGTTCCAGCCATAGATGAAGAGAATGACAAAAAGCGCGGCAATATTTGTGCGGCTCATGGGAACCACGATGTCCACAAAGAACCGCATCGGTTTCGCGCCATCGACACGCGCCGCTTCTGCGAGTTCGTCCGGAATCGTCAGGAAGAACTGCCGGAACAGGAACGTGGCGGTCGCAGATGCGATCAGAGGAAAGATCAGGCCCGAATAACTGTTCAGCATCCCGAAACCCGCAACAACCTCGAACGTCGGCACGATGCGGACTTCCACCGGTAACATCAGCGTCAGGAAGATGAGCCAGAAAAACAGATTACGACCGGGAAAGCGGAAGTAGACGATCGCGAAGGCCGAAAGCAGAGAGATGATGATCTTGCCGACGGCAATTCCGATGGCCATCACCAGACTGTTGAAGAGCATCGTTGCCACTGGCACGTTCACACCGGAAAAGAGAGCGGCGGTGTAGTTCTCGATCAGCTGATCTCCGGGCCAAAGCGGCATCGGGGGTCGCACGATTTCGGGCTGTGTGACGGTTGATGCGACAAACGCAAGCCAGATCGGGAAGGCGATGATCAGAACTCCGATGATCATCAGCGCATGTGCAAGCCAAAGCCCGGCCCCGCGTTTTTCGACCATGCCATGAGATTCCTGCGCCATCAGTAATGCACCCGCTTCTCGATGTATTTGAACTGAACCACTGTGAGCAGACCCACGACGATCAGAAGGATCACCGACTGCGCGGAAGAAGACCCAAGGTCCTGACCGACAAAGCCATCGGAAAACACCTTGTAGACGAGTATCGTCGTCGCCTGCTGCGGTCCGCCGGACGTAATGGTGTGGATCACGCCGAAGGTTTCAAAGAAGGCGTAGACGATGTTCACGACCAGCAGAAAGAATGTTGTCGGGGACAGCAGTGGCAGAACGATTGTGAAGAACCGCCGCCAGAAGTGTGCGCCGTCGATTGCGGCGGCCTCGATGACAGATCTTGGTACGGCCTGAAGGGCGGCAAAGAAGAACAGGAAGTTATAGCTGATCCGGCCCCAGGCCGAGGCGACGACGACAAGCCCCATTGCCTCGTTGCCGTTGAGAACGTGGTTCCAGTCATAGCCCAGCTGTCCGAGATACCAGGACACGACACCGACCCGGGTGTTGAACATGAAGAGCCAAAGCACGCCTGCAACCGCGGGTGCCACGGCGTAAGGCCAGATCAGAAGCGTCCGATACACGCCGGACCCTTTGATCAACCGGTCCGCCAGAACTGCAAGGAACAGCGCCGGGATCATCGAACACAGGGTCACGAGAATGGAAAAGACCGCTGTCGTTACAAAGGACGCGCGGTAGAATTTGTCTGTGAGCAGAAACTCGAAATTTCCGAGGCCCACGAATTGCGAGGACAGACCGAACGGGTCAGGAATGAACAGCGACTGCCAGATCGCCTGACCGGCGGGATAGAAAAAGAATACCGCCGAGATGATGACCTGAGGTGCGATCAACAGCAGCGGGAGAAGCCAGCCGCGAAACGTGACCCGTTTTTCCATTGTCTCTGCCCCGGAACGGAAAAAGCGGGCGCGTCGCGCGCCCGCCTTGTTTCATGCGTCAGATCAGCGGTTGGCCGACTCGAAGCGGCGCAGAAGGGCGTCACCCCGCTCTTTCGCGCTGTCCATGGCTTCTTGGGCGGTCTTGTCACCAGACCAAATCGCCTCAAGCTCTTCGTCGATGATACCACGAATCTGGTCGAACGAGCCCAGGCGGAGTCCCTTCGAATTTCCGGTCGGCTGATTGGCTGTCATCTGGATGACCGCCACATCCGTGCCGGGGTTTTCGTCATAGAACCCGGAGGCGCGGGTGGCGTCCCCTGCGGCGACCGTAATCGGCAAATAGCCCGTATCCTGGTGCCATTTCGCCTGCACGTCGGTCGAGGACAGGAAGCTCAGGAATTCGCCCACGCCCTTGTACTCGGCGTCGTCATGGCCCGAGAGAACCCAGAGCGATGCGCCGCCGATGATTGTGTTCTGCGGTGCGTTGCCAACACCCTCCCAATAAGGAAGCGGACGTACGTCGAAGTCGAATTCGGCCTCAGAGCTGATCCCTGCATACCCGGCCGAGCTTTCGGTGAAGAGAGCACAGTCTCCGGCGCGGAAGTTCGCGCCGCCTTCGTTGCGGCGACCGGTATAGATGAATTCGCCGTCCTTGGCCCACTGTCCCATTGCGCTCAGGTGAGCAACCTGCGCTTCGCCATTGAGCATGAGTTCGGTGTCAACGCCTCCAAACCCGTTGTCCTTGGATGCGAAAGGAACATCATGATAGGCCGAGAAGTTTTCCAGGTGAATCCAGCTTTGCCAAGCAGTCACCAGAGGGCATTCCTCGCCGCCTGCCTTGAGTTGTTCAAGAACCGCATCCACCTTTTGCCATGTCGACAGATCGGTGTCGGGATCGACACCCGCGGCTTCCATCGCATCGCGGTTGACCCAAAGAACAGGGGTGGACGAGTTGAACGGAAGCGACAGCATTTGTCCGTCAGTGGTGGTGTAGTATCCTTTGACTGCGCCGATATAGGCGTCGGGGTCAAACTCGGCTCCGCTTTCGGCCATCACTTCGTAGACGGGCTTGATGGCACCTTCTGCGGCCATCATCGTTGCGGTTCCCACTTCGAACACCATCAGAATATGTGGCTGTTCGCCTGCACGGAATGCTGCAATCCCCGCGTTCAGGGTCTCCGAATAATTGCCCTTATGGCTTTCGACCACGGTGTAATCGCTTTGGCTGGCGTTGAATTCTTCAACCTGTGCCTTGACCAGTTCCCCGAGACGCCCGGTGAAAGCGTGCCAGAACTGGATTTCAGTCTGTGCCGATGCGGCCAGCGGTGCGCTCAGCGCGGTCGCCAGCGCCAAGCCGGAAATCAGTGTTTTCTTCATGGTTCCTCCAATACGCCACATGCGGCGTTCAGTCTGTTGGTGCTCTTCTTGGCTGGTTCAGACATCAAAACGTTACACGCAGTACGCCATAATGCAAGCGTTCAGATTGCGCAAAAACCATAACACAGTATTATGCGTCCGCACTCGCTTATTGGGAACTTACTGCAGTGAATACCCCGCCGCGTCTTCGCCAACTCGAGGCCCTCATGGCAGTGATTCATCACGGTTCCATGACACAGGCTGCCACACAGCTCGGGATCAGCCAACCGGCGGTCAGCCGACTGCTGTCAGATCTCGGGACGTCACTCGGTTTTCCGCTGTTCGACCGCCGTGAGGGCCAACTCGTCCCGACACAGGAGGTTCGCTTCCTGCAGCCAAGTATTTCCCGCGTTCTTGATCTGATGAAGCAGATCGGGGATCTCAGTCAGGACATTACCGACCGCCGCGCGGGCCACATTCGCATTGCATGCCTTCCTGGATTTGCCACAAGCCATCTGCCGGGAGTGGTTGCCGACTTTCTTGGCGACAGGCCAGGGGTGAGCTTTACCATTGAACCGGACCGTCCGGAAAGAATCCTCGAATGGATGGTCGGTGAGCAGTTCGATTTCGGGATCACTGACGGTTTCCACGGCCATCCTGCTGTGGACAGCCGGGATATCGACGTGCGCACGGTCTGCATCTTCCCGCAGGGACACCGGCTTTCAGAATGTAAGACAGTGACCCCGACCGATCTGGATGGTGTGGGGATTATCCACACCAAGCGGGACAGCGAGTTTTTCCAGGACCTGTCGCGCAGCTTTCAGGATCATGACGCCAAACTCGTGACGCTGATTGAAACCCGCCAGTTCACTGCGGCGTGCGAACTGGTCAGTCGCGGTGCTGGCGTGTCGATTGTCAGCGAGTTGGATGCCGTACAGTATGAGGGGCGTGGCGTGGTCAGCCGCCCATTCACCCCGAAACTCGCTCATAGGCTTTCGCTGGTGCGCCCTGTTCTGAAACAGCCTTCGCTGCTCACACTTGAATTCGTCGAAGCGTTTGCCCAGAGCCTTCAACCCTTCAAGCTGTGAAACCGACAACCGGGTATGCGGCACACTTGCACAGAAAAGCGGATTTCGCTTGCCTGTCAGTGGTGTTAATACCAACGCTAAACCTGACAGAAGCTATCGGAAAAGAGTTCTGTCATATTGGGAACCCGCATAGGCTCTATGGCTGATATTCCATTCCAGACCGGTCGGCAGACCCGTAGCCTGAGGGGGCGCATCCCGTGGGCGGTTGCAGGCGTGATCGCTGCGATCTGTGTGCTGCCGCATATCAGCGTTCTGATCGCAGCGTTCATGGGGTCCACAGAGACGCTTCAGTCCCTCGCCGAAACCGTGCTCGGTCGATATACGCGTGCGACCGTTCTGCTTCTGGTTCTGGTCGTCGTTTTCAGCACGGTGATCGGAACGGTGTCAGCCTGGCTGGTGACGACAACCGAGTTTCGTGGGCGGCGATTGCTGGAGATCGCTCTGGTTCTGCCTCTTGCCTTTCCGGCATATGTTCTGGCCTACGCCTATACCCACGTCCTTGACCATCCTGGGATTGTTCAAACCACACTGCGTGCCGTTACCGGATGGGGTCCGCGTGACTATTGGTTCCCCGAAATCCGGTCTCTTGGCGGTGCCGCCGCGATGCTCACTTTCGTGCTGTACCCTTATGTTTACCTGCTTGCCCGGGCGGCCTTCGCGTCGCAAAGCGCGACGACGTTCTACGCGGCGCAATCACTGGGGCAAACCCGGCTTGGGGCATTCTGGCGTGTGTCTCTGCCGATGGCGCGCCCAGCCATTGCTTCGGGCGCGATGCTTGTGGGCATGGAAACCATCGCTGATTTCGGAACGGTGTCTTATTTCGGCGTTCAAACATTCGCGGTGGGCATCTATTCCAGTTGGTTCACCTTCGCGGACCGCGCTGCCGCTGCGCAACTGTCGCTTGGACTTCTGAGTTTCGCCCTTCTATTGGCCATTGTGGAACGCATCAATCGCGGTGAAGCGCGGTACGCCTTCGGACGGAAGTTCGAACACATGCCGCGGGTGAAGCTGACGGGTATTGCCAGTAAGCTGGCCTTCACGGTCTGCTTCCTGCCCGCGTTTCTTGGCTGCATCCTTCCGGTCATCATGCTGTCCGAGATGGCGCTTGGATCAGAGCAAGACCTCCTCAGCCCGCGATATCTGCAATTCGCCCGCAACTCGGTGACACTCGGCCTGTGCGCTGCGGTTATCACCGTGGCAGTCGCCCTGCTTTTTGGAAGCCTCGCCCGCAACCGCAAATCCCGTTTCGCCACGATTGTGCTTTACATCGGTCGCATGGGTTATGCCGTTCCGGGAGGCGTGATCGCGGTGGGTCTGCTGGTTCCGTTTGCCTATTTCGACAACACGCTCGATGCCTATATGCGGGCCACTTTCGGTATCTCGACAGGACTGCTGTTCACCGGCTCGATCTGGCTGCTCGTCTGCGCGTACATGATCCGGTTTCTTGCTGCGGCCATCGGGGCGTATGAAGGCGGCGTGGCTGTCATCAACCCCAACATGGACGCGGCAGCACGCGTCTTGGGACAAAGCGAGTGGGGGCTCTTGCGGCGCGTGCATTTCCCGTTGCTGCGGCCAAGCCTGTTCACGGCGCTTCTGATTGTGTTTGTAGATGTCATGAAAGAGCTGCCGGCAACGCTGATCATGCGTCCGTTCAACTTTGATACGCTGGCTGTGCAGGCGCATCGGCTCGCTTCTGATGAACGGCTCGCCGGTGCTGCAGTTCCGAGCCTCGTGATCGTAGCCATCGGGACGCTTCCCGTAATTCTGCTGTGTCGCCGCATCCGTAACGAACAAGGCCAAACAAAAGAGGGCGCTTGAGCGCCCTCTGAGTGTCACGTTCGGATCCGAACTTTACTTCCAGCCAACCTCGTTGAAGATGCGTTGCGCTGTCGGCACGTTCTGTGCAACCTCGGACAGGTCTACATCGTCGGGGCGGAACATGCCCAATGCCGCAACTGACGGCGAGAGCCCCACGCCGGGAACCGCCGGGTACTCGTCGTTGCCAGCCGAGAAATACTGCTGCGCCTGATCGGACGACAGGTACTCGAGGAACTTGATCGCATTTTCACGGTTCGGCGCGTGTGCCGCAACACCACCGCCTGAGAGGTTCATATGGGCGCCTTCTGCGTTCTGCGCGGGGAAGACCCATCCGATATTCGCGCGATCTGCTTCGGTCAGCCCTTCGACCTCGGTGCGCAGCGCGCGGGCATAATAGTAGGTGTTGGAGATCGAGATATCGCATTCGCCTGAAACCAGGCCACGAAGCTGATCCGTGTCCCCACCCTGCGGAGCTCGGGCGAAGTTGTCGACCACCCCCTGCGCCCAGGCACGGGCCGCGTCTTCGCCATGGTTTTCGATGACGGCACTCAGCAGAGTCTGCGAGTACACGTTTGTCGACGAGCGGTGGCAGACCATGCCCTTGTATTGAGGGTCGGCGAGTGCGACGTAATCCAACGGCGGGTTTTCCACATCGTTCTTGTCGTAGAAAATGATCCGCGCACGCTGGCTGAAGCCAAACCATTGATTGTCGTCATCCTGCAGGCTGTCCGGGATGCGGGCCTCAAGAACGTCACTTTCAATGGATTGAAGCACCCCGGCAGCTTTTGCGCGTTCAAGGCGTGACGTGTCCACGGTCAACAGAATGTCTGCCGGAGAGTTGGCGCCTTCGGCCTGCATCCGGGCAATAAGTTCATCCGCATTGCCTTCGATGCGGTTGATGGTGATCCCGGTTGCATCGGTGAAGTCGGAATAGAGGCGCTCATCGGTATCGTAATGGCGCGACGAGTAGAGATTCACCTCGCCTTCGGCCAGTGCAACGGAGCTGAGTGCAGTGCTGGCGACAAGCGCCAGTGTCGAAGTTGTCCATAGGACACGCATGGGAGTCATTCCTCTTGGTTAAATCTTACAAAAAAAGTCAGTTACACGATTCCGAGGGGCGTTCAATACATTCTGACAAATTTTGTCGGAAATCATTTCGAAAAGTTGATTTTTCATTAGATCTTTTCCAGTAGAACCGAAAAACGCCAGCCGGAGTGATCGGCTGGCGTTTGGGATGTGGTCTGAGCCGGGGGTCTGGCCCGTGGGGGTGTCAGACGGCGAAGGGGTTGTCGAGCACACCCACCAGCGGCATCAGGAAGTCGCCGTTGATCGGGTCCGTGGCCGCCGTGTAGAGCGTCTCGATGGCTTCGACCGCCGTGTCCAGGCTGGCCGCGCTGCCGTCGAACAGCGCCAGCACCTGCGCCGCGTCATCGACATTCGACATGCCGCGATGCACCGCAAAGAGCGCGCCCAGATCGGTCTTCTGTTCGAGGTACAGCTGATCGGCCAGCTGACGGTCGATGAAGGCCTGCGAGGCGTCCGCCGGAGCCGGCGCCTTCACCCCGCGCAGCACTTCGAGGATGAACTCGCCCCGGGTCACCGCACCGTCGTCCAGCGCGTTGGTCCAGAACCGCAGCCCGTCGATGTCCGGCGACCGGCCCAGCACGTTCTCGTAGACATCGGCGGCGAAGCGGATGTTGCTGGTATCCGCCGGATAGGTCGCCAGTGTCTCGGGCTGGGTGGCGAACTCGTTCGCGATCTGCTCCAGCGACATGCCGTTGGCATAGGCGGTGGCCCAGAAGGACAGGCCGATGGCATCGGGCGCGCGGTTGAAATAGGCGATATACATCTCGACGAAGCTTTCGAACGCCGCCTCGTCCAGACCGGTCTGGCCCCCGAAGAGGCGCAGATCCATCGGGCCGCCGAACTGCGGCAGGTCGGTGCCGAAGTCGATCAGCTCCACATTGTCGAGCGCAATCGTGCCAAGCCCGCCCTCGGTGCGGTCCGTCACGCTGACGCCGCTCGGGCCGAAAGTCACGGTAAAGTCAGACTGGTCGCCCGCGAACACTGCCGTGTCCACACCGCCCAGACCGTCGATCCGCTCCAGTGCCGCCGTCGCAACAAGGTTCCCGTCGTCCCCGGCCGTCCCCTGCAAAAGACCACCCGTGCGATTACCCCCAATCAGTTCCGGTGGGTTGTTTGGTTCACCTTGCTCGGAAACCGGATCGACCAAGACAGGAGGGGCGTTCTCTTCGTTGGCGGGCGTTTCGGCATCCTTTGACACGGTATCGCTTTGAACGAGTTTGAAATGCGCTGCCGTGAGCGGTGAACCGGACTGGGGGCTGTGGAAGACGTCAATACTTGTGCCGTCGAACAGCGTCACGCGTGAGACGTTGCTGAACGGCTTTGTGACCGCACTGGCGGCGTCGGCCTCGGATCGAAAACCGCTGTCGACGAGCATGAAGGTCTCAGAGGTCAAATCGAAATCGGAAATCGTGTTCAGACCGTCGCCCGGTCCAATGACAAACACATCGGTTCCGTCCTGACCGAAATACCTGTCCGCGCCTGCGCCGCCGCGCAGTTCGTCATTGCCGCTTCCGCCATCGAGATAATCATCGCCATCGCCCCCGATGAGGGTGTCATGGCCGGACTGTCCAAAAAGATCATCGTCACCCGTGTTGCCGAGCAAGGTGTCATCACCACTGTCGCCCTGCAGCGTATCGTTTCCGGCCAGACCGTCGATGTTGTCAGCGACCTCGCGTCCGAAGACACGTTCTGATCCATTCGTTGCAAGCGGAGGAGTGACGCCCTGTTTCGTAAAGCCGTCAATCTCGTATCCGATGTCGGCGAGAATGGCGGCGTCGTAGTCGCTGATCAAAACCCGCGTGCCTGTCACCAGCGTCGGGTCGAGTGCAACGCTGTCGCCGGCGAAGCCGTCTTCGACGTGAGAAAGATCATGGTCGATGGGGACCGGGCGACCACCATTCACGGCGATGGCATTCGGCCCGGTAAACCAATAATCGACAATCCAGCTGTCGAACGCCCCGGAGGTGCCAATGCCCAGGACATGCCCAAGTTCGTGCACCGCAACTGAAAGAAAATCGTTCTGACCGGTCGGTGGTGCATCGGTCCCGAAATACCAGTTTTCAGAGCTGTTAAAGGATATACTGCCTGCCCAGGGGTCAAAATCCGTCACTGGCCCGGCCCCACGGAAATCCGGACTGATGCGGGCCGTAAACGCATCTCCAGGCGCATTGCCGCCATCCGGACCTGCAATGGCCAGAGTTGACGCCGGAAGGGTCCGCGCCCCGACAAAAATGATCAGGTCGTCTACCGAATGGGAAAGAGTAACGGTCTCGGTCGCTTGGGTCGTGGGGTTTCTGATCTCGAATGACGTGCCTTCCGGCACTTCGTCAAAGTCATCGAGAATGATCGCTTCCCATTGCGCCGCGGCCAACTCAAGCGCGGATCGGCGTTCTGGGTCGTTAAAGAACCCGCTACTGTCGAAGCGGTAGTCAAAAGTGATCGAAAATGCCACGTGCCAGTTCCCCTGCGCGTGCAGGGGAAAGGCGCTCCAATCCTCACACGCGATTACGCTACTCGGTCGAGCGCAATCTCATGTGCAAATGCGGCACCAGCGTGGTCGGGATGGGGCCGAACACTCGGGGAATAGTTGGGATTTATGTCGTTTTTTCTGGATCGAGAGTGCGTCAGTCACGCAGGACCAGCACCGATTTTGCAGAATGGCGCACGAGCCTCGCGGCATTTGAACCGAGCAGATAATCCTTGAGGTCCGGCTGGTGCGCACCGATCAGGATCAGATCGACACCAAGCGAGTTCGCGAGGGCGATAACCCGGTCATACACTGTCCCGACAAGAACGTGGCGGCCCCCGTGAAGGTCCGCAATTTCCATCTGACGCGCCAACTCTGCTTCGGTCTCGGACTTTGCCGACTTTTCGAAGTCTTCAGTCATGTATGAACCGACAATCGGCATTCCGACGGTCGGTATCACGGACACCACATCCACTTCGCTACCCCACTGTTCGGCAAGGGTTTTGGCATGATGCAATAGTTTTTGCGTGTCGGTGGTCAGCGAAACATCGACCGGTACGAGGATCTTCTTGAACATGGCGCTTCTCCTCAGAACGCGGGTTGGGTCATGCGACGGCTTTGCAGGCCAATGATGATGAGCAGAAGAATGAAGGCGGGGATGAAGAAGATCTCCTTTGGCATGCGGTCATTTTCAATCTGCACGGCCTCGATCTGTGCCGGCGCATCACCGTAGAAGTCGTATTCGTTGGCCAGCGTTTCGAAGAACGGAGTTCCCGGGAACGGTTCCTCCAAAAGAAGCATGTCGCCCTCTTCCATGACGGTCAGCCCGACGGCTTGCAGCCGATCGATACCGGAACCTTCGGCATCCGGCGTGACGACAATTGTGGTTGATCCGACGATCCCGGTGTCGAAGTCGGGAGCCGAGACCGTGACGCGCGCATCGGTGCCGACGGGAATGTTCCCCATCGCCTCTATCGCCGCCGGGCCTGAATAGCTGGTGTACGGTTCCTGCCAGCGATCCAGGAAAAAACCGGGCCGGAACAACAGGAAAACGACCAGCATCATCACCACCGCTTCCCATGCCCGGTTCTTCGCAAAGAAGTAACCCTGCGTGACCGCGGCAAACACCAGCATCGCGACCAGAGACACGAAGAACACAAACACGGCTTTCAGAGGACCGACATCGATCAGGAGAAGGTCCGTGTTGAAGATGAACATGAAAGGCAGAAGCGCCGTGCGGATGTCATAAGCAAAACCCTGCACACCGGTCTTGATCGGATCGCCTCGCGAAATCGCAGCGGCGGCATAGGCCGCAAGTCCGACGGGTGGTGTGTCATCCGCGAGAATACCGAAATAGAAGACGAACATGTGCACAGCGATGAGCGGCACGATCAGGCCGGACTGCGCGCCGACCGACACGATGACCGGTGCCATCAGGGATGACACCACGATATAATTGGCTGTGGTCGGGAGTCCCATCCCGAGGATCAGGGACAGCACGGCGACCAGAACCAGCAGGATGATCAGGTTGCCGCCCGAGATGGTTTCGATCACCTGACCGATGATCTGATGCGCACCTGTCAGCGAGATGGTGCCCACGATGATCCCGGCGGCACCGGTCGCGACACCGATCCCGATCATGTTGCGCGCACCACTGACCAGGCCATCGACGAAATCCTGGAAGCCGGCCACGGTCTGATTTGCGATCTCGGATTCTCCACGGAATATCGCTTTCAACGGGCGATGGGTCAGTGCGACGATGATCATCGCTATTGTCGCCCAGAAGGCGGACAGCGCAGGCGACAGGCGGTCGAGGTGCTCGGTCCGGACCATCAGATTCCAGACCAGTACGAAAATCGGCAGCGCGAAGTAGGCGCCGCCAAGGAAGGTCGGGGTGAGGCGCGGGGCGGAGACGGCCTTGGCGTTCGGATCATCGACCTTGAGGTCGGGAAAGCGCGAGGCAAGGTATACCAACGCGAGATAAGCTATGCCCAGAAGCACCAGTGTCGGATATACCGTCGCTCCCGGCATCATCGGCTCGAGCGCGGCGCGGAACATAACAACAAGGAACGTGATCGCCGCCATGGCGATGAAGCCGGTCAGGAACAGGATCAGGATCAGCAGAATGCCGATGTGGCGGCCGGGCTTTTGCAGTCCCTCAAGACGCAGTTTCAGGCTTTCCAGATGCACGATGTAAAGCAGGGCGATGTAAGAAATCACCGCCGGGAGAAAGGCGTGCTTGATGACTTCAATGTAAGGGATGTTCACGTACTCGACCATCAGGAAGGCGGCCGCGCCCATCACAGGTGGGGTTAACTGGCCGTTGGTCGAGGAGGCGACTTCGACCGCCCCTGCCTTTTCGGGACTGAAGCCGATCCGCTTCATCAATGGGATCGTGAAGGTGCCGGTTGTGACTGTGTTTGCGATCGATGAGCCGGAGATCATTCCGGTCATCATCGAAGAGAGAACCGCCGCCTTGGCCGGACCGCCTCGGAGAGTCCCCAGCAGAGAGATCGCCACCTTGATGAACCAGTTGCCGCCGCCAGCCTTTTCGAGAAGTGCGCCGAACAGAACGAACAGAAAGATCATGGTGGTCGAGACGCCAAGCGCGACGCCAAACACACCCTCGGTCTGCATCCAGTAGTGGCCCATCGCCTTTGAGAACGACGATCCGCCGTAGTTCGTAATGCTGCCGATCCATTCCGAATAGCCACCGAAGAAGGCGAGTGCGAGGAACAGTGATGCGATAATCACCAGCGGCAGACCGAGCGACCGGTAGACCGCGATCATCAATACGACCATGCCGATGGCGGACATGACGATGTCGGTTGTGCTCCAAAGACCGGGACGCGAAGCGATTTCGAAGCGGAAGATCACAAGGTAAAGACAGGCGGCTATCCCGGCAAAAAACAGCACCCAGTCATAGAGGGGAATCCGATCCCTGTGACCGAATATCGGGAAGGCCAGCGTGGCCAGTGCGAGCGCAAACGCGAGATGCACGAAGCGGGCCTGAGCCACGATATTGGCAAACATGCTGACGCCGGTGGTCTGGGCCAGAACCCCTGGCAGTTTTGATGCGATGTAGAGTTGGAACAGCGACCACGTGATGCACAGAGCGAAGATCAGTGTATTGGCAAAAGCACCGGCCTGCCGTGCGCCGGTATCAGCCTCTGCCACCATGTCTTCGGCGGTTTTCGTGTCTGTCATCGTCGATGTCCCCCAGTTGCGCAGTTTCTGCGTCAATTAAAAACGCCGGCACAGCTCGGGGCTGCGCCGGCGCTCGGTTCTTGTTTCAGGTGGCAGGCATCATTCCAGCAGGCCGAGTTCTTTGTAGGCGCGCTCTGCACCGGGGTGCAGCGGTGCGGAAAGACCGTCTTTGACCATCTGTGCCGCGTCGAGGTTTGCGAATGCCGGGTGCAGACCACGGAAGTCGTCGAGGTTGGACATCACGGCCTTGGCGACGATATAGGCGGTTTCCTCGGGGATGTCCGCGCTGGTCACGAAGGTTGCACCAACACCAAAGGTTGTGATCTCGTCGTCATTGCCGGCGTACATGCCGCCCGGAATGGTCGCGACGCGATAGAACGGGTTATCGGCAACAAGCTTGTCGATCGGCTCACCTACCACAGAAACGAGCTTCACATCACAGGTTGTGGTGGCTTCCTGAATGGCGGCGGCAGGGTGGCCCACTGTGTAGATCATTGCGTCGATGTTGTCGTCGCAGATCTGCTTGGCCATCTCGGAGCCTTTGTATTCCGTCGCAAGTGCGAGGTCGTCCATGGTGATGCCGAACGCATCCATCACGACTTCCATTGTGGCGCGTTGTCCAGAGCCGGGGTTGCCGACATTGACGCGCTTGCCCTTGATCCCTTCGAACGAAGTGATGCCGCTGTCACCGCGGACCAGAAGCGTAAAGGGTTCCGGGTGGACCGAGAACATCGCCCGGATCTCAGGGAACGGGTTGTCTGCGAACTGCGAGGTTCCGTTATACGCGTGATACTGCCAGTCCGACTGGGCGACACCGAATTCAAGCTCACCTGCCTTGATGGTGTTGATGTTGTAGACAGATCCCCCCGTGGATTCGACTGCGCAACGAATGCCATGTTCCTTGCGGTCGCGGTTCACCAGACGGCAGATCGCACCGCCGGTCGGGTAATACACACCTGTGACACCGCCAGTGCCGATTGAGATGAATTGCTGATCCTGCGCCATGGCCGATCCGCCAAGCGCAATGGATGCAGCGGCGACAAGCCCGGCGGCGAAGGTTTTATATGACATGTTTGTCTCCCAATTGGTTTATGGGTCTGTGCCCAAGGTTATCGAAACGTCGCCAATGAGTGCTCAATGGCCCGCGCCTTTTCGGTAAGGCGCAGAAATTTTCGTTTTCGTTCCTATAGCTATAAAACGTGATTCGGACGCGTTGGGCCAGCCCGACAAATCCGGGTGAGGGAACAACCGAAGATAACCGCGGTCCAAAACGGCGCTTTCCGCCTTTGACACGCCGCGGCATCGCCTTCTGTCAATTGCCTGGATGCGGTATGGTTGATCAAACCGGAGCGTGCGAATTCCTTTGCTCCCGGATGACCCAGAGGACCCGAAGATGAGCCATGTATTCCCCCGCCATAACCTTTCTGCTCCGCCCAAGGCGGTCCGTGGCGAAGGGTGCTATCTTTATGACGAAGCGGGAAAGCAGTATTTCGACGGTTCGGGCGGCGCGGCGGTGTCCTGTCTTGGACACGGTGATCCCGAGATCATCCAGGCTATTCAGGATCAGGCGGCCCAGCTCGCCTACGCGCATACGGGGTTCTTCACCAGTGCTCCGGCCGAGGAACTGGCCGACCTGTTGATCAGTGAGGCTCCCGGCGATCTGGACAGAGTCTACTTTGTGTCCGGCGGATCCGAGGCGGTTGAATCCGCGCTCAAACTTGCGCGTCAGTATTTCCTTGAAATCGGTCAACCGCAGCGACGCCACATTATCGCGCGCCGCCAAAGCTACCACGGAAATACGCTCGGCGCTTTGGCGACCGGTGGCAATGCATGGCGCCGCGCGCAGTTCGAACCGATCCTAATGGATGTGTCACACGTTGCGCCGTGCTACGAATATGTTGACCGGCGTTCCGATGAATCCCCGTTCGACTATGGGCAGCGTGTTGCGCAGGAACTGGAGGACGAGATCCTGCGGTTGGGCGAGGACAGCGTCATCGCCTTTGTCGCAGAGCCGGTGGTGGGTGCCACCATGGGCGCAGTTCCTGCGGTAGATGGATATTTCAAGCGGATCCGCGAAATCTGCGACCGCTACGGTGTTCTCCTGATCCTGGATGAGGTCATGTGTGGCATGGGCCGGGTCGGACACCTTTTCGCCTGCGATGCTGAGGGGGTGGCGCCCGACATTCTGTGTATCGCCAAGGGATTGGGCGCTGGCTACCAGCCGATTGGGGCGATGCTTTGCAGCAGTCGCATTTACGATGCCATTTCTGCCGGTTCGGGTTTCTTCCAGCACGGGCATACCTATCTCGGTCATCCCGTCGCCTGCGCCACATCACTCGCTGTTCTGAAGGCACTCAAGGACCGCAATTTGATACCGCGGGTTCGGGAGCAGGGAGAGAAGCTCGACATGGCGTTGCGCGACCGTTTCGGTCAACACCCGCATATCGGCGACATTCGCGGTCGCGGATTGTTTCGGGGAATGGAGTTTGTCCGGGACCGCGACGGAAAAACACCGTTTGCCCCATCCGACAACGTCGCAGCGCGGTTCAAGAAGGCTGCGTTCGAGGCTGGGCTTGTCTGCTATCCGATGAGTGGTACTCGGGACGGCAACCTTGGTGATCACGTCCTGCTTGCGCCTCCGTTCATCATCTCGGACGATCAGATCGAAGAGGTTGTCGACAAGCTGGAAACGGCGGTGCAGGCGGTTGTTGCCTGAGAAAAGCACACGACCAGCTGCGACCAAGGGTCCTTCACTTCGGATGTAAACGCAGCTTGACGCGGCCAGAGCACCGGGTGCAGATGAAGATGTTTACGGTCCGGGCGTGTCAAAGCGTTCGGTGAAAAGGGAACGCGGTGCTTCGAAAGAAAAATCCGCGACTGCCCCCGCAACTGTGAGCGGTGAGCGACGCTGAGAGTGCCACTGGTGTTCCGATGGGACGTTGGGAAGGCCAGCAGAGCAGAGACCCGCAAGTCAGGAGACCTGCCGTAAGCCAACACCCAGTTCGGTCGCGGGGTGCGGCGGGACGGCGGCATCGTCCGCAGTGGTGTCCATCACCGTCTGCGGATGCGATTGCATTCCAGATATTTGTTACCATTCCGGCGATTTGCGCCGGGCCAGGCCGGGATTTTGACCATGGCACGCCTCACAGCAAAACTACTTCTCTGTTCTACCCTCGTTGCGCCGTCTTTTGTGGCAGCGCAGGATCTGGGTGGTTCGGTTATCGAACTTGAAGACATCGTCGTTTTCGGCGGTCTTCTTCCGACCAATCTCGACACAACCGGCGCCACGATCGATATCGCCGACAGCGACGACATCCAACGCGAAGGTCTGGGTGCCGCCGCCGCGCTCGATACGCTTCCTGGTGTTGCCGTAAGCGCAAACGGTGGGCTCGGTGGCAGCGCAACGGTACGTATTCGCGGGCTCAGCGGACCTTACGTTGGTGTGCGGGTTGATGGCATCGACGTCACCGACCCGTCAGGTCCACAGACGGCCTTCAACTTTGGAACACTCACAACGGGATCGCTTGACCGCCTTGCCGTTGTCAAAGGCACGCAATCGGCGATCTATGGCTCCGAAGCGATTGCAGGTGTTGTCGAGGTGGAAAGCTGGCGGCCTGAGGTTTCTGGCTTCTCAGGCAAGGCACAGGCCGAACTGGGCAGTTTCGAAACACGCGGTGCCAACCTCAGTTTCGGCTATCTAGATGACCGTGCGGAACTCGCGGTCAGCCTCGGGCGCGTGACCTCCGAAGGGTTCTCGGCGCGGAAATCAGACGATGAAAACGATGGGTTCGAACAGAGCATGGTGAACCTGTTCGCCGCCTACCAGATCAGCGATGCGATCCGTGTCGGAGTGAACGGATTCTGGTCCGATGGCTCTGCCGAATTCGATCGGTCCGATTTTGACCCGTCCGGTGAGATCGACGAAACCCGTCGCGGTATGCGTTTGTTCGGCGAAGTCCAGACCGGAGCATGGTCACATGAGCTGTCGTTCAGCCGGTACGAAATCGACCGGTTCGATGCGGGTGGTTTCACCCGCGATTTCCTTGGCGAGCGCGATACGGTTGCGTATCTGGCGCAAGGTGATGTTTCCTCGACTGTTTCGCTGGCCTTTGGCGCGGACTGGAATGAAGAACGCGCGGAACTGGATGGTCAGTCCTATGATGCGTCCAATTCGGCTGCGTTTGCCGAGATCAAGGCAACCCCCAACGATGCCGTCGAGCTGTCGCTGACGCTGCGCTACGACGACTATTCGGATTTTGATGGCCAGTTTTCGGGCCGCGCCGCGCTGTCTTACCAGTTGAACGATGCGACGACGATCCGCGCCTCGCTGGGCACCGGGTATCGCGCTCCGTCGCTCTATGAACGTTTTGGCCCCTATGCAGGCTCGACTCCGCTGGACCCGGAGGAAAGCCTGAGTTTCGATCTTGGCATCGAACACAGCTATGGTGATCGTGGTTCGGTCAAGGCGACTCTGTTCTGGGCCGAAATCGACAACCTGATCGGCTTTGGGTCCGGGCCCAACTGTCTGCCGTCGCAGGCATTTGGCTGCTACATCCAGACCGATGGCAAGACCGAAACGCGGGGTCTTGAACTCAGCGGGTCCTACGCCCTCACTGACCGAGTACGTCTATCGGGCGCTTATACACTGACCAACACTGAAAATGACGGGAACCGCGTTGTCCGCGTCCCGCGTCATGATCTGTCATTGGCGCTCGAAGCCGACATCACCGACCGTTTGGAGGTTGGTGTGAACATGACCCGTGTGGCCGATACGCTTGACGGGTTCGGCACACTGACTGCGCTGGATGACTACACGGTTTGGGATGTCTCAGCCCGCTATGCCATCACCGACTCCGCGTCGATTTACGGGGCGATCGATAACGTCGGTGATGTGTCCTATGAAACAGTCAGCGGTTTCAACGCGCCAGAGCGAACCATTCGCTTTGGTGTTGAAACCTCGTTCTGACTATGTGGCGTCTGCTGACGCTGCTAACCATTGCACTGGCCCCTGCATGGGCCAGTGCATCCGACCTGCCTCGGATTGTCTCCATCAATGTCTGTACCGATCAATTGACGATGCTTCTGGCCGAGCCAGAACAGATCGTGTCACTCAGCGATTTGTCCGATGATCCACGCAGTTCTTTCCTCGCCGAGTCCGCCCGCAACTTTCCCAAGAACAATGGCCAGGCCGAGGTTATTGCAGTTCAAGACCCCGATATCGTTCTTGCAGGGGCTTATAATGACCCGGCGCTAATGGCGTTGTTGCGATCCATCGGTATTGAGGTCGTTCAGGTGCCGATCACCACGTCGCTGTCTGACATACCGACAGAAATCCGAAATATGGGCCTTGTTCTTGGCCAGGAAGAAAAAGCGGAACGCATGGCATCGCGTCTGGAGGCCGATCTCGCCAAGCTGTCATACGGGGGGGAAGGTGATCCGCTGGCGGCATTCTTTCTGCCGAATGGTTATGCGCTCGGCGCGGGAACGCTGAGCCACGACATTCTTGTTGCCGGTGGTGCGCGCAATCTGTCGGTTGAACTTGGGTTCAAGGGAAACGGCACCCTGTCACTGGAACAGGTCATTCTTCACCAGCCCGACTTTTTGATCGGCGCACAGCCCTACGACGGGTTTTCCCTCTCTGAGGAGATGGCCACGCATCCTTCACTGGCCGGGTTTCCGAGGATGCACAGTTCGGTCGCATGGGTGTGTGGGACACCCTATGTCATGCAGGCCATCGAAAGCGTCGCCCGTCAGGTGGCCGATCTGAAAAACAAAGCGCGCGACTGACGGCCCGCTAAAGCGCTTCGTTTGCCTCGGTGGTGTAGCGTATGGCCGGATCCAGGTGGATGCCATGCCATGCGTGTCCCTTGACGAAGGTTCCGTACCCACAGGTATCCTTCAAGACGGTGGCCGGGTGAGTGGTTGCCATGCGAAGAGCGGCTACAGGGGATACGCCGACCTCTTGGATCATCACTGAGAGCGCGGTCGGCAAATCAAGATCGGCGCCGGCCAAAGTTCCATCCTCAAGCGTCAGTCTTCCGTCCCGGCGCAGGACACGGCGGTTGTTGAGGCGGAACTCCGTGATGTCCGATCCGACGGTGGCCATCGCATCTGTTACGAGGAACAGTTTGCCCAGTCCCGTCTTGGCAGCAGTCGCCGTGCGCAGACTGGCCGCGTGGACGTGGATCCCGTCTGCGATCAAGCCTGCACTCAAGGTGTCGCTGCTCAGTGTCGCGCCAACCAGCCCGGGTTCTCGACTGCCAAGTTGGCTCATCGCGTTGAACAGATGCGTCACACAACGCGCTCCGGCAGCGACGGCTTCGTTTGCCTGTTCGAACGTGCAATCCGAGTGGCCAAGGGAAACGATGACACCCGCCTGCGACAGGCGCGCAATCTGGCCGGAAGATACCATTTCAGGTGCAACGGTTATCATCAGGTTTGGCAAAGCCGCCGCTGCCGCACAGAGCAAGGTCTCGTCTTCGTCGGTCATGGGCCGGATCAGCGCTTGAGAATGGGCACCCTTACGCGCAGGCGCGATGTGCGGGCCTTCCAGGTGAAGCCCGATGACGCCCGGTATTTTCTCGTCGATCGCCCGAGGTATGGCCTCTATCGCCGCGCGTGTCTTTTCCGGCGTGTCGGTAATCAGAGTCGGCAGAAACGCGCGCGTTCCCGTTTTGGCATGCGCTTTGGCGATGGTGGCAAGGCATTGGGGCGAAGGATCGTCATTGAACAAAACGCCGCCACCGCCATTCACCTGAACATCCACAAAACCGGGTAACAAAGTACCGCTGGGAACGTTTTGCAGGATGTACCCGTCGGGTACTTCCGCTTTCGAACACAGACCAAGAAATACGTCCCCGTCCAGCAACACCGCGTGGTTTCGGTGAAGGCGGTGTCCGTCGAATACTTCGGCTCCGATCAACGCACGCCGGGTCATGAGTTGCACTTCCATTCCTTGTACTTCTCCCGAGCCAGCCATATCGCCCCGTCGAGTGCAGTGCCTGCTGGGGGGACTATCTCTGCCTGTGTCCGGGGTCTGAGCCACGCAGCAAAGCGCGGGCCAAGCCCACCGGTGAGACAAATGATGTCGTCTTTCGCGAGAGATATTCGATCCAAACATACCTCAAGATATGCGAGGGCATCCTGAACCACGTGACGCCCATTAATGTCACCTGCATCCGCCGCGTCCAGAACGTCAGGCGCAAGGGCTGCGAAATCGGAGGCGCTAGCGTTGCGTGCAAAAGCGATCACGTCGCGCGGTTTGGGGCCAAGCCGGGACATTAGACGGTTCGTCAGGTCTGATGGTTCAACAAGCCCGTCCTGTGCCAGTGCGCAGCGTTGAAGGGCGGCCCGTCCGAGCCAGGCTCCGGATGCCTGATCCCCCAGTTGCAGCCCCCATCCACCGATGAAGCGAGTGCCTTCATTCGTTGCAAACGCAACAAATGATCCGGTTCCGATAGAGATCACCACTCCGGTCCGACCGCCCAATGCTCCGGCTACCGTCGTGACCTGATCATCGGTTACGGTGCAGCTGTGAAAAGGCAGAGCGTGCGCAATCGCTTCAGCGTCTGAGGTGCTCAGCACACCGGCAACCCCTGCATGGACAGATGCACGCATCAGATCGTCGGAACCAAGACCCGCCTTTGCCGCGGCTTCGTGAACAGCCAGTGTGATATTGCGCTTCGTGGAGACCGGGTCGGAGGTGAAATTAGCAGCGCCACCACGGGCTGCACCGAGCACGCGTCCGTCCGCATCCACAATTGAGACGCGGCAGCCTGTTCCGCCGCCGTCTATCCCAATCACTATTTCCGAAACAGAAGTCATAAGGCGCAGTTAACACAGCCTTTTAGGGAATGTGCACATATATCGTGAGCACCTGTCGTGAGGAAATCCCAAAAGACCGATGGTCACAACTGCCTGAAATTCAGGCACTTCGCCCGGTTTCGCTGCGAATTGCGAGACTTGCAATCGAAGGATTTGAAACCTCGATGGCACCGTGATTGTTTAACGCATGGCCCAAGACGTTCTGAGCAAAGAAAAAACGCCTGCCCTGAGCCGTGCAATCGCGACACGGGTCAGCCAGATTTACCCTGATCTGGATCCGGATATCCTGACGACCAAGATCATTGAAGCATTCTGGCCCGAGGGAACCCACCGTCGCAAACGCGGTCGCAAACCGGGCAACGCTCTGTGGTCCCAGACAGACGCGTTGCTGATCACATATGGCAACTCAATCGTGGACGGCGTGCATAAGCCGCTCGATCTTTTGAATGACTTCCTGCGCCGCTATCTGAAAGGCGTGGTCGACGGTGTGCATATCCTGCCGTTCTTTCCTTTCACGTCGGACGATGGGTTTGCGGTCACGGACTACATGGCGGTAAATCCGCAGCTTGGCGATTGGCCAGACATCAACCGGATTGCCAGCCAGTTCAAATTGATGTCCGATCTCGTGCTGAACCATGTGTCAAGCCAGGGGACATGGTTCAACGCCTACCGGCAGGGTCAGGCACCATATGATCGCTTCTTCTTCGAAGCCGATCCGTCCGATGATCTGAGCATGGTGGTTCGCCCCCGGACGACGCCGCTTTTGCAAAAAGTCGATACGAAAGACGGTCCGCGCCATGTCTGGTGCACGTTCAGCCATGACCAGATCGATCTGGATTTTCGAAATCCCGAGGTCTTGCTCGAGTTTCTGCGGATCATCAGAACGCATATCGACAACGGCGTTCAGATCATCCGGCTCGATGCAGTCGCCTTCCTGTGGAAAGAGGTGGGGTCTCCGTCGATCCATTTGCCGCAGACGCATGCAATCGTGAAACTGATCCGGCTGCTGTGTGATTATGCCATTGAACCGATTGTGCTCCTGACTGAAACCAATGTCCCCAAAGCCGAGAACCTGAGCTACTTTGGCAAGCGTGACGAAGCGCATGTGATCTACAACTTCCCGCTGCCGCCGCTCATCCTGCACGCACTCTTGTCCGGCAGCGCGGAGTACCTCGATAAGTGGCAGCGATCCATGCCACCTGCGCCGCTCGGTTGCGCCTATCTGAATTTCACTGCCAGCCATGACGGGATTGGCATGCGCCCTGCCGAAGGGTTGCTGTCGTCCGAGGATCAGGCCGCGATGATCCGGGCCGTTGAGTCCGCTGGCGGGCTGGTGTCGATGCGCGCGCTGCCGGATGGTGGCGAGGCACCTTACGAACTGAACACAACCTATTTCGCCGCACTGGGCCAGACCTTCGATGGCCCGGATGAATACCACCTCGAAAGGTTCCTGTGTTCGCAGACGATCGTCATGTCGCTTGAGGGGATTCCGGCGTTTTACATCCATTCGATGCTGGCCACGCCGAACGTTTCAGAGGCGGTCGTAAGACGGGGAATGAACAGGGCGATCAACCGCCACCGTTGGGATTACGGAGCGTTGCAAGCTCTGCTGGCGGACGACAGCACGGTGCATTCCAAAGTGCTCAACGGCCTTAAGCAGCGATTGACGATCCGGCAGAAGCAATCCGCCTTTCACCCGAACGCCACGCAGTTCACGGTGAATACGGGCGATGCGCGGGTCTTTGGTATCTGGCGTCAGAGCCTTGACCGGAACCAATCCATCTTTGCGCTGCACAATGTCAGCAAGGACACTGTGACGCTTCCTGTCAGCACGCTCAACATCATCGCGGACGAAGACTGGCGTGACCTTCTGTCAGGCGACGTCATCCCGGACGATGACATTGTGCTTGGCCCCTATCAGTGCCGCTGGATCAGCAACGCAGGTCATTGATAGTCCTTCGCGTCCGCCAGCGCGGCCGCCTGCATGTCGCGCAGGAAATCAGGGTCGGCGGCGTGGACACGGTTCCACGTAGCGATGAAGGGAATCTCCTGCGGATTATCCAGGAATGTTTGCCCTGCACGCACGATATTCTCGGCGAACAGTTCGATTGACGCTTCTTCGGCGTGACGGTCTACCGTCAGGCCATTCATCTGAGCGTCGCTGTAATACGCATCCAGCAGGTCAAGAGCGCTGCGATAGTAGGTGGCTTTCAGCGTCCGGAATACGTTCGTTGTGAAGATCGTTCCGTCAGCTGCCAGTTTCCGGAAGATCGCCTTGCAGATATCGGTCGACATCCGATTGAGGCCAGTCGCAGCATCTTCCGGACTCAGAGACTGATGTTTGTGATCATAGGAATCCGCGATCTCGACCTGGCAGACTGCTTTCGGAGCGAGGTTGCGCCAGGCCTCGGACAGGACACCGATTTCCAGCCCCCAGTCGGAAGGGATGCGGAGATCCGGAAGAATGTTCGTTCGCATCGCGAATTCGCCGGAAAGCGGATAGCGGAAGCTGCGAAGGTAATCGAGGTAATCGCGGTCACCCACGACCCGTTTGAGCGCGATCAGAAGCGGGCTGACCAAGAGGCGTGTCACACGTCCGTTGAGTTTGTCGTTGCCGATGCGGGCGTAATAGCCCTTCGCGACTTGATAGGGGAAAGTGGGGTTGGCGACCGGATAGATCAGGCGCGCAAGAAGTTCGTTCGTATAGGTGAGGATGTCGCAGTCATGGATGGCCATGACGGCGCTGTCCTGACAGCCGATCAGGTAGCCAATCGAGGACCAGACATTTTTCCCTTTGCCCTGTTCGGCAGGGGCGAGGCCCATACGTGTCAGACGCTCGCCGAGTTCAAGCATCCGAGGACTGTCGTTCCAGATCACGATGTGGTTCTGGTTCAGCCCCTCAAAGAATTGCCGCGCGTGGCGAAACTGTTCTTCGTTTGCTCGGTCGAGTCCGACGATCACGCGATGGAGATAGGTGACCTTTGAAAGTTCGGACAGGATTTTTGGCATCGCCTCGGTTTCGAGTTCTGAATAGAGGCAGGGCAGGATCAACGACATCTTGCGAGTCTGTGCGAAGGTTTCCAGTTCGTAGGTCATTTCCTGAAGCGAACGGGTGCGCAGGTTGTGAAGGGTGGCAATATTCCCGTTTTGATGAAAATCAACCATGATTGTTCGCTCCTTCAGAATAATCGAGCCCGTCGAGCAGCGCGTTGATTGCCTCGTTCCAGCCTTTCGGTCCGGGCTTTCTTGTGCGGATGATGTGTCCTTCGGCTTCGCCCTCGAGGGGCGGAAGCACAGGTCGGTGCGGATTGGCGACGATAACGCCCTGATCCGCGGCTTGCAGCATGGTGATGTCGTTCGGCGCATCGCCAAGCGCAACGGTCCGAGTGGCCGCAAGAGCAGATGAAACGACATGCATCGCGTCGGCTTTCGTCCGGCCAAAGGACAGTGTCAGGAACCGACCGCCGTGCTGCGCCACGATACCCTGATCTGCAAGCGCAGACCGGAAGTCTGCCAGAGTGTCGTCTGATCCTGACCAAATGCCCGGTTCGGAAAACGCCCGGTCCTGCGCACGCTTCGCGGCGTCCGGGGACAGTCCGGTGTGCAGAGCGACCTCTTGGGTCGTCATGTCACCGAAGCCTATGAAGTGGCTTCGTAGATGATCGGGAAGTTCGTCGAGTTGCATGCGCAGCTGGGAATAGGTGCTGTTGTCGGCTTGACCCGGCAAACCGACAATGCCTGATCCGTTCTCAACGATTGCGGGCTGATCCATCAGCCCCATCTCCTCTTGGAGCAGAACGATCTCGGCGGCGGTTTTGCTGCTCGTCAGAACGACCGGTATTCCCCGTGCGGCTAAACGGGCCAGTGCTGGTTGTGCGTCTGCCCAGCTGTAGGTGTCGTGATCCAAAAGCGTGCCATCGAGATCGGAAAAGACAGCGAGCTTTGGTGGATTCTGCATGGACTGAGTTTCCGGCGCTGGGCCAGAAGGCTCAAGTCCAAAACGGCTTTCTGCGACAACCTAGGTCGCCCCAAGGCCGATCTGCCTGATCAGTGGCCGAAAAACTGCGGGTTCTCCCCGGAAAGGCCGGCAGCCACCATTGCGTCGAGTTTATTCGACCTCGCACGCGTTGTCGGCGTTCTGCCCGGGTTAAAAGGCTGGCAGGCAAGAATAAGGCTGCCGGACAGGTGTTCCCGCAGCCTCTTAAAGGCACATTGTGCCAGTCTTAACCAAGCACTGATTTGACGGCGCGTACCGTACCGGCAACGACCTGATCAGCCTCGTCGCGGGTGAGGCAGAAGGGCGGTGCAAAGCCCAGAATATCGCCCTGCGGCATGGCGCGAGCGATGATCTTGTCCTGTTCCAGAAGTTTGGCGGAAATCTGCGGGCCGATTTTGTCGGCTGCGTCGAAGAATATGCGGTCGTCCTTATCCTTCACGAACTCGACTGCGCATATCATGCCCTCGCCGCGCACTTCGCCGACATTTGGGTGATCCGCCAACGCGTCCGCCATCCTGGAATTCAGGTATGCGCCGACCTCACCCGCGTTTCCAATCAGGTTCAGAGACTCGAGCAGGTTCAGGTTGGCAACACCCGCGGCCGCGCCAATGGGGTGGGCGGAGTAGGTCCAGCCATGACCGATGGGACCATTTTCGTCTGTTCCCTTCTCAAGAACTTCCCAGACCTTGTCAGATACGATTGATCCCGAGAGCGGCGCGTAAGCCGATGTCAGACCCTTGGCGATGGTGATGATGTCTGGCTTCAGGCCGTAATGCTCGGACCCGAACATTGTCCCCAGGCGGCCAAATCCGGTGACGACCTCGTCAGCGATCAGCAGGATATCGTGCTTATGCAGCACCTTCTGAATTGCAGCCCAATACCCGGCGGGTGGCGGCACGATGCCCCCGGTCCCCAGAAGTGGCTCTCCGATGAAGGCCGCGATGGAGTCAGCCCCTTCGCGTTCGATTAATGACTCGAGATCTGCCACGCATTGGGCGACGAACTCTTCCTCCGATTGATCGAGGTTTTCGCGACGATAATAGTATGGAGCGGTGGTGTGGATCACCTGTTCCACCGGCAGGTCAAATTTCCTGTGAAACAGCTCGAGTCCTGTCAGGGAACCGGTGACCAGTCCTGAGCCGTGATACCCCCGCCAGCGTGATATGATCTTTTTCTTTTCCGGGCGCCCCAGAATATTGTTGTAGTACCAGACCAGTTTGACGTTGGTTTCGTTGGCGTCAGACCCGCCCAGCCCGAAATACACTTTCGACATATGGGAAGGCGCGCGGTCGAGGATCATCTTTGATAGGGTGATCGACGCTTCGGTCCCGTGTCCGACATAGGAATGGTAATAGGCGAGTTCGCGGGCCTGTTCCGCGATGGCATCTGCAATTTCCATTCGGCCATAGCCGACATTCACGCAGTAAAGCCCGGCAAAGGCATCCAGAAGGCGGTTTCCGTCCCGATCTTCGATGAAAACGCCGGCGGCTGTCTTGACCACACGGTTCGGGCTTTCGCCGCGCGCGTGCTGGGCAAGGTGAGTCGACGGGTGGAAGAAGTTGTCACGGTCCCACTGGTCGAGTTGATCATTTCGCAGCATGTCGTTTTCCAGTCATGAAATGTGGTAAATCGTTGTGCACATCAGTCGATAATTCTTGATCCTGTCAAGAAAAGCACGAAGGATTTATTGCACGGTTTGACGGATTAGTCGTCAAGTTGTGTACATCATACAGAATAAACGGCTGAGGACCAACCATGCCCGAGGGAAATGCCCCGTTCAGTCCTGCGGAATACGAGCGCCGGATCGCGCTGACCCGCGTCGCGATGGAAAAAGCCGGGCTTGATGCCCTGTTCATTACTGATCCATCGAATCAGGCTTGGCTGACCGGCTATGACGGTTGGTCGTTTTACGTGCACCAAGGGGTGTTGCTGCGTCTGGACGGTGAGCCGATGTGGTGGGGCCGGTATATGGACTCGATCGGTGCGCTGCGGACATGCTGGATGTCGGCGGACAGCATCTTTGGCTACGCAGACAGCTATGTTCAGTCGACTGTCCGCCACCCGATGCAGGAGCTTGCCGCACGGATGCGAGAGATGGGTCTCGACGTGGCACGGATCGGTGTCGAGATGGAGAATTACTACTACTCCGCCAAAGCACATGAGGTTTTGTGTGCGGAACTCCCCAACGCTCAGATTTCAGACGCGACCGCGCTCGTGAACTGGCAGCGATTGGTTAAGTCCCAGGAAGAGATTGCCTTTATCCGCAAAGCAGCCCGGATTTCCGAAAAGGTCATCGAAACCGCCATTGACCGCGCCGCACCCGGAGTTCGCAAGAACGAGCTTGTCGCAGATATCTTCCATGCGGGCATAAGCGGTGTCGATGACATCTGGGGAGATTACCCTGCGATCGTGCCGCTCACGCCGTCCGGGCTCGATGCGACGGCAGCGCATTTAACGTGGAACGGTGACCCGATGAAGGCAGGTGAAGCCACCTTCTTTGAATTGTCGGGCTGTTATCGACGTTACCACGCTCCACTCTGTCGGACGGTGTTTCTTGGAACGCCGCCGAAGGAAATGCTGGACGCGGAAAAGGCCCAGCTTGAAGGAATCGAGGCTGCGCTGAACGTGGCAAAGGCGGGCAACCGGACCTGCGATATCGCCAATACATTCATTGCGGTTCTGCAAAAACACGGCATCTACCGCGAGGGCCGGTGCGGGTATCCGATCGGTCTGAGCTACCCACCGGACTGGGGCGAGCGCACCGCGTCGATCCGCGCAGAGGACGAAACGGTTCTGAAACCGGGCATGACCTTCCATTTCATGCCGGCACTTTGGATGGATACATGGGGGCTCGAAACCACTGAAACCATTCTGATCAAGGAGGAAGGTCCGGCTGAAACCCTTTGCAACGTTGAACGCAAGTTGTTCGTCAAAGGGTGACGCCCGTGAGCCTGTTGCAGCGAAGCACAGAGATCCTGAGAGACCTGATCGCCTTTCCGACGATTTCGGCTGACAGCAATTTCGAGATGATCCTCTATATGGCTGGTCTATTGGAAGAGGCCGGCGCACGTTGTGAGGTCATGTCATCCGCCTGTGGAACCAAAGCCAACCTGTTTGCGACTTTGGGGCCGGATAGGAATGGCGGCATCCTGCTTTCGGGACACAGCGATGTGGTGCCGGTTGCGGATCAGGCATGGACGCACGACCCTTTCGAGATGATCGAGCGGGACGGTCTGCTATATGGCCGCGGCACCTGTGACATGAAGGGTTTCATCGCAGCGGCGCTTGCCATGGCTCCGCATTTCGCCAAGCGGATCGCAGAGCGCCCGATGCACTTTGCCTTCACCTATGACGAGGAGGTGGGATGTCTCGGTGCGCGCCAATTGGCGGATGACCTTTCTGCACGCGGTTTGGTCCCGGGTATCGCGATCATCGGTGAACCTACCGAGATGCGGATCATCGACGGACACAAAGGGTGCAATGAGTATTCCACCCATTTCAACGGTCTTGCCGGACATGGCTCGCTTCCGGATCATGGTGTGAACGCCGTGGAATACGCGGTGCGATATTTGAACCATTTGTTGGGGTTGAAGGACGCCCTGCGTGCCAGAGCACCGAAGAACAGCCCCTTCGATCCGCCTTGGACGACCGTCAATGTCGGTGCTCTTACCGGTGGAGTCGCGCATAACGTCATCGCGCCCTCGGCTCAGGTCGACTGGGAGATGCGGCCCGTTCAGACGGGAGATGCGGAGTTTGTGAAGGAGAGCCTGCAGACATACTGCGAAACGGTTCTTCTTCCCAAAATGAAAGAGGTTCATCCGGGCGCCATGATCACCACCGAGGTGATCGGAGAGGTCGTCGGCCTGATGCCAACCGAGGACAACGAAGCGCGACGCATCGTTTCGGAACTCACTGGCGCGAACAGTTGCGATGTGGTGGCCTTTGGAACCGAGGCGGGGCTTTTCCAGGCGCTGGGCACGGATGTCGTGGTCTGTGGACCGGGCTCTATCGAGCAGGCCCATAAAGCGGATGAGTTTCTTGCTTTGGAACAGTTATCCCAATGTCTGACAATGCTGGAACGGCTCGGGGCGCGCCTGGGATGAGTCGTGGTCAGGCAGACGACGTTCCGCTGACGGTCAAGGATCGCCACGCGGCGATCCATACGGAAATTCGTCAGCGCATCTGCCTTTTGGATTATCCGCCCGGTGCGCAATTGTCGGAAGTTACCCTTGCAGAGGAATTCGGAACCAGCCGCACCCCGATCCGGCGTGTTCTGGCACGGTTGGAAGAAGAGGGGCTTGTGCAGTCCGTTCACGGTGTAGGCACCCTCGTAACGGATGCCGACATCACGGAATTGCAGCAGGAATACCGCTTACGCGTAGAACTGACGGCGTTGACCGGGCGGCTTGATCCGGTGATGCCGGGGGAGGCGTTTCTTGATCGACTTCAATCGCTGATTGACCGGGCAACAGAGATGACGCGGACGGGTACGCCGCGCAGTTTCACCGAGTTGGATATGGATGTGTTTCAGACCCTGCTGGACCTGACGGAAAATGACCCTCTACGCCAGATCCTCGAACGCCTTTACTACAAAACCAAACGCCTTTGGCTGGTGCGCGCAATCAAGGCCGAGTTGGACTTGAAAGAAGAGTACCGCATTTTTCTGCACGAATTGGAGGCGATCCAGATCGCACTGCACTCCGGCGATCTTGAAGCAGTCGCACAGCTTCAGCGGGCGCATATCTCGATGAGCTTCAACCGGTTGTTGCGGCATCGCGACTAGGAGCGACGGCCGGCGCCGAAAGCGCCGCCCGTGCGGGTCGACTATGTTACGGGATTGCTGTTCAGCCAGAGTACGCCGCTCAGAAGCAGGGCCGCTGAAATCGTGCAGGCCAGTGTTCGTACGGAATTCCAGAACGTCCAGCGCGGCAGGTAGATTGAAGTCCAGTATTCTGCCGCTTCCGATCCGCCCGTTTCCAACCGGGCAAGGGCTTCGTTCATCGGGACATTGCGTACGATGGTCACGCCGAAACATCCCAACAGGTAGACTGCGCCGGACGCCGCGATGAGCAATGCGGATGGCCCTGACAGGGACACATAACTGTAAAGGATCAGGGCGACGGAAACAGGTGCGAGACCCAGGAACAGCGTCATGAATATCCATCGGAAGACTTCACGATTGATGACCTGCATCGCTTCGACGCCACCGCGTCCACTTATTTGCTTCAGAGAGCGCATGATGAAGTCGGAGAACGCGAGGAATACACCGCCGACAAGCGCATAGGCGATCAGCGTGGATTGGGTGAGGAAATAGAACCAAAATGACATTGGAGTGGCCTTTCAATTGAGCAGTTCGGGTGAAGGGCGCTCGAAGAGCGCCCAGTTGGCTCAGTGCATGATCTGGAAAAGAACCAGCGTTTCGCAGTGGCTGTCGGCCCAGAGATCAACAACAGACAGCTCGTCCTGCCAGCGGTCGACGATTTCCGCAGCGCAGGTGTCGCGGATGCGTTCCATTGCATATCGGTAGGCGAGATTTGCGTTTTGGAATTCGACCGCACTTAGCCCATCCATCACATGAGCATCGAACGAAGGCATCAGGCCAAGCACGGTGTCCCGAACGTCGAACGCATAGTCGCGTGTCGTGAGAACGTCTTGACGGGTTCCCAGAACCGAAACATGACCGGAAAGGAAATGGTCGAAGTCGTAGGCCAGGAAAGTGTCAAAGCTTTCGAGGTAGCCGGTGATGTCTGTCGTCGCGCCGAAGTTCATGAAAGGCACTTCGCCCGGAGTGATGGTGTCGATGGCCATCAGGAATTTTTGGGCCGGAAGATAGATCAATACGTCAGTGTCTTCGGCATGGAAGGTCGTTGTCCGGAGACTGATCGGAACCCCACCGATGTCGAGTTCCAAAGCATCTTCAAAAGTCCGGGTCGGGTTGGGCACACCTTTCAGAGGATGTCTGTCCAGAGTTTCGGCCACTTGGCGCGCTGCGAGAATTTCAAGGTTGGCAATGTCTGCGAACATGTGTCCGCCGCCGTTATGATCGCTGTGTCCATGCGACATGATCAGGTGGGTGATTGGCTTGTTAGGTGCGGCGATCTGGATGGCTTTGCGCAATCCTTCACCGAAACTCGGAGGCGCGTCGAACACGACAACGCCTGCATCCGTGACCAGAAACGCCGACTGGTAGACGAGATCGGTCACGAAAAAGAGGCCTTTTTCAATCTCGCTTACATGCAGTCCGAAGTCCGTGTTGATTTGTGCGGCGCGCTCCCGCATCTTTGGGAGCTCTGCGGAAAAATGACGGAAGCTGTCAGGATGGTTTTCGTCAAGAGAAATGGCGTTTGCTGTGTTGTGTGGCTGATCCGCTTGCGCCAGTCCGGCGGTGGAGAGCGCGGCAAGAAGTGAAATTGTGGTCGCTGTAAGTTTGATAGGCATCTCGTGTCCCTTTCATTGCTGATGTGTCAGCGGGATACGGGACAACAGGGGCTTGGGTATTGGCCGAGGCTGCCAGTGATTTGACTGCGGCGGCCATACAGATGCGATCAGCCGGTTTGCGCGTTCCTTCGATATCGCGCCGGGGTTTCTCCTGCCCATCGCTTGAAGGCGCGATTGAAAGAGCTTTGTTCGGAGAAGCCCGTCAGAAAGGCCACTTCGGAAATCGAGTACCGCTCGTCCCTCAGCAGACCTTCCGCCAGTTCGCGTTGTGTTTCTTTAGTCAATGTTTGGAAAGTCAACCCGTCATCGGCGAGCCGACGATGGAGCGACCTAACACTGAGTCCGAGGCGGCGCGCGACGTCTTCCATCTTTGGCAAACCGTCGCTCAGCGCGCGGGCGATGACATCCTTGGCCTGATCGCTGAGTTTTTTCTTCCCGGCGATATTCGACAGCTCGGCATCGAGATGTCGAAGCAGGAACTGGGTGATCCCCTTGTCTCCAAGGCGGTTTGTCTTTTCCAGATCCGTCTGGGCAATCAGTAGCGCGTCACGGTCGGATCCAAAGACGACCGGGCATCCGAAATACGCCTCGTGATGCTGCAACGTTGCAGGGGGTGGGTGCTGGATATGGACTTCACGCGGATGAAAGCGGTTCGTCGGAGAGACTTCGCGGGCGAGGGCTGTTGCGCTGGCCAGTGTCGCTTCGTTGGATATGCGAAGGCCAAGCCGACGCGTGCCGGTCCTGTGAAGAATGAACCATGTGTTGTCCCCTTCGGCGCGCAATTCGTATTCGACGACGCTTGTCCAAAGACGGGCATATCCCGCAACCCGCGTATAGGAACCGGCCAGAGTGGGCGCTGACTTGAATGCCAGTCCAAGCGCGCCGTAATCGTTGCACCGCATCGAAGCACCTGTCCGCAAGGGAAGGGCGGTTGCGTCGATCTGCCGAGAGATGCGCTCGATCAGATCGTAATACGCCTCGGCGGATATCATTGCGGTGGGGTCTGCGGGCGCATCGGGATCAAGCCCGACAGACCGCAATAGCTCCGCTTGGTCTACGTCACTGCCTGCGGCCGCCACGATCTTCCGAACAAAAAGAGAGGTGACAGCTCGCATGAAAAAACGCTGGTGACGGCAAATGGTTCTGCCAACAGACTACATGTTCCTTCGGTGCCTTTCCAGACTGGGGGTCTTTCTGGTGTCCTGGTTCCGGGGGTCACGACGCGAGAAAGTCTTCTACGATCCCGTTGAACAGTTCCGGTTTCTCAAGATGAGCGGCGTGCGCACAGTTCGGAATGACGGCAAGGCTGGCATCCCCGATAGTGCGCCAAAGCTGTTCTGTCTGTGACCAGGGATAGGTGCGGTCATGATCGCCCCAGATCACCAGGGTCTTTGCCTTTATCCCCGATAGCCGGGTTACGCCACTCCAGTCCTGCATTGCATCAAGCCCTGCAACGATTGCCTGAAGCCGCGTGCGCTCAGCAAGAGATGCACATCCTTCATAGGCCGGCGCGTCTTCACGGGCGAGAAACCAAGTTGCCGCGATGCGACGGGCAGTCGCCCGTGCGCCTTCTTCCTGTGCCCGACGTTTCGACGTGTCGATCGGTTCAAACCGACCGGGGAGGATTCCCGTTGCTCCGGTCCCGTAAAGAACAAGCCGGTCTACGCGTTCGGGCGCCAACGCGATCATCTCCTGCACGATCATTCCGCCCATGGAGTGTCCGAGCAGATGAAACCTGTCGATGCCCTGTGCCTGCAACGTATCAAGAACCCAGTTCGCGAAACATGCGATTTTGTTCGGGGCATCCAGATGCGCGCTTTCGCCAAAGCCCGGAAGGTCGACGGTGTGAACGCATACCTGGCGTTCAAGCGCCTTGCGCTGTGTTTGCCACTGCTGACTCCCGCCCATGAACCCATGGACAAAAACGAGTGGGGTCATTTGCGGGCACCCTGAACGATACGGTCGAGGATCATCGCGCAGAACAGGATCGCGAAACCGGCCAGAATACCTTGTCCGACATTGGCATATTGCAGCGCTTCAAGAACGTCTTCGCCAAGACCCTTGGCGCCAATCAGCGACGCCACGACCACCATCGCCAGTGACAACATGATAGTCTGATTGATCCCGGCGCGAATGGACGGGCTGGCAAGCGGGAGGTCGACCTTTGTCAAGAGATACCATTTGTTTGCCCCGAAACTGATCGCGGCCTCGCGGACGCTCTCAGGAACGCCGCGCAGACCAAGAACAGTCAGGCGCACAACCGGGGTGCCGCCAAAGATCATGGTCGTGACCACGGCAGCGGGTTTGCCAGTTCCGAAAAATGCGATCACGGGGATCATGAAAACAAACGCAGGCATGGTCTGCATGAAGTCCATGATCGGTTGGATAAAGGCATAGAACCGGGGGCGGCGAGCGGCGAACATGCCAAGCGGTATTCCGATCAGGATCGACAGACAGGCAGCTGTCCCCAGCAAAGCCAGAGTTGTCATCGCCTTTTCCCAAAATCCGAGCAGGCCCATATATGCAAGAAACGCGCCAGAATAGATGGCCATGCGGACGCCTGCTGTCAGCCATGTCAGCAGAATGATAAGACTGGCAATCACGATCCAGGGGGTGCTGACAAACACCAGTTCGAGTGCATCCAACACCAGCCGGATGAAATAGGTGATGGCGTCAAAGAAGGCCTCGCCGTTCAAAACGGCCCAGTTGAAAAACGCTTCAACCCAGCCAATGCTGGTGAGCCGGATGTCCGGGTCTGTAGGGAAATCGCTCAACAGGGCATATTTGCCAGGGAAGCTGTAATGCAGCATGGCGGCGGCCACGATCAGTGCCATGAAGATGGCGCTGAACACGACCTGCTGAAGCGGCATCCCGGAGCGGATCGACCTGTCCGAAAGCCAGTCTGAAAAGCGCGCTTCCAAGGCCCAGTTGGCTACGACCGCCTGTGCCAGTTTTGCCAACACAAGAATCCCGAGACCGGCCAGCGCGATCGTAGGGCCCTCGGCAGCGAGGGCTTCGGCCTCTGCCCGGATTCCACCGATGTTCGCCTCCAGCGACTCGACCGTTCTTCTGTAGACATCGACCTTGTCGGAACCACTTTCAATCGCGGCGGCCAACTGCTGGCGGCGCAATTCAAGCGTGCCCTCAATCGACTCAATGCGGGCCATCGCGTCGGCGGCGAGATCTCCGAACAGCCCGCGCGTGATCTGCACAAACGCAAGTGTTTCGAGGATGAGAAAAGGCAGCGCCCAAGACCAAAGTCCGCGTGCGCCAAACCAGACCGGTCCAAGAAGACCGGCAATCAGGTTGAACGTGGGCGTGAACTTTGAGGACGCACCGATCTTGTCAAAATTCCGGATGTAGTAATCGGGGCTGGTCTCTACGAAAGCCCGGATGTTTTCTTTGCGCTCTTCACTGTAGGCGCGGGCCGCCGCGCTTTCTGTATCGTCGAGGGGATTCTGATCTGACTGGCTCATGAGACTTCGGTCCCCTCGATAACTGTGCGGAGCAGATCGGCACGGGTGATGACGCCAACATCTATCTCGCCATCCTGAACAAGGATCGCGCTGCTATCCTCGATGGCGAGGTTGATAAGGTTGCTGAGTGTTTCGCTTTCGTGGACCCGCGGCGCGTCGGCAGGGATCGGGCCGTATTTTGCGATATGGGCGTCGATGGGCTGCATGACCGCGTGGGCATGAACGACTTTCAGGCGGGAAATTCCGGCCACGAAATCGGCGACGTAATCGTCCGCCGGATGCATGACGATGTCTTCGGCAGTTCCGATCTGTACCATTTTGCCATCGCGCATGATGGCGATGCGGTCACCGATGCGCACGGCTTCGTCCAGATCGTGGGTGATGAAGATCGTCGTTTTCTTGAGGATTATGCTGAGCCGAATGAATTCGTCCTGCAATTGCCGCCGTATCAGCGGGTCGAGGGCCGAAAAGGGTTCATCCATGAGGAGAACATCGGGGTTGGCCGCCAGGGCGCGCGCCAGCCCGACACGCTGTTGCATGCCGCCTGAAAGCTCATGAGCGAATTTGGAGCCCCACGCGCCCAGTTCGACGATATCGAGGATCGCAGCCGCTTGGCGCATACGTTCGTTTTTGGCGACCTCGCGGATTTCCAACGGCATCGCCACGTTGTCCAGAACCGAGCGATGCGGCATCAGCGCGAAGTTCTGGAACACCATGCCGATCTTACGATTGCGGAATGTTTGAAGATCCTTCGGGGCAAGCGCCATGACGTCGGTGCCCTCGATCTCGATCCGTCCTGCGGTGGGTTCCAAAAGACGATTGAAATGTCGAACGAGGGTCGATTTCCCGCTGCCGGAAAGCCCCATGATGCAGAAGATTTCACCGCGATTGACAGAGAAGCTGACATCCGCAACCCCGACCACTGCGTTGAATTTGGACAAGACCTCGGCCTTGCTCAGACCTTCATCGAGGATGGCCTTTAACGCCAATTCGGGTTTTGCCCCGAAAATCTTCCAGACATTCGAAACTTCTATGACGACGTCGTCATTCATTCCGCTTCAACCTCGTTCAGCAAGAGTGTCGGTGGCATCGGGTTTCCCCGATGCCATTGGGTTTGAAGCGCGGATTACAGACCCAGCCAGGAGTCTACACGCTCGGGGTTGGCTTCTACCCACTCGCGGGCGACTTCCGCCGGATCACGGCCTTTGCCGCTGATCTCATAGGCAAAGCTGCTGACATCATCGGCGTTCAGTTCGAACCGCTGGAAGAATTCATAGATCGCGGGGGACCGCTCTTCGAGCGAGTTGGACCAAGCGATCTGAACCTGCTTCAGCGCGTCCTTGGTTGCGACGTTGGATTTGGTGAACCAATCGGGATCGTCGGAGGGTTGAACCATCACGTACTTCGCCGGGTCATAGGTCGGCTCTGTGAGCATCATCACGTCGAACATGTACCAGACCGCGTGGGGGGTATAGCAGTAGAACGCGTAGCCTTCGCTCTTTGCGATCGAGTCCTTGATGCGTGCCGTCTTGACGGCTTCTTCAGCGCGGATCGGTTCGATGAAGTCCATCAAGCCGTAGTCGCGCACTTTGACTTCGTTCACGTTGGCCGATGCCCAGCCCGGAGCGCCAATCCACATTTCACCTTTGCCATTGCCATCGCTGTCCATCAGCGCAGCTACGTCAGGGCGCCCCAGATCGGCAATGTCCGTGATGTTGTTCGCTTCGCCAAAGTCCTTGGATACGCAGAAGCCCTGATTGCCTTCGTAGGCATTGGACGACAGCGTGACGGTGCCGGCTTCATCCACATATTTCTTGGTAAAGCTTTCCTGGTTCGGCAGCCAGACATCGGGGTGCACGTCGATGTCGCCTTCCCCTTGATCCATCGCCTGGAAGATCGTGGCATTCGTTCCGGGAACGTATTCGACCTGACCTCCGATACGCATTTCGACAACCGCGCCAAGCAAATGCGCGATGGCTTGCGCGCCGGTCCAGGACGGAACACCGATCTTGACTTCTTCCGCCGCGACGGCGGGCAGCGCGAGGACGCTGACGGCAGCCGCCAGTCCGAGGCCCTTCAATTTGGTTTTCATGACAGTCTCCTCTGTTGATTGTTTTCCGCATGGTTGCGGTAGTTATGGGTGTTGGTCATTGGGTTGATACTTTGTGCAATTGCGGCGCACGAGTTCGGACAGGGTTGATCTGCCGAAGCGCGAGGATTCGAAGTGGCGTGCGGTCGCTGCATGAAGAAATTCTAGGAGCAGGCTTTTCTTCGACTCCAATTCGAACAATTCATCAAACTATTCGAATTTTGCATAACTTGGGGTACAATCCCGAAAATCCCTTTGGTTTCAGGAGGAAACATGGATCTCAACTGGCTGCGGGATTTTGAGTGTCTGGCGCGCACGCAGAATTTTACACGGGCTGCTGATGAAAGAAACATCACTCAATCGGCGTTTAGCCGAAGAATTAAGGCTTTGGAGAGCTGGGTTGGCCTGCCATTGATCAACCGTGCGACCTATCCGGTACAGCTTACCGATTCTGGTCAGAGCTTTCTTCCGGTCGCCATTTCAGCGATCTCTCGCCTCTCCGAGGCACGGCAAATTCTTCGGGATGAAGACCGGCAGGAAAACAGGTTTATCCGGTTCTCTGTGCTGCACACGATTTCCGTGCATTTCCTCGCTAACCGACTGGATGCGCTGCAGGCCGAACTTCCTGAACTTCGGACCCGCGTGATTTCCGACTCGCTGAGCACCTGCTGCGAACTGTTGATCGAGGGAGCCGTCGATATCATGCTGTGCTACTGGCATAAGGCGGTACCACTCGAAATTGACGAGGCAGTGTTCGAGAGGAAGGACCTGTTGATCGACCGGCTGATCCCGGTGGCACCTGCCAGTCAGGTGGACGGTTATGGGTGGGATCTGGACGCACAGGGGAAAAAGCGGATCCCGTATCTTGCTTACGAGCGCTCAACCTTTCTCGGTTTGGTTGTCGAAAACACAATCGACAGAAAATCCCTGAACGCAGAGATCATATATGTCGATGGCCTTGTTGAAGCGATCAAGCGTCGTCTTCTTGCAGGGTGTGGCTTCGCATGGTTGCCAGAGACCTCAATCGCCGCAGAACTTGCCGAAGGCACAATCGTGCCGATCGGAGGTGAAGCGTGGTTTGCCAGCCTGTCGGTTTCAGCGTTTTCAAATACGTCCTCACTCGAAAAACCGGCAATGGATCTTTGGAGCCGCCTTTAAGGCTTCGTCGGACAATTGCCTAGGAGAAAGGCTTCAATCCAAGGTCCTCAAGCCGTCGTTCCTGGCGTGCTGCAATGGCATCGATTTCGGAAATACTCTCGGCGGACAATGCCGCTCCCGGCTTTCGCAACGTGGGATGCGCGATCACGCCTTGTTTGGCCAGCGTGTATTTCCGGATGGCAAGACCCAGACCCGGCTGGGCCTCATAGCGCACCATCGGCATGTAGGCGTCAAAAATATCGCGCGCCCGATTCAGATCGCCTGCCGTAAACGCGTCTATCACGCGCGCCATCATTTCAGGATAGCCGAACCCGGTCATGGCACCATCTGCGCCGCGCAGCATTTCTTCCAACAGATACATTCCGCCATTCCCGCACAGGATCGAAATCCGACGTGATCCGGCGTCAGACGCTCTGCGGAGAGCCGTGATCTTTTCGAGTCCTGGCCAGTCCTCGTGTTTCAGCATCACGCAGGTTGGGCAGTCCTCTACGATCTTCAGGATCACGGAAGGGGAAATCTGGACGCTGGTCGCAAGCGGAAAGTCTTGCAAGACAAAGGGGATGTCACCCAGGAACTCTGCAGTGTTCTGGAAGTAAGCGATGATCTGAGCGTCTGTTCTGAGATTGCCCGGCGGTGCCACCATGACGCCGGCAGCACCTGCATCCATCGACTGTTTGGCAAGTGCCGTCATCGCGGCGAAACCGGGCGAGGAGACGCCGACCACAACGGGAACCCTACTGCGGGAAATCACTTTCCGTACGACTGCGATGGATTCGTCGGCTTCGAGCTTACCGGCTTCGCCCATCATCCCGAGTATCGTCAGGCCAGTCGCGCCACGCTCGATATAGGCATCGACCATGCGGTCCAGACTGTCAAAATCAAGCGCGCCATCGGGCAGAAATGGCGTGGCAGCAATTGTGAACACACCTTTCGCTTTCTTATCCAGCATCATCACCTCCTCGAATGCTGTGTGACAGGTTTAGCGCGATACGACCAAGCGCCATGCTCACTCCCGCCTGACACGGCTCAACCACGGGCAACCCGGTCGCGTCCTGCAAGGGTTCGCGGTAGCTGGCCATCCCTGCACATCCCATGATCAAGACGTTCGCTCCGTCTGTGTCGCGGAGCTTCTTGCCGGTCTCGATCATCGCCGCAAGTGTCTTGTCCCGATCAAGAAGCTCTTTCACGCCAAGTCCGAGCGCGCGGTCCCCGGCCAATCTGTCAAGCACGCCCATGGCACCGAAAGCCCTCAGATGCCGCGGGATGGAAGGTTGCAGGATGGCGATCACTCCAAAGCGTTGCCCAAGTGTCAGAGCGGTGAATACCGACGCCTCTTGTATCCCGATTACTGGCAGCTTGGTTTGGTCTCGCAATGCATACAGTCCCGGATCCCCGAAACAGGCGATGACGTAACCTGCGGCATCGGTCTGAGACCTTGCAAGGTCAAGCATTGGTGCAATGGTCAAGTCTGCCTGAAGCTGGCTTTCAATGCCTGGCGGTCCTTCAGGAAGCGTCAGGCACCGGATCGGAATTCCGAAGCTACGCAAAGGCTCTATTGACGCGTCAATGCCGTCGGTCACGGCTTGCGACGAATTGGGATTGATGACGATCAGGCTCTTCATGCGCCGGGACGTGTCGCTGACTGGATTTCTATCTGATAGCCCTCGGGATCGTTGAACACAAAGGCGCGAATACCGATTTCCTCGTTCGCGAACAGCTCTGACAGATTTTCCAGCGGAATCGCTTTCGCATAGGCGTACCATGCATCGACATCGGGGACACGAATGCACAATTGCACCGGTTTGGTCGCAGCCCACTTGTTCATTCCGCGGGTTTCATCGACCAGCCCCACATGCGCACCGGGGCAAATTTCGTAGATCTTGCACCATCCCTGGTCAATGGCGAGCTTGAGCCCAAGCACCTCTTCGTAGAACCGCATCGCAGCGGGAAGGTCCCGGTAGTAGAAGAAGGTAATGGCAAGTTGGTTGGCGCGCTTGGGACGGGTCATGACGGAGACGCTGTCGGAGGGGTATCGACTCTTGGCTGCGTTGCCAGAGCCGGACGGTTGATCCAACATCCGTCGCCCGGGGAGCCAAAAAACGCGCCATCCTTCATGATGGTCTTCCCGCGAAGGATAACCTGTTCAGGCCATCCAGTTACGGCTGTACCTTCCCATGGGTTGTAGCCAACGTTGTCATGCAGATCATTGGCCCCGTATGTCACTGTTTTCGAGGGGTCCCAGATCACGATATCTGCATCCATGCCTTCGGCGATCATGCCTTTGCCTGGAAGCCCATATGTCCGAGCCGGAACGGTAGATGTGATCTTCACAAATTCTTCTGCACCGCCCCATCCATTGGTCACCATCGCGTCGAACAATAAGGGCAAGCGGGTTTCCAGTCCGGGCAGGCCGTTTGCAATCTGGTGGAACCCGGCATTCGATCCAGCGGACAGCTTTCCGCTTTCGTCGTATCGATAAGGCGCGTGATCGGAAGACACGAGGCAGATCGTGCCATCCCGAAGTGCGCCCCAAAGTGCGTCCTGGTCAGGAACCGTCCTTTGCGGTGGCGAACACATCCACTTCGCACCCTCCAGCCCCGGTTTGTCGAGCACGTCTTCAGTCATGAACAGATAATGGGTGCAGGTCTCAGCCCAGACAGGTGCGCCACGTGCCTGTGCCCTGCGTACCGCCTCCACACCTTCCACGGTCGAAATGTGGAACAGCATGACAGGTTGGTTGAGGTATTCGGAAAACCGGCAGATCCGTTCGACCGCCTCGATTTCGGCCATGCGGGGATGCGATGCAGCGTGATATTTGGGCGCTGTGCAACCGCTTGCGATCAGGGATGCTTTGGCCTGAGAGATGATTGCATCGTTTTCAGCATGGACACACACCAAGGCGCCGAACCGCCGCGCCATATCAAAGATCGTCAGCAGTTCGGTGTCGTTGAGTTGAATATTATAAGTCGTAAATACCTTGAGCGACCTATGACCATCGCCAATCAATCGCTCGAGATCGGCTTCGAAATTGGGAACGCCGATATCGGTCAATGTCATATGAAAGGCATGGTCGATCATCGCGCCCCGGCGCGCACGTTCTTCGTAGTCAGCAACAGTCTCTGAAAGCTTCTGACCATGAGCCTGTGCCGCGAATGAAATCACACTCGTCGTTCCACCCATGGCCGCGGATTTGGTTGCCGTCTCAAAAGTATCGGCATTCCAGAGACCCATTCCGGACATCTGTTCGATATGGGCGTGCGGATCGACGCCACCGGGCATGATCCATTTTCCGTCCGCTTCAATCACGGACTTCGCCATGTCGACTCTCGCACCGACCGACAGGATTGACCGCCCCGAGATGGCCAGATCCCCCTCGACAATACCGCTTGGGGTTACAATCCGCCCACCACGGATAACGAGATCTGCTTCGACGGTCATCAACACAGCCTTATTTGCCATTCGGGTATGTCACCACTGTGCCGTGAAATTCCGGTTTTGCAATGGGCGCTGGACGGTTGGCAAAGGGAACCGTCGTCAGATACGTGATCGGGCCAGCAGCACCTGACCGAACAGTAAGGGGCACAGGCTTGCTGCAAAGGCCAGGGCAAAACCATCAACCCCGGGGGATGGCAGTTTGAAAACCTGGGACAACGGCGCAAACCATATCGCGGTGAACACCAGCACAAGGCAAACGGCAAACGCCAGCCACACATAGCTGTTGCGCGACACCTCGTTCAACAGCAGTCCACCGTTTCGATCCCGGACGTTGAACACATTCCACAATTGCGCCAGCGCGATGGTCAGAAATGCCACCGTGATTGCCTTGTCCGATCCGATCTGGAGATGGAACAGCGCCGTCGCGAACGCTCCAAGCGTGGAAAAGGCGATTGCAAGGCCAAGCCATGTGATCCGAAACCACAAGGCTCGGGTTACGATGGGTTCGGTCGGATCACGTGGCGATGCGCGCATGACGCTGTCGTCACCTCGGCTGAGGCCAAGGGCAAAGGCCGGGAATACATCGGTAACGAGGTTCAGAAAAAGGATCTGCAAGGGCAGCAAAGGTGTGGGCATACCCAACCCCAGCGCCAGGCCGACCACCATGACTTCGCTTACGTTACACGACATGAGGTAAACGACGAATTTCCGGATGTTTGCAAAGATGATGCGCCCCTGCGCGATTGCCGCGACTATCGTGTCGAACGCGTCGTCAAGCAGAACGATATCCGACGCATCGCGCGCGACCTGCGTTCCCCGCTTGCCCATCGCGACACCGATATCGGCTTTCTTGAGGGCCGGGGCGTCGTTCACCCCGTCACCTGTCATGGCGATGATCCGGCCCTGCAACTGATGATATGTCACAATATCAAGCTTGTTGGCAGGAGAGACCCTGGCAAAGACATGCGCTTTGCCTATTCGGTCCGCCATGTCGTTGTCCGTGCTTTCAGGATCGAATCCACGCAGGTCCCGCCCGGTGATAACAGTGGAATCCGGTCCTGCAATTCCGGCCTCGCGGGCGATGGCGGCGGCGGTTTCCGGATGATCTCCGGTGATCATGACAACGTCTATTCCGGCGTCCCGGCAGGCTGCAATGGCTTTGGGAACTTCCTCCCTTATGGGATCGGCAAGACAGACCAACCCGACGAGATGCAGGTCGGTATAAGGGTCGGACTCTGCACTGTCTGGCTCCTTGACGGCCAATGCCAGGCACCGCAATCCTTTTGCAGTTTCCGAACCGAGCAGATCGAGCCAGCGGTCATGTTCTTTGGTGTCGAATGGCACCGGATGGTTCTTTGAATGGATTTGGGTGCAAGCGCCAAACACCGCTTCAGGCGCCCCCTTGACGAGGGTCACGACGCCCGTTCGCGTTTTGTGGATGGTCGCCATCATCAGTCGTTTCGGGTCAAACGGGTGGACAATCGCATCACCGGTAAAGCCGCAATCGGAGTGGGCATCGAAGCCGGCGGATTGCGCCACCTGCAACATTGCGAGTTCCATCGGATCGCCGTTTGGCGCAGAATTCGCCGATGAAGACGTGTCTGCCGAATTGCAGCAGGCACTGACGCACAACGCCCAGTTCAGACTGTCGGATTCGCTTTTGTTGGCTGGGGCAAGATCGCTCGTTTCGACCGGACCATCCGAAAGGATGTAACGCACGACCTCCATTCGGTTCTCCGTCAGAGTTCCGGTCTTGTCCGTCAGGATCATCGTGGTCGATCCAAGGGTCTCGACTGACGACAGCCGATTGACCAAAGCGTTTCGCCGCGCCATGCGCAGCATGCCCCTTGCAAGACACAAAGTTGCGACGATGGGTAACCCTTCTGGGATGGCAGCAACGGCAAGGGCGACACCGGTCTGGATCATGATCGCCATATCCTGATCCCGGAACAGGCCGAGAATGACCGTGGCGAACACCAGACCCAGCGTCAGTCCGACAAGACGGTGGCCCAACTTGTCCAACCTGCGTTCCAGTGGCAGCGCGTCGTCCTCTGCGGTGTGGATCATATGGGTGATCTGACCGATCTCGGTTTCCATCCCGATTGACGACACAATAGCTTCGCCGGCGCCCTGCGTGACCGAAGTGCCCTTGAACACCATCGACGTGCGCTCGCCGAGCAGCGCGTCGTCTGCAACGGGCTCCGGTGATTTGGACACCGGAACGGATTCCCCTGTCATCGTGGATTCATCGCAATGCAGGTTGGTGCACGATGAAATCCGCATGTCGGCTGAAGCGATGTCCCCCGGTTCCAGCAAGACGATATCGCCGGGCACGAGATCCCGTGCATGGATCTCCAGAATCTTGCCGGACCGTCTTACCCGTGCCGAGACCTCGGAAATGGCATAGAGCGCCTCCATCGATCGGGCCGCGCGGAGCTCGGTTACAAAACCGATCAACGCGTTGATCAGAAGGACCAGAACAATCGCGAAGGCCTCGATGTAGTCTCCCAGAAAACCGGAGAACACAGCGGCACCGCCCAAGAGCCAGACGATGATACCTTTGAACTGGTGAAGCAGGATTGCCAGACTGCTTTTGGTCTTCTGGCGTTGCAAAAGGTTCGGGCCGAATGACTTCTGACGCGCGGTTGCGTCCTGTTCGGTCAATCCAGTACGGGGGTCGACCTGCAGGCGCGCAGCGACGTCATCCGCTGTTTGGGAATGCGGATTTTCAACTATCGGTGCTATCGCAACACCCCTGCTCGTCCGTTATCCGCGTTCGGCATCCGCCACGTGGGTTTTAACCCTGAAGAAGCTGTCCGGCGTGACGGAAATTGAATCAATCCCGAACTCGACAAGAGTGCGGGCAAAGTCAGGGTAATTCGACGGAGCCTGTCCGCACAACCCAACCTTTGCGCCGGACGCGTGGGCCTTTTCGATAACGGTTCGGATCATCCATTGTACCGCTGGATGCCGTTCATCGAACAACGGGGCGAGTTTTTCGCTGTCGCGGTCGATGCCAAGCGTCAACTGGGTCAGGTCATTTGAACCGATGGAGAACCCGCTGAACCGTTTGGCGAATTCCTCAGCAAGGATCACGTTCGACGGAATTTCGCACATCACATAGATTTCGAGGCCGTTCTCTCCCATGGAAAGCCCTTCCTCGGCCATAACCTCAAGCACTCGGTCGGCCTCTTCAGGGGTCCGGCAGAACGGGACCATCACGAGCACATTGTTGAACCCGATGGTTTCGCGCAGTCGGTGGATCGCCTTGCATTCCAGTCTGAAACCGTCGCTGTAAGCTGGATCATAGTACCGCGAGGCACCGCGCCATCCGATCATCGGGTTCGACTCGTCCGGTTCGAACTGCTGTCCCCCGAGCAGATCGGCATATTCGTTTGTCTTGAAGTCGCTCAACCGCAGGATCATCGGATGCGGGTGCGCAACTGCAGCAATGCGGGACAGCCCAAGCGCCAGTCGATCCACGAAATATTCCGCCTTGTCGTCATAGCCTTTGGTCAGGGCCTCGATTTCCTGCTTTGCGGTTTCGTCTTTCAAGGCGTCGAAATGCAGAAGCGCCTCGGGGTGTATCTTTATGCTGTTCGAGATCACGAATTCCATGCGCGCAAGGCCAACCCCATCGGCCGGCAAGCGCCACCACCGTGCAGCAATGGCGGGGTTGGCAAGGTTGAGCATCACCTTGGTTCGGGTTTCCGGCAATTCGTCGAGGTTCAGATCCTCGATTGAGAAGTCCGCGTAGCCGTCATAGACCAAGCCCTCATCCCCTTCGGCACAGCAGACGGTGACTTCCTGCTGATCGTGCAGAACATGCGTGGCGTCTCCGCAACCTACGATGGCAGGGACGCCAAGTTCACGGCTCACGATCGCAGCGTGGCTGGTGCGTCCACCGTGGTCGGTCACGATGGCCGAGGCGCGTTTCATGACCGGAACCCAATCGGGATCGGTGGTCGATGTCACAAGGACCGACCCATCCACGAAATTGTCGATGTCCTTGACGCTTTCAATCAGGCACACACGCCCGGTCGCGACTTGCTCACCGACCGATAACCCGGTTGTCATTGTTGGTCCGTGCTGGCCGATGGAATAGCTTCTCAGAGATCCGGCCGCCGCACGGGACTGCACGGTTTCCGGCCGGGCCTGAACGATATAAAGCCGTCCGGTCACCCCATCCTTGGCCCATTCCATATCCATCGGCTGGCCATAATGGTCTTCGATGGTGGCAGCCTGCCGGGCCAGATCCAGCACCTCGTCGTCGGTCAGGACAAAGCGGCCGCGTTCGGCTTTGGACGTGGGTACGTTTCTCACCGGTTCAGGGGCATCGGCCCCGGCATAGATCATCTTGATCTCTTTGGCGCCAAGCTTCTTTTCGATGATCGGCCGTACGCCATCGCGGGACAGAAAGGGTTTGAAGACTTGGAATTCGTCGGGTGTGACAGCGCCTTGAACAACGTTTTCACCCAAACCCCAGGCAGCGTTGATCAGGATGATTTTGTCAAATCCCGACTCTGTATCGATCGAGAACATGACGCCGGAACCACCGATGTCGGATCGGACCATTTGCTGGACGCCGACAGAAAGGGCGACCTCGAGGTGATCGAACCCTTTGACCTTGCGATAGGTGATGGCACGGTCAGTAAAGAGCGAGGCATAGCACTTGCGACAGGCCGCAAGCAGATCGTCCTCGCCCGACACATTCAGGTAGGTTTCCTGCTGTCCCGCAAAGCTCGCATCCGGCAGGTCCTCGGCTGTAGCACTTGACCTGACCGCAACGGACACGTTCGGTTGTCCTGCGCGCTCGGACAGGGCGCGATAGGCCTCGCGAATTGCAGCCTCAGTTGATGCGGGCCAGTCGCCCGCGACGATTGCGGCTCGTATCGTCTCACCTGCCTTGTGGAGCGTGATCTTTCCGCTTTCTTCATCTGCGAGAACGTCCGCGATCATCGCTTTGAGATCGTTTTCCGCAATATATGTGCGGAAGGCATCCGAAGTTGTTGCAAATCCCGGGGGAACCTCAATTCCCTTCGCGCCAAGCTCCTGCACCATTTCCCCAAGTGACGAGTTCTTACCACCTACAAGCGGCACGTCCTTGCGGCGCAGTTCATCAAAAAAGATAACGTCATCCTGGGCTGCCATGGTGGTCTCCTCGGGTTTGTCTCCTCCGGGTCATGGTACCTGAGGCGCATGAAGCAACCTTGATCTCGGTCAACGCCCCTGGCTTGTCCGCGCGGCATCCTGCCCGTCAGACAAGAAAGGAGATTGTCATGGACATGGGACTCGCTGCGTTGGCGGAAGAGGTGGAAGCTGCACTGGTTCTGGAAGCGGATTTGGCGGACCGCGCACTTTCCGTGATCAACGGAATTTCTGCGGACCTTCTGCTCTCGCGCGAAGATCTGGATTCAACGGACAAGGTGCTTTCCGTGATTTATGCCGTGCGACCCGGATGGAGCGTGACGATAAAAGGCAATGCCACCCGTCCCAACGGACATTGGAGATGCACGCTGCGCAAGTCCTCGGATCGGGACAATGACGAATACCTTGGCATCGGTCGTGGGCCGACGCTTCCGCACTCTTTGTTGGCATCGCTGTTGAAAGCTCTCAGCTTTACGAAATAGACTCGGAGTGTTGAGGATCTTCAGCCGCACGTCGGCTGGCCTTGTTACGCGTCAAAGAGAGGTCCTATGCAGCCCGTTCTGACCATCACGACCAACCCGGCTGTCGACATGGCGACCTCGGTCGAAAAGGTGGTCGCGGGTCCGAAGCTGCGATGCGGGTCTCCGCGCTGGGATCCCGGCGGTGGAGGAATCAACGTTGCGCGCGCGATCCGCAAACTGGGTGGCGACGCGACCGCGCTCGTGGCTGTCGGCGGCACGATGGCGGAACGCTTGCTGTCGCTTCTGGAAGTCGAGGGCGTCCCCTTTATTCCCGTTCCGGTTGGTGCCGAGACACGTATCAGCTTTGCGGTGACCGACGAAACTACCGGAGAGCAGTATCGCTTTGGCGTTCCCGGAGAGCCTGTGACGGATCAGGAGTGCCAATCACTGAAAGAAAGCATCGCGATCGCAGCGAAGGGTTTGCCTATTGCAGTGTTCAGCGGCAGCGTCGCACCCGGCCTGCCAATTGGTTTCGTATCAGATCTGAACCGCGCATTGCATCCAACGGGCACCCGGCTGATTGTCGATACGTCTGCGGCGGCTTTGGACGATCTGCTTGCAAGACCCGTTGGCGTATTTGTCCTGCGCCTCGATCAGAAAGAGTCCGAGATCGCTGCAAACAGGTCCCTCGATACGCTCGAGGACGCCCGGAACTTTGCCGCAGAACTGGTTCGCAAGGGCGTGGCTGACGTGGTTGTGATGGGGCGCGGTGCCGAAGGGTCCGTTCTTGTATCCAAGGAACTTGAGGTTCACGCATGGGGGCCAACGGTCAAGGTTCGCAGCAAGATTGGTGCCGGTGACACATTTGTAGGTGCATTTGCGCTTAGCCTCGCTCGGGGTGAAGGGCTTGAGATTGCGCTGAAACGCGGTGTGGCAGGTGCGGCTGCGACCGTAGGCACAGAGGGCACGGCCCTTTGCCGACAGGAAGACGCCGACGCACTCTTTGAGCAGTGCAAGAGCGAGAAACTAAATGCGGGATAAAGACGGCGAATGCCATCGGTTCGCTGACGTCCACGCTTCAATCTCAGGATGACGGAGCGGGTTCGGGTTCCGTATGGATTTCGTTCAAAAGCCATTCGGCCCGCGCGACCTGCTCAATCGCAACGGACAACTTTCGGATCAAACGCTCTTTCTTGTCAGGATCGTCTTCCTCTGAGATGTCTGCTTCCAGTTCTGTCACCTTACTGCGCAGCTTTTTCAGAACCTTCTCGACATGGTTCGGCTTGATTTCCTGCGTTTGGCCCAAGTCCAATCGCTCTTTGTAATCCGCCAGTTTTTCGGCAAGTTTTTTCAGTCCCATCCGAACACTCCTGGCTTGACCTCTGGCACTGCACTCTTACTCGTTTTCGACGACACTTTTGTGACCCTCCGGACTTGGTGCGTTTGCGGGATGCGGGTCGATCAATTCATCTTCATCAAGTGACAAGAGTTTTTCGACTTCCGCAATCGCAGGGTCTCTTTCGATGTAATAGGTACGTGCGGCCTCGATGAGTTTACGCATCGCGCCATACGCATAATCCGAGTCGTTCAGAAAAGAGGTCGCGGCGTTTGGGGTCAGTTGGTTCTTTCGGATCAGTGCTTCCACCCGCCGCGCAGCATTGCGCGCATCCTCCTCGACCTGGGAGCGTTCATGGTCAAGCCACAGCGCGGTCCGCTCCTCGGGATCTTCCTGTTCGAGTTTTCTGATCTCGACCGCAATCCGCGCGATTTCGACGCGCAGGCTGTCGTAGAGCTCAGTGACGCTTCCCTGGGTCCGCAAGGTATACCGGAGGATGTTTTTCCGCAGATGCTTGGCGGATTTCACCGCCTGCACGATGTCGCCCGCAACATCCCGAAGAGCATAGATTCTATCTGCCACGTCTGCATCGATGGACCGCTCTCCGACGCGCGTCGAAAATTCGATGATCGCGGAATAGAGCGACTTGATCCGCCGTTCATAGTTTTCCTCGATGTCCAGGTCATACGGGGCGCGGCTTTGGCGGACGACCGTCTCTATGCTGTCGGACGCATAGACTTCGTGCTGGTGCAGGTTCAGACTGTGAAAGATCAGCTCCATGGCGTTGTCATAAAGGTGCATGACCTCTTTCCGCAGCGCAGATTCCAAGGTCTGCGGGAACGCATCCACGGCTTCGGTCAGGTAGCGCGGCTGACTGACATCCGGGACCGGTTCCGCGATGCGGGTTTCCAGGAAGCGGATCAGTCGGTGCAGCATTGGGAGCATCAGCGCCACTCCCAAGACATTGAACACGGTGTGGAACACGGCAAGCTTCAAGGCATAGTCCGTGTCCGCGATACCGACAGAGGCGCTGATAAGGTCGACGACCTCCCGCAACGGCGTGATGAACACCAACGCGACAGCAGCCGTGGCAACATTGAAGATCAAATGCGCCAGGGCCAGTCGTTTGCCCTGAAAATTGGCACTCAACGACCCTATGATCGCCGTGATCGTAGTGCCGATATTCGCACCGATGGCCAGCGCAAGCGCGTTTTCATAGCTGATCTGTGCCGCCGCAAGCGCTGTCAGGATCAGCACCATCGTCGCGTGGCTGGATTGCATGATGACGGTCGCCACCATTCCAATCAGGCAATATACGATCAGCCCCAAAAGACCGGGCAGCGCGTAGCGGAGCAGGTCGATCTCGTCCTTGAAGGCGTCGAAGCCAACCTTCATGTGGTGAATGCCGAGAAACAGGAACCCCAGTCCTCCAAGAGCATAACCGATCCCGCGCAGGCGCTTCGATTTCTGAAAGACAAGGAGAATGGCAACAGCGATCATCGGCATCGCATAGGCTGCGATCTCTACCTTGAGACCCAGACCAGCCACCAGCCATGCGCCCGTGGTTGTCCCGATATTTGCGCCGAAGATGATCCCGACCCCGCCAATAAGCGAAATCAGTCCGGCGCTGAGAAACGAGATGGTGATCACTGAGACAAGAGAGCTGGATTGCAGAACGGTGGTCGACAGGATGCCGAACATCAACGACCTGATTGTTGACCCTGTCGCTTTTTCGAGCATTCGTTCCAGTGCGCCGCCGCCGAGAAGTTTGAACCCGTCTTCCAGCATGAGCATCCCGAAGAGAAAAATGGCGACACCGGCAGCAATTTCCTGAATGTCGGAATTATACCAAAAGGTAAAAAACAGAACGCCAATGGCGACGGGCAGGTAAAACCTCGTCATTCAAGGCGCTCTGCTTGAACAAGGCTGGTCCGCCAGGTTGGCTTTCTTTGTATTACGAAAGTCATATGAGATGCGCGTTTTCGCATCGCTGGCCGTTCTCCCCGACGCCGCTGGCTTTCTGTTCTACCCAGCAAACAAATCGGGCTCATTGATTCAGGTCATGGTGAGACTGGTCAGAATGAAGAGGGTGGCAGGACTTCCTTTTTCAAAACGCGGGAATTGCCGTGCTCAAAACAGAGAATGTCGAAAACGCCGTTCGACTGAACCGTGAAGAACTGTTCCGCTTCGGAACCGCTCTGCTTTTCATCGTCGGCATCATGCTCGTCGCAATGGCGCGGAGCGATGGAGGCGTGGACGGTGTGCTGCTCATAGCGGCTGCGATGATTGGCGGGTACATGGCCATGAACATCGGGGCCAATGACGTTGCCAACAATGTCGGCCCCGCTGTCGGTTCGCACGCAATCAGCCTGACCGGCGCGATACTGATTGCCGCTTTTTTCGAAGCGGGTGGCGCGATGATCGCAGGTGGTGACGTGGTGGGCACTATCAAGAAAGGGATCATCGATCCCGACCTTGTGGCAAACAGGGATACCTTCATCTGGTTGATGATTGCCGCCCTGTTGGCGGCCGCCGTCTGGTTGAACTTTGCCACGGCCATCGGCGCGCCCGTCTCGACAACCCATTCCATTGTCGGTGGTGTCTTGGGTGCTGGTATTGCCGCCGCTGGTTGGAGCATTGCGAACTGGTACCAGGTCGGCATGATCGCTGCGAGCTGGGTCATCTCACCCGTTCTGGGCGGCGTTATCGCCGCGACGTTTCTTTACGTGATCAAGAGGACGATCACATACAAGTCCGACGTTTTGGCGGCGGCCAACCGGATGGTGCCGCTTCTGGTTGCGCTTATGGCTTGGGCGTTTGGCACGTATCTGATGCTCAAGGGGGTGTCCAAGCTGATCAAGGTTGGGTTCCCGGTCGCAGTGCTTCTTGGTTTCGGCCTTGCCGTCGCGGTCTTTGTTCTCATGCGCCCATATGTGGCGAAAACGACAAGCCGTCTGGCGAACACCAAATCGAGCGTGAATGACCTGTTCACGATTCCTCTGATCTTTGCTGCTGCCTTGCTCAGTTTTGCACATGGCGCGAATGACGTTGCAAACGCGGTTGGCCCTCTGGCAGGGATTAACGAAGCGATCACCGCCGGTGCTGTTGCAGCAAAGGCATCCATCCCGATCTGGGTCATGGCCGTCGGTGCAGCGGGAATTGCGCTTGGTCTTGCGCTTTACGGTCCGAAACTCATCCGCACCGTCGGAAGCGAAATCACCGAACTCGACAAGATGCGGGCGTATTGCATTGCCATGGCTGCAGCGATCACGGTTATCATTGCATCGCAACTCGGGCTGCCGGTCAGCTCCACCCACATCGCTGTCGGCGGTGTGTTTGGCGTTGGGTTCCTGCGGGAATACATCAAGTCAAGCTATGCTCGGATGCTCGACGACATCAGAGATCATCATGCAGATTCGGATCCCGAGGCGGTCGATGCCTTCCTCGCTGAGTTCGAGGCTGCGGATGTGACGACCAAGGGTGAAATGCTTCGGGCAATGAAAGCTCAGGCGTCTGCGGACCGGCTGTTGGGCAAGAACGAACGCAAGGGTCTGGGACGGGTACACCGGATCGAGCTCGTTAAGCGCAACCTGTTGTTCCGTATCGCGGCAGCATGGGTCATCACGGTACCGCTGGCGGCACTACTTGCAGCGATGTTCTTTTTCATGATCCGGGGGATGCTGCTGCCGTGATCCGGGCAACATGACTCAGATTGAGGCGCATCAAACACCGATATAGCGTTCGGAGATGTCCGCAGACATTTCCCCGAACGCGCCTGACCACACGGTCTGTCCCCGGGCGAGAATGACTGCCCGATCCGCGACTTGCGAAAGCTCTCTGACAGACTTGTCGATCAGGAGGATGGCGGTCCCTGTCTCTTGTTTCAGACGGGCAACTGCCGCCCAGATCTCCTGTCGGATGATTGGAGCGAGCCCCTCCGTTGCCTCATCGAGGATCAGCAGTCGCGGGTTGGTCATCAGGGCCCGACCGATCGCGAGCATCTGCTGTTCGCCGCCTGACAGGGATCCGGCCAGTTGGTTCTTTCGTTCTGCGAGACGCGGGAAAAGGTCACCGATGGAGGTCGAAGTCCAATCTCCGGTTCGGGCGGCGGCGATCAGGTTCTCCTCTACGGTGAGGTCGCGAAAACAGCGCCGTCCTTCCGGCGCAAGACCGATGCCAAGACGCGCGGCTTTGTGGCTTGGCAAGGGGTGCAGATCGACGCCTCCGAGGCGGAGTGTGCCACTGGACGCAATCATTCGGCAGATGGCCTTGACCGTGGTTGTCTTGCCCATGCCATTGCGTCCCATGAGCGCCACGACCTCGCCTTCGGCGATATCCAGAGTCACGCCAAACAACGCCTGTGCAACGCCGTAGCTGGCGGTCAGATCGCGGACTTCCAGCAAGTTCATGCGTCTTCCCCGAGGTAGGCACTTCGGACCTCCGGGCTGGAACGGATCTCATCAACCGTTCCGGTTGCAATGACCTTGCCGTAGACCAATACGCTGATCCTGTCGGCCAGCGCTAAGACCGCATCCATGTCATGTTCCACCAGAAGGATCGGCGCTTCCGTGCGCAATTGATCGAGAAACCCTGTCAGGAGTTTTGACCCTTCTGCCCCAAGTCCGGCCATTGGTTCATCCATGACAAAGGCTTTGGGCTCGAGCGTCAGCGCCACCGCGACCTCCAGCTGTCTGCGCTGCCCATGGGAGAGGGAGCCGCAGCGCGTATCGCGGAGGTCTGAAAGACCGACCCGTTCGAGCGCAGCTTCTGCTCTCTCTCTTAAGGTTCGATCCCCCAGCGCCGCTTGCCAGAACCGCCATGGCCTGCCGGACGCTCCTAGCGAACCGAGGATGGCGTTCTCGAGAACGGTGTCTTCCATTGCGAGCGCCGAAATCTGAAAAGTTCGCCCGAGACCAGCCTGCGCCCGCGCCTGTGTGCTGTCCGAGGTCACGTCGCGCCCGAGAAGATGGACGCTTCCGCTGTCTGGTCGCAATCCGCCGCAGATCTGGGCGATCAGAGTGGATTTGCCTGCTCCGTTGGGGCCGATGATCGCGTGGATTTCTCCTTCGTTCAGATCAATTGAGATGTCATCCGTCGCCGTGAGGGCGCCGAACGCTTTTCGGAGGTTGTGAGTGGCAAGGATGGGGTCAGACATGTGTCCCTTCCTTTCCGGTCAGAAGCCCCATGATGCCCCCGCGCGCAAACAGTACGATGGCCAAAAGGATCAGACCAAGAAAGACGTGCCAAAAATCGGTCAGGCCGCCGAGCCAGTGTTCAAGGGTAACGAAAAGGCACGCGCCGATAACGGGTCCGAACAGGCGCCCGACACCCCCGATAATTATCAGGACAATCAGTTCGCCGGACAGTTGCCAGCTGAACATGGTAGGCGAGACAAACCGGTTGAGATCGGCAAACAGCGCTCCTGCCAGACCTGTGATTGCGCCGGAAACCACAAAGGCCACGAGCTTGAGGCGCATTGGATTCAACCCGACGGTTTCAACACGTGCCGGCACCTGGCGTGCGGCGTTCAGCGCCAGACCAAAAGGGGAGGCCTGCAGTCGTGCGTTCAGGAAAAGCACAACACTGAGGATGATGAAGCTCAGGCCAAAGAACTGGATCGGGATGAGAGTGTTCAGCCCGGGAAAGCCGTTGCGCACATAGATCGACAGGCCGTCTTCGCCGCCATAGGTGCTCCAGGAAATGGCGAAGTAGAAGAACATCTGACCAAAGGCGAGGGTGATCATGATGAAATAAACGCCGGACGTGCGCAGGCTGAGCAGACCGATGATCCATGCAACAAAGGCAGATATTGCGGTCGCAGCAAGCCAGATCAGCGGCATGGACTTGGTACCCGCTATCGTCAAAGGGCCAAGGTTGAGCGGCGTGTATGTCTGGGCGTGAAACGCGAGGACGCCCATTGCATAGCCGCCCAGCCCAAAGAAAACGGCATGTCCAAGACTGACCAATCCGCCAATGCCAAGTGCGATGTTCAGTCCGACCGCAGCGATGGCGAGGATCACGGCGCGTGTCACCAGTGTGATGGTAAAGGGCTCGTCTGCGACAAGCGCACAGAGTGGAACTGCAATGAGACCCGCAAAGAGAATTGCATTGACCAGACGTTCCGGAATCATGCGCGTGCTCCGAAGAGGCCGGTTGGTCGCCAGATGAGCACGAGGCTCATCAGAATGTAGATCGCCATGGATGCCAGCGCCGAGCCGGTCTGGGTGGCGGCTCCGGGCTCCATGAACAGCTTGAAGAGTTCAGGCAGGAAGATCCCGCCCAGCGTATCGGTCAAACCAACCAGAAGGGCTCCGATGAACGCGCCCTTGATCGACCCGATCCCACCGATCACGATCACAACGAAGGCGAGGATCAAGACAGGCTCGCCCATGCCGACCTGGACCGACTGAATGGCTCCGACAAGCGCTCCGGCGAGGCCTGCCAGAGCGGCGCCGATGGCGAAGACCAGCGTGTAAAGACGCGTGATGTCGATCCCGAGAGCGGCGATCATCTCGCGGTCGTTTTCACCGGCGCGGATCTGGATGCCGACGCGGGTGCGCTCGATCAGGAACCATAGTCCCAACCCAACCAGAAGCCCGGCTGCGATCAACGTCAGACGGTAGAACGGGTACTGGATGCCGCCCGGAAGTGTAACCGGGCCAGAGAGGTAGTCGGGGATGTCGAGGAAAAGCGGAAATGACCCGAAAACCCAGCGTGTTCCTTCCGAGAAAATGAGGATCAGGGCAAACGTGGCGAGCACCTGATCCAAGTGGGCTTTGCCGTAGAGTCTCCGGATCACTGTGATTTCAATCAACGCTCCTGCGATCGCAGCGGCAGCAAGTGCAGCCCCCAGTGCAAGAATGAACGACCCGGTGGCACCGGCAACGGCGGCAGCCGCGAAGGCTCCGATCATGTAGAGCGATCCGTGGGCAAGGTTGATCAGCCCCATGACGCCGAAGATCAGCGTCAGGCCTGCCGCCATCAGAAACAGCATAACGCCGAATTGCAGCCCGTTCAGGACCTGCTCGATAATCAGTAGTGCTGACATGACCCGCCCGGATCTGGCGCGCCAAGACCATGTCCCGGCGCGCCGGTTGGCTTACATTTTGCAGTCGGCGGCGTAAGCGTCTGCGTGGTCTTCGAGTGCAACGCCAATGATCTTGTTGGTGTAAACGTCGCCTTCCTTGATAACTTCGCGTGCGTAGATTGTCTGAATCGGGTGATGGTTTGGACCGAACTTGAATGCACCTCGTGTGCTCGAGAAATCCGCAGCGCGGAGAGCATCGCGGAATGCATCTGCATCCGACACTTCTGCCTTGTCGAGAGCGGACAGGATCAGGTTGGCAGTGTCAAAGCCCTGGCTGGCATAGAGAGAGGGCAGCCGACCGTATTCAGTCTGGAATGTTTCAACAAACGCGTTGTTTGTCGGATTGTCGATGTCCTTGTTCCACTGACTTGTGTTTACCACGCCAAGCGCAGCATCGCCGACCGCCTGCAGAATACCCTGATCAAAGCTGAACGCCGGGCCGATCACCGGGAGTTCGACGCCGCTGTCTGCGTACTGCTTGAGGAAGGAAATCCCCATGCCTCCGGGCAGGAAGAAGAACACGCTGTCAGCGCCGGATGCCCGGATCTGCGCAATTTCAGCCGCGTAATCGGTTTGGCCCAGCTGAGTGTAGACTTCACCTGCAAGTTCACCGCCGAACATGCGCTTGTATCCGGTCAGAGCATCCTGACCAGCAGGATAGTTCGGTGCGAGGATAAAGCTGTTCTTGTAACCGGCCTCAGCTGCGTATGCGCCTGCCGCTTCGTGCAGGTTGTCGTTCTGCCACGCGACATTGAAATAATTCTGATGGCAGCCCTGACCAGCCAGTGCCGAGGGGCCAGCGTTCGGGGACAGGTAGAATTTTCCCTGTGCCGTGACACTTGGGATGACGGCCATCGCGAGGTTCGACCAGATGATGCCTGTCAGGATATCAACCCGCTCTGACTGAACCATCTTGTCCGCCAGCTGAACCGCGATATCCGGTTTGCGCTGGTCGTCTTCAATGACAACTTCAATATCATCCCGGCCCGATTGCTTGATGGCAAGCATGAAGCCATCGCGCACGTCGATGCCAAGTCCGGCGCCTCCACCGGACAGTGTCGTGATCATTCCGATCTTCGTTTCCGCCAAGGCGGTTGTCGCGCCGAGCGCCAGTGCCGCTGTGGCCATCAGAAGCTTTTTCATCAAGTTGTCTCCCCGTTCGACTGTCGTCGGATTTGTTGGACCTCACCAAGGCCGGAATATCGGCCATGCTGGCGGGTCGGTCTGTTTACCCGTGAATTTGTTGAACAATGCACCACGAAACACAAGAGAGGGAGACAGATTCTTGCAGACGGCCGATCCTGTGAGACAATCGATATTGACGCGGATCAAGACGGCGTATTCCATATCAGGCTAGATCGGAGGGACTTGCGAGGGAGGGCTTTGCATGAAACGCGCTGTTGTCGTGGCTCTGATGGTGGCTCAGGCCTGCACACCTCAGTCTTCGGATTCAGGACGCACGGTCTACAATGACAAATGTGCTGTGTGCCACGGGTTTAACGGACGCGGCGACGGTGACCTTGCGGACGGGTTGGATCCGCGTCCTGCCGATCTCACGCAGATCGCGGCGCGACGCGATGGGGTTTGGCCGATGCTTGAGGTCATGGCGATCATTGATGGCTATACGAAACGATACCTGCCCGGCAGCGATATGCCGATCTATGACGAATTCCTCGAAGGCGATCTTGTGACATTCGATACCGGGAACGGAATTCGGCAAAAGGCGCCGGCCAACCTTCTTTCCATCGCGCGGTACCTGGAAACGCTGCAGGACCCAAAGCCGGAGCGCAGCGTTCCCTGAGGCCTGTTCGCAAAGGCAGTCCTGCGCCTTTAAACTTGCCTGGCAGCCCTAAAGTGCGGTTACGCCGCTCCAGATCAAACGCAGCGAGATGAGCAAGAGGATTGCATCAAGTGCGAGACCGAACCGCGCGTCGGTGATCCGATTGAGAACAAGCTTTCCCGAAAAGGTTCCGATCAGGCCAACCACAATCAAAGCTGTAATCACCGGCAACCATGCTCCGAAAGTGAACCCCAGGAAACCGAACACCATGACTTTCAGTCCGTGTTGGACGGTCATCAGGGCCGCGTGGGTCGCAACATGATCATGCCGCGGAAGTTGGTGAGACTTTGTGAAGCTCGCGACGAACAGCCCTGTTGCGCCGAAGAACATGGTCAGAAAGCTTGAGATGAACCCGGTCACTGCAGGCCACTGACTGAACCATCTCGGAGCTCGGGCGAGGATCGTGTAGATGACAAATAACCCGATCCCGATTTGGACCCATTGCGGTGGCAGTTCGACGACAACCACACCACCCAAAGCAGCGCCAAGAATAGATCCGACCGTGAACCAGGGGAGGGCCGGCCAGAATACGGAGCGAAGCAGCATGCCCAGGCGACCGATATTCGATCCGAGTTGAACAACGCCGTGAACCGGGATCAGCGCGGCGGGCGGCATCACGCTTGCCATGATTGCCAAAAGAAGCGCTCCTCCTCCGATCCCGAAGGCGGCGGTGATGAAGGAGCCGATGAAGCTTCCGAATAAAATGGTCCAGAACGCTACGAGCGACAGACCATCCGGAAGAAGCTCTTGCATACTTTAATCCTTGGCCAATCCGGGAATGTCCCCGCGTAAGCGTCAAGGCCTTCTTTGGAAACCTTCACGTTTGTGGAATTGCGCCCCTGCATTCTATCCGATGTTCGGGGACTTCACAGCCTTCACAAAATGTATACCACAGTATGCGGCCATGAATTCCATTGTCCAGACGTATGACTGCGCGGAGAAGCTCTGTCAGGTGGTTCATGGGACCGAGTTCCGCGCCTTGAGTTCTTGTTCGGTCGATACGGTATAGACAACGCCAAATCTGATTGGCATGTCGGACGACGCCACTCTGAAACGCAGTGAATAAGGAAATTACTGACATGACCGATGCACCCCGCTTGTTCACACCTTTGCAGCTGCGCGGGATCGAGACCCGCAATCGCGTCGTGATTTCGCCTATGTGCCAATACTCTGCTCATGAAGGGCATATGGATGATTGGCATCTCGTTCATCTCGGGCGTTTTGCCATCGGTGGTGCAGGAATTGTCTTTGCCGAGGCAACGGCAGTTCAGAAATGCGGGCGTATTACACATGGGTGCCCGGGCCTTTGGTCGGATAGCCAGATTCCGGGCCACGCAAGGGTGGCTCAGTTCGTATCCCGCAATGGCGCCATTCCTGCCGTGCAATTGGGGCATGCGGGTCGAAAGGCCGGGATGCAGCGACCTTGGTACGGCAACGGGCCACTGAACGAAGATGACTTTGCGCGCGGGGATATGCCGTGGACGCCGGTCGGAGCATCGGCGGTTCCCGTGTCAGACGGTTGGCCAGTGCCACATGAGCTGACCGTTCCGGAAATCCAGCAGCTGATCGAAGACTATGTCTCGGCGGCTCGCCGCGCGCTGGAAGCCGGATACAAGATCGCCGAAGTTCATGGCGCGCACGGATATCTGGTTCACAGTTTCCTGTCTCCGATTTCGAACAGGCGTACGGACGAATATGGTGGTGACCTCCAGGGACGGATGCGCCTGGCGCTCGAGATCACCGAAGCGGTACGTTCTGTCTGGCCTGACGACCTGCCGGTCTTTTTCCGAACCTCCGCCGTCGATGGCATGGAGGGGGGCTGGACCTTGGACGACACTGTGGTCTTGGCACGATCTCTGAAGGTATTGGGGGTCGACGTCGTTGATTGCTCGTCCAGTGGTATTGCAGGCGCGGCAACGGCGGGAAAGGGACAGAAACGGCAACCCGGCTTTCAGGTTCCTTACGCCGCACGGGTGCGCAGCGAAGCCGACATTAAGACTATGGCAGTTGGATTGATCACGCATCCGGTTCAGGCAGAGTCGATCTTGGAAGCGGGAAGCGCGGATCTGATTGCGATTGCGCGTGAGGCGCTTTTCAATCCGATGTGGGCGCTTCATGCGGCACGTGATCTTGGGGCTGATACTGATTTCCGTACCTGGCCGGAGCAGTCGGGATGGTGGTTGGCCGGTCGGGAAAAGACCTCGGATTTCTATCAACCGTGATCGCGCGGCAGGTATCCAACCCCGCCGCGCGAACCGGTGCCGTCAGGTTCGGAAGACCCGGTAGATGGCCGGGATTACCAGAACCGTCAGAAGTGTAGAGCTCAGCAAACCGAACAGAAGTGACAGGGCGAGACCCTGAAAGATCGGATCGGTCAGGATCACAGCCGCCCCGATCATCGCCGCAACGGCGGTCAGCAGAATGGGTTTGAACCGAATGGCTCCAGCCTCGATAAGGGTTTCGGTCTTGTCCTTGTCCGGATCAGCATGGCGGATGAAATCGACCAAGAGGATCGAGTTCCGCACGATGATCCCGGCAAGGGCAATGAACCCGATCATCGACGGTGCCGAGAACGGCGCATTGAAAAGCCAGTGACCTGCAATGATCCCTAGGAACGTGAGTGGGATCGGTGTCAGGATCACAAGCGGCAGTTTGAATGAGCCGAACTGGCCGACCACCAGAATGTAGATCGCCAGAAGGGCAATCGCGAAGGCCGCCCCCATATCCCTGAACGTGATCCAGGTGACTTCCCATTCCCCATCCCAGAGCAGAGTGACAGCACTTTCGTCTTCGGGCTGTCCGTTCAAGCGGATTTCGGGCTTGGTGCCGTCCTCCCATTCCATCGCATCCAGTGCGTCTGCAACGGCCAGCATGCCGTAGAGAGGTGCTTCGAAGTCGCCCGCCAGTTCGGCCATGACCATTTCAGCTTCGCGCCCATTGTGGCGGAAGATCGGAAATGACGCGTATTCTTCGCGGACTTGAATGACGTCGCCCAGCTCCACCACACCGCGCGCTCCAGGTAGCACGTTTGCGGGTATTGGTGTTGAGAGAAACCGCTCGTCCACCACCCTGTCCGACCTATCACGTTCCACCGTGATCGGGATCGGGTAGCGTCCCTCGCCTCTGTGAGAATATCCGACAGTTGTTCCGGCGTTGAGTATTCCCAGCGTCGTGAAGACGTCTTGTTCCTGCACACCGAAGAATTCCAACTGGTCTGTGGAGATCGTCGCCCTGAGACGGCGCGGCTGGACGCCGAAGCTGTCATCGACATCGACGATGAAGGGTACGCTTTCGAAAGCCTCGCGGATCTTTGCTGCGGCCTCGCGCCGGGTTTCACCATCGGGCCCGTACACCTCGGCCAAGAGCGTGGCGATGACCGGTGGTCCGGGCGGTGGTTCGACCGTCTTGAGGCTGGTGCCTGCCGGCACATCGATGTTCGCAATCATTTCGCGCAGCTCAAGAGCGATCTCGTGACTCGTGCGATCCCGATGGGCTTTGTGGTCAAGATTGATCTGAACATCGCCCATTTCCGGTCGGGCACGCAGATAGTAGTGACGCACCAATCCGTTGAAGTTGAACGGCGCTGCGTCTCCCGCATGGGTCTGAACGGACAGAACCTCTGGCATCTCAAGCGCTATTCGGGCGATCTCTTGGGCTACGGCGTCTGTTGCTTCAACCGATGACCCTTCCGGCAGATCGATGACAACGGACAGTTCCGACTTGTTGTCGAATGGCAGAAGCTTGACCGTCACATCCTTTGTATAAAGCGCGCCAAGTGACCCGAAGGACAGTGCGGCCGCCGCCAAGAGGAACAACAGACTGCCGCTCTTCGTGCGCAGCAGTGGGCGTGCAACTGCAGTATAAATGCGCCCCAGAGCGCCGCCGTGATGCGCTTCTCCAGCATGATCGTGCGCGTGCGCGGGAGCACGACCCGCGACTTTCATCATCAGCCATGGTGTGATGATCACCGCAACGAAGAAGGAAAAGATCATGGCTGCCGAAGCGTTGGCGGGGATCGGACTCATGTACGGGCCCATCAGGCCGGAGACGAAGAGCATCGGCAGCAAAGCCGCGACCACGGTGAGCGTCGCAACGATGGTCGGATTTCCGACCTCGGCCACGGCGCGGATGGCTTTCTGCGTGCGGCTGGCCCCATCCGGCATCGCCCAATGGCGAGCTATGTTTTCGATCACAACGATTGCGTCATCGACAAGGATGCCGATCGAAAAGATCAGCGCAAACAGTGACACACGGTTCAGGGTGTACCCCATGATCCAAGCGGCAAAGAGCGTGAGCAGGATCGTCACCGGGATGACCACAGCAACCACTATGGCCTCGCGCCAGCCAATCGAGAACAGCACCAGCGCAACGATTGACACCGTGGCAAGGCCGAGGTGGAACAGAAGCTCGTTGGCTTTTTCGTCGGCCGTCTCACCATAGTCGCGGGTGACATCCACATGGATCGTCTCTGGGATGAGGTCACCTTCCAGGAGATGCGTGCGGTGCAGGATTTCCTCGGCCACAACCACGGCGTTTGCACCGGCGCGTTTGGCGATGGCCAATGTGACCGCTGGCGTGCGAACGATCTCTCCGTTCTCGCCACGGGTGACATTTGCCACGATCCGGTCCGATGTGTTCGGGACAAAACTCACATCGGCCACGTCGCGGACATAGACCGGACGGTTGTCGCGGGTGGTCAGAAGAAGGTTTGCCACATCTGCTGGAGCTTTCAGCGTTTCCCCCGCGACGAGTGCGATCTGTTCGCCACCGTCGCGCACCAGGCCCGTCGAGAAGGATCGGTTTGCGCCTTCGACCTTTCCCGCAAGCTGTTGGAGCGTGACGCCGTACAGCGCGAGGCGCTCGGGGGCCGGCGCGATACGGATTGCTTCAGGGGCGTCACCGACGAGGTAGGTCAACCCAACATTGCTGATCTTTGCGAGTTCGACCTGGAGTTCGCGGGCAACGCGGGTCAGATCGTTTGCGGTCAGATTGCTGTCCGGCGATTTTGGCGAGAGCGTAAGCGCAACGATCGCAACATCATCAATGCCACGCCCGACGATGAGAGGCTGATCGATGCCGACCGGAATGCGATCAAGGTTGGCGCGCACCTTTTCATGCACTCTCAGAATTGCGGAATCCGCAGATGTCCCGACGATGAAACGTGCAGTGACCATCGCCTGATCATCAGAGGTTTGCGAATAAACGTGTTCGACACCGTTGATGCCCTGAACGATGGTCTCCATCGGTTCGGTCACCAGTTTGACGGCGTCCTCGGACTTGAGGCCCGGTGCTTGAATGTGGATGTCTACGAGTGGGACCGAGATTTGCGGTTCCTCTTCGCGGGGCAGGCTGACAAGCGCCACAAGACCAACGGCCAATGCGGCAAGGATCATCAGTGGCGTCAGTGCAGAATGAATGAACGCCTTGGTCAGGCCACCGGCAATTCCCAGCGGTGTGTTGGACGGATTGTCACTCATGGCCCGCCACCAGTTTTTCACTGCCCTGAAGGCCGGACAGAATTTCAATCAGGCGTTCGCCATCGACACTGTGCTCGGAGCCGACGACAACCGTGCGTGGCGTGCGCGTTCCGTCTGATCCTTCAACGGTTACGAAATCCAGCCCCATTCGGGATGTAACGGCACGTGCGGGAACGACGATTGCGGTGGACGTCGCCACCGGGAGCCGCACAAGAACGCGGGCATCCACGAAATCGGTCTGAAGACCTGGAACCTCGACATCGGCCACGACGCGCCCATTCTGGATCTGGGGGTAAATCTTCGCCAGACGTCCAGCCTGTTCGCCTTCGGGCCCTTCGATGCGGATTGTGTCTCCTTCATTGAGATACATCGCGTGCCGCTCTGGTACAGCAAGACGAAGAAAGAATCCGCCACCGCCGATTTCAGCGATGACCTCACCCGGCATTACGACCGATCCGGCGGTTACCGGCACAGTGAGTACCGTTCCTTCGATCGGTGCCAGAACGGCGCCTTCTGCTTCACGCTGTTCCAGAACGTTACGTTCTGCTTCCGTCGCTCCGATCCGCCCCCGGATCACATCGACCTCGGTGCGCAATGAGTCCAGTCTTTGGGCTGTAGTGACCCCGCGTTCCAGAAGATTCTCACCGCGCGCAAGTTCGGCTTCGGCGTTTTCCAACTGTGACTTCAGAGATTGCAGAGTCGCATCCACGGCATTCAGCTGCAAAGCCAGTTTCTCGTCGGTAACCCGTCCGATCTCCTGACCCGCAACGACTTTGGAGCCTTCGACCACGGTGACATCGACCAGAGTCCCTCCGAGGCGGGATCGGGCCGGGATCTGATCACGGGCTTCGATCCGACCAAAGACTGCTTTCCAGTCTGTCAGATCTACCGTTCGAGCGGTCAGGTTTTCCTGCGCCCAGGCCAGCGTTGGCAGCAAAGCGAGCAGTGTTCCGATAAGCAGGCGCTTGGGCATGGTCAGTTCTCCATCAAGAGCGGTCCACAACATATGCACATTAATGAATGTGTTTCAAGATGGCGCGAAACAGTTTGAAAGGCCGGCGCAGGGCCAACGACCTTCGCTGACGTCGAAACGCAACCAACGGTAAACACACCCCTCACGACGCGAGACTGCATCGAAAACGCGTTGTGCTGCATTGATGCACGTCAATGCTCTGTAGGAGAGAGAACTCTCGGTGGAAGTCCTGATTATTCAGCCGCTGACTTGAGTGACGCGATGAGGTGATGAAACTTTTCGCCCTGAACCGCGACGTGGTTGCGAACGGCTTCAGCCGCGGCTGTTCCATCTCCGTCTTCCAAAGCGGCCAGAATGGCTTCGTGCTCGCTCATAGACTGGCGCAGGCGTCCGCGCAGGCGTAACTGCATACGTCGGAACGGGTGCAGACGCTTGTGCAGGCGTAGGCATTCCTGTTCGAGAAACGCATTGCCCGACTCGTGATAGAGTATCGCGTGAAACCGCCTGTTTTCACGGTAGTAGACATCGGTCTCCCGCGCTTCGACGGCTGCTTTGCAGCGATCGTTGGTCGCGTGCATTTCCTCGAGCGCAGCATCCGATATCCGTGTTGCGGCCAGACGCGCGCAGACGGCTTCCAGTTCAGCCATGACTTCGAACATCTGCAGGAGTTCGACGGGGCCAGGCTGTCTCACAAAGACGCCCCGGCGAGGAATCTGTTCGACCAACCCGGAAAGGGTCAATCGTTGAAAAGCTTCTCGGAGCGGCGTTCGGGATACGTCGAATCTCTGTGCAAGCTGCTGCTCATCCAGCCGTTCCCCATCGGCAAATGTGCCGTCGAGAATGAGCGACTCAAGCGCGTCAGCGATTAGATCCGACCGTTTTCTTTCCATCTTTTTTGTATACATGGGTATTCCTTAAAGAACAATGAAAGAGTTCTTGTATACAAAAGGTTGACCCGTGCGTTTTATCCTGCGACACTCCTTGCCATTGCATGGCGAGAAAACCGCCATGAAAGGGAGGAAAACAGAATGAAGTTTACATCAATCGCCGCTGCTGCGGCGCTGTCCGTTTTTGCATTCGGAGCTCAGGCACAGCAGGAACTGCGTGTCTCGCACCAATGGTCCGAGGGGGACGTCCGGCACAAGGTCGCCCAGATCGTCGCCGACGAAGTGGCCGCTGCCGATGTGGGCCTCGATATCAAGATTTTCCCGAGCCAGTCTCTCTTCAAGGCGCGTGAACAGTATAAGCCGCTGTCGCGCGGTCAGGTCGACATGATCGTGTTTCCGCTGTCCTATGCTGGTGGTTTGCGGAACGCCTACAACCTGACGCTGATGCCGGGACTCGTAAAAAACCATGATCACGCCGCGCGACTGAACGAAAGCGCGTTCATGGAAGAGATCGAAAAGATCATGGCCGAAGACGATGTAATGGTCTTGGTGCATGGGTACCTGGCCGGCGGTTTCGCGGGCAAAGAGAAGTGCATCACCGCACCGGAGGATGTTCAGGGCCTTCAGACCCGCGCGGCGGGCAAAGCGTTCGAGCAGATGCTTGCGGGTGCTGGCGCGTCGATCGCCTCGATGTCGTCCGCCGAGATCTACAACGCGATGCAGACTGGCGTTCTGGACGCAGCGAACACATCTTCGTCGTCCTTTGTCAGCTATCGGATTTACGAACAGGTGGCGTGCTTTACACCCGCCGGCGACTACGCCCTTTGGTTCATGTATCAGCCGATGCTGATGAATAAATCTACGTTCGATGGCCTTTCCGAAGAGCAGCAGAATGCACTGATGGCGGCGGCAGCCAAGGCAGAAGCCTTCTATCTTGAAGAAGCCAAGAAAGAAGACGGCGCAGCCCGCGAGACCTTTGCCAAAAATGGGGTCGAAATCGCTGAGATGACGGCCGAGGAGTTCGACGCGTGGCGCGCGATTGCGCAAGAGACAGCTTACAAGGCGTTCCTTGAAGGCTCGCCTGAAGGTCAGAAGCTTCTCGATCTGGCTCTTGCAGTAGAGTGACGAATAGGCCGGGCGGTCAACGCAGCTGCCCGGCCAGCACATACATCATCCAAGAGAAAGAGGCCGTCATGTCCGGCTCGTCCCATACACATGTGACCGCCCCTCATGGCGGCAACCCCGTGCTGCGCGCCATAGGATGGCTCAGCCACCTGTCAGGTATCATCGCAGCCCTGCTCATACTCGCGTCGGTGGGCATCACCTGCCAGATGATCTTCATTCGGTTCATTCTGAACGGCTCGACCATATGGCAGACAGAAGGTGTGACTTACATGATGATCGCCGCAACAATGCTGGGCCTGCCTTACGTCCAGTACCTTCGCGGTCACGTGAACGTAGATCTGCTTCCGTTGATGCTCCCGGTCGGAGCGCGGAAACTCTTGGCCTTTCTGGTACTGCTGCTGACGATCGCGGTCGCCGGTGGGATGCTCTGGCACGGGTATCATTTCTGGTATGAAGCATGGGATTGGGGCGAGACATCGAACACGCCCTGGAACCCGAAACTCTGGGTGCCCTACCTTGCCCTTCCGCTGGGCTTTGGCCTTTACGCGCTGCAATTGGCTGCGGATTTCGTGGCGATGATGCTGCGGATCGAAGAACCGTTCGGCCTGGGAGCCGAAGCGACACTGACTGATATTGCGGAAAGGGCAGACTGATGGATCCGTTGACGCTTGGCTCTATCGTTGCAATCGTAACGGTTGGCGTACTCTTCTCGGGTATCTCGGTTGCTGCGGGCCTGCTGGTGGTCTCCGGTGGGTTCCTGATCGTGTTCGAAGGCTTCTCGGCGCTGAGTCTGATGCCTGAGATCTTCTTCGGCAAGCTGAACAACTTCGCTCTTTTATCGATCCCGATGTTCATCATCATGGGTGCCGCGATCGCGTCTACACGCGCCGGCGCGGACCTTTACGAAGCACTGGAACGCTGGCTGACACGGGTGCCCGGTGGTCTGGTCGTGTCCAACCTTGGGGCCTGCGCCCTGTTCTCGGCCATGTCCGGGTCAAGTCCTGCTACCTGCGCGGCGATTGGGAAAATGGGCATCCCAGAAATGCGGAAACGCGGATATCCGGATGCTGTTGCGGCCGGTTCGATCGCGGCAGGGGGAACACTGGGGATTCTGATCCCACCCTCGGTCACGATGATCGTATACGGTATCGCAACCGAAACCTCGATCGGACGCCTTTTCCTTGCAGGCGTTGTTCCGGGGCTGATGCTGGTCGGCCTGTTCATGTTGTGGTCGCTGTATTCAACGTGGAAGTCAGGCGATGCAAACGTGCTGCGCGCAACCACCTATTCGTGGCGCGAAAGGTTCGAAATCCTTCCACGCGTAATTCCTTTCATCGCGATCATCCTTGGGGTGCTCTATGCGATGTATGGGGGCATCGCGACCCCATCCGAAACTGCGGCAGTCGGGGCATTGCTTTGCCTCGTGATCGCGATGGTAATCTACAAACTCTGGAGCCCGACAAAGATCTGGGAAGTGCTGCGCGACAGCACCAAAGAGTCGGTGATGATCCTGTTCATTATCGGAGCCGCAGGCGTCTTCAGCTACATGTTGTCTTCGCTCTTCATCACGCAGTCCATTGCGGAATGGATTGGATCGCTCGACGTGAACCGCTGGGTTCTTATGGCGATGGTCAACCTGTTTCTGTTGGTGGCCGGGTTTTTCCTGCCTCCTGTCGCTGTGATCCTGATGGCCGCGCCGATCCTGTTGCCAATCATCATTACCGCCGGGTTCGATCCGATTTGGTTCGCCGTGGTTCTGACAATCAACATGGAGATCGGACTTATCTCGCCGCCGGTTGGGTTGAACCTGTATGTCATCAACGGGATCGCGCCAGACATCAAACTCAAGACGATCCTCGTCGGCTCACTTCCATACGTGGCCTGCATGGTGGTGGCTATCATTCTCCTCTGCCTCTTCCCCGGACTGGCACTGTGGCTGCCCGACATGGTCATGGGACCGGAACTGTGACTCTGTTTGCGGACCTTCTCTCGACCGTTTTTGAACGACGGTACGAGCGCTGGACCCGCAAGGGCGTCACGGATACGCGTCCTTTTGAGGAACTGACCGTCGATCTGATGGGAGCAGCGGGCGAGGTCTCGGGCGTGGCTGTCGCCCGCACCATACTGGAGCGGTTTGCTTCGGCGGATGATGCGGAAAAGCTGGCTTTCTTCCGCCACCTTGCGGAAAACATGACGATCACACCCACTGCGGTGCGCAGCGCGTTGGACGCATATGAAACCGGCCAGACGAAGAGCAGTTATCGGGCGTTCATGGCAGCGGCCGAACCGCCGCGGCAAGAAATGATCAGACGGCTCAATCAGGTCCCGGGCGCGACAAGGGCGCTTGTTGCCATGCGTGCGGACTTGCTGAGGCTTGGACGGGGTGAGGCGTCGCTTGAAGCGCTAGATCTCGACTTTCGTCATCTTTTCGCAAGCTGGTTCAATCGCGGCTTTCTTGTTCTGCGGCCGATCAACTGGGAAAGCCCCGCGCATATTCTTGAAAAGATCATCGCCTATGAGGCGGTTCATGCAATCGACAGCTGGAATGACTTGCGGCGGCGTCTGGAGCCGGCTGATCGACGGTGCTTTGCCTTTTTCCATCCTGCGATGCCGGATGAACCTCTGATTTTTGTGGAAGTTGCGCTGACAAATGGCGTGCCGGGGTCAATTCAATCGCTCCTGGCCGAGGATCGGGCCCCATTGATGGCCGAGGATGCCGATACTGCAACGTTCTATTCAATTTCCAACTGTCAGGCCGGACTTGCGAGCATTTCGTTCGGCAATTCACTTATCAAGCAGGTCGCCGCAGACCTCGCGCTTGAACTTGGTGGCCTGAAGACCTTTGTCACCTTGTCTCCAATTCCCGGATTGGCGAAGTGGCTGCAGGCTGGGCACGATTTCAATGATCCGGAGAAGCTGAGGGCTCTGGCGGCGTCTTACCTGACGGCGGCAAAACGACCTGATGGTCTGCCGCTTGATCCTGTGGCTCGGTTTCACCTTGGCAATGGTGCAGAGGTTTTCAGAATTCACGCAGATGCAGATCTGTCTGAAAAGGGGCTGAAGCAGTCCAAGGGAGTCATGGTCAATTACCTCTACGATTTGGAACGCGTGTCGCGAAACCATGAACGTTTTGCGACATCCCACGAGATCGCCATGTCATCCGAGATCCGGTCCCTCAGTGCGTCTGCGGAAAAACTCGGGATATAGGAGGAACCATGTCAAACCCACTTTTTGACAGCCTGTTCGGGGTGCATGCAGGAAAAAGAGAAACCTTCCTGTTCCTGCCGGATGGATCGGAGTGGTGTTACGATTCCTTTCTGCGCAAAGTCGCTCAATATGCACATGCCATTGCACAAATGGGTCTCTCTGCGGGCGACAGGCTTGCCGCGCAGGTCGAGAAATCACCAGAAGCACTGGCGATATACGGGGCCTGTGTCCAATCCGGTGTCGTATTTCTTCCGCTCAACACAGCTTACACTACGGATGAACTGACCTATTTCATCGATAACAGCGGTGCCAAGCTTGTGCTGTGCGACGGTGCAAAGGCAGAGGCTCTGGCTCCTGTCGCGTCGACGTTCGGAGCACGCATCGCGACCTTGAACGCAGATGGGTCAGGATCTCTCAGTGACGCAGCAGATGACATGCCTGAGGCCTTTGATACCGTTCCTCGAGACGAGGCCGATCTTGCGGCATTTCTCTATACGTCCGGGACAACGGGACGCTCAAAGGCTGCGATGCTTTCGCAGGGCAATCTGTTGTCGAATGCCCTTACTCTGATGGAAACGTGGCGGTTTACCGACCAAGACGTCCTCTTGCACGCTTTGCCGATTTTTCACACCCACGGACTCTTTGTGGCGACCAACGTGACGCTGGCAGCAGGCGGCTCGATGATCTTCCTGCCCAAATTCGATCTGGATACAATGATCGGACGCCTTCCCGATGCCACCGCGATGATGGGCGTGCCCACGTTCTATTCACGCCTGCTTGGGGATGACCGGTTCACGCGCGATCTGGTTTCGCACATGAGACTGTTCGTGTCGGGGAGTGCGCCGCTTCTGGCAGAAACGCATGTCGCCTTTGAAGAGCGCACGGGGCATCGCATCCTGGAAAGATACGGGATGACCGAAACGAACATGAACACGTCCAACCCCTATGACGGAGAGCGCCGTGCCGGGACGGTCGGGTTTCCTCTGCCAGGGATCGAGGTCAAGATCACAGATCCCGCCTCCGGTGAGGTCTTGCCTCAGGGCAGCATCGGCCAAATCGAAGTTCGTGGGCCGAACGTTTTCCAAGGCTATTGGCAGATGCCGGAAAAAACGGCAGCTGAATTGCGAAGCGACGGCTTTTTTATCACGGGGGATCTCGGGAAGTTCGACGGGGATGGGTATCTGCACATCGTCGGGCGTGACAAGGATCTTATTATCTCCGGTGGTTACAATATCTATCCCAAGGAAATTGAGCTCATCCTGGATTCTCAGCCCGGTGTTCTCGAGAGCGCGGTGGTTGGAGTTCCGCACCCCGATTTCGGCGAAACCGTTCTCGGATTGATCGTCCCGGAAAACGGTGCCAGCCCCGATCTGGACGCCATTGCAGCCGAAGCAGCAAAGCAGCTGGCGCGCTTCAAGCACCCGCGGAAACTGCTTCTGATTGACAGTCTTCCTCGAAACACGATGGGAAAGGTGCAAAAGAACGTCCTGCGTGACACCTATTCGGACATGTTCGAAGCGGCGACGTGAACTCCACTCGGCGACCGCAAACATCGACAACGCGGTCTTTGGGCATTACCCCTTAGTGCATAATTGAAGCGGCTTGGTCGCGCTGCGTGTGCGTCGGACCGCTATGGGTGCAGGCAATAAAGACAGGGCGTTCGGCTGGCCATGGATCGACGTAGCGTTGGGCAAATCATTTCGCGAATAACCGGTCCGTTCTCGATCCCTTTCCTTTTGCTTGGTCTCGTCTTTTTTGCTGCATCCCTGACGCCGTCGCTCATCCCGCGGGTACCGGCGGTTCAGGGCATTCTTGGCGGTCTGGTTACAGCGCTGGGGTATCTGACTGGGCGGGTGGTCTCATTGCTGTGGCGCGCCTTGGACATGCCTGTACTCACGGGGCGGCCCGCGCGCGCGCTGACCGGAATTGCTGCAGTCATCGTTATGGGTTTCTTCCTGTGGGTCTTCGGGTCGAGCCTGACGTGGCAGAATGACCTGCGAATGAAAATGTCGATGGAACCTGCGGACGGCCTGCACCTCTCCACGATCCTCTTTTTTGCGGTGGTGACGTTTGCTTTGTCTTACCTGATCGGGCGGGTTGTTGCGTCACTCTTCCGACTGATCCGGGCATGGTTCTATCGCGTCATGCCGCCGCGACGGGCCAATGTCCTTGGTGCGACCGCCGTTGTCTTGATCCTTCTTGTCGTCACCCGCGACGGGATTCTGGATCGGGTCGTTGCGGGTTTGGATGCAAGCTATGAAGCCGCCCAGGCTCTTTTCGAGAATGCACCGCCGCGCCCCGAGCATTCACGTATGACTGGCAGCGCGGAGTCGTTCGTCGATTGGAGCGCGATCGGGAAACCCGGACGTGATTTCATCCTGTCCGGCCCGGATGCCGAAGCGATTTCCGCGTTCACGGGAAAACCCGCTCTTGACCCTATCCGTGTCTATGTTGGCCGTGCCAACGGGGACACGCCTCAGGAGCGCGCGGAACTGGCGCTGAAAGAACTCAAGCGGCTCGGCGCGTTTGAGCGCGAGGTCCTGATCGTTGCCAGTCCGACCGGTACCGGATGGATGGACCCCGGTTCCCATGATCCTGTCGAATACATGCACAATGGCGATATCGCGACGGTTGCCGCACAGTATTCGTATCTCCAGTCACCTCTTGCGCTGATCCTCGAAACCCAAACCGGGCTCGAGCAGGCCACGGCGCTGCAGGACGTAGTACATGCCTATTGGAAAACGCTTCCAGAGGAGACGCGCCCGCGTCTTTACGCTCATGGCCTTAGTCTCGGGGCGTGGTCTTCGATGTATGCGACCAATCTCTTTCGGCTGCTTGACGATCCAATAGACGGTGCGTTTTGGGCTGGTCCGCCGTTTCCGTCAGCCTTTTGGAACTACGTCCAAAACCAAAGAAAGCCCGGCAGCCCATGGGTATTGCCTGTCGTCGGTGACGGGTCACTTGTGCGCTATGCATCCCATACCGCTGACGCTTCTGAAGCAGTCGGGGAGTGGGGCGCGATGCGGATTGCGTTTCTGCAGTATTCAAGCGACCCAATCGTGTTCTACGATCCGGCATCGCTGTGGCGTGCACCACCTTGGATGCGCGACCCCCCTGCAGACGACATGTCAGAGCATTTCGTCTTCATGCCTATTGTGACGCAGTTTCAGCTGGCTTTGGATATGGCGCTTTCATTCGGTTCTCCACCGGATCACGGGCACGCATATTTCGCGCAGGACTATATCTCTCCGTGGGTCGAGGTGACCGCGCCTTCTGGCTGGACCGAAGAGGATACGGAACGCTTAAAGACGCATTGCGACAATGGATTCCAAGCAGGATGTTCGAACGAGTTGCGCTGATCGCGTGCACCTCGCCATCATGTGAAGCGCGGACCGATCATTCTGGTCGCTCAACAAAGTGCAGAAGTGCTACATCGTGCTCGTCCAGAAAGACCAGCCCACCACCGAAACGGACGTAGCGCATGGCAGAGCGCAAGGCTTCCAGTAAGCTCCTTTCGGCGGTTTCAATTTCATCTGGGCACGCCATCAGGGTCCCGGCAAATTGCTCGGGGAAGGTGATGCGACTGTCGAATGCTTCGACTGATCCGATGAACCTGTTGCAGCCTCCGAAAAGCGAAAATCTCATTTCGCCATCGATTGCGAGCGTCGCCGGATCATCATTCGGCCACGGCACGCCGGCAACTTCGGCCACGGCCCACGAGACACCTGTGATCGAACGGTTGGGTTGCGTATCTTCCGTTCCGGTCATCACCCGCATCAAGACAATATCGAGTTCAGGTGTTTCCCCGCCCAAAGCGGGAAGAGTGGTTGTTGCCTGAAACATCTTTTTGTCTTCGGTCCAAATTTCCGCCCGAACAGCATAACGTGCGCGATCTTCGATCATGGCTGCGTCGTAGTTCAATTGAACGCTCGTCGGCACTCCGATCATCGAGAAACGCTGTGCTGACAGGAGCTTGGCACGGGCATCGGCGCGCGAGATGTCGAGCAATTGAACATCCAGTTCCGCGTCCGGCGGCAATGCCATGCGTTCCCGGTAGGACACGGTCACATTGAGCACGCCGTCATCCGCTTCGGCCCTGTCAGGGAATCCGAATGCAGACAGAACCAGTATCACTGCCAAGATCAGAGTATGCATGATGTTGACCTCATCGGTTGCCATAATGTGTCGTCTTGCGCTTTGGTTGCCTGTCTCAGGAGCAAACAAACGTGCAAGGTTCGACGAAGAGTTCCCGCAGCTTCGGCGTCTTTTCTCAGTGTATCACAAACTTCATCAATGCCAGTGCAAGCCCAACACCACCTGCGAACAACGCCCCCAGTGCTGCAGACAGATAGGCGTTGTCCAAGCGCCATCCAACCCGCGCGCCGACAAGCATCAAAAGAAGAACGCAGTAAAACTGCGAGAGCGTAACTGCCGTATGAACAGTCCAGAGTTCGAATTCTGCCGCGACGAAAAACAGTGTTGGCAGGTTCGCCGCGACCAGGGTCGTGCGTGCATGGTCCCAAGAGTGGGAAAACGACTGTCTTGTGATCCGTTCACCTTTATCGATGGCGTTGGTCATCACTTCGGCAAAGGCTTTGGCCAGGGAAATCGCCAATACCGATCCGAACAATATGGCTGCCGATGGAAGAGGCGCATCAGGATGCGCGCCCATGGCCATGAGGATCCCGAGCACGGTCACCGAGCCATAGATCATGCCGAACGAGGCCATGTCGACCCGCTGCCAAAGCCCGGTGGGTTTCGTCGCATGTCCGGCTGCCATGTGTTCCTCTCAGCGAATGTTCGGGGGAGCGAGCAGATCGGCTTTCACCTGATCTGCGCTCTGGAAGTTCTGTTATGTCCTCAGAAATTGATGACCAGGTTCACGAAACCCCCTGTCCAGTTCGGATCCGATTCAGGAGTGACGTCCTTGATACCTTGACCAGGAAAGGAAACAGAAACACCGGCGGTCAGATACGTGTTTCGATTGATAACCCGATTGTATTCAAGGAAGAGATCATCGGCGAGATGTGCATTGGTGACGCCGGTTACGACATTTGCAGTTGCACCGCTCGTATCAACGCGGGTGGCCTGTCCGAATTGAACAGGACTGCGCAACTCGTTTACGCGGATGTGCGAATACCGAAGGGTAAACGTATCCTGAACCGTCGGTTTGACCCGCAGGGCCAGCGAATGTGCGTTCACATTCGAGTTGATAAAGGTCGATGCGGACTTCGAACCGGTCGCCCAGGCGCTCGGGCTGCCCTCGTAGTATAGGGGGTCGAACCTTTCGAGTGCGGCTGTGTCCGGATCATCGCCCGAAAACGTCTGGTACCCATAGGTCAGGGTTGGCGACCACGGCAGGTTCTTGAACGCGTAGCTTGCAGTGATCCGTCCGGCCCAAGCGTCCAGATCGATCTCGTCGTTCCATTCGTAGGCAAGGTCACCCGTGAAGGTCCAATTCTCCATGGCACCTGCAAATGGGTTTGTCTTGGCGTAGAGACTGAGCGCGTTCGTGCCTTCGCGTGCGCCCGGGGTGATTGTTGGCGGCCCGTTTCCACCTGGCGCTGCCTGCGGGTAAGGTGTCTCTGAGTTCAGGACTTTGAGGTACGTCGCCCCCAGATATCCGCCGCGCGGGTCGTCATATCGGACATCAAGGCCGGCAAGTTCGTTCTTGCCGTCTGACGAAGAAAGCTCATTCGGGTCGAGGTAGAACGCCGTTCCGGTGATCCCATTGCCAGAGAGGCGTGCGATCGCGGCCATTTCCCATGCTTTTCTCGGTCCCAACTTCAATGCGCCCCGCTCGAATCCGCTGGATGCGCCATTGGCGATGAGCATACCGGTGCCGAGTTTCAGTTCTCTGGGACCGAGTGACAGATCATAGGACAACTGGCCGGCATTGCCGCGCACCGCAAGATACGCCTCTTCGAGTGTGGTCTCGCCGGTGTCTCCCGTGTCATACGCGTCTGTACCTGCTGTGTACGAGGCGACCGCAGACAGCTTGCCGTAGACAGTGGCACCCGCATCCAGCGAATACTCGAAACTGATGCCCGGCTTGACATACAGTTCCAGCCAGTTGGTATCGGGGTCATAGCCGCTTCCGGGTGCCGCAGTCTCTGCGAGGTTCCAGAACAGTTTGCGCTCAGCAACAGCGTTTATTCCGGCCTGAAGATGCCATCGCAGGGTCAGATCGCCATTTCTGTAGAAGGCTGTCGGGTCCGAGTCCTGAGCCAAGGCCGGCATGGATGTGAAACCGAATGCCAATGTGGCTGCCGTAACAAATGTGGCTGCCGTAACATACGCTGCACGGGTCGGCTTTCTCGCGATGTGTCTCTTCTTCAATGGCCTCTCCCAAGTTCTGTATTGCAGTTGCGCAAGGCAGACTGACATCCAATTTCTCGATGTACCGAGTAACCTGGTGGGCGGATTGTGAACTTTGCGAAGGCACACAAGTACGCAAACCCGAAATCCGACCAGCCGAAAAACCATTTACCGTTGGATCAATAGTTAAACGCCGGGCAGTATTTGGGAATACTGAATGTGCCCAATTTGAGCGGAAAGCCATAAAAGTGGACCCTGCCGGTACTGCTGCCAGTTTCCAAGGCGCGGCGGGTGGACTACCGAAACCTGTCTGGACTCAGGGAGGCAAGCAGATCGCGTGGCAGGTCATGTGCGCTTCCAGTGCAAACGGCACACGTGACGTCCGCCAAAGCCGGCGCAGTCTGGACCCCGTAACCGCCTTGTCCGGCCAACCAGAAGAATCCTTTTGCCAAAGGATCAAGCCCGCAGACAGGCGTTCGGTCAGAAACGAAGCTGCGCAGACCGGCCCAGCTGTGGGTCGGCCTGGTGATGGGTATATCCATCATCTCTCCGAACCGGTGAAGGCCTTCTGCAATCACCATGTCGTCCGGCCATGCATCCTGTGCATCGATCGGGTCTTCGTCTGCAGGAGAGATCATCAATCCGGTCGCCTCGGGTTTTGCGTACCAATCTTCGGCTGCGGAGGCGATCAGCGGCCAGTCCCTGTAGCTGAATTGCCTGGCATCCACGGGCATGATCACCGCCGACCGCCGCATCGGTTGAACGCCGATCGGCGGCAACCCGGCGCGCTTGGCAATGTCATCGGCCCAGGCCCCTGCGGCATTGACAACCAGCTTTGCATTTATGTCGACGTTTTGAGTGCGCACGATCCAATCAACCCCGTGCTGTTCGAGCGATTTTACGCGCGCGTCTGTCCGGATTTCGCCTCCCGTTAATTTCAGCTTTCGGACATAGCCTTGTACCAATCGGTCCACATCGATCTCGAGAGCCTGCTCCTCGTAACAGGCGGCAACGATGCGGTCCCGACGCAGGGCTGGCACTCTTTCAACCGCCTCATCGACAGAGAGGCGTACAAGACCATCGGATCCATCCAGATAGGCTTCCAACGCGGGAAGTTCAGCTTCGCCCGCTACCAGCATCTCCCCGCGCGGTGCGAGTACGCTTTCCCCTGACACCCCTCCGTTCAACGCAGGAAGCGACATCGCATTCAGTGTCCGGAGCATGGCATTGCCATAGTTGAGGATGAACACGGCTGCAGAACGCCCGGTTGAATGATAGGCAAGCTGTTTTTCCTGTTCGAGAACCGTCACACTTGCCTGATCGGACAGAGCGGCTGCGGCGCTCAATCCGGCAATCCCGCCTCCGATAACAACAATGTCTCTGGTTTCCCGCATCACGGACCCTGCGTTCCAGTAAGGAAACTTGTCAGGTTATGCTGGAGTGCATCGGACAGGTAGCCGCCTTCCTGAACATATAGCGTTGGCAGATTGAGTGAGGCTATCGCGGCGCCAATCCGGGCAAAGCCCGGCGTGGTGATGGCCAAACCCTGAAACGGATCATCTTCATGCGCGTCGAGGCCTAGCGCCACAACAAGGGCGGTGCAGCCGAAAGCGCTAATTCTTTCCAGGGCAAGATCCAGACTGGCCAAATAAGCGTCGTCCCCGGTGCCCCGTTCTAGCGGCAGGTTCAGGTTGCTGCCTGTGCCTTCGCCCGCACCCCGTTCCTGCGTGTGCCCCCAAAAGAAAGGGTAGAAGTTCTCGGGATCGGCATGGATCGATATCGTCAGGATATCAGCACGATCATAGAAGATGCCCTGGGTTCCGTTACCGTGATGCACGTCCACATCAAGGATAGCGGGACGATGACCCGCAGCACGCAAACGTTCCGCGGCAATGGCAGAGTTGTTGAGAAAGCAGAATCCGCCTGCCAAATCGGAAAAAGCGTGATGGCCGGGTGGTCGACTGAGAACGTAGGCGGCAGGCGTCCCGTCGCCGAGAGCATCGGCTCCGCTGATCGCGGATTGCGCTGACCAATACGCGGCTTCCCAAGTATGTTCGGCAATAGGGCAGGCGGCATCTGCCTGATGATATCCTGCCTGTCCTCCCGCAGATTTGGGGTAGCTGTCGAACCGGTTCGCCGGGTGGACATTCGGGATGACTTCGGCACCCGCTCCTTCGATACGTCGCCAACGGATGAAGATGTTCTTCAGAAAAGTCAGGTATTCTGCTGTGTGGATTGCGGCGATCGGGCCAATGCCTGCATCGATGGGGGATGAAAACTGACATCCGGCGGCCTCTGCGCCAGCCATGAGGCGCGCAATGCGTTCAGGCTGTTCCGGGCTTGGCTTGATTGCGCCGGCGGCCATGAAATGCTTCGGATCGTGTTTCCATTGTCTGTCGTCGAAGAAAGCTTTCATAGGTGCAATCCATTGAGCCGCGTTTTTTTGGTGTTTATCCACTTGTTCGCCGCTTTTCGGAGCAAAGCCAAGTTGTGTCTGGGAATCGTCGATGCTTGCTCGCCGGGTTTCGCTCCGATGTTTTGTTTTTCTCATTGAGACTTCGGAGGCAAAGAACTTCTGTTTTGCCGGGCATTGGCTGTAAGCTGGGCGGAGGCTGTCCGAGATCAAATGCCGGGGAGCTCGACATAGACAGCCGCGTGGTCGCTGGCATGCGGCCTGTGTTGGCCGACTCCCGGAAAATGCTCGGCCATCCGTCCGGTTGCTTCGAGCCCTAGACCTTTTCGTACGACAGTGGGTACGGCTTCCGGCCACCGTCTAGCCAAAGCAGGTGAGGCGAGCAAAGCATCCGGGCAATGATGGAAGCCAGAATGGGGATCGAAATAGGTCCAGCGGTTTGAGGCAGGAAGGCGATCCAAAAGGTTCACCGAGAACCCACCGGTAAGTGGAGAAATCGCAGACTTGTCGGGGTCTCTGTTCTCAGAGCCTTCGTTGAGATCACCCGCGATCAGCCACAGGTCCTCGTTTGGATTGGCGCAATTCTGGTCGACAATTTGTCTTGTCGCCAAGGCTTCACACCGACGTGTGATCCAGGAGAGTGCCGGGTTCGGGTAAGGTGATTTGAAATGGCAGGCGAAGATTTTAACTCCGGTGATTGTTACCAGAAGGCAGTCCCTTCGAAAGACCGGCACATCCGGTTTCACGCCTTCCATGCTCGGCAGGTTGAGATCTCTTGGCGTTAACTCCGCGTGACTTTTCACACCCTCCGCTGCGATGCGGGACAGCACAGCAACGTCCAATCCACGCCCATCGTTGCCGGGTATGCAGATCCGGTGTGGATAAGGTTTCATCCCTGCTGGCACGAGGAACCTGTCGTGAAAAAAGTTGAGCGTTTCCAGATCGAAAACCTCCTGCAAAACGAACACGTCCGCATTGACCTCGGCCATCAGTTGCGCGGTCAATCGTCGGTCAATGACGTCAAAAACCGCTGTCTCAGGGTCGTCAGAATCCCAAGCCCCGCGCAAATGCTTGGCGGGGAGGTCGTGCAATAGACGCAGGTTTTGAACGTTCAGTGTCGCGATGCGCATTGTGATCGAGCATCGCACCTCATTCGCAAGAGCGGAAGAGATGATGGAGATGCGATGTGAGACATGAAACGTCTCACCCAAGAAGAAATGCGGGGCCGTTATCCCGGCCCCGCATCTTTGCCTGTTCCCAAGTTGTCAGCGCTTTGCCGCGTAGTAGGAGACACGTCTCTCAAGGTAGGCAAGAAACTCCGAGATCGAGAACGCCAGCGCGAAGAGCACGATCAGTACGGCCCAGAAGTGCGCCATCAGGAAGTTTGCTGAATAGAGTTCAAAGAGTGCGCCGAAGCCGACGATTGAGATCAGAAGCTGCCCGATGATCACGCCTTTGACTGCCCGGATCACGCCAATTCTGACGCCGCCAAGGATTTCAGGTAGTGCGGCCCAGAAGTAGATCTTGAAGAAGGCGTCCATCGGAGATGCCCCGAAGCTGTGCGCCATCTCAAGGAGCGAGCGGTTGATCTGTTTCACCCCCGCGCGGGAATTGAGGATTATGATCCAGATGCCGAACAGGGTGGTCGTTATGATGATGGATTTCATCCCGAACCCGAACAAGACCATCAACACAGGCACAAGGGCCGTCAGTGGGGCGCTCAGAAAGACGTTGACCCATGGCAGAAGCATTTCGTCGAGCAGGCGGTTCTTTCCCATGAGGATGCCAACCGGGATGCCGATCACGATGGCGAAGAACACGCCGGCAATGAAAGCGTAAGCCGTCTCAGCCAGGGCTTTTTGAAACGCTGATGTTCCGATTACGCCGAACAGGGTAGCCACCACCTCTGAGAGGGGCGGGACAAAAAAGGTCAATCCACTTTGCCCGACGATCTCCCAAAGCAGCCCCCAAACGATCAGCGACGACATGCCGGGAAGGCGATATCCGAAAAGGGTCATGGCCTACTCCACATATGTCCGAAGCGACGCCCAGATCTCGTCGACGATATCGAGGTACTCGGGATCCCGGCGAATGTTGTCCACTCCTTTGGAACGGAAGTTCGACGGGCGAATGATCTCGTGTACCCGGCTTGGACGCGGCAGCAGGATCGCGATCTGGTCGGAAACATACACCGCTTCTTCGATTGAATGGGTCACGAAAATGAAGGTCTTGTTCTCGTGCTGCACGAGCGAAAGCAGGTCCTCCTGGAACTTGCGGCGGGTTTGCTCGTCGACCGCAGAAAACGGTTCATCCATCAGCAGAACTTCTGCGTCCACCGAAAGAGCACGAGCAAGGCCCACACGCTGACGCATCCCACCGGACAACTCGTGCGGGTAGCTCTGTTCGAACCCCGCCAACCCCACTTCCTTGATATACTTCTCGGCGATTGCTTCGCGTTCAGACTTGGCGACACCGCGCATTTCCAAGCCGAACGCGACATTGCGGAGCACCGTGGCCCAAGGAAGCAACGCGAAGTCCTGAAAGACGAAAGCACGGTCGGGGCCGGGGCCTTTGACGGTTTGGCCGTTGACCTCGACGGTGCCCGACGTCGGTTCGAGCAAACCTGCAATGATCTTCAGCAATGTCGTCTTTCCGCATCCGGACGGACCGAGAAGTGAAGTCAGTTGCCCACGGGGAAATTCCAGCGACAGGTTCTTCAGCGCCTCGACGTCACCGTAGTTCTTCGAGATGTTGCGGGTCGAGACCGCGCTCTCTGGCAGCGTGTTGTCGACAACCTGTTTAATCTGAGACATAGCCACGTTCATTTCCTTTGAATAGCAGGGTTTCGGTGCGTTCCAGCAGGTTGAGGAACAGAACCGCGAGCAGAATGATCGAGAAGATCGCTGCGTACATGCTGGGGTAGTCGGCGATGGACCGACTGTAGGTGATGATATCGCCGACACCGGTCGGCGTGATTTTCAGTTCGGCGAGGATCGCGCCAATAAATCCTGCGGAAATACCCAACCGCAGACCCGCGAATATTACGGGCGAGGCCGCGGGAATGATGATCCGCAGAATGATGGACGGCTCCGATGCCAAAAACGCCCGTCCCATCTCTTTGAGGGACTCCGGTGTGTTTCGTACGGCGCCGGCGGTGTTCAGCACGATGACAGGCATCGCCATGATGCAAACAACAAGAACCTTGGATGTGAGTCCAATCCCGTATGCCAGAACCAGAAGCGGGATCAGCGCTGCCAGCGGAGCGGCCTGCATGACGATGAAGATCGGGGAAAACAGCCAGTCGAAGAAGTTACTCAGGCCAATCCACAGTCCTATGGCAATCCCGAGAACCGCCGAGATTGCAACGCCGACGACAAGCGGGCGCAGGGTTTCGGCATAGGCGTCAATCATCGTGCCGTCAGCGATCATTCGGAACATGGCCGACATCGACTCAAGAAAGGTCGGGAACGCATAGCTGATCGGGATGTGACCAGCGATTTCCCACGCGCCGAAAAGGATGACGGCGGAAAGCAGTTTTAGCAGAAGCGCACGGTCAGGCATGAACTCTGTGTCCTGTGATTGGAGCGGTCGGCCACCGCGCTTTCAGAACGCGCGGTGGCCAATCGCGATCAGTTCATCGCTGCGTCGAGCGGTGCGAGGTACCAGAAATCCTCGATATTCAATTCGGACGCGTCACCGTCGAGCTGACCCGCGGCCGAGTACCATTCCATGTCGGCCTGCGCGGCTTTGCGCCCGCCACCGTTTGGATCGTACAGCCCGCCCTCGACAGCATCGGCATAGAACCCGTCCAACTGGTCGAGAATTTCCTGTGGGAGTTGGCCGATCGGGCCATCCGGGTTCGTCTCACGGCGGATGATGGTTGGATCTTCAGCCATATCCTGCCACACGCTGACCAGCGCCTTCACGAAGGTGTTCACATCTTCTTCGTTTTCCTGGATCCAGTTCAGGTTTGCGAACAGGGCTTCGTCACTGGCTTCGACTTCGAACATTTCAAGCACATTGAAATTTTCGCCGGCTTCGCTGCGCATCAGTTTGTTCTTGTTCGACAGGTCGATGATTGTCGCATCCGCCCGGCCCCCGAGCAGCGCGGCAACGCGGTTGGATGAGCCAGGGACGTAAGAGCGTTCTCCAAACTCGATGCCAAGCCGATCTTCGATTACATTTGCAATCGAGTCGGTGCCGCCGCCCCGAGAGTGAAGCAGGATCGGTTCACCGTTGAGGTCCTCCAGAGAGCTGTATTTCTTCGTCGTCACCGGGAAGAATTTCAACTTGGAGAGCTGAAAGACGATTCGGAGCGGCGCTTTGGAGCGCTGCATGGCGGCATAGGGCGTGCCAAAGCCGATATCCATCTGGCCACTGAGAACTGCCTGGATGGCCAGTTCTTCATCCGAGAAGGCGGTCCATTCGTAGTCAAGCCCGTTTGCCTTGGCCCGCTCCAGTGCCACGAAGAACGCAGCGAGCTCATCCGAGGGCGTTTCGGCAAGTGCGATGCGGATTGTGTCCGCTTGGACCGACGCCGTGCTCAGGCCAATGGCCAGCGGAATGGCCAACGCCGTGGCCGCGACTTTTTTCAAGAATTGTCTCATCTCGTTCCTCCCTAAAGATGATGTTCGCCCGGTCTCATCCGGGTCTTGTTGGTTCCTGGCGTCAGATCTCCCCGAAAAGACGTGCGGAAACGGAGCCGAGATGCTCGCGCATTGCGGCGTGCGCCTCGGTTGGATTGCGGGCGGCGATCGCAGCCGTGATGCGGTCATGCTCGGCAAAGCTCAAATGATCCCGGGGCGGGCGCTGCGACGTGCGGACGACTGACTCCCATGCGACGGCGCGGCGGACCTGGTTCAGCTGGTCGAACAGTTCCAGCAGCAGGATGTTGCCTGTGGCCTCTGCGATGGTGCGGTGCAGGGCATCGTCCTTTGCCTCATAGGTATCCCAATCCGGCGCATCTTTTGCGGCATCGCGCGCTGCCATAATTCTGTTCACCGCGTCCTCCGACGCATTGATCGCGGCTTCGCGGGCAATCGCAGGCTCAAGCGACAGACGCGCCCGCATCATCTGAAAGGGTGTGACTTTCCCGCTGATTTCAGCGAGTCTGCCAGGACGGGCGCTGCCGGATTGCGAGGCGATGAAAGTGCCTTTGCCGACATGACGCCAGATGCGACCTTCGTGTTCCAGCTTGTCGAGCGCTTTCCGAAGTGCCGTACGCGACAGCCCCAGGCTGACCATCAGTTCCCGCTCCGGGGGCAATCGGTCACCCGGAGCAAAGTTGCCGGCGCCAATGAAATCGACCAAGGCTTCATTGGCATCCGTTTGGTCTGCAGTTTCGGGCTTCGTAAGCACCCAGTCCCCCATTGGTCGATCATTTTGGTTGCATTGGTTCAATAAGTGGGTAGAGTGCGACAAAATGCAACAAAAATCGCACAACTTGGCGTAATTGGTTGGATCAATCCGGAAAATTGGCCCATCGCGCTGAGAATAGGGGGGGAACCTGAATGAAAGATTCGTCGCAGCAATACGCCATTGATTGTCCGCCCGTCGTGGCCCTGCCGGTTCAGGGGAGCGACGCGCTCTTTCCTGTGCGTCGCGTCTATTGCATCGGGCGCAACTACGCGGCTCACGCGATCGAAATGGGGCACGACCCCGACCGCGAAGATCCTTTTTTCTTTCAAAAGAATCCCGATAACCTCGACACCTCGGGCGAGTTTCCCTATCCGCCCAAGACACAGGATGTGCATCACGAAGCGGAAATCGCCGTGATGCTGAAATCGGGGGGGCGGAATATCCCTGTCGATCAGGCTCTGGAGCACGTTTTCGGTTATGCGCTGGCGCTCGACATGACGCGCCGCGACTTGCAGGGCATCCAGAAGAAGCTCGGACGCCCTTGGGAAATCGGCAAAGCGTTCGAAGCCTCGGCGCCGGTTGGTCCGATTCTCTCGGCTGAGGAAATCGGTCATCCGGATCAGGGCCGCATCACACTGACAGTGAACGGGGAATTGCGGCAGGATGGCAATCTCAACCAGATGATCTGGAAAGTGCCGGAACAGATTGCGTACCTTTCGGAATACTACGAACTCGCCCCTGGAGACGTCATTCTGTCGGGCACGCCATCCGGTGTCGCGGCTGTCGAGAAGGGCGATGAAATGGTGGTCGAGGTCGAGGGCATGGGCTCGTTGACCGTCAAGGTGGTCTGATCCGGCATGTCGGAGGTGGCGACATCCACCAAAGCGCCGCCGACTTCAGGTGGCGGTGACCAGCGATCCCTTACCTTTGCCAGCTGGGATCACGACAGGGTCATGGCATTGCACGAAGGTCGCGTCACCATCCCGGGTGTCGAGTTGGACAGTGTGCTTGCGCCAACGGCGAAGTTGTTTCCGTTGGCGGTAAGCGATGCACCCTATGACATCACAGAGATGTCGATTTCCAGCTACATCCTTCAGATCTCGCGAGGGGAGGGAGAATATACCGCAATCCCGGCGTTTGTCAGCCGTGCCTTCCGCCACTCTGGGTATTTCGCGCGGAAAGGTTCGGGAATAGAAAGCCCGGCGGATTTTGCCGGTCGCCGCATAGGTGTCCCGGAATATCAAATGACGGCGGCTTTATGGATGCGGGGCATACTGTCGGATGAATACGGGGTCGATGCCCGCAGCGTTCATTGGCGGACAGGTGCGCTTGATCAGGGAGTGCGCCGTGAGCGCCTTGAACTTGATCTGCCCGAAGGCATGATCGTTGAACCGATTTCCGAAGGGGAAACGCTGCAGGACCTTTTGATCCGGGGTGAGATCGACGGGATGTTGGCGCCAAAGCCGCCGCAGGCATTCTTGGATGGCGACGATAGGTTTGTCCGGCTGTTCCCTGACTATGAGGCCGCTGAACAGGAATATCACGCGAAAACCGGGTTCTTCCCGATCATGCACCTGATCGGGGTCCGTAAGTCGCTTGTGCTCGAGAACCCTGACTTACCCCGGTTGTTATACGAGGGCTTTGTCGCGTCTCGCGATGCCGCAATCGAGCGCCTGCGAAAGGTGTGGCTGGGAAATGCCAATCGTCTTTCGCTGCCATGGCTGAATGCGAGCATGGAGCGCACGTTGCGTGCCCTTGGGACTGATTATTGGAGCTATGGCTTCAAAACCAATCGCGCGGAGCTAGAGGCGGTCTGCCGATTTTCGGTGGAGCAGTATCTCGCCGAGCGCATTGTGGCTCCGGAAGAGCTGTTCCCCGCAACCATGCTGGAGACCTAGGAGAAGTCCCAGAATCCGTTGCGGAACAACAGACCGGTGAGGTTGTCGAGTGAACGAAAAAGAGAAGGAAAGACCCGAGTACCAAGACTGATAGGAGGAGGAGACCATGAAGACACTAGATCGCAGAGGCTTTCTAAAGACCAGCGCGGGTGCAGGTGTAATGACGCTGGCAGCACCGACCATCGTGCGCGCTGCCGATTTCCCTGAACGCAACATCAAAGTCATCATCCCGACCCGGGAAGGCGGCGGCGCAGACCGCAATTTCCGTGCATTTGCCGAAGTGTGGAAAGACAAACTCGGCACTGATTTCGAACCCGGCTTCTTTCCGGGGGCATCGGGCCGCGTTGGGTACGAGGTGTACATGGGCAAGGAAGAGCCCGATTGCTACAGCCTTATCTTCGGCAATATGGGACCTGAGGTTCTGAACTGGGCGATGCAGGAACCATCGAACTTTTCGGTTGATGACTACTTCTACTTCGGTCGGGTGGACGTCGACCCGGGATGTCTGTTCGTCGGTGCCGAGAGCGGATTGCAGACGATGGACGACATCATCGCAGCCGGCAAAGAGCGTAAACTGAACGTCGGCACAAGCCGAATGGCGCATCCGGCCTCGATCGGTCTGCTTGCACTGGGTGAAGCGACAGGTGCGCAATTCAACCTGATCCCGCTTTCAGGCGGCAAGAACACGGTTGCTGGCGCGGTGACGGGCGAAGTCGATTTCTCGGTACTGACATCTGGGTCGGTGATTGCTGCTGGCGATGCGGTGAAAACCCTGCTCGTGTTCGGTGAAAACCGCGTTGGCGAGGCGCTCGACAATGCGCCAAGCATGAACGATGCGTTTGGCACCAATCTGCCTGAGATGCTCTCAAGCCGGGCCTTCGCTATCCATCGCAAGGCGGCTGAGGACTATCCTGATCGGTTCGCCAAACTGCAGGAGTCATTCAAGGCGACGTTCGAGGACCCGCGCCTGCTGGAGTCCTATGTCAGCCTTGGCGGCACCCCTGAATACCTCAGCTACGGCGGTGTCGAAGAATGTGCAGAGTTCATGCAGGCGATGCTTGAACTCGGAGCCAAATACAAGCCGCTTCTGACCGGCGCGTAAGGCAGCACATATCGGCCGGCGTTCTGAGGGGTGCGCCGGCCACCTTCAAGCAAATGGATTGTCGATGAAACCGCAAAAGGTTGAAAAGAGCCGTCAGCTCGGCGCTGAGCTGGTCATTCCTGTAATGGCCATAGCTTTCACGCTGTATTACTTCAGCACGATCTGGAATTCTCCATGGACTGCGCAGGTAAGCGCCTTTCTCGTAGGGGGAATCCTGCTTCTCGTCTGCGGGATCTTCATCCTGAACTGTGTACGGATGTTGGCGAACCGGGAAGGCTCACTTGGCTTTTCCACTCTCGTGAACAGGGATGACATTCGAACCGGGCGCATCGGATTTCTGGGGGCGACGCTCGGCTTTTGTGTTCTGATCGATCACCTCGGCTTCACGCTTACAACCTTTCTGTTTCTGCTTGTAAGCATGGCGATCCTTGGCAAGGGCCGACGGTTGGCCATGATTACGGGATTGGCCGCCGTGATTTCAGTCGCTGGTTGGGCTTTGTTCATCTGGGCATTCGACACAAGGTTCCCGCGCGGATGGTTCGAAATCACGATGGAGGCTCTGTTGTCCAATGGGTGAGACCGCAACCATCCTTACGGAAGTCTTCTTCGAAACGATTGCCTATTGGTGGGTGATCGTTCCCACGATCTTTCTTGGCCTGATCGTTGGCGGTATTCCAGGCTTCTCGGCGGCGAACACGATCATCATTCTGATGCCGCTCACCCTCGCAATGGATCTTGAGACCGGGATCGTCTTCATGGTGTCGCTCTATTGTGCGGCGCGGATGGGCGCTGGAATTCCGGCCATCCTAGTCAATATTCCCGGAACAGCCGGGGCGGCAGCGACACCGCTTGACGGATATCCAATGGCCAAAGCGGGCAAAGGCCAGCAGGCTTTATCGATTTCCTTCGTTGCGTCCTGTATCGGTGGCCTGCTGACCACAATCATTGCGCTTGCAACGATGCCAATCCTCGCACGGGTCGGGTTCTACATGCACTCGGTCGAAATGATCGTTGTGATGCTATTCGGCATCTCGCTCATCGCATCCATTGCCGCACAGGATTTGCTCAAAGGGCTGATCGCAGGCTTTTTCGGACTGATGATCGGGTCGATCGGAACGGATGTCGTCTACGCGACCCCCCGTGGGACCATGGGCTTTTTGGAGTTGTATGACGGTGTGCCGTTGATCCCCGCGCTGGTCGGCTTGTTCGCTGTAAGCGAGGCGTTCATCATCATCGAAAAGCGTGTGATCATCAGCGAAGATGCCGAGCCCAAACATCCAAACTGGCACGATACGATTGAAGGCGTCGGCATTGCGCTCAAGCGTTGGTGGCACATTGTATGGACGTCGGTGATCGGGCTGGCGATTGGTGTTGTGCCTGGCGCAGGCGCGTCGATTGCCAGCTTTGTAGCCTATCAGCAGTCGCGGACGTATTCAAAGACTCCCGAGAAATACGGCACCGGCCACCCGGAAGGTCTGATCGCGCCGGAAAGCGCGAACAATGGTGTGACCTCAGGAACGCTTGTGCCGCTGTTGGTGCTTGGCATTCCCGGCGGTGCGACAGCAGCAATCATGCTTGTCGTGATGCAATTCCACGGCGTGAGCTTTGGCCCGGCCCTTTTCGAAAACCAGCCCAAAGTCGGCTATGGAATGTTCATGGCGATGGCGGTCAGCTACCTCATCATGTTCCTCACAATCCTGCCGCTGTCGCGCTACATGAGCCACGTCACGACAATCCCGACGATATATCTCGCGCCGCTCATTATCTCCTTCACACTCGTGGGTGGTTTTGTTCCCCGCGAGTACATGTTCGATATGTACCTTGCACTTTGCTTTGGTGTGCTGGGCTATATCGCGCGCCGCACCGGCTACCATGTGGCGGCCATCTTGATTGGCGTCATCCTGGGGCCGCTTCTCGAACGGTACTTCCTGCTGGCCCTCAAGAAATCGGATGGCGATGTCTTCGTCCTGTTCTCTTCGACGCTCGGCAACATTCTCTGGGTGTCACTGTTCCTGTCATTGATGCTGCCCATCATTCTGAAATGGCGCAGGGCGCGTCGCAACGAAGAGGTGCCAGCGGAATGAAACGGGAAATCGAATACGAATTGTCGCGTAACATTCGCCGTCTCGGTGGCCTCGATATCGAGGGTGGCGGCCAGGTTGTGGTTCAGGACGGCTATGCCTTTGTTGGGCACATGAAACCCCCCAAGGGAACATCCATCATAGATGTCCGTGATCCGACCAACCCGACGGTTGTTGCGCACGTCGCGCCGCCTGACGAATGGTCACATACTCATAAGGTGCGTGTCGCAGGCGACATCATGATCACGAATGTCGAAATGGACCGCCGTCATTTTCTGCGAAAGGGCGACCGCATTGCGGGTCTGCGTGCTGCGGGTCTGGAAGATGCCGCCATCGCAGCGGAACTCGGTGTCGAACTCGCGGATATTCCGGTGCTCGAAGACGCGTTGGAACGGGGGTATCACTCCGGTGGTTTCCGCGTCTGGGATATTTCCGACAAATCCAATCCGAAACTTCTTTCCTACGTCAGAACCCATGGGTTTGGTGTGCATCGTTTCGACATGGACGAAAACTATGCCTACATCTCCACCGAGATGGAGGGGTATGTCGGCAACATCCTCGTGATCTATGATTTGTCCGATCCAACGAACCCGACCGAGGTCTCGCGATGGCACATGCCTGGTCAGCATGTCGCCGCTGGGGAAACCCCAACGGGCAAAGGCTACAGTCACAGACTTCATCACGCGATGCGGGTCGGGGATGAGCTTTGGGCAGCGGTCTGGCATGCAGGAATGAGGGTTCTCGACGCCAGCGATATCACCGCGCCGAAACTGAAGGCCAGTTATGTCTGGCCTGCGGCGATCCCGGAGCCGACACATACGGTCATGCCTCTGTCGAAAGAAATCGATGATCGCCGCTACGCGGTAGCCATCGACGAAGAACACGACCACAAACCTGGCCGTTTGCACGGGTTCATCTGGGTTTTGGATGTGACCGACATGGACCGGATTGAACCGGTGACCGCTTGGGACCTTTCCGAGCGCGCCAGTCCCTGGGTCGGAGAGCCGGGTGTCAGGTTTGGTGCGCATCAGTTCCGTGAAAAGCTGGATTCGACGTTGGTCTATGCAACATGGTTTGCCGGCGGGTTACGAGTTCTTGATCTTTCTGATCCGCTGCTGCCTGTCGAAGTGGCGCATTACATGCCCGAATACCCCGATGGGCGCGCGCCGCAGTCAAATGACGTCGATGTGGACGACCAGGGTTTGATTTACCTTCTCGACCGCAATCGGGGGCTCGAAATCCTGGAGATGACGCTATGACGGACGATCTTCTTCCGCCTAGCGTTGATCCGGACACAAAGGCGCTGGGCATCCGCAGGGTTGTCGCCCGCAACGAAGCGTCCACGCGAACTGTCATGATGGTACGAGATCATGTGCTCGTTTCGGACGAAAAAGAAACGAACACCGGGCCGACGCCGCTTGAAATGTGTCTGTCATCTCTATTGGGGTGCGAGGGGGTCATCATCAACCGATGCGCCGAGGCGATGCGGTTTGATTACTCCGGCGTGGATATCGAAGCTGATGGCGAAGTCGACCAGCGCGGATCGAGGGGAGTACAGGGCGTGCGGCCCTATTTCAACTGGGTGCGCCTAAAGATCCGTGTCCACACCAATGAACCGCAGGACAGGCTGGATCGTCTGGCGCGAAATGTCGAACACCGGTGCCCGGTGATGAACCTGTTCCGCTCTGCGGATGTCGTGCTTGATGTGACATGGGAGAAGGTCGCCACATGAGTCTGACTCTTCGCATAAACGGTGAGGACTGTGTAATCGCCTCTGATCCCGAAACTCCGCTGCTGTTTGTGCTGCGGGACGAGCTCAAGCTGAAGGGCGCGAAGCTGGGTTGCGGGCTTGAACAATGCGGGGCCTGTGCGGTGCTGGTTGACGGTGAAGCGACGCTGTCCTGCGTCGCACCCGCTGCGACATTTGAGGGGCGAGAAATCGTCACTGTCGAAGGCGTTGCGGACATTGCAGAAGGCCGTCGGGTTCAGGATGCGTTCGTCGCTGCAAATGCCGCGCAATGCGGATACTGCACGTCAGGGCTTGTGGTGGCGGCTACGGCGCTTGCCCTTGTGGGAAGACCCGTCTCCCGCGAAGAGGCAAAGGCGGCTCTTGAACCGCATCTCTGCCGTTGCGGAGCACACCCCCGGGTCCTTGAGGCCGTAGAGATCGCGACCAGTACGCCATGAGTCTGAAAGACTATCCGCTACTGTCCGACTGGCTGACGCTCAAAGACGGGCGACTTTATGTGCGGACCGGGAAGGTCGATATCGGCCAACGGATATCAACCGCGCTTGTTGGGATCGTGCGTCAGGAACTGACCCTGCCGAGCGATGCGATTGAGGTCGAAACCGTGCGTACGGATCGTAGCCCCGACGAAGGCATGACCTCTGGCAGTAATTCGATCGAACAGTCTGGATATGCGCTGAGACTTGCAGCGGCGACCTTGCGGAAGGCGGCTACGAATATGGCGCTCGCGCGTATCGGTGGAAGGCCTGAAGACCTTCGGTTGGAAGATGGCGCCTTTCAAGCTCCTGGCAGCAACCTTCCTCTTTCGATCCTCGATCTCGCAGTTGAGGTGGACTTCAGGCAGCCCGTGGACGAGAGCGCTCCTCTGATGCCACAAACCGACGGTGTTGGTTTTCCGATGCGCGGACTGACCGAACTCGTGCGTGGAACCTACCGGTTTCTGCACGATCTTGATGTTCCGAATATGCTTCACGCGCGTGTCCCCCGGCCGCCCCATGCCCGCGCATGGCTTGAAGACGTGGACACCAAAACTGTTGAGGCTCTGGAAAGCTCCGGGATCAAAGTGATCCGGGACGGCAGTTTTCTCGCCGTCGCAGGGCCACGGGAATGGCCGGTCATTCGTGCGGCACAGCGGCTGTCAGGAGCATGTCGTTGGAACGTCACGGAAAGCTTGCCCGAAGGCGATGTGTTCAATCTGCTCACCCGCGAGAATGCGACACGTCTGGCCGTGATCGACGGCAGCCCGCGAACCGATGCTCCCGTACCGGAACCGTTGCGGGTTGTGGATGTTTGCGCACGGTATGAACGCCCATTCACAATGCACGGCGCACTTGGGCCATCGGCGGCAATGGCTGTCTGGGACGGGACTAAGCTTGAAATCACGAGCCATTCGCAAGGCATTTACATTCTGCGGGAAAGCATTGCGGAAAGTCTGGACCTCGCGCCGGAAAATGTGGTGATCAGCTATATGCCGGGGTCCGGTTGCTACGGTCACAACGGTGCCGACGACGCTGCGTATGAAGCCGCGCTTCTGGCGATGGTGTTGCAGGGCTCACCCGTGTTGCTCAAATGGACACGCGATGACGAACACGCATGGGAGCCTTATGGGCCGGCAAGCGCTGTAGAACTGTCGGCGAAACTTGGCACTGATGGGCGACTGGCAGCGTTTTCGGCTGAGGCAATCGGCGGTACGTTTCGCGGACGTCCCCGGTCAGGCCCTGACAGGGCTGGCCCGGCCAAGCTGTTGGCTAATCACTACCGAGAGGCTTCTGTCGGGCCGCAGCCCGGTGCGCCGAACATGAACCGGCAGGGCGGATTGCATCGGAATCTCAACCCGATTTACGACATCCCCGAAACCCGTTTCGTCAAGAGCCTTGTGACCCAGATGCCTCTGCGCACCTCGGCACTGCGGTGCTTGGGGGCGGCTCTGAACGTGTTCGGTATCGAAAGTTTTATCGATGAAATCGCGCAACTGTCAGGACAAGACGCCTTTGACTATCGGCGGTTTCATCTGACCGATCCGCGGGCGCTCTCACTTCTGGACAGGTTGGAAGCGGCCCTTTCCAGACATCCGAAAGCAGAGGGATGTGGCCGCGGCATTGCATATGGTCAATACAAGAACGCCATGACCCGGGTTGCTGTCGCGGTCGATCTGACAGTCAATGATGCCGCTGAAATCAAGCTTCAAACGGCATGGATTGCAGCCGACGCCGGGAGGATCGTAGACCGGGACGGTTTAATTGCTCAGTTGGAAGGTGGCTTCCTGCAGGCGGCAAGTTGGGCGCTGCACGAAGCCGTAACGTGGGATCGCGATGGTGTCACATCACGCGACTGGGACAGCTATCGGGTTCTGCGATTTCCGGAGGTTCCGGCCATCCATACAGACCTGATCGAACGCCCCGGCGACCCGTCTGTAGGTGCGGGCGAAGCCTCCCCCGGCCCAACCCTCGCTGCGATTGCCAATGCCGTATATGACGCAACCGGACTTCGCATGCGGCGTCTGCCCTTCACACCCGACGCCCTGACCGCCGCTGCCCTCGCAACCTAACGGGGTGGTTGCTCGGGGGCCGAAGTGTTCGACCACGCGAGGGTGATTTGCGAACCACTTGGTCTGCAGGTCTTCTATCCACTTCGATAATGTTGTGGCACAGGTCGCGCTAAGATACGGGAACGTTCGCACTACCCAAAGCGAGAATGCCCAAGATCTCTCCAGAGCGTATCCCAATACCCTTTGCCGAGACACTGCATCGACCTCGCCGCGACAAGGGCGCCTTGACCTTGCTCAAGGCAAACAAAAGAGGCTTCGTTCATAATTCACTATTGCCGGGGGAGTGCCGTCCTGAGTGCGTTCATTGTCCCAAGATCATTCGAACAAAAGGGGAGTTTCATGAAAGCTATCGTTCAAGACAGGTATGGAGGCCCCGAACACCTGCGCTTGGCTGACATACCGATCCCCGAGCCGCGCGCATCCGAAATCCGTGTCAGAGTTCTTGCCTGTGGCGTGAACCTGTCCGACTGGGAATATCTTGTCGGTGATCCGTTCTACGCGCGGCTTGTCGGTGGGCTTTTCCGTCCGAAAAACCCAGTTCTGGGCTCCGATATCGTCGGCATTGTCGATAAGCTGGGCTCGGAAACATCCATGTTCAAAATTGGTGACAGGGTAATGGGTGATGTCGTTATGGTTCGCGGAGGTTTCGCGGAATTCGCCTGCGTGTCCGAAGCTGAAATGATCCACGCCCCTGAGGAACTGACAGACGATATCGCCGCGTGTTTGCCTCAGGCAGGGGCGATTGCGGTGTCTGGTACCGACGGTCTGAATCCGGGCGATACGCTCCTTATCAACGGGGCCGGGGGTGGTTCCGGAACCATGGCGTTGCAATTGGCCAAGGCGAAAGGTGCGCACGTCACAACTGTCGATAACGCAGGCAAGATCGTGTGGCTCAGGGAACTTGGTGCTGATGAGACGATCGATTATGGAGCGCAGGATTTCGCCAGCTTGGGAAGAAAGTGGAACAGAATTCTCGACATGGTGGCGACCCGAGGCCCCGCCCGAATTGCCGGGTGCCTGACAACGGGCGGCGTTTATCAAGCGCTGGGCGGCAGGGTCAGCGTTCTCCTATCCCTCGTGTTCGGCGGAGTAGCCTATCGCCTTGCAAGGAAATCGATCGGAATGTTGATGGTTCCGAGCGGTCGGGACCTGACAGAGCGGGTCGCGCGAGCAGCTGTCGAGGGGAAGATCTCTCCACATCTTGAAGGGGTCCTGCCGTTATCGTCGGTGCCGGAGGCGCTTCGCCGCACCGGACTGGGCGAAGTGAAAGGCAAATTGGTCATCAAGCCGTAGAGCGCGGAACCTTCGCTCAACAAGAAAGTAGATGCCGTTTCTGTCCCCCGGCCTGGTGTTGGATCGCTTTGGATTGTTCCCTTCCGCGGGGTTGACATGAAAGGATTTCCAGCTCGATGACACCCGGCATTTCCAGAATTCCGATTTGACCTGAGTCATTTCCAAGTCCTCAGCCTGCACGCAAACTGCGCTTGGGAGGAGAGTCTAATGACCCAGGATCGCGTTTCACTCGCGTCTGGTGTCGGTGCAGTTTCCGACGCCAGTGGTTTACCTAATACATTGACTGAAGGTGATGACCCATGGGGCCATGCGCGAAGTCTGATCGATGGATGGAAGGGCGGCATCAACATCGCGCATGAAGCGCTAGACCGTCATGTCGCCGATGGCCACGGAGCGCAGATCGCGATCAAATGGCTTGGCAAGGACGGAAGCACGCAGGACCTGACCTATACCGATCTGACGGAGTTGGCATCGCGATTTGCCAATGTCCTTGTCGATCACGGGCTAAGAAAAGGCGACAGTGTCTTCGCTCTTATGGGCCGTGTGCCCGAGCTTTACGCTGCTGCACTTGGCGCTCTTAAGGCGGGGTTGATCTTTACACCGTTGTTCTCGGCGTTCGGACCGGAGCCCATCCGCACTCGGATGGAAATCGGCAAGGCAAACGTTCTCGTTACCACCGCTTCGATCTACAAACGTAAGATTTCCAAGTGGCGGGATGAAATTCCGACTTTGAAACTCGTCCTGATCGTAGGAGATGATGCGCCCGAAGACTGCATCGCTCTTGGGCCATCAATGGCGTCCGCTGCGACTGCGTTTGAAACGGTCAGGACCGCGCCAGAGGATCCCGCACTGATCCATTTCACGTCCGGCACGACCGGGAAGCCCAAGGGTGCGGTTCATGTCCATAACGCCGTCATCTACCACGCGTTCTCGGGCAACTATGCACTTCGCCTGTCGCCGGGCACGATCTATTGGTGCACCGCTGATCCGGGTTGGGTTACCGGCACGACCTACGGAATCATATCACCATTGGTGAACCGTGTGACGATGCTGGTCGACGAGGCAGAGTTCGACATCGACCGATGGTACGGCACGATTGAGAAAGAGCGTGTCGAGGTCTGGTACTCAGCGCCTACAGCCATTCGGATGATGATGCGTGCGGGAAATGCAACTGCCGCGAAGTATGATTTCTCGTCCTTGGTTTTCCTTGCCAGCGTTGGAGAACCTCTCAACCCAGAGGCTGTCATCTGGAGTAAGGAAGTCTTTGGACAGCCATTCCACGACAATTGGTGGCAGACAGAGACCGGCGGAATCATGATTGCCAATTGTCCCGGAGCCGAGGTGCGCCCCGGATCAATGGGGCGACCCTTGCCGGGGATCGAAGCGGCCATCGTCACGCAAGCCAATGATGGTATGGTCGAACTTGGCGATGGTGAGATTGGGGAACTCGCGTTGCGGCCTGGATGGCCTTCCATGATGCGGGCCTATCTGAATGAAGAGGCCAGATATCAGAAGTGTTTCAGGGATGGTTGGTATCTCTCCGGCGATCTCGCGATGCGAGACAAAGATGGGTATTTCTGGTTCGTAGGACGTGCTGATGATCTCATCAAAACGTCCGGGCATCTGATCGGGCCATTCGAAGTCGAAAGCGCGTTGATCGAACACGAAGCGGTGGCTGAAGCAGGTGTCATCGGAGTTCCCGACGAAACCGCCGGGGAACTGGTCAAAGCCTATGTCACGCTTAATCCGGGCTTTCAGCCGGATGATGACCTCGAGCAATCCATCCGAGGACATGCGCGCAAGAAACTTGGGCCGGCAGTTGCGCCACGTGAGATCGTCTTCCGCAAGACACTGCCGAAAACGCGATCCGGAAAAATCATGCGGCGGCTTCTGAAGGCGCGCGAGTTAGGGCTTCCCGAAGGCGACATTTCCACACTGGAGACTGATGAGACATGACCGTTATCGAAAAACCGCATCTCAATCGGGCTCACGTTCTGGAACTGCTGGCCCACATGATCCGGATCCGCAAATTCGAGGACAAATGTGCTGAATTGTATACTCAGCAGAAGATCCGAGGGTTCCTGCATCTCTATGACGGCGAAGAAGCAATCGCGGCGGGTGTCATTCCCGTTCTGCGCGATACAGATCGAATTGTCGCTACATATCGAGAACATGGCCATGCCCTGGTGCGCGGCGTTTCGATGTCGAGTGTCATGGCGGAAATGTACGGAAAGGCTGAAGGCTGTTCGGGGGGGCGCGGTGGTTCGATGCACCTTTTCGATGCCAAGACCGAGTTTTTCGGCGGCAATGCTATTGTCGGGGGTGGTCTTCCGCTTGCGGGAGGGCTTGCGCTTGCGGACAAGATGACCGGGGACGATAGGGTGACGGTGTGCTTCTTCGGTGACGGCGCTGTTGCAGAGGGCGAATTTCACGAAACCCTCAACCTTGCGGAACTGTGGGACTTGCCGGTTCTGTTCGTCTGCGAAAACAACGGGTACGCGATGGGTACCGCGTTGGCGCGCTATGAATCCCAGACCGATATTCGCGCCAAGGCCGCCTCCTATAACATCGTCTCGGAAACGGTGGATGGCATGGATGTCGTCGCGGTAGAAGCCGCAACCCGCAGGGCCTTGGCCACCATTCGGGACACCGGGCGCCCCTACTTTCTTGAATGCACCACCTACCGGTTCCGGGCACATTCAATGTTCGATGCGCAGCTTTATCGGGAAAAGTCCGAGATCGAGTTGTGGCGCGAAAAAGGGCCCATCGTCAGGTTCCAAACCTGGCTGCTTGAAAATGACCTGATCCACGAAAACGATGTCTCTGACATTGACGCCCGGATCGATGCTGAGATAGCAGAGGCGGTCGCTTTCGCTGAAGCCGGTACTTGGGAACCAGTCGAAGACCTCGAGGAACATGTGCTTGGGCCGCAGGCGCCCGAAATTGTGCCGAAAGAACCGTCGGGGCAAACGGTCGAGATGACATATCGGGAAGCGGTCAAGCAAGCCATTCGTGAGGCGATGGCCCAGGATGATCGCGTGTTTCTGATGGGCGAAGACGTGGGGGCCTACGGTGGATGCTATGCCGTGACCAAAGGCTTGATGGAGGAGTTCGGAGAGAACCGCATCCGGGACACACCTCTGTCGGAATCCGGTTTCACCGGGGCAGGCATTGGAGCGGCTGCCGCCGGGCTTCGCCCTATCGTCGAGCTGATGACCGTGAACTTCTCTTTGTTGGCTCTTGATCAGATCATGAACACCGCGGCAACGATCCGGCATATGTCGGGCGGACAGTTCAGTGTTCCCTTGGTCATTCGGATGGCCACCGGTGCCGGCAAACAGTTGGCCGCTCAGCACTCGCACAGTCTGGAAGGTTGGTATGCGCATATCCCCGGTTTGAAGGTGCTCGCGCCAGCCACAATCGAGGATGCGCGTGGCATGCTTTGGACAGCAATCGAGGATCCCGACCCGGTGCTGATCTTCGAAAACGTCATGCTCTACAATCGCACGGGATCAATCGATACGGCTGCTGGAGCCGTGGATATTTCACGTGCAATTGTGCGTCGCGAAGGAAGTGACGTCAGTTTGATCACCTACGGTGGATCCCTCTTCAAGACGCTTGAAGCCGCCGATGTTCTGGCGTCCTCGGGAATAAACGCTGAAGTCATCGACTTGAGAACGCTGCGCCCTCTCGATGACGCGACGATCATGGCGTCAGTCGCCAAGACGCGGCGCGCAGTGATTATTGACGAAGGTTGGCGCAGCGGGTCTCTTTCGGCTGAAATCTCGGCGCGGATCATGGAGCAATGCCTATGGTCGCTCGATGCACCTGTAGAAAGAGTCTGCGCACGGGAAGTCCCCATTCCGTATCCGAAGCATCTTGAGGATGCATCGATCCCTCAGGTTGCGTCGATTGTTGCGACCGTCAAAGCTCAAATGGGGGTCTGAGATGGGCATTTTCACGATGCCATCCTTGGGCGCCGACATGGAGGCAGGAAAGCTTGTCGAATGGACGGTCAAGCCCGGCGATACCGTAAAGCGCGGTGACATCGTCGCGGTTGTCGAGACGCAGAAAGGGGCGATAGAGATCGAGACTTTCGATGAAGGCACCGTGACCGAACTGACTGCTGAACTCGGTCGTGAGTTGCCGGTCGGTGCACCGTTAGCAGTGATCCTCAAACCCGGCGAAGATATGCGGCGAGATCCAATAGAAGCGGAGGCGATACCACCTGCGCGTCCTGTCTCGACGCCGCAGCCGGTGCCGGATCCGATCCCGAGGTCAGCTCCGGCCACTGGAACCGCAGTCATGGCGTCTCCGGCCGCACGTGTTCGCGCTCATGAGCTGGGACTTGATCTCCGAGATATTCGCGGCACCGGCCCTGGTGGGGTTGTTGTCCTTGGTGACGTGGACGGATTGAGTGCGGCTGTGCCGCGATCGACTCCCACGCCCACATCGGACGGAACCCGGCTTGGCGAAATGCGAAAGGCAATCGCCGCGGCAATGACGCGGGCCAAGCAGACAATTCCCCATTTTTATCTGTCCGAGACGATAGACGTCGATCCTGCAATTCGGTTTCTCGAGGAGCGGAACGCCTCCCTCTCGCCTGACAAACGTATTCTCTTGGGCGCGCTGTTCGTGCGCGCAACGACGCTTGCTGCTGGCAAGGTGCCCGTGATGAACGGACATTTCAACGAACCCGATGGCTTCCAGCCCTCCGAGGTTATCAATCCCGGAGTTGCTGTTGCGCTTCGCGGGGGCGGATTGGTGGCGCCTGCATTGATGGATGCCATGTCCATGACACTTGAGGAAACCATGGAGGGCATGCGCGACCTCGTGGCCAGAGCCCGGGCCGGGCGGCTTCGCAGCTCCGAGATGACAAAAGGTACGATTACCGTCTCAAGTCTGGGCGAGACCGGAGCCGAGGAGATGACCGGCGTTATATTCCCGCCCCAGGTCGCGCTGGTGGGCCTTGGTGCTCCGCATCTCAGGCCATGGGTTGTTGATGGCGAAATTGTCCCAAGGCACGTCGTGACTCTCACGGTGTCGGCAGATCACCGAGTAAGCGATGGTCGACAGGTCGCGCGTTTCATCAGCGCATTTGAAAAGTTGGTACAATCACCGGAGGAGCTATGACTGAAACTGACTACCAGGCAATCTTCCTCGAGGAGTTGGTACGAGTAGCACCTGATATTGACGCGGACGATGTCGGTCCCGACGATCATATTCAGGACGATCTTGAACTGGATTCCATGGACGTTCTGAACCTCGTGACGGCTCTTCATCAGCGGCTGGGAATCGACATTCCCGAGAAAGACTACACGGAAATATCTACTCCGGCTCGTGCGGCCGCGTATCTCGCGCGATCTGCTTGAGGGCCAAAGGGTCACGAGCTTTGGAAGATCACATTTTGGGATTCGCCCGTTGGTGCCCCGTTCACGTCTTGACATCGCAGATGTACGATCCATCACAGTCGGTCGGTGCAGAAGGGTCTGCGACGGCCGTAATGTGAAACTTCGCCTGAGCCGATCCTGCACCCTGACGCTATAGTGCGTTCAGAACCCGGTCGGCTTTCACCGCTGCTGATGTGCGGTTGTCGATGCCCATCTTCTGAAATACCTGTTCAAGGTGCTTGTTCACCGTGCGCGCGCTCAGACCGAGAATGATGCTGATGTCGCGATTGGTTTTTCCAAGGGTCAACCAATACAGCACTTCAGCTTCCCGCGGTGTGAGATGGAATGCGCTTGCGAGGACACTGTCTTTGCTGTCTGTCATGCTGCGCATCGGCTTGATCAGGATTTCTGCAGCCGCCGTCATTCCAACAAACTGAAACGTCAGTTCACGCGTCTCGAAGGGTTGAACCGATGAGACAGGCCGGTTCGCGCAGTTTGCAACCCATGCGGTCCAGGATGAGTCAAACACAGCATCTGACTCGCGAAGGACAGCCAGCGCGTTCTGGGATCCCCATAAAACCTTGCCATTTCTGTCGCACGCCAGCACGGATCGACCGGATGTATCCAGCGCATCGCGGGCACTTTGAAGCAGTCGAGAATTGACGATATGCGTGCTGAGCCGGGCAAGGAGTTCTTCGACAATCACCGGTTTCGTGATGTAGTCGACACCGCCTGAAGCAAGACCTTCCAGAAGGTGCTCTTTTTCAGTCAGTCCTGTCATAAAGACAATCGGTGTTGTTACCGGCTCGCTCCCGAATTTGAGCTCACGGCAGGTTTCAAACCCTGACATGCCAGGCATGACCGCGTCCATGAGGATCACATCCGGTTCGACCTTGCGCGTCAGTTCTATTGCGGATGGCCCGTTGGTGGCGACAAGCACTGTGATGCCGCTGTCCTCAAGCGCACTCGAAACCATTCCCAGTGTGTCGGGCGTATCATCCACCACCAAAGCGATGCATTTCGGGCCAAAATCATTCAACGCCATTTTTTGTTGCCTCCAAGGCTTCGACGATTCCTCCCATGTCAAAACGGTCCAGTCGCTTCTCGAGCAGGTCGAGAAGGCTGGGCGCCCCCCTTTTTGCAGAGCGCAGTTCCTCGAGGAGCGTGCGCACGCCAGCCGCATGGCCGAGCTCCGCGCTTTCGCACAGCGCGTCGAGATCGTGGTCCGTCAAATCATCAACGACCGCTTGTTCGGCCTCGTCTTCCGAACTCAGAATGAGAGTCACCTTCAACAACTCTGCGATCTGCATCAGGAGTTCGTCGAGGTTGAACGGTTTCGCGAGAAACGCATCGTGCAGCGCCACCCGTGAACCTGGAACACCCTCCTCGTCAGCATGGCCTGAAATGACAATGATCGGTACGTTCGGCCAGTCTCCGGAACGCAACTCCTGTGCAAACGACCAGCCATCCCGCTCGGGCATGTCAATGTCCAACACCATCAGATCGGGCATGGCTTCGCTCAGCAACTCCTCGGCCAGATCTACCGAGCAAGCGACCAGAACGACGAAACCCAGATTCGAAAGAAATCGTTCGGTGAGTGTCAGGTGATTGACGTCGTCATCGACGACGAGGATCGTCTTGCGTGCCCCCCTGTAACCAACAAATGTCGGTTGATGGGCTGATTTGTTCAAATCCTGAGCGTCAAATATGCTCGTCGAAATCGCCGGGAGCATCATCTTCACAGAGAAGGTGCTGCCCAAGCCGGGTGTGCTCTTGAGGTCGATTTCGCCTCCCATGATCTCGACCAACAATTTCGTAATCGTCAAACCAAGACCGGAGCCTTGCCGGTCAGACCGGCCAGCACGCTCGAAAGGACGCCAGATGCGCGTGAGGTTTTCTGGTGCGATACCGATGCCGGTATCCTTTACGGTGATGACGGCAACTTCGTTGCGGTAACTCAGGTCAAGTTCGACACGCCCTTCATCCGTATAGCGCAATGCGTTCGACAGCAGGTTGATGATAACTTGGCGCAAACGCTTTTCATCTGTGCCGACCAGCGCCGGGATGCGCCCGTGGGTCGACCACTTGAAAGTGATGCCTTTGTCCTTGGCCTCGGCTTCGAAAATCGAAGCGGTCTGGCGGAGCAGTGCGTGCAGATTGACCTTGTCGCGCGCGATCTCGAGCCTGCCGGCCTCAATCCGAGAGATATCGAGCAAACCGTTGATCAGTCCCGCGAGATGCTCAGAAGACCGTCGGATACTTGTGATCGAGACCCGCCAAGGGGCCAGGTCGGGATCTTTTTCAAGCAACTGAGCAAAACCGTATATCGCATTCAAAGGCGTGCGCAGCTCATGGCTGAGCCCTGACATATACCGTGTCTTGGCAAGGTTGGCCGCTTCGGCTTTTTCCTTTGCCTCCTGCAAGGCAAGGTCCGTGCGTTCGTGTGCTCTGATTTCCTTGAGGAGCAACTGAGTCTGGCGCTCTGTTTCCTCCAACGCATTTTTCTGGCTTTCACCGACCAGCACAAACATCCAGACGGCAATGCCGATGACGATCAGGACGGTACAGAAAATGATCGTGAGAACGGCGTCCAATGTGTCTTCGTTTGCGAAGGCGCGGATCACCAACAGCAAGGCACCAAAGCAAAGCGACAAGAACGCCGTTGTCAGAATGTAGCGTGACAGTCGCGAGACCATGGCATGTGCAATCGGCGCGGGAAGCGCCGCAAGGAACGCTTCGCGCAGCGATGCATCGAGCCTTCCATGAGGCTTGCAAAGGTCGTGACACGCCGTATCGAGGCTGCAACACAGGGAACAGATACGCCCGAAATGGAATGGGCAATCGCTCATGTCCTCGGCGTCGAACCGGTACTCGCAAACAGTACAGGTGTGCATGGACGCCGCCGCAGTCGGCTCTGGATCGACGCGTGCCAGGTAGTACCTGCCATTGGTCGCCCAAGCCAATATCGGTGCCAGGATGAAAGCAGTGAGCAGCGCGACAAACGACGAAAAGGCCTGTGCTATCGTCCCGAGCACTCCAGCAAAGGCAAGAAGCGACACGAGACAGGCGATAAGCATCGCGCCAATCCCGACCGGATTTACGTCGTACAGATGAGACCGCCGGAATTCTATTCCCTTAGGACTGAGACCCAATGGCTTGTTCACCACAAGATCAGCCACAAGCGCGCCGATCCACGCGACGGCAACGTGCGAATACAGGCTCAGGACGTGCTCCAGACCGGTGAAGACGCCCAATTCCATCAGCATCACGGCGATGGCAACATTGAACACCAGCCAGACCACGCGACCCGGGTGGCTCTTGGTCAGCCGGGAAAAGAAATTCGACCACGCAATCGAGCCGGCATAAGCGTTGGTGACATTGATTTTGAGTTGGGACAACACGACGAAAGCGGCCGTCAACGCCAAGACCAGAAATGGCGAAGAAAGCATCTGTTCGAATGCTGTATAGTAGAGACGTGTTGGGTCCGTTGCTTCTTCCGGTGGAACGTTTTCCCGAATGGCGAGCGTGACCAGATAAGACCCGGCCAGCATCTTGAGCATCCCGAGAACCGACCAGCCCGGTCCTGCGCAGATCAAGGCGAGCCACCATTTGCGCCTTTCTGCCGTAGAACGCGGTTCTGGCAGAAACCTCAGAAAGTCGATTTGCTCGCCAATCTGAGCAACCAGTGAAAACACTACGCCGGACGCTGCACCCAGCATCAAGAGTTCCGCGCCGTCGGGAACCTCGGTGCTGCCTTTGAACCCGGTCCACGTATCAATGTCATATCCGACAAACCCGAGTATCAGGAACGGAAGGACATGCAGGAGGACCCAAAGAGGTTGGGTCCACGCCTGGAACGCTGAAATCTTGGAGAAGCCGTGAATGACCAGAGGTATGACGACCAGAGAACTCGCGACATAGCCGATGAAGAGCGGCACCCCCAGGGTGAATTCCAAAGCGAGAGCCAGGATAGCGGCTTCCAGAGCAAAGAAGATGAAGGTGAACGACGCGTAGATCAGGGATGTGATCGTCGAGCCAAGATACCCGAAACCCGCGCCTCGGGTCATGAGATCAATATCGAGCCCATATTTTGCTGCGTAATACGAAATCGGCAGGCCGGTCAGAAACAGGATCGCACCGACCAGCATGATTGCGATGATCGCCGTGTCAAAGCCGTAGGTGATCGTGATGGTCGCGCCGATCGCTTCGAGGGCCAGAAACGAGATCGACCCGATCGCGGTATTCGCGACACGGCTGTAGCTCCACCGTCGCGCCCGGCGTGCGGTGAACCGCAGGGCAAAGTCTTCCATCGTCTCGTTGGCGACCCAACGATTGTATGTCCGCTTCTCGCGGGTGGCAGTCAGTCGTGCAACCATACTGTTGTCCGCAGAAAAGGCTGTCCGCGCCGACATGACTGAGTCGAAAGCGGAGTCGCCCGTGTCCAGTGATCCGCAGAAACCCTAAGTGCACAAAACGCGCACCGGTATACGTCATTTGACGTATTCTGCGCCGCAGCATTTGTCGCGATCCTTTCTTCAGCGGGTGATGGTGAATCGCCCATTTTCTGAGCAAGTTAAAAGGAGGCGATATGTCTGACCAAAATTCTGAAAGTGAAAACAATCACCTAAGCCGTCGAGCGGTTCTTGCCGGTGGCACGGCTCTGACCGCATCCCTGTTCCTGCCAAAGAACCTGCGGGCAGCCGATTTCCCCACCGCCGAGGTGAACACGACAGGGCTGGCGGTGACGGATGACACCGTGACCATCGGCATCCTGCACTCGGTCACGGGCACGATGGCAATCTCTGAAACCGGGTCGGTTCAGGCCGAGAAACTGGCCATCGAGCAGATCAACGCCCAGGGCGGTATCCTTGGCCGCAAGATCGAATACATCCAGGAAGACGGCGCGTCGGACTGGCCTACATTTGCGGAAAAGGCCCGCAAGCTTCTGGTCAACGACAAGGTGGCCTCGGTCATGGGCTGCTGGACCTCGGCCAGCCGCAAGGCGGTTCTGCCGGTATTCGAACAGCACAACGGCTTCCTCTACTACCCCACCTTCTACGAAGGCCTCGAGGAAAGCCCGAACGTGATCTACACCGGGCAGGAAGCCACGCAGCAGATCATCGCGGGCCTTGACTGGGTGAACCAGACCAAGGGTGCAAAGAGCTTCTACCTCTTGGGGTCGGACTACATCTGGCCGCGCACCTCGAACAAGATCGCGCGCAAGCATATCGAGAACTTCATGGAGGGCTGCGAGGTCGTCGGTGAAGAGTACTATCCGCTTGGTCACACGCAGTTCAACTCGGTCATCAACAAGATCCGCTTGCGCAAGCCGGATGTCATCTATGCGATCGTCGTGGGTGGCTCGAACGTGGCCTTCTACAAGCAGCTGATCGCGGCGGGTATCGACCCGGCGGCGGAAAAGCCCATCGTTCTGACCATCTCGGTGACAGAGGACGAAATCCGCGGGATCGGCGGCGAAAACATCGCCGGATCCTACGCCTGCATGAAGTATTTCCAGTCGCTGGAAAACGAGAACAACCTCGCCTTCGTCAAGGCGTTCAAGGAAATGTGGGGCGACGACATCGTGATCGGCGACGTGACGCAGGCGGCCTATCTTGGCCCGTGGCTGTGGAAGGCTGCGGTCGAAAAAGCCGGCAGCTTCGATGTCGATAAGGTGCGCGAGGCAAGCCCTGGCATCGAACTGACAACAGCCCCCGAAGGCTATGTCAAAGTGCATGAGAACCATCACCTGTGGTCCAAGACCCGCGTAGGACGGGCGCTGGCCGACGGACAGTACGAGGTGGTGTTCGAGACCGCCGAACTGGTTGAGCCAGATCCTTTCCCGGAAGGTTACCAGTAAGTCTCGAAATCAAGCGCGGCCCGGCGGCAGTCCCGGGTCGCGTGACCCTTTCCCCCTTTCAGCGTCGGAGGTCCCATGTTCGCCGATTATTCCATGTCCGAGTTGGGCGCCATTTTCGCCATGCAGGGCTTTGCCGGCCTGATCCTGTTTTCCGTCTTCGTCCTTATGGCGCTGGGTCTGGCGATCATCTTTGGCCAGATGGGCGTCATCAACATGGCGCATGGCGAATTCATGATCCTTGGCGCCTACGTGACTTACCTCACGTCCAATTTGTTCGGAGACTACATGCCAGCGCTGTTCGGCACGTATTTCTTCGTGGCGATGTTTCTGGCCTTTCTGGCGTCAGGGGCGCTAGGGCTCTTCGTCGAATGGGCACTGATCCGACATCTCTACAAACGCCCGCTTGATACGCTTCTGGCGACCTGGGGTCTGAGCCTGATCCTCCAGCAAATCTATCGCAGCGTCTTTGGTGCCCGCGAGGTGGGTGTAACGATCCCTGATTGGATGATGGGGTCGCTGCCGCTGACCGATCTGATCGAAGTGCCGATCAATGGTATTTTCGTCATGGTCCTCGCGGTCAGCATTTCCATCGCCGTCTACGTGATGATGTTCCGCTCGACCTGGGGCAAACAGGTGCGCGCGATCAACCAGAACCGCGTCATGGCAGGCGCGGTTGGCATCAACACAGAATGGACCGACCGGCTGACCTTTGGCATCGGCTGCGGCGTGGCCGGAGTGGCGGGGTCCGCCTTTACGATGATCGGCTCCACCGGGCCGACGGCGGGGCAGCTTTATATCGTGGACACCTTCCTTGTCGTGGTCTTTGGCGGCGCGGGATCGCTTCTTGGCACCATCGCCAGCGCGTTTTCGATCAGCCAGGCACAGTCGATCATGGAGTTCTTCCTCTCCGGCTCGATGGCCAAGGTCCTGACCCTGCTTGTGGTGGTCGGCATCCTGATGATCCGCCCGCAAGGCCTCTTCTCCCTCAAGTTGCGCAAGTAAGGAGCACAGCAGATGCAATCCTCTGCCTTCATGTCCCGCAAAGAGATCATCGGGTTTGTCATCCTCGCCGCGCTGATCTTCGTCATCTTCCCGGCGGTGCTGGACAACTTCCGCCTCAACCTCTTCGGCAAGTACCTGACCTATGCGTTTGTGGCTGTCGGCCTTGCGCTCTGCTGGGGGGCAGGGGGCATCCTGAGCCTCGGCCAGGGAGTGTTCTTCGGACTGGGCGGCTACTGCATGGCGATGTTCCTCAAGCTCGAGGCATCGACGCCCGAGAACACCGCGATCCAGTCCACCCCGGGCATTCCTGATTTCATGGATTGGAACCAGCTGACCGAACTGCCCTGGTGGTGGGAGCCGTTCTATTCCCTTCCCATCGCGCTGATCGCTGTGGTCGCGGTGCCGGTCATGTTCGCCTTCATCATCGGTGTGGCCATGTTCACAAGGCGGGTGGGCGGCGTCTACTTTGCCATCATCACCCAGGCCTTTGCCGCGATCATGACGATCCTGATCATCGGACAGCAGGGTTATACCGGCGGCGTCAACGGGATCACCGACCTGCGCACGCTGCTGGGCTGGGACATCCGCACAGACGAGGCCAAGACGGTGCTCTACTTCGTCAACGGCGTGCTGCTTTTCGCGGTGCTGCTTGTCGCGCAATATGTCCGCAAGTCCAAGCTGGGCCGCCTTCTGATCGCCATGCGCGACCAGGAAGACCGCGTGCGTTTTTCGGGTTACAACGTCGCCAACTTCAAGATCTTCATCTTCTGCCTTGGCGCGGCCTTTGCCGGGATCGGCGGGGCGATGTTTACCCTGCAGGTTGGTTTCATGTCACCGACCCTGGTCGGGATCGTGCCCTCCATCGAGATGGTGATCTTCTGCGCCGTCGGCGGTCGCCTGTCGATCCTCGGCGCGGTCTACGGCGCGCTGCTCGTGAACTGGGCCAAGACCTCGCTTTCGGAAAGTTTCCCCGAACTGTGGCTGCTGGGCCTTGGCGGCCTCTTCATCGCGGTCGTCATGGTCTTCCCAAACGGTCTGGCCGGCGTCTGGTCCGAAAAGATCGAACCGCGCCTGCTCGAGATCATGGGCAAGAAGAAATCTGTAGCACCCGCGCCTGATGGCGCCCCGGCGGAGTGATCGGTATGGACGAGCGTTTCATTCTCAAGGTCGAAGACCTCACCGTGTCCTTCGACGGCTTCAAGGCGGTGGATCACCTCAGCTTCTACGTCGAACCCAACGAGTGCCGGGTCATCATCGGCCCGAACGGCGCTGGCAAGACCACCGTGCTTGACCTGATCTGCGGGCGGACCAAGGCCACCGAAGGATCGGTTGTGTTCAAGGGCAAAGAGCTTCTGGCGATGCGCGAAGACCAGATCGTGCATGCCGGGGTGGGTCGCAAGTTTCAGACGCCCTCTGTCTACGAAGACCTGACCGTGTTCGAGAACCTCGAACTCAGCTACCCCAAGGGGCATGGCGTGTTTGGTGCGCTGGCGTTCAAGCGCGACGAAACCGTCCGCGCCCGGATCAAGGAAATCGCGCAGACGATCTTCCTCGACGGGCAGCTTGACGAAAAAGCCGCCTTCCTCAGCCACGGGCAGAAGCAGTGGCTCGAGATCGGGATGCTGCTGATCCAGGACCCCGAACTTCTGATGCTCGACGAACCGGTTGCGGGCATGTCCGTGGCCGAGCGCAAGAAAATCGCCGAATTGCTCAACCGGATCATTCAGGACCGGTCGGTGATCGTGATCGAACATGACATGGGCTTTGTTGCCGACATCGCGACCCGCGTCACGGTCCTGCACCAAGGCAAAACCCTGTCCGAAGGCACGATGGACCGGGTGCAGAACGATCCGAAGGTCGTCGAAGTCTACCTCGGTCATTGAAGGAGCCCAGACATGCTGAACGTGAAATCCCTGACCGCAGCCTACGGCCAAAGTGAAGTTCTGCACGGGCTCGACCTGAACGTCGCGCCCGGAGAGATCGTCGCCATCATGGGCCGCAACGGCATGGGCAAGACGACGCTGATGAAAACGCTCATGGGCATCGTTCCCGAAAAATCCGGCGACGTCGCGGTGGGTGATCAGGCGCTGACGGGGCTGAAATCGCACGAGCGCGTTGCCCGTGGCATCGCCTATGTCCCGCAGGGCCGGATGATCTTTTCCGCGATGACGGTGCAGGAAAACGTGGAAACCGGGCTGACCGTGACCGGTCAGTCCAAGGTGCCGAATGACATATTCGAACTCTTCCCGGTGCTTCTGGAGATGAAGGACCGGCGCGGCGGCAACCTGTCGGGCGGTCAGCAGCAGCAATTGGCCATCGCCCGCGCGCTGGCCTCGAACCCAAAGGTTCTGCTGCTCGATGAACCGACCGAAGGCATCCAACCCTCGATCATCCGCGACATGGCCCGGACGCTGCGCAAAATCCGCGATGAAAAGGGCCTGAGCATCGTGGTTTCCGAACAGGTGCTCAGCTTTGCGCTCGACGTCGCCGACCGGGTGATGGTTATCGAGAACGGCAACTTTGTGCATGACAGCCCGCGCGCGGGCATCGACGAGGCCAAGGTCTCGAAATTCCTTTCCGTATGACCAGCAGACCAGGAGGTAGACATGGCTGAGACATTGATTTCCGTAGAGCTGAGCGAAAGCCCGCACACCAACGAGAACGTGCACAACCGCTGGCACCCGGACATTCCGATCAACGTGTGGGTGGAGCCGGGTGACGATTTTCGCATCGAGACCTATGACTGGACCGGTGGTCAGATCAAGAACAATGACGACGCCGCAGATGTGCGCGACGTGGAGCTTGAGCAGGTGCACTACCTGTCTGGCCCGATTGGCGTCAAAGGCGCGGAACCGGGCGACCTGCTGGTGGTCGAGATCCTCGACATCGGCGCGAAAGAGGACATGCTTTGGGGTTTCAACGGCTTCTTTTCCAAGCAGAATGGCGGCGGTTTCCTGACCGAGCATTTCCCCGAGGCGCAGAAGTCGATCTGGGACATCGATGGGATGTTCACCAAGTCGCGCCATGTGCCCGGGGTGAAATACGCGGGTCTGATCCATCCCGGCCTGATCGGCTGTCTGCCGGATCGCAAGATGCTGGACATGTGGAACGCGCGCGAAACCGCACTTTTCAACACCGATCCGCAGCGCGTCCCGCCGCTTGCCGCCCTGCCGAACACCCAAAGCGCGCATATGGGCGCGATGAAGGGCGAGGCGCGCGATGCCGCCGCCGCCGAGGCCGCCCGCACCGTTCCGCCGCGCGAACATGGCGGCAACTGCGATATCAAGGACCTGAGCCGTGGGTCGGTCTGTTATTTCCCGGTCTACGTAGAGGGCGCGGGCCTTTCGATGGGCGACCTGCACTTCAGCCAGGGCGATGGCGAGATCACCTTCTGCGGGGCCATCGAAATGGCGGGCTGGCTGCACCTCAAGGTGTCGCTGATCAAGGAGGGCATGTCGAAATACGGGATCCGCAACCCGATATTCAAACCGTCGCCGATCACGCCGAAATACGACGACTACCTGATCTTTGAAGGCATCTCGGTCGATGAAAAGGGCGAACAGCACTACCTCGACGTGCATATCGCCTATCGTCAGGCCTGCCTTAACGCGATCGAGTACCTCAAGAAGTTCGGCTATTCCGGCGCGCAGGCCTATGCGATCCTCGGCACGGCCCCGGTGCAGGGGCACATCTCGGGTGTGGTCGACATTCCGAACGCCTGTGCGACGCTCTGGCTGCCCAACGACATTTTCGAGTGGGACATGATGCCCAACGCCGACGGTCCGAAAAAGTACCTCGACGGAAGTGTCGACGTGCCGCTGGCCCCCGATCTGTGATGTCCCTGACCGGCGTGACCCTCGTGGCCGCGCCGGTTCCCTGTCCTGGAGACCCACTATGCCCGTCTATGAATACAAATGCTCCGAGTGCGGCATCTTTGAAAACATGGCCCCGATGCAGGCCTTTGCCGATCCCTGCGACTGCCCCGAGTGCGGCCAGTCGGCGCCGCGCGTCCTGTTTAGCGTTCCGCATATCTCGGGCCTGAGCAGCAACACCCGGCGCGCGCATGAGACCAACGAACGCTCTGCCGACAGTCCGAAACGGACCAGCACCCACGGCCCCGGTTGCGGGTGTTGCAGCGGTGGCGCGAAGAAGAACAGCAAGACGCTGTATCGTCCCGACGGATCGAAGAGCTTTCCGTCCAAGCGCCCCTGGATGATTTCGCATTGAACTGAGCGCGAATGTACTTTTGCCGGTGGTGGCTTAGCTGCAAGGCCTCATGAGCGGCCACCGGTTTCAAGACAGTCTCCATCAATGAACTTTCGGATGTGAAGGTCTGCGGCATGTCGGAATCGCCAATTGCTGCATTCCCGTCAAAGGTCCCAAGCGTCCAACGCATGCGGTTCTTCTTGCTCCAAAGCCTTTGCTGGGGGATGCTGCCATGGAGGAGAGGCCGTTGCTGCCATCGCTTGGCGTGCTGGCGAGCCAAGCGGCGAAATGCCATGCTTTGGGAGGACTGTCATGACATCCGAGACAACAGGCTCCAAATCAACGGACGATCTGTCTCCGCAGCGCGCAAGCGCGCCCAAGGTCAACAAGGTGACGGCGGATGATATCAAAGCCTCGTTGAACGCAGGGTTTTCCGACTTTCTGGCGCGCCCGTTCATGAGCGGCTTTTTTGGTCTTTTCTACGCAGTTTTCGGGATTGTGTTTGTTTGGTGTCTGGTCTGGCTCGGGAAGATCTGGATGGTCATACCGGCAGCGATCTGTTTTCCATTGATTGCGCCTTTCGCGGCCGCGGGGCTGTATGAGATGTCTCGTAGGCTTCAGAACGGAGAAGCGTTCGGCTGGTATGACATTCTCACCGTTATGGCCGATCAAAGAAAACGCGAGATGGGTTGGATGGCCTTTGTCACGCTGTTCCTTTTGTGGATCTGGTTCTACCAGTTTCGGACGCTGCTTGTGATCATCCTTCAGGATTCAGCCTTTTCGGATTTGGACGGGTTTTTCCAAACAGTATTCTTCACACCGGAGGGGTGGACATTCTTGGCCGTTGGCACCTGCGTGGGTGCATTTCTGTCCGCAGTATTGTTCTCTGTAACCGTGGTCGCCATGCCCATGCTGCTCGACCGGGACATGGATTTCATTTCGGCAATGCTCACATCCCTTCGCGTGGTTCAGGAGAATCCCGTTGTCATGCTCGGCTGGGCGGCGATCATCTCGGCCACAATGCTCTTGTCACTTGTTCCAGCGTTTATGGGTCTGATCTTTACATTGCCGATCCTTGGTCACACCACGTGGCACCTCTACAAGCGAGCCGTGTCCCCCGCAGAGGTGTGACCCGTCCTCCAGTCATCCGGTCATGCAGAGGGGGCGATTGCCTTGGGCACAGACCTGCCGTTTGCGGATTTCTCGCTGGACCGCGTCTGCACATACAGTTTTTCACGAGGCAAAGGCCGGGCGATAGAGGCCTACAAGACGGCCGTCTGCCTTGCTCGGGTACCCGAGAACTGATGCCTGATCTCCCAATGTCCCAGAGTCTCGCGGCAACCAGCCGCCGATAGCAGGTGTGCTTTGGGAGCCTTGTGTGCTGGTTCCATCCAATAGCTGCTGTTTTCACTACGACTTGAAATCTGGCCTTCTGTTAAGATCTCCGATGCAGGTATTGGAGGCTGTTTTGAATTCCTGCCAAGCTGGAACATCGACCTTTGCTTGGCCGATAGGATTGCCTACAAGGCTGTCTCATGGAGTTCCTCGAAGTCGGGTATAATCCATGGCTGGTGGCCATGTCCCTTGTTATCGCGCTGGTCGCGGGAGCAACCGGCTTGACGTTGACCAAGGACCTTTCAAAGAAATCCGTGACACAGCGCAAACTGGCTGTCGCCCTGGCCTCGGTCGCGCTGGGCGGGGGGATATGGTCGATGCATTTTCTGGCCATGCTTGGTCTGCAAATGCCAATCCTTTTCTACTACGATGCCGCGGTCACGTTGGTGTCTGCGCTGATCGCGATCCTTATGGTCGCCTTGGCATTGGTGCTGTTGCATTTCACCAGACGCAGTAACCGAATCATCGTTGCGGCCGGCGCCATTGTCGGCCTTGGCATTCTTGCGATGCACTACGTCGGGATGGCCGGGATGCAGTTATGCCAGCCGGTCTACACAACGCTCGGTGTGTTTGCCTCGTCGGTGCTGGCTGTCGTGCTGTGCGTCCTTGCTTTCAGTGTCGCTTACCAGACCCGCAGCACACGGAACATCGTGATCGGTACACTGTGTTTCGGCTGCGCCGTGGTTGCGGTGCATTTCCTTGCAATGGCGGGGACGAACTTCATCGCATTGCCCGAGACCGACGAACTTGGGCCGCTCATCAGCAACGAGACACTTGCCCTAGGCGTGATCCTGTCGAGCTTTGTGATTTTCGGCACCTTTCTCTGGGTCGGCTCCACCTATCTTATCCCACCGCAGTATGAACCCGTCCCAGCGGGTGTGGCGGCAATACCGGATGTCGGCCCTATAGACGACGTGCAGGCGGTCAAACCCCGGCCGTCACCGGACTTCGTGAGCATTCCGTGCGAACGTGACGGGAGCAAGGTTTTCATTTCCGCAGCGGACGTGGCCTTCGTCCGGGCGGACGGGCATTACAGCCAAGTCTACACGATGAAGGATCGCTACTTCTGTGTCTGGCCGATCACCAAGGCCGCAACCAAGTTGCTGCCTGCCGGATACATGCAGGTGCACCGCAGCTACCTTGTGAACCCGTCCATGGTCGCAACCTTCGAGCGCACCAAGGACAAGGGTCGGCTCACCTTCTCGGGTAGCAACCTGCCTCCGGTGCCCGTAAGCCGCTCCCGTCTCAAAGACGCACAGACAGCGTTCTGCTGAAGCCGCGCGCCGTTCGTGCGAGACACGGCGCATTTCGTGCAAAAAGTGCGAAAATTGAGCGTTTTCAGAAGTGATTGCACGAACCCTGTGCACCCTTCCGCGCAGCGAGAGAAATTGCTTAGGGAGGAGTGGCAATGATTCCAGCTGCCTTTGAGTACCATCGTCCAAAGGACATGGCAGGGGTACTGGCCGTATTGGTAGAGCATGGCGATGAAGCGCGTGTTCTTGCCGGTGGGCACAGTTTGATTCCGATGATGAAACTGCGCATGGCGGATGTCCCGCACCTGATCGACCTGCAAGATGTCGACGGGTTGTCGGGCATCACTGTCGATGGCGGGCGCATTCGTATCGGGGCAATGACCACGCAATCCGACATCATCGGCCATGCGGCGCTCGCGGAGGCCGCGCCGATCATGCGCGAGGCGTCTCTTCAGATCGCAGATCCGCAGGTACGGTATATGGGCACCGTTGGTGGGAACGTAGCGAATGGCGATCCGGGCAATGACATGCCGGGATTGATGCAGTGCCTCGACGCGACCTTCATCCTTGTTGGCCCGGACGGTGAACGCGAGGTTCAGGCCCGCGATTTCTACGAAGCCGCCTACATGACCGACCGCGAAGATGACGAGGTTCTGGTCGCCGTGGCCTTTGACGCGCCGTCGGGCGGCTACGCCTACGAAAAACAGAAGCGCAAGATCGGCGACTACGCGACCGCTGCGGCGGCTGTGCTGCTGGTGAAAGACGGGGACACCTGTAGCTCTGCGTCCATCGCGATGACCAACCTCAGCGATACACCGGTCTGGTCTGAAGCTGCCGGTGACGCTCTTGTTGGGACTTCGGTTGACGCAGCCGCCATCGACGCGGCCGTTGCGGCCATGTTGGGCGATATCGACCCGACCCAGGACAACCGCGGGCCGATCGAATTCAAACGCCATGCAGCCGCCATGATCCTGCGCCGCGCCATCGCGCGCGCCTGGGATCGGGCGTGAGGGAGGAACACATCATGGCAAAGAAGATGCATATCCAGATGACCGTCAACGGCGAGGAGCAGGAATTCCTGGCTGAGCCGCGTGAGCTTCTGATCCACACCCTGCGGGAGCGCCTGAACATCACAGGTCCGCATATCGGTTGCGAAACGTCCCATTGCGGGGCCTGCACCGTGACCATCAACGGCAAGTCAGTGAAGTCCTGCACCATGTTCGTGGCTCAGGCCAATGGCGCGGAAGTGACCACCATTGAGGGTCTCGGATCGCCCGACAGCCTGCATGTGCTGCAAGAGGCGTTCAAGGAACATCACGGTCTTCAGTGCGGGTTCTGCACGCCGGGCATGATCACCCGCGCGTCCAAGCTGCTTGAGGAGATCCCAAACCCGACCGAGGAAGAGGTCCGCTTTGGCATGGCAGGCAATATCTGCCGCTGCACAGGCTACCAGAACATCGTGAAATCCATCCTCGCCGCAGCGGCAGAGATGAGTGCAGCCAAGGAGGCAGCAGAATGAACAAGGAACTGTCTCGTCAGGAACGCGCGGATGCGCTGGGCGGCATGGGCTGCAAGCGCAAGCGCGTGGAAGATGCCCGGTTCACCCAGGGCAAAGGCAATTACGTCGACGACATCAAACTGCCGGGTATGTTGTTTGGTGACTTCGTCCGCTCGCCCTATGCGCATGCGCGGATCAAATCGATCAATACAGACGCCGCCATGGCGCTGGATGGAGTTGTGGCGGTTCTGACCGCTGCGGATCTGGCCCCGCTTGGACTGCACTGGATGCCGACACTGGCTGGCGACAAGCAGATGGTGCTCGCCGATGGGAAGGTGCTCTTCCAAGGTCAGGAAGTGGCCTATGTGGTCGCCAAGGATCGCTATATCGCGGCGGATGCTGTGGAATTGGTCGAGGTCGAGTACGAAGAACTCGAAGTGATCATCGATCCGTTCGCGTCGCTGAAGTCCGACGTTGTGCTGCGCGAAGACCTCGTGGCCGAAGATGGGTCTCTTCCGGACGGTGCACATGGCCCGCGCAAGCATCACAACCACATCTTCACATGGGAAGTCGGGGACAAGGAAACCACCGAGCAGGTGATCGGCGAGGCCGAGGTCGTGGCCGAGGATATGTTCTACTATCACCGGACGCATCCCTGCCCGCTGGAAACCTGCGGCTGTGTCGCCTCGATGGACAAGGTTAACGGTAAGCTGACGCTCTACGGGACGTTCCAGGCGCCGCACGCGATCCGTACCGTGGTCAGCCTGATTTCCGGCATCGAAGAGCACAACATCCGCGTCATCAGCCCCGACATCGGCGGCGGCTTCGGCAACAAGGTTGGTGCTTATCCGGGGTATGTCTGTTCGGTCGTGGCCTCCATCGTCACCGGTGTCCCGGTGAAGTGGGTCGAAGACCGCATGGAAAATCTGATGACCACTGCGTTCGCGCGTGACTATTGGATGAAGGGCAAGATCGCCGCGACCAAGGAAGGCAAGATCACGGGTCTCTGGTGTCACACAACAGCAGACCACGGTGGCTTTGACGCCTGCGCTGATCCGACGAAGTTCCCTGCGGGCTTCATGAACATCTGCACCGGCTCGTACGACATCCCGGTCGCCTATCTGGCGGTTGACGGGGTTTACACCAACAAGGCCCCCGGCGGTGTCTCCTATCGGTGCTCATTCCGTGTGACCGAGGCGGTGTACTTCATCGAACGTATGATCGAAGTTCTGGCCATCGAGCTGAATATGGATCCGGCCGAACTGCGCCGCATCAACTTCATCAAGAAAGAGCAGTTCCCGTACCAGTCTGCGCTGGGTTGGGAATACGACTCCGGTGATTACCACACGGCGTGGGACAAGGCGCTGGAGGCCGTCGACTACAAAGGGCTGCGTGCCGAGCAGGCACAGCGGGTCGAGGACTTCAAAGCAGGCAAGACGCGGTCTCTGATGGGCATCGGCTTGACGTTCTTCACCGAGATCGTCGGGGCCGGTCCGGTCAAGAACTGCGATATCCTTGGGCTTGGCATGTTCGACAGCTGCGAAATCCGTATCCATCCCACGGGTTCTGCCATCGCGCGGCTTGGCACGATCAGCCAGGGTCAGGGTCACGCCACGACCTTTGCGCAGATCCTCGCGACCGAGATTGGCCTGCCGGCAGACTCGATCACCATCGAGGAAGGCGACACCGACACAGCACCTTATGGCCTGGGCACCTACGGTTCCCGTTCCACTCCGGTGGCCGGTGCGGCGACAGCGATGGCGGGTCGGAAAATCCGTGCCAAGGCGCAGATGATCGCGGCGTACCTTCTCGAAGTGCATGACGACGATGTCGAATTCGACGTGGATCGTTTTGTGGTCAAAGGTGCGCCCGAGAAGTTCAAGACCATGAAAGAGATCGCCTTTGCAGCCTACAATCAGGCGATCCCGGGGATCGAACCGGGTCTGGAAGCGGTCAGCTACTATGACCCGCCGAACATGACCTACCCATTCGGGGCCTATGTCTGCGTGATGGACATCGACGTTGATACAGGTGTCACGGACATCCGCCGCTTCTACGCGCTGGATGACTGCGGCACACGCATCAACCCGATGATCATTGAGGGACAGATCCACGGTGGTCTGACAGAAGCGCTGGCCGTCGCTCTCGGGCAGGAGATTGCCTATGACGACATGGGTAACGTCAAGACCGGAACCCTGATGGACTTCTTCCTGCCGACCGCATGGGAAGTGCCCAACTACGAAACCGATCATACCGTGACCCCCAGCCCGCACCATCCGATCGGTGCCAAGGGTGTTGGCGAAAGCCCGCATGTCGGTGGTGTGCCCTGTTTCTCGAACGCCGTGAACGATGCGTTCAAGGCATTCGGCCTGCGTCACACGCACATGCCACATGACCATTGGCGCATCTGGCAGACGGCGAACAAGCTGGGCCTGCACGGCTGATAACCAAGAACCGCCGCGCCTCTTTGCTGGGGCGCGGCGACCTTGCAGCTACTTTCGGAGAACATAATGACCTGGAACGATCTGCAGACTGCCCTGGCGGCAGAGGGCTACGTTGCCAATGAGGACATGGCCGTGGCGCTGCACCTCGCATTGTCGCTGCAACGCCCGCTCTTGCTTGAAGGCGCGGCTGGGGTCGGGAAAACCGAAGTGGCCCGTGTGCTGGCCGCAGCGCGCAACACCTCTCTCATTCGTTTGCAATGTTATGAAGGCCTGGATGCCGCACAGGCGATCTACGAATGGAATTACCAACGGCAACTGCTGGCGATCCGCGCCGCATCGGATGCGGGCGAGACCGGACGCGCGGTCGAGGAGCGTATCTTCTCTCGTGAGTACCTTCTGGAACGCCCGCTGTTGAAAGCAATCACGCAGGATGAGCCTCCTGTGCTCCTGATCGACGAGATTGACCGCGCCGATGAAGAGTTCGAAGCGTTTCTTCTGGAAATGCTGGCCGATTACCAGATCACGGTGCCGGAACTGGGTACGATCACGGCGACCTCGATCCCGATCGTTATCCTGACCTCGAACGGCACGCGCGATCTGTCGGACGCGCTGCGCCGTCGCTGCCTGTTCACTTATGTCGATTACCCCGACCGCGACACCGAATTGGAGATCCTGAATACTCGCTGCAAAGGCATCGAAGCCCGATTGGCGCATCAGGTCATTGGCTTTGTTCAGGCCTTGCGGAAGGAAGAGCTGGAGAAGGTTCCGGGCATTGCCGAGACACTCGATTTCGCCGCGGCTCTGATGGGGCTTGGGATCAACGATCTGACCCGCGACCCTGCGGCGTTGCAGGCGACGCTGACGACGCTTCTGAAAACGCAGGCCGACCGTGGGCAGATCACCACAGAGGTCTCGCAACGCCTTGCCGGGAAGGCCGCGTGAGCAGGATCACCAAATTCGCTGGCCGGGATCCCGGTCCGACAGCCCGCATGTCGGGCTTTCTCGCACATCTGCGCGAGAATGGGTTGCGTCTTGGTGCCGAGGAAACGCGCACCGCGCTGGATGCGCTGACCCATGTGAATGCAGCCGACCCCAACCGCGCCCGCGCTGCGCTCAAGGCCGTTTGCACCGGGTCCAAGGATGAGGCGCTTCGGTTCGACGACCTGTTCAATTCCTATTGGATGGATATGGGTAGGGTCCGCCAGAAAGTGGTGCCGAAAAAGCCTGTCCGATCGAACAACGGGTCCGTCCACTCTTCGCGCGACGCCGCAGGCCAGGACTCGGAGGGTGGGGCTGGGCAATCGACCGCGCCGGATGGTGCCGATGGTGAGGCCGAGAGCGATGGCGAAGGTAAGCTGATTGCAGTTGAGATGACGAACCTTGCCAAGCGTGACCTCCGTGATCTGGTGCGCCCCGAAGAGGTCGCCGAAGCCGAAGCCGTTGCGCGCCGCCTTGGCGCTGCTTTGCGCTACAGACGGTCGCGCCGCCGGATCGCGGCACGCAAGGGTGTCGGCTTGCACTTCCGAAAGACCATTCGGCGGAGCCTCTCGACTGGCGGCGAACCGATCCGGCTGATCCGTCGTACGCGCCCGGACCGCGAGGTAAAGATCGTGGCGCTGTGCGATGTTTCCGGCTCCATGAGCGTCTATGCGCAGGTCTTCGTGGCGTTCCTTGCAGGTCTTCTGCGTGGTGATACGAATTCCGATGGGTATCTTTTCCACACGCGCCTTGTTCGCATAACGGACGCGCTGCGCGACAAGGATGCGATGCGGGCAATCGGGCGACTGTCGCTCATGGCCGATGGCTTTGGTGGCGGGTCCAAGATTGGCGAATGCCTGATGCGCTTTGCCGACACCTACGCAAAGCGTTTTGTCGATGGTCGTTCGGTTGTGATCATCTTGTCCGACGGCTACGACACATCGCCCCCCGAGTTGATCGACGCGGCCCTTACAAAGCTCCGCAAGCGGGGCTGTCGGATCATCTGGCTCAACCCGTTGAAGGGCTGGAAGGACTATGCCCCTGTCGCGGCTGGAATGGCCGCAGCCCTGCCGCATCTCGACCTTTTCTCTTCCGCCAACACGCTCGGCGATATCGCCGCGCTGGAACAGGAGTTGGTACGCCTATGACCCCCGCCGAGATCATGTCGTCCGACCTTGCGGGCTTGGCTCAGGATTTGCGAGCCCGCGAAGAGCCGTTCGCTTTTGCCACGATCATCCGCACAGCCGGAACCACGGCGGCCAAGCCGGGGTCCAAGGCGTTGATCCGCGCAGACGGATCCATTGCTCAGGGCTTTCTCGGTGGTGGATGCACGCGCGGTGCGGTGAAGCGTGCGGCGCTTCAGGCGATCGCAACCGGCGCGCCGCAGCTGATTTCCGTCGCGCCCGAAGAGCTGCTGTCTGAAAAGGGTGTGACAGCGGGCGCTGAGGCGGATGGTGTCACCTATGCGCGCAATGGCTGCCCGTCGCGCGGCACCGTTGATATCTTCATCGAACCCTGTCTGCCGATGCCGGAACTGACGGTTCTCGGAGCGTCGCCCGTTGCCGACATGTTGGTGAAGCTGGCTCCGCAGTTTCATTGGGCCGTGGTTCGTGAGCAGCGCAACGTGCCTGCGGGCGGGCGCTTGCGTGCAACCGTGATTGCCACGCAAGGGCAGGGCGATCTTGATGCCCTGAAAGCCGCTTTGGGGTCTTCTGCTGCGCATGTGGCGTTTGTCGGCAGCACCAAGAAGTTCGCCGCCCTGTCAGCCAAGCTGGAGCAGGCCGGACTTGCCCCCGAGGACATCGCGAAAGTGTCGGCCCCCGCCGGTCTCAATATCGGCGCCGTGACGCCGGAGGAAATCGCTCTTTCGATCATGGCCGAGCTGACCCAGCTGCGACGCCAAACTCTACCGCGAGGTGAGGATGCCTGAGGTCGAAACACTTGATGTGGCATGTCACGAGATCGGGTCGTTCAAACACCGCGTCACAGCGGAATCAGAGTTGGTGACACCAATTCCTTGCCTTTCACCTTTGCAAGGCGCGTCAGACGAAAACCGATCGAAAGTGCCGCTCAAACGGCTCTTCAGACGTTTTGCCCTGACGCGCGATCAGGCTGACCGCCTTGCGCAAATCAAATTTCCCTGTTGCTAAAAGAGGATAACATCCATGGAACTCTCTGATGAAATCCGCATCGCGGCCCCGAAAGACGTGGTCTATGCGGCGCTCAACGATCCGGAGGTGCTCAAACAGTGCATTCCCGGCTGCGAAGAGTTGATCAAGCATTCCGATACCGAGCTTGAGGCCAAGGTCGTGCTCAAGGTTGGGCCCGTTAAGGCAAAGTTCAGCGGCAATGTCGAACTCGACACCGCAGGCGCGCCGGATCAATTTTCGCTGGTCGGGCAGGGCAATGGTGGCCCAGCTGGACATGCCAAAGGCGGCGCAGATGTGACGCTCATCGCGGATGGGAACGAGACCATCCTGCGCTACGAGGCCAAGGCCGAGATTGGCGGCAAACTGGCGCAGTTGGGCAGCCGATTGATCCAGAGCACGGCGAAAAAGCTCGCCGCAAAGTTCTTTTCGTCCTTTGCTGAGGTCATGGAGGCCGAGACCGTCGCATAAGGCAGACATCTAAACTGAGAATGTCACCGGCAGTGCTTCCGAGTTGGATCACTGGTTCCCGTGTCTCCAAGGCACGGGAACATCATTTCAGGTGTCCGCATTGGCGAATGCATGGTTGGGCGGTTCAACTGCGTACCTTGGTTCCAGACCGAGGCAGAACCTGAGGTCTGGCAATGATCCCACAATACCGCATGGCAATCCAGGCAACAGCTGGATCACTCCGGATCAACGCAATTCACAAACGGATACACCTTGGACCGATGAACGGATGGGGCGTCTTCACCCGCCTTGTACATTGCCCATGTTGAAACGTATTCATTGCGATCCCTTGGAAGATATATGTGCCGAAAGACTTCCGAGGTTGACCCGTCGGCAGCTTCGATCTGTTCTCGATTGAGACAGGACCGACCTGTGCAGAAAAACCTTGTCGTGACAGGTCCAGCAGTTGTTCTTCGATCAAGTTCCAGGCTTTCGCCATTCTTTCGGACCACACCGCAATCGAATTTGTTGAGATCAACTGCCATGTCTTCCGCCGCGACTGCGGTCGCAAGCAACGCTCCGGTAAGACTATGAAAGACAACTACGCGTAAATTCAGATGCGCCATTTTGGATTTCCTCTCTGCGTTCGGCGAACGAGTGGATAAAATGTGCGGAATGATGAATGTGATGCTTTGAGGCAGATCAATGTCTTAGGCGCGGATAGGGAATAGCGATCTCTGGCGTCGCGAATGTCGCGGCACTTGCTTTACTCCAAGTCCGGTAATGCCAATGTGACATTGCCATTGATCAGTTCATTAATGAAGCGACAGCCATTGTCCGGACTGGAGAAATGAGACCAAGCCAAGACGCCAAACATGTCGGGTGAAAAGCCAAGCACAAAATCATTCAGTTTCTGCTCTGGTACCGGCCGTTTCACTTCTCGAAAAGAAAGCACCGTCTCACGATCGGAATGGGGAAGGCTTTCTATCTGAAGTGCGTAGGCGATGTACTCACTGTCTGCCGAACACTTCAGCGCGTTTGCGTTTCGCTGTTCTGTAAAGGCGTGCGCGAGCTCGTGAACGAGCAGACTGTCAAAGAAGACGTCAGCTTCGAGTGTGGAGAAGGCACTGTCCAGAGGCATCATACCGCTCACCAGTGACGGTGCTACCAAGGCGACATGGTTGGTTCCCGGGAAGTATACACCTGCGCAGTGATCGGAAACCCCTACAATCTTGTCTCTAGGG
>NZ_JFKC01000073.1 GCF_002115805.1 Marivita geojedonensis | reverse complement strand
GATATTGAGCCCTGCGATCTCTTCCTGTTCGGTTACCCTGAATCGGAAAACCGCGTTACCAGCCGAGAAGATCAGAAAGGCCACTCCGAAGGTCCAGATGCCATAGACAAGCACGCCCAGACCTTGAACACCGATCTGTTCGAGGCGGCTCAGCCCTGTGCCAAGGGTTTCGAGATCGCCGTAGAGGCCAGTCGCCAGAGTGCCCCATATCCCGGCCCCCAGGTGCACAGGGATTGCTCCGACCGCATCGTCGATCTTCAGGGTTTCGAGGATCTGGCTGAAGAAGACGACAATCATGCCACCAACCAGGCCAATCAGGGCGGCGGACCCTGTCGAGACGGCGAAACAGTTCGCGGTAACCGCAACAAGTCCGCCTAGTGCGCCATTGATGAACTGATCCACGTCGAGCCGCTGATTGACCGCGTAGCGAAGCCCCCCGGCCGAGATAGCACCGACACATCCTCCGACGACCGTGTTGATGAGAATAGAAGGTACAGTTTCGTCCAGCACCAATGTGCTTCCGCCATTGAAGCCCAGCCAGCCGATGAAGAGAAGAAGAGCCCCAAGTGTGGCGGTGGGCATGTTCGAAGGGGTGATAGTGTGGGCGCCAGAGCCGTCATCAAAGCGCCCCAAGCGCGGGCCCACAATCAAGAC
>NZ_JFKC01000072.1 GCF_002115805.1 Marivita geojedonensis | reverse complement strand
TCAGAACATGGGATGCAGCACGAAAGTGAGTTGCCGATTGGAGAAAGACATTTCTTGGAGAGCGCTAGATGAAACTTCTTAAAGCTCTAGTTTTCGCGAATGTAAAGCTGCTGCAAGGCCCTCGCTTTTTCCAGAAGAGGATCGATTGATGGAGGGCATTGATCTGCTTTGGGTGGTCATCGCCACTACGCTATTGTTCTTGATGCAAGCGGGCTTTCTTTGCCTCGAAACCGGAATGACCCGCTCAAAAAATAATATCAACGTCGCGATCAAGAACTTCTGTGACTTCTGTGTTTCAGCTCTGACGTTCTGGTTTCTGGGCTTCGGACTGATGTATGGTCTGAGCTATCAAGGGTGGATCGGATCGGATCTGTTCTCCCTCGACTTTGCAAAGGCCTCCCCGTCTCTTGCCGTCTTCTTCTTGTTCCAGGTGATGTTATGCGCGACGTCGGTCACGATCCTCTCGGGGATTGTCGCGGAGCGGATGAAGTTCGGGGCCTATCTCTTCGTCGCTGTGATCGTATCGGGGTTCCTCTACCCGATTGCAGGGCACTGGAGCTGGGCCGGGCGATTGTCCGAGGGGTCAGGCTGGCTTGCAGAGTTGGGCTTTGTGGATTTTGCCGGGTCGACGGTGGTTCACAGCGTTGGGGGTTGGGCGGGCCTCGCGCTT
>NZ_JFKC01000071.1 GCF_002115805.1 Marivita geojedonensis | reverse complement strand
CATGTCTGATCTGTTTTGGCTGACCGACGCGCAGATGGCGCGTCTTGAGCCCTTCTTTCCGAAGTCCCACGGCAAGCCACGCGTCGATGACCGACGTGTGCTGAGTGGGATTATCTTCATCAATCGCAATGGCTTGCGGTGGCGGGATGCCCCCACCGCCTATGGGCCGCACAAGACGCTCTACAACCGTTGGAAACGATGGAGCGACAAGGGTATCTTCGCGCGAATGATGGCCGGTCTGGCTGCCGAGCACGGCGAGACGAAGACCGTGATGATCGACGCGACGTACCTCAAGGCCCACCGAACAGCGACCAGCTTGGGCGTGAAAAAGGGGGGCGTGGACGCCTGATTGGTCGGACGAAGGGCGGCATGAACACTAAACTGCACGCTATCTGCGACAGCCAGGGCCGACCGCTCAACCTCTTCGTCACCGCCGGACAAGTCAGCGACTACATCGGCGCACGGGCACTTCTCAGTAGCTTGCCGGATGTCGATTGGTTGCTCGGGGACCGCGGTTATGATGCCGACTGGTTCAGAGAAGCATTGAAAGACAAAGGGATACGCGCCTGCATCCCCGGCCGTAAGCAGCGCAAAAAGGCGGTGAAATACGACAAGCGCCGCTACAAACGCCGGAACCGGATCGAGATCATGTTCGGTAGGCTAAAGGATTGGCGACGCGTTGCGACACGATACGACAGGTGTCCGAAGGTCTTCCTGTCTGCCATCGCACTCGCAGCAACCGTCATCTACTGGTTATGAGT
>NZ_JFKC01000070.1 GCF_002115805.1 Marivita geojedonensis | reverse complement strand
TGTCACTTCAACAGCGTTGCGCACATCGTCTGCTGACAGCTCGGCAATGGGTCCGCGCACCCGGGCAGACGGATTATAAATCACGACCCGGGGCGCTTCAGGTAGACTGTCGAACAGGGCGGCCACAGCCTCTTCATCGGTGGCGTCGAGTTGCACCTCGCGCGCACCCAACGCCACTGCGAGTGGTCCCATCTTGTCCAAAGTTCTGGCAGCCAAGGTCAGCGCATAGTCGGGTGCAAGGTTGCGGGCCACTGAAGCAGAGAGCCCATCTCCCACTCCGATGATGACAGCATGCGGTTTGGTCATCGAAATTCCTCCCCCAGTGTTCAGCAGATACTTGACCTCCGAACGAGCATGAAATACCCCGTACCACGTTGAGCGGGCGTTGTGTAATGGTAAGACCTCAGCCTTCCAAGGAAATGTCATACGTCGCACGCTGTCGCATGGAGACATTAAGCATTTCATTTTGTTGATTTCTTCGTCGCCTCCTGCATCATGTTGGCACCTCCCGTATGATGCTGTTCCCGACAAAAAACCGACAAAATGCCAAAGCTCACAGAGACCTATGCAAAGAAGCTTCCCCAGGCGGCCACAGGTACCCAGAAGCATTGGGACAACGAAGTTAAGGGCCTTGTGCTCTTCGTCGGTAAGCGAGCGAAGACGTGGTACTTCCAGAAAGATGTCGGTGGGCAAACCAGACGTATCTTGATCGGGCGGTATCCGACGATTTCGGCGAGCGCCGCGCGACAGACGGCACTAGGGTCAGG
>NZ_JFKC01000007.1 GCF_002115805.1 Marivita geojedonensis | reverse complement strand
CTTAGGGCTATGGGCGATGAAGTTGCACTGGTCGTACTGTTGGACACACCCCTGCCGCAGCGCCGCCCACTCAGCCGAAAAGATCGCCTCTTGATCCAATGGCAGGAAACGCGGCGAAAGGGCGTGACCTATCCTTTTGTCTGGCTTCGCAACCGCATTGCATGGGAAATCGAGAAACGACGTGTGCAGGCGGAAACTCATACTGCGCACAGCTTCCACAATGCCGAAATAGAGCACGCCTTCCTTAAGGCTGTTGCGGAATACCAAATGCAACCCTGGGACGGTCGCATCGCGTTGTTCCGGCCTCCTTTGGTGGGCGCTTGGACAGTGTCCGGCGGTCAGTTGGTGAACCACGAACGGGCCTATCTTTTCGACGACAACGACTGGGGGCAGTTCACGCCGCAGATCGAGGTCTTCGAAGTCCCCGGCGATCACGACAGCATGGTGCTTGAACCCAATGTACGGGTTCTTGGGAGCCATCTGCGCAATGTCATCACCACCACCGAAGCCAAGATGGGTGGTAAAGGAAATGTTGTGTCTTTCAGTGCCAAACAGGCAGCGGAGTAAATAGTATGACGAGTATTGTCGTTGTTGTTCTCAATTATAAGACCCCGGATTTGGCTGTTCTTGCGGCGCAGTCGGCGGCAGTTGCCATGGCTGATTTCGATGGAGTGATCGTCCTGGTCGATAACGACTCACCGGATGACTCCTTCAAGAAAATGCAAGCGGGCGTGCAAGATGCGTCTTGGCCCGAACATCTCGATGTTCAGGTCCTTCAATCCGGTCACAATGGCGGCTTTGGGGCTGGAAACAATTTCGGTATTCGCGCTGGGCTTGACCTCTGCCCAGATGCTGAATTCGTCTATATCCTGAATCCGGACGCGACTGTTGAACAGGACGGACTCGCGGCTTTGGTCAAACATCTGAACGCACATCCCGAAGCGGCCATAGCAGGAAGCTGGATTCAGGGCGAAGACGGCGTCGATCATTGCAGTGCGTTCCGCCTTCCCGGCCTCGCGTCCGAATTTGAAGCCTCCATTCGCATGGGTCCTGTGACACGGATGCTCAGGAAGTACGTCCTTCCTTTGCATGTGCCCGATACGTCGGGTCCGGTGGGTTGGATCGTCGGCGCGTCAATGCTCGCTAGGACACGTGTTCTCAATGACATTGGCCTCTTCGACGAGACCTTCTTTCTATACTTCGAAGAAACCGACCTGTGCCTGCGTGCGCAACGTGCTGGACACGAGGTGCACTTCGTTCGCGAAAGCCGCGTGTGTCATATCGGGTCGGTCTCGACCGGGATGGGTAGTTGGAAACGGACACCGCCCTACTGGTATGAAAGCCGCTGGTATTTCTACAGCAAGAACTATGGTCGCGCCTACGCAGTTGCCGCGACCGTCCTCAATGCCGTTGGAACGTCGCTCTGGCGGGTTCGACGTATGGTCGAGCGGAAACCGAATACCGACTCCAATCGCTTTATCCGGGATCTGATCTCGCACGATGTGCAGGCGTTTTTCCGACCGACACCTAACGCGTCGATCAGGGCCATCAGCCCTCATCCCAAAACAACCCTTCAGACCAGCGTGGACTGACTATGCCCCATTTTGACAGCATCATCATCGGCGACGAAAGCCTGACCCAGCATTGCGCTGAAACGCTCTTGGGTCAGGGACACAGTCTGATGGTGCTTGTCACGGATAATCCGGATCTTGTGGGCTGGGCAAATGGGAGAGGTATTCGGGTAGAGCCGCATGGCGCCGATCTGGCGACACGGCTTGATGGTCTGACGGTCGACTGGGTTTTCAGTATTGCCAACCTGAAGATTCTCACGCCAGAGGTGATTGCTCTTGGACGTAAAGGAGCCATCAACTTTCACGATGGACCATTGCCAAGACACGCTGGCCTGAATGCACCGGTATGGGCGCTGCTTGATGGCGAACCGACACACGGGATCACGTGGCATCTGATTGCCGAAGGCGTGGACACCGGGGACATCCTTGTTCAGCGCCATTTCGATCTGTCGCCGGATGACACCGCTTTGACGCTCAATACCAAGTGTTATGAGGCTGGCCTAACCAGCTTTCCTGACCTTTTGTCAGAACTGACTGGTGGGATGCCAAATCGCCATGCGCAGGATATGTTCCAACGCAGCTACCATGCGCTGACAGACCGACCAGAGGCAAATGGGCTGCTCCAATTCGATCAGCCTGCCGATGCTGTCCTGAGAATGATCCGGGCACTGGATCACGGCACGTATTGGAACCCGCTCTGCACGCCTAAACTTCGATTGGGTGAGCGAATTGTGCATGTAGGCCAGGGCGCAGTGACCCAAAGCAGCGCGGCTGCAGGAACGGTTATCGAAGTAGACGATACGGCAGTCACCATTGCCTGTACCGATGCAGCCCTTCGACTGTCCGGATTGACCGATGTCAGCGGCAAATCGGTTCATCTGGAAAAGCTCGTGAAATTGGGAGATGTCCTGAACAGCCTTGACCTGACCGAACGAACCGCGATTACCGAAACCATGCGGGCGGTCGCGCGGAAGGATGGCTTCTGGCGTCGCCAACTGTCGGGCAGCGTCCCACTGTCTCTGCCTTTTGCGCGTGAGGATGCGCCGTCTCTCAACACCATTCAGACTGAAATCAACCGGTCGCACCTCGTCAAAGCGGTTGGGTTGATGGCATCTCGTCTGGCGTCGCACCAAGACACAGTCATCGCGGTTACCAATCCAAAGCTGAAAGAGGATGCGGACAATGGCTTGGTCAATGCGTGGGTTCCCCAGAGGTTGGACACGCTTGGCAACGAGTTTCCGCAACTCGATACCGGTTTCGCCATTGATCTGCCACTCCGTGACCCAACGCTGGAAGTACCGGAAACGCCTGCTTTGGGCATGTCGCTGGACGCGGGGCCTGTCCCAGAGACCGCGATTACGTTTGAACAAACAGAGGCCGGTGTCGCCGCTCATATCGACGAAGGCCGTATCTCCCCTGATTTTGCACACATTCTGATCCGCCGCGTTCAGTGGATTGCAGATCAGCTTGCAGGTGGAGACGGTGTGGACGCCATTGACCTGCTGCCTCCCGACGAACGAGGAAACGTTCTGGGCGCACATAATGCGACGGAAACGGCCTTGGATGGACCGACGACGATGCATGCCGCCTTCGAAGCGCAGGTCGCGCGAACACCTGATGCGATCGCTTTGGTGTTCGAAATGTCCGAAATCACTTATGCAACCCTGAACGAACACGCCAACCGCGTTGCGCATACCCTGCGTGCAATGGGGGTCGGGCCGGATACGATGGTCGGTTTGCATTGCCGACGCAGCCCGGATCTCATTGCAGGTGCGCTCGGGATCCTGAAGGCGGGCGGGGCGTATCTACCACTTGATCCGGACTATCCGAAGGATCGCCTGGCGCACTACCTCACCGACAGTGGGGCGGCTGTTGTGATTACCGAAAATGGGATTGAAAACCAGTTGCCCGAAACCGATGCAGATCTTCTTGTATTGGACCGAGATCCTCGGCTTGCATCTGCTCATATCGGCAATCCCGAGCCAACCGCGTCTGCCGTAAACCTCGCCTATGTGATCTACACTTCCGGCTCCACCGGTCAGCCGAAAGGTGTGATGGTCGAACATCGCAACGTGCTGAATTTCTATGCGGGCATGGACGCAGTTATACCCGATCAGGAATCGGCGGCCTGGCTGGCCGTAACCAGCCTCAGCTTCGATATCTCTGTTCTTGAGCTGTTTTACACGATGGCCCGCGGCAACAAGGTTGTCCTGCCCAGCTCCAGTCAACGCGGAGTGATTTCCGGTGGTCCATCGCGCAATTCCGGCGATGGGATGGAGTTCTCGATCTACTACTGGGGCAACGATGATGGAGTAGGACGAGACAAGTACCGGCTGCTTCTTGAAGGCGCAAAGTTCGCGGATGAGAATGGGTTCTGCGCCGTCTGGACGCCCGAACGCCACTTCCACGCATTCGGTGGTCCTTATCCCAACCCATCGGTCACAGGGGCTGCGGTGGCAGGGGTCACCAAGCAGATTGGTGTGCGTGCGGGAAGCTGCGTCGCTCCGCTGCACCATCCCGCACGCATAGCCGAAGAATGGGCGGTGATTGACAACCTCACCAACGGGCGCGCCGGTCTGGCCATCGCCAGTGGATGGCAGCCGGATGATTTCGTTCTGCGCCCGGAAAATACGCCACCGGATAATAAGCCTGCCATGTTCGAGGCCATCGAACAGGTGCGAAAACTGTGGCGTGGTGAACCTGTCGCCTTCCCGCGCAAGGATGGCCAGATGCATGAGGTCGTGACACAGCCACGCCCGGTGTCAAAAGAGCTGCCGATCTGGGTGACCACAGCCGGCAACCCGGACACTTGGCGCGAAGCTGGAAGCAACGGTGCCCATGTTCTGACGCACCTGCTTGGTCAGTCCGTCGAAGAGGTCGCGGAAAAGATCAAGATCTATCGGCATGCCTTGCGCGATGCCGGACATGATCCGGACAGGTTTACCGTCACTCTGATGTTGCACACCTGCCTTGCTGAGACGCGTGAGAAAGCCCGAGAGATCGCCCGCGAACCCATGAAGGACTATCTTCGGTCTGCGGCTGGTCTGATCAAGCAATATGCTTGGGCGTTCCCTGCCTTCAAACGACCGGAAGGCGTTAAGAATGCGTTCGAGCTGAACCTTGGTGATCTGAGTGAGGACGACCTTGAAGGTATCCTTGATTTCGCGTTCGAGCGGTATTTCAACGGCAGTGGTCTGTTTGGCACCATCGAAGACGCATTGGAGCGGGTTGAGCAACTCAAAGCGATTGGCGTGGCCGAGATTGCCTGTCTGATCGACTACGGGATCGATGCGGATCAGGTCTTGGAAGGGCTCAAGCCGCTTGCCGAAGTTGTCCGGCTCTCGGCGCCGTCGGTCGATCACGACGAGACGGATTTCTCGATTGCGGCGATGCTCAAAAGGCATGACGTCACCCATATGCAATGCACACCCTCTATGGCCCGGATGATCGCTATGGACGACGACGCGCGTGCTCAATTGCGCGGGTTGCGACATCTCTTCCTCGGTGGGGAAGCGTTGCCAGGTTCACTTGTGGCCGATCTCAGTACGGCAACCGGCGCGGTGATCACCAACATGTACGGACCGACCGAGACAACGATTTGGTCCTCCACAGAAGTTGCGACCGCCGCTGAGGCGACGGTGAATATCGGGCTGCCCATTGCGAACACCCAGCTCTATGTTCTGGATGACACGCTTGCGCCTGTCGGTGTCGGTGAACCTGGCGAACTGTGGATCGGTGGCGATGGAGTAACGCGCGGATATTGGAAACGTGAAGAGATGACCGCAGAACGCTTCCGCGACAACCCGTTTGCAGAGGGCCGGATATATCGTACCGGCGATCTGGTCCGGCGTCGCCCGGATGGGCGGCTTGATTTCCTCGGCCGGGCGGATCACCAGGTCAAATTGCGGGGTTTCCGCATTGAACTGGGTGAAATCGAAAGTGCGATTCAAGAGGTTGCAGATGTACCCAGCGCGGTTGTTCTTGCGCGCGAGGATACACCTGGCGATGTTCGCCTCGTTGCTTACGTGATCGGCGCATCCAAGATCGAACCCGCCGCTCTTCGCGCCAAACTGTCCAAGCGGTTGCCAGACTACATGATCCCCGCTCATGTCGTGACACTGGATGCGTTCCCGGTCACGCCAAACCAAAAGATCGACCGAAATGCATTGCCGGCACCGGTCGCTCAGGTGGCGCGGCCGAAACCAAAAGTGTCCTCGCCTGAGCAAGGTGCGGGGAAAGCGGATGAGACACTGCGCCAGAGCATTGCAGCTATATGGACCGAGGTTCTTGGTGTGCAGGAAATCACCGCTGAAGACAATTTCTTCGAACTTGGCGGCCACTCTCTTTTGGCTGTTCAGACACATCGCGCAATGCGGGACAGGTTGGATGTCGCGAAATTATCAATCACCGACATCTTTCAGTTCCCGACACTCGGTGCCCTGGCTGACCGTGTTGCGAGACTGGGAGGCGGATCCCAGTTGACCGGCAGCCCGCCGTCAAACGTAACGCCCATCGCGAAACCGACGCATCAAGATCGGGCGCAGACCCGAGCGGATGCAATGGCCCGCCGACGCGCGATGCGGGCACGTCGTCAAGCCTGACAGCGCATGGCGAAGGGTGCCCTTATCGCCGGACTTGCTGCAGCCGTCTGCGGTGCGGTTGGGCTTGTGTATTTCGGAAAGCCAAAAACGCTGACCTCCGAAGAGCTGGCGGCGGTTTATGAGACGCCGCTGCCCGCGCCTGATGGCCCCCTCACCGTGTTCCATCTCGGACATTCCCTGGTCGGGCGCGACATGCCCGCAATGCTGGCGCAGATGGCCGGGCACGACTACGCATCGCAACTTGGCTGGGGAACTCCGCTCAGGGCACACTGGAATCCGGATGAGCCGATCCAGGGCTTCGAGACGGAAAACGCCCATGACCGCTACCGCGATGCAAAAGACGCGCTTGCAAGTGGATCGTACGACACTTTCGTTCTGACCGAGATGGTCGAGATTGAAGCCGCGATCGAATACTTTGAGTCGCCGCTCTATCTTGAGAAGTGGGTAACAGCCGCACGAGACGGTAATCCTGATATTCGAATCTTTCTGTACGAATCCTGGCATGATCTGAACGATCCACAAGGTTGGCTCGAGCGTTTGGACGCCGATCCAGAGCGATATTGGGAAGGTATTCTGATTGCCCAGGCGATGGCTTCGGCTCCTGATGCCGATCCGATTTACGTTATTCCTGCCGGACGTGTCTTTGCTGAACTGGTTCGCCGGATCGAAGCTGGGGAAGGCGTGGATGGAATTACGTCACGCGAACACTTTTTCGCCCGATTCGAAGATGGCTCTCTCGACGCGATCCATGTGAACGATCTTGGATCGTACCTCGTGGCATTGACGCACTTCGCCGTCCTGTATCAGCGCTCTCCGGTGGGACTTCCGGCACAGCTGAACCGCGCGGATGGCACGCCTGCACAGGCCCCAAGTCCCTTGCTGGCAAGGCTTATGCAGCAAACAGTATGGGATGTTGTGTCCCAACTTCCGGTCACCGGTATCCCGGCGAACTGACGCTCTTTCCTGTCTCAGACGACGTCCGAAAAGGCAGCACGTGGAAACGCGTTGTTTCCAATTCGCGCGTCCTTTGCTGTCGCAATTTTGCCTTTTTTTGGCTAAATTGTGTCTTGTCCAAGGCACACGGTCACAGTTTGACCGCACATTGGGCAAGGCGGGGGCCTTAGTTCTGGAGCTGAATACGTGTTGTATTTTCAGTCGTTCGAAGAGGTCTTCTCCGCAATCAAGCGGCGCGTTGGTCTTATTGTTCTGATCACCCTCATTGGGTGTGTTGTTTCTGTAATTGTCGCCCTGACCCGTACGCCGGTGTACAACGCCATCGCCGTGGTCCAGATCGAAGACGCTCAGGTCGCCGGAACCAACACCAGCGCAGGCGCCATGACTGACACCCGCGCCAGTCTCGATGCCCGCCGTACCGTGCGTCTGATCGAACAGCGTGTCATGTCTCGTGGCTCTCTGCTCGAGATCATGGAGGTCCATGATCTCTTTAGCGAAGATCCGAGCATGACCTTGACCGAGCGTCTGACGGCTATGCGCGAGTCAGTCACGATTGATGCAATCCTTGCCGGAGAAGCCTGGCAGCCGAACCAGTCGGTATCCGGTATGGTGATCGACGTTAATCTGAGCGAGGCTCAGAAGGCAGCCGATGTCGCCAATGATCTTCTTGCACGGGTCATGGAAGAGGCGCGTGCGCGCAGTGTTGATCGTGCGCAGGTCGAATTGGAATTCTTCAACACGGAAGAAGCGCGCATCCGCGAAGAGATCATTGCCGCAGAAGCAGGGATTGCTGATTTCAAAACCGCAAATGCGGAACTCCTTCCCGCGAATATCACTGTTCTCCAAGGTGAGCTGACCACGCTCAACGCATCGCTCCTGACCCTTCGTCAGCAGACCCTTGGCCTTGAATCGAACAGCAGCCGCGTGCGTCCAGAGGCGCTGGAACGCCAGGTGGCCGTTCTGCAGGATCAAATTGCCCTGATCGAAAATCGCGTATCGCAGATCAACGCTCTGTTGGCACGTGCCCCGGCCGTTGAGCGGGAGCTCGCATCGCTGGAGCGTGAGTTGACCCAGTTGAATGAGCAGTTCACCGTGATCTCCCGCCGCAAAGCGGATGCCGAGATGAGCCAGAGCCTCGAAGAACAGCGTCAACTGGCGCGGTTCGAAGTGCTGGAGCCTGCTATCGTTCCGACCTACCCGGTGTCCCGCAGCAAGCGGTCGATCGCGCTGTTCGGTGGCTTGGCCAGCATTCTTGTTGCAGTGGGCATCGCCTTTGTCCTGGAGATGTTGAACCCGCCGATCCGCAATGCAGCGCAAATGGAACGTGTGCTTGGTGTACGTCCAGTGATCTCGGTTCCGGTGATCGAAACGGGCGCATCCGTGCCGACCAAAAAGAAATCCAACGGTTCCAAATTCGGACTGGGAGTTCTGGTTGCGTTGCTTGTGGGATTGATCGGTCTTGCGGCCAAACAGCTTGGCGAAATGACGGGCTTCAACCTGACCCCGCGCAGCGCTCAGTAAAGCGGTCAGTACGCGTAGTCACTCTGTTCTGTGTGTTCCGCCTTGTTCAGGATCACCCCCAGAAGTGGGATTTTTTCTCCGAGGCGCCGCTCAGTTTCTTTGATCTCACTTGCCTTCGTCGCTCCACCTGCGGCAACGATCAGTAGGGCGTCGATATGGGGCCGCATCGCGATCACGTCATCATTGAGCAGCGCAGGCGGGAGATCAAATAACATGACGTCTGGTTGGAACCGGTCCTCGATTTCGTGCAACGCTGTTTTGGTTGACGGATCCTGGAGCAATTCTGCCGCGTAGGGTTCCACAACGCCATTGAAACCAAAGGCCACATGAGAACCAGCGGAAATGCTGTTCGGAGCAAATCCCTGCAGATGATGCTCGACTGCGATTTCACCGCGCAGCATGTCCCCGATGGATCCCGTATCTGTGACACCGAAGACCTTGTGCAAGCTCGGGCTTCGCATATCGAGGTCAAGCACCACCGCCCGACAGTTCTCCTGTCGGGACAGGCTGATAGCGAGGTTGGCTGTGGTAAAGGTCTTGCCGCAATCCTTGGTCGGAGACGTGATCGCGACGCGTTTCCAGCCGTTTTCTGAAAGAGCCTGAAGCATTCTGGTGCGTAGAATGTCGAACCGCGTATGAGCCGGGTCCTGGCGAAGCGCCGTCACCACATTGCGTTGGGCGAGCCGTTTTGCATCCAGTTCAAAACGATCCAGTTCGTGCCAGACTGATTCCGGGTCAAAAACTGGCTCCGGCGCGACATGCGGCTTGGGAGCCGTTGCGAGAACAAGCGGAGTTTTGGGTTCAGTTGTCTTGGCAGCCTGACGTTTCGCTTCTTGCCTTACCTCGCGCGCGCGTTCGGCTTCGAGTTCCGCCTCACGCTGCTTTCGGCTTTCCAGTTCGGCGGCCAGCTTGCGTTCGGATTCGAGTCGTTCAGCCCGCTCTGCATCTTTCTTGCGCGCAACTTCCTGCAGCCGTTCGGCTTCCAATTCGGCCTGGCGTTGGAGCAGCGCTTCTTTTTCCGCAAGTAGCGCTTCGAGTTCCGCGACACGCGAATCCGGTGCATTCACCGCAACAGGCTGTGCCTGTTCGGCAGCCGTATTCGCTCCGCGCCGTTTCCGGCGCTGGAATTTTGGCTGCTCGGTCATGTCAGAGCCTCATTGCTCGGCATAAGTGTGTCCGGTTTTGGCCTGCGCGGGCAGGGTCATTCCCCTCGGTTTTGTCAGGTCATTCTGTCAAGAATACGTCCTATTTGAGGGGATTGTTGATCAAATGACGGCGATCAGAAGCCAAACAGATTGGCTTTTCCAATAGCCTCCTCGATGAATTTGGCTTTGTCTGTCTCCGGTTTCCACCCAAGTTCCTGCTTTGGCTTCGTGTTGACGAACGGGGACAGGTGCGCCCGGCTTTTCCAGTCGGCCAGAGAGGGCCGTGTTAACCCACGACGGCGCAGTGCATATACTTTGAGAACATGTTTTACCGCATCCGCCGCCCAGAACAGCGTCAGATTTCCGGTGCTCACCCGAATGCGCGCCGCCAGCGATTTATGGATTGCGTCGAAATAACCTTGGCCAGAGAGCATGGGTTCTCCGATCAGATTGTAGCTCTGACCCACGGCATCGGGATGTTCGCCCATCAGGATCAATCCGTCAGCCACATCGTCGATCAATACGAAGGGCAGGATATTCAGACCGTTGCCCCAAATCCGAACAGCGCCAGCACCGTGCCAGCGTCCAATGCCCCAGTGCTGAAGTGGACCACCGTGGCCTACCACGATCCCCGGTCGCGCAATGACCAGAGGCAGCCCGTCCCTTCGATGCATCTCCATCAGCCGTTTTTCACATTCCGCCTTGGACCGGGCATACATATTTCGGTCGCTCATATCGTCGGGGAAGGGAACGTCTTCGGTGATCTTTTGCAACGGCGATGACATGTCATAGCTGGCGATTGTGCCGGTATAGACCAGCCGTTTGACCCCGGCTTCCTGACACGCCTCGGCAATCCGCACAGCTACACCTACGTCGTGCTCCAGTGCTTCCTCCCATGTGCCTTCCAACGAGCGGGCAAGGTTGTAAACCACGTCGATGCCCTGCATCGCTTCGACCAGCGCAGCCTTGTCGTAGAGTGAAACGCCAACGGTTTCGACCTCGTCAGGCAGGTCCGGAAACGGACCGAACCGACCCCGGCTCAGAACGCGAACGTCTTGTCCTTTTGCGACCAACGCGCGGGTCAGCGCCCGTCCAATGAAACCTGTTCCGCCGATCACCATGGCCGTCGGTTTCGGGTCGCGGGTCTTCTTCTTGGGCTCCGCAGGTTTGAGCAAGGCGGACGGGATATGTTCCAATGCCTGATCCAATGCGGTCATCACCGTCACAGCACTTGCGCCGGAAAACCTGTCGTCCGGCGTTTTCCCACTCCGAAGCGCATCATAGATCGCCGCGTTCATTCCCTGAAAGCTCAGCGCGTAGGGCGATTTGCGGTTCAGCGAAGCGACCTGCGTTAACGTGTTGCCAACGCCTTCGCACAGGTGCTGCCAACTGAGGTCAAGCTGCTTCCGCAACGGATTCAAGACGAGATCCGACGCATTTTCCCGTTCCACCACCAGAGTGTCGGCCGCAAAATCCAGTCGTGCCCGCCCGGATGACCCCCGCAGCGTCAAGGATCGATCGTCGATCGTCTCGACCATTGAAATGGTCAGCGACACATCCACGCCCCCAGCCTGTGCCATGATGCGCCAAGCCTGATGGCGTGTGTCTTCCCCCGGCAGATCAACCGGTTTGGAGAGATGCACGGACTGGATGTCAGGAGCACCGAACAAATCGACGATGAATCCCATCAGGTGAGGTCCAAGTTCCAGCAGAAGGTTCTTCGGCTCCCGCAGCAACCAGATCCCGAATGGACCGGACCGCAGAGGCGCGAGCGGCAGACACCAATGGACCTCGGCCACAGACACCCGGCCCAACTCGCCTTTCGTAAGCATCGCCTTGAGCCGCTCGTAGGAGGGAAGCCCCATGAAGTTGTGCCCGGGATGAAAGCGGACTCCGTTTTCCCGGGCGACCGCTTCGATTTCTGAAGTTTCTTCCGCCGACGTCGCAACCGGCTTTTCGACAAGCACGTGTAACCCGCCTTTCAGGCACTGGATTGCCAGCGTGTGATGCAGGTGTGGCGGCGTCAGAATGTGAACGGCATCGCAAACCCGAGCCTCAATCAGGTCGGATACGTCCGCAAACACTTGCACACCCAACCCGTCTGCCAGCGACCTTGCTGCCGCTGAAGATGGGTCGCATACGGCTGTGATCTCGACACCGTCGGTCGCGCGGAGCGCGTCTGCATGCCAACTTGCGATATACCCGGCCCCGATAAGGCCCACGCGGATCTTGGAAGACGCCATTCGTCTCACCCCTTACTTGTATTCGATAATGCGCATCTGCGCGTGGCTCAGACGCCGCCAGTGAAAGCGGATCATGCCAATGAGATTTGGAAACTTGGACAGCGTCAGGAAGATGGAATGTCGCCGGGCCTCATCCGCGGGCAATCCGATCCCCTGCAAGCCCCGCATCGTTTTGAAGAAAGACAGGGCATATACCCCGAGAACCAGCACTGGCACGGCAGGCGACGAGACCGCTCCGAAAACCGCGATGAACGGCAAGAGTAAGCCGTAGATCCAACCTCTGCGACGTTCCCGTACGAAGTATTCCGGGTGCATGTGACCCACCTGCGCAAATCCATGTCCGGTGCGTTCAGCGCGTTTCCACCATTGTTCAAACCTCAGATGACCGCCGTCATGGAGGCACATGTCCCGTTCGATCCTGATCAGCCTCCACCCTGCCTTGCGCAGCCTTGTACAGAATTCGTCATCCTCGGCAGCGATCACCGTCGGATCAAAGCCATCAACCGCTTGGAACGCTAAAACACGGACCATCATGTTGCCGCCACAGGCGTCGATCTCACCCGCCGGTCGCTTCCATTCGACGTCCGACATCTGATTGAAGACGGTTATGTTCCGATTCAGTTCAGCCTGAAGTCCGGTCAAAAGCCCAAGTTCGGAGTTCTCCCGAAGCCGGGCCTCGCCGGCATCCAGCCAACCGGCAGCCATGATACAGTCACCATCAAGGAACTGTACGAACTCGGGCGGTTCCGGTGCTTCCATCAATGCCGCGAACCCCACGTTTCGTGCGCGTGCGGCGGTGAAAGGAACCGACATGTCAAGTGCGACCACGGTCGCTCCTACGGACTCGGCATGGGCGACGCTGTTATCCGTCGATCCGCTGTCGACATAAACAACCCGTCGCGCCTGAGGCATGACAGAGGCAAGGGATTTGACCAGACGGTCCCCTTCATTCCGGCCTATCAGAACAACATCGACACTCATCAACTTAACCCTTCACTGGGGCGAAGGCCGGGTTTCGGCCCATCATTCGCGTACGAACAGATCAGCTCGGACAGCCAGCGCGCTTCCTGTGCAGCATCGTACTCTGCCACAACCCTGGCCCGCCCGGACGTCCCATAGCGTACTCGCAAGGCGCCGTCGGACAGCAACGCGTCAAGCGCTTCGGCAAAGGCAGTGACGTCACCGGGCGGGACCAGTCTTCCGGAAACGCCGTCTTCAACCAGTTCCGGTATCCCGGCGATCCTTGTTGTCAGGACCGGAACCTGTGCCGCCATGGCCTCCATCAGAACAACGGGCACGCCCTCGGCAAAACTCGGCAGGACGAATACATCTGTCCGGGACAGTTCCGCGGCCACCTCGGTTTGTGATCTGTATCCCAGGAAGTGCACACGGTCCTGCAAACCGCGCCTGACGACTTCCGCTTCGAGTGTGGCCCGGTCCGGGCCATCGCCGACAAGGCGCAGCGTCAAATCGGGATGCTTTCCGGAAAGCTGCGACACGGCCTCAATCAGAACAGGAACACCTTTCACGTCCGCGAGGCGACCTACAAACAAAGCTGTGGAACCGGAGCGATTGGAGTCCGGTGCATAGCGCGAAGGATCGACGCCGCAATGTACGAGATGAAGCTTGCTCCAGTGTTGCTGATCAGCGAAACACATCAATTGTGAACGACAGAAATGGCTGATGCAGGCCACAAAGGATGCCCGTGCGGCCTTCTCATCGATCCGCCAATGATGGGGTTCGAAGAAGATATCAGGTCCGTGAATCGTAAAGCTCCAACGGATATCTGACAGGGCTCCAACCAGCATCGCGACCGTGCATGAAGCTTTAGCGATGTGGTTGTGCAGATGCGTGACCTCTTCATCGGCAAGCTTCGAGGCAAGAACTCCGGCTTCGATGAAATAGATGAGATTATAGAGTCTGCCCTTCACACCTTTCGGCGCAGTCTGCCAAGCCAGCGCCAAAGCAGAGAGATACCGTCCAGGCGACTTCATCCAACGTATGTGCGCCTTAATTGTCGTGACCGGGTTACGCACAGCATCAAGCACCTTGAAAGTCCGTTTGTGCTCTTCACGCTGTTCCGGTCCGACAAGATGCTCCGAGCCGGTTGTGCGGATTGAGCAGGTCAGTACCTCGTGCCCCAGCGCCCGCAGGTTTGCCACCTCACGCTGAATGAATGTATCGCTGGCGCGCGGATACTCTCCCGTCAGATATGCAATTTTTTGCAGGGTCATGCGAACTCTCCCCAGTCGGGTGCGGGGTCGGGGAGTTGATCTTCGCCAAATGGCGCGCGCAGCCGGAACTGCATGGGCAACAACCGCTGACGCAGTACCGCCTCACGAAGGAGTCCCGGGAGGTTGCCGGAAACAGGTCGTAACAAACGGGCCAGACCAAATGGGATTTGCCACGGCACAGGAACGACCGCTTTGGGCCAGCCCGCTTTTTGCAACGCGCCTATAACCTGGCCTCGGGTTGGAAGCGTGGGATCGACAAGCGTGAAGGTGCCATTCACGCGATGGAGTGTTGCCAGAACCAACGCTTTTGCACAGCGTTCTACGTGACAAAGCGGCAGAGGGTCGTTGTTTCCGATGCGCAGAAGAACGGGGCCAAGCCCAATACCAAGATGCCCGTTCCACAGGTGTTCTTCGTCATAGACGATCCCGGGCCTCAGGATGGAAAGGCTCTTGAAGCGTGCGGCCCGGGCCAATGATTCCTGCCTGACTTTTGCTCCGGAATAGGAGTCGCGCGACATTGACGGATGTTCAAGCGGACAGTCATCGGTCAACTCACCACCTATGGGAATCTGGCGGGTGTCGTACACGGCCAAGGAACTTGCCAGAGTCAGATGCCCGACCCCTGCCTGCTGCATCGCTTCAATAACGTGTTCGGTTCCGCCGATGGTCAGACGCTTGTGATCGGTCGGATCGCCAGACATCGCGGCAGCCAGATGAATGACCGCATCGCAGTTCTGCATCGCTTCGCTGAGATCTGAAATGGCGGTCCGTTGGGTCAGGTCCGTAAACACGTAAGATATGCCCGCCTGTTCGGGCCCGGGACGCCTCTGAACCGCGACGACCTCAAGATCCGCGTTCAGAGCGGCCTTTACGGTCGCCTGACCGATGAAACCGGACGCGCCCGTGATCAGGATTCGTCTCACATCGCCCATGGCATCGGTTCCATGGGATTGCAGCGGGTTGTCATCGCCTGAGCACCTGTGGTCTCACCGGCGTTCTGCATGGCCAGTGTTACTTCGGTCATGTGCAGCGCGAAGTCGTTGGACAGGCGTGAGGGTCGACCGGCATTTATCGCATCCAGCATTTCTTCCGGCCCAAGCATGAAGTTCATCGCCGCAGCCCCCCAGCGTTTGACCTTGGGGTGTGTCGGCTGAGAAAGCTTCACAGTCTTTGGGAATGGGGATTCCATCAACCGGCGGCGTATCGTCATCCGCTTGGCAAATGTCACCTTTGCACTGTTGTCCCATGCCGCCTTACAGGAAAGGACTCCGTCATCGCCGATGATCCGAATCTGATGATCGTGGGGGGCTACGATTGAGCAGGTCAGACGTGTCATCGGCCCGTTTTCAAAGAACAGCGTTGCAACTGACAGGTCCGGCGCAAAGGGGCCGGTCCCTTCTTTGTCGGGGATGGTCTCAGCCGACGCGGCGACGACCGTGCGGACCGAGCCGAACCATGAGATCAGCCAACCCAGATAGTAGCCCGCATGTTCCAGTGTGCACCCGACGCGGAACTCATCTTCATAGGGCCACGGCGCACCGGATTCCGAGATCCATTTCTTATACGCCGCTTGTGGTACAAATCCGTCATCCAGCTCTGCATAGATCGCGCGAGCAGGACCGGCGATGCCATTGCGGAGCGCGTGTCCCAGCGTTTGCGCGGCTTCTCCCAGAACACTGCACGGTGCTGAGGCGAGCATAAGCCCGGCCTTTTCCGCCTGCCGATGCAGCTGTTTCGCTTCGTCCACTGTCATCGCCAGCGGCTTTTCCGAATAGGTGTGGCACCCCGCAGCGAGGCAGGCCGAGTTGATCTCAAAATGCGCTGATGGATTGGTCAGGTTCAGAACCACCCCATTGCGGGGGTGCTGATCCAACAACTCTTCCAGTGATCCGACCGCCGTCAGAGACCAGTGATCGCAGAATTTCTTCAACCGCGCAGGATCGCGGTCGTACACGCCCGCAACCGTCAGTCCATCCATTGCCTGCAGTGACCGCATGTACAGGTCGGCCACAAAGCCACATCCGATGATCGACACAACACCTGTCACGCTGCGACCTCCCATGGGGCGCAGTCGCAGGACGGGCTGCGTGCTATTGGGTTCGATCTCTGGCTCACGGGTCTGCTCTTTGGCCTGCACTGGTAACGCGCTCGTTAAAGCACTCAATAATGGTCATAATTCGACAAATCTGGTTTTTCTCGCGGCAATGCAGCGTATTCTTTATATCATGTCTTGATTTTGCAGCGCTTCCGCCCCGATTTGGCCCAATGAGTTCAGTAACCCGTACCACAAAGATCGAACAGGAGGCGTGTATGCGCTTTTGGGGGCAGGCATTCGATGTACCCGTCAACGTGCCCGATTGGGCCACACTGACCCGCGAACTGACCCGCCGGTTCCAAGAAGGCGAAGGTTTTTCGCTCGCCACCATCAATCTTGACCATCTGGTCAAACTGCGTGCCGACGCCCGGTTCCGGGATGCCTACGCGGAACAGGATATCGTTGTGGCTGACGGTAATCCAATTGTCTGGCTTTCGCATATGGCGGGCCGTCCGGTAGAGTTGATCCCGGGTTCGGATGCCATTCTCCCGATCACCAAGATCGCTGCGGCCCAGTCGAAGACATTGGCGCTCGTCGGAAGCACCGATGCGGCTCTGGCAGGTGCCAAATCATATCTCGAGCACGAAATCCCCGGCGCGCGGGTGGTGACGACGATCTCTCCTCCGATGGGTTTCGATCCAACCGGGACGTCCGCGGACAAGGTTCTTGCTGAACTTGAGGATAGCGGTGCCGATGTCGCGTTTCTTGCGCTTGGAGCTCCCAAGCAGGAACTGTTCGCGGCCTACGGGCGGCGGAAACTGCCGGAAGTCGGCTTTGTCTCGATCGGCGCGGGACTCGATTTCTTCACCGGAACGCAAATCCGGGCGCCAAAATGGGTGCGCGCCATCGCTATGGAATGGCTCTGGCGGGCGACATTGCAGCCAGCGCGTATGGTTCCTCGCTATGCCAAATGCGCAATGATCCTGCCTGCCGAGATGGGGCACGCCTTGATCCTGCGAACTGGCGGCGGACCGAAAGCGCAAAAGACGGTCGTCTGATTTCCCATCAATCAAGCCGGTGAACGCGCCCCCCCGCCGCATCTGCGTCAGCGGTGTCATGGGTCACGAGCAGCACAGGCAAGCCCTTCGCACGAGCCTGTTCAAATACAAGCGTGCGGATCTGATCGCGGCGCTCTGTATCCAGTCGCGAAAATGGTTCGTCGAGCAACAACGCCTTTGGTGCCGACAGCAGCATACGCATCAATGCCACCCGCGCTTTCTGGCCGCCGGACAGTGTGTCTGGGTCGCGGTCGGCAAATCCTGCGAGGCCGATATCCTCGAGTGCCGATTCGATCCGGCGCATACGTTCCGGGCGCCCCTTGACTGACGCGTGCAGCCCGAAGGCAAGGTTCTGCCCAACCGACAGATGCGGAAAGAGCAATTCATCCTGAAACAGAATCCCGACATGCCGCGCCTCGGGCGGCAGGTCGGTTATGTCGGCACCGTTCAACACGACACGCCCCTGCGCCGAAAAGGTCGTATCCAGTGTCCCGATGACATATGACAGCAGGGTGCTTTTCCCGGACCCGCTCGGGCCCATCACTGTCAGCACCTCACCCGGTGCAACATTATCCGAGATCTCGACCAGGACATGCCCGTCGCGGCGGATGATGACGTTCTCGAGTGTCAGTCCGGGTTCAGGCATGGCGCAGCCCCCTGCGATTGCGCCAGACAATGGCAGGTAAAAGAAGCGCCAGAGCAAAAGGCAGAAGCGCCAGCGCTGTCTGGCTCAGCGCATACACCGAAATCACGCGACGATCACCCCCGGATGCCAGAGCGACGGCTTCGGTCGTGAGAGTCTGCACCCGTCCGGCCCCTGCAAGGAGCGTCGGTAAGAACTGTCCGATGGACACGGCAAAACCTACGGCAGAGGCAATCAGGATAGGGCGCAGCAGCATGGGCAGACGAACGCGCCAAAGAACTCCGTCACATCCCGCTCCAAGTGCTCGCGCAACGTGACCATAGCGAGCATCCCAGTTGCGGAACGGGTCTGCCAGAGACAGGAACACATAAGGAAGCACAAAGATGACATGCACCACGATCACTGCAATCCGGTTTCCGTCGATACCGGTAAAGATCGCCAGTGTCTGAAGCCCGGTCAGAAATGCGATCTGCGGTACGATCAGGGGCACATAAAGCAGCCAGAGAGCCTTTGTGCTTGGTCTCAATCCGTGCCGCTCTTCCGCTTCAAGGCAGGCAAGGGTCAGGACAAGCGCAACCATGGTTGCCGCGCACGCAATGACAAGTGTCTCCGTCACTATTGGCCACAGGTTCATCATATGGCGCATCCATGTTTTGGTGGAAAACGCAGCGGGGAGAAGGTCGGGGAAGCTCCAGAACCCGGCAAAGGACCAGACAGAAAGTCCGAGCAGACCAAAGAAAATGGCACCAGCGCTCAGTGCGGCCGCGCCAAGCGACACTCCCCGAAAAAGGCCCGTCGCGCCGCCCCGGCCACCGGAAATCACCCAGTTTCGCCCCAGGCCCGCCATCAGCCGTTCCGCGAGACGCCACAGGATCAGTGTTCCAATCACCAGACCCAACTGCCAGACGGCAGCCGCCGACGCCAGGAACCGCATGTTCAGATCCGGGTCGTTCATCCATTTCAGAATCTGAACCGCGAGCGTCGGCGGCGTCGTCGGTCCAAGGATCAGCGACACATCCACCACCGTCATCGAAAACGCGAGAACAGCAAAAACCGGTAGTCGGATCTGCGCGTAGACTCTGGGGAACACGGTCTTGATCCAAGCCGTTACCGGCGCATACCCCAGCGCGAGCGCGGTATCCCGGGCTTGCGCAGTGCGGATTTGATTGAGCGCTGCCAGCGTCATCAAGAGAAGGAAAGGCACTTCTTTGACGACGAGACCGGCAATAAGCGAAAGACCAAAAGGATCCTGCAGGATCAGAATGTCGGGCGGCCTCTCCCAGCCGGTCAGCCAGGGAGAGGTGGCCCGCGATATCCACCCGGACGGTGCGATCAGGAACGCAAGCCCGAAGGCGGCGGCGGCGTGCGGGATCGAAAGAAGTGGAGAGAGCATCCGCTCGATAATCTGAAAAGCCCGCGTGCCACTCCAAGAGGCGCAGATCAACACAACCACCAACAGCGACAGCACGGTTGCAGCGACTCCGGTAGTCACGCTCAGGACAGACGCGCGGAAGACACCGGGCCATTCAAAGAGCATGCGAAATGCAGCGAGACCGAAATTGTCGCCACCCAGCGCAGGCAGGTATCCGAATGCCGGTGCCAGAGTGCCCAAAACGCCGGCAACCACAGGCCCAACCATGACAGCAAGTGTCAGAACCGGCGCCCAGGGAAGCAGTTTGGCACGCCGCGTTGCCGGGTCACAGCTGGTGGACACGCCGTGCGCCTATTGCGCGACGCCGTAACGCTCTGCCCAGTCCTCTTCCAGGCGGACCATCCAGCTTGGATGTGGTTCTGGCAGGGTGGCACCGAGTTCCGAGGGCGGAAGTGTCGCGACGCCCATCTCGAGCGCCTCGAACTTCGCGCGTTCGTCGTCCGATAGTTTGGCAATGTCCAGAACGGTGCCCAGTCCCCAGACCTCCGGATCCTGCATCATGGCCTGCGCCTCTGGCGACATCATGAAGTTCGCCACAACCATAGCGCCTGCCTTTGCACTGGCGTTGTAAGGGATCGCGACAAAACTTGCGTTTCCGATACTGCCGGCATCCATCACGTAGCTGCGAACGCTGTTCTGAAGTTGGCCGTTGGCGATCGCGTTGCTGGCTTCATTGGGATTGAAGCTTATCGCCAGGTCAATCTCACCATCTGCCATGAGCTGGATCTGGCGAGATTCATTCTGTGGATAGGCACGCCCCTGACGCCAAAGCGTTGGGGTCAGATCGTCAAGAAATGTCCAGAACGAAGCTGTCACGGCCTCGTAGTCGGCTTCCTCCTCCGGGGCCTGAAGGACCGACATGTCCGGTACAAACTCGATCAGCGCCTGTTTGAGAAATGTCGATCCAAGGAAGTTGGGGGGCTGGGGATAGGTGAACCGACCCGGATTGGACGCTGCATAGTCTGCTAGGGCGTTCATTGTCGTCGGCGGCGTCTCGAGCCGCGCGGCATCATAATAGAAAACCACCTGCGCCATGCCCCAGGGCGCTTCGAGCCCGTCGGTCGGCACGGTGAAATCGGAAATCACCGCTGGCTTGCCTGCCACATCCACCTTGGCCCAGCTCGGCATCGACTCGACCCAGGGACCAAACAGAAGATCCTGCCGCTTCATCGCAGCAAAATTCTCGCCGTTAATCCAGATCATATCGACCGCGCCACCCTCATCCTTTCCGGCCGTCTTTTCGGCCAGAACGCGGCTGACTGCCTCGGCTGTGTCGGAAAGCTTCACATGCTCGAGTGTGACGCCGTACTCATCCTGTACCCGATCTCCGATCCAACCAATGAAGCTGTTGATCGTGTCCGAGCCACCCCAAGCATTCCAGTAAACCGTTTGCCCGCGCGCCTCTTCTGTTACGGCCTCCCAATCGGTCGGATCTGGTTCGGCCTGTACGGCGACCGCCGTCATGGTGGCAAAAAGGGCGGCAAACAACAGGCGCATAACGGGTCTTTCCTTTGATCGTTGAGGTTCACTTACCGAATGGCGTGGAAAAAACCAGCGTTTCCGGCCTCCGGTCAAATGACAAACAGGTGTGCAAGATTTCAGTGTACCCGCGTCGTTCGGCCCGATAATGCCATGTCCGACCTCTGATAAGGACACCGGTAATGCTCGATGCCGCCCTCTTGCCATTCGTCAAACGTGCCGTCGACCGCCCGGCCCGATGGCTTGTCGCGCATGGGGTCAGCGCCGATCAGATCACCTTGATCGGATTCGGTTTCGGGATCATCGGTGTGCTCGCCGCTGCTGCGGGCCTTTTTGCAACTGCCCTGACCTGCCTCGCTCTCAACCGGCTTGCAGATGGCCTTGATGGCGCAGTCGCACGGTTGACCCGACCAACGGATCGGGGGGCGTTTCTCGACATTGCGCTTGATTTCATGTTCTACGGCCTGTTTCCGCTGGGGTTCGCTCTGCATGATCCGATGACGAACGCGCTTCCTGCCGCCCTGCTGATATGCAGTTTCATTGGCACCGGATCGAGTTTCCTTGCGTTCTCGATCATCGCCGAAAAACGCGGCATCACCTCCGATCAGTATCCGACCAAAGGCATCTTCTATCTTGGCGGTCTGACTGAAGGCACTGAAACCATCGCGCTCTTCGTGGCGATGTGTCTTTTCCCGGCGGCGTTCCCTTGGCTTGCTTATACCTTCGCGGCACTGTGTGCGCTCACCACCCTGACCCGTTGGTTGGCAGGGTGGCGGATGTTCGGCTAGCGCCTTGCCCTGCTTGGTCATTGTCAAATGGGCCGGGAGGCGCCCGAAAACGGTCGGACTGCGTGAGCGGTTCAATGTATACGGATAAGCGGCCTCTCCACATCCGGTGACACCTCTGCTAAACCCCGCTCAAGGCCGGGTCGAGCAGAGGACACCGCATATGACAACCCCGAAACCTGTCGTTTTGACCATCCTGGACGGCTGGGGCTTGCGCGACGACCCCACCGCAAATGCGCCGAAACTGGCGAACACGCCGACGATGGATCATCTGATGGCCACATGTCCCCATGCGACGCTCGTCACACATGGTCCGGACGTGGGCCTGCCAAGCGGGCAGATGGGCAATTCCGAGGTAGGGCATACCAATATCGGAGCGGGCCGCGTTGTGGCGATGGATCTTGGTCAGATCGACCTCGCCATCGAAGATGGCAGCTTTTTCGGGAACGCCGCGATCCTCGATTTCGCGAAAAAGGTCAAAGAGTCAGGAGGCCGTGCGCATGTGATGGGCGTCGTCTCGGACGGAGGTGTGCATGGGCATATCAGCCATATCAAGGCCGCGGTAAAACTTCTGACCGATCAGGGTGTGCCTGTGGTCATCCACGCGATCACTGACGGACGAGACGTTGCACCGACCTCGGCCAGCGGCTTTGTAGATGATCTGGCCAGTTCGCTTCCTGACACCGCATCGATTGGCACCGTCATCGGGCGGTACTTCGCGATGGATCGCGACACCCGCTGGGACCGTGTGAAGCGCGCCTATGATGCGATGATCACAGGACAGGGAATCGGGGCCGACACGGCACAGCAGGCTGTTGCCGACGCGTATGCCGCAGATCAGAGCGACGAGTTCATCGAACCGCGCGTGATTGGGGGCTACACCGGGCTGACGAAGGGTGACGGGTTCTTTTGCCTCAATTTCCGTGCTGACCGCGCGCGCGAAATCCTCGCCGCGATTGGCGCGTCTGATTTCGAGGGTTTTGACCGCGAGCGACCGCAGCTTTCAGCGCTTCTGGGCATGGTGGATTATTCGACGGCTCACAATGCCTACATGACCACTGCCTATCCCAAGCAGGAGATCGTGAATACCTTGGGCGAATGGGTGGCGAAACACGGGCTGAAGCAGTACCGGCTTGCCGAAACTGAAAAGTATCCGCATGTCACTTTCTTCCTCAACGGTGGGCAGGAAACCCCGGAAGCGGGGGAAGACCGGTTCATGCCAAAGAGCCCGAACGTGGCTACATATGACCTGCAACCTGAAATGTCTGCCGCAGAAGTGACCGAGAAATTCGTCGCGGCGGTGGAGGCTGGGTACGATCTGATCGTCACCAACTATGCAAATCCCGACATGGTCGGGCACACGGGTGATCTGGATGCGGCGATCAAGGCGTGTGAAGCGGTGGACGCCGGTCTGGGCAAGGTTCTGGCCGCTGTCGAAAAAGCTGGGGGCGCGATGATCGTCACAGCTGACCATGGCAATTGTGAAACCATGGTCGATCCCGAAACCGGCGGGCCACATACTGCGCATACAACCAACCTCGTTCCCGTAGTGCTTTTCGGTGGGCCAGAGGGAGCCTCGCTTGCCGATGGGCGATTGGCCGATCTGGCACCGACGCTGCTGGCTCTGATGGGGCTGCCTCAGCCACAGGAAATGACCGGGGCAAGCCTGATCCGCACATGAGGCTCCTGGCAGTTCTAATATGCCTGATTGGCACACCGATTGCGGCGCAGACACCCGCCGAAGCGGCGAAGAGCGCGATGCGTCAGCTGGAAGAGGCCACGGCCCGGCTCGATGCGGCTGACACCGCGCGCGACAGGGTCCGCGCTTTGACCGAAGCGGTGCAGGCGTTTGAGACAGGACTCGCCGCGATGCGGGACGGGCTCAGGGCTGCGTCGATCCGGGAAACCGAACTCCGCCGCGACCTTGACGCACGCGATGCGGAAGTGACCCGGCTGCTTGCGGCCTTGTCTGCGCTCGGGAATACCGCCGGTCCCAAGAGCTTTGTGCATCCGGATGGCCCGATCGGCGCCGCGCGGGCAGGTCTGCTGATGGCGTCGGTCACACCGGCGCTTTCGGATGCGGCCGCAGACCTGCGCGCCGATGTCGAGGAAGCGTCCGTGTTGCGACAGCTTCAGCAGGACGCCGCGAATACGCTTCAATCAGGTCTGGCGAATGTCCAGGCCGCGCGCGCACAACTCAGCCAGGCAATGGCCGACCGCACCGATCTGCCGCGTAAATTCACAGAGGATCCTGTCAAGACGGCTCTGCTGATCGCGGCGACGGAGACACTCGATGGTTTTGCGGCTGGTCTGAGCCAGATCTCAGAAAACGAAACTGACCTTGATCTGCCCGCCACGCGCAACCGCAAGGGCACGCTGCCGCTGCCTGTGGCCGGCGAGATTCTGCGCCGCGCTGGTGAAACCGACGCAGCGGGCGTGACCCGCCCCGGTGTTCTGATTGCGACCCGGCCGCGCGCGCTGGTCACGACACCGACGGCCGCAACGATCCGTTACCGGGGTCCGCTGCTGGATTACGGCCTGGTGAGTATTCTTGAACCCGAGCCGGATATCCTCTTCGTCTTTGCCGGTTTGGATACCGTATTCGGAGAGACCGGCGAGGTGCTTCCCGAAGGCAGCCCTGTTGGTTTGATGGGCGGGCCGGAGGGCAGCCCGGACGATATTCAATCACCATCCGGTGAAAGGGCTGGCGAAGCGCTGTCCGAAACGCTCTATATAGAGGTCAGACTCGGCGACACGCCGGAGGACCCCCTCGGGTGGTTCACAGATGATAAGGGAAGGACCGAATGAAAAAAGTAGTCATGGCGGCCATGGGCGGCACACTTGCGGGCATCGTGGCCACGACCCAGTTCGTCGGCCCACTGATCGCGCAGGAAAGCGCCCGTTCCACAAGCGTCTACGAACAGCTTGACCTGTTTGGTGACATTTTTGAACGGATCCGCGCACAATATGTCGAAGAGGTGGATGCAGGCGATCTGATCGAAGCCGCCATTGACGGCATGCTCACCTCTCTCGATCCGCATTCCAGCTACCTCTCGCCGGATGATGCAGCCGATATGCGCGTCCAGACGCGCGGCGAGTTCGGTGGTCTCGGGATCGAAGTCACTCAGGAAGACGGGTTTGTCAAAGTGGTCTCCCCCATCGATGGCACGCCTGCCGATGCGGCCGGAATCGAAGCGGGTGATTTCATCACGCATGTTGACGGCGAATCCGTTCTGGGCCTGACGCTTGACGAAGCGGTCGACATGATGCGGGGACCTGTCGGATCGGAAATCATCATCACTGTTGTCCGTGAAGGTGAAACCGAACCGTTCGACGTGTCGATCATTCGCGACACGATCAAGCTGACGGCCGTGCGCACCCGACTTCAGGGCGATGCCGTCGTGCTCCGTGTGACCACCTTCAACGACCAGACTTATTCCAACCTCGAAGAAGGTCTTGCCGAACAGGTCGAAGCGGCAGGCGGAATGGAGAATGTCGAAGGGATCGTTCTCGATCTTCGCAACAACCCCGGTGGTCTTCTGAACCAGGCGATCCGGGTCAGCGATGCCTTCCTCGACAAGGGCGAAATCGTCAGTACCCGTGGCCGCAATCCTGAAGATGGTGACCGCTATAATGCGACGCCGGGTGACCTTGCCGAGGGCAAGCCCATCGTTGTGCTGATCAACGGCGGTTCAGCTTCCGCGTCGGAGATTGTTGCGGGCGCGCTGCAGGATCACCGTCGGGCCATTGTCGTTGGCACAAAGTCCTTCGGTAAGGGGTCTGTCCAGACCGTTATGCCGCTGCGGGGCGACGGTGCCATGCGCCTGACCACCGCGCGCTACTACACACCGTCGGGGCGTTCGATCCAGGCGCTTGGCGTGTCACCGGATATTGTCGTTGCCCAACCGCGCCGTCCCGAAGCAAGCGAAGAGGACGATGAAGAGACCAACGTCTTCAACCGCTCCGAGGCAGACCTCCGCGGCAGCCTCGACAATGACAGCCTGACCGAGGATGAGATTCAGCAGATTGAGGCTGATCGCGCCAAGGCCGAAGCTGCGGCTGCGCTGCGCGAAGAGGACTACCAGTTGGCCTATGCCATCGACATCCTCAAGGGTCTGACCGCCCTTCAACCCTCGAAAGACTGAGCCAAATGCGGCGCGGGCCGTCCCGCGCCGCATCCTGACGAAAGCCTCAAGATGACCCCCGAAGACATTGCCCGTCTCCCATACCGTCCCTGTGTCGGCGTGATGCTCGTCAACCGGGATGGCCATGTTTTTGTAGGCCAGCGCATCGACAATCCGGGACCTGCCTGGCAGATGCCCCAGGGCGGTGTGGACAAAGGTGAAAGCCCCCGCGACGCCGCGCTGCGCGAGCTTTGGGAGGAAACCGGCGTTACGGCTGACCTCGTAAAGGTCGAGGCTGAGACCAAAGACTGGATCCCTTATGACCTGCCGCACGATCTCGTCGGCCAGCTGTGGAAGGGGAGGTATCGCGGGCAGGAACAGAAATGGTTCCTGATGCGGTTCAACGGGCGGGATGACCAGGTGGATATCGCCACCGAGCATCAGGAATTCAGCCGCTGGCAATGGATGCAGCCGGATCGGCTCATTAACAACATCGTTCCGTTCAAACGGCACGTTTACGAACGTGTCCTTGCGGCGTTCAAGGATCACCTGTGATCCTCCGGTCGGGTCTTTTTGCAGCGTTTGCCGCATTGGCCCAGCCGTCGTGGGCATTGAGTTGCATGGCACCCGACATCGCCCGCGATTACGCGCGGGCGGCACAGTCAGACCAAACCTACATCGTTGTACGCGGTGAACTTCACTTCGAAGAGTCCGCGTTGCCCAACCGGATGGACCAACGCCAATCGTGGATGCGCGACAGCGTCGAAATCCCAGCCTGGTTGGCAGGTCGGTCCCTCACCCGCGATGGTTTTACCAAACCCTTTGAACGCGACGTGATCCTGCGCGTGTCCTGTCTTGGCCCGTGGTGCGGTGCCACGACAAAGGGACTGCATCTGACATTTCTTCGGAAGGACGGCCAAGTGTGGGTGATGGAGATCGGCCCCTGTCCGGGTATGACGTATTCCGAACCGTCCGATGCCCAGGAACGACAGGTTATGTCCTGTTTCAGGGGTGAAACCTGCGTTCCGGAGTAGCTCGCTGATAAGGAAGAGGCACCGCCATGCTGTGTAGGATCGGAGAAGTCGAAGTCTGGAGGCTTCTTGACATGCACGGCCCGTTCATGGCGCCCGAAGAACTGTTTCCGAATGCCGGTGCCGATGTCGCGCGGATCATAGAAAACCACGTTCCCGGCTGTATCTGCAGAGAAACCGGTCGCCTCATCCTTCCGGTTCAGGGGTTTCTTCTGATCACGCCGCATCACCGGATTCTGATCGACAGCTGTGTTGGCAATGACAAAACGGTTCCGACTTTCCCTGACTGGCACAAACGGTCCGATACGCGGTTCCTGTCATCTTTGGCGGCGGCGGGTCTGACAGTGAGTGATATCGACTATGTATTGTGCACCCATCTCCATACCGACCATGTCGGCTGGAACACCCGGCTTGAAGATGGGCGCTGGGTACCGACTTTCCCAAAGGCGAGGTACCTGATGCCAGCAGCGGATGAATCCGTGCAGAAAGTGCGAAACACCGACCTCTACGTTGAGAGCGTCTTGCCCGTGATTGCAGCAGGACAGGCGGAACTCGTCGATGCAGGGCATATTCTGGACGATTGTGTAAGCCTCATTCCGACACCCGGACACACCCCGGGCCATGTCTCGGTTAGGGTCGCCAGCAGAGGCAAAGAGGCGATTGTCACGGGCGACGCGCTGCACACCGCGGCGCAGTGCTGGCATCCTGAATGGCACTTCCGGTTCGACGTCGATGCTGAACAGGCGGTGAAATCCCGGCGGCGCCTCCTGGAAACCGCATCCGAAGCCGATTGCGTTGTTCTGGGCAGTCATTTTTCGCTGCCGTCCGTTGGCCGCATCGCAGCCTTCCAGAACGCATTTCATTGGACAGACCTCACAGAGACCTGAACGCAGGCGTCGCTACTCCGTACGGATTGAAACGGATTGTGACACAAAGCCGGCCTGACCAAAGACGTTCAGAAACGCCACATTCGCAGCATCCGCACCGACGCCGATCCGCGCAATCTCGTTGGCCGCAGCCATCCCGGTGGCATCAACGAGGTGCCAATTCCCCTCAAGGAACACCTCAGCCACCGCATGGAAGTCGGGCGGATTGACGCCGGGCGCATAGACGCTTGCAAAGCGTGCCGGAATAGCGGACGCCCGCGCCAGCGTGACCATGACATGGGCGAAGTCTCGGCAAATGCCCTGCCGCTGGACAAAACTGTCAAGCGCCGTGGTCTGGGCGTTGCTCACTCCGGGGACATAGCTGAATGCGCTGTTGATCCAATCCCGGATCGCCGTGATCCGCGCGCCGCCCTCCAGTCCTCCGAACTCCGCCGCCACGAAGGTTTGGAATTCGTCCGAGGGACAATAGCGCGATGGCATCAGATACCGCACCGCCTCTGCCGGCAAAAGGTGTGGGGCCGTTCCATGCAACGCGCTCAGATCGGTCTCGGAACGGTCAATTGCGACCCGCGCGGCATAGTCACAGCGAAATACACCATCCCCGGAAATCCAGACGCGCTCACCGATCCCATCATCCGCCGCGACGCGCGCGACTTCAGTTACACCGGACATGTTCAACTGTGACTCGAGCGGCGTCTGATCGTCCAGGTCTGCGGCTTCGATCTGCAGCAGCATGTCAGTGCGTTGCGTCACTTGGTAGGCAAGCTGAACGTCGATATTCAGGATCATGATCTCGGTCCCTCTGGGGCGTACGTGGACGAAGAAAGCGTTGGACGGTGTCACGATTCGCCGTCCATGATCGGGGCGTCTACGCTGCGCATGATCCCGGTGCAAACAGTCTAGTCTGAACAGCCCTGTGTGGTCCGGATGAAGGGAGAATAGCTGGGCCTGTCGGCGCGCAGACGCCCGGTTTCATCGAAATCGCTGTCGGCGTTAAAACAAAGACGGGGGTGCCCGTCGAACCCTGCCATCACATCGGCCTGGTTCACCAGCACGTTCCCAAGCCGTTCGGTTAACTCGGTCAACCGTTCCCCACGGTGATAGCCATGTACGCCGTGCACTACGAGCGGTTCCAAAACGTCGAACCCAAGGTATCGCAGCGTATAGGCTGTTGGCCAAAGCAGCAGGCGCACATCGCCTTCCTTCCCGTTGAAAGCGCTTTCTTCAGCGCGCGATCCGGTCGTCACGCACATCAGAACGCTCTTTCCCCGGCAGAGGCCGCTGTCGAAGCGATTGTCGACGTCGTGCAGTCCGCCGTGCTGAAATGCCCTTTCGAACCAGCCCTTGAGGATGGCGGGGGGCGCAAACCACCAAAGCGGAAAATGCAGCACGATCCTGTCGGCCTGTCTGATCTTGTCGACCTCAGTAGCAACATCTGTCGGCGTGGCGCCCTCGGCTGCCGCGCCTTCCTGCGCCTTCAGCGGGTCGAATGGTGTATCCTTCGGCCAATTCCGATAATGATCGGCCCGTTCCACGGCGTCGAATCCCATCTGACACAGGTCAGATCTCAGCACCCGATCCCCTTGGGCCCGTGCCGCAGCTTCGGTCGCATCGGACCAAGCGCCGTTAAAAGACCGGCGCTCGGGATGAGCCAGAACGATCAATGTGGTTGCCATAGGAGTCCTTGCGCCTCGCATGGGTTGGGACCCAACCCATCCCTTTGCGCCAAAGTCTAGCGCAGTTTCTTGAGGATGTTCAAAGAAGCGTAGCCATCGGGGACATCGCCAATCGACGTCTGGAAGGCGCGCACCGCGTTTATGGTCAACGGTCCGATCTTGCCGTCGATCTTCTTTGTGTCGAAGCCCTTGGCTGTGAGCAAACGCTGCATTTCCTTGCGCTCTGCAAAGCTCAGCGCGCGATCTTCGCGCGGCCAGTCGGAGCGGATCGGACCAGCGCCGGTGATCCGGTCGCTGAGATGACCGACCCCGATCACATAGGCGTCGGCGGTGTTGTAGGTTTCGATCACGTCGAAATTCTTGAAGATCAGGAACGCCGCGCCTTTGGCCCCAGCGGGCAGTAGAACAGAAGCCGACCCGTGATCCGGCACCGCGTTACCATCCAGGTCGACAATCCCCATCTTTGCCCAATCTGAGGGCATCCGCAGGATGTCGCGGTTCGCCAACGTGTAGTCAAAGCCCTGCGGTATCCGCACTTCGACGCCCCAGGGCATGCCTTTGACCCAGCCGTTCTTGGCGAGGTAGTTCGCGGTTGAGGCCAGCGCGTCAGCGGGATCGTCCGACCAGATGTCACGTTTTCCGTCGCCGTCGAAATCGACGGCGAGCGATTGGTAGGAGGTCGGGATGAACTGGGTGTGTCCCATGGCTCCGGCCCAGCTTCCCTTGAAATTCGCAAGACGCACATCGCCGCTATGCAGGATTTTCAGCGCTTCAACCAACTGTTCTTCGAAGAAATCGCTGCGCCGCGCGTCATAGGCCAGCGTCGCCAGTGATCCAATCACCGGGTTCGACCCACGGAAGGTGCCATAGGCCGATTCCAGTCCCCAGATCGCGACAATCACATCCTTGTCGACGCCATACTGCGCTTCGATCCGGTCCAGCAACGAACCGTGCTTGCGCAACGCCGCCTTGCCGTTGTTCACCCGTGTATCCGATGCGGCGCTGTCGAGGTAGTCCCAGATCGTCTTGGTGAATTCCGACTGGTTGCGGTCGCGGCGGATCACGTCGGCTTCGTATTGCACATTGGCGAAGGCGCGATCGAAAATGTCCGCCGAAATGCCCTGCCGTAAAGCACGGGTGCGGAAGCCTCTTATCCACTCGTTGAAGCCGGATTGCGTTGCGGCATTGATCAGCGTTTCCGGTTTCGGTGTGACCGCAGGCCTGAGCGCGGGGCGTAAGGAGTTCTGTGGCGCAACCACCGAAACCAGCGACACCGCGCTGCGGCTGACTTGGGAGTCATCTGCGGCGCGACTCAATGGCCGGACGGATTGATCAACGGGTCCAGCCTGTGCGGAGCCGCACATTGAGACCAAAACCGATGCGATCAACCGAATACGCATGTTCTTCCATCCCGCTGCTCGTGTCCGTTTTCCGGACTTTGTCCAAATCTAGCGCGCTCATGGCCTTTTGCGAAGGGATCAAAAGCGAACCAAGCGGTCTCTCGCCGCTGAGCGGAGGTGTCTATTCTAAAAAGGCAGACAGGTGCGATTGACGGCCAAGCGTACGAGGTCTGCAATCGCGCTTTAGAACCGCTTATCGGGTTCAGCAATTGGCGGACACAGACTGCCTGACGACGCGTCGGTGACGCAGTATGCTTCCACGAACACCGCGTCCAGCCCGCGTACCTGGTCTGAAGTCGAAGTACCTTGATGCTTCGATCAACACTTCAGCACAGAGGTAAGATTGGCGCCAAGTGAGCTTGAAAGGTAGCCGCCTTCCTGAACGAGGAGCATCGGAAGTTTTTCGCTTCTCAACCGGTCTCCGATGCGTCGAAAGCCCTCCTGCGTTACGGCCAACCCCTTGAACGGATCGTTGATTGAGGCATCAAGGCCAAGTGCCACGATCAGAACGTCTGCTCCAAAAGCGGCGATACGCGCAAGCGCGGCCTCCAGTGTCTCGAGATAGTCGTCATCGCCCGTGCCGCGCGGGAGAGGGAAATTGAAATTCGCACCCAGTCCATCACCTTCGCCACGCTCGTGGGCGTGACCCCAGAAGAACGGATAGAATCGGGCCGGATCGGCGTGGATCGATACAGTCAGAACGTCGGCACGTCTGTAGAATATCCCTTGGGTTCCATTACCATGATGTACATCCACATCGAGGATTGCAGGACGGAATCCCTTTGTACGAAGCTGTTCAGCCGCAATTGCCGAGTTGTTGAGAAAACAGAACCCACCCGCCAAATCGGTAAAGGCATGATGCCCCGGCGGACGGCAGAGCGCATATACGCCGCTATCGCCATCTGCGACCAGATCAGCCCCTGTTATCGCCGTCTGCGCTGACCAGTAGGCAGACTCCCAGGTATCCGCAGAAATCGGGCAGGCTGTGTCCGCCTGATGATAGCCGGCCTGTCCGATTGCGGATTTTGGATAGCTGTCGGTGCGGTTGCCCGGGTGGATATTCGGGATCACCTCGGGCGCCGCTCCTTCAATGCGCAGCCATCGCGCGTGTATGGTTTGGAGGAATGTAAGATACTCAGCGCTGTGGATGGCTGCGATCGGGCCAAGCCCGACATCTTTCGGTTCTTCGAAAACGTAGCCTGCTGCCTCTGCTCCGGCTTTCAACACATCAACCCGCGCAGGCTGTTCCGGACTGCGTGAAATGACACCATTGGCCATGAAATTCTGCGGGTCGTGCTTGATTTGGCGACCATCAAGAATCGCTTTCATATCGATCTCCCAAAGTTTGAAATCCCAGGCCGGTCAGAGCCAGTGTGGATTGTCCATCGATCGGCGCAAAGCCCAGTCTGGAGTAAAACAAAGCAGCGCGGGCATTGTCGTCATGGACCACGAGCCGCATGAATCGGGCATCCCAAAGCTCTGCGCCGCGTTGCGCGGCGTCGCGAAGCAAGTCACGTCCGATATTCTCGCCCCTCAGGTCAGAGGCCACCCAGACATCCGACACATATACGCCGGCTCCGCCCTGTGCGGTGGAATATACGGGTGAGAAGAGTACGACTCCGACCACTCGATTGCCTCTTTCGGCCAAGCGTGCCCGGGCCGAAGGGCAAGGTCCGAAAAGCGCCTGCCTCAAACTGGTCTCACTTGCGAGGAATGGGTCGCCGAGATCTCGCGCGAGACTTGCAAGCGCATTGCTCAGCAGGGCGACGTCGTCTTTCGACGGTGATCTGAATGCGAGTCGGGCCAAATCTCAGATCGCCGTCCTGTCTGCGCCTTTGAGACCCAACATGGCCCGGACCTCGTCGGGGCTTGCCAGCTCACGGCCAAGGTCTTCCACGATGCGTCTTATCTTGACCACCTGATCCGCGTTGCGTTCTGCAAGCCTGCCTTTTGCGATCATCAGGCTGTCTTCGAGACCGACACGAACATGTCCACCCATTGCAGCGGCCATTGTTGCGAAGGGTATTTGATGGCGGCCCGCCGCCAAGACCGAAAATGTGTAATCCTCTCCGAAGAGCTTGTCCGCTATTCGCTTCATGTGTGTGAGGTTTTCAGGGTCAGCACCAATGCCGCCCAGCACACCGAAAACAAACTGCACGAAGAATGGGGGTTCGACCAGTCCACGGTCAGCAAAATGCCGGAGCATGTAAAGGTGACCCACATCGTAGCACTCGAATTCAAACCGAGCCCCCCTGGCTTGGCCCAGATCGCTCAGCACGGTTTCGATATCACGAGGGGTATTCTTGAAGACCAGATCGTCGGAGTTTTCGAGAAACTGTTTCTCCCAATCGTATGTCCAGTCTGTAATGCGTTCGGCTATCGGATAGAGCGCGAAATTCATTGTACCCATATTGAGCGAACACATTTCCGGCTCTGCGGCCATCGGCGCCGCCAAGCGCTCCTCCAGAGACATGATCGCGCTGCCACCGGTCGTGATGTTGATCACTGAATTGGAAGCCTGTTTGATCCGAGGCAGGAAGCCCATGAAATGCTCGAGGGATGCAGAGGGCCGCCCGGTTTCGGGATCGCGCGCGTGCAGATGCAGAATGGCCGCTCCTGCTTCTGACGCGTCTATGGCTTGTTCACTGATCTCATCCGCCGTGATTGGCAAGTGAGGCGACATGGAGGGCGTGTGGATAGAGCCGGTGATGGCGCACGTAATGATGATCTTGGACATGAGCGCGTCTCCTCACGCGTGTTCTGGAAGCGCGTTTGCGATTTCGTCTGCGAAGCGCGACAGGCTCGCCTCCAGCAGGTTCATGATCTCCTCGATCTGCGCCTTCGTGACGATCAGCGGAGGGCAGATAAGGAAATGATCGCCTTCATATCCGCCCCGCGTCCTCCGCGAATAGATGATGAGGCCCTGCTCATAAGCGATTTCTACGAGGCGTGTGTAGGCGTTCAACTCCCTGGGCAGCGGCTCCATTGTAGAGCGGTCTGCGACAAGTTCGAAGGCGAGCAGAAGGCCTTTGCCGCGGACATCGCCAATGAATTGATACCGCGACATCAGACCCTCGAGCCGGGCCTTGAGCACGTCGCCCATGCGCGCGGCGTTCTCGATCAGGTTCTGTTCTTCGAGTTCCTCCAGTACGGCCAGACCCGCTGAACAGGCCAGAGGGTTTCCCGCATAGGTGAACCCGTGCTGAAAACCACCCGCATCCAGAACAGGCTCCACTATCCGCGAGGATGCAACAATCGCGCCCAAGGGCGCATAGCCCGCTCCGAACCCCTTGGAGAGGGCCACGATATCGGGGGTGATGCCCCAGTGTTCTGCAGCCAGGAATTTTCCGGTGCGACCGGCACCGGTCATGACTTCATCGTATATGAGCAGCACGCCATACTCTTCACAGATCTCGCGGGTGCGCTGGTAGTAGCTGTCGGGCGCCACAAGCGCGCCGGTGGACGCTCCGCCGACCGGCTCCATCAGGAACGCCAACACGGTTTCCGGCCCAGCCTCTTCGATCTGTTCGCGCAAAAGCTCGGCATACCTGAACCCGCGCTCTTCCTCGGTCAGAGTATCGCGGTCGAGATAGGTGGTCGGTGCCGTGATCTTGGGCATGCCTTCCATCATCGGCGCAAAAGGCGCGCGCAGGGGTTCGTAGCCGGTCAGGTCAAGCGCCCCGAACGTGCAGCCATGGTAGGATGGAAAGCGCGAAATGACCCTGTACCGGGTGCCTTGCCCCGTCGCCACAGCGTATTGACGGGCAAGTTTCACCGCGCTTTCGACGGCTTCCGATCCACCGGATACGAAAAAGACACGGTCCAACCCCTGGGGGCACATGGAGACGGTCTTGGCCGCAAGGTCCTCTGACGGGTGCGTGCGGAAATGCAACCTGTAGCCGAAGGTCGCTTTGTCCATCTGCGCCTTCATCTTGGCCAGGACGCGCGGGTTCGAATGGCCAATGTTCGACACCATCGCTCCGGACGATCCGTCGATGTACCTTTTGCCGCTCTCATCATAGAGATAGATGCCCTCGCCCCGGTCGAGATACGGGCGTGGATTGCGCGACTGGTAAAACAGATAGGGGCTGTCTCCGGTCATTCTGTTTCATCCAGTTCTTTGCGCAGGAAGGCCCTCGTGCGGTCCTTCTGCGGGTTGCCAAACACCTGCTCTGGCGGACCTTCTTCGACAACCACGCCCTGATCCATGAACAGGACTCGGTCGCAAACAGAGGCCGCGAAATCCATCTCGTGGGTGACGATGATCATCGTCATGTGCTCTTCGGCGAGCTTTTTCATCACCTGGTTCACCTCGCCGACCAACTCGGGATCCAGCGCGGAAGTGGCTTCGTCGAAGAGCATGAGCTTGGGCTTCATCGCAAGGGCGCGGGCGATCGCCACCCGTTGTTTCTGGCCGCCGGAAAGCTGCGACGGATAATAGTCAATCCGTTCGAGCATCCCGACCTTGTCGAGCTGTTCCTCGGCAAGCGCATCGGCTTCTTCTGCCGTCAGGCCTTTGAGCATCTTGGGGGCCATGGTGACATTCTCGCGCGCGGTCATATGGGGGAAGAGGTTGAAATGCTGAAACACCATGCCGATCTGTTGGCGCATTTCGTTGATGTGTTTTTCGTACTGCCGGTGCGGGAGCTTTTTGTTGACCTGTACCCCGTCAAGCCAGACCTCGCCGCCCGTGAGAGCATCAAGATCGTTTATTGCGCGCAGGAGCGTGGATTTACCGGAGCCGGAGGGGCCGATGATTGCCACGATCTGTCCGCGCGCGACATTCAGGCTGATATCCTTCAACACCTCGAGCGTGCCGAAAGATTTCTGAGCGTGGCGGATTTGAACGAAGTCATTGCTCTCGGTCATCTTTCGTCTCCTCAGGTCAACGCGAAATCGCGATGCGGCGCTCGATGCGGCGCTGCACCCATTCCATGCCAAGGTTGATTACGTAGTAGAAAGCCGCAGCGAGCAGGTAGAACTCGAAAGGCCGGTAGGTTGCGCCAATCGCCCGCTGAGCGGACAAAGTCAGTTCGCTCACACCGATGACCGAAACCAGCGCGCTGTCTTTAAGCAGGGCGATCATATTGTTGCCAATGGGCGGGATCACGGCGCGTACCGCCTGCGGGACGACCACCTTGCGCAGCGCTTGAGTCCGGCTCAGTCCCAGTGTGCGAGCCGCCTCCATCTGGCCGCGGTCCACCGCAAGAATCGCAGTTTGGATCAGCTCCGAATTGTAGACGGCGAAATGCAGGCCAAGTCCGATCACTCCGGCCACGAAGGCGGGCAGATCGATTCCGATCTGGACGAGCCCGAAATAGATCAGGAAAAGCTGCAGAAGCAGCGGCGTGCCCATGAAGACGAACTCGAACGCTCGGAATGGCAAACGGATAACCGCCGGCGCATAGAGCGCGACCACCGCCAAAAGGATCCCGCCGAAAAAACTGACCAGCGCGGCAGCCACAGTGATGGCAATCGTCCAGAGGCAGCCCAGCAGGACAACGTCGAGATATTTGGGAATGACGGTGAAATCGAGTCCCATGTCTCAGTCCTTCCCCGTCATGTGATCCGTACCTTGCGGTCCAGCCAGCTCACACCACGACCGGTCGCATAGATGATGATCATGTAAAGAACGCCCGCCAGCAGGAACATTTCGAAGGGTTTATAGGTCGATCCGATGTAGCGCTGCGCCGTGTAGGTGAGTTCCACGACAGAAATCGCGGCGACGAGCGCCGTGGCTTTGATGAGCATGTTGAGGTTCACCCCGAGCGGGCGCACCATCAGCCGGGCAGCCTGTGGCAGGATTACCTTGTAGAACGCCTGGAACTGGCTCAGCCCGAGCGTGCGGGCCGCCTCTCTTTGTCCCTTGTCGATGGAGATGATCGCGCCACGGATTGTCTCTGTCATGTAAGCACCTGCATTGATCCCCAAACCGATCACACCAGCCTCGAAAGCGTCGAGTTGGATGCCCACCTGTGGGCCACCAAAGTAAAGAATGAAGAGCTGAATGAGCGCAGGCGTTCCGCGGAAGATGCTGACATAGGTGGCTCCCAGCAACCGAAGGCTGGTAAAGCGCGACAGTCGCGCGGCCGCTCCCAGGGCGCCACAGGCAAGGCCCAGCAGAGCCGTCAGCACCGACAGCAGAATTGTCGTCCACGCAGCTTCCAGAAAGAACGGATAGACCCGCATCATCAGGTCGATGTCCATCCAACGCCCCTTATGTCACGGCGGCACAGGCCGCATGTTTTGTTGAAATCAGCACCGACGCCGGCGCAGGGCCGTGGTGACGGTTTTGATAAGCTCCCGCCGCACCCAGTGGCGGCGGGAGCATGACGCGTCAGCGGATATCCGCGCCGATCCATTCCATGGCGATTTCAAGATAGGTGCCGTCTTCCATCATGGAATCAAGCGCTGCCTGCATGGCTGCTGCAAGTTCCGGGTTGCCTTCCCGAATCGCGATCCCGGCCCCGAACGGTTCGGTCGTCGGGTCGCCAAACATTTCAAATTCCTGTCCTTTTTCGCCCATCGCAAGGATCGCAGCGATGGAATCGTTCACGATGGCATCGACGCGTCCGTTCTCAAGCTCAAGAAGCAGTTCGGGTAGACCCTTGTAGGTATTGATGTTGTAGCCTCGGTCGCGAGCCCAGCCCTCGTGGGTTTCGCCCAGTGTGAGTCCGACTTTCACGCCTTCAAGATCCTCTAGGCTTTTGATGTCGGATCCCGGCTGAGTGAAAATCGCACGCTTGTCCGAGTAGTAAGGCCCGACGAAATCCACGACCTCATCCCGCTCTGCCGTGATGGTCATGGAGCCGACGATGGCGTCGTATTTGTTGGCCAGGAGACCGCCGATGATCCCGTCCCAGGCGGTTGTGACGATTTCGGCTTCCATCCCCATGCGCTTTGCGATCTCGGTCCCGATGGCCGGGTCGAAACCGACGACCTCATTCTGATCGTTCACAAAGTTGAACGGTGGGTACGCGCCTGACATGGCAATCCGGATCACACCCTTTTCCTTGAGTGTATCGAGTTCCTCTGCGGCAACGGCACCGGGTCCGAAAGCAGCAAAGCCAGCGGCAGCGAGGATCGCAAGTTTCAAGGTCGCGCGGCGAAAGATCATGTTCATCTCCATGTTGAGTATTGAGGGTTTTTGGCAGTCAAACGTGCTGGTCGGATCGAACCGTTTGAAGGAAAGCTTGCATGCCGATATGTATTGCGCAAATAAATAATAAAGATCATTAATATAGACAAAATCTATGCAGCCTCTGCACACACGCCGCTTTCCCTGGAATCTCGACTGGAACCTGCTGCGCACCTTCATGGTCATCGTGGAACAGCGGGGTATCTCCAAGTCAGCTGTCTTTCTGGGGCTGAAGCAGCCGACCGTTTCGGCGGCCCTCAAGCGCCTCGAAGAAACGGTCGGAAAACAGCTGATCGTGCGAAAACCAAACGAGTTTACGGTCACGCGTGCAGGTCATGCCCTCTACACCGAGTGCGCGACGATTTTCGGCGCGGTTTCTCAGCTGCCTGCCATTCTCGAAGAGGAAGTCGCCGAGCTTCGTGGCCATATCTCGATCGCGATCACCAGCTCGGTCGATTGCCAGCATTTCGACGATGTTCTGAGTCGTTTCTCGCAGGCACATCCAAGTGTAACCTATTCTTTTTCGGTGTTCGAAAGCGAAGACGTGGAAAACATGGTCTCGCTCAATCGGGCCAGCCTCGGCATTTGTCTTCTGTCGTCGCTCCCCAAGCACCTGGACCACGCGATCTTGTACAAGGAATATTTCGGCCTCTACTGCGGTCCAAGGCATCACCTGTTCCACGCAGAGAAGGTTTCCCTCGGCGATCTTGAGGGAGAACCTTTCGTGGCGTTCCAGACCGAAGATGTCGGCGGGCCCTTGGAGGAAATCTCCAAACTGCGAGCGCGGCTGAAACTGTCACGCCAGTGGCGCGGTGTGTCTTCCAGTCTGAACGAGATCCGGCGAATGATCATGACGAATATCGGTCTGGGCGCGTTGCCAGTCCATGTCGCCCGTCAGGATGTAGAGGCGGGCAACCTTCGACAGTTGCCACCGTACACGGATCTGCCGGAGGTCAGCATTTACCTTCTGAGCAACCCTGCGAGACGGCACACCGATGCGGAAAGAGCCCTGTTGACAGCGATCAACAAGGAGCTTGACGCAACAGGAATTGAGGAACGCACCTACAAGACATTGTAAAATCTTCGGACAGAAGGACAGAAATCATCTCAGACCTTCGCGTCGGGCGTGCGTTGCAGAGCCGCGACGTCAAGCCCGTCGGGCATGAACAGGTTTCAATACACCGAAACCGAGTGCGATTTTTGTATTTCGCATCTTGGACAGGAGCGCAGCGGAAGGCTGTTTGGGTTTTTTCAGGGAATTTGGCCCAGCCCTGAAAACGACGGTTCCAATCACTGCCCCGATATCCGAAGTCACAGCTCTAGCCGTTCCTCCGCCTCCGTGTGACTTTGCGCTTGGTCTTGGCGTCTTTCTTTTTCGCCTTGGCCAGTTTACGTTTCGGACCGCCCTTGCCCTTGGGGCGTGACCCACGCCCCATGCGGCCTTTGCCCGTTCCGCCGGGCAGTTTGGCGTCTTCCAAAGTCAGCAACTCGAGGCCAATGCCGCCGGTCACGGGGGCCGCGTCGATCAACCTGACGGTCACGCGCTGGCCGAGGCCGATCATCGTGCCCGTATCCGCGCCCATCAGCGTTCCGGCGTCGGCGTCAAAATGGAAGTATTCATTGCCCAGAGACCGGATCGGAATCAGTCCGTCGGCCCCGGTTTCGTCCAGCTTCACAAACACACCAAACCGCGCGATGCCGCTGATCCGCCCAGTGAACTCCGCGCCGATCCGGTCTGACAGGAATGCGGCAAGATAGCGGTCGGTGGTATCGCGTTCGGCCATCATCGAACGCCGCTCCGTGTCGCTGATATGCTCGGCGGTCGCCTTAAGGCGTTCGATGTCCTCGTGCGACAGCCCGTCATCGCCCCAGCCATGCGCCTTGATCAGCGCGCGGTGTACGATCAGGTCGGAATAGCGCCGGATGGGCGAGGTGAAGTGCGCGTAGTTCTGCAGCGCGAGGCCGAAATGCCCGAAGTTCTCGGGGTTGTAATAGGCCTGCGTCATGGATCGCAGCGTGGCGAGGTTGATCAGCTCGGCCTCATCCGACCCGGCGGCGTCGTGCAGCAGGCGGTTGAGTTGCGATGTCTTGAGCACCTGACCCTTCGCCAGCGTGAGCCCTGCCGCCTCGGCGGTCTCGCGCAGGCTGTCCATCTTCTCGGGCGGCGGTTCCTCATGCACGCGGAACAGCAGCGGCGTCCGCTTCGCGATCAGGGTTTCGGCGGCGCAGACATTGGCCAGCACCATGAATTCCTCAATCAGACGGTGCGCGTCGAGGCGTTCCGCAAAGTTTACCGAAAGAACCTTGCCATCCTCGGTCAGAACGATCTTGCGCTCGGGCAGATCAAGGTCGAGCGGCTGACGCCGGTTCCGGGCTTCGGCCAACGCTTTGTAGGCGGCGTAGAGCGCGCGGATCACATCGTCCATCAACGGCGCGGTCTTGTCGTTCGGCGTGCCATCCATCGCGTCCTGGACCGTGCGATAGTCGAGCGACGCGACCGAACGCATCAACCCGCGCTGAAAACTGTGGCTGAGCTTGTTGCCATGCGCGTCGATCACCATGCGCACCGCCACACAGGCACGCGGCACCCCTTCGTGCAGCGAACACAGGTCACCCGACAGGCGGTCGGGCAGCATCGGCACCACGCGGTCCGGGAAGTAGCTGGAATTGCCGCGATTGCGGGCCTCGCGGTCCAGCGCAGAACCCGGTGTCACGTAATGCGCCACATCCGCGATGGCGACCCAGATCACGTGGCCGCCTTCATTCTTCGGGTCATCGTCAGGATAGGCGAGGCAGGCATCGTCGCGGTCGCGGGCGTCAATCGGATCGATGGTGATCAGCGGCATGTCCCGCATGTCGGTCCGGCCCTTGAGACCCGCCGGTTTCATCGCGTCCGCCTCGGTGATCACGTCGTCAGGGAAGCTGTCAGGGATGCCATGCTGGTGAATGGCGATCAGCGACACGGCGCGCGGCGCAGACGGATCGCCCAGCCGTTCTGTAATGCGCGCACGCGGCAGGCCCAGGCGCCCCGCCGGTCCGGCCTGTTCCGCCTCGACCAGTTCGCCATCCTTGGCCCCGCCTGTGGCGTCTGGTGCGACCATCCACTCTTTGTCAGAGCCTTTGTCGATGGCCTTGATCCGCCCGCCTTCCGAGGTCTTGGCAAAAATCCCCACCACCTTGCGCGGGTTGCTCCCGATGCGGCGGATCAGGCGGGCTTCGTAGTTGTGGTCTTCCTCATGTACGACCTGCATCCGCGCGAGGATGCGGTCGCCCTCGCCCAGGGCGGGATCACTGGCGCGCGGCACGATCAGCACGATGGGTTCGACCCCTTCGCCGTGCCACTCCAAAGGCCGCGCATAGAGGTCGCCATCCGGCGTCGGTGCCTTGACCTGCAACACACTTACGGGCGGCAGACGATCCGGGTCGCGATAGGTCTTCTTGCGCTTCTCAAGATGACCTTCAGCCTCCAGCTCTTTCAGCAGGCGCTTGAGGTCGATCCGCGCGGCGCCTTTGATGCCAAAGGCTTTGGCAATGTCGCGTTTCGCAGTGAGGGTCGGGTTGGCGGCGATCCAGTCGAGGATATCCGCCTTGCTTGGCAGTTTGCTCATGCGACTCAGGTAGCACGCGCGATGTGGCGCGTCATGGCGAAAGTCACGTCAGGTGTCGAAGCGCAGCTCCATCATGCGATGGTCGATCCCTGCATCGTCGAACACGTCACCATAGGCGGTGAAGCCCAGCTTTTCATAAAAACCTAAGGCGTCGATCTGCGCGCCCAGTGCGGCGCGGGAAACGCCGGGCGTGTCGCGCAGGATCGTCAACGCCTCGTGGATCAGTGCCGCGCCAAGCCCGGTGCCTCGGGCGCGTTTCAGAACGCAGACACGCCCGATCTTGCCGGTGTCGCCTTTTATCACGATCCGTGCCGCGCCGACCGGCTGATCGCCATCGCGTGCAAGCAGATGGATCGCCGTCGCGTCCAGTTCGTCGCGTTCCAGATCGAGAGGTACGTTCTGTTCACCGACAAACACCTCGTACCGGATCGCCATGCACTCTGCCGGGTCCGTGACCCGTTCAATCGTCACCGTCATTGCGCGAAATAATCCTGCAAGATGCGGGTGTAGATCGCCTTCAGTTGCACGATCTGACCCACTTCGACCCGCTCATCGACGGCGTGCATCGTTTTGCCGACAAGGCCGAACTCCACCACCGGACAATGGTTCTTGACGAAGCGCGCGTCCGAGGTACCGCCGGATGTGGACAGCTCTGGGGTGACGCCGGTTTCGGCCGCGACCGATTTGGCCACCAGATCGGACAGCGGCCCCGGCGGGGTCAGGAACGCCTCGCCGGAGATTTTGATCTTCACGTCGGTCTTGGTGCCGAACTCGGCATCCACCTTGGCGGCTTCGTCGCGCAGCCAGTAGGACAACCCCTCGCCGGTATGAATGTCGTTGAAGCGGATGTTGATGCAGGCCCGCGTTTCGGCCGGGATCACATTGGTGGCCGCGTTGCCCGTGTCGATCGTCACGACCGCCAATGTCGAGGCGTCGAAATGGTCAGTCCCCTGATCCAGCTCGTGCGAAGCCAGCCGGTCCATCAACCGCGCCATTGCGGGCATCGGGTTCAGCGCGCGGTGCGGATAGGCGGAATGGCCCTGTTTGCCGGTCACCGTGAACCACGCGTTCATCGAACCACGCCGCCCGATCTTCATCATCTCGCCCATATGGTTGGGGCAGGTCGGTTCTCCGACGAGGCAGACGCTCATCCGCTCGTCATGCGTTTCCATCCAGTCGAGCAGCGCCATCGTCCCGTCGATTGCATCCCCTTCCTCGTCACCAGTGATGGTCAGGATCACCCCGCCATCGGGGGGCGTGTTCTGCACGAAATCCACAGCAGCAGCGGCAAAGGCCGCGACGCCCGATTTCATGTCGGTCGAGCCGCGCCCGTACATCATGCCGTCTTTGATCTCGGCTCCGAAGGGAGGCATCGACCAGTCATCGGGGTTGCCAAGCGGCACCACATCCGTGTGACCATTGAACCCAAAGGTCCGCGCATGACCCTTGTCGCCCCAGCGGGCGAAGAGGTTTGCGATACCGTCACGATCCACCCTGGTACAATTGAACCCCGCACTCTCCAGCAAGGTTTGCAGCAGAGTCAACGCCCCGCCTTCTTCGGGAGTGACGGATGGGCAGCGGACCAAGGCGGCGGTCAGTTCAACGGGGTCGGTTGTTGTCATGTTGATGGTCCTGATAGCGTTGTTGTGCACTGGCTACCGCCAACAGCGAAAAGAGGCAAATGTGGCGAAATGGACGCATACCTGTTTGGCCTACACGTCTGACGCAGTTCTGAGTGGATGACACTCACCCTCAAGCTGTGTTAACAATTGGTTAACAAAAAACAAACGGCTTGAGGCAGAGCAGAAATCAGGTGACAGGCACGGCACGGTGAAAACACCGGTCGCGCCACGTGCGTCCCTGAATTACGCCTTGGGCCCGTTCGAGGCAGACATGGCGACAGGCGCGGAGCTTAGTTACACCACCAGTGCCAGCGCAATTGCGATGGCCGAAGCGATCTTCGGGACGGGCGTCGCGGTCGTGAACGCCAGTTACAGCGGTGACAGCCGGTCATCCGCTATCTATGCCAACGGAGATGCCCTCGCACCCGGTGCCACTCCTGGCGATACCGGGGTCATCCTTTCGACTGGTCGAGTGGTCGATTTCACCCGATCAAGCGGCGACCCGAACCGCAGCGCATCGACCATGACCAACACAAGCGGCGAGAACAACAATTCCGATTTCAACGCGGCGGCAGGCACCAGCACCTACGACGCGGCCTACCTCGACATCGACTTCATACCCGATGCCGACACGATGACGATGCGCTTGGTCTTCTCATCCGAAGAATACCCGGAATTCACCAACTCCGTTTACCAGGATTTCGTTGGTGTCTGGGTCAATGGACAACAGGTCAGCATTGTGCCCGGAAATGGTGATGTCGATCCGGCCAACCTGAACGACACGGCAAATGCCAACCTGTTCCTCGATAATACCGGGGATGCACTCAACACCGAGATGGATGGACTCACCGTCACTCTGACAATGACGATGCAGGTCAATCTTGGAGAGGTGAACTCAATCCGTATCGGGATCGCGGATGTCGTCGACTCCAGCTATGACTCCAACCTGTTGATCGCCGGTGACTCGATACAGACCGAACTGGTCGCGATGGCGGACACGGTCAGCCTGTATACCAACTCAACCAAGACGCTTGACGTATTGGCCAACGACCTCAACGCGTCGGGCACGACCCTGACCATCACCCATGTCAACGGTATCGCAGTCAGTGTTGGGGACAGTGTTACGCTCAACACCGGCCAGGTGGTGACGCTGAACGCGGATGGCACGCTGTCGGTTACTTCGGATTCCGATTTCGAGACTGTCAATTTCACCTACGAAGCCGAGAGTGCGAGCGGCGAGGTCGATACCGGTTTCGTCACAATCGCGACGGTGCCCTGCTTTGTGGCCGGAACTCTGATCCGGACCGAGAAAGGGCAGGAGCGGGTCGAGAACCTCCGACCCGGTGACAGGATCTGGACGCTCGATCATGGATTTAAGCCCCTGCGATGGATCGGTCAGCGCACAGTCGCCGCCATGGGTGCCTTTGCTCCGGTCCGTGTCGCTGCGGGCACCTTTGGGGATCACGGCGCACTGATGCTGTCGCCGCAGCACCGTATCCTGATCCGCGACCCGCTGGCGGATCTGGTTTTCGGAACGCCCGAGGTACTGGTTGCGGCCAAGCATCTCGTGGACGGGCACAAGGTACAGTCGGTTGCAGGCGGGAGCGTGACATACGTACATCTGCTGTTTGATCAGCATGAAATCGTCCTTTCGAACGGGCTTGCTACGGAAAGCTTCCTGCCCGGACCTCAAGCGGTAGATGCCTTCGAAGACGACATCATCGCTGAGATCTCCAGCCTGTTTCCGGAACTCGATCTTGAGACAGGAGAAGGATACGGCGATGCGGCCCGTCAGATCCTCAAAAGGCACGAAGCCCAGATGCTTTTGGGGGCTGCTGCATGAGCTGGTTTGGTCTTCTCGACTGCGACACGCAAACCCCTTGGGTATCCGATGCCGTCGAGTCTGTCCTGTGCAAGCGTCCGCGTGCCTGCGTGCCGCGGGGATCGGTTCTGCTTGAGACCGGTTTGTCGCCGGACGGAAAACCGCAAACGCTGATCGCCTTCAAACGCTCCGGAGAAGACTCGGCCGGTTTCTCGCTCATGTCGACCCCGCATGGCAGTCTTGTTCTGGTCATTTCACAGGGCGATGAGGTGGTGCATGAAGTGCTCGAGCGCGGGCGCGAAGCGCGTACGGATACGCTTCAGGTCACGGTCAGCTGGGATGTCAGCAAAGAAGCCGGACGACTGGTTGTCGCACGTCCGGAAACGGAACATGTCCTGATCCGCCACTTTACAATCAAACGCCCGCCGCTTCTGGCCGATCTGACGGCTTTGGCGCGGCCGCAGGGTCTGACCGAGATAGACCCGGATGTGATTTTCGTTGCGCTCTCAACCGAGATTGAACCCGTCGGACCGATGCCCACGCTGTCTCCCTCGGTCCCGATTGAAACGCCGCAGGGTCTGCGTGTTGCCATGACGCTGAAACAGGGTGACGTGGTTCGCGCAGCCAGCGGACAGCTGGTTCCGATTTTACATGCAGTCAAACGCGAGGTTCCGAGCCTTGGTTCTTTCCGCCCGGTCCGATTGCGCGCACCCTATTTCGGACTGACCAGAGATGTCGTCGTTTCGCGCAATCAGCGGTTGCTCGTCAGTGGCCCCGAAGTCGAATACCTGTTCGGACGCGAAGAGGTGCTGATCCCGGCGTCCGCCCTCGTCAACGGCTATGCAGGGCACTACGAACCGGCCCCGCGGTTCGTCACTTATCACCAGTTGCTTCTGCCGCATCACGATGCGGTGCGCATCCCCGATGCGGCTCTGGAATCTCTCTACATCGGTCGGATGCGGCGCGACAAAACCCTGCTGGGGGCTTCCATTTTGAGTGACATGCCCCGCGCCATGCTGCCCGAGCACCATCGTGCCGGATACCAGGTGCTCCGGGCGTTCGAAGCAATTACGCTGGCTGAGGCACGCGCCGCTTAATCCGCGTCATCCCCAAAATAGGGCGTCACCTGAGCGACGATCACCGCGTTTTCCTCAAGCGCCTGCGTCATCAGTGCGATCTCGTCATCTTCGATTTCGTGGCCCTGCTCCCGGCGCTCTTCTAGAGTGCCGTATCCGGTCACATCCAGCGGCGCCATATCCGCCTGCTTCAAGATCGCGACTGTCTCGCGCACAGCTTCGGCCTCGTCGACGCCGGACGCGTAGCACATCAACGCCGCTCCGGTTGCGCCCTTCGGCAAGCCATCGCCGGACTTGCGCCCGACCTCGACGACAAGCGTATACACGGCGTGCGGTTTCTTCGGCTTCTTGGGTGTGTCGCTCATGGTGCGGCCTGTCTTCTGAGATGCGCATCGCATGTGCCATGAAAGCGGCGGCGCGTCGAGGGTTGTTGCCGCCTGCCTGCTGGGCATACTGCGTGCCAAACAGGGAGGAGCTTTATGAAATCCGTCAAGGATATGGTTGCAGCGGCAAACGAGGTGGTCGATCACGCCCCGGCATCCGAGGTCATCGGCCTGCACGGGAAGGAGGGTGTCACCTTTGTCGATCTGCGCGATCCGCGCGAGCTTGAGCGCGACGGCATGATTCCCGGAGCGTTTCACTGTCCGCGCGGGATGCTGGAGTTCTGGATCGACCCGCAAAGCCCCTATGCCAAACCACAGTTTCAAACCGGCAATCGGTTCGTGTTCTACTGCGCCTCTGGCTGGCGATCAGCGCTGTCGGCTCAGGTGGCGCAGGACATGGGGTTGAAGAATGTCAGCCACATCAAGGATGGTTTCGGTGGCTGGAAAAAGGCGGGCGGCCCAGTTGGTGAGAAGCCCGCCAAGAAAGCGTAGGGTGCGTGGTTCCACGCACCCCCTTCATCAATCGCGAAGCAGTTCGTTGATTCCGGTCTTGGAACGTGTCTTTTCGTCCACCCGTTTCACGATCACCGCGCAGTAAAGGTTGATGCCGTTCTTCGACGGCATCGACCCGGCCACGACCACCGAATAGGGCGGCACTTCGCCATACATCACTTCGCCGGTTTCACGGTCGACGATCTTGGTCGACTTGCCGATGAACACGCCCATGCCCAAAACCGATCCTTCGCGCACGATGCAGCCTTCGACCACTTCAGAGCGGGCACCGATGAAACAGTTGTCCTCGATGATGGTCGGCCCAGCCTGCATCGGCTCCAGCACACCGCCGATACCAACACCACCCGAGAGGTGAGCGTTCTTGCCGATCTGCGCGCAGGAGCCGACGGTCGCCCAAGTGTCGACCATCGTGCCTTCATCGACATAGGCGCCAAGGTTCACGAAGGACGGCATCAGCACCACGCCGGGCGCGATATAGGCCGACTTGCGCACCACACAGTTCGGCACGGCACGGAAGCCAGCGGCGCGCCATTGGTTGTCGCCCCAGCCTTTGAACTTGCTGTCGACCTTGTCCCACCAGCCGCCGCCTTGGGGGCCGTTGTCGTGCTGTTCCATGTCCTTGATCCGGAAGCCCAGCAGCACGGCTTTCTTGGCCCACTGGTTCACATGCCAGTCACCGTTCTCCTGCCGCTCTGCAACACGCAGTTGGCCGCTGTCCAAAGCGTTCAGCGTGTCTTCGATGGCCTCGCGGGTTTCACCACCCGTGGACGGAGTGATCGTGTCGCGCGCGTCCCATGCGGCTTCGATGGCTGTTTCCAGGCTTGCAGTATTCATTCTCGGCATCCTCGTTTTTCGGTCGATGCTCCTTACGCAATCCAAAGGCGTTGGGCAACGGCGCGTTTCCCGCCGTTCCTTGGGTCAGGAAGAGCGATGCTTTCCCTGCAGGAATCGCTTGCGCGGTTTCCGGCGCGCGGTAATCTTCCGGAATTGATCCTTAAGACATTTTCAAGAAACACTTTTTGGAGGACACGCCATGAGTATGATGCATCTGACATGTTCTGTCGGGCTGGGCGGAATAAACCTGCCGACAGACCTCGAAGAAGTCCGCTTTCTTCTCATATGCACATCTTCGGAAATTCACGTTTCCGCGAACACTGTGAAGATGCGGGCCTTTTGACGGCAGACGGTTTTTCCCTGATGCCGGATCCTGATCCGGCGTCCGCCGCGATTACGGGAAGTGCGGTCGTGCAGTTCCAGAACAAGATCATGCTCTGGGCATTCGAAAGATGTGACGGGCGGGTTGATCCACGGGGCAAGACATGGACGGCGCTCACGGGCGCCGTTGGCCCCGGGAACATCAATCCGGTTGATTCCGCACCGGTTATGGCCCCGATCCGCGATGCCCTGGGGAATGCGGGCTTCAAGGCCTACAATCAGGGTGCGTACAAATCGGAAAAGCTGGGCTACCAACGCGGCGGCAAGGATGTGACCATCGCGCAGGAGGGGTGCTTTCTGTGCGTTCTCACTATGGCCGCTACTGGTATTGGGCGCCCCACATCGGCGTGGCCGAAGGGGCTTCTGGCGAAAGACCTTACGCCTGTCCACGCCGACAAGATCGCCAAGGACAACAACTGTTATTCTGAAGACGGTCTGAACCCGTTCACCCTTTCCCCTTTGCTTGGAATGAGTATCGAGCGATTTGGTGCCGGCAGATGGGATAAGCCTTTGCCTGCCAACCCGACCGACCATGCCGAAGGCCACATTGCGGCGGGCGGGGTCGTTGCGGCACATGTCGACTACAAGGACAAACACTCCGACAGATCACTTGGGGATCACTGGGTTCTCGTGACGAACAAGGCCTCCGGATCGGGCCTGCACCATTTCGACGCCATCGATCCTTCGGGCGGCGTCTGGATGGGGATGAGCAAGAACAGCGCCGCGTGCATGCGCGACACCGACCTGCTGACCGAGTGGCTGGCAGACCCGTCCAAAGAATACCACCGTGCGTATTTCTTCGGCATTCCATCGCCCAATTCGATCACGCAACGCCAAGCATATCAGAGCAATTACCGCATGGTGCGGTATTGCCTGTTGTCGTCCAGCTGAACGGTGCCGGATGTCAGCGCAACGCGATATCCGGATCCGGCGCGATGTTGCCGCCGCAGACAAGAACGGCAACCCGCTCATCTGCATCGGGCACGTAAGCGCCTGACATAAGCGCGGCCAGAGCCGTTGCGCCGGCGGGTTCGACCAATTGCCGATGGGCCTGCCAAAGGGCCTGCTGAGCTTCGATGATCGCACCGTCCGAGACAAGAACCACGTCCGTTCCGATCCGGCATGCCAGATCGAAACAGATCCGGCCGATGCGACGCGCGCCCAGCGCGTTGGCTGCCACGCCGGAAACCGCGACATCCACAGGCTCACCGGCTTCAAGTGCCGCATGGAGCGCACAGGACGTCATCGGCTCAACCGCAACCACCTTTCGCCGGTCTCCCAGCCACGCCAGCGCACCGGCGATCAGGCCACCGCCGCCCACTGCAATCAGGACCGTGTCGGCCTCGAGGCCCTGAGCTTCCCATTCGCGCATAAGCGTGCCCTGACCCTCGACGGTGGGATCGGCGTCGTAGGCGTGGATCTGCATCGCTCCGCTTTCGGCCGCCTCACGTTCCGCCAACTCCAGCGCATTCGCGTACTCGCCGGGGACGACGGTGAGTTCCGCTCCGGTCCGCTCGATCAGCGCGATCTTCGAAGGACCTGCCATTTCGGGAACAAAGATCCGCGCTCTGTGCCCAAGCTGCTGTGCCGCATGGGCAACGGCCGCACCGTGGTTGCCACCCGAGGCTGCAACGACCCCGGCGCGTGGCACCTCCGAAGCAAGAAGCGTGTTGAACGCGCCGCGGGTCTTGAAGCTGCCGGTGTGTTGGGTCTGTTCGAGTTTCATCTCGATCCCGCGCCCAAAGGCCGAACTGCGCATCACGGGTGTTTCAACGATGTGCGGAGCAATCCGCGCCGCCGCCACTTCGATCCTGTCAACCCAATCCATGCCTCTGCCTCTCTGGTCACTTTCCGGCGAACGCTATAGGTCTGAGGTCACGCGAACAAGGAACCCGTGCCAATGAGAGATCACCGCAACAGCCCGTTCCGGGATGCCAGTCTGGACCGTAATACGGCGAGCCACGTGCCCGACACCGTACAGACCCGGTCCCCGGCCTACAGACTTGCCTTCGCGGACGAAGAGTTCATGTTTCGCGAAGAACTGCGGCCGGTACGGCTGCAGCTTGAACTGCTGAAACCGCAGTTGCTGCTGGATGAACACCAGATCGAAAGCACCATCGTTCTTTTCGGCGGCGCCCGCATCCCGCGTCCGAGCGAGGCTGCCTCGGCACGCACCAAAACGCTCGCAGAGCTGTCGCATTTCTATGATGAGGCCCGCAGCTTTGCCCAACTGATGACGCGCAAGTCCATCGCTTCGAATGGCCGCGAATTCGTCGTCGTCACCGGAGGCGGTCCCGGCGTCATGGAGGCAGGAAACCGCGGCGCGGCGGATGAAGGCGGCAAATCCATCGGTCTCAATATCGTGCTGCCACATGAACAGGCCCCGAACGAATTCGTAACCCCCGAGCTGTGTTTCAACTTCCACTATTTTGCCATCCGCAAGATGCACTTCCTCATGCGCGCCCGCGCGATCTGCATCTTCCCCGGAGGCTTCGGCACCCTTGATGAAATGTTCGAATCGCTGACGCTGATCCAGACCGGCCGCATGGACAGAGTCCCGTTCCTCCTCTTCGGTCGGGCCTTCTGGGAAAAAATCATCAACTGGGATGCACTGGCCGATGCCGGAACGATCAGTCCGGAAGACCTCGATCTTTTCCGTTTTGTCGAAACGGCGGAAGAGGCGGCCGGCATCGTCGAGAACTGGGAACCGGCACCACCGCGCTCCGACATTCCAGGACGGTGACCCGGACCGTCCCGGCGGAACAACGATGACAGGGAAAAACCGCGCGCTGAATGACGTGACAGCCAGGACTGCGCGCCAAATTAGGCCAAAACGCCCCCTTTCGCATATGCAGCACGTCCTGTAAGAGCCACGCTCAGTCCAGCCACCGACACGACACCGGGGCTGGCAAGTGAAAGGAGAGCCACATGGGCTACAGAGTCGTCGTTGCAGGCGCCACCGGTAACGTGGGCCGTGAAATGCTGAACATTCTGGACGAGCGCCAGTTTCCCGTTGACGAGATCGCCGCGCTTGCGTCGCGCCGGTCGCTGGGCACGGAGGTCAGCTTTGGCGACAAGACGCTGAAGACACAGGACATCGACACGTTCGATTTCTCCGGCTGGGATTTCGCGCTGTTCGCCATCGGGTCGGACGCGACGAAGAAATACGCGCCGATCGCAGCCAAGGCCGGCTGCGTGGTGATCGATAACTCGTCGCTTTACCGCTACGATCCGGACGTGCCGCTGATCGTTCCCGAAGTGAACGCTCATGCGATCCATGATTATTCGAAGAAGAACATCATCGCGAACCCCAACTGCTCGACCGCGCAGATGGTGGTTGCTCTCAAGCCGTTGCATGACCGCGCCAAGATAAAGCGCGTTGTCGTATCGACCTACCAGTCGGTATCCGGCTCGGGCAAGGCCGCGATCGACGAGCTTTGGGATCAGACAAAGGCGGTCTACAATCCGACCGACAATTACGAACGCAAGGTTTATCCCAAGGATATCGCGTTCAACGTGATCCCGCACATTGACGTGTTCCTCGAAGATGGTTCCACCAAGGAAGAGTGGAAAATGGTCGCGGAAACGAAAAAGATCGTCGACCCGTCGATCAAGGTCACAGCCACCTGCGTCCGCGTTCCGGTGTTTGTGGGTCACTCCGAAGCGATCAACATCGAATTCGAAGACTTCCTCGATGAAGACGAAGCGCGCGATATCCTGCGCGAGGCCCCCGGCATCATGGTAATCGACAAGCGTGAAGACGGTGGTTACGTCACACCGAAAGAATGTGTCGGTGATTTTGCCACCTTCATCAGCCGTATCCGTCAGGACAGCACGGTCGAAAACGGGCTGAACCTGTGGTGCGTGTCCGACAACCTGCGCAAGGGCGCAGCGCTCAACGCGGTGCAGATCGCCGAGGTGCTGGGCCGCGAGGTTCTGAAAAAAGGCTGACCTGTCCTTTGGTCAGCGAAAGGCGCCGCAGAAATGCGGCGCCTTTTTGTTTGTACCAGGCGACCAGGGCTAGCGCGGTCTTGTTTTGAAGGCTACGCGGCCGCTATCGGCCCGAGGGCCGGTTCTCTCAATAAGAACAAAATTTCCACAATACCGCCCAACTGCCGAACCCTTCGTTGGTTACCAACGTCTTAACCAAGGGTTGAAGGTGACGTTGGTCATGTCAAAGAGTGATATTCCCCTGCTGGTCGAACATGGCCCGCTCAGAATCCGCTATCTCGAAGGTCGCGGACGTACCCTCGTGGTCAGCTTTTCGGGTGTCGGCAAAAAACGCTCTGATGAGCCTTCGATCGAATTTCCGGGCATTGCGTCAGCCGGTCATGAAAACCACGTTCTTTTCGTCACGGATCAGTCGCGCAGCTGGCTCAATGGTGCTGGCATGGCCGACCGGATCCAGCGTGTGGTCGAAGCGACAGCGACCCACATCAAAGCCGAACGCATCGTTGCAATCGGAAATTCCATGGGGGGCACGATGGCGCTCCATATGTCCCGGTTGATGGACTTCGAACGGGTCATCGCGCTGACGCCTCAGTTCTCGGTTGCTCCGGGCGAAATTCCGGAAGAGGACCGCTGGTCGTATTTCCGTAAACGCATCAAGCAGTTCCATTTTCCGCGCGTGGAGAAACTGCGCACGGACACCACGAAGTATTTCATCCTGCACGGCGATGAACCTCTCGAACTCGCCCATGCGCGGCGGTTCCCTCAAGAGCCGGGGATCACCCACATCATCGTACCGGACACAGACCACCGGCTGGCCGAACACCTCAAGCAGAGGAAAATCCTGGTTCCGCTGATGCAGGAGGTCATTGCGGGTCGTTCGCGCCGGTTCCGCCGGCGTCTTGCGAGCATTGGCGGGCTTCCGGCTTCGCGTGTTCTGCTCGATGGGCAGGCCAGCACAGCGCCGGACCTCGCACTCGCGTCCTGAACAGTGCACGGATCGGTCTGCCGCGGCCTCTCCGCAGGCTGCAGCATCGCCCTTCCAATATCGCCAGGAACACTGATTTCAGGAATTCACGGAACCCTTCCATCTGTTGCGTGTTCTTCACACCAATGAGCGGGTCTTTTGGGTGCCTAAATCTTGCCGCAATTGGCCCGCACCCTTTTTGAATGTGTTAGGAAAAGCAAAGGTACGTCCGATGGCAGTACAGTCTGTCCCACTCGAAGCCGACACGTCTTCCGGTATGCCTCTCCCACTCGACAGCGAAACGGCGATGCTTCTGCGCACTGTTCTGCTGCCGCATTTCGAACATGCAACCAGCTGGGGCGATCTGTGCGAGCGCCTTGCGTCAAAGGGCTATGAAATCACGTTCCGGTCCGGCCATCTTGTTCTGGCCGACGAAGAGGGAAAACCCGTCTGCACCGGATCCATGATCGGCTCGCCTCTGTCCCGTCTGGCAAACAGGCTCGGTCGCCCGAAACTGCGCAGTGACTGCAACGGCGCGACGGCGACCCTTCAGGGCTGATCACACAGGCTGAAAGCTCCGGCTCTTTGGCTCAAAGAATTCAAGTCCGCCTTCACCGATATCAGTCCAGAGTCCGTGCAGCGTCAGCTGCTCATCCTTGACCGCGTCAGCAACAAACGGGAAGGTCATCAGGTTCTCAAGCGATACGATCACCGCTTCCCGCTCCAGCGCGCGGATTTGATCCTCAGCCTTGTTCGCGGCCTTCACGCGCTCGTACCCCGGACGCAGAATATCCATCCACCGACCGACAAAACTCGACTGCTCTTCCAGATGCGGCGCATTTCCGGAACACATGTCCAGACAGCCCTGAACGCCGCCGCAGTTCGAATGCCCAAGAACAATCAGATGCGCGACCTTCAACGCCGTCACCGCGTATTCCACCGCAGCTGAGGTGCCATGCTGGTTGCCATCCGGCTCATAGGGCGGCACGAGGTTCGCGATATTGCGGTGGATGAAGAACTCACCCTGATCCGCGCCAAAGATCGATGTTACGTGAACCCGGCTGTCACAGCACGAAATCACCATCGCGCGGGGGCGCTGACCTTCACTGGCCAGACGTTTGTACCACGCCCGGTTGTCCGAATAAGTTGTGGCCTTCCAGCCTTGGTATCGCTGGATGAGATATGCAGGCAGCGGCTTCGCGGCGTCCATGAAATCCTCCGCCTCTGTGGTCGTCGTTTCCAGCGGAATACGTCGAAATTGATCGGAATTCGAGTGAAAAACCGTCGCGGGGGTTACGCGTTGGAAAGACATGGCTGCGATAGACACATCAGGGTTCGGGTGAGAAAGGACTGAATATGGTGGAGCAAATCTCGGTTTTGCATCCGCGCGACACTGCGTATTTCGATGAAGATACCCTCAACGGGCTCAGCCGCGATCTCGGGCCGAGTGTTGCCGAAAACATCCTGTGCCGCGCGCTCGAGGACATGGCGGCACGGTTCCTGCGCATTCGTGAAGATTACACCGAAGGCAATATGCGCACTCTGCGCAAATCGGTTCATGCGGTTATTCCGATTGCCGAACAGATCGGTCTGCCCATCCTCGCCCGGATCGGTGGCGATGTAGTGATCTGTATTGACCGGGATGATCCCGTCGCTATCGCCGCCACCCTCTGCCGTCTGCTGCGCTGCGGGGAGATGGCGATCTCCTGCGCCGAATTGGGAATGGACCTGTCCCTCTGATTCCCCTTGCAGCGCCCGACCATCGGCGTACCTTCCCGTATGTCGGAGAAGGGGAATTCCATGACCGTTGCACTCGCGCCCGCGGGCACTGATGCTGTGCCACTGCATGTTCTGGGGACAGAGGATGTCGCGCTTTGGGCAGGCCAGCAAAGCGACCGTATCCGCACCTGGGTCGAAGCCAGCGGTTTCAAAGGTGGCATTGGTGCGGTTCTGATGATCCCCGATGCAAACGGCCACCCCGAAGCGGCGCTGGTGGGTTATGGCACGCCCGCCACCCGCAGGCGGGACCGGTTCGCACTGGCGGCAGCCTTGCCGAAGCTGGCGAAGGGCACCTATCGCATTGAGGGCGGGATTGACGAAGACCATCTCGAACAGGAAGCGCTGGGCTGGCTTCTGGCCTGCTACAATTTCGACCGCTACCGCGAAAACAGTGTCGAGCGTCCGAGCCTCGTTGTGCCGGACCGTGTCGATGCCGCGCGCGTGTCGGTTCTGGCGGAAGCTGAATTCCTGACGCGCGACCTGATCAACACTCCGGCATCCGACATGGGCCCGGAAGAGCTTGAAACCGCAGCCCGCGCACTTGCGGACAAGCACAAGGCAAAGATCACCGTCATCACCGGGGAGGCCCTCCTCAAGAACAACTTCCCAATGATCCATGCCGTCGGTCGCGCCTCGGACCGCGCACCCCGGCTGATTGACATGTCGTGGGGCAAACGCGGTCCCAAGGTCACTTTGGTGGGGAAGGGCGTCTGCTTCGACACGGGCGGTCTCAATATCAAACCGGGAAGCTCTATGGGTCTGATGAAAAAGGACATGGGCGGCGCGGCGAATGTGCTGGGTCTGGCGCACATGATCATGGCCTCCGGTCTTGAAGTGCGCCTGCGTGTGCTGATCCCGGCGGTGGAGAACTCCGTCAGTGGTAACAGCTTCCGCCCGCAGGACATTCTCACCTCACGCAAGGGGCTTACGGTCGAGATCAACAACACCGATGCAGAAGGGCGTCTGGTTCTCGCCGATGCGCTGACCCTTGGGGCCGAGGATACGCCCGATCTGATCGTGTCCATGGCGACCCTGACAGGAGCGGCGCGCGTGGCTGTCGGTCCTGATCTCGCGCCCTACTACACCGACGACGATGTGGTGGCGACGTCGCTCGACCTGTCGGCGCGGCGAATGGCCGACCCGGTCTGGCGCATGCCTTTCCACGACCCCTACGAGACGATGATTGAACCGGGTATCGCCGATCTCGACAATGCGCCCAAAGGCGGCTTTGCCGGTTCCATCACCGCTGCGCTGTTCCTGCGCCGCTTCGTGACCGAGGACGACCGCTACATCCATTTCGACATTTATGGCTGGCAACCCACGGCGGCACCCGGTCGTCCCAAGGGCGGAGCCCTTCAGGGTGCCCGCGCGTTGTTCGACTCGCTGCCGGTACTGCTCGATCTATGACCGACAGGCGGTCACTCTGGTCGAACGGCACTGTTGCGCATACTGCGCTGCAGGGCATCGTCACCGCTGAGAGGTTTACCGAAGGAGAGGTTCACCGCATAACATGGCCTCCGGTTGCGGCCCTGTGCAGAGTCCCGTTCGGAGAGCGTGACCGCGAACTTCTTTGGGGACAGGAATTCAACGTGCTCGACATCCACAGGGGATGGGCCTTCGGCTACGCGCTCCCTGACGGGTATGCCGGGTATGTTGAGGCACACATGCTGGCGCTTTCTGACACCCCCGCAACGCACCGCGTCTCTGTGCGGCAGACCGTGGCGCTCGCCGAACCGGATTTCAAGGCAACGCGGGTGGAGCAGATCCCGCTGTCTCTCGGCTCAGAGGTCCGTGTCCTGGCGTCAGATGAAAAATGGGCGACGATCGCTTGTGCTCCTCACAAGCTTCATGTCCCCACCCGTCATCTGTCCCCACTCGACACGCCCGAACATGATCCCGTGTCAGTCGCCGAACGTCTGATCGGAACGCCCTATGTCTGGGGCGGCAACTCCGCATTCGGGATAGACTGCTCCGGTCTTGTTCAGATTGCCTGCCGCGCCTGTCGGATTCCTTGCCCCGGGGATAGCGACCAACAGCGCGAAAGCCTTGGTCGGTCGCTCGATCCGGGCACGCCACCGCAGCGTGGCGATATCCTGTTCTGGAAGGGGCATGTGGGTTGGGTGTCCGGCCCGGACGCGCTTCTCCATGCCAATGCGTATCACATGGCGGTCGCCTCCGAACCGCTTGGGGCAGCCCTGCAAAGAATAGCTGATCAGGGTGATCCCGTCCTCCGTCATGCCCGCTTGACCCGGGTCTGAAAAGGCGTTTAATCGCCGGACCTTACGGAGCAGTCCCATGCAATCGCGCGTGTCCATTTTCACGCCCGTCCTCATTGGCGGGTGCATCATCATTCTCGTGTCGTTCGCGGTCCGCGCCAGCTTTGGCGTGTTCCAGATCCCGATCGCCGAGGAATTCGGATGGCTGCGCTCGGAATTTTCCCTTGCCATCGCGATTCAGAACCTCGCCTGGGGTTTCGGCCAACCGATTTTCGGAGCACTGGCGGAAAAGATCGGGGATCGAAAAGCAATCGTCCTCGGCGCTCTCACCTACGCTGCCGGTCTGGTGCTGTCCTCCTTTGCGGTCACTCCGACCGCGCATCACTGGTACGAGGTGCTTGTGGGTTTCGGCATTGCCGGGACAGGCTTCGGTGTCATCCTCGCAGTGGTCGGACGGGCATCGACAGACGCAAACCGGTCCATGTCCCTTGCTCTGGTCACAGTGGCGGGAAGTGTCGGGCAGATCTTCGGAGCACCGATTGCCGAATGGATGCTTGGCTTCATGGCCTGGCAATCCGTTTTCCTGTGGTTCGCTGCAGCAATTCTTGCAATTCTGTGCGTGCTGCCCGTCATGCGCTCTTCCCGGCCCGTCGCATCCCGGAGCGAACTGGAAGAAAGCATGGGCGCAATCGTCATGGGCGCGTTTCGCGACCCGTCTTACGCACTGATCTTCGTCGGGTTCTTCAGCTGTGGCTACCAACTTGGGTTCATCACCGCACATTTTCCGGCCTTCGTGACCGAACTCTGCGGCCCGATCCTTCCCGGAGGTGTGCTGCACGCGCTTGGTATCACCACCACGTCGGCGCTGGGCGCACTCGCAATATCGTTGATTGGACTTGCCAATATCGTCGGCACTCTGCTCGCTGGCTGGGCAGGCAACCGTTGGCCGCGCAAATACCTGCTCGCCGGGATCTACGCAGCCCGCACATTGGTCGGGGCGGTGTTCATCCTGATGCCGATCACGCCGACCTCCGTCCTGATCTTTTCGGCCGCGATGGGATCGCTTTGGCTGGCAACCGTGCCGCTCACCTCCGGTCTCGTTGCACACATCTACGGGCTGCGTTTCATGGGCACGCTCTATGGCATCATCTTCATGAGCCACCAACTTGGCAGTTTCATCGGGATCTGGCTGGGTGGCCGGATGTACGACATCTACGGTGATTACACGCTGGTCTGGTGGATCGGCGTCGGCGTCGGTGCCTTCAGCGCGCTGGTGCATCTGCCGATCCGCGAGAATCGCGCACCCATCCCGCTCGCGGCCTGACAGGGGCGCGTTTCCGGCAACGGAAACGCGCGATGCGTCGACGCATCGTGGCCCGGCCCTACCGGGCGCGCCAGCGGTCCAGAACGTAGCGGCTGACCATCAGGTCCAGATGCGCCCCGCCGCCATTCTTGAACACCGTGATCTCATCCTCCGACTGGCGCACAAACGTCCCCAGGTCATAGTAATCCGCCACGATATCGCCCTCGCCGATTACACCCCGCGCAATCGGGTCCTTGATCTCTCCGATATGCCCTACGGTCGTGTCGAGGGAATCCACGAACAGCCGCCCCCGCGTCAGCACGTCATCATCCGCCTCGCGCATGTCGGGCCGGTATGCCCCGATCAGGTCCACATGCGTTCCGGGCCGCAACCACGCGCCCCTAAGAACCGGCTCGATCGACATAGTGGCGCAACTGACGATATCCGCCTGTCCCACCGCCTCGGCCAGATCCCCGGCTGCCGTCACATGCGCATACCCATCCGCCAGCTCCTGCGCCTTTACAGCTGTCCGGTTCCAGATCAGGAACCGCGCCTCGGGAAAGGCCGCTGAATAGGCTTCGACCAAAGACCGCGCCACTGTACCAGCGCCCACGATCAGGATCACCGCGCTGTCCGCCCGCGCCAACCGCCGTGCGGCCAGCAAACTGTCGCCGGCGGTCTTCCACTTGGTCACCAAGTGGAAATCGACAATCGCCTGCAAGATCCCGGCATCGTCAGAATAAAGCGAGACCCCGCCATTGATCGTCGGCATGTCCCGTGCCGCATTGCCCGGAAAGATCGTCGCCGACTTCACCGCAAGCCCCAGACCGTCGATCCACGCGGCCCGGTTCAAAAGCGTATCATCCCCTCGATAGAGGAAGCTGTCCGCGATCTCGGCTTTCGGCAAACCATGCCCCGCTGCAATCGCGTCGGTCAGGCCGATCCAGTCCAGCTGAGCCTCTCCCTCCGCAAAGGGTATGATCTCGGGTGTCGTCATCGCTGCCTCTCCCATCAAATCCTAGCGCGGCACGTCCTGCGCTGCCGCCCGCATCTCACGCTCCAGCGCATCCAGAAACCGTGACCGATCCGCCTTGGAAAACGGACGCCCACCGCCTTGCCTGAACGGGTCCGCTGCACGCAGATCCGCCATCAGATCCCGCGTCGCCAGCACCTGACCGATATTGCGCGCGTCCAGCCGCTCCCCATTGTGCTTCAGCACCCGCGCCCCGTTCTCGACGCAACGCGCCGCCAGAGGAATGTCCCCGGTGATCACCACATCGCCCGGTCCGGCCCGATCCGCGATCCACATGTCCGCCACGTCCGGCCCATCTGGCACCACGACAACCTCGACATAGGGGTTGTCGGACATCCGCAAGCCGCCATTCGACACCAGAAACATCTGCGCCTTGTGCCGTGTCGCTACGCGCTCTGCCTCGGCTTTCACCGGGCAGGCGTCCGCATCTACGAAAACCCGCGTCACAGCCCCAGCGCGTCGGCGTGGAACGCGATGTGATCGGGGATGAAAGTCGAGACAAAGAAATACGAGTGATCGTAGCCCTTCTGCATCCGGAACACCCCGTCCTGACGCCGCGCGGCCATCGCATGGCTCAGCGCTTCGGGCTTCAGCAACTCTAGGAACTGATCCGACCCGCCCTGATCCACCAGAACCGGCCCGTCGAACCCGACCTCCTGCATCTGAACCGTCGCATCATGTTTGGACCATGTGCTCTCATCGTTACCCAGATAGGCCGACAACTGCTTTCGGCCCCAGTCGCTTTGGCTCGGATTGGCAATCGGCGCAAAGGCAGACACAGAGGCAAACCGCCCCGGATGCGCCATCGCAATTGTCAGCGCGCCATGGCCGCCCATCGAATGCCCGGTGATCGCCTGCCGACCCAGATCGATGGCAAATTCCTTGCCCAACAGCGCGGGCAACTCGTCGGCTACGTAATCCCACATCCTGAAATGCGGTGCCCAAGGCTCTTGCGTCGCGTTCACATAGAACCCGGCACCTTTGCCCAGATCATAGGCGTCGTCATCCGCCACCGCATCGCCACGCGGGGACGTGTCTGGGAACACAACTGCCATACCCGCGTCGGCGGCAAATCCCTGTGCGGCCGCCTTGGTCATCGCGTTCTCATGGGTGCAGGTCAGGCCCGACAGATACCACAGCACCGGCACTGGCCCGTCCTTGGCCTGCGGCGGCAGGAACAACCCGAAGGTCATGTCGCACGCGCAGGCGTCCGAGGCGTGGCGATAGACGCCCTGCACGCCTCCAAAACATCTGTTCTCCGAGACGGTTTCCATGCTGCTCCCCTCCTAAACCAGAACCTGGCTGATCACGAACGACACCGTCACGATACTGATGGTGGTCGAGATCAGAATGGCCGCCGACACCCGCTGCGGGGCCACTTTGTAATGCTGGGCCAAGATGAACACATTGCCCGCCACTGGCAAGGACGCCGCCGCAACCACAACACCCGCCTTGTACGGGTCTGCAGGGAACAGGAAATACACCCCGACCGCCACCAGCGCCGGGTGGATCACCAGCTTGCAGAAGCTCAGCCAACCCGCGATGGTCAACCGCTCTGCCGACTTGCTGGCAAGCGATGCGCCAATGGCGAACAACGCACCGGGCGTTGCGGCAGCGCCAAGGATTGACAGGAACTGATTGACCGGCTCCGGGATCGGAACCCCTGTGGCGGACACCATGAATCCGCCGACGATCGACACGATCATCGGGTTCTTGAGAAGCCCGATGCCGACCGTCTTGAAGATGCCCAGAGACATGCGCCCCTCGCGCGATCCGACCACAAGGATCACGATCAGCGAGGAAAACACCACGAGGTCGATTGTCAGAACAAGGATGATCGGTCCGACCGCGTCCTGTCCCATCAGAAGCGCGAGCATCGGCACACCCAGAAACCCGGTATTCCCAATCGCTGCCACCTGCCCCTCGAACGCGGCGGTTTCGGTGTTCATGCCGCGCAGAAAACCCACGGCCATGCCGATCCCGTAGACAAAGGCAGTGCCCCACAGATACCCCGCCGCGATCCGCCAATCGAAGATTTCGGCCAGTGACAGGTTTGCCGAGAAGCGGAAGATCATCGCCGAGAGCGCGAAATAGAACACGAACTTGGTCAGGTAGGCGGTCGCTTCCTCGGTAAAGAACCCTGTCTTACCCGCGCCATAACCTACGGCGATCAGGGCAAAAAACGGCAGGGTCTGAAGGAAGATGGCCAGCATGACAAACCTGTTACCACGGAGGGCAGCCGCGTCAATTGCACAACGGCCTTTGTTGGTCTGGTTAAGTCGACAGAAAGGAATTCAATCTCTATATTATTCAGGGTGTGGAGGTTTGCACGGAACATGCCAATGACACATACAGAACAGGCCCTGGCGGACGACAAGATGCGTGCCGAGATCGCACGCTTGATTTCAGAAACGGCCAAGATTAGCGCCGAAACCGCCGAGATTCAGCAAAACATGAAATACCGGTTCTGGGTAATGATGGCCGCATATATCAGCGCGATGGGCATCCTGCTGAAATTTGTCTGACCACGTCAAACACACGACCCTCCCATAGAAGAATCGCAAAACCCATGCTACATCTCGTGGCATGAACTCCCACGCACCCAATATACGCGCCGCAATTCAACCCCTTGAGGAAAGCGCGATCAACCGCATTGCTGCGGGAGAGGTGGTGGAGCGCCCGGCCTCAGCCGTCAAGGAGCTGGTCGAGAACGCTGTCGATGCCGGGGCCACGCGCATTGATGTGGCCATCGCCGATGGAGGCAAGACCCTGATCCGCGTCACCGATGATGGTTGCGGGATCCCGCCCGAGGAACTGCCGCTGGCGATTGCGCGCCACGCGACCTCCAAGATTGACGGTTCCGACCTGCTCAACATCCACAGCTTCGGGTTTCGCGGCGAAGCACTGGCGTCGCTGGGCGCGGTCGGTCGCCTGACCCTCACCAGCCGGGCCGAAGGGCATGACGCAGCCGAGCTTTCTGTTACAGGTGGCAAGGTCGATCCTGTAAAGCCTGCGGCACTCTCGCGGGGAACCGTCGTCACCCTGCGCAATCTCTTTTTCGCCACACCTGCGCGCTTGAAATTCCTTCGATCTGATCGGGCCGAGATGCAGTCGATCTCGGACGTGATCAAACGGCTGGCAATGGCCGAACCTTCAGTCAGCTTCACCCTGCGCGATGTGTCGGGTGGTGGTGAAGGGCGCGTGACCTTCCGTGCCGATGCGGTGACGGGCGATCTCTTCGACGCGCTGCGTGGTCGGCTGGGTCAAGTGATGGGACGCGAGTTCACCGACAACGCCGTGCCCATCGACGCAGAGCGCGAAGGCATCCGCCTCACCGGGCTGGCCGGGTTGCCCACCTATTCACGCGGTGCTGCGGTGGCGCAGTTCCTTTTCGTCAACGGCCGCCCTGTGCGCGACAAGCTGCTGATCGGTGCGCTGCGCGGGGCCTATGCCGATTTCCTCAGCCGCGACCGGCACCCGGCGGTGGCGCTCTTTATCGATTGCGATCCGCACAAGGTGGACGTGAACGTACACCCCGCGAAATCCGAAGTGCGGTTCCGCGAGCCGGGCGTGGTACGCGGTCTGATCGTGTCGGCCCTGCGTCACGCTCTGGCAGAGGCGGGGCACCGCGCGTCCACGACGGTCGCGGGGGCCACTTTGGGCGCGATGCGGCCCGAGGCTCCGCAGGGGCAACCGCGCATTTACCAGATGGACCGCCCGAGTTTCGCAGCGAGACAGACCGCCTATCAGGCTCAGGCACCGGGATTTGCCGACATGCAATCGAGCTATTCCGGCAGAGTGGTCGAGGTCGAAGAGCGCGCGCCCGAAGCCGACGAGGCCCCTCGCGAAAACCTGCCGCTTGGGGCGGCGCGGGGACAGGTGCATGAAAATTACATCATCGCCCAGACCGAGGACGGGATCGTCATCGTTGACCAGCACGCCGCACATGAGCGGTTGGTGTACGAAAAACTCAAGACCCAGATGGCGCAGAACGGTGTGTCTGCTCAGGCGCTTCTGATCCCGGATGTGGTCGAGATGAGTGAAGGCGACAGTGCCCGGCTGCTTGAGATCTCTGACGACCTGACCCGCATGGGTCTGACCATCGAACCCTTCGGCAACGGGGCCGTGGTCGTCCGTGAAACCCCGGCCATTCTGGGGGAGGTCAACGCTGACGCGTTGCTGCGTGACATTCTCGATGAACTCGACGATCAGGGCGAAGCGCGCGCGGTGCAGGAGCGGATCGACGCGATCCTCAGCCGGGTCGCCTGTCACGGCTCCATCCGCTCGGGCCGTCAGATGCGGGCGGAAGAGATGAACTCTCTGCTGCGCGAGATGGAAGCGACCCCCTATTCCGGCCAGTGCAACCATGGTCGACCCACCTATGTCGAACTGAAACTCAGTGACATCGAAAGACTGTTTGGCCGCACATGATCCAGATCGGTGATCTCATCCTCGACCTGAGCGATCCGGTCGTTCTGCTGGGCTTGGCACTGGGGGCCTTGGTTCTGCTGCTGCTCATCATGTCACTCCTGTCCGCGCGTCGCGCTGCGAAACTCAGTGAGCCTTTGGTCTACCAACTCGCGCAGGTCGGGCAGCGGGTGCAGTCATTGAGCGACGGGCAGGAACGGCTGTCCGGTGGCCTGACGCATGTGAGCGAGGCACAGGCGCAAAGCCAGACCGCGATGCTGCAACTGATGGAGCGGCGGCTGGCGCAGGTGCAGGAGCAGATGAACGAGAACCTGCACGGCTCGGCCCGCCGCACGGCGCAGTCTTTGGGTGAATTGCAGCAGCGCTTGCAGAGCATCGACAAGGCGCAGGAGAACATCACCAAGCTGTCGGGCGACGTGCTGTCCCTGCAGGACATCCTGTCGAACAAGCAGACGCGCGGGGCGTTCGGGGAGATTCAGCTGACCGACATCGTCGGCAAGGCGCTGCCCAAGGACAGCTATACGCTGCAGGCGACCCTGTCGAACGGCAAGCGGGCGGATTGCCTGATCCACTTGCCAAACCCGCCGGGGCCGATTGCGATCGACAGCAAGTTTCCGTTGGAAGCCTATGAGAACCTGCGCCGTGCGGATACGCAGGATCAGCTGAACCGCGCGGCGCAGCAATTGCGGCTTTCGCTGCGAAAGCACATCAAGGACATCTCAGAGAAATACATCATCGAAGGTGAGACCGCCGACGGCGCGCTGATGTTTCTGCCGTCCGAGGCGGTCTATGCGGAACTGCACGCGAACTTTCCCGAAGTTGTGCGCGAGGGGTTCAATGCGCGGGTCTGGATCGTGTCTCCGACGACCTGCATGGCGACACTGAACACGATGCGTGCGATCCTCAAGGACGCGCGGATGCGGGAACAGGCGGGTGCGATCCGTAAAGAGCTGCACCTGCTGTATGCGGATGTGGAGCGGCTTGGCAGCCGGGTGGACAATCTGGATCGTCATTTCGGGCAGGCGGCGAAAGATATCGCGGACATCAAGATCAGCGCCGACAAAGCCGGGCGTCGGGCGCGCAGGCTGGACAATTTCGATTTCGAGGAGTTGGCCAAGGAAGAACCGAGCCCGGTTGTGCGGCTGGCCAAGCCGCCGGGAGAATAGGTCAGAAAGCGTACCAGGGGCTTTGCCCGTTCTCGCCTCGAACCATCCTCCGGATGGTCTGTTCGCCAAAGGCGAAACCCGCTCAAATTGTTTCGCGCGCGAAACATTAGGTCCACTTCGGACCTTTTAACTATTTGTTAAGGCTTGGTTTTACGCCACCTCGGCACATGCGCCGAAGATGTCTGCAAACTCGGGGTCGTTGCCCGAGATCGTGACAAACTGATCCATCCCAACAGTGATCCATCCGTCGCGTGTCGGCTCCAGCGGTTCTGACGCAAGGATGCGGCCTCCATCGCAAAGCTGTTTCAAATAAAGCGTCGGCGCGCGCATGTCGCTGGCATGGCGGAAGGCGTAAAGGGTTTCGCCATCGCTGAGAACGCAGGTCAACCGTATCGCGTCTGACGCAGGATGCCCCAGGCTGAAGCTGTGCAGCAGGTCGATCACCGTGCGTACAGCGCTCAGGGGATCTTCGCGCAGTCCGTTTGCGAGCAGAAGCAGGAAGATCAGTTCGGAATCCGTTGTTCCCCGGCGCGCCGCATACAGATCGTCGGGCAGGGTCGACTCCAAGGGGCGACGGATATGTTCGATCCGCGGTACCTGACCATTGTGCATGAAGCACCAGTCCCCATGCGCGAAGGGATGGCAATTGACCCGAGAGGTTTCCCCGGACGTGGATGCGCGAACATGCGCCAGGAAAAGGGGAGAGCGGATCATCCTGCACAGGCTGAGCAGGTTGCCATCGGACCATGCAGGAAGCACATCGCGATAGAGGCCCATTTGCTGTTCGTGATCATACCACGCGAACCCGAACCCGTCGCCCTGTACGGCGAGCTTTGCTTCGGTCGCGTGGATGCTTTGCTCCAGCAGCGAATGGGACGGTTCGACGATGACATGCGAAAGTGCAACCGGAGGTCCGATATACGCGGCGAGGCGACACATCAGTGGCGGCGTTCCATTTTGGCGTGGAGCCTTTTGAGGATGCGGCTTGCAGTGGTTTCGCACATGGCCGGGATCAGGGCATGAATGGCCGCCGCGCCTGCCGCAACCGACAGCCAGAAGGCAAAACCGGCGGCGAAGCGCATATGTTCGAAATAGGTTTCGTCCACTGTTTCGGGATGTTCGATGAATACCCTGTGCAGGAAGGAGCCTGTGTCTGCCATTGATCTGCCCTCGTTTTGGTGCGTTCCGTGAGTGGGTGAAATATGATGGATTTCGCTGGCGCTATCTTCCCAATTTTCATATCGTAGGGCGGAATTATTGGGAAAAATTCTCATGAAAGCTGCGGAATTGGATGGTTTCGACAGGGCGATACTGCGAATTCTGCAACGCGATGCCAGTCTGAGCGTCGAGGTCATTGCGGAAAAGGTCGCGCTGTCGCGTAATGCCTGCTGGCGGCGGATCAAGCTGATGGAAGAGGCCGGGGTCATCACGGGACGCGTGGCGCTGGCCGATCCGGCGCGGCTGGGCTGCCCGCTTGAAGTGATGGTGATGATCCGCGCCGGGCGCCATGATGCGGAATGGCTTGAGGGGTTTCACAGGGCCGTGCGCGCCATGCCCGAGGTTGTGGGGGCTTACCGGATGACCGGCGATCTGGATTACCTGCTGCGCGTGCGTGTGGCCGATGTGCCGGCCTATGACGCCTTTTACAAGCGCGTGATCGCGCGGATTCCGCTCTCGGATATTTCGGCGAGTTTCGTTATGGAAGAGATCAAGGAAACCACCGCATTGCCGATCTGAGGGGCGGAGACCTATGAGCCAGGATATTCAGACCACCGCAGAGGCGACAGAGAACGATGCGCTGCCGCGTCAGGTCGAGGCACATGCCGTGGGCTGTGGTGAAACCGGCGAGAAGCCCTTGCCGGAAGTGGTGACGCGCAAGCCCGTCAAACAGAAAAGCGCGGCTGAATGGGCCTATGAGCGGCTGATCCTCTATATCCAGAACTTCGAGGAGCAACTGGATAACGAACACGAGGTGGCGATGGGCTTTGCCGGGAATGAAACCGGTGTGCTGCGGATCGAGGGGCTGTGCTATTTCGACCCTGACATTCTGACCTTCTACGGATCAGACGAAGAGGGGGGCCGTATGCAGCTGATCCAGCATGTGTCGCAGCTCAACGTGGCGCTTCGCGCTTTGCCGATTCTGCGCGAGGATACAGAGCCGCGCCGTATCGGGTTTCAGCTTGCGGCAGAATTGGAACAGGCGACCTGAGGCGCGACACACTGCGCGCTTGGCATGGGTGACATGGTCGGGCAAATCGGGTAGCGACAAGAAAACATTTGTAAGGGATGTCTCAAATGGCAGAACACAAGCACGGCACCATGGATATTTCCGAACACGAAAAGACGTTCGACGGCTTCATCCGTTGGACGATTCGCGTTGCGGCGGTTTCGATCGGTGTTCTGATCTTCCTCGCGATCTTCAACTCCTGAGATCGGGAGCCGGGCTGACATGATCGGATCTGCGCGTCTCTTGACCGGATTGGCGATGTTGGCCCTTGCGGGCTGTGGCGCGGGCGCGGATATGCGCCCGGATGCCTCGCCCGAAGTGATTAGCAGCGCATCTTACCGCCACGAAGGCCCGACGGCGCTGACGCTCTACACGATGATCAACAACCGGTCCGGAGCGGGGGCGCATACCAGCCTGATGATCAATGGATCGCAGCGGGTGATCTTTGATCCGGCTGGAACGGTCCGGTTGCGCGCAGTCCCCGAGCGGGACGATGTGCTTTATGGCATCACGCCGGGCGTTGCAGATTTCTATGCGCGCGCCCATGCACGCAAGACCTACCACGTTGTCATCCAGACAATCGAGGTTCCGCCCGAAGTGGCCGAGCGCGCGCTGCGGCTTGCGGTGGCCAACGGACCGGTGGCATCGGCTCAGTGTGCGCTGAGCACGGCGGCCATCCTGCGGCAATTGCCGGGGTTCGAGTCGGTGGGTTCCACATGGTTCCCGAAGCGACTGATGGACGATTTCGAGAAGCTGCCCGGCGTGACCACCACGCGCATCTTCGAGAACGACGACGACGACAAGGCGGTTGCCATCGCGCAGTACGAACAGGCGCTGATCGGGCAGTGACCGGTCAGAGCAGCGCGCTCAGCGTTACGAGCACCGCCGCGCCGACACCCATCGCAGCAAAGACGTTTTTCGTCAGGTAGCCTACGGCAAAAGTGGCGACCGCCGCAGAGAGGCGGGTTGCGTCCGGTTCGCCGCCTGTGGCGGTCGGCCAGACGACCAAAGGTGCCACCAGAGCCGGGATCACGGCGACTGCCGTATAGCGCAGGTGGCGCAGAAGCCATTCGGGCATGGCCCGGTCTCCGACAAGCCCCAGAAACGCAAAGCGCATGCCGAAGCTGCCAAGTCCAAGCGCGATGATGATGACCCAGAGTTGGGTTGTGTCGCTCATGGTTTGATCCCCAGACGGACCTCGGCCTGTGCGCCGGCCATCATGCCGCCCAGCCCCGCCACCAAAAGACCCGCGTTGAACGGCAGCCACGCAAAGGCAAGAGCCAGTACCACGGCGGCCAGCGCAGCGATCCTGTGCGCCGGTGTGCGCAGCATCGGACCGATCATCGCGAGGAATGCGATGGGCAGTGCGAAGTCGAGTCCGAAGCTTGATGGAATGGTTTCACCAAGAACCGCACCGAGAAAGGTAAAGAGATACCAGGGCGGGCAGATCGGGGTCATGACGCCAAGGAAGAACGCGAATTTCTCGGCGGTGGTTTGATCCGGGTTCTTTTCGTAGTCGATCAGCGAAACGGCATAGGTCTGATCGACGAGAAAATACGCCGCGATCCCGCGTTTCCAGAGCGGCAAGGACCCCAGATGCGGGGTGATCGACGCCGAATACATCGCCATCCGCAGGTTCACGGCAAGCGCACTAGCGATGATCACAAGTGTCGGTGCGTTTTCGTTCAACAGTTGCAGCGCAGTGAACTGGGCAGCGCCCGCGATCACCACAATGGAAAAGCCCATGGTCTCGTGCACGGCCAGCCCGGCTTCGGTGGCGAGCACGCCAAAGAGCATGGCAAAGGGGCCGACGACGGCCAGAAAGGGCAGCCCATCCCGGACGCCCCGCCAGTAGCTTGACATTGCGGTCCCTGCCGCCATCACTGTGCCTCGTCTGCTGTGTTCGGACCGGACGTAGCTTTGGACGAGGGGAGATGCAATCCATGCCGGATGACGTGTTGCGGGACTACCTGATTGCGCCTGATCCGGGCGCACCGCGGCTGACGCGCCGGGTGGTGGGCACCGATCATACCGGGGCCGAAACCGAGATCAGCGTGGTCGAAGAGCGGCCTTTGACGATTTTCCTGAATTCACAGGAAATCGTGACGGCGATGACGATCGGGGACTATCCCGAATATCTGGCGGTCGGTTTCCTGCGCAATCAGGGCATGCTGCGCGACGACGATGTGGTGACGAAGGTCGAGTATGACGACGACCTCGAAGTTGTTGTGGTGCGCACTGAGCGGCAGACCAGCTACGAAGAGAAGGTCAAGAAAAAGACCCGCACCAGCGGCTGTGCCGTGGGAACGGTGTTCGGCGACATGATTGAGGGGCTCGACAAGGTGGTGTTGCCGCAAGTCGAACTGCGCACCTCTTGGCTTTATGCGTTGGCGCACAAGATCAACACGACGCCGTCGCTGTACCTTGAGGCGGGGGCGATTCACGGCACGGTGCTCTGCCATCAGGATCGTCCGCTGGTCTACATGGAAGACGTGGGCCGTCACAACGCGGTGGACAAGATCGCGGGCTGGATGTTTCAGGAAGGTGTCGGGCCGGAGGACAAGATCCTTTACACCACCGGGAGGCTCACGTCGGAGATGGTGATCAAGACGGCGCTTATGGGCATCCCGGTGCTGGCCTCGCGCTCGGGCTTTACCGCCTGGGGTGTCGAGATTGCGCGGCAGGTGGGTCTGACCTGTATCGGGCGAATGCGCGGCAAGCGGTTTGTCTGCCTGTCGGGTGAGGAACGATTGGTGCGCGATATGGACCCGGACTCTGTGCCCGAGGAAAGCAGGAAGAACCGCAGGAAGAGCGCGGAATGAGTGTGCCTTTGGGAGTGATCCTTGCCGGTGGTCTCGCAACCCGGATGGGCGGCGGCGACAAGGCGCTGTTGTCTGTTGGGGGGCAGACGCTGCTCAAGCGCGTGATCGACCGGTTGCAGCCGCAGGTGGCTGGCATGGCGCTAAACGCCAACGGTGATGCGGCGCGGTTTGATGGGTTTGGACTGCCCGTGCTGCCCGACAGCATCGAGGGCTTCCCTGGACCGCTGGCAGGCGTGTTGGCTGGACTCGACTGGGCTGCGGAGCAGGGCGCAGAAGCGATTGTGACCGTCGCCGCCGACACGCCGTTTTTCCCCGACGATCTGGTCGCGGTGTTGCAGGACAAGGCACAGGGCATGGCGCATCCTTTGGTTCTCGCCGCGACGCCGCGTGGTGAGGAAAAGACCAAGTCCATGAGCCGATCCGGCCTGATCCGTCACCCGACCTTTGGCCTCTGGCCGGTGGCTTTGCGCGATGATCTGCGCGCGGCCTTGGAGGATGGGATCAAGAAAGTGGTGATCTGGACCGAAAAACACGGGGGACGCGAGGCGGTGTTCAAGACGGATCAGGGTGATCCGTTCTTCAACGTGAACACGCCCGAAGACCTTGAGGCAGCAGAGGCGATGGTATGAAGATTTACGGGGTCACCGGGTGGAAGAACGCCGGTAAAACCGGGTTGATGGAGCGGTTGGTGACCGAGATCACCGGGCGCGGGATTACTGTGTCGACGGTCAAACACGCGCATCACACCTTTGATGTGGACCATCCTGGCAAGGACAGCCATCGCCACCGGGTCGCCGGGGCGACCGAGGTGCTTCTGGCCTCGCGTAACCGCTTTGCGCTGATGCACGAGCTGCGCGATGAGGCGGAACCAACGCTGGAAGAGTTGCTGTCCAAACTGATGCCGGTCGATCTGGTTCTGGTCGAAGGCTACAAGCGGGACCGTCATCCCAAGGTCGAGGCCTTCCGGGCCGAGACCGGCAACGATCTGATCGCGCCGGGCGACCCGACGATACGCGCCGTGGCAAGCGACACGCCGATGGAGTTGGACCGTCCGGTGTTTGACCTCGACGACACGAAGGCGATTGCGGATTTCATCCTGACAGAGGTTGGGCTTTGACGGGCTTCGACACGATTGCGATTGTCGATTGGTCGGCAGGCAAACGCGCGCCTGCACAGCCCTCAAAAGATGCGATCTGGATCGGGGTTGTGCGCGCTGGCGACGAGCAGGCGCCGGTCTATTGCCGGTCGCGGGTCGAGGCGGAAGAGTGGTTATCGGGGTTTATTGAGGCCGAGGCGCAGGCTGGGCGCCGTGTGCTGATAGGGTTCGATTTCCCGTTTGGATATCCGCGTGGCTTTGTGCGCCATGTGACCGGATCAAATGACCCGCTGGCGTTCTGGGATTGGCTCGAGGCGCGGATCACCGACAGCGAGGCGGGTGAAAACAACCGCTTCGATGTGGCGTCCGAGATCAACCGCCTGTTTGACGGTCCGGGGCCGTTCTGGGGGAAGCCGCTGGAAGACGGCTGGCCGGATATCCCCTATCGCAAGGCGGGCATTTCCTATGAGCTGTGCGCTGAGCGGCGGGCCTGCGATCTGGCGGCAAAAGCTTCGTCCTCCTGTTTTCAACTCTTCTTTAACCCGACTGTGGGAAGTCAGGTTCTGATGGGTCTGCCGATGCTCGCGCGATTGCGGCGGCGTGCGGGTGTATCGGTCTGGCCGTTTGAGGACTGGTCTGATGCGCAGATCGTGTTGACAGAAATTTGGCCGGGATTGATCGAACCGGCGGTGAAAGAGGCTCAAGGCGACGAGATACGCGACGCGGCGCAGGTTCGGCTCTTGTCGCGGGCGCTGGCTGGGCTGTCGGCCGAGCGGTTGCAGACGATGCTGGCCGATCACGGCTCCGACGCGCGTGAGGAAGCTTGGATACTCGGTGCCGGGCACTCCGAAGAACTGACCTCTGTGGCGTGCGGTCGAGTGGCATTGGAACCCCCGCCCTTGCGCAACGATTGTTTCGCGCTGCCTGCTGGTGTGGATTGGACGCCGGTGGATGATGCGCTGGCCTTACTGCGCGACAGGATGACCCCGGTGGTGGGTGTCGAAACAGTGCCGCTGATGCAGGCGGCGGGGCGTGTTCTGGCGGATGATCTGGTGGCAAAGCGGTCGAACCCGCCGCATCCGAATACGGCAGTGGACGGTTACGGTTTCGCCGGTGCCGCCATCGGAGAGGGGCCGCAGGTCTTGCCGCTGGTTGACGGGCGTGCGGCGGCGGGTGCGCCGTTTGCCGGTGTGGTTCCTGAAGGGAATGCGATCCGCGTGCTTACCGGGGCGGACCTGCCCGACGGCGTGGACACTGTGGTTCTGGACGAGGACGTGCGCGTGGGCGACGGGCATGTGGCCTTTCGCGGGCCTCTGAAGCGCGGGGCCAACACGCGCAAGGCTGGCGAAGACGTGTCCCAAGGAGAGCTGGCGTTGAGCGCGGGGCGTGTGTTGACACCCGCCGATCTGGCGCTTGCGGCCGCTGTGGGTCATGGCGCGCTTGCGGTGCGCAAACGGCTGCGGGTGGCGGTGCTGTCAACGGGGGACGAAATTGTCGAACCGGGTGCGCAGGCTGCCGAGGGTCAGATTTTCGATGCAAACCGACCGATGCTGCTCAGCCTTTGCGCACAGTTCGGGTTCGAGGTCGTCGATATGGGCCGTGCGGCGGATGATCGGACAACAGTGCGCTCGGCGCTCGATGAGGCGGCTGCGCGGGCTGATGTGATCCTGACCTCGGGCGGGGCATCGGCGGGGGATGAGGATCATATTTCGGCACTCTTGCGCGAAACCGGTGCGATGCAGGAATGGCGGATCGCATTGAAGCCCGGCCGCCCACTGGCGTTGGGCCTTTGGGCAGACGTTCCAGTTTTTGGCCTGCCGGGCAATCCGGTTGCAGCCCTTGTCTGCACTCTGATCTTCGCGCGCCCGGCGATGGGCGCGCTTTCGGGCGCTGGATGGCCCGCGCCTCAGGGGTTCACGGTTCCTGCGGCGTTCGAAAAGCGCAAGAAGCCGGGGCGGCGGGAATATCTGCGGGCGCGCATTCGGGATGGCCGCGCGGAGGTGTTCAAATCCGAGGGGTCCGGGCGGATCAGCGGATTGAGCTGGGCCGAAGGGCTGGTCGAATTGCCGGACGGTGCGGTGCACGTGCAGCCGGGCGATCCTGTCCGCTACATCCCCTTTTCCTCGTTCCTGTGTTGACTGCGGCCCGATTTTTCGACGAAAAATCGGTGCCCCGCGTGAAAATGTCAGGGAAGCGTTAAGATACGGTGACTGGCCGTGGGATCAATCGAAGGTGCCGGTCACACGCCCCAAGAGCATGAAGGCACGCGCTGTTCGGGTGCCCGCCAATTCCGAGATTTCCGTGTCGGTCGCATTGCTTTCAAACCGTGCGAAACCCTTGTCGAACAGGCGCAGGAAATGATGGGCCGCATCGCGGAAGATCGGGTCCTGCTTCATCCGGCCAGCCGTCAGGGCCAGCGACGAGCGGTCACGCACGCCACCCAAGGCGGCGATGGTGCGCCCGCGTTCCCCTTTGGCGAACCGCCGCCAGAGTTCCGGGCGCGCCATGTCGGGGCGCAGATCGTCCATGTAGATGCCATCCTGGCTGAGCAGGGTCAGCACATCCTGCGCCGCCTGCACAAGTTGAGCCGAGGGACGGTCCTTCAGCGCACGGCGCAGGGCGGCGAAGCCTTCCTGATCGTCGGCGGTTTCCGGGAAGTGCAGCGCGCGGATGAAATCGGCATTTGACAGCGGCGGGTGCAGCGCCTCTGCGGGAGTGCCCAATGCGAGGGCGGGCTGATCTCCGGGTTCGGCATCCGGTGCGGCGGCGTGGACCGCGATCTGCGCGGCCCGTGTCGACGTGAACATCGCCAGAGTGGTCTCTGCCTTTTTCTGCGCGTCTGCGATTTCTTCCAGTTTTTTTACGATCGAAGGATGCGGTGCCTGATCACGGCCGCCGGCCTGGTTCTGTGTGATGTAGGCATGGCGGATTGCGTCGATCGCGGTTTGAAGGCGGGTGCTTTCCTCTCGCATGATCCGCGACGCGCGCGCGCCGAGGGCGGCGACCCAGATCATTCCCACGGGAAAGAAGATCACCATCAGGATCAGCAAAAAGCGGATGCCATCTGCGCCTTCGGTGCCGGAGAAAAGAAAGAAGGCCCCGGAGATCACGAGCCAAAGAAGACTGAGCGCCGCAGCGGTCAGTTCAATTCCGCTCAATCCGCCGGAATTCGCTGGAGGGCTCGGGATGGAAACCGGTCCTGGGCGGGCGTCTTTGCTCTGTGCCATACTGGGCCTCGGGCTGTCAGATATACTCGATCTTCACAACTTCGTACGATTTGTCACCACCCGGCGTACGCACTTCCACGCTGTCGCCTTCCTCTTTGCCAATCAGGGCGCGGGCGATGGGCGACTTGATGTTGAGAAGGCCTTTCTCGATATTGGCCTCGTGTTCGCCGACGATCTGCCAGGTTTTTTCTTCGTCCGTGTCCTCATCCACCAAGGTGACCGTTGCGCCGAACTTGATTGGCCCGGAGAGCTTGGTTGGATCGATGACCTCGACCAGGCTCAGTACACCTTCGAGTTCCTTGATACGCCCTTCGATGAATCCCTGCTTTTCGCGGGCGGAATGGTATTCCGCATTTTCCTTGAGGTCGCCCAGTTCGCGGGCCTCGGCAATCGCCTTGATCACGGCGGGACGCTCTTCGGACTTGAGCATTTTCAATTCGGATTCGAGCGCGGCGTGTCCCGCGCGGGTCATCGGTAACTTTTCCATGGGACGGTTTCCCTTTTGCTCGGCAGAGCGGATACTCTGGCGCCGCTTAACATTGGCGCGGTCTAAACATGTCATCTACTTTGGCGCAACAGTGACCTGACCCGTCGCAAAAACGCAAGGGGGCTTGCGGTGGCTCGGCAGGCCCCGGCGCATCAAAAAGGGGCATTTCCTCCGGAAAACAGGCTGTAACGTGGTGTCGCAATTGACCGTCCGGGGTGCGCAGGGTACGTCACCGGGCAGGTTTTTGAGACGAGACTTCAGGAAAGAGCCCGACATGAGCGAACACACGCGCGAAGCGATGGAATATGACGTTGTCATCGTGGGTGCAGGCCCCGCTGGCCTCTCTGCTGCCATCCGACTGAAACAACTGGATGCCGAACTGAATGTCGTGGTCCTGGAAAAGGGCTCCGAAGTGGGCGCGCATATTCTGTCGGGTGCGGTGCTCGATCCTTGCGGACTGGACGCGCTGATCCCTGACTGGAAGGACAAGGGTGCACCGCTCAATGTTCCGGTAAAGGAAGACAAGTTTTACATGCTGGGCGAAGCGGGCCAGATCCGCATTCCGAACTGGCCGATGCCGCCGCTGATGAACAACCACGGCAACTACATCGTGTCGATGGGCAATGTCTGCCGCTGGATGGCTGAGCAGGCGGAAGAACTGGGTGTCGAGATTTTCCCGGGCATGGCCTGTTCCGAAATCGTCTACGGCGAAAATGGCGAAGTCAAAGGCGTGGTTGCCGGTGAATTCGGCAAGAACGCCGATGGTACCCCGGGGCCGGGCTATGAGCCGGGCATGGAACTGCACGGCAAATACGTTTTCCTGAGCGAAGGCGTGCGCGGCAGCCTCGCCAAGGAAGTGATCGAGAAATTCGACCTGTCGAAAGGCAAGGAACCGCAGAAATTCGGCATCGGCATGAAGGAAATCTGGGAGATCGACCCGGACAAGCACCGGGAAGGTTCTGTCACCCACACGATGGGTTGGCCTCTGGGTTCTAACGCCGGGGGCGGATCGTTCATCTACCACCTCGACAACAATCAGGTCTATGTCGGCTTCGTGGTCCATCTGAACTACGAGAACCCGCACCTCTATCCCTACATGGAATTCCAGCGCTTCAAGCATCACCCGATGGTGGCCGAGCTTCTGAAGGGCGGCAAGCGCGTGGCCTATGGTGCGCGGGCGATCTCCGAAGGTGGCTACCAGTCGATGCCGAAAATGGTGGCGCCGGGTGTGGCGCTGCTGGGCTGTTCGGTCGGCATGGTGAACGTGCCGCGCATCAAGGGCAACCACAACGCGATGCTGTCCGGTAAAGCTGCGGCGGAAGCGGCCTATGCCGCCATTCAGGACGGGCGTGCGTCGGACGAGCTGTCTGCCTACGAAAAAGAGGTTCGCGAAGGCGCGATTGGCACTGACCTCAAGAAGGTGCGCAACGTCAAACCGCTCTGGTCCAAGCGTGGTCTTCTGGCCTCGCTCACCGTTGGCGGGTTCGACATGTGGACCAACACGCTGGGCTTTTCCTTGCTGGGCACGATGGGCCACGGAAAGACCGACGCCGAAGCGACCGGCGAGGCGTCCAAGTTCCAGCCCATCGATTACCCGAAACCAGATGGAAAACTGTCTTTCGACCGCCTGACCAACGTGTCCTTCTCGGCCACCAATCACGAGGAAAGCCAGCCTGCGCATCTCAAGCTGAAAGATCCGTCGATTCCGGTGTCGGTGAACCTTCCGAAATACGGTGGACCGTCCGCGCGGTACTGTCCGGCTGGTGTTTACGAATTTGTGAAGGACGAGAAAGGCGACGACAAATTCGTCATCAACTTCCAGAACTGCGTCCACTGTAAAACCTGCGATATCAAGGACCCAAGCCAGAACATCACCTGGACGGTGCCTCAGGGTGGGGACGGACCGAACTACCCGAATATGTAAGAGCAAAGGCCGGGCCAATGCCCGGCCTTTTGCTTTGGTTGCGCGTGCCGAAACGGCGCGCTACGCTTCGCGAAATTCGCCTTTTTCAAGGAGAAGAAAATGATGCAATCGGGCATGAAGCGGCTACTGGGAACGGCAGCTCTGGTGCTGTGTCTGGCCGCTCCGGGCGGGACCTTCGCAAACAGCCTTGCCGGTGATTACCTTGCCGGGCGACAGGCGAGCTTTGACGGCGATATCCAGGCGGCGGCGGATTACTACGGTCGTGCGGTCATGCACGATCCGGAAAACCCGGTGATCCTTGAGCGGGCTGCGCTGGCAGAGATCTCGCTGGGTGATTTGGACCGTGCTGCGGCCCTCGCGAACAAGCTCGTGAATGATGGGCACCGCAGCCAGGTTGCGCATATGGCGCTTGTTGCGCAGCAGGCCCGGGCGGAAGAGTACCAGACCCTGATCGACATGATCGATGACGACCGTGGCGTAGGGCCGCTTGTAGACGGTTTGCTTCTGGCGTGGTCGCAGCTTGGGCTGGGCGATATGTCCGCTGCTCTGGTGCAGTTCGACGACCTGTCCAACCAGCAGGGTCTGCGGAATTTCGCGCTTTACCACAAGGCGCTTGCGCTGGCCTCGGTGGGCGATTTCGAGAGTGCAGCTTCGATCTTTGAGGATGCCGGAACCGGGGGTATGCAGCTCACCCGACGCGGGGTCATGGCGCATGTCGAGGTGCTGAGCCAGCTTGAGCGGAATTCGGATGCGCTGACGCTGATCGATACGGCGTTTGGCGGAGATCTTGACCCGGGGCTGCGGCAGATGCGCGATGCGCTCGAGGGTGGTGAGGCGATTCCTTACACCCATATCCGGGGCGCGCGCGATGGTCTCGCGGAAGTGTTCTATACGCTGGCCGCCGCGCTGGCGAGCGAAGCCAATGACGAATTCACGCTGCTCTACACACGTGTGGCCGAGTACCTGCGTCCCGATCATATTGACGCCATTCTGCTGTCGGCGGGTCTTCTGGATGAACTGGAGCAGTCGGAATTGGCGGTAAAGGCCTATGCGCAGGTTCCGGAGGACCATCCGGCCTACCACGCCGCAGAATTGGGGCGTGCCGCCGCGCTTAGGGACAGTGGTAAGACCGATGCAGCGGTCGAGGTTCTGCAGCGGCTGGCCAAGACCCATGGTGATCAACCCGTTGTCCATTCGACGCTGGGCGATACGATGCGCCAGCTTGAGCGGTACGAAGTGGCGGTGGACGCCTATTCCGCAGCGCTGGCGCTTTTCGAGGAAGAGACCCAGAGCCAGTGGTTCCTGCATTACGCCCGTGCAATCAGTTATGAGCGCCTTGACCGATGGGACGAGGCCGAGGCCGATTTCCGCGCGGCGCTCGAATTGAACCCGGATCAGCCGCAGGTGCTGAACTACCTTGGCTATTCGCTGGTCGAAAAGAAGATCAAGCTCGATGAGGCGCTCGACATGATCGAACGCGCGGCGGCTGCGAGACCTGACAGCGGTTATATCATCGACAGCCTTGGCTGGGTGCTCTACCGGCTGGGCCGCTACGATGAGGCGGTTGGGCATATGGAGCGCGCGGCCGAACTGATGCCCGTAGATCCCATCGTGAACGACCATCTGGGCGACGTTTACTGGGCTGTGGGTCGCAAAACCGAGGCGCGGTTCCAATGGCGCCGGGCCCTGTCTTTCATCGTGTACGGATCGACTGCCGAAGAGGTGGATGCTGACCGCATCCGCGCCAAGCTGGATGTCGGGCTGGATCAGGTACTGGCGGATGAGGGCGCGCCGCCTTTGCAGGTGGCGAATGACGGCGGTTAACGTCTTTGCGCCTGCCAAGATCAATCTGACCCTGCACGTCACCGGCCAGCGCGCCGATGGGTACCATTTGCTCGACTCGCTGGTGACCTTTGCATCAGTCGGAGACAGGTTGGATATCGTACCGGGCAATGCGCTTTCTTTGACTGTGGAGGGACCGGAAGCGGCCGGCGTGCCAGCGGATTTGGATAATCTGGCCCTTCGCGCGGCAGCCCTGATCCAGAAGGACGGCGCTGCGCTGGTGTTGGAAAAACATCTGCCTGCCGCCTCGGGTATCGGGGGTGGGTCGGCAGATGCCGCTGCCGCTTGGCGCGGTATGCTCTGCCTGAACGACGATGCATACCACGCGTTCGCTGACGGGTCGGATCATCACTTCAAGACACAAATTGACGCGCTCACCCGGCTGGGTGCCGACGTTCCGATGTGCATCGCCTGCAAACCGATGCGGGCGCGCGGGATCGGCGATCAGCTTGATGTCGTGCCGCTTCCCGCGCTCTACGCCGTGCTGGTCAATCCACGCCGTCCCGTGTCAACGCCGTCCGTGTTCAAGGCGCTAACCTCCAAGGTCAATCCACCGATGCCTGAGGCCATCCCTGCGTTCGCGGACGCCGCCGTGCTGATCGACTGGCTAAAGGGGATGCGCAACGATCTGGAGGCACCCGCCATTGCGGTGCAGCCGGCGATTGCCGACGTTTTGACGGTGCTTGAAGCTCAGACTGGCTGCGGTCTTGCGCGAATGTCGGGTTCGGGGGCGACGTGCTTCGGGCTTTTCGAAACCGAAGACGCGGCCAAAGAGGCGGCACGCAGGCTCTACACTGCGTATCCCGATTGGTGGGTTGCAGGCTGCGTGCTGGGTGATCAGTTCAACGCAGCCCTGCCTAAGGTCAGTTGACCCGAGCCACCACGTAATCGGCCAGATCGTCCAGCATGTCGCGGATTGGATGAGCAGGCAGGTGTGCCAATGCTGCGCGGGCTTTGGCGATCCACTCATTGGCTTCGGCCCGTGTCGCCTCAAGAGTGCCGTGCTTGTTCAAGAGCGCAATCGCGTGTTCGAGGTCGCCATCTTCCTGACGACCCTTCTCAATCGTCCGTTTCCAGAACGCACGCTCTTCGTCGTCACCCAATGCCACGGCCTTGATCACCGGCAGCGTCAGCTTGCGTTCGCGGAAATCGTCGCCCACGTTTTTCCCGGTGGCGTCCGAGCCCCAGTAATCCAGCAGGTCATCAACGATCTGAAACGCGATACCCAGAGCGTCGCCGTAATCGAACAGCGCCTTGACCTGCGCCTCGTCCATCTCGGCGATCACGCCGCCTACTTCGGTTGCGGCGGAAAACAGCGCGGCGGTCTTGCCGCGCACCACTTGCAGGTAGATCGCTTCGGTCGTGCGCAGATCCTGCGCCGCGGTCATCTGCAAGACCTCTCCTTCGGCAATCGTTGCCGCCGCATCGGACAGGATGCGCAACACGCGGATGTTGTTGGTTTCGGTCATCAACTGGAACGACCGGGCAAAGAGGTAATCGCCTACCAGAACGCTGGACTTGTTGTCCCAGAGCAGGTTTGCCGTGGGCCGTCCGCGCCGCTTTTCGCTCTCATCGACCACGTCGTCGTGCAGCAGCGTCGCGGTGTGGATGAACTCCACCGTCGCGGCCAACTTCACGTGGTTGTCACCCTCGTAGCCACACATCCGCGCCGCTGCCAGCGTCAGCATCGGGCGCAGCCGCTTACCACCCGCCTCGACCAGATGGGCCGTGACTTCGGGAATCCGCGGTGCATGTTCCGACGCCATTCGGGTGCGGATCAATGCGTTGACCTCTGCCATGTCACCCGACAGCGCTTCTGCCAGCCGATCATGCGGTTTCTGATCTGGTTTATCCAACATCATCACCATTCCTTCAGGAAGGCTCGACAAAGCGGGCCGGGTGTTCCTACATCATGGTCATGGAAGAGCTTTTGCGCACCAATGACATCACACTAATACCGCTCGCCCGCGCCGTGCTTGAGGACGAGGGTATAGACAGCTTTGAATTGGACGTAAACATGAGCATCCTCGAAGGGTCCATCGGAATACTACCGCGCCGCCTTATGGTGCGCAGCGATGAAATTGACGACGCAAGACGCGTTTTGCGCGAATACGGTGTCAGGTTTGAGGACTGAGTCCTTCGCGGGCGACGAGTTGACCCGCGATGATTTTCTTGGCGGCGCGCTGCGCCTCTGGCAACCCAGGGACGGTTACCGGGCGGGGATGGATCCGGTCCTGCTGGCTGCATCGATCCCCGCAAAGGAAGGGGACACCGTTCTAGAACTGGGCTGTGGAGGTGGAGCGGCTCTGGCCTGTTTGGGCGCGCGTGTGCCGGGGCTGATCTGCACCGGGGTCGAAATGCAGCCAGCCTATGCGGCGTTGGCTCAGCGCAACCTCAACGAAAATGGGCTGACAGGCACGGTCCACTGTGCCGACCTTTCCGCGTTGCCTGCAGCCGTCAGATCAGAGCGCTTCGATCACGTGATCGCCAACCCCCCGTATTTCGAGGATTTCCGGGCAGTCGCCGCACGATCAGAGGAGCGGGCGGTTTCCCGATCCGGCGCTCTGCCGTTGGAAAGATGGGTCAGTGTCGCGTCCAAGCGGCTCAAGCCCGGCGGTGTCGCAACCTTCATTCAGCGTGCTGACCGCTTGCCCGAACTCATGAGTGCGTTTTTCGGATGTCTTGGTGCGCTGGAACTGTGGCCGATTCACCCGCGCAGCACCCGCCCGGCAGGCCTGGTCCTGTTGCGGGGCCGTAAAGAACGCAGAGCGGCGTTTGTGTCGCACCCTCCGCTTGTGCTGCACCGCGGCGAAAGTCACGAGAAAGATGCCGATTCGTATACGGAAGCGGTCTCAAAAGTGCTGCGCAGTCCGCAAATGTTGCCGTTTCCGGACCAAAGCCGGGGCCAAAGGCAGCGCTTTTAGCAAGAATTTACTCAGAATGCGTATGCAGCGTGACAGAATTGTAAAACTGTGATCGACTGAAGATCCATTCAGTCACAGGAGGAATACATGAGCTTGTCTTCACATCTTCAGGAACTGAAACGGAAGCACCAACATCTGTCTGAAGAGGTCGAACAGGCCCAACGCTCGCCCGGAACGGACGATCTGACGATCGCCTCTCTGAAGAAGCAGAAACTCCGACTCAAAGAAGAGATCGAACGTCTCTCATAAATTGGATTGGCCCGGGTCTCCCCCCGGGCTTTTTCATATCTCACTTACCGGCAGTAACGTCTTCTGCGGAAGGCGACGGGTCAGTGCGCCGATTTCCTGATCCAGCCAGTCTGAAAACGCGGCGACCTGGGATTTGGTCTCGTGTCCCTTCGGGCAGACAAAGCGGAAATGCGCCTCTGTTGACAGGGCGAGGTCGAACGGAGCCACCAGTTGCCCGTCGATCAGATGATGGGCCGCGACCGTACTTCGCGCCAGAACCACTCCGCCCCCTGCCAGAGCGGCGTCAACGGCGTGGTCGGCCTGCGAAAAATGCGATCCTTTGATCAAAGGTGTCCCAAGGCCGTTTGCCTTGAACCACTTGGCCCAATCTGCCTTCGGGCTCAGGAAATCCACACTATCGTCGAAGATCAGTGGCGCAGCCAGGAGCTTTTCCGGTGTGTCGAGATCCTTCGCAAGCGCGGGGGTCATCATCGGCGCAATCCATTCGCGGATAAGCGCCCGGGAATACAATCCTTCGTCCCCACCATAGCCAAAGCGAATGGCCACATCGATGTCGTCCCGGACGAAATCCATGATCCGCAGGCTGGCGGAAAACCGCAGGTCGATATCAGGGTGCGCTTGTGCGAACTGGAAGAGGCGGGGGGCCAGTACCTTGGCCGTAAAGGCCGGTCCCGCCGTGACGGTGAGCGTGTTTGATTGCGTTTGGCGTCTTGCTGATCTCCAGGCGGTTGTGATCAGGTCAAACCCGTCGTGGACGCCCGCGCGCAATGCCTCTCCCTCTTCCGTCAGTTCGACAGCCCGGTTCAAACGCCGAAACACTGGCGCGCCCAGATGCTCTTCCAGGGATTTTATCTGAAACGACAGCGCGGCCGGCGTCACGTTGAGTTCTGCGGCGGCCTGAGCAAACGACATATGGCGCGCGGCCGCTTCAAAGGCCCGCAGGGCAGTCAGTGGGGGAAGGCGGTCATTCATGGTTAGTTAAGTAAAACTTAATCGAATGGGTCAAAAGTCTCGTTTGTAGATTAATATCTAAAGAAGCACATATGAAACAGTTGAAATTTTCTGATGTTAGGATCTTGCAGATGTTTGAAAGTGCCACAGACACCCGACACCGCGATGCTATCCGGGCCGCCCATGCCGAGCGCGGGAAGATGGTCCGCGACTTTTTCAGTGCGCTGCGCCGTTGAAGCCGGATCCCTGGCCGCAGACTGCGCGGTAAGCGTGGTCCGACGACCTGTGAAAACGCCCCCGAACCAACAGGCTGCGGGGGCGTTTTCTTATGCGATAAAACTCTGAATCGCCGCGAGTTCGGATTGCGCCAGCTCATGTCCGCCAGGGTGCCAGTGCTCTGCCACATCGACGTTCTGATCGCGCAGGTACTCCGCCAGCGCCCGTGTCATCGGGGCGGGACAGATCGGATCCCGTTCTCCTGCGGTGATCAGCCACCGCGAACCGGAAAGGCCCTTCTGAGGTTCGGGCGTCCATGGGATCAGCGGGTGCATGGCAATCACATCGGTAAACAGATCCGGATGCACAAAGGCTGCGGCAGCGGCAATGTTTGCGCCGTTGGAATAACCAAGCGCAAAGATCCGGGTTGCGCCCGTATCCCTAATTCGCGACCTGACGAATGCCGCCATTGCGTCACGCCGCGTGGCGAGGTCGTCCATATCATAGACGCCTTCTCCGGTGCGCCGGAAATACCGGGCCATGCCGTGTTCAGACACGTCGCCGCGTGGCGACACCACATGAGCACCGGGCCAGAGCTGCTCGGCCAACCCATGAAACTGGTTTTCGTCCCCGCCCGTGCCGTGGAAGGTGAACACCAAAGGCGCGCCGGGCGTGCCTTTGGTTTCGCGCAGTATGTAGTCAGTCAATGATCGGCTCCAGATAGCGGTCTTCAAGGATCTGACGCAGATGCTCGTGCTGTGTCGGCAGCTTGAGTGCTTCGCCCAGATGCGCAGTATCTTCGTCGCGGTCAAAGCCCGGTTCGTTTGTGGCAATTTCGAACAGAACGCCGCCGGGTGTCCGGAAGTAGATCGCATAAAAGTAATCGCGGTCGATCACCGGCGTTACCTGATATCCGGTGTCCATCAGCGCTTTGCGCACCTCGAGCTGCTTTTGCCGGTTGTCGACAGAGAAAGCGATGTGATGCACCGAACCTGCGCCCTGGTCCGCCATCGGGGCATTGACCTGTGAGATGTCGATGACATTGGCCTCATTGCCGCCGGGCACGTGGAAACGGGTCACGTTGTCCTGACGGTCGAGTTCTTCGTAGCCCATGAATTTCAGAAGCTCGGCGCTGGCTGCCGCATCGCGCAGGCGCATGTCGGCGCTGTGGAAGCCGCGAATGGCGGCGTCTGCCGGGACACCGTTGTTGGTCCAGGGGGTACGGGAGTCCCCGTCGGTTTCGACGAGCACAAACCCGTCGCCATCCGGCCCGTCAAACCTCAGGCGGTTCTCGCCAAACGTGGTTTCGGTCTCGATGTTCCGGACGTCAAAGGTCGCCAACCGCTCCTGCCAATAGGGCAGGCTGCCCTTGGGTACGGCAAAACCGGTGATCCCAACCTCGCCCGTACCCGGCCGACCGCGCCGCGCATTCGGGAATGGGAAATAAGTCATCACGGTGCCGGGCGTGCCCGCTTCGTCGCCGTAGTACAGGTGATAGACCTCGGGCGCGTCGAAGTTGACGGTCTTTTTGATGCGCCGCAGGCCCAGTGTCTTGGTAAAGAAATCATTGTTCGACTGCGCCCCGCTGGCCAGCGAGGTCACGTGATGCAGTCCGTTGATCTGATCGATCATGTTGGGTCTCCCAAAGGTCGGTGTTTGCCGGATCGGAGCAGTATCTAGCGGTACTCACACGCACATAAACCCAAAGATTCGCGCCTATTCTGTGCGAATATGCACTTAAGTTCGGCGCGAAGCGAGTGCTGCGATTCCTGCGCCAACGGTGATCAGTATTGCCGCTGCCACCAGTTGCCACGAGGTCTGTGCAAAACCGGCAACGATCAGGACCAGTGTCGAGAGCAGCGGCGCTGCATAGCTCGCAACACCCAAGAGCTGAATATCCCCCCGCTTCACTCCAATGTCCCAGACGTAGAACGCAAGTCCCACAGGTCCAAGACCGAGCGCAGCGACGGACACCCAGCCAAAGCCGGTCTGAGGCCACGCCGGTTGTTCGAAAGCAAGATGCGCAGGTACGGACAGCAGAGCGGTCAGAACACAGAATACCGCAACCGCTTCGGTGGGGGTGGTGCCAAGTCGGCGCGACAGCACCGAATAGCTGCTCCATGTCAGCGCACAGAAACCGGCAAGGATGAGACCGGGTGTGGCGGAAGCTTCAAAGCTGAACCCGTTGCGCAGCACGATCAGCGCCGCCCCCGCAAAGGACACCAGCGCGCCGACAATATGCCCCGCGCGCAGCCGTTCTCCGGGAAGAAGTCCGGAAAAGAGCACGATGAAGAGGGGCCAGAGATAGGCGATCAGCCCCGCCTCGGCAGGCGGTGCAAGTCGCAGTGCCGAGTAATAAAGCGCGTGATAGCCGAAGAGACCCGCCGTCCCAAAGGCGTAGACTGTCCAAGGTACCAACCGCAGCACCGACATCCGTCCGCGCACCAGCACCCAGGTCACGCCAACTGCGCCGCCGATTGCAAAGGTCAATGCGTTCAGCAGAAAGGGTGGCACCGGCGCCGACCCGGCTGTGAAGAGCGCTAGAAGAGCCCAAAGCAGGACGGCGACAAATCCGATGGCGGTGGCTGTGGTTCGGGTCATGTCCTCCGCTAAACTGCACCGGACAAAAAGAAAAGGCCCGCCGAACCGGCGGGCCTTTCCTGAGTTCTCTGGCGTAACTCAGACGAAGAACTGAGCACCGTTGGCCGAGATGGTCGAGCCGTTGATGAAGCCCGACTGCTCTGAGGCAAGGAACACCACGCAGCGCGCGATTTCCTCGGGCTCGCCCAAACGACCCGCCGGGATGCCTGCAACGATCTTCTGGCGCACCTCGTCGGGGATCGCCATGACCATTTCGGTCGCGATGTAGCCCGGGCAGATCGCGTTTGCGGTGATGCCTGCGCGTGCGCCTTCCTGCGCCAGCGACTTGACGATGCCCAGATCGCCCGCCTTGGTCGCGGCATAGTTCACCTGACCGAACTGGCCTTTCTGACCGTTGATCGAGGAAATGACGATCACGCGTCCGAACTTGCGCTCGCGCATGCCCGGCCAGACGGGGTGCACGGTGTTGAACACGCCGGTCAGGTTGGTGTCGATCACCTCTTTCCACGCCTCGGGGGTCATCTTGTGGAACGGTGCATCGCGGGTGATGCCGGCGTTGGCGACAACCACATCGATCGGGCCGAGATCGGCTTCGACCTTGGCGATGCCTTCTTTGGACGCCTCATAGTCCGCGACGTTCCACTTGTAGGTCTTGATGCCGGTCTCTTCAGTGAATTTCGCGGCTTTCTCATCGTTGCCGGCATAGGTTGCCGCAACTTCATAGCCTTCGGCCTTGAGCGCTTTGGAAATAGCTTCACCGATACCACGGCTTCCGCCGGTGACGAGTGCTACACGTGCCATGGGGGAGTCTCCTCTTGGGTGTTCTCTTTGACGGGATCAGCCCTTCTGGGGCCGGAGAAATTAAGGGGATGCGGGGGCCGAGCCCCCGCGTCCGGAAGCGCCACAAACGGCGCAGGTCAGGTTTTACCGCTCGACACAGAGCGCGACACCCATGCCGCCGCCGATGCAGAGGGTTGCGAGACCCTTCTTGGCATCGCGGCGCTGCATTTCGAACAGCAGGGTGTTCAGAACGCGCGCACCGGACGCGCCGATCGGGTGGCCGATGGCAATCGCGCCGCCGTTCACGTTCACGATTGCCGGATCCCAGCCCATGTCCTTGTTCACGGCGCAGGCCTGCGCGGCGAAAGCTTCGTTGGCTTCGACGAGGTCGAGATCGCCAACCGACCAGCCAGCTTTTTCCAGCGCTTTGCGCGACGCGTGGATCGGGCCGACGCCCATGATCGACGGATCAAGACCGGCTGTCGCGTAGGACGCGATGCGGGCCATCGGGGTGATGCCGCGCTTGGCAGCGTTTTCTTCGCTCATCAGCAGAACGCCGGCGGCACCGTCGTTCAGGCCCGATGCGTTTGCCGCTGTAACCGACCCGTCCTTGGTGAAGGCGGGGCGCAGTTTCTGCATCGCTTCGATGGTTGCGCCGTGGCGGATGTATTCATCCTTATCGACCACGATGTCGCCCTTGCGGGTTTTGACGGTGAACGCGATCACCTCGTCGTCGAACTTGCCCGCCTTCTGCGCGGCCTCGGCTTTGTTCTGCGATGCGACAGCGAATTCGTCCTGCTGTTCGCGGCTGATCTGCCACTTCTCGGCGACGTTCTCTGCGGTCTGACCCATGTGGTAGCCATTGAATGCGTCCCAAAGGCCGTCGCGGATCATCGTGTCGATATACTTGACGTCACCCATCTTGTGACCGGCGCGCAGATGCGCGGCGTGGGGGGAGAGCGTCATGTTTTCCTGACCGCCGGCGCAGACGACATCTGCATCGCCCAGCATGATGTGCTGCGCTCCCAGTGCAACGGCGCGAAGGCCCGAGCCACAAACCTGGTTGATGCCCCAGGCCGCGCTTTCCTGCGGCAGACCGGCATTGATGTGCGCCTGGCGCGCCGGGTTCTGGCCCTGCGCAGCGGTGAGCACCTGACCGAGGATGGTCTCGGAAACGGCCTCTTTCTCGATGCCTGCGCGTTCGACCAGCGCATTCAGAACGGCAGCGCCCAGATCATGTGCGGGTGTGTTTGCGAAAGAACCGCCGAACGAGCCAACGGCTGTCCGTGCGGCGGATGCGATAACAACGTTGGTCATTGGTCCCTCCACCAAAGTCATGGCCCGGAGGTGATTCCACAGGATTCACGCGTTCTGCGCCTGTGGCCCCGGACCCATTCCCGCGCTCTCCTAAAGCACTGGTCGACATTCGCATACCGGACAGGGTGTCTCAGGCCTTGATTGCATGGCGGGGTTGCCGCTGCGTCATGGCGGCGTTTGAGGGATCAGTGTACGTGCTGTGGGGCGTTTACCGGCTTCCAGGGGGCTTCGACTGTCGGTGCGCCGAAATAGTATCCCTGAAGGAAATCGACACCCAGCTCACCCAGCGCGCGCGCGTCGGCGGCGTTTTCGACAAACTCGGCCACGGTAAACATGTCAAACTGCTGGGCAATGGCGAGGATTGCCCGTGTCAGTACCTGGTTGTCCGCGTCACCGGCTATTCCCCGAATGAACTGTCCATCGATCTTTAGGATATCGAACTGGAACTGCCGCAGGTAACGCAGGGCCGTATATCCGGCACCGAAGTCGTCGAGTGCAAAACTGATGCCGCGCCTCTGGAGATCGCGCATTGCCTGAACGACCAGTTCGGGCACCATCATGGCCGATGCCTCGGTGATTTCGAGAATCAGCCGTGCGGCAATAGATGGATTGCGCGACAGTCCCCGCTCAAGAACCTTGCGCCATTTCGGAAACCCGATGGAACGCGCTGACAGGTTAATGGCCAGTCGTATTCCGGGATTGCGCGCCAGCGTTCGCAAGCCGTGCTCCAGTGCAAGGCAATCCAGAAGACGACCGGTTTCGCATTCCTCGATGGCCTCAATGAACTCACCGGCCGGGATGATGCGTCCGGTCGGATCGGTCACACGGATCAGACCTTCGTAAAATGCGACATGACGTTGGTTTTGGGCATCCACGATCGGCTGAAAGGCCAGGCGCACCTCCCGGTGGCGCACCGCGTCTTCGACCAGCTTCAGGATATTCTGATCCCGCTGCTGTGCCGCCTGTTCCAGTGGCGAAATGCCAAGTGACTTTCTGACTGCCCGCTGCAATATGCACGTCCTCGCTGCTCTCGTCTGCACTCTCTCTCATCGGCGTTAAGCAAGGTTTAAAGGCGCAGCAGCAATCACGTGTTGACTCTGTCAATTGCCGCCGTATAAGCGCGGCTTCATTGGTGTTGGTGGCCCCCGCAAGGGGATGCCTGTCATGGCTTCGGCCAAGAGGACAACGCCCTTCATAGTCGCCTTTCGGGGCGTCGTACCAAGAAGGAGATCAGCCGTGACCAAACGCACGTCTGCCAAGTACAAAATTGACCGCCGGATGGGTGAAAACATCTGGGGTCGTCCGAAATCCCCCGTCAATCGCCGCGAATACGGCCCGGGCCAGCACGGTCAGCGCCGTAAGGGCAAGATGTCCGACTTCGGTCTGCAATTGCGCGCCAAGCAGAAGCTCAAGGGCTATTACGGCGACCTGACCGAAAAGCAGTTCCGCCGCATCTACGGCGAAGCCGAGCGTGTGAAGGGTGACACTGGTGAAAACCTCATCGGTCTGCTCGAGCGGCGTCTGGACGCGGTTGTGTATCGCGCGAAGTTCGTTGCAACCATCTTTGCTGCACGTCAGTTCGTGAACCACGGCCACGTGCTGGTCAACGGTCAGCGCGTGAACATTCCGTCCTACCGCGTCAAGGAAGGCGACGTGATCGAAGTCCGCGAGAAGTCCAAGCAGATGACCGCGCTTCTCGAAGCCATCCAACTGGCCGAGCGTGACGTTCCGGATTATATCGAAGCAGATCACTCCAAGATGAAAGCGACCTTCGTCCGCACTCCGGGTCTGAGCGACGTTCCGTACCCGGTGATGATGGAACCGAACCTCGTCATCGAATACTACGCCCAGAACTGATCCGGGCATCCGTACGCTACGATCGTACGACTTTCAGATTTCAAAGCCGTCCCACTGGGGCGGCTTTTTCTTTGGGTCACAGGCAAGAGAAAAAGGCCGCGCCATCAGCGCAGCCTTTTTTCCAACCAGAGGTTTCGAGAAACCCGGTTATGTCCAGAACACGTCCCGAAAGACGTGGCGAACGATATCTTCGCGCTTAAGGCCTTTTTTGGCCAGCGCCTCGTCGGACAGTGCCTGAAGCCGTTCAACCTCGCGAATCCGCCAGTTTGCTTCCGCAACCTGGCTCAGACCGCGGGTCAGACCATCAAACAAGCTCGAGAAAAATCCGGGCTTTTCGCCCTGATATGACTGTGTCAGTGCCATGTGATGCCTCTGCTGTGCTCAAAATTTCGACAGGTCTAATCTAAGTCCTTGAAATCGCGCCGAGTACCGCTGCTTCGACATACCCGCCCCGCTCTGAGCGCATAACGCTGCAGCGCAGCATCACGTAAAATCTGCAGACTAAAAAATTTTACCAGTTGATAAAATTTTTGCCTCGTGAGACCGTTTGAAAAATGGTCAAGCTGATCTCGGAGTGTGAAGATGGACGCCAGAGCATTGAAAGAAGGGGTTGTTTCAGGCCGATTGGATGCCGATGCGCTCAGCGCAGGGTTCGCCGATCTGCACGCGCCCCTGAGTGATCACGAAGCCTTGGTTGCAGCGGATCGCTGCTATTTCTGCCACGATGCGCCCTGCATCACCGCCTGCCCCACCGATATCGACATCCCACTCTTCATCCGGCAGATCGCCACTGGCACACCCGAAGCGGCGGCCAAGACGATCCTGACGCAGAACATCATGGGCGGCATGTGCGCTCGCGTCTGCCCCACTGAAACCCTTTGTGAGGAAGCCTGTGTGCGCGAAAAAGCTGAAGGTGAGCCGGTTCAGATCGGTCGCCTGCAGCGTTACGCGACCGACACTCTGATGGCGCAAGGGGTGCATCCTTTCTCCCGGGCGGCCCCGACCGGCAAGAGTATTGCCGTCGTTGGGGCCGGTCCGGCAGGATTGGCCTGCGCGCATCGGTTGGCGATGCACGGGCATGACGTTGTGGTCTTCGACGCACGGCCCAAGGCTGGCGGTCTTAATGAATACGGAATCGCTGCCTATAAGAGCACCGAGGATTTCGCGGCGCGCGAAGTGGACTGGCTCCTGCAGATTGGCGGAATCGAAATCCGCAACAACATGGCGTTGGGCCGTGATGTGACCATGGCGGACCTTCAGTCGGACTATGACGCTGTGTTCCTCGGAATGGGATTGGGCGGCGTCAATGCTCTGACGGCACCGGGCGCCGAAAAAGAAGGCGTGCTGGATGCGGTCGAGTTCATCGCTGACCTGCGGCAGGCGACCGATCTGAGCAGCCTGCCGGTTGGCCGCGACGTGGTGGTGATCGGCGGCGGGATGACGGCTGTCGACGCGGCGGTGCAGTCGAAGCTGCTCGGCGCTCTGAACGTGACCATCGTGTATCGGCGGGGCCGTGACCGGATGAACGCCTCGGTCTGGGAACAGGAACTGGCGGCCGCCAAGGGTGTGCGGATCATCACCAACGCCTCGCCCGTCGCCGTGCACGGTAACGGGGCGGTGCGCGAGATCGAATTCGAGTTTACCGACGACAACCTGACACCCACAGGGCAGACCTTCCGGCTTGCTGCAGATCAGGTGTTCAAGGCCATCGGACAGACGCTGGTTGGCGATGACCTGCCCGACCTTGACGGTCGCAAGATCGCCGTGACCGGGCCGGGCCGCTCCTCGGTCAAAGGTGTGTGGGCCGGGGGCGACTGCGCCGCTGGCGGGGACGACCTGACCGTTACGGCGGTGGCCGAAGGGCGCGATGCCGCCGAAGATATCCATGCCGCGCTGATGCGCGCCTGATCCGGGAGGATTGAGAATGGCTGACCTGACAACCGATTTCGTGGGCATCAAGAGCCCGAACCCGTTCTGGCTCGCTTCGGCGCCGCCCACGGACAAGGAATACAACGTCCGCCGCGCGTTTGAGGCGGGGTGGGGTGGCGTCGTCTGGAAAACGCTGGGCGAGGCGGGGCCGCCCATCGTGAACGTTAATGGACCACGCTATGGCGCGATCTGGGGCGCGGACCGGCGGCTCTTGGGCCTCAATAATATCGAGTTGATCACCGACCGGCCGCTCGAGGTGAACCTGAGTGAGATCAAGGCGGTCAAACGCGACTATCCCGACCGAGCCATGGTCGTATCACTGATGGTGCCCTGCGTCGAAGAGGCCTGGAAGGCCATCCTGCCTCTGGTGGAAGAAACCGGGGCGGATGGGGTCGAACTCAATTTCGGGTGCCCACACGGCATGTCCGAGCGTGGCATGGGCAGCGCCGTGGGGCAGGTGCCTGAGTATATCGAGATGGTGACACGCTGGGTGAAGCAGAATACCCGCATGCCGTGCATTGTGAAGCTGACCCCGAACATCACGGACATTCGAAAACCCGCGATGGCGGCGCATGCCGGCGGGGCTGACGCGGTGAGCCTGATCAATACGATCAATTCGATCACGTCGGTCGACCTGGACCTCTTCGCGCCAGAACCGACGATTGACGGCAAGGGCGCACATGGCGGCTATTGCGGACCCGCGGTGAAACCCATCGCGCTCAACATGGTGGCCGAGATCGCGCGCACGCCCGAAATGGCAGACCTGCCGATTTCCGGAATTGGTGGTGTGACGACGTGGAAAGACGCGGCGGAGTTCATGGCGCTTGGGGCGGGCAACGTGCAGGTCTGTACGGCCGCTATGACCTATGGGTTCAAGATCGTGCAGGAGATGATTTCCGGCCTGTCGCAATACATGGACGAGAAAGGCATGACGTCCACCAGCGAGCTGGTCCGCAAGGCAGTGCCGAATGTCAGTGACTGGCAGCATCTGAATCTGAACTACGTGACCAAGGCTCGGATTGATCAGGATTTGTGTATCTCCTGCGGTCGTTGCTTTGCGGCCTGCGAGGACACGTCGCACCAGGCGATTGCGATGTCTGAGGACCGTGTGTTCACGGTCAAGGATGACGAATGCGTGGCTTGCAACCTGTGCGTCAATGTCTGCCCGGTTGAGGATTGCATCACGATGGAGCGGCTGGAGGTTGGAGCGATCGACGAGCGGACGGGCCGTCCGGTTGCTGCGGAGCATGGTGACTGGACAAGCCATCCGAACAACCCGGCCGCAGCGCAGGCGGCAGAGTAAGATTATTCGTACGAATAATCTCAGGATGGAGAAAATTCGTACGAATTTTCTTTTGTCTCAGCAGAGTTGCCGAATGGGGCGGCGGTGGCAAACGATTACGTAGTCATCGCCGACTTCATAGAGGCGAAAACCGCGTGCGCGCACCTCGGCGACAAGCAGAGCAACACCGATTTCGCGGTTTATGCTGTGCTTGTTTCGTCGAAGGATGCCACCTTGTTTGGCCGCGCGCGTATTGAACAACTGATCGCGCCAGGGCGCGTTCAGTCGCGGGGAATCAGGAAATGTCAGATGCTGTGTCATTCCGCTACACTGCGGAGGCATTGGTTAACCTGACATAAACGCCATTAAGGTGTCAGCACTTTCCGGAACATCATCTCGACAAACTGGTCGGCACCCCGCGCCCGTTTGTCATCCCCCGGAAGCAGGACCGCGATCTGTGCTTCGAAATCGGCATAGTGCTGCGTCACCGCCCAGATCGAAAAGATCAGATGTGCGGGGTGCATTTCGGCGATTTTGCCGTCGTTCATCCACTTCGCGATGATTCCGCATTGTTTGTCGAAAAGTGGTTTCAATGTGCTTTCCAGATGCGGCAGCATCCGTGGCGCGCCTTGCACGATCTCGTTTGCAAACAGTCGGGATTCGCGCGGATAGAGGCGGCTCATCTCCATCTTGCGGCGGATGTAACCGATGATTTCCTCGAGCGGATCCCCCTCGGCATCCATCGCGTCCAGCGGGCTGAGCCATTCTTCCATCAGCGTGTTCAGAAGGTCGATATGGATCGCTTCCTTACTGTCGTAATAGTAAATGAGGTTTGGTTTGTGCATCCCGCAGGCGTCGGCGATCTGGTCGAGCGTGGTGCCACGAAACCCGTGTGTCGCAAAGAGACCAAGTGCGGCATCACGAATGCGCTGGCGGTTCTCGGTCTGGATCCGGCTGGGCTTGCGGGCGGGGCTGGTCATGGTCGGTTTCCCTCATGCTGCAATTACAGGCACGACCTGTCACGGAGACCGGCGCGCACGAACTCATTCCAGATCATACCTTGACAGCTTGAGGGCGCGTTGCAATCGTAACTTTACCAAATGGTAAAAAACTTGCGGGGGCTGTTGTGCCGTCACGCAAGACAGCCGGCGGCGAGGGGAACGAACATGGCAGCACCCGGAGAAAACCTGCGGATCAATGGCGACCGCCTGTGGGACAGTCTCATGGAGATGGCGAAGATTGGGCCGGGCATCGCAGGCGGCAACAACCGTCAGACGCTCACGGACGAAGACGCCGAGGGCCGGGCGTTGTTTCAGACATGGTGCGAGGATGCGGGCTGCACCATGGGTGTGGACGAGATCGGCAACATGTTTGCGCGCCGCGAGGGCACGGACCCGGACGCGCTGCCGGTTTACGTGGGGTCTCATCTCGATACCCAGCCCACGGGCGGCAAATATGACGGTGTCCTGGGTGTGCTGGGTGGGCTTGAGGTGATCCGGTCGCTCAATGATCTGGGGATCAAGACCAAGCATCCGATTGTCGTGACCAATTGGACCAATGAAGAAGGCACACGCTTTGCGCCGGCGATGCTGGCCTCGGGTGTGTTTGCGGGCAAGCACACGCTTGACTGGGCCTATGACCGCACCGATGCCAAGGGCAAGAAATTCGGTGACGAGTTGGAGCGGATCGGCTGGAAGGGCCCCGAAAAGGTCGGGGACCGCAAGATGCATGCCTTCTTCGAGTTGCATATCGAACAGGGTCCGATCCTCGAAGCCGAGGGCAAGGATATCGGGGTCGTCACCCATGGGCAGGGCCTGCGCTGGATCGAATGTACGGTGACCGGCAAGGAAAGCCATACCGGGTCCACGCCGATGCATATGCGCAAGAACGCCGGGCGGGGCCTCGCTCTGGTGACGGAACTGGTGCACGAGATTGCGATGAAGAATCAGCCGAACGCGGTGGGGGCCATCGGGCATATCGACGTCTATCCCAACAGTCGGAACATCATTCCGGGCAAGGTTGTGTTCACTGTCGATATGCGGACGCATCTTTTGGACAAGTTGAACGGCATGGTCGACGAATTCATGGAACGCGCGCCGAAGCTGTGTGAAGAGATCGGTGTGGAGTTTGACTGCCATATCGTTGGTCAGTTCGATCCGCCCGCGTTTGATGAGGCCTGTGTGAGCGCCATTCGAGATGCCGCCGAGCGGTTGGGTTACAGTCACATGGATATCGTGTCGGGTGCCGGGCATGATGCCTGCTGGATCAACGATGTCGCGCCTACGGCGATGGTGATGTGCCCTTGCGTCGACGGGCTGTCGCACAACGAGGCGGAAGAGATTTCCAAGGAATGGGCAACAGCAGGGGCGGATGTGCTGTTCCATGCGGTCGTCGAGACGGCGGAGATCGTCAGTTGATCGGGGGCTCTGCCCCCGTCGCGCAATGCGCGACTCCCCCGAGGTATTTTTGAAACAGAGAAGATCAGGACCACGGAGTAAACCATGACTACAGTCATCAAGAACGGAACGGTTGTCACAGCGGACCTGACCTATGAAGCGGATGTCCTGATTGAAAACGGGGTCATCACCGAGATCGGGCCGAACCTGAAGGGCGACGAGGAACTGGACGCCACAGGGTGTTATGTCATGCCGGGCGGGATTGACCCGCACACGCATCTCGAGATGCCGTTCATGGGCACCTATTCCAGCGACAATTTCGAAAGCGGAACACGCGCGGCGCTGTCGGGCGGGACCACGATGGTCGTGGATTTCGTGCTGCCCGGTCAGGGGCAGGGTCTCGTCGATGCGATGAAGGGCTGGCACAACAAGTCCACGATGGCGAATTGCGACTACTCGTTCCACATGGCGGTGACCTGGTGGGGCGAAAAGGTGTTCGACGAGATGCCGACGGTGATCAACGATCACGGGATCAACACATTCAAACACTTCATGGCCTACAAAGGTGCGCTCATGGTCAATGACGATGAGCTGTTTGCCTCGTTCAACCGCCTCGCGGAACTGGGTGGAATCGCGATGGTCCATGCCGAGAATGGCGATGTGGTGGCGGAATTGACGGCGAAGCTTCTGGCTGAAGGCAACACCGGGCCGGAGGGGCATGCTTATTCGCGGCCCTCGCAGGTCGAAGGCGAAGCGACCAATCGTGCGATCATGATCGCGGATATGGCGGGTGTGCCGCTTTATGTCGTGCATACGTCCTGCGAGGAAGCGCATGAGGCGATCCGGCGGGCGAAGATGCAGGGCAAGCGGGTTTGGGGTGAGCCTTTGATCCAGCACCTGACGCTGGATGAGAGTGAGTATTTCAACAAGGATTGGGATCATGCTGCGCGGCGGGTCATGTCGCCGCCGTTCCGGAACAAGCAGCATCAGGACAGCCTGTGGGCCGGTCTGCAATCTGGGACGCTGTCGGTCGTGGCGACGGACCATTGCGCGTTCACGACCGAACAGAAGCGCTATGGAGTCGGTGATTTCTCGAAAATCCCCAACGGCACTGGCGGGCTGGAGGACAGGATGCCGATGCTCTGGACCCATGGTGTGGCGACCGGGCGGCTGACTCCGAACGAGTTTGTCGCTGTGACCTCGACCAATATCGCGAAGATCCTGAACTGCTATCCGAAGAAGGGGGCTGTTCTGGTTGGCGCGGATGCCGATCTGGTGGTCTGGGATCCGGAGAAGGAAAAGACGATTTCCGCCAGCACGCAGCAATCGGCCATCGACTACAACGTGTTCGAAGGCCACCATGTCAAAGGCCTTCCGCGCTTTACGCTGACGCGTGGGCATGTGGCTGTGCATGATGGCGAGATGCGGACGCAGGAAGGCCATGGCCAGTTCGTCAAACGCCCAGGCAATGGCACGGTGAACCGGGCGCTGTCGACATGGAAAGAGCTGACTGCGCCGCGACCGGTGGAGCGGACCGGCATCCCTGCGACGGGGGTTTGATGCAAGACCAAACTGACGCTCCGGTCCTTGACCGGAGCACGACCAAGCCGGTGATTTCTGCAAAATCGCTGGATCTGACTTTCCAGACCAATGACGGACCGGTGCATGCGCTGTCTGGTGTCGATCTTGATATCGGCAAAGGCGAGTTCGTCAGCTTCATCGGGCCGTCGGGCTGTGGCAAGACCACGTTCCTTCGGTGTATCGCGGCGCTTGAGGCGCCGACGGGTGGGACGCTGACCGTCAATGGCATGACGCCGGATGAGGCCCGCCGCGCGCGGGCCTATGGCTATGTGTTTCAGGCGGCGGGGCTCTATCCGTGGCGGACCATCGAAAAGAACATCGCACTGCCTCTGGAGATCATGGGGTATTCCAAATCCGAGCAGGACGAGCGGATCGCGCGGGTGCTGGATCTCGTGGAGCTGTCGAATTTCGGGAAGAAGTATCCGTGGCAACTCTCGGGCGGGATGCAGCAGCGCGCGTCGATTGCGCGGGCTTTGGCGTTCGATGCGGATATTCTGCTGATGGATGAGCCGTTCGGGGCGCTTGATGAGATTGTGCGCGATCACCTGAACGAACAACTGCTGGACCTCTGGGCGCGGACGGAGAAAACCATCGGGTTTGTCACGCACTCGATCCCGGAAGCCGTGTACCTGTCGACCAAGATCGTTGTGATGTCCCCCCGGCCGGGACGGATCACCGATGTGATCGACAGTCCCCTGCCGAAGGAGCGGCCTTTGGACATCCGGGATACACCAGAGTTTCTGGAGATCGCGCACCGGGTGCGCGACGGGCTGCGGGCGGGACATGCCTATGACGATTGAGGCATCATGAAGAACCTGCTTCCCATTCTCACGGTCCTCGCCGCGATTGCGGCGCTTTGGTATGTGGCGGTCGCGCCCATGAACATCCGTGGTGCGCTGGATATGGCGGAACGGGGCGGGGCCGAGGTTGTTCCCGCCGAGTCCATTGCCCGATTTGACCGGTCGGTCTGGCGGTTGATGATGGATAATCCTGAACATATCGCCGCGGGCTATGCTCTTGAACGGCCGCGCCTGCCGACGCCCGGTCAGGTGGGGGCGGAGCTTTGGAAGACCACCGGGGACATGGCGCTGCGGGGACGGGCGCTGTCCAAACGGTCGTTGATTTATCATGGGTGGATCACCCTGCAATCGACGCTCTGGGGTTTTGCGCTGGGCACTGTTCTGGGCATGGCGGGGGCGATTGCCATCGTCTACAGCCGGGTGGTGGATATGAGCCTGATGCCTTGGGCGATCATCAGCCAGACCATCCCCATCGTGGCCCTCGCTCCGATGATCATCGTATTGTCCAGCCAGGTCGGGATCGAGGGCAGGACGGTGCCAAAGGCGATCATTTCTGCCTATCTGTGTTACTTCCCGGTGCTGGTCGGAATGGTCAAAGGGTTGCGGTCGCCGGGCGCGGCGCAGCTTGACCTGCTGCGGACCTATTCCGCGTCGGGCTTGCAGGCGTTTCTGAAGCTGCGCCTGCCGGCGTCGATGCCGTATCTCTTCACGTCGCTGAAGATCGGGATTGCGGCAGCGTTGGTCGGAACCATCGTGGGTGAGTTGCCGACGGGGGCGATTTCCGGGCTGGGTGCGCGTATCCTGATCGGGGATCAGTTCGGTACGCCGCTGGCCATCTGGGCGGCGCTCTTTGCGGCCGCGATTCTGGCTGGGGTTCTCGTGACGTTGCTGGACGTGATGCAGCGGGTGACGCTGAAGCGGATGGGGATGCAGACATGAGTTGGCTGATCTTTGCGCTGGTGTTCTGGATCGGGGCCTGGATGCTTAACACCTGGCTGGCCAATTCGGCGTGGCGTGGATCGGTTGTGGTTCGGGTGCTGATTCCGGTGCTGTTCGGGGTGACGCTGATTGTGCTGTGGGAAGGCATCGTGCGCGGGTTCGGCGTGTCGCCGGTGATCCTGCCGGCACCTTCGACCGTGGCGCAGACCTTTGCCGCCTCGACAGATATCCTCTGGGAGGACTTCCGGCAGACCGTTCTCAAAGGCGCGCTGTCGGGCTTTGTGATTGGCGTGCTTGCTGCTTTTGCGACCGCGATCGTGATCGACCGGTCCGCCTTTCTGACACGGGGGCTTTTGCCCATCGGCAATTTCGTGGCCGCATTGCCCATTGTCGGTATCGCGCCGATTTTGGTGAGCTGGTTCGGCTTTGACTGGCATTCGAAGGCGGCAGTGGTCGTGGTGATGGTGTTCTTCCCCATCCTCGTGAACACGGTGCAAGGCTTGCGCGAAACCGATGCGATGCAGCGCGATCTGATGCGCACCTATGCTGCGAGTTATTTCGACACGTTGCTCAAGCTGCGTCTGCCTGCGGCCCTGCCGTTCGTGTTCAACGGGCTCAAGATTGCGACGACGCTTGCATTGATCGGGGCAATCGTTGCTGAATATTTCGGGTCACCGACGCGGGGGATGGGATTCCGAATTTCGACCGGGGTCGGCAGTTTGTCGATTGATCTGGTCTGGGCTGAAATCGCGGTCGCGGCCTTGGCCGGGACCGCGTTCTACGGGCTGGTGGCCTGGGTCGAAAAACGCGTGACGTTCTGGCACCCGTCGCACCGCGGACATGGATGAACAACAAACGACAACACGGAGGTACTACCATGAAGACGAAACTACTTGGCGCCCTGGCGGCCTTTGGTCTGGCGGCCCCGGCCTGGGCTGCGGATGACGTGACCCTGCAACTCAAGTGGGTCACGCAGGCCCAGTTTGCGGGCTACTACGTGGCGCTGGAAAACGGCTATTATGAAGAGGCCGATCTGAACGTCACCATCAAACCGGGTGGCCCGGATATCGCGCCCACGCAGGTGATCGCCGGCGGTGGTGCCGATGTGACAGTTGAATGGATGCCTGCTGCACTCGCGGCCCGCGAAAAGGGTCTGCCGCTGGTGAACATCGCGCAACCGTTCAAAAGCTCTGGCATGATGCTGACCTGCTGGAAGGACGCGGGCATTGCCTCGCCGGACGATCTCAAGAACCGCACACTGGGCGTCTGGTTCTTCGGCAACGAATTCCCGTTCATGTCGTGGATGAGCCAGCTTGGCATTTCCACCGATGGCAAGAGCGAGAACGGTGTCGAGGTTCTCAAGCAGGGCTTCAACGTGGATCCGCTGTTGCAGCGTCAGGCGGACTGCATCTCGACCATGACCTACAACGAATACTGGCAGGTCATCGATGCCGGTGTCAGCCCGGATGACCTCGTAACCTTCAAATACGAAGATCAGGGCGTGGCGACGCTGGAAGACGGTCTTTACGTGCTGGAGGACAAGCTGTCCGACCCGGCCTTCGTCGACAAGATGCAGCGGTTCGTTGCGGCCTCGATGAAGGGCTGGAAGTGGGCCGAGGAAAACCCGGATGATGCGGCGTTGATCGTGCTCGAATATGACGAGACCGGTGCGCAGACGGAAACCCATCAGAAGCGGATGATGGGTGAAGTTGCCAAACTGACTGCGGGCTCCAACGGAACCCTGGACCCGGCGGATTTCGAGCGGACGGTTGAGACCCTGCTCGCCGGCGGATCTGATCCGGTGATCACCGCGCATCCGGGCGAATCTGCCTGGACCCATGCGGTGTCCGACGTTCTGAAATGAACTGAAAGCCAAAGAACGATGTGAAAAAGGGCCGGGAGACCGGCCCTTTTTTCTAGCGGCGCAGCGTGTCGCCGTAGGTGATCTTGGGTGTCAGCTCGACCACTTTCGGGGTTTCGGCCTCGGGAGAATTGACGCGCTCTGCGATGATTTCGGCGGCCTTCTCGCCAATCTCCGTGCGACAGGCGTCCATCGTGGCCAGCTGTCTCGGCAGACCTTCGAGCAGTTCAACGCCGTTGAATCCTGCGAGGCCGATCTGGTTGGGGATATCGACGCCCTTTTCAAGCAAAGAGAGCAGGCCACCGGCTGCGATCATGTCGTTGGAGTAATAGAGAAAATCAAGTTCCGGGTCGCGTTTCAGGAGTGTCTCGGTCATTTCACGCCCTTTGGCGAGCGCAGACCCACCGGAATAGAATTCCTGATCCGCAACTTCGACCCCACTCTTCGCCAGAGCCCCGGTAAATCCTTCGAAGCGTTTGCGCGCGCGGTGGTCGAGCGGCATCTTGGTGCCCAGAAATCCGATGCGCTGATAACCCGCTTTGAGAATGGCTTCGGCCATTTTACGACCGGCGCGGCGATGCGAGATGCCAACCATCGAATCGATTGGTGTGCCATCAACATCCATGATCTCCACAACAGGAATACCGCTTGCCTTGAGCATCGCGCGTGAGGCGTCCGTGTGTTCAAGCCCGGCAATGATCACGCCGGACGGGCGCCAGGACAGCATCTCGTAAAGGACCCGTTCTTCCTTTTCGGGCAGGTAATCCGTGACGCCTACAACCGGTTGAAGCTCGGTCTCTTCGAGAACCGCGCTGATCCCGGACATCACTTCCGGAAACACCATGTTCCGCAGGCTCGGGATAATGACGGCAACGAGATTGACCCTCTGGCTGGCAAGTGCGCCGGCGATCTTGTTCGGGACGTAGCCGAGGGTCTTTGCGGCCGTGAGAACACGCTCGCGTGTGGCGGATGATACGTCGCCCCGATTGCGCAGCACGCGGCTGACCGTCATTTCCGAAACACCGGACGCTTCTGAAACATCGCGGAGTGTGAGGGGGCGTGTATCGTCACTGGCCAAGAGAGTCATCCTACTGCTTTTGTAAGGATGTTATCGCAAACTCTCGCACGCCAGCAAGCGCTTGCGTATGCGGGAAAATCCGGGTGGAAGAGATGACAAGCCGGTCGAAGCAAAGTATGTCTGTCCGGCGTGGTCCCGTGGCTCAACTGGATAGAGCAGCCCCCTCCTAAGGGGCAGGTTGCAGGTTCGAATCCTGCCGGGATCACCAATCAGACGTGCTGTTCGTTATTCGAGCGGGATTTCGGCGTTGCGTCCGGCAAGTTTCACGCTGATTTCGTAGGCTTTCTCAGGGCTCATCCCAGCCATGATGCGGGCGGCGTTTTCGGACGCCATGCGGCCAAGGAAGCCAGCGGCGAAGGTCGAATCCATCTTTTCGAACAGGGCCGCTGCCTGCTTTGGTTTCATGTTGGAATAGACCTTGGTGAGCTGTGCCAGATCGTCTTCGGCAGCGGCGGAGGCCAATGCGATGGTTTCCCTGAGGCTTTCTTCGGCGGCTTCCAGTTTGTCGAGTTCGCCCTGAATGGCCGACTCTGCCGCACTGACAGTGGCTTCCCGCTCATCCATCTCGGCTTCTCTGGCGATCAAACGCTCCTCGCGCGCCCGGATCGCCTCAAGCGCTGCATTCATCTGCTCCGGTCTTGCAAGATCCAGACGCGCCGGGGGCGGTTCCGCCTCTGTGGCCGCAGTTTCAGGTTCGCTTGCGATGACCTGCCCCGCCTCTGTGGCAAGGCGAAACCCGGCAGAGAGCAAGAGCAGCGTGCCGATAATTGCAAGTGTTCCGGTCTTTCCGGACCGGCTTCGTCCTTTGCGTTTCGCGTGATTTTCTGCGGTCATCGCGCGTCTCCCGCATGGCGGGCAAAGACGGGTCCGGTGGGTTGTGAAGGGGGGCGTTCCGTATCAGGCGGCAAATCGTGAAGTGCGGCCACCATCAGTTCAAGACGTTTCGCAGCACCCTCTGCCCGCTCTGTCAGATCCTCGAGGCTGTCACTTGAATGGCTGGCCGTCTTTTGCGCGGTTTCCAGTGCTGCCTGCAGATCGGTGACTTGCGACGACAGGACCGCGACCGCGGCGCCAACACCGTTTTCAAGATCGGTGAAACGCGTGAGTCGCCGTGACAGCACAAAGCAATAGAGCCCCGCGCCCAGCGCCCCTGCGACCAATAGAATGTCTGCGACAAACTCCATGTCAGTTCCTCAGTTCAGGATAAACTCGGTCACCAGAAGGTTTTTCGCCTTGCCCAGACCCACCACCATCACGACTCTGCGAAACAGGTGCAGCCGGATTTTGTAGAGTGCCCCCGCGCCTTCGATATCCTCGGCGGTCAGGGCGCGCAGATAGCCATTCATTGCGTCCTGTATCCGCGGCAGCAGGAATTCCACATCGCCCTGATATTCGCGTGGCACCTCGATCTGCGCACTGAAGCGAAGATGCTCATTCTGGGCTCCGGGCGGCAGCGTGACGATCAGTGTCGGTACCGTGACAAATGCAACATCCGGTCGGGCCGCCACAGGGTCATGTTCGACGGCATCTTCAGAGGATGCACTGTCTCCAAGGGGGATCACGCCGCTCGCTATGCCGAAATATCCAAGCCCCGCACCGAGAAGGCCCAGCACAACAGAGAGAATCAACGTGAGTTTCGAGCCTTTCGCCCTGGGTTCATCGAGATCGGTATCTGTCGCCTCAGCCGTGGTCATAGTGCGCCCATCGTTGACTTCGTGGACGCTGTTTTAAGGCGCAGGCACTAACCGATTGTTAACGCGAACCGGCAATAAGGGACGTCATAAACGAAACAGAACGTTTTGGTTCGGAGGATATCGGTGCAGCACATCCTGCCTGTCTGGCGCAGACTGACTACAACCCGCAAAGCCATCGTCATCGGATCGACGCTGGCAATCTTCATCGCTGTTCTTGGAATGTCGCGTCTGCTGACACAGCCGCGCATGACACTGCTGTATTCCGGTCTTGAGCCTGCCGCAGCAGGTGAGGTTGTGCAGGCGTTGCAGCAGAAAGGGATCGCGTTCGAAGTGCGCGGAACCTCGGTTCTTGTACCAGAGTCGTCGCGTGACCAGCTGCGCCTGACGCTTGCGAGCGAAGGGCTGCCTGCAAGCGCCGGGCAGGGGTACGAGCTTTTGGATTCGCTGACCGGGTTCGGCACAACATCACAGATGTTCGACGCTGCCTATCTGCGCGCAAAAGAGGAAGAACTGGCCCGGACGATCGTATCGTCACCCGAGATCGTATCCGCTCGTGTGCATATCGCGACTGGGAGCGACAACCCGTTTCGGCGCGATCTTGCGCCAAGCGCTTCGGTCCACGTCACTGCCCGCTCCGGTGCCATCGACCGCGCGAAAGCACAGGCGATCCGCCACTCGGTTGCGTCTGCCGTCGCGGGTTTGCTTCCAGAGAACGTTTCTTTGGTCGATGCCCATGCGGGTTTGCTGACAGATGAAGGTGACGCGATGTCCTCTTCCACTGATCGGGACCGATCCGATCTGCTTCGGGAACGCGTGCTGCGCCTGCTGGAGGCGCGCGTCGGACGTGGCAATGCGGTGGTCGAAGTCAGTATCGATTCCGTCACGGACACCGAATCCATCACGGAGCGGCGATTTGATCCGGACAGCCGGTTCGTGATCAGCTCCGACAGCGAGGAGCGGACGGATCAATCCGAAAATGGTGGTTCTGGTGCGGTGACGGTCGCTTCCAACCTTCCCGACGGTGATGCCAACTCCAGCGAAACTGAGACACGACAAAGCTCGGAGCTGCGTGAGCGGTTAAACTACGAAGTATCGCAAACCACGCGCGAGATCATTCGTGCTCCAGGTGCGATCAGACGGCTGACCGTCGCTGTTCTTGTCAATGGACGAACAGAAACCGATGCGCAGGGCGCCGAAATATTTGTGCCGGTTCCGGACGAAGACCTCGCGGCGCTGCAGGACCTCGTGGAATCAGCGGTTGGCTTTGATGAAGCGCGAGGCGATGTCATCACGCTGAAGTCGCTGCCTTTCGAACCACTTGAGGTTTTGGGTTCAGAGCCAACGGAACAGCCATGGTTCAACGGGCCTCTGAATCCGATGACCCTGATCCAGATTGCCGTCCTGACATTCGTTGTTCTGATACTTGGCCTTTTCGTCGTCCGACCCCTTCTGGCCCCTTCGCGGCAGACACAGTTGCTGGCGGCTCCGTCTTCAGGAGAGGTTGGCGGCAATAGCACCGATCTTCCAGTGCTGAACGGAACAATCGAACCTGAGGATGCCGCGTCCACTCTGCCCGTTCTTGCGGAGGCGGCGCGCACGTCTGACCTTCCGGCGCCTGAGGATGCCGTTGCCCGCCTGAAAACGCTGATAGAGGAACGGCGCAGCGAAACGGTTGAAGTGTTGCGCAGCTGGCTTGATGAGCCGCAGGCCGGTGACGCGCGATGACCACGCTCGCCTCATTTCTTGAAGATTTCGGCTCACCGACTGCAGTTACCGGTCATGCGGTCGTGTCGGACGATGTTCTGGAATCGGAGCGGTTGGAAGCCTTTGACAAGGGATACCGGGCAGGCTGGGACGATGCGATAAAGGCGAAATCGGAAGAAGGCGCCCTGATTGTCGATGGGTTCGCCCAAAACCTGCAGGATCTGGCATTTACCTACCACGAGGTTCACGCGCAGGTCCTGTCGAACCTGACACCGCTGTTTGACGAAATCCTACAGAAGATTCTCCCGTCCGTCGCACGGGACACGCTTGGAGCGCATATATCCGATCAGCTGTCAAAGATTGCACGGGATATGGGGACCGTTCAGATCGATGTTGGGGTCGCACCCGGTGCAGGCAGCCAAGTGTCCGACCTTGTTGCTGCGGCGGCGAGCAGCCTTCCGATTTCGGTGCATGAAGACCCGACCGTTGGGGAGGCGCAGGCTGAACTTCGGCTGGGCGGAAAAGAAATCTTGGTCGATCTGGCCGATGTCGTCGAACAGATCACCCAAGCCGTTCACGCGGTTCTTTATGACATGACGGAGGTGCGGGGACATGGGTAGTGCAACCGATACGCTGGACCAGAAAAACCCGGACGCGGCATTCACGACCGTACCGATCGAAATCACGGTTGCCGTCGGGCGCGCTCGTCCGCTTGTCCGGGACCTTCTGCAATTGGAGGAAGGCTCTGTTCTGGTGTTGGACAAGCGGGTGGAAGATCCGGTCGAGCTCTTAGTCGGCGACCACCTGATTGGAACTGGTATTCTGGAAATCGCAGAGTCGGGTGAACAGCACGGGCAATTGTCGGTCCGGCTGATCGATGTGAACGATTTTGGCAAATCCGGCGGCTAGACCATGATGCCTCCTGTTGTCGTCGCAATCGGCTTCGCCTTACTCAGCGCCAGCCCGGCGGAGGCACAGAGTCTGTCTCTGGACTTCGGAAGCGGTGGGTCAGTGACGGCGACCACGCTCCAACTGATCGCGCTGCTCACGGTTCTGAGCATCGCGCCCGGAATCGTCATAACGGTCACCTGCTTTCCCTTCATCATCACCGTCCTGTCCATCCTGCGACAGGCGATCGGCCTTCAGCAATCACCGCCCAATATGCTGATTGTCAGCATCGGGTTGTTCCTGACCTTTTTTGTGATGGAGCCGGTTTTGCTCGACTCGTGGAGCAGGGGGATAGCCCCCTTGTTGAATGAGGAGATCGGGACGGAAGAAGCTTTCGTCCGCGGGTTTCAGCCCTTCCGTGTGTTCATGGCCGCGCAGGTGGATCCGGACACGTTCGCCACCATGGCGCGCATCCGAAGCGACCTTGATCTGACCGAAGCAACCCCCGATACGCCGCTGTCGATCCTGATCTCGACCTTTCTGCTGTCTGAGCTTGCGCGCGCCTTTCAGGTGGGCTTCCTGATCTTCCTGCCGTTTCTGATCATTGACCTTGTCGTGGCGGCAGTGCTGATGTCGATGGGGATGATGATGGTGCCGCCCGCCATCGTTTCACTGCCGTTCAAGCTGGCGTTCTTTGTAGTTGCAAATGGCTGGTCGCTGGTCGCGGAAAGCCTGGTACGATCCTACCAGTAAGCCTAACGGCAGAACGAACCGCTGCGATACCGTGCGGTATCGAAGTGGAAGTGGTCCTTGTGGAACCGGTCGGAATCGGGGCCAAGAACGGTTCCGAAAATCCCGCAGGCGCGCTGATGCATTTTTCGCAGGATGGCTCCCGTACCGCGTTGATCCCACCCCTGCAGCAAGGTGATCTCGGATCCGTCCCGAAGTCTGAAGCCAGAGATGTCGATGGCCCGGCCCTTGCCATGTTCGCTGACCTTTGCACCGGGCTGGTTGTTCCGGGTGCGGCACGCGTAATGGGCCGCGACCTTGATTTGCGTGACGCCGCCACCGGTATTGCCGATTGCAGGCTTCATCCCCTTGTCCACCCACTGTTTGAGTGCCTTGGCGGTGGGACAATCCATTACGGCTTGCTGGCTCAGGTTCACGCCCGATACCGCGCGCACCCGTACCCCGTCCTTGATCCCACAGGCCGAGAGGCGGCCCGGTACAAATCCGATCACCTCTCCCTGAATACCCGGATCACCGCAGACGGCCCCGCGCGCCCGTTCGCGTCGCTGTGCCATGGCTTTGCGGACCAGGGAGTCCGGTCGCAGACTCGGGCGGGCCGACACTCCGGTCGCCTGTGGCGACAGGGCTGCAAATGCCCTTTCCCGGGCCGGGACAATGTCGGTGGGATCGCCACGATAGTTGGGGTCGTTTTCGCGTTGGAACTGTTGGGCCAGCAGGCTGACCAGCGCAGTCTCAAGTACCTCGGGCCTTGCCTGCGGGCGCACTTTCGGGAGATCGGCTTCGACTGAAGTTGTCAGTGTATCGGGTGTGTTGCGGGCCATTGGTCTGAGAGATGTCTCGGGCGCGGCCGCAGTCTGTCCTGCGACGAACCAGAGAGCACACACCAAAACACAGATACCCCGCATCGTCCTGCCTTACCGAGACCGCCCGAAATTCGGCGCTGCCGTATCCTGCCCTGCCTCGATAATCCCGCGCCGGATCGCCCGTGTTCGCGTGAAATAGTCGTGCAGGAGCTCTCCGTCACCCTGCCGGATGGCACGTTGCAAGGCAAAGAGTTCTTCCGTGAAGCGGCCGAGAATTTCCAGCGTCGCCTCTTTGTTGGTCAGAAACACATCCCGCCACATGGTCGGATCAGAGGCGGCAATGCGCGTGAAATCTCGAAACCCGGCAGCAGAGTATTTGATCACTTCGCTGTCCGTCACACGGCGTAGATCGTCCGCCACGCCTACCATGGTGTAGGCGATAAGGTGGGGACAATGGGATGTGACCGCAAGCACCAGATCATGGTGGTCTGGGTCCATCACGTCGATATGCGACCCGAGAGCTTTCCAGTAATTGCCCAACTGATCGACCGCGCCCTGGTCACTGCCTTCTGACGGAACGATCAGGCACCAGCGGTTGTCGAACAGGGTGGCGAAACCGGACTCAGGACCCGAGTGCTCGGTCCCTGCGAGCGGGTGCGCAGGCACGAAATGGACGGTGTCCGGCACATGGGGCGCCACGTCCTCAATCACCTGCTTCTTGACCGACCCGACATCGGTGAGTGTCGCGCCGGGTTTCAGATGCGGTCCGATCTCCTGAGCAACCTGACCCATTGCTCCGACGGGTACAGCAAGGACAACGAGATCAGCGTCTTTTACAGCTTCAATCGCCGTGTCGCACACCGTATCGCACAGGCCGATGCGGCGGGCCGTGTCCCGGGTTTCAGCGCTGCGCGCGTATCCGGCAACATGACCCGCAACACCGTTGCGTTTCATCGCCCAGAACATCGAAGACGCGATCAGGCCCAGTCCGATCAGAGCAACGCGATCGTAGATCTGTGTCATCGCGCGCCCGCCTTGAACTGCCCGATGGCGTGCGCCACCCGGCGGCAGCTGGCCTCGTCACCGACGGTGATCCGCAGCGCGAAGGGCAGGTTGTAAGAGCCGACCTGCCGGACAATAAGTCCCTGTTTCTGCAGATAGAGGTTGCAGGCTTCGGCTTCTGCCTCGTCCGTGAATCGGGCAAGGATGAAATTCGCCATCGATGTGTCCGAGGGTACGCCATGTTCGGCCAAGGCCTCCGCCAGCCATGCGCGCAGGCGGGTGTTTTCGAGGCGACACTTTTCAACGTAAGCGGTGTCGCGGACAGCGACTTCGGCCGCGGCCAATGCGGTGCCCGACAGGTTGAACGGGCCGCGAATCCGGTTGAGTACGTCGATCACCTCTTGCGGGCCATAGCCCCAGCCGATGCGCAGACCTCCAAGGCCGTATATCTTGGAGAAGGTGCGTGTCATCACGACGTTGTCGCGCGCCTGAACAAGGCCCGCGCCTCCGTCATACCCATCGACGAATTCGGCATAGGCCCCGTCCAGAACCAGAAGTGTCTGCGAGGGAAGGTTTTCCGCAAGGCGTTCGACCTCGGCCAATCCAATCATCGTGCCGGTCGGGTTGTTCGGGTTGGCGATGAACACCAGCTTGGTCCTGTCCGTGCATGCAGCAAGGATCGCATCGACATCGGTCACCCGTTCGTGTTCGGGTACCTCGACCGGAGTAGCGCCCGCCGCGAGTGCGCAGATTTTGTAAAGCGCGAAGCCGTGTTCTGTGTGGATCACCTCGTCGCCCGGCCCGGCATAGGCCTGGCACAGGAACGTGATGATTTCGTCCGATCCGACACCGCAGATGATCTGATCGGCGTTCAGACCATGCACTTCGGCAATTGCGTTGCGCAGGGCAGCGTGATCGGTCGATGGATAGCGATGGAGTTCCAGAACAGACCGGCGCACCGCTTCCTGAGCAGCCGGGCTGGGCCCGAACGGGTTTTCGTTCGAGCTGAGTTTCACCACGTTCGACACGCCGTCGACATGCGATTTGCCGCCGACATACAGCGCAATATCCATGATCCCAGGCTGGGGGGTGATTTTTGTCATCTGAGCCTCCGCTATGGCACAGGGTTTAGCGGCGGGAACGGGCAAGGGAAAGCGACAAACCACCCCAGTCTGAAGCGGGTTCAGGACTGTGACGAAGAGACGATGCCCGTGAGGAGGGCATCGTAGAGATCGGGTGGTCCCTTAAAGGCGTCTCCACGCGGTAAGTCGACAGCGGTCACGTCGGGCGCTGATCGCAACTCTGGCGACATGTCCTCTTCCAAAGACAGAAAGCTGAAGCGCGTGTCCGGACCAAAGACGTCTGTGCCAAGGGCCTTGATTGTGGCGTATCGCTCTGCGGTCAGTTGGAAGTCTTCCCAGGGCGTCACGTTGTCGACCGTGTCGGGCAGGTTTGGCTGAATGTTGGACCAGACAAGATGTGTGCGCCCTGAGCGGTCGGGGGGCAGAAAGGGTGCAGCCTGATGGACGACCTTGCTGATCAGGGCGTCAATCTGGCCGGGTTCAGAAAAACGTCGGGCAACGTCCTGTTCGTGAAAGAAGCAAACACCCGGAAGCTCACGATTGAAGATCAGCACGTCCCATTCGACATGATAGAGCGCCGGATCACGCAGGACGTGCTCCAGAGCCTCGTCGCGCGCGAGGCGCAGAACGGTTTCCGTTCCGATCAGCGAGGTTATGTTCCAGTCGAAGAACGACTTGATGAACCGGGTGTCCGTACCGGTGTGTCGTTCCTGATAGAAGTCGAACTGGAAGCGGTTGATGCAGCTTGACCCGATGGTCAGGATGCGGGGCGCGGAGCCGCTCATTTCCGTTGTATCACCTATTCGCCATAGGTCGGATGAAACCGACCGGCGGGGGATGGCGTGAAGATCTCGCAGCCATCTGAAGTAATTCCGATGGAATGTTCGAACTGAGCCGACAGCGACTTGTCCCGTGTGACTGCTGTCCAGTCATCGGCCAGAACCTTTGTTTCCGGGCGACCGAGGTTCACCATCGGTTCGATGGTGAAGAACATGCCTTCCTCAAGTCGGGGGCCGGTTCCGGGACGTCCATAATGCAGCACGTTGGGCGGCGCATGAAACACACGGCCAAGACCGTGCCCACAGAAATCCCGGACAACGGACATGCGGTTGGCTTCGACAAAGCTCTGGATCGCATGACCGATGTCACCAAAGGTGTTGCCGGGGCGCGCGGCCTCGATGCCTTTGAAAAGGGCATCGTGTGTCACCTGAATCAGGCGTTCGGCTTTGCGGCTCAGTTTGCCCGCAACATACATCCTGCTTGTATCGCCAAACCAGCCATCGACAATCACGGTCACATCGACATTCAGGATGTCCCCATCCTTGAGCTTTTTGTCTCCGGGAATGCCGTGGCAGACCACGTGATTCACGCTGATGCAGCTGGCGTGCTGATAACCCTTGTACCCGATGGTGGCCGAGGTTGCCCCGGCTTCTTCGACGCTGTTGCGGATGAAATCGTCAATGGCGCCGGTGGTCTGACCGACGAACACATGATCGGCAACTTCATCCAGAATGCGCGCAGCCAGTTCCCCGGCTTTGCGCATGCCGGCGAAATCAGAGGCGTCATGTATCCGGATGCCTTCTCGTGTCAGGCGTCCGTCAGCGGAATTGTTCACAACCGAACTCCAATAGGTCTTTCCCGGTTTTTAGTCCCGATTACGCATGTTTACCAGTAGGGCGACATTACTTCACACCCGGCGCGATCATCGGGATCGGCTTTCCAAGGCGTATTGCCTCGGGCGTGATCCGACAGTCCAGCGCAAGCGTCTCCACTCCGGAAGATGCTGCATCGGTCCACGCGGCGACATAGGTGGGGTCGATATCGCGTGCAAGCGTCATGCGATCACAATCGGTGCGCTGAACGAGATAGAGCATTACCGCCCGATGTCCCTGCTGGACCATGTTCGACAGTTCCTGCAGGTGTTTCGTGCCCCTTGCTGTCACGCTGTCGGGGAATTCTGCAAGCCCGGTCTGCCGTGACAGGGTCACTGATTTCACTTCCACATAGGTGTCGCGCTTGTCCTGTCCTGTTAGCAGAAAGTCGATCCTGCTGTTTTCTCCGTATCGCACCTCTGCTCTCAGTGAGGAAAAGTCGGTCAGCCCCGGCACTTCCCGCGCCTCAAGTGCGGCGCGCAACATCCGGTTCGGGACACCGGTATCGACCCCGGTGAAATGCCCGCCTGTGTGTTCCACAAGCCGCCAACGGAATTTCAGCTTCTTCTTCGGGTCGTCATTGGGCTCGAGCCAGACGCGCATCCCCGGTTCCGCGAGCCCCATCATCGACCCCGGGTTGGCGCAATGCGCTGTTACCTCCTGCCCATCGACAAGAGTCACGTCCGCCAGAAAGCGTTTGTACCTCCGGATGAGAACACCCGGAACAAGGGGGGTTTGAAAGCGCATGACCCCCGCCTATACCTGTGAAAAAGCGGGATCAAGGAGACTGCACATGCCCAATCCAACGGCAGCCATGCTGGTGATCGGGGACGAAATCCTGTCAGGCCGCACGCGCGATGCCAACATGCATCATCTGGCGCAGGAACTGACCAAGGTGGGCATCAACCTGCGCGAAGTGCGGATCGTGAGTGATGACCGCGATGCCATTGTCTCGGCATTGAACGATCTGCGCGCGGCCCATGACACCGTCATCACGTCAGGCGGCATCGGGCCCACCCACGACGACATAACCGCGGATTGCGTGGCGGCAGCCTTTGGAGTGCATGTCGATGTGCGCGACGATGCAGCGGCTTTGTTGCAGGCGCATTACGACAGCCGCGGGATGGAGTTCAACGATGCCCGCAAGCGTATGGCCCGCATCCCCGATGGCGCGACCCTGATCGAGAACCCGGTCTCCATCGCCCCCGGTTTCACCATCGGGAATGTGCATGTCATGGCCGGTGTCCCATCGGTGTTCCAGGCGATGGTCGCAAGCGTGATCCCAACTCTGACGGGGGGCGCGCCGATCCTGTCCCAGACCCTCCGCGTGGATCGGGGTGAGGGCGACATCGCCGGTCCTTTGGGACGAATCGCGGAAGAGTTTCCGGATCTGTCCATTGGCTCCTATCCGTTTCAGCAGAACGGGGCTTACGGATCGAATATCGTTGTGCGGGGAAGCGACGGCGTGCAGGTGGATCACGCGATGGCGCGTCTTGCAGAACTGTTCACGGCATGACACCGACGGTCCAGACGCTCTATGCGGTGACCGAGGCCACGTGGCCTTCGGCAGACCGGATGCCTGCCGGACCATGGACGCTGCGCAACGGAGCCGGAGGCGGCAAACGTGTGAGCGCGGCAACCGCAGAGGGCGACTGGACGGATGATGATCTGACTGCTGCCGAAACCGCCATGCGGATGCTGGGGCAGTCGCCTCTGTTCATGATTCGCGAAGGTGAAGAAGCACTGGATTCCGCACTTGAAACGCATGGGTACGAGGTCATCGATCCGGTGAACCTTTGGCTCTGCCCCATCGACGCACTGACCGATGTTCCCGTGCCACGCGTTACCGCATTTGCCATCTGGGAACCGCTGGCCATCATGCGTGACCTTTGGGCGGCGGGTGGCATCGGACCTGAGCGGATCGCAGTCATGGAGCGCGCTGAGGTGCCGAAGACGGGCATTCTCGGCAGGATTTCAGACAAACCGGCGGGTACGGCCTATTGTGCGATTTCCGACAGGATTGCGATGGTGCACGCGCTCGAAATCGCCAGGTCGCATCGCCGCAAAGGTATGGGGGTCTGGCTCATGCGGCAGGCCGCGCATTGGGCCAAGGCCAATGGCGCAGACTGGATGAGCGTTCTGTGCACGCAGGCAAACGACGCGGCCAATGGCCTCTATGCTTCCCTCGGAATGCAGGTTGTGGGACAGTACCACTACCGCATCCTGCCAAACACAAGCGACACTGAATGACCAAAGAAACTCTTCCCACGGCACTCAACCTGCCGATGGCCGATCCGCTGCCACCAGAGACGCAGAAGTATTTTGACGTCTGCCAGGACAAGCTGGGCATGATTCCGAACGTCCTCAAAGCGTATGCCTTCGACATCGACAAACTGAACGTATTTACCGCGATGTATAATGACCTGATGCTGGCGGGCAGCGGTCTGAGCAAGCTGGAACGCGAGATGATCGCGGTGGTGGTCAGTTCGATCAACAAGTGTTTCTACTGCCTGACGGCGCATGGCGCTGCGGTGCGCGAATTGTCTGGCGATCCCAAACTGGGCGAGATGCTGGTGATGAACTGGCGCGTTGCTGATCTGCCGCACCGCCACCGGGCAATGCTGGCCTTCGCCGAAAAGGTCACAAAAACAAGCGCGGAGGTGGCTGAGTTCGACCGAGAGGCGCTGCGCGATGCGGGCTTCAGTGACCGTGATATCTGGGACATTGTCAATGTCGCCGCCTTCTTCAACATGACCAACCGCGTGGCCAGCGCCACGGATATGCGGCCCAACGATGAGTATCACGCGCAGGCGCGCTGAATTTTTCGGTCTGTGCCTTGCCGGCTGTCTGGCGGCAGGCCCCGCCGCTGCGCTTGAACTGGCGCTTCCCTCCGGTGCGCGCGAAACCGTGTCCCGCGAAACGCCGGCCGGCGCGTATGATCTGCCAATTGCGGCTTGGTCCTCGGAAACGGGGGTTCCTGTGGCAAGCCTCGACGGAGAGGTTCTGCGGAAGGCGTGGCGCATGTCCGGTGCCGGCATCACCACCGGGCAGGTGCTTGGCCGTTTGCGTGAACAGCTGTTGGAAAATGGCTTCGACATCATTTTCGAATGTGCGGCCCGAAGCTGCGGCGGGTTCGATTTCCGGTTTGGAATCGAAGTGCTGCGTGCGCCAAACATGTATGTCGATCTTTCCGACTACAGGTTTCTGTCGGCGAAATCTTCCGATGCCACGCAAGCGTTGAGTCTGCTTGTCAGCCGTGACGGAGACACCGTGTTCGTGCAACTGATCGAGGTCGGACCACCCGGCCGTCCGGCCGTCACGGTTTCGCAGGCACCGTCCGTGTCCGTGCCTGCGGATGCCGGTGATGTGATTGCACGGCTGGAACAGGTCGGACATGTCGTTCTGGCCGATCTCGAATTTGCCAGCGGTTCGGCATCGCTTGGCGATGGCCCGGTGCAGTCTCTGGATGCCGTCGTGTCTTACCTGACGGAAAACCCGACCCGCCGAATTACATTTGTGGGCCACACAGACGCCACCGGGTCGCTTGAGGCCAACGTGGCCCTGTCACGGCGAAGGGCAGAGGCTGCGATGAGCTATGTCACATCACGGGGCGTTGCGTCATCGCAGGTCGCTGCGGACGGCGTCGGCTTCCTGTCTCCCCGCGCGACCAACCTTACTGCCGAAGGACGGGAGGCCAACCGCCGGGTCGAGGCTGTGCTGATTTCAGTGGAGTAAAGAAAAGGCCGGGTTCTGACCCGACCTTTTCCTAAATTGCGGATTGCAGTCCCGTCAGACAGGCAGCTTGGCCTTGCGCAGATAGGGCAGCACGGTTTCGATCTGCCCGTATTTGGCAATCGCATCCGCATCGCTGACTGCCATGGGCACGATCACGTCCTGACCGACGGTCCAATTCGCCGGGGTCGCCACGTTCTCGCGCGCGGAGGTCTGCAACGCATCCAGCGCGCGAAGTACCTCGGCAAAGTTGCGGCCCACGGTCATCGGGTATGTCATGGACAGCTTCAGCTTCTTGTCCTGACCGACGATGAAGACGACCCGTACGGTTGCACTGTCTGCCGGGGTGCGGCCATCGGGCAGCACGTATTCTGCCGGGAGCATGTCGAACGCCTTGGCAACGGTCAGGTCTTCATCGGCGATGATCGGAAAGCCCGCCTTGGAGCCCGAGGTCGCCTCAATATCGCCCTTCCATTTCTTGTGATCCTCCACACCATCGACGGAAATACCCATCACCTTGGTGCCGCGCTTTTCCCATTCGTCCGCCAGCTGTGCGACCGCGCCGAATTCGGTCGTGCAGACAGGTGTGAAGTCCTTCGGATGCGAAAACAGGATTGCCCAGCTGTCGCCGATCCAATCGTGCAGAGTGATCTTACCCTGATCCGTTTCCACGGTCAGGTTCGGGATTTCATCATTGATACGCAGGCCCATGCTTGCCTCCTTGGGTGAGTTCGAAGTCAGGTTCGTACATAGGCAGCCGCCCCGTGACTTGCACCCCCTTGCGGGGGTCGATTTGGGGTGACACAGTGTCGTCTGCAACGCTCTGAGGGGAGACAATCAGATGATCGAGAAACGCCAATTCTACATCAATGGAGCATGGGTCGATCCCATCGAAGGGCGCGATTATCATGTCATTGATCCATCCACCGAAGACCCCTGTGCGGTGATCTCGCTGGGAGGGCAGGCCGACACCGATGCTGCTGTGGCCGCAGCCAAGGATGCGTTCCCGTCCTGGATGGCAACACCGCCAGCCGAACGCATCGCACTGGTGGAAAAACTGCTCGAGATCTACCAGTCGCGTGGCGAAGAAATGGCCCAGGCCATGAGCCTCGAGATGGGTGCTCCGATCGACATGTCGCTTGCGAGCCAGGTCGGTGCGGGAACATGGCACCTGCAAAACTTCATCGACGCGGCAAAGTCGTTCGAATTCGACCGCCCGCTGAATGACCACAGCCCCAAGGACCGGATCATCTACGAAGCCGTTGGCGTCTGTGCTCTGATCACGCCGTGGAACTGGCCAATGAACCAGGTCACGCTCAAGGTCGGCGCGGCCGCGATTGCCGGTTGTACGATGGTTCTGAAACCGTCAGAGGAAAGCCCGCTCAACGCGATGCTGTTCGCCGAAATGATGCACGAGGCCGGGTTCCCGCCAGGTGTTTTCAACCTTGTGAACGGAGATGGTGTCGGCGTCGGCAGCCAGCTTTCCGCACATCCCGATGTGGATATGGTCAGCTTCACCGGCTCCAGCCGTGCAGGCAAGCTGATCTCAAAAGCCGCAGCAGACACGCTCAAGAGGGTCCATCTGGAACTCGGCGGCAAGGGTGCCAACCTGATCTTCGCCGATGCCGATGAAAAGGCCGTCAAGCGCAGCGTGCTGCACATGATGCAGAACACCGGCCAGTCCTGTAATGCGCCATCCCGTATGATGGTCGAAGCGTCGATCTACGATCGCGTCGTCGAGGAAGCAGGCGAGATCGCTGCCAAGGTCAGCGTCGGCCCGGCCTCTGCCGAAGGCCGCCATATCGGCCCGGTGGTGAACGCGACCCAGTGGCAGAAAATTCAGGATCTGATTCAGAAAGGCATCGACGAAGGCGCCCGCCTTGTGACTGGCGGCACCGGCCGTCCCGACGGTCTGAACAAGGGCTTCTACGTGCGCCCGACCGTCTTCGCAGACGTGACCAACGACATGACCATCGCGCGCGAGGAAATCTTCGGTCCGGTCCTGTCGATCATGAAGTTCGAGACCGAGGAAGAAGCGGTGCAGGTCGCCAATGACACGGTCTATGGTCTGACCAACTATGTCCAAAGCCAGGACGGCGCGCGCTGCAACCGTCTGGCGCGTCAACTGCGCTCGGGCATGGTGGAAATGAACGGTGAAAGCCGCTCGGCCGGGTCGCCCTTCGGTGGCATGAAGCAGTCCGGAAACGGGCGCGAAGGCGGTGTCTGGGGGATCGAGGATTTCCTTGAAGTCAAAGCCGTCTCTGGCTGGGCGGCCGAATAAAAGTGACGTGGGGCAGGGGGCACAGGTCCCCTGCTTCTTCTTTTTCCAAATATGCAAAATCGCGCAGCCAAAGCCTGCGCGTGTTTAATGCGGCAGCGTCCGTCACGCCTTAAAATGGCGCTGCCACTCGAAACTTCACACCTTCCCCGCCATCCGGGTGCCGCAGCCGCAGTTCTTCGGCATGCAGCATCATCCGGGGATAATGATCCGCCGTTTCGGGCGCATAAAGCGGATCGCCCAGGATCGGATGGCCCAGAGCCAGCATATGCACCCGAAGCTGGTGGCTCCGCCCGGTCTGTGGAAACAGCTTCACCCGGCTTTCAGCATCTGACGCCTTCATCACCCGCCAGTCCGTGACTGCCGGTTTGCCGGTCTCATGATCGACCTTCTGCAAAGGCCGGTTCGGCCAATCCACGATCAGCGGCAAGTCCACCGTGCCGGTCTTCGGCTCCAGTCGTCCAGAAACGCGCGCAAGATAGGACTTCTTTGTCTGCCGTTTCTCGAATTGCAGCCCCAGATGGCGCTGGGCGTGGGGCGTCAGGCCAAACACCATCACACCGGATGTGTCCCGGTCCAGTCGGTGCACCAGAAGCACCTGAGGATACACCGCCTCGAGCCGCGCGATCAGGCAATCGGCAAGGTTCGGTCCTTTTCCTGGGACCGACAGCAATCCCGCAGGTTTGTTGACGACGAGGATCTCATGGTCTTCGTGCAGGATGTCGAGAGGTGTATCGGGAGGGGTGTAACCGGTCATCCGCACCGTCTACGCAGCACAGCGGTTTTGGGCAAGGCTCAGGATTTTCGTACGAAAATCCTGCCGCCGCAGAAACTTCGTACGAAGTTTCTGTTACGCCTTCACCCGTGCCGCCGTTGGATCGTACATAGGCTTCAGCGACGCCTCCGCTTTCACCCGTGTACCGGCCACGTCGATCTCATAGGTGGACGCAAGGACCTGCTCTGGGCTTTCCCCGGCGCAAGGCACGTATCCCATGCCGACAGCGCCGCCCAGATGGTGACCGTAAGCGCCGGAACTCAGATAGCCCGCGATTTCGCCGTCCCGCAGGATCGGTTCGTGGTGATAGAGCAGGGGTTCCGGGTCTGTCAGGCAGAACTGCACCATGCGGGTTTGCAAACCGCCCTCGCGCTTTTTCAGCACCGCATCTCGTCCGATGAAATCGGGTTTCGCAGTTTTCACCGCAAAGCCCAGACCAGCCTCCAGAACGTGGTCCTCGCAGGTGATGTCGTGGCCGAAATGCCGGAACGCCTTTTCGATCCGGCAGGTGTCCATCGCGTGCATCCCGCAAAGCGTCAGCCCGTGATCCTGTCCCGCCTCCCAGAGCGTTTCGAACACATGCCCCGCCTGATCGGCTGAGACGTAGATCTCCCACCCCAGCTCCCCGACATAGGACACCCGATGCACCCGCGCGGTGCCAAGCCCGATCTCGATCTCTTGGGCCGTGCCGAAGGGGTTTGCGTCGTTCGAGAAATCATCGGGCGACACCGCCTGCATGATGTTCCGCGCGTTCGGACCCATGACCGCCAGCACAGCTTCGCCTGCGGTGACATCGGTGATGACCATGCGTCGGTCACCCGCATGGCGCTGCAGCCAGGCCTGATCGGCGGCGCGTGTCGCCGCTGGGGTTATGACCAAATAGCAGGTCTCGGACAGTCGTGTGACGGTCACATCCGCCTCAATCCCGCCTCGTGTGTTCAGGAATTGCGTATAGACGATCTTGCCCACCGGAACCGACATATCAGCCCCGCAGACATGGTTCAGGAACGCCTCGGCATCCGGCCCTTCGACCCGCAGTTTGCCGAAGGAGGACATGTCGTACATGCCCACATTTTCGCGGATCGCTTTGTGTTCGCGCGCCACATTGTCGAAGAAATTCTGCCGCTTCCAGCTATAGGCATATTCCGGTGTCTGACCCTCGGTCGCGTACCAGTTGGCACGTTCCCATCCGGCGATTTCACCCATGACGGCACCCTGTGCGAGAAGGTGCTGGTGGAACGGCGTCCGCCGCACACCGCGTGCGGTGGCTTTCTGCCGGTAAGGGTAATGGTCCGCGTAGAGCAGGCCCAGTGTTTCCGTCACCCGCTCCTTCAGATAGCGCCGATTGCGCTGGAACGGTTGCGCACGGGCGATGTCCACATCGCCCAGATCGAATGGTTTGGCCCCGTCCTCCATCCACTGCGCCAGGGCCATGCCCGCACCACCCGCCGACTGGATGCCGATGGAGTTGAACCCGGCCGCCACCCAGACATTGTCCATCTCGCGCGCCTGTCCAAGGTAATAGGCGTTGTCGGGGGTAAAGCTTTCGGGACCGTTGAAGAATGTGTGAATCCCCGCCTCGGCCAGCATCGGCATCCGGTTCACCGCCGCTTCGAGTATGGGTTCGAAATGGTCAAAATCCTCGGGCAGTTGGTCGAACTCGAAGCTTTCGGAAATGCCGTTCATGCCCCAGGGCTTCGACTTCGGCTCGAATGCGCCCAGCATCATCTTGCCGGCGTCTTCCTTGTAATAAGCGCATTCATCCGGCACCCGCAGCACCGGCAGGGCTTCCAACCCCGCGATGGGTTCAGAGACGATATAGAAATGCTCACAGGCATGCAGAGGCACGTTGACCCCCAGCATCCGCCCAACCTCGCGCCCCCACATACCGGCACAGTTCACCACGTGATCGCAGGTGATGGTGCCGCTGCTGCCATCCTCGGACGCCCAGTCGACCGAGGCGATCCGCCGCCCGTCGCGATTGACACCCGTTGCCTTGGTCCGCTCAAAAATCTGCGCCCCGCGCTGCCGCGCACCCTTGGCCATCGCCAACGCGATATTGGCCGGATCGCCCTGTCCGTCGCTTGGCAGATACACGCCGCCAACCACATCACTGGTGTTAAGATGTTGGTATTTGTTCTTGATTTCCGCCGTGTCGATTTCCTCGACCGGAACGCCAAAAGCCCGCGCCATTGCCGCAGTCCGGCGCAACTCCTCGTGGCGTTCCTTGGTCAGGGCGACCGAAATGGACCCAACCTTGCGGAACCCGGTGGCGACGCCGGTTTCCTCTTCGATGGTCGAGTAAAGATCAGCGGTGTATTTCGCCAGCTTCGTCATGTTCGACGAGGCCCGCAACTGCCCGATCAATCCCGCCGCATGCCATGTCGTGCCGGATGTCAGCTGCCTGCGCTCCAGCAGCACCACATCCGTCCAGCCCAGCTTGGTCAGGTGATAGGCGACGGAACAGCCAACAACACCGCCGCCGATGATGACGGCGCGGGCATGTGTGGGGACGCTCATGACGGAACTCCTGAATGGGTCATGCGGTGGAAACGGGCACACGCCACTGTGTCGCGCCTGTTCGAGTTCAGCCTTCGTGGCGGGTTGGACGTGTGCATATTTGGAAAAAGAAGAAGCAGGGGGCCGCGCGTTAACCTTAATCCTGGTTTAAGGGGGAACGGAGGGTGCGGCCGCGTGCGGGTCATGTCTGTCAGGCTCCCGCGAACCGCCGGGCCAATTCGGCGATATGGGCTGGGGTGGTTTCGCAGCATCCGCCCAGGATCGTGGCGCCGTGATCGACCCATGTCGCGGCCTGATCGGCATAGGCTTCAGGCCCCATGTCGCGGCGCGCACTCAGGGCATCGACCGTGGGCTTGTCCGCAAGGAACTCTTTGGTGATCTGCGTGAAGGCATTGGCATAAGCCCCGACCGGTTTGCCACTGGCTTTGAGGACGTCAATCGCGGCGGGCATCGCTTCGGGGGCCGAGCAGTTGGCGAGCAGCGCCGCCGCGTCGCCACACAGGGCAACAGCCTCGGTGAGCGGTTCGCCGGAGCGCAGGAGGCGGCCATCCTCGTCATCGACCGAGAACGCAATCCAGATCGGTTTGCCCAACCCCTGCACGGCTTCGAGAGCGGCGCGGGTCTGGGCGGCGGAAATCACCGTTTCGAACAACAGCAGATCGCAGGCGGGCGCCAGAATTCCGGCGACCTCGGCCATCAACTCAACCGCGACCTCGTGCGCCGGTTGCAGATCCGCACGGTATGATGCGCCGAGCGGACCGATGCTTCCCGCAACCCGACCGAACCCGTGTGCATCGCGGGCCGCCAAAGCCATGTCGAGCGCGATGCGGTGCAAGTCTTCGAACCGATCTTCGTGCTCGGTTCCCGCCAGCCGGTCGCGGTGGATGGCATAGGTGTTGGTCGTCGCGATCTCGGCCCCGGCGGCAAAGTAGTCGGCATGAATCTCGCGCACGAGATGCGGCATGTCGATCATCACCTGAGTGGACCAGAGCGGGGTTGGAGGAGTGCCCGAACGGTGGATGAGTTCCTGCCCCATTCCGCCGTCCAGAATAGTGATCGTCATGCGCGCAGCCTTTCGTTTTGCGGATCCCAAAGGGGTTCATCCTTCTGCACGACCGCTTTGCGCATCTCGCCGAAAATGTCGATCTGAAGTTCCGTGCCCGGCACCGCCAGATCGGCCCGCAGCATACCCAGCGCGATGGAGGCATTCACCCGGTAACCCCAGTCTCCGCTGGTGGTCTCACCCACGACCTGTCCGTTATGCCAGAGCGTCGACATATAGGGCGCATCGTAGTCGCCCGCATCGACGATCAGCGTCACAAAGCGTTTGCTCACGCCCTGCTGTTTTTCGCTCTGAAGCGCCGACTTGCCGGGGAAATCCTGTGGCTTGTCGAGTTTGACGAAGCGATCAAGCCCACCCTGCAGCATGGTGTAGTCGGTGGAGAGATCGCCCTTCCATGCGCGGTAGCCCTTTTCGATCCGCAGCGCATTAAGCGCATACATGCCAAAAGGCTTCGCCCCTGCGCCCAGAATGGCGTCGTAGATCTCGGGTGCATCTTCGGTCAGGCAGTGCACTTCCCACCCAAGCTCTCCGGCGAAAGAAACGCGCAGCAGCACACAGGGTTTGCCACAGACATTGGCTTCCTGGAAGGACAGCCAGGGCAGGGTCAGGTCGGCATCCGTCAAAGGCGCCAGCATCTCGCGCGATTTCGGCCCGGTCACAAGGAAGCATTCGTATTTCGTTGTGCGGTCATGCACGGTAACACCGTCGGGCAGATCGCGCAGCAGAACGTCCCGGTCGTGCCATTGTGCGACGGCTGCCGTAATCAGCCAGATCGCCTCGTCGCTTTGCGGGATCACCGACATCTCGGTCAGGATGCGGCCACGGTCATCCGGGAAGTAGGCGAGGCCTACGCGTCCCGGCTTCGGCAGCGATGAACAGGTCAGCGCATCGACATGCGCGCGCGCACCCGGGCCCTCGACCGAGAGGCGCGTGAAGCCGGAAATGGCGATCACACCAGCCGCGTCGCGCACCGCTTCACATTCTTCCTTGATCCGCTGCTGCCACGGGCCTTTCCGCGCCCAGGTCTGGGTCGCCTCCTCAGAGGTGTCATCGCCCGGCTGTGCAAACCAGTTGGCCCGTTCCCAGCCGTTATAGGCCCCCATCACGCCGCCCGCCGCAAGGATCCTGTCATGCACCGCCGACAGCTTCTTGTCCCGCCCCGCAGGCCACGCGTGACGCGGGAAATGCATCGCGTATTCGTGGCCGTACACCTCGATCGCCTTCTGGTCGGAATAGTCCTGATCGGCGTAATCGGTGTAGCGGCGCGGATCGACCGCCCACATGTCCCATTCGGTCTGGCCTTCGGTGACCCATTCCGCCAGCACCTTGCCCGCGCCACCGCCTTGCGTGATGCCGAAGGTGAACACACAGGCCTCGAACGCGTTGGGCACACCCGGCATCGGTCCGATCAACGGCAAGCCATCCGGTGCATAGGGGATCGGGCCATTGATGACCCGGCCCACACCGGACGCTCCAAGGATGGGCACACGCGCCATTGCATCCTCGATATACCATTCGAGCCGTTCCAGATCGTCCGGGTAAAGCTGGAAGCTGAAATCATCGGGCATCGGATCGTCCGGCGTGACCCAATGCGCCTTGCAGTTGCGTTCGTACGGTCCAAGGTTCAGACCGTACTTTTCCTGCCGCAGGTAGTAGGAGCTGTCCACATCGCGCAAGAGCGGCAGCTTGCCGTTCTCCTTCGACCACGCTTCCAGTTCGGCCACCGGTTCGGTCAGGAAGTATTGGTGACTCATCACCGTCATCGGCACCGTCCGCCCGCCATAGGGCTTGAACCATTCGCCGACGCGCTGGGCATAGTACCCGGCTGCGTTGACCACCTTTTCGCAGGTGATGTCGCCTTTGTCCGTATGCACGATCCATTCGTCGCCTTTTCGGCTGACACCCGTCGCGGGGCAGAACCGTTCGATCTTCGCCCCCATCATTCGCGCACCTTTGGCCAGCGCCTGCGTGAGCTGCGCCGGGTCGATGTCACCATCTTCGGGGTCGTAGAGCGCGCCTGCCAGATCATGGGTTTCGATGAACGGATAGCGGTCCTTGATGTCGCCTACGGCCATCATCTCGAGGTTCATGCCCTGATAGCGCCCCATCGACCGGGCGCGTTCGAATTCCTGCATCCGCTCTTTGCTGTGGCCCAGACGGATCGACCCGGTGACGTGGTAGTTCATCGGGTAATCGACCTCGTCGGCCAGTGTCCGGTAGAGCGACAGCGAATAGCGCTGCATGTTCATCACGGCCCAGCTCGTGCTGAAGGACGGGCAGTTCCCCGCCGCGTGCCATGTTGAGCCAGCGGTCAGTTCGTTTTTCTCCAGAAGCACGCAGTCCCAGCCTGCTTTGGCAATGTGATAGGCGCAGGATGCGCCGACGACGCCACCGCCAATGATGACGACACGGGTGCTTGTGGGGAAATCGGACATTGAGGTCTCCTCAGTTCCAGGCCAGGCGCAGCGCGAGCCCGCCAAAGACAATTGCAGAAAGTTTTTTAATCCAACCCGACGCGCGCTGGATGCGTGCTGCTGCCATCCCGGCAAAGCCGCCGAGCACGCAGTAGGTTGCCAGTTCTCCAACCGCGAGAAGTGTGCCGAGGATCAGGATTTGCTGCCAGACGGGCCCGATATCGGGGTTGGCGAATTGCGGCAGGAAGGCGAGTACGAACAGGCCCACCTTCGGGTTCAGGATGTTGGTCAGAAACCCCCGCCGGAACGCCCGCCAGGTATCGCTGCGCCCTTCGCGGCGGGCAGGATCGGACGTGTCCGTCCATGTGTGGTAGGCCAGCCAAAGCAGGTAGGCCGCACCGGCATAGCGCAGCGCGTCATAGGCAATGGGATAGGTGATCAGCAGAACGGCCAGACCCGCCGCCGCGATCACCACATGGCCCATCACTCCCAGACCGATGCCGGCCGCTGCCGCAATGCCGGACCGCGCGCCGCCGCGCATTCCACTGGCCAGCGTGAACATCATGTCCGCACCCGGCGTGATATAGAGGATCAGAGCAGCCCCCATGAAGGTGACATAGGTCCAGATCGGGATCGAAAGCGCCACATCAAGCATGGGTCAGTCCTCGCGCTGCGGGTCGGCGGGGTTGATCTCGTAGTAATCCCCCTTGGACTTGGTGTGGATATGCCCGCGCAGGGCCAACGCGGTGGGCCCGTCAATGGAACCGGTGGAAAAACAGATGAACGGATCGTCCTCATGCTCCCAGAAGAGCGCCGATCCGCAGGTCGGGCAGAACCCGCGCCGGGCTTTCTCGGACGACTGGTACCACCGTACCTCGCCCCGGATCTCAAGCGTGCCGTCCGGTACGTAAGACGACGCCCAGACATGGCCTGACTGCTTGCGGCACTGGGAGCAATGACAGGCCGCCGGAGCGCCGGCCTCGCCGTGCGCGGTATAGGTCACTGCACCGCAGAGGCAGCTGCCTGTCAGGGAGACCGGGGCGGAGGGGAGGGCGTCGCTCATCAATACACCGGCGGGGCGATGACCCAGATCGCAACGGCGGGGTCATCATAAGGGTTGATCCATTCAAACGGTTCGGCCTTGATCCGGAAACTGTCGCCCGGTGTCAGAGTGAACCGTCTGTCGCTGATGATGAGGTCGAGCTTTCCGGACAGAAGATAGCCCACTTCCTGTGTCGGGCGGGTGACCACTTCACCGATGCGGCTGTGCGGCTGAAACGTGGAATGCACCACTTCGAAATCATCCGAGAGATCCGGTGACAAGAGTTCTTCGACCAGCCCCGAGTCGCCGCTGCCTATGGGGCGCCGCGCACCGGCCCGAACAACGTATCCCGCCTCTTCGGCGGCTGCCTGCGGGGTGCCGAACAGCAGCGATACGGGAACGTCGAACAGCTTGGCGATATGGCGCAGATCGGTGATCGACGGCTCCGACAGATCGCGTTCGATCTGGCTGACCCAGCCGACCGAGCGTCCAAGACGGTCTGCAATGTCCTGCAATGTCAGCCCACGCGCCTTGCGCAGCGCCCGAAGGTCCGCGCCAAGTGTCTTGCTGTGAAGAACCGGATCGTGCTGCACGACTCGCCCATGAAATTTCCGTCCAGAATTTCATGGCACGGTTTGATGAAAATTCAAAAGAAATTTTCATCTTGGCGACCCGGTCCCCAAATCATCTGAATTCGAGCGCCTGGCACGAAATCCGATGATCGATGGTTTGTGAGGTAGCCAACTGATGTCGAGGACCACCCCATGAACCGTATTATCTATCTTGTCGGCCTGATCGTGATCGTACTTGCGATCCTGTCCTTCATCGGCCTCGCCTGAGATCACAACACCGCCGCGAAGGTCGTCTTGAGAATACCTGCAAGCGCATCGGCGTCCTCTTGAGTAAACGCGTCCGGTTGATCGCTGTCGATGTCGAACACACCCAGCAGGCGTCCTTTGCCATTCCAGACCGGAAGCACCAGTTCCGACCGGGTCGAGGACGCGCAGGCGATATGGCCGGGGAAGGCGTCAACATCCGGCACAAGCTGGACCTCTCCGGTGCGGGCCGCCGCGCCGCACACGCCGCGAGCGAATGGGATGGTCAGGCAACCGTGCCCGCCCTGATACGGTCCGATCTTGAGCAGATCAGGCCCGGCGACGCGGTAGAAGCCGGTCCAGTCAAAGCGCTCGTCGGCGTGATGCACTTCGCAGGTCACCGTGGCCATCAGGCTGACGGTATCGGTTTCGCCTTCCGTCAATGCGGCAATAGTCCTGGCGAGGGTCGGATAGTCGATCGTCATGTCTGTGCCCTTGGCAATGTGGGGAAGGGGGCGCTGCCCCCTCGGCCTGCGGCCTCAACCCCGAGGTATTTGAAAAACAGAGAAGATCAGAGCCGTTCAATCGCGATGGCTGTGCCTTCTCCGCCGCCGATGCAGATGGCTGCCACACCGCGTTTGAGCCCGCGCTTTTCAAGCGCGTTGAGCAGTGTCACCATGATCCGGGCGCCGGATGCGCCAATCGGATGACCCAGGGCGCATGCCCCGCCGTTCACATTCACGATGTCGCGGCTCAGCCCCATTTCGTGCATGAAGGCCATCGGCACGACGGCGAAGGCTTCGTTTACCTCCCAGAGATCGACGTCGTCCTTGCTCCATCTGATCTGCGCCAGCAGTTTCTGCGCGGCAGGCACCGGCGCGGTGGTAAAGAGGCCGGGCGCCTGTGCATGGCTTGCGTGCCCGACGATACGGGCGCGCGCTGAGTCACCCGCAGCCTCTGCCGTTGTCAGCACCAGCGCCGCGGCACCGTCCGAGATCGACGAACTGTTGGCCGGTGTCACCGTACCGTCCTTGCGGAACGCCGGTTTCAGCGTCGGGATTTTTTCCGGTCTGGCATTGCCGGGCTGTTCATCTTCGGTGACCGTCACCTCGCCCTTTCGGGTCGCGATGGTCACCGGGGTTATCTCGTGTTCGAACGCCCCGGATTTCTGTGCGTCGAGCGCGTTGGACAGTGACCGCAGCGCGTAGTCGTCCTGTGCCTCGCGGGTGAATTGGAACGCCTCGGCGCAATCCTCGGCGAAGGTGCCCATGAGGCGGCCTTTGTCATAGGCGTCTTCCAGCCCGTCGAGGAACATGTGGTCAATCACCTGACTGTGCCCGATCCGCGCGCCGCCGCGCATCTTTGGCAGCAGGTAAGGCGCGTTGGTCATCGACTCCATGCCGCCTGCAACGATGGTGGTCGCCCGACCAAGGGCGATGGCGTCGAACGCCATCATCGCGGCTTTCATGCCGGACCCGCACATCTTGTTGAGCGTGGTCGCCGGCACCTCTTCGCCCAGACCGGCGGCAAAGCCTGTCTGCCGCGCCGGGGCCTGTCCCTGACCCGCCGGCAGGACACACCCCATGAGCAGCTCATCGACTGAAGGCGTGCCTGCCTGATCCAGGGCCGCGCGGATCGCAGTGCCGCCCAGATCGGCGGCTGTGACCTCGGAAAACGCGCCCTGAAAACCACCCATCGCGGTGCGCGCAGCACCCGTGATCACCACATCGCCCATGTGCGACACTCCCGTGTTTGTTGTCTGGGCTCTGCATACCGGATGGTAAGGATTGGCGTCTAGGGTGCACGCAGGAACAACGTCTTGAGGCCCCATGGAACTGACTGTCGAAACGACCCCTGCAGCGACCATTGTCCGGGTGAACGCGTCGCGCATCGATGCGCCAACAGCCCTTCAGTTCAAGGAAAACATGCGCAGTCTGACATCGCGGGGCAGTGGGGTGTTCATCCTCGATCTCGAACAGGTCGATTTCATCGATTCAAGTGGGCTTGGCGCTGTGGTGGCATCGATGAAGCAGTTGCTTCCGGGTCAGACGCTGGAACTGGCTGCGCTGCAACCGATTGTCGAAAAGGTATTCCGCCTGACGCGGATGGAAACGATCTTTACCATCCATGAGACGGCGGATCAGCCCGGTGTCGGCGGACAGGGGTGACACCGCAGCTGTTGTGGCGCTCGCGCTCTGTCTGCCTGCACTTGATGTTGTCACGCCCGAGATTCTGAACAGGGTGGACAATGCTCTTCAGGGTAGTGTCGATCCCGCGATGCGCGGCAGGGTCCAGATCACACTTGCCGAGGCATTGAACAACGTGGCGGAGCACGCCTGCCGCAACCTGCGCCTGGGCGCGGTTGCAGTCGCGGTCAAGCGCTGCGCCTGGGGTCTGGAAATCCGCATGACGGATTGGGGACGACCCCTTCCGGACCTTTCAATACCAATTGCCCATGCACCTGATCCGGGACAATTGGCTGAGGGTGGATATGGCTGGTTCCTGATCGGGCAACTGGCTTCCGGGGTTTGCTACCGGCGGTATGCGGATCAGAATCGGCTGACCCTCCGATTCGAGGATTGAGCAGACGGATCACCAGCGACCGTCGGTTCAAGTTTTATTCGAATTATCCACGTTTTAGCGCCAATAACCTGTCATAAGGGTGCGCTTTTCCCATGATCGGGAACAATGTCTCACAAAGGTCATATTCGCTCCGAAATTTCGACGCGGTTTAAGGGCAAAACAGAGGGGTAGCTGCAACAAGCTTCACCTCGGCGCCGTGCCATCAACAGCCCCCACCCAGTGTACGGCGTCGAGGTACTACCTTTCCCAGAATGAACCAATTGACCTGACCCCGCGTGTGCCTATTTTGAGCCGCAACAGAGGGGGGACAGTTCTATGCGCGATTTCCAGATGCCGGGCCGGTCGGCGGTCATGGCAACCAATGGCATGTGTGCCACGTCGCATCCGCTGGCAGCCGAAGCGGCCATCGATATTCTCAAGCGCGGTGGCAACGCTGTGGATGCGGCAATTGCCGGTGCGGTGATCCTTGGACAGGCGGAACCGGCGATGACCGGGATCGGTGGCGATTGCTTTGCGCTGATCTCTCCCGCCGGAGGAGACGAGGTGATCGCGGTCAACGGGTCGGGCCGCGCTCCAGCGACGGCCAGGGCCGATGACCTGCGGGACCGCGGAGAAACAACCGTTCCTCTCTACGGTCCGGAAGCGGTCACCATACCCGGTGCCATCGACGCGTTTTGCACCATGTCCGAACAGTGGGGGCGTCTTGGCATTGCCGACAGTCTCGCCCCGGCGATCGGCTACATGGAAAACGGACTGCCGGTGGCGGATCGTGTGTCGTGGGATTGGGCGAAAAACGCGGACCTGCTGCAGGGACATGCGCGCAGCCATTATCTGATGCACGGTGCCGCGCCCCGTCGTGGTGATCTGTTCCGTCTGCCGGGCAATGCCGAGGTCCTGAAACGGGTCGCAAAAGAGGGGCGTGACGGGTACTACAAGGGCGAAGTGGCCGAAGATATCCTGGCCGCGCTGAATGCTCTGGGCGGTGTGCACACCGAAGCGGATTTCGCGGCCACCCAGACCACGATCGGCGCACCGATCAGCGGGACCTATCAGGGGCGCGAGCTGCTTGAGCATCCGCCCAACGGGCAGGGGGCCACGGCGATCCTGCTGCTCAACATTCTGTCTCAGTTCGATCTTGCCTCGCTCGATCCGTTCGGAGCGGAGCGTGCCCATATCGAAGCGGAAGCCACCAAGCTGGCCTATAATGCCCGCAACCGGTTCGTTGCGGATCCGGCGCACATGACCAAGCTGGATCACATGCTGTCGATGGACACGGCACGGCAACTGGCGACTCTCATCGATCCGAAGCGGGCCATGACTGGCCCTGCCGCGCTCAGCGAGGCGGTGCACAAGGACACGATCTATATCACCGTGGTGGACAAAGACCGTATGGCGGTGTCGCTGATCTATTCGATCTTCCACAGCTTCGGATCCGGCATCGCATCCGAGAAATTCGGCGTCCTGCTCCAGAACCGAGGTGCAGGATTCACGCTTCAGGAAGGGCACGCCAACGAATACGGCGGCGGAAAGCGTCCGATGCACACGATCATTCCGGGCATGCTCCGGGATGCCGGGCGTGTATCCATGCCGTTCGGGGTGATGGGCGGGCAGTACCAGTCATGCGGTCACGCGCGGGCCGTCACCAATGTGACGGATTTCGGGCTCGATCCTCAGGCGGCGCTGGATGCGCCGCGCTGTTTTGCCGAGAACGGCAAGCTGATGGTGGAACGCGGCTATTCCGACGCGGTGCGGGCGCAACTGGTGGAGTTGGGCCACGAGGTGGAAACGCCCGATGTGGCCATCGGTGGCGCGCAGGCGATCCTGATCCACGAACACGGCGTACTCGAAGGCGCATCCGACCCCCGCAAGGACGGCTGCGCCATCGGCTACTGATCAAGGGCGTCCGGCTTTTCGCAAAGCCGGACGCAACTCTTCGAAGAGTTGCGGCCGTTCAGTAACTGTATTCGCTGTAAATCCGGCTGATATCGCCGTTCCAATCGCCATTGTAATGGTCGATCAATTCGTCGGCCAGCGTCTTGCCGGTTTCGACGCTTTCCTTCAGCGCGTTCAGGAAATGGGTTTCGTTCGGTACCAGACCGCCCGCACCGGGACGGGCCCGCGCGACCAGACCCGCTTCGGAGATGGCCAGTGCCTCGCGCGCGAGGTCGTGCATCCGGATCCCGTTCACCTCGGCCTGAAGCCCATCGACAGACGCAGCCACGCGCAGCGCATCGCGTGTTTCGGCATCCCAGCCCTTGACCAGATCCCACGCCGCATCGAGCGCCGACTGATCATAAGTCAGACCCACCCAGAAGGCGGGAAGGGCGCAGAGCCTTCGCCAGGGACCGCCATCGGCGCCGCGCATTTCAATGAATTTCTTCAGTCGCGCCTCCGGGAAGATCGTCGTCAGGTGATCCGCCCAGTCCGACAGGGTCGGGGTTTCCCCCGGCAGCGCGGGCAGCTCCCCCTTCAGGAAGTCCCGGAACGACTGCCCCAGCGCATTGTGATAGACCCCATCGCGGTAAACGAAATACATCGGCACATCGAGCGCATATTGCACCCAGGCTTCGAACCCGCACCCGTCCTCGAACACGAAGGGCAACATCCCGGTGCGCGCATCGTCCAGATGCCGCCAGACCCGCCCGCGCCAGCTCTTGTGGCCGTTCAGCTTGCCTTCAAAGAACGGCGACGTGGCAAACAGCGCGTTTGCCACCGGCTGCAACGCCAGGGCCACGCGCATCTTCTGCACCATGTCCGCTTCAGACGAGAAATCGAGGTTCACCTGAACCGTGCAGGTGCGCCGCATCATGGTGGTCCCGGCGGTGCCGACCTTTTCCATGTAGCTGTCCATGAGCTTGTAGCGCCCCTTGGGCATCAGCGGCATGTCCTCGTGCCGCCAGATCGGCGCAGCGCCCAGCCCGATGAAACCCACACCGATCTTGTCGGCAATGTCCTTCACGTCGCGCAGATGGTCGTTCACCTCGTCGCAGGTCTGGTGAATGGTTTCCAGCGGCGCACCCGACAGCTCAAGCTGCCCACCGGGTTCAAGCGAGATGTTCGCGCCGCCTTTCACCAGACCGATCAGGTGTTCGCCTTCCATGACCGGCGACCATCCGTGGCCATCGCGCAGACCTTCCAGCACTGCCAGAATGGACCGCTCACCCTGATAGGGCAGCGGGCGCAGCGTGTCCTTGCAATAGCCGAACTTCTCGTGCTCGGTGCCGATGCGCCAGTCGTCTTTGGGCTTGCACCCGTCCGCAAGATACTGCGCCAGCTGGTCGTGATGTTCGATGGGCCCGCCACCGGACTGTGGGATGGACATGGCGCGTCTCCGGTCTGTCTGCTCGTCAATCGGGGTCAGCCTTGGGCTGAATTCGTCGGGCTGTCAATGCAGGCTCTGGATGCGTTTCTGAAGGTCAGGCCTGCGCCAGAGCACAATTGGTGCGGTGCCATCATGTTTCAAGGTCGAGGCGACACGGCCGGGGCTGAGGCCGGGCAGGCTTGCAAAAGCATCGAACAGCACATCCGCGCCTTCCGCATTCACGGGAATATGAAGTGCCGGTCCTCCGTCATGTGTAATGACCCAGTGCCGCGGATGGTCGGTCGGGTCGAGGCTGAGTGAGGTCACGGCGTCCAGATCGACCACACCGCCGTTCAGGGGTCCGAAATAACCGATCCGCCGCTCAACCACCTGTACCACTCCCGGCCCGCCGCCGCCCATACGCGCACGCCCCCTCTGCAACCCGGCAAAGAACAGCGCCGCACCAAGGAACAAGGCCAGATAACCGATCCATGTGAGCAAGCCCGGCGTTACCCAGATACTCCAGTAAAGACCCAGCAACAGGATCGCCGCCCCAATCAGCGCCTCGCGCCAGCGCAGGATCGCCGCGCGCACCTCGGGCCGGATAAAGCTCATGCGTTTCTACCTGGTGCGGCACATCCATCGATGGATGTGCGATTTTCGGTCGACCGAAAATCCGTCATTCCCAGTCCCCCAGCGCGCTCTGCCATAGCGTCAGCGCCGCCACTGCCGCCGTGTCGGCCCGTAATATTCGCGGCCCAAGGCTGATCGGACTGGCGCAGTCCATCCTCCGCAGCCGCGTGCGCTCGTCCTCCGAAAACCCGCCTTCCGGGCCGATCAGGATGGCCCATGGACCGGGCGCAGCGGGCAGACGTCCTGTCTCGCCCGCCAGAGCCTCATCGCAGAACGCGATCCGCCGCGTCGGGTCCCACGTGCTCAGCACGCGATCCAGCTTGGCCAGATCCGCAACCTCGGGCACAAATACCCCGCCGCATTGCTCGGCCGCTTCCACCGCGTGTGCCTGCAGGCGGTCCTGCCGGATCCGCTCGGAATTGGTGAAGGCGGTCTGCACGGGCATGATCCGCCGGACCCCCATTTCGGTCGCCTTTTCCACGATGAAATCGGTGCGCGTCTTCTTGATCGGCGCAAACAGCAGCCAGACATCCGGCGGTGTGACCTGAGGTGCGGATTGTTCCTCGCAGATCAGCACGCCGCCGCGCTTGCCGCTCTCCGCGACCTCGGCCTGCCATTCGCCATCGCGACCGTTGAACAGCGCCACAGGATCGCCCACACCCATCCGCATTACGCCAAACAGATAGTGCGCCTGCTCCCGCGTCAGAGGAACCGGTTGTGCCGCCCCAAGCGGCTGCTCTACAAAAAGCCTGACTTTCGCCCGCCGTTTTTCAGTCATGGAGCAACACATATGCCCGGACCGCAGATTTCACCAGACCAGAGCGGTCAGGTCTCTGATGCCGTCACGGGCAATTGGGTCGATACCCGCGCACCCGCCTGGACCCGCCCCTACCTGCGGCTGAGCCGCGCGGACAGGCCCATCGGCACATGGCTGCTTTACCTGCCCTGCGTCTGGGGCACGCTGCTGGCGATGTTCCACACCGGAGAGGCGCGGCTCTTTGATGCGTGGATCATCCTCGGCTGCGGCATCGGCGCGTTTCTCATGCGCGGTGCTGGCTGCACCTGGAATGATATCACCGACCGCGATTTCGACGGCTCAGTAGCCCGCACCGCGTCGCGCCCGATTCCCTCGGGGCAGGTCACGGTGAAGCAGGCCCTTGCCTGGGCGGTGGCGCAGTCGCTCATTGCCTTCTGCATCCTGATCACCTTTCCCATTCAGGCCATCATTCTTGGCGTAATCGCCCTTGTACCCGTGGCGATATACCCTTTTGCCAAGCGGTTCACATGGTGGCCGCAGGTGTTCCTTGGCATCGCGTTCAACTGGGGCGCTCTGCTGGCATGGACGGCCCATACCGGCCAACTGCAATGGCCCGCCGTCAGTCTCTATCTCGCGGGTATGGCGTGGACGCTCTTCTATGACACGATCTACGCGCATCAGGACAAGGAAGATGACGCGCTGATCGGGGTGAAATCCACCGCACGGCTGTTCGGAGACGCGACCCCGAAATATCTCGCATGGTTTCTCGTGCTCACCGTCGCACTTATGGGATTCGCCATCATCCTTGCCGAGCCACGTGGCGAGATCTTCGCTCTGGTGATCGCGCTGGGCGGTCCCTGGGCGATGGGCTGGCACATGATGTGGCAGATGCGGCGGCTCAAACTGGATGACATGGACGGGTTGCTCCACCTCTTCCGATCAAACCGCGATGCGGGGATGATCCCTGTGCTGTTTTTCGCCACAGCGCTTCTGGTGTGATTGCACTCCGGGGTCGCGCGGCGTATCGCTTGGCCAACTTCATCTGACGTGGAACGTTGATGCGCCTGTCTTCTGTCTTCATTCTCCTGTGCACCTTTGCCGTGGCCGCTGTGCTCAGCCTCGGCGCAGCGTGGATCGCTGCGGGGGCCGTCGAGGAAAGCTCTGCACAGGCGGTGCGGACGGAACTGGACCGCGATGCGCTGACATGGGCGGATGTGGACACCAACGGTTTGCAGGTCTTCCTGATCGGGACCGCCCCTACCGAAGCCGACCGCTTTCAGGCGCTTAGCGCCGCCGGGCGCGTCGTCGATACAGCCCGCGTGATCGACCAGATCGACATCGTCGATACCGACGGGATCACCCCGCCGCGATTCTCGATCGAGATGCTGCGGAATGACGACGGAGTGTCCCTCATCGGACTTCTTCCAGCCGCCACCGACCGCACGCAGCTGATCGAGGACATCAGCCGCGCGGTTCCGGATGTGCCGGTTGCCGATTTGCTCGAAGTGGCGGATTACGAGGTGCCCGAGGGTTGGGACGACGCGCTGGAATATGCGGTATCGGTTCTGCGGGTTCTCGACCGGTCGAAGATTTCGATCGAAGCCGGCAAGGTCAGGATCAAGGGCGCTGTCGCCAACGAAGACACCCGCCGCCGGGTCGAGGCCGATCTGGCGCGCCGCGCCGACGATGACCTGCGCCTTGCACTGGAAATCACGGCGCCGCGCCCGGTCATCTCGCCCTTCACGCTGCGCTTCATCAAGGATGCGGATGGTGCGCGCTTCGACGCCTGTGCCGCCCCGACCGAAGAGGATCGCGCCCTGATCCAATCGGCGGCCGCGCAGGCCGGGATCGATGGCAAGGTGGACTGCCGCCTCGGTCTGGGCACGCCCACCAACGAATGGGGCGAGGCAACCGCGATGGGTATCGGTGCAATCAACGCCCTTGGTGGTGGCACCATCACGTTTTCCGATGTCGATGTTGCACTCTTCGCACTCGAAGGCACGGAACAGGAGCTGTTCGACCGTGTTGTCGGAGAGCTGGAAAACAGTCTGCCCGATGTCTTTGTCGTAAAGGCAACGCTGCCCAAGCCGCCGTCAGACGCCCCGCAGGGCGTTCCCGAGTTCACGGCCACACGCAGCCCCGAAGGCGAAGTTCAGCTGCGCGGTCGCATCAACAGCGAAATCGCGCGTCAGACCGCAGACAGCTTTGCCCGCGCCGCGTTCGGCTCTGCCACGGTCCGCACCACTGCGCGGGTGGACGAAACGCTGCCGCCCAACTGGTCCAGCCGCGTTCTGGCAGCCCTCGAAGCCCTTTCGCGTCTGTCCAACGGTGCGGTTGTCGTGACGCCTGACGGACTGTCCGTGACCGGCAACACCGGCAATCAGACGGCCAGTTCCGAAATCGCCGGTCTGCTGGCCGACAAGCTGGGCGAAAGCGAAGAGTTCGAGATCGCCGTCACCTATCAGGAAAAGCTGGACCCGCTGCTCGGGATTCCGACGCCCGAGGAATGTGAGGCGCAAATCGTCGAGATCATCGGCGGCCGCAAGATCACCTTCGAACCGGGCTCTGCGACGCTCGACCTGGCAACGCAGGACATCATGGACGAAATCGCCGAACTTCTACAGCTCTGCGGTGATATCCCTCTCGTGATCGCCGGGCACACCGACAGTCAGGGCCGCGAAGTGATGAACCAGCAGCTCAGCCAGGCGCGGGCGCAAGCGGTTCTCGACGCGCTGCGCCAGCGCCGTGTCCTGACCTCGAGCTACGAAGTCATCGGCTATGGTGAGGAACAGCCCATCGCCACCAATGACACCGAGGAAGGCCGCGAGGCCAACCGTCGGATCGAATTCAAACTGCGGCGCCCTGAACCGGTGGAAGAGACAGAAACAACGCTGGAAAGCATTGAACAATCCACGCAGACAGGGGAAACATCTGGCGGCGAAAGCGCAGAGGACACCACCGATGAACAGAACTGAGTTTGTCATCACGACCGCGATCATTCTTTTCGTCGCGTTCTGTCTGGGGTGGTTTGCGAACTGGCTGGTGCACCGCTTCACCCGGGTCAGTCAGGCCGACATGGACCAGCTCGAACGCATGAGCCAGGAACTTCACGAGGCCGAGGAAACCCGCGATCAGGCGATCACGTATCTTCAGCAGCGCGAAGCGGAACTGACCAACCAACTGGCCCAGACCGAGGCCGAGCTGGCTGCAGCTATGGAAGGTCTGCGCGACGCCCGGCACGAAGCCGAGGAAATGCGCGCCTATGTGGAACGGATGAACGCGGGCTGACACGCGCGCGCCCCCGACGCACCTGCGCATGATTTCTCAAAAACCTGGCTGTGTTCCTGGGGGACATGTCCTAGGCTCGGCTCATGGCACAGGACAAAGGCACGCAGGAAAATCAGGCGAACGCCGCTGAACGGCGCGCAAAAGGCGAATTCGTAAGGGGCATAAGCGGTTTTCGCCATGCCATCGGCGACCCGGATTTCCCGCCAGAGCCCGGACGCTATCACCTGTTTGTAGCGCTCAATTGCCCTTGGTGCCATCGGGTCACCATGGCGCGCAGCGTTCTCGGTCTGGAAAGCGCCATTTCGATGGATGTCAGTTTTCCGAACCGGACGGGCGAGGACGATCCAGCCGGACCCAACCTTTGGGAATTCGCCCCCGATCGGATTGCCACTTTGACCGGAGACACCTTGCCGGAATGCACCCGCGAAACCGGCACTGGTGAAAATCTGCGACTGGCAAAGCAAATCTATACACGCGAGGGATCCGACGAACAGTCGCTTCCCATTCTCTACGACAAGACGGCTGGCCGCATCGTGAACAATGAAAGCGCCGAAATACTGCGGATGCTCGATACGCATGCAGATGCTCTGGGGGCACGATCCAACAGGTTGCGGCTTTTCCCCGACGATCCTGACCTGCAAAGCGCGATCAGCGCATTGAATGAAAGGATCTACGTCACGATCAACAATGGCGCATACAAAGCCGGGTTCTCGTCAGATCAGGAGGTCTACGCCAAAGCCTTTGCTGACTATTTCGAAACCCTGCGCGATCTGGACATGCTGCTTTCGGATGGCCGTCCCTTTCTGACGGGCGACACGTTCACCGAAGCTGACCTGCGGCTTTTCCCGACGGTGTTCCGTCACGACCCCGTTTACTACCTGCGTATGAAGCTCAACGGCGCGCGCATTCTGGACCACCCGCACCTGTGGCGCTGGCTGTGTCGGGTCTATGCGATTGAAGGCGTGGCAGCGTCCGGATCGTTGGTCCATTGTCGGCAGGGGTACTTCGGTCGATCATGGAACAAGGTGGTCCCACTGGGTCCGATACATCCCATGACCTACCCGGAAGCCTACGAGCACCCCGAACTCGCCGGATCTGCGTGACGCCTCCCGCAACTCCCCAGAACACAAGGATGACACCGATGGTCAGGACACAGCCTTTCAAACCGCGTGCTTTGGGCGAGATCGCCATCCGCTGCCGTGATTTTCAGGCGATGTGCGATTTCTATGAGAGGGTGCTCGGACTGGACCGGCTCAAACCGGCAGAGCGCGGCGGGCACCGAGACGGGATTGCGTTCTTCCATCTTGGCGAAAGCCACGCCGGACATGTCGCGGTTCTCGCACTTTTTTCGGATGATGCCGGTGGGGTGTCCATGTCACCGACGACTCAGGACGAAGGGCCGAACCTGGCAGTTGGGCGTCGGTCCTCACTGCATCATCTGGCGCTCAGCCTGCCGTGGGACGAACAGGAGGCGGCCGCGAAATGGTTGGAGCAGGAGGGCTGCCCCACGCGGTTCGAGATCTTCGAATGGACCGGTTGGCGGGGTCTCTTCACACAGGATCCGGACGGCAACACGGTTGAACTGGTGGCAGCTGACCCCGAGTGGCACATAAGCTGAAAACCACTCGAGACGTGGCGATTTTGCAAATCTTAACAATCCCTTAATAGGTCCGGACCGGACTCAATGTTTCGCGCGCGAAACATTAGGACCGTTCTGGTCCTATCTCTTGCGCCTGCGCCGTCCACCCGCGCTGCGGCTGTGAAACTCGGGGGGGCGCTTGGCGACCCAGGTAAAGAAAACCGACAATCTCGGATGTGTCCGCAGCGCCTCGGGTGTGTTGAAGTCGCGCGCAAGCTCGGCCTCGGTCAGCGTTGCGTGAATCTCATTGTGGCAGATCTGATGGATCAGAATCGTCGGCCCTCCCTTTCCTCCTTTCAGCTTGGGGATCAGGTGATGCTGGCTTTGCTTCACGCCCCGAGGGATCGGGCGCAGGCACAGTGGACAGATCGGATCAGGGTCGGACACGGGGTGGGCGCTCCGGTGCGCAAGACTTGTGCAAGGGCGGTGGTCAGGGCATCTAGCTGACACGGTACAGCGGTATTTCAAGGGAATCGGTATGGAATGGGATTTGTCGGAGCAGCCTCCCATTGTCCGCAAGGCAGCAGAGTTCGCGCTGCAGGGGTATGAAATCGCCCTGACCTGGTTGGTGTCCCCCGCGGCCTGGTCTCAGTTTGCAATCCTGATTGTGGCGTATCTGGCCGCCGTGTTCGTGGCGCGGCGGGTGCGCAAGCCGCTGACCCGGGTGCTCACCCCACCCGACGACAGCAGCAGCATCTTTACGAAGCCCCGGCTGTTTCTCCTGCTGTTCATTCCGCTGTTGATGGCGGTCTTTGCCTACGCGTTCGCAGCGATCGGGGAACAGGTCATCCGGTCGGTCTTTGGCACGGGCAGCGTCATCGCCTTTGGCAAACGCGTGTTCCTGCTCATCGCCGCCCGCATATTTGTGCGCGATCTGGTCAGCGATCCGTTCCTCAAACTCCTTGGCAAATATGTTCTGCTGCCAGCGATGGCGCTTTATGCCGTGGGTCTGCTCGATGTGCTGACCGAACGTTTGAACGAGACGATTATCCAGCTTGGGAACATCTCGTTCTCGGTCATGGCGCTCCTGCGTGGTGTGATCGCCGGCGCGATCCTGTTCTGGCTCGGGCGCTGGTCGAATGACCAGTCGGCGTCATACATCAACCGACAGGAAGAGATGCGTCCGGCGACACGGCAGCTGGCCGCCAAGGCAGCCGAGCTGCTGATCTTCGGTCTTGCCTTCATCCTGCTGATGAACATCATGGGCATCCCCCTCACCTCGCTCGCCGTTCTGGGTGGTGCGATTGGTGTCGGTCTGGGTTTTGGTCTTCAGAAGATTGCGTCGAACTACATTTCCGGAGTGATCCTCCTTCTCGAGGGACAGGCGACGGTCGGAGACTATGTCGAGCTGGACAACGGTGAATCGGGCACCATCGTCAGGACAACCGCCCGCGCGATGATCCTGGAAACCTTTGACGGGCGCTGGATCGTGGTGCCGAACGAGGATTTCATCACCACCCGCGTGATCAACTATTCGGATCAGGGAAGCGCAAACCGGCTCGAAGTGGCGTTTTCGGTCAGCTACGACACCGACATCAATCTCGTTCCCGACATCATCGTTGAAGCGGTTTCAAAACATCCCGGCGTTTTGCAATCACCGGAACCGCCCGATGTAGAGCTGCGCGGCTTTGGTGACAGCGGCATTGATTTTGGCGTCGAGTTCTGGGTCAATGGGATCGATGACGGCAAAAACAAATACGCGTCCGACGTGCTGTTCCTGATCTGGAACGCGCTCAAGGCGCATAACATCGAAATCCCGTATCCGCATCGCGTGATAAAAATGCGCAATGCTCCAGCGGTGGAATGACCGATGCGCTCGTAATCGGCGGCGGCCCTGCGGGGCTGATGGCTGCAGAAGCGCTGCTGAGCGCGGGGCGCACGGTGACGCTGGTCGAGGCCAAGCCGTCCATTGGGCGAAAGTTCCTCATGGCGGGGAAGTCCGGGCTGAACCTGACAAAGATGCAGGCGTTTGGGCCGTTTCTTGCGGCCTATGGAACCGGGCTGCACCCGACCCTGCGCAGTTGCCTTCGGGCCTTTGGACCTGAGGAAGTGAAGGCCTGGACCGAAGGTTTGGGTCAGACCACCTTTACCGGCTCAACCGGTCGGCTGTTTCCAAATGCGATGAAGGCGTCACCACTCCTCAGAGCGTGGCTGGATCGGCTGGACGGCCTGGGGCTTTACCGACACACGCGCTGGCGTTGGGTGGACTGGGACAAGAACGCCTTGCAGTTCGACACTCCCGAAGGCACCCGCGTCCTGACCCCGCGCGTGACGGTCTTTGCCCTTGGCGGTGCAAGCTGGGCGCGGCTGGGATCGGATGGCCAATGGGCCGACCGTTTCGCAGCGAAAGGGATCAAGGTCACGCCGTTCCAGCCGTCGAATGTGGGTTTGGTGGTGGATTGGTCGGACCATATGCCCCGGCATTTCGGTGCGCCGTTAAAAGGCATCTCCCTTTACGCGGGCGATCAGGTCTCACGCGGCGAGGCGGTGATCTCGAAACGCGGTTTGGAAGGCGGTGGTGTCTATCCGCTGGCCCCGTCCTTGCGCGAGGGGGCGGCGTTGACGCTGGACCTCCTGCCGGACCTGAGCCTTGAGGCGGTGGCGGATCGTCTTTCGAAACCAAAAGGCAAAGCGAGCCTGTCTAACCATCTTCGCCGGGTGCTGAAACTGTCCGCTGCGGCGCAGGCCATTCTGCGGGAGTTTGTGCATCCCTTGCCGGATGACCCAAGTGCTCTGGCGCAGGTGATCAAGGCCGTGCCCATCCGGCACGCCGGGCTGCGTCCAATGGATGAAGCGATCTCGACTGCGGGCGGTGTGTCCTTCGAAGCATTGGACGAAACCCTCATGCTCAGGGACAGGCCCGGCACGTTCTGCGCGGGCGAGATGCTCGATTGGGACGCGCCGACGGGGGGCTATCTGCTGACCGCCTGTTTCGCCACGGGGCTTTGGGCGGGGCGTCACGCAGCGGAATACGACCGGCCGTGACGTGACGTTGGGGCGTGACACGTCAACTTCGCCCGTGTCAGGTGATGCCAACGGAGGAGTTCTGCCATGACCACATACCCGAATATGCTGGCCCCGCTCGACCTTGGGTTCACCACGCTGAAGAACCGCGTGCTGATGGGGTCGATGCACACCAATCTGGAAGAGACCGGCGACTGGAACCGCGTGGCCGAGTTCTATGCCACCCGCGCACGCGGTGGCGTGGCGCTGATGGTCACGGGCGGCATGGCGCCGAACCGCGAAGGCGGGGTGTTTCCGGGGGCGTCCGGGCTGTTCACCGATCAGGACATCACGAACCACCGGATCGTCACCGACCGGGTGCACGAGGCCGATGGCAAGATCGCGATGCAGATCCTTCATGCGGGGCGCTATGCCTATGGCAAGGAATGTGTGGCACCGTCTGCGGTGAAATCCCCGATCTCTCCGTTCCCGCCGATTGAATTGGATGAGGACGGGATCGAGAAGCAGATTTCCGACATCGTGACCGCTGCGAAACGCGCGCAGGACGCCGGGTATGACGGGGTCGAGGTGATGGGCTCGGAAGGGTACTTCATCAACCAGTTCCTCGTGACCCACACCAACAAACGTACGGATCGCTGGGGTGGATCGTACGAGAACCGGATGCGCCTGCCGGTCGAAGTGGTGCGCCGGGTGCGCGAGGCGGTGGCGCCGGAGTTCATCGTGATCTACCGGTTGTCGATGATCGACCTGGTGCCGAACGGATCGACCCACGAAGAGGTCGTGCAACTGGCGCAGGCGATTGAACAGGCCGGTGCCACGATCATCAACACCGGCATCGGCTGGCACGAGGCGCGGATTCCGACGATTGCCACCAGCGTGCCGCGGGCGGCGTTTGCCTGGGTGACGAAGAAGCTGATGGGCAAGGTGGGGATTCCGGTGATCACGTCGAACCGGATCAACACGCCCGAGGTGGCGGAAGAGGTTCTGGCGACGGGTTGCGCCGACATGGTGTCGATGGCGCGGCCGTTCCTGGCCGATCCGGATTTCGTTGCGAAGGCGGCGGCGGGCAAAGCGGCGCAGATCGCGCCCTGTATCGCGTGCAATCAGGCCTGTCTTGATCACACGTTCCAGATGAAGATCTCGTCCTGCCTTGTGAATCCGAAGGCGTGTTTCGAGACCGAGTTGAAAGTTGAACCAACCGTTAATGCAAAGCGCGTTGCGGTCGTGGGCGCGGGGCCGGCTGGCCTGTCGGCGGCGATCACGGCGGCGGAGCGTGGGCATCAGGTGACGCTGTTCGACAAGTCCGACGAGATTGGTGGTCAGTTGAACATGGCCAAGCAGGTGCCGGGCAAGGAAGAATTCTGGGGGCTGGTCGACTGGTTCCGCACAATGCTGGAGGAAACCGGGGTCACGGTATCCTTGGGCAAAGCCGTGAGTGCGGATGACCTGACCGGCTTTGACGAGGTGATTGTCGCCACAGGTGTTCTGCCGCGTGATCCGCAGATCCCCGGTCAGGATGGGCCGAACGTTCTGGGCTATGTGGATGTGCTGCGCGGCAAGGCGGCGGTTGGTGAACGTGTGGCGGTTGTGGGTGCGGGTGGCATCGGGTTCGACGTATCCGAATACCTTGTGCATGAGGGCGAAAGCCCGACCGAGAACCTGCCGGACTGGATGAAGGAATGGGGTGTCACTGACCCAGCCGACCAGCGGTCCGGTCTTGCGCCCGAGGGGCCGCAGCCCAGTGCGCCCGCACGGCAGGTGACGCTGCTGCAGCGCAAGGCGGAAAAACCGGGCAAGCGGTTGGGCAAGACCACGGGATGGATTCATCGTATGAGCCTGATGATGAAGGACGTGCAGATGAAAGCGGGTGTGAATTACGAGCGCATCGACGCCGAAGGTCTGCACATCTCGTATGGTGAGGCGCGGGAGCGGCCCGAGGTGATTGCCTGCGATACGGTGGTTCTGTGTGCGGGGCAGGTGTCGGAGCGGTCGCTGGCCGATGCTTTGGAAGCCAAGGGCGTGACCTGCCATGTGATCGGCGGGGCCGATGTCGCGGCGGAGTTGGACGCGAAGCGGGCGATCGATCAGGGCACGCGGTTGGCGGCGACGCTGTAAGGAACGGCAGCGGCGCGCGATGCGTTGAGAGGTCAGACGGCGGGGCATGCGGCCCCGATTGGACATTCAACACATCAGGAGGCCTACAATGCCTGTAATCAGTGACGCAAAAATCCTGCTCATTTCGACCCACGGGTTCGAGCAATCCGAACTGGAATTCCCACGCGACCAATTGCGCGCCAAGGGAGCGAAGCTGCATGTGGCGACGCCGGTTGGTAATGCCATCAAGGGTTGGGAAGGCAGCGACTGGGGTCGTGAGGCCGAGGCGGATGCGAAGATCTCGGACGTGTCGGTTGAAGACTATGACGCGCTTGTTATTCCCGGAGGTCAGATCAACCCGGACCTGCTGCGCGTCGATGAGGACGTGCTGGAACTGGTGAAAGCCTTTCACGATCAGGGCAAGACCATCGCCGCTGTCTGTCACGCGCCGTGGGTGCTGGTCGAGGCCGGTATCCTGAAGGGTCGTGACGCGACCTCGTACCATTCGATCAAGACGGATGTGATCAACGCGGGCGCTGCCTGGAAGGACGAAGCGGTTGTCGTGGATCAAGGCATCATCACGAGCCGACAACCGGGAGACCTCAAGGTGTTCGTGTCGAAGATCGTGGAAGAGATCGAAGAAGGCGCGCATCGGCGCAAGGCGGCGTAAACGGCTTGCGTTTCATGGAAAAAAGCCGGGTTTGCCGCCCGGCTTTTTTGTTGTCCTGCTGTTTCCGGTTGCACGACATTGCCCAACAAAACCCAGATATTGTCGGCACTGTGCCAAAGTTGAGCCTGATTTGACGGTCATACCCACCTCAACGAAACACGAGGAAAACGTATGGACCGTCTTACCGAAATGGAGGCCTTTGCCACGGTTGTGGATCAGGGCGGCTTTACCGACGCGGCCAAGAAGATGGGCATTTCGAAATCTGCGGTGTCCAAGCATGTCTCGAGCCTTGAGGCGCGGCTTGGTGCGCGGCTTTTGAACCGGACGACGCGGCGTGTGAGCCCGACCGAAATCGGCCTTGCCTATTATGACCGCGCCCGCCGGGTGCTGAACGATGCCGGTGAGGCGGACGCGCTTGTGACCTCCATGCAATCCGCACCGTCAGGTCTGCTGCGGATCAGTGTCGCGACAGATTTCGGTGTGAACCACCTTTCCCCGGTTCTGGGCGAATTCCTGTCGGATTTCCCGGATATCACGGTGAACATGGTTCTGAACAACCGTTATGTTGAGCTGATTTCCGAAGGGTTCGATATGGCCGTGCGGATCGGGGAGCTGGAGGACAGCACCCTGCGGGCGCGGAAGCTGACCGAGACCACCAAGCGGATGATCGCGGCGCCGTCCTATTTCGAGAAATACGGCCGTCCGCGCCGGATCGACGATCTGAACGAACACAAGCTTCTGCATTATTCGAACCAGTCGAGCGGCAACGTGTGGAAAGTCACCGCGCCGTCGGGTGAAAAGCGCCAGGTGCGCACGGCTGGTTGGCTTTCCGTGAATGATGGACAGTCGCTGCTCAATGCCTGCGTGGCGGGTCTTGGCATCGCGTATCTTCCGTCGTTCCTGTACGCCGAAGCCATGGAACAAGGCTTGGTCGAGGATGCCATTCCCGACCTGCCGATCGACACGCAGGGCATCTATGCGGTTTATCCGCCGGGTCGGTTTACCCAACCCAAGGTGCGGGCCTTTATTGATTTCCTTGTTCACCAGTTCGCGGACAAGGGCCCGAAGGACTGGTAATACATCCTCCCTCGTCTGTTCGCAGACAACCTCTGCGCCCCGGATGCCATAGCCGGGGCGTTTTTTCGTGCCGGTTTCCGGGTTGCGACTCGACGCTTGCGAGGGCAGTGTCTGGCGACCTTAACCCAGCCGGAGCGTTGTCATGCCCTTCACCCTTGCCACCTGGAACATCAATTCGGTCCGTCTGCGCGAAGGGCTGGTGGCCAAGCTGATGGCCGAGGAAGGGCCGGATGTTCTGTGCCTGCAGGAGTGCAAGAGCCCGGTGGAGAAAATCCCGCTCGAGCAGTTTCAGGCGCTGGGCTATGGCCACATGATTGCGCGGGGGCAGAAGGGCTACAATGGCGTTGCCATCCTGTCGAAGCTGCCGATGGAGGATCTGGGCGACAGGGATTTCGCCGGTCTGGGCCATGCGCGCCATGTGGCGGGCCGGCTGGAAAATGGTGTGACGATCCACAACTTCTATGTGCCTGCGGGCGGCGATGTGTCGGACCGCGAGGTGAACGAGAAGTTCGGGCAGAAGCTCGATTACCTGACCGAAATGCGGGACTGGTTTCATGCAGAGCGGCCGGAGAAGGCGATCCTGGTGGGTGATCTGAACATCGCGCCGCGTGAGGATGATGTCTGGTCGCACAAACAATTGCTGAAAGTGGTGAGCCATACGCCCATCGAGGTCGAGCATTTCGGCGAAACGCAGGATGCCGGTGGTTGGGTCGATGTGACTCGGCAGGATATCCCGGAGGGGTTGCTGTATTCCTGGTGGAGCTACCGCGCAAAGGATTGGGATGCGGCGGACAAGGGGCGGCGGCTTGATCATGTCTGGGCGACGCCGGACATTTCGAACGCTGCGCACAGCAGCCGGATTTTGCGGGAAGCGCGCGGGTGGGAGCAGCCGAGCGATCACGCGCCGGTGTTTGCCACGTTTGATCTGTGATGCCGCTGGGCTGTTTGCAGTCCCGGTGACGGGGCTCAGGCGCGCAGGCTGAGGAGCGCCTTGCGGCGGCGCGAGACGATCTCCCGGCGATCCTGCGCGCGTCCGACGCGGAAACTGCGCGCGACGAAGTCTATGTGATCGGATGCTGCGTCTGATGCCAGTTCCGGTTGGCCGCTGATGATGGCGTCTGCGATGGCCTTGTGTTGCGCCATCAGCATTTCACCTGTGCCATCGATGGCCCGCAGGAAATCCCGATTGTAAAACACGTTGCGGGCCATCAGCTGGTAAATCGCGGCCATGGTGTGGACCATGAGCGAGTTGTGGCTCGCATCGACGATAGCAGCGTGAAAGCGCACATCGGCGTCGCGAGAGGCTTCAGCGTCACCCTTTTCGTGCGCCACTTCCAGCTCGTGGACAATATCCCTGAGGATTTCGCGGTCTTCTTCTGTCGCGCGTTCGGCCGCGAGCATGGCGGCGAAGCTTTCCTGTTCGCGGCGAAATTCAAGGTAATCCTCGAACGCGGTGACATGGCGTGCGTAGAGATCGACCAGCGCGGGCGACATGGCGGAGCCGACCAGCGGGGCAACGAAATTGCCTTCGCCGTGACGGACGATGATCAGTCCGTTTTCCTCAAGACGCTTCAGGGCTTCGCGCACTTTGGGGCGCGAGACCTTCATCTCTTCCGCAAGAGCGCGCTCTGACGGGAGGCGGGTGCCGTCCTTGAGGACGCCGGAGACGATCAGTTCTTCGATGTGGTGAACAATCGTGTCGGCCACCGATTCGTGACCGACCGGTCCAAAGAGGTTCGCGAGGGAATTCGGCATCGGGTTTCCTGATGGTCGCGGGGTGTAGTGGTAAAATAAGTGCTCCTTTTCTGCGTTCAACCAAAATGTCGCAGACATGCACTGGAGGCATAGCTTAGTTGCATAAAAATCATAATTAAATCAGCAATTTGAAAAATTGTCAGCTGACAATCCTCAAGAACATCCTCTGCGTTCCGAACGGTAATTCCATGCCGACTTTCCTCGAGTGGTCACGAAATGATTGATTTCAACAAGTGGTAAATAATATGAACCACTCTATCCCGGGTGGACGGCCCGGCGATTTTTCCCGGCGCAGGCCGGACGACCCTGAGGAGGAAACATGAAAAACGTACTCACCAGCCTGGCCGTGGCAGCGGCTGTCCTGACAGCCCCGGCAGCACATGCCGCCGACAAGCTTTTGCTGAAGACACCGATCGCGTTCTCGACCGCGTTGCCGGGTCTGGGCACACCGATTCCGCGTGTGGCGGACCAGTTGGACCTTATGTCGGGCGGGACGCTCAAGATGAAGGTCTATGAGCCGGGCAAGCTGGTCGATCCGTTTGAAATCCTGGATGCTGTGAGCACCGGGAAGATCAATTCGGGCTACACCACCGCCGGGTATTGGGCGGGCAAGATCCCCGCGTCGCCGCTGTTCTCGGCCGTACCGTTCGGCCCCGAGGCGGGCGAATACATGGCGTGGCTCTATTACGGCAACGGTATGAGCCTGTATCAGGAAATGTACGATCAGGCGGGCTATAACGTCCACGTTCTGCCCTGTGCGATCATCGCACCGGAGACGTCGGGCTGGTTCGCCAAGGAGATCAACACACCGGCTGACCTTCTGGGCCTGAAGATGCGGTTCTTCGGTCTGGGTGGCAAAGTCATGCAGAAGCTGGGCGTGGCGACATCGTTGCTGCCGGGCGGTGAGATTTTCCCGGCACTGGAAAAGGGCGCGATTGACGCGACCGAGTTCTCGATGCCCGCCATCGACGCGCGCCTCGGGTTCCACAAGCTGGTCAAATACAACTACTTCCCCGGCTGGCATCAGCAGGCGACCGTTTTCGAACTGCTGATCAACAAGGATGTCTGGAACGAGGCGACCGACCAGCACAAGGCGATCATCGAGAATGCGTGCAAGGCCTCGATGGCCGACAGTTTTGCCGAAGGTGAGGCGATCCAGCACGACGTTCTGATCGACAACGTGGAAAACAACGGTGTCGAGATCAAGCAGTGGTCCGACGAGATGCTCGCCACGTTCGAGGAAACCTGGAACGCGGTGGCTGAAGAAGAAGCTGCGAGTAACGAGTTCTTCGCAAAGGTTCTGGCTGACATGAACGATTTCCGGGACGGTTACACGCTCTGGAAAGAGAACGCCTTCCTTCCGCGCAAGTAAGTGTGAGCAGCTGCGGCGCCCCAGGTGGGGCGCCGCGTTTCTATTCGTTTGTCGCTTTTTACGGATTTGGACGCCGGGGTTTTCTGCCCGGTGAGGGACAGGAGGCACCGTCATGTCACAGACAGTTAAAGCCATAGAAGACCCGATCGAAACCTACGAACACATCCTTGAGCATGAGGAAAAGGATACGCAGACCGTTGCCGTCGGGATCGACAGAATGGTCAAGGGTGTGGGGCATGTGGTCATGTGGGCGAATGTCCTGCTGATTGCAGCCATCGTGGCGCAGGTGCTGTTCCGCTACCTGCTGAACCAGAACTTCCCCAAGCTGGATGAGATCCAATGGCATTTTTACGGGCTGGTGACGATGGTCGGCATTTCCTATGCGCTGGTCACGGACAGCCACGTGCGGGTGGACATTCTGCACCTGCAACTGAGCCGTCGCGCGCAGCGGATCATCGAGGTGCTGGGAATCCTGACGCTGGTGGCGCCGTTCCTCTATCTGATGGTCGATCAGGGGTGGGACTACTTCTACGAAAGCTGGCGCGTGGACGAACGGTCGTCTTCGCCGACGGGCCTGCCAGCGCGCTGGGCGTTCAAGGCGATCATCCCGATCTCGTTTGTGCTGCTGTCCTTTGCGGCGTTGGCGCGGCTGATCCATGATGTGCATGCGCTGTTTGTTGCGGGGGATGAAGAACGGCAAGGCCGCGATCTGCGGTTGATCCTGTGGGCGCTTGTCAGCTTTGCCGCAGTGGCGACCGCGTTGACCTTCCTTGTTCACACGACCGAGGAAAAGCTGGTCATCGCGATGTTCCTGACCTTTATCGCGCTGTTGTTCACCGGGTTCCCGGTGGCCTGGGTGCTGGCTGGCACGGGTGTGCTGTATTGCGGTATCGCTTATCTGTTCGACAACGGGATGATGAACTGGACCGGGCTTGAGGAGACCCTCATCGGTCTGGATTACCTGAGCCTTGGGGCGGTGGTGAACCGGGTCTATGCGACCATGTCGAACGCGGTTCTGGTTGCCTTGCCGATGTTCATTTTCATGGGGCTGATGCTGGACGAGTCCGGTGTGGCCGAGAAGCTGATGTCGTCGATGCAGCGGCTGTTTGGCCGGACGCGCGGCGGGCTGGCGATCACCGTGACGATGATCGGGATCATCCTTGCAGCCTCGACGGGGATCATTGGCGCGTCGGTGGTTCTGCTGGGCGTGCTGGCGTTGCCGTCGATGGTGGAGCAGAAGTATTCGCCGATGCTGGGCACCGGTGTGGTCGCAGCGTCGGGGACTCTGGGCATTCTGATCCCGCCGTCGATCATGCTGGTGATCATGGCCGACCAGATGGCGCTGTCGGTGGGTGACCTGTTCATGGCGGCGATGCTGCCGGGGGTTCTGATCGGGGTTCTGTACCTGACCTATATCTTCGTCATCTCGTATCTGAAGCCGTCGGTCGCTCCGGCCCCCGAAGGTGCCATGCGTCCGGATTGGGCTGCTGTGAAGGACGTGCTGATTGCGGTTCTGCCGACGCTGGGTCTGATCCTTGCGGTTCTCGGGTCGATCTTTGCGGGTATCACCACGCCGACGGAGGCGTCTGGGATTGGGGCCATCGGGGCGACGGCGCTTGCGTTGGGGTATCGCAAGCTGACGCTGCAAAAACTGGTCAACGTTCTGAAATCCACGTTCAACACGACCGCCTATATCTTTGCGATTTTCCTGGGTGCGACAGCGTTCTCGTACGTTCTGCGCGAGCTGGGTGGGGATCAGTTGATCGAGGACATGATCCTTGGCACGGGGTTCGGGCCGAACGGCACGGTGATCGTGATCCTTGGGATTGTGTTCCTGTTGGGCTTTGTTCTCGACTGGATCGAGATCACGCTGATCGTGCTGCCGCTGATGCGCCCGATCATCAATGCGCTGGGGTTGGATATTCCGGGTTACGGCGTTGTCGATGAGGCCGCGCTGGTGTGGTTCGTGATCCTTGTTGCGGTGACGTTGCAGACCTCGTTCCTGACGCCGCCGGTGGGATTTGCGCTCTTCTACCTCAAGGGTGTGTGCCCGCCCGAGATCAAGCTGGGCCATATCTACAAGGGGGTGGTGCCATTTGTCCTGTTGCAGCTCACGGGGTTGGCGTTGGTATTCTTCATGCCGTGGCTCGCAACCTGGCTGCCTTCGGTTGCCTACTGAGCCTGACAGGGGGAGAGGACCGATGACGGACGACGACCTTCTGAATAGATTGCGCGCGGTGGTCGGGGCACGGCACGTCCTGACCGGCGCCAAGCAGACCGAGCGGTTCCGCAAGGGGTTCCGTTCGGGCGAAGGCGACGCTCTTTGCGTGGTGCAGCCGGCGACCATTCTGGAACAGTGGCAGGTACTTCAAGCCTGCGTCGCGGCGGACAAGATCGTCATCATGCAGGCGGCCAAAACCGGGCTGACGGAAGGATCGACGCCAAAGGGGACGTATGACCGCGATGTGGTTCTGATCAACACGCGGCGGATGGATGCGATCCATACGCTGCGCGGTGGTGAGCAGGTGGTGAGCCTGCCGGGGGCGACTCTGTTTGCCTTGGAAAAGCTGCTGAAGCCTTTGGGCCGGCAGCCACATTCGGTGATTGGGTCGTCCTGCATCGGTGCGTCCATTGTCGGAGGCGTGTGCAACAACTCCGGCGGGTCGCTGATCGAGCGGGGGCCGAGCTATACCGAGCTGTCGCTGTTCGCGCGGATCACGGCGGATGGAGAGTTGGAGCTGGTCAACCATCTGGGGATCGCGTTGGGCGATACGCCGGAAGAGATTCTGACGCGGGTGCAGAAGGGTAACTTTGGTGATGCCGATCTGGAGCCGACGAATAAGCGCGCGTCGGATACCGAATACCACAGGCGGGTGCGCGACGTGGATGCCGACAGCCCGGCACGGTTCAACGCGGACAAACGGCGGCTTTACGAGGCGGCGGGATGTGCCGGGAAACTGGCGGTCTTCGCCGTACGGCTGGACACCTATCCGATCAACGAGACCGAACAGACCTTCTATATCGGGACGAACGATCCCGGCGCGCTGACCGACCTGCGGCGGCATATCCTTGCCGAGTTCGACAGCCTGCCGGTGTCTGGCGAATACATGCACCGTGAGTGTTTCGATATTTCAGAGACCTACGGCAAAGACACGGTGTTGATGATCGACAGGCTGGGCACCGACAAGCTGCCGATGTTCTTTGCCCTCAAGGGCGCGGTGGATGCGCGGTTGAACAAGCTGGCGCTGACGCGCGGGTTTACGGACCGGTTCATGCAACTGGTGTCGCGCATGGTGCCCAAGCTGCTGCCCAAGCGGCTGACCGATTACCGGGATCGGTATGAGCATCACCTGATCCTCAAGATGCGGGACGGGGGCGTGGGTGAGGCGCGGGCGTTCCTCAAGGTGTTCTTTGCGCAGCGCGAAGGCGATTTTTTCGAGTGTACCGCGCGTGAAGGCAAGCTGGCCGGGTTGAACCGCTTTGCGGCCGCAGGGGCCGCAATCCGCTATCAGAACGTGCATCGCGACTCGGTCGAGGACATTCTTGCGCTTGATATCGCGCTGAAACGGAATGAGCGGAACTGGTTGGAAGTCCTGCCCGACACTATCGCGGACAAGCTGGTGCATCGGCTCTATTACGGACACTTCTTCTGCCACGTGCTGCATCAGGATTACATCGTGAAGAAGGGTGTGGATGTTGTGGCTCTCAAAGCCGAGATGTTGGAATTGCTGGATCAACGCGGTGCAGAGTATCCGGCGGAGCATAATGTCGGCCACATCTACAAGGCCAAGCCGGATCTGGCCGAGTTCTACAAATCCATAGACCCGACCAATTCGTTCAATCCCGGCATCGGCAAGATGTCGCGTTGCAAGCACTATGCGTGATCTGTTTGTTTAGCTTTGAACTAATTTGCCATGCATCTGATGCATGGACGATATGACGATGCCTTACTGCCGCTGGGGAACCCAGCGTGCTAGGAGCGAGTTACACCGTTGAGTGGAATTGCATCGAAGCAATTTGTTCAGCGATAAACTAATGGCCGAGGGCCAGACCAAGGGAAGAGGGAATATGAAAGACAGCCCGCAAGATATTGACCCGGTCGAATCCCAGGAATGGCAAGACGCGATTGAAGACGTGATCCTTCGGGATGGCGCAGATCGCGCGCATTTCCTGCTCGACAAGGCGGTTCAACAGGCGCGCGCGAACGGTGCAAAGCTGCCGTTCTCGGCGACGACGCCCTATCAGAATACCATCGCGCCGGATGACGAAGTCGACATTCCTGGCGACACCGAGATGGAATGGCGCATCCGTACCATCAACCGCTGGAACGCAATGGCGACCGTGGTCAAGCGGAACAAGGAAAGCAGCGAATACGGCGGGCATATCGCGTCCTTCGCGTCGTCTGCTGCGCTTTACGATATAGGTCTGAACCATTTCTGGCGGTCGAAGTCGGCGATTCACGGTGGCGATCTGGTATTCTTCCAGGGCCACGTGATCCCCGGCATCTACGCGCGATCGTTCATGGAAGGCCGCATCAGCGTCGAACAGCTTGAGGCGTTCCGCTCCGAGGTCGATGGCGGTGGTCTGAGCTCTTATCCGCACCCGTGGCTGATGCCGGATTACTGGCAGTTCCCGACCGTTTCGATGGGTCTGGGGCCGCTCATGGCGATCTACCAGGCGCGGTTCATGAAATACATGCACAACCGTGGTCTGATCGATGCCGGTGACCGCAAGGTCTGGTGCTTCCTTGGCGATGGCGAGATGGACGAGCCGGAGAGCCGTGGCGCGATTGATCTGGCGAACCGCGAAGGTCTCGATAACCTGATCTTTGTCATCAACTGCAACCTTCAGCGTCTCGATGGTCCGGTGCGCGGCAACGGCAAGATCGTTCAGGAACTCGAAGGCGACTTCCGCGGCGCTGGCTGGGACGTGATCAAGCTGCTCTGGGGCCGTGGCTGGGACGAACTGCTGGAACGCGACACATCCGGCAAGCTGCGTCAGCTGATGGATGAAACCGTGGACGGGGATTACCAGACCTTCAAGTCGAAGGATGGCGCCTATATCCGCGAACATTTCTTCGGAAAGTATCCGGAGACTGCTGCCTTGGTCGAAGATTGGACCGATGATCAGATCTGGGCGCTGCGCCGTGGTGGGCATGATCCGAAGAAGGTATACAATGCCTTCCTTCGCGCGACCAAAGCCGAGGGTCAGCCGACCTGCATCCTGGTCAAGACGGTCAAAGGTTATGGCATGGGCACCGCCGGTGAGGGTCAGAACACCACGCACCAGCAAAAGAAGATGCAGTTCGACCAGCTCAAGGCGATGCGCGATCGGTTCCAGATTCCGGTTACCGACGAAGAGCTGGAAAAGGACGTTCCGTTTGTCAGCCTGAACAATGCGCAGAAAGCGTATCTGGCAGATCGGCGCAAGGAACTGGGTGGATCTTTCCCCAAGCGGGAATGGCGCGATACGCCGAGCCTCGAAATCCCGTCTTTGGACAAGTTCAAGGGTCAGCTCGAGTCGACCGGGGATCGTGAGATTTCCACAACGATGGCATTTGTGCGCATCCTGACGACGCTGTTGCGCGACAAGAAGATCGGCAAGAACGTGGTGCCGATTGTTCCGGACGAAAGCCGGACCTTCGGGATGGAAGGTCTGTTCCGGTCAGTGGGCATCTACAACCCGCTGGGTCAGAACTATGTGCCCGAAGACCGCGACCAGATGATGTTCTACAAAGAGAGCCTCGATGGTCAGGTGCTTCAGGAAGGCATCAACGAAGCCGGTGCGATGGCGGACTGGATTGCGGCGGCGACGTCGTATTCCAACCACGGCGTGCCGATGATCCCGTTCTTCATCTATTACTCGATGTTCGGGTTCCAGCGGATCGGCGATCTGGCCTGGGCCGCAGGCGACAGCCGTGCGCGAGGCTTCATGCTGGGTGGGACCGCCGGTCGTACCACGCTGAACGGTGAAGGTCTGCAGCACGAGGACGGGCACAGCCACATCCTTGCAGGCACCATTCCGAACTGCATCAGCTACGACCCGACCTTCAGCTATGAGGTCGCGGTGATCGTGCAGAACGGTCTGAAGCGGATGTATGCGGATCAGGAAGACGTCTATTTCTACCTGACGCTCATGAACGAGAACTACCAGCATCCGGAAATGCCGATGGGCGCCGAGGACGGGATCATCAAAGGTCTCTACCGGATGAAGAAAGAGGCCAAGCCGGGCAAGAAGCACGTGAACCTTCTGGGGTCCGGCACGATCCTCGTTCAGGCGATCAAAGCTGCAGAGATGCTCAAGGAAGACTTTGGCGTTTCGGCGGATATCTGGTCGGCAACATCGCTTAATGAGCTGGCCCGCGACGGTCAAGATTGCGCGCGGTGGAACCGGTTGAACCCGCTTGCCGAGCCGAAGGTGCCCTATGTCACCCAGCAGCTTGAGGCGGCGAAAGGCCCGATCATTGCTGCAACGGACTACATGAAGAACTATGCCGAGCAGATCCGCGCCTTTGTTCCGGGACGCTACACGGTTCTGGGGACCGACGGCTTTGGCCGTTCCGACAGCCGCGTGAACCTGCGCCGGTTCTTCGAGGTCGATGCAAACCACATCGCTGCCGCCGCAATGGTGGACCTCTATCGCGAGGGCGCCGTGAGCGAGAAAGACCTCAAGACCGCCCTGAAGAAATACGACATCGACGGCGAAAAGCCGAACCCGCGCCTTGTGTAAGCGGGAGGAGTAAAGACTATGACAACTGAAGTTAAAGTGCCGGATATCGGCGATTTCACCGATGTGCCCGTGGTGACCATTCTGGTGAGCGTGGGAGATACGATTGCCGTCGAAGACCCGATCGTTGAGCTTGAGTCCGACAAGGCGACGATGGAGGTTCCCTCCTCGACCGCCGGTGTCGTGAAAGAGATCAAGGTCAGCGAGGGTGACAAGGTGTCGGAAGGCTCGGTCATCCTGATTGTAGAGGCAGATGGTGCCGCCGCTGCCCCGGCCAAGGAAGAACCGAAAGCCGCTGCGCCTGCTCCTGCCCCGGCGGCTGCAGCGCCTGCTCCTGCACCGGCTGCTGCGCCCAAGACCGATGCCGGTTTCGGCAAGGTCCACGCATCCCCGTCCGTGCGCGCCTTTGCCCGGACCGTCGATGTCGATCTGGCAACCGTGAACGGCACTGGCCGCAAGGGCCGTATCCTGCGCGAAGACGTGATGAAGGCGCTCAAGTCGACGGCGGCACCCGCTGCTGCCGGTGGCGCGGTTTCGGGCGGTATGGGCATCCCGCCGATTCCGGCTGTGGACTTCTCCAAGTTCGGCCCGGTGGAAGATGTCGAGATGCCCCGGATCAAGAAGATCTCGGGCCCGGCGCTGCACCGCTCGTGGCTCAACATCCCGCATGTCACGCACAATGATGAGGCGGACATCACGGAGTTGGACAAGTACCGCAAGGAAATGGACAACATGGCCAAGGAAAACGGCTATCGCGTTACCTTGCTGTCCTTTGTCATCAAGGCGTCCGTGTCTGCTTTGAAGGAGCACTGGGAGTTCAATTCGTCGATCCACCCGGATGGCGACAAGCTGATCAAGAAGAGCTACTACAACATCGGCTTTGCCGCCGACACGCCGAACGGTCTGATGGTCCCGGTTATCAAGGATGCGGACCGCAAAGGTCTTGTCGAGATTTCAAAGGAATTGGGTGATCTGTCTGCCAAAGCGCGTGCCGGTGAACTGAAGTCCGGCGACATGCAGGGCGCGACTTTCACGATTTCTTCGCTTGGCGGGATCGGCGGTACGAGCTTTACCCCGATCGTGAACGCCCCCGAAGTGGCGATCCTGGGTCTGACCCGGTCGAAGATGGCACCAGTCTGGAATGGTGAGGAATTCGTGCCGCGCCTGATGCAGCCTCTGAGCCTGTCCTATGATCACCGTGCCGTCGACGGTGCCTTGGCCGCGCGCTTCTGCGTAACGCTCAAGACGCTGCTGGGCGATATGCGCAAGTTGATGTGGTAAGGAGGGCGATCTGATGGATATCAAAGTACCCGATATCGGGGATTTCAAAGATGTGCCCGTTGTCAGCGTTCTGGTCGGCGTCGGGGATACGGTCAGCGAAGAAGACCCGTTGATCGAACTGGAATCCGACAAGGCCACCATGGAGGTTCCGTCTCCTGCTGCTGGCAAGATTACCGAAATCAAAGTGAGCGAAGGGGACAAGGTCTCTGAAGGCACCGTGATCATGGTGATCGAAGGCGCAGATGCCAAGGCCGAGGACGCACCGAAGCCGACCGAGGACAAGCCCGCTGCACCGCAAGCCGTTGCGGCCACCGGGTCGGCCTCCGGCCCCGGTGACATCCATGCCGAAGTGGTTGTTCTCGGGTCCGGCCCCGGCGGTTACACGGCGGCATTCCGGGCTGCGGACCTTGGCAAGAAAACCGTCCTGATCGAGAAGTACCCGAACCTTGGCGGTGTCTGCTTGAACGTTGGCTGTATCCCGTCCAAGGCGCTGCTGCACGTGGCCAAGGTGATCACCGAGGCCGAAGAGATGGGCGCGCATGGGATCAGTTTCGGAAAGCCGAAGATTGATCTTGATGAATTGCGCGGCTTCAAGAATTCGGTGATCGGTCAGCTGACCGGCGGTCTGGGTGGTCTGGCCAAAGGCCGCAAGGTGACGACCGTTCAAGGCTACGGCAAGTTTACCGGGCCGAACATGATCGAGGTCGAGCACGAGGGGAAAACCACCACCGTCAGCTTTGATCAGTGCATCATTGCTGCCGGGTCCGAGCCCGTGCAACTGCCGTTCATCCCGCATGACGACGACCGTGTGATCGACTCGACCGGCGCGCTTGAGCTCAAAGACATTCCGAAGCGGATGCTGATCCTTGGCGGCGGCATCATCGGTCTGGAAATGGCCTGTGTCTATGACGCGCTGGGGTCGAAGATCACGGTTGTCGAACTGATGGACCAGATCATTCCGGGTGCGGACAAGGACATCGTCAAGCCGCTGCACAACCGGATCAAGGATCGCTACGAAAACATCTTCCTCAAGACGAAGGTTACAGCTGTCGAGGCCCAGAAAAAGGGTCTCAAGGTCACGTTCGAGGACGAGAAGGGCGAGAGCTTCACCGATACTTTCGACAAGGTTCTGGTGGCCGTGGGTCGCAAGCCGAATGGCAAGCTGATCGACGCTGAAAAGGCCGGCGTGGCCGTTGACGATCGTGGCTTTATCGCCGTGGACAACCAGCAGCGTACAGGCGTTCCGCATATCTTCGCCATCGGCGACGTCGTGGGCCAGCCGATGCTGGCGCACAAGGCGGTTCACGAAGGCAAGGTCGCGGCAGAAGTCGCCGCCGGCCACAAGCGGTTCTTCGATGCCAAGCTGATTCCCTCGGTCGCCTATACCGACCCCGAGGTGGCGTGGTGCGGTCTGACCGAAACACAGGCCAAGGCGCAGGGCATCAAGTACGAGAAGGGTGTCTTTCCGTGGGCAGCTTCGGGCAAGTCACTGTCCAACGGGCGCAGCGAAGGGATCACCAAGCTGCTGTTCGACCCGGAGGATGACCGCATCATCGGGGCCTGCATCGTCGGTACCAACGCGGGCGACCTGATCGCGGAGACGGCACTGGCGATCGAGATGGGCGCGGATGCGGTGGACCTTGGTCACACCATTCACGCACACCCTACGCTGTCGGAAACGGTGAACTTTGCCGCCGAGATGTTCGAAGGCACGATCACCGATCTGATGCCTCCAAAGAAGAAAAAGCACTGAGAAGTGCACCAAAGAAAAGGGGGCCGCTGGCCCCCTTTTTTTGTCGGCTGTCTGTAACGGTTATATCCCGAGGAACGGTTGTGCGATCCGGGGGACCAAACCCTTGAACTTCAGGGGAGCGTCGGTCACTGCGAGGCAGATGCAGTCCTCCGAGATGTCGGCCACCGGGGTATGGTTCAGGTCTTCGCTGGCGACTTCGATATCACCCCGGCCGAAATACCCGTCTTCATCCTGAAAAGCGCCCTGCAGAACAAGAGTAAGCTCCATCCCGTTATGCCCGTGATCGGGGATCGCGGTTCCCGCCGGGATATAGAGAAGACGTGCTGTGGCTTCCTTGGAGGTGGGCAGGATGGCCTGCTTCACACCCATTCCCGCCGAGCGCCAGCGCACGTTTTCCAACCCGCCATCCACGTAATCAAGCAGAGGGGCCGGCAGCACGTCGTCCTGCGCATGGGGCGTGATCTTCTGATCGACTTCACCGCTGTCCTGAGCGTGGATCAGGTCGAGCACCGATTTCAGACTGGTTGCTGACATCGGGACTGTTTCGCAGGTGTCCAGTACCGCGCCTCCGACAGCATCAAAACTGCCGAGAGCCGCCCGGCATTCGTCGCAGAGCGAAATGTGTGTTGCCACGATGAGATTGACCGCTTCGGACAGATCGCCCGAAGAATAGGCCATGAGGAGCTCATCTGGCAGATGGTGTTTGATGCTCATAGCGTTCATCACTTCATTTGGTGGCGCAGTCTTTCGAGCGCCAATCTGATGCGGGATTTGATCGTGCCAAGGGGCAGGCCGGTCTGTTCTGCAATCTCGCTGTGCGACAGATCTCCGAAATAGGCCTTTTCAATCAGTTCCCTCTGTTTCTCCGGCAGGTCGCGCAGGGCACGACCCAGCTTTTCGCTCTCCTGTTGCAACCCTATGACGTCAGCCTGATCGGGTTCCGCTTCGGGGCCCCAGGGCAGATCTTCGGGTTCTGGACGCTTTTGCTTGCGCAACACGTCGATTTTCTTGTTCCGGGCAATGGTGAAAATCCATGTCGATGGACTTGCCCGTGTCGCATCGTAGAGATGCGATTTGTTCCAAACCGTCACGAGCACTTCCTGCGCGCATTCTTCGGCCAGCGCTGCATCCATGCCCGTCCTCATCAGAAACGCCTTCACGCGCGGACCGAAGTGTTCGAACACCCGGATGAATGCGGCCTCGTCCCGCATGTCGCGCACCGCCAGCAGGTCGTTGACCCAAGGCGTCATGCTTTCTGACGTTTCGTCGTTCAAAGTCTTGGTTCCGTTCCGCGCTTTACCTGACGAGTCACCCATTTTCAGACCGTTGGCAACGGTCGCGGGGTCGCAGTCTGATGAAAGCACCGTGAGCGAAATCATGTGCAAGATACGGGCGCGTCACACCTTTGGATCAAAAGAAATTTTCTTTTTCTTTTCTCATCCGGTTTGGGTTCTGGGGCGTAAACAAAACTAGACACATCACAGAAAGAGAAGACTATGCCGTTTGAAGCCCGCGCCAGCGCCCCCAAAAAGATTGCCGTGATTGGCGCAGGGATCTCAGGGATGGGGGCAGCGCACATGCTGTCCGAGGATCACCACGTTACCCTGTACGAAGCTGAGCCGCGCCTTGGCGGGCATGCCCGGACGATCATGGCGGGCAAGAATGGTGATCAGCCGGTCGATACCGGCTTCATCGTGTTCAACTATGCCAATTACCCGCATCTTGCGCGGCTGTTCAAAGCACTGGATGTGCCGGTGACCAAGAGCAACATGAGCTTTGGTGCGAGCCTTGATGGCGGGCGGATCGAATACGCGCTGGCAACCGTTGGATCGGTCTTTGCTCAGAAGAAAAACCTTGTGAACCCGAAGTTCCTGCGGATGCTGGCGGACATCGCCAAGTTCAACAAGCGTGCCCTGGATGCGACCCGCGACCGAAGCCTGAGCCTTGGCGAGTTCCTTGAACAGATCGGCACCGGGGCGTGGTTCCGCGAGTATTACCTGCTGCCGCTGACCGGCGCGATCTGGTCTACGCCGACGGAAAAGATCATGGACTTCCCGGCGCACGCGCTGGTTCAGTTCATGGAGAACCACGCGCTTCTGTCCGTGTCAGGCCAGCACCAGTGGTACACTGTCGAGGGCGGGTCCATCGAATATGTGCGGCGCCTTGAGGTGTCGATGAAAGAGCGCGGGGTGATCCTGCGCCTTGGTGCGCCCATTGATGCCGTACGCCGCGATGTGATGGGGGCTGAGATCAAGGCGCAGGGCGGCGAGTGGGAGCGCTATGACGAGGTGGTGTTTGCCACCCATTCCGACGACACGCTGCGTCTGCTGTCCGACGCGACACCGCTGGAAAAGCGGGCGCTGGGTGCCATCAAATACCAACCCAATCGCATCGTTCTGCATGCGGATGCGAGCATTATGCCTAAAAAGCGGATCTGCTGGTCGTCGTGGAACTACACCGAGACCGAAGCCAAAGAGCTGAACACCATCGACCTGACCTACTGGATGAACAGCCTTCAGCCGATCCCGCAGGATGACCCGCATTTCGTGACGCTGAACACCACGCGTCCGATTCGCGAGGAGTTGATCTATGACGAATGCACCCTGCGCCATCCGGTCTACGACCTTGAGGCGCTGGCTGCGCAGGAGACCGTGCGGGACATGAATGGCACGAACCGGACGTGGTTCTGTGGTGCCTGGATGAAGAATGGGTTCCACGAAGATGGTCTGGGCAGCGCGGTGGACGTTGTCGATGCGATCCGCGCGCGCAATGCGGTTGCGGTGGCTGCGGAATGAAGGTTGTCGATCATATCGTTGGCCACACCTATCACGGTCGCAAGGGCAGTACGGACAACGCGTTCCGCTATTCCATCGACTATGTGATGCTGGATGCCGAGGCCGAGCCGAAAACCCCGTGGCTGTTTTCCCGCAATAAAGGGAATGTGGCGAGCCTTCAGGACAGCGACCATGGCGGTGTGCCCGGTGACGGGCGCGGCGCAGTCTGGGCGCGCGAGGTGCTGGACGCCCATCAGGTTCGGGCGCGCGGTCGCCTGCTGCTGCTCGCCCAACCGCGGTTTCTTGGTCATGTGTTCAACCCGGTGTCGTTCTGGTTGGCGCATGACGAGCAGGACAACCTGGTCGCGGTAATTGCGGAGGTCACCAACACCTTCGGCGATCGTCATTCCTATCTGTGCCGCAAGCCCGACAACTCCCCGATCAGCGCCTGCGACCGTTTGCAGGCGACAAAGATCTTCTATGTCTCGCCCTTCCAGCCGGTCGAGGGCGGGTACGAATTCCGTTTCGATATCCGACCCGACAAGATCGGCATCTGGATTGATTACTCGCAAGCGGCCGGTGGTCTGATCGCGACGCTGACCGGGCCGCGCAAGGTGATCAGCAATGGCTCCATCCTGCGTTCGCTCCTGCGTCGTCCTTTGGGGTCGCGCCGGGTCTTGGCGCTGATCCATTGGCAGGCGTTGAAGCTGTGGTGGAAGGGATCGCGCTATCGCACGCGCACTGAACCCCCGATGGAAGAAGTCAGCCAGTGATGGTTTCAGATCGGCAAAACCTTGGTGGCTACGCGATCTTCGCGGCAGTCCTCGCTGCGGCGGGTTTGCCGATCTATATCCACGCGCCAAAATTCTATGTCGATGAATATGGCGTGAGCCTAGCGGCTTTGGGCTCTGTCCTGTTCGGGCTGCGCCTGTTGGACGTGGTGCAAGATCCGCTGTTGGGCAAGCTGGCCGTTGCAGTGCGCCGATTTCAGGGCATGGCTGTCGGTGTGACATTGGCGATCATGGGTGCGGCGATGTTGGGGCTGTTTGCCGTGACACCGCCGACCAACCCGATCCTCTGGTTTGCTGTGATGCTGACGCTGGTGTTTTCGGCGTTCAGCTTTCTGACCATCAACTTCTATGCGCGCGGCGTGCAGAAGGCGAAAACCCTTGGGGCTGGCGCAGGCTATCTGCGTGTGGCGCGGTGGCGTGAAACCGGTGCGCTTTTGGGCGTCTGTGTGGCATCTGTCATGCCGTCGGTCTTTCTGGCGCTCGCCTGGCCCGAGTTCGTGGCTTATGCCACCGTGTTTGCGTTGGCGTGTCTGATTGCTGGGATCGCCATGCATAACGAATGGCGTGGCGCGACAACGGAGCCGTCTTCGGGTTTCGGTATTGTCCTGAAGGACCACATCTCGCGCCGTCTGCTGCTGATCGCATTGGTCAATGCGGCGCCGGTCGCGGTGAGTTCGACGCTCTTTCTGTTTTTTGTAGAAAGCCGCTTGGATGCTCCCGGATGGGAGGGACCGCTGTTGTTGCTTTTCTTTGTTGCGGCGGCGGTGGCGGCTCCGGTGTGGGGCAGTGTCGCGGAACGCGTGGGGCCGAAATCCGCACTTCTGGCGGCGATGGTGCTGGCAATTGTCGCGTTCAGCTTTGCGATGATGTTGGGAAGCGGCGATACGGTTTTGTTTGCGGTGATCTGCCTTGCTTCAGGCGCGGCAGTGGGGGCCGATTTGACGCTTCTGCCAGCGGTTTTTGCCCGTCGCATGGAGCAGATCGCGCCGGACGCTTCGAAAGGTTTTGCGCTTTGGGGTTTCGTTTCGAAATTCACACTGGCCTTTGCGGCCATCGCGCTGTTGCCGATCCTCGAAGCGAGTGGGTTCGTCTCGGGTGCCGAAAACAGTGATGCCGCTCTCAGAACTTTGACTTTGCTCTACGCGGGGGTGCCCTGCGTTTTGAAACTGGTGGCGATCGGCCTTCTGGTGGCCACCCCCATCGGAAAGGAATGACGTCATGGAAGCATTCTTTCTCGTCTTTCTCGGAGCAAGCCTGATGCTCGTCCTCGGATACCTGAGGGCACGATACTTCGGGTTTTTCGGGCAATCCCCGTCCGATTATGCGTCTGCGGACGGTGAAGCCTTCGATCTGCGGACACATCTGAACGGCCCCATCGTGTGCGAGGGCGTGATCTATGGCCCCACGGGGCGGGTCACATCGCGTTTTGTGGGTGATTTCCACGCGGAATGGGACGGCAACAAAGGCGTCATGACAGAGCGCTTCACCTATGACAGCGGTGACGAGGTCTTGCGCGAGTGGAAGCTCATGCTGGGGAATGACGGACGCATCCGTGCGTTGGCCTCGGATGTTGTCGGCGAGGGGCAGGGTGTTCAAAGCGGCCCGACAGTTCAGCTGAAATATAAATACAAGCTGCCTGAAGAGCAGGGTGGGCATGTGCTTGATACGACGGACTGGATGTATCTCGCGCCGAATGGAACCATCGTGAACCGCAGCCAGTTTCGGAAGTATGGAATCAAGGTGGCCGAATTGGTGGCCACGATGCGGAGGAAGGAAGCGGCGTGAGTGAGTGGGCAGGCAAGCGGTACTGGTTGGTTGGGGCAAGCGAGGGTCTTGGCGCGGCTCTGGCGCACAAGATGAGCGCGGCCGGTGTCCAGCTTGTCCTTTCAGCCCGGAACGAGGACAAGCTGAAAGAGCTGGCGGCAAGCCTGCCGGGCAAGTCAGAAGTGGTCACCGTCGATGTGTCCGACTCGGAGTCGGTCAAAGCGGCTGCCAACGCTGTGGGCGACATCGATGGCGTTGTGCAGATCGCCGGTGTGTATTGGCCGTTTGGAGCCAAGTCGTGGGACGCCGATCAGGCCACGATGATGGCGGACATCAATTTCACAGGTGCGATGCGATTGATGGGTGCGGTCGTTCCGAAGTTCGTTGAACGCGACGCTGGCCATATCGTGCTGACCGGCTCGCTGTCCGGTTTTCGAGGATTGCCGGGCGCGGCGGCCTATACCTCGTCCAAGGCGGGGGTCATGACCTTGGCGGAGTCGCTCTATGCAGACCTGCGAAAGACCAACGTTAAAGTGCAGTTGGTCAATCCGGGGTTCGTGAAAACCCGACTGACCGACAAGAATGATTTCAACATGCCGTTCATCATGGAGCCGGACGAGGCGGCCCGCGAGTATTTCGAGCACATGAACACCGATGCGTTCAAGCGCAGCTTTCCGACGCTGTTTTCATGGGTGTTCCGGGGCAGCCAGTTTCTGCCAGACTGGCTCTATTATCGGCTGTTTGCGTAAGATCAAAGTCAAAGATTCTTTTTTCCCCCATGTTTGGATCAACGGCATGGGAGATTCGTCATGGAACACATCAGTGCAAGTAAAGTCGCTGCGGTCATTGTGATGGCCCGCGAGTTGGATCGCGCCGAGGGCGAGATGCGCGCTTTGATCGACAGGATGGACGAAGAGGAACAGGCCGCGCTGGTCACGGTGATGTGGATTGGGCGCGGGGCGTTCGAGGTCGATGAATGGGACGAGGCGTTCGTGACTGCGATGAGCGAGGCCACTACGCCAACGGCCGATTATCTGATTGGTACTCCGCATCTGGCAGATCACCTCGAAGCAGGTTTGGACGCGCTCGGCATTTCGGCGGTCGATGAGGAAAACCAACTCATGTGAGGATCAGCGAAGGGCACGGCCCTTCAGGATCGCATCCGGCCCGAACTTTTCCCGGATGGCATCTGTGGCGCGCTCGGCCTGGGCGCGTTTGGTTCCCTGCGGATCCAGCAGGTCTCCGGAAACGTCGGCGTCCTGGGCCGTGCTGAGGTCGCTGACGCCGACACCCAAGAGCCGATAAGGCCCTTGATCCCCCACCTGGTCGAACAGGCGCCTAGCTGTTCGGTAAATGCGGTCCGCGATCTGGGTCGGATCCGTGAGGGATGTACGTTTTGTCAGCAGCGTGAAATTTGATTTCTTGAGTTTCAACGTGACCACACGGCCTGCAAGCCCCTTGGCCTTTGCGCGGTCCGAGACCTTTTCGCACATGCGCCAAAGATGGCCGTCGAGCAGATCGGGGTCGCTTGTGTCCTCGTGAAATGTCGTTTCGTTTGAAATGGATTTCATCGGGCTGTTCGCCGAAACGCGTCTCTGATCCTGTCCTCTAGCCAGGTGCCAGAGACGGTGACCCATGCTGCCGAAACGATGGGTGAGGTCATCAAGTTCCCAGCGCAGAAGATCGTCGAACGTGCGAATTCCAGAGCGTTCCAAAGCGTCCTGAGTTGCAGAACCCACGCCCCAGATCATCCGAACGGATTTCGGACGCAGAAAAGATTGTGTTTCCGCCTGGCCGATGACCGAGAATCCACGTGGCTTGTCGAGGTCTGAAGCGATTTTGGCGAGGAACTTATTGTGGCTGAGACCAATCGATCCCGTGAGCCTCAATTCTTCGCGCATCCTTTTGACAAGCCTCGCCAGCATCACGGCTGGAGGATGGCCGTGCAGCCGTGCGGTACCGGTCAGATCGATGAAGGCTTCGTCCAGAGAGAGGGGTTCGATGGAAGGAGTCAATTCCTCCATCATCTGACGGATTGCACGGGATGCCTCGACATAGGCTTCCATGCGAGGCTTTACGATCACGGCGTCCGGGCAAAGCTGGAGTGCTTTGAACATTGGCATGGCAGAGCGCACACCCCTGATCCGCGCGACGTAGCATGCGGTCGAGACAACGCCACGCCGACCGCCCCCAATGATCACCGGCTTGTCGGCCAGTTCCGGGTTGTCGCGCTTTTCGACAGAGGCATAGAACGCGTCGCAATCCATATGCGCGATACTCAGATCGAACAGCTCGGGGTGGGCGATCACGCGGGGGGACCGGCACGCAGGACAGCGTGCGCCGGTTTCGAATTCGGTCAGGCAATCGCGGCAGAGGGCTGGCATGGGTTGGGTATCCGAACAGGCTATTGCAGGGTACACCCGGCTTGGGACGGACAAAAGGCTGGATCATGCAGGACTTCGGTGGTGCGAAACTCATCCTGTTTATCGGAGAGCGCATTGTCGTTCTGCGCCGTGATCACAAGCCGGGCATTCCCTGGCCTGGTCGGCTTGATCTTCCGGGAGGCGGGCGTGAACGACTTGAAAGTCCCGAACACTGCGTGCTGCGCGAAACTCATGAAGAGATCGGTCTGCGGCTTGGTGCGCATGATCTGATTTGGCGGGACCGGTTTCATAGGGGCGTGTTTTTTGCGGCCCATCTTCCGATCGAGGCCGAACAGCGGATCGTCTTTGGATCCGAGGGGCAGGGTTGGTCTCTGATGGAGCCCCAATTGTACGCGACGCACCCCGAGGCGATCCCGCACTTTGCAGAGATGGTTCGGCGATATCTGAATCAGAAACCGGTTTGACCCGCTTAAGCGGATTGCATTTCGGAGACGATGGCCTGCGCCGCAGCGCGCGGATCGGGGGCTTTCCAGACCGGACGCCCCACGACGATGTGGTCCACGCCGTTCTTGATGGCATTGGCCGGTGTTGCCACGCGCTTTTGATCCCCTAGATCGGCGCCAGCCGGACGCACGCCAGGCGTGACGATCAAACGGCCGGCAGATTGTGAAATCTCGCGCACCATCGCCGCTTCATTGGGCGAACAGATAACGCCATCCGCGCCGGCATCGAATGCACGAGCCGCACGTTCGACAACGAGGTCTGGAACCGCTCCGTCACGGATGAGGCTGTCGTCGAGATCCTTGCGTTCCAGAGATGTAAGGATCGTGACCGCGAGGATTTTCAGGTTCGAGCCCGCAGCACCCTCTTTGGCCGCCCGTACCACATGCGGATCGCCATGGACGGTCAGGAAATCCAAATCGAACTGAGCGAGGCCCCTGACTGCCGCTTCAACGGTGGCACCGATATCGAAGAGCTTCATGTCGAGGAAGATGCGTTTTCCGTGCTCCTGCTTCAGCTCGTTTGCAAGGGCCAACCCACCACCGGTGAGCATTCCGAGGCCGATCTTGTAGAAGGAAACGGTGTCTCCGAGTTTGCCCGCAAGCTCCAATCCTGCAACCGCGTTTGGAACATCCAGTGCTACGATCAGACGGTCATCGGACATGGGACTTTCCTTTTCGCAAACTCGCCCCGTCTTACAGAGGTGCAGCGACAGGTCAAGGAACAAGAGGCGGGTTGGTCAGTTGTCTCTCTGATGAAGGAGACAACAATGATTGAAAGCACACAGCATGGCCATACCCCGGCAGTCTTGCGCCCGATGGTGATAATCGTCGGCGTCGTCGCTCTGGTGGGGCTGGCGATTTGGCAGATTGGCCCGAAAGGATCGCCCAAGGAAAATCCATTTCTTGAGGATATCGTGCATACGCCAGCCCTGACGATGCAGGCCGCCGAGGGCTCATGACGCAAGCATTACATCCGCGTGCGGCCAGATGAGCGGGATGAACCGCAGCTTGGCTGCGATGAACACGTTCGTTCAAACAGAGTGATGAACTCGCGGATCACGACCTCTTGAACGGCCATGTGCCGACCCCCATTTCTTATCCGAAGGCCCTGCCATGGGACGTGCCGAATTCGGGCGTTCCGGACAAAGGGGTGCTTAACGGAAGGAGAATACCATGAACTTAGAGAAGTTCACGGAGCGGTCGCGCGGTTTCATTCAGGCGGCCCAGACGATTGCAATGCGGGAAAGCCATCAGCGGCTAGCACCCGAACACATCCTGAAAGCCTTGATGGACGATGAACAGGGGTTGGCTTCCAACCTCATCCAGCGTGCCGGCGGTGCTCCGCAGCGCGTGGTGCAGGCTTTGGATGGAAAGCTTGCCAAGATCCCGAAGGTTTCGGGAGATGCAGGGCAGGTCTATCTGGATAGCGCGACGGGTAAAGTGCTAGACGAGGCAGAGAAGATCGCCAAGAAGGCCGGGGACAGCTTTGTCCCGGTCGAGCGTATCCTGATGGCGCTTGCGATGGTCAAGAGCCCGGCGAAAGAAGCGCTGGAGGCAGGCGCCGTAAACGCGCAGGCGTTGAATTCCGCGATCAATGACATTCGAAAAGGGCGGACTGCCGATACGGCGAGCGCCGAAGACCAGTACGAAGCGCTGAAGAAATACACCCTTGATCTGACTGAGCGTGCCCGCGAGGGCAAGATCGACCCGATCATCGGGCGGGATGACGAGATCCGTCGTGCCATGCAGGTGCTCAGCCGTCGGACCAAGAACAACCCGGTTCTGATCGGGGAGCCAGGCGTGGGGAAAACCGCGATTGCCGAAGGTCTTGCTTTGCGCATTGTCAATGGCGATGTTCCGGAATCGCTGCGCAACAAGCGTCTGTTGGCTTTGGACATGGGGGCGTTGATCGCCGGTGCCAAATATCGCGGTGAGTTCGAAGAACGTCTGAAAGGTATCCTGTCCGAAGTCACGAGCGCAGCTGGTGAGATCATCCTCTTCATCGACGAGATGCACACGCTTGTGGGCGCGGGCAAAGCGGATGGCGCAATGGATGCGTCTAACCTGCTCAAGCCTGCCCTGGCCCGCGGTGAGTTGCACTGCGTGGGTGCGACGACGCTGGATGAGTACCGCAAGCATGTTGAAAAGGACGCCGCTCTGGCCCGCCGATTCCAGCCGGTGATGGTTCAGGAACCAACGGTCGAGGACACGATCTCGATCCTGCGTGGCATCAAGGAGAAGTACGAACTGCACCACGGTGTGCGGATTTCGGACTCTGCCCTTGTGGCGGCAGCAACGCTTTCGCATCGCTACATCACCGACCGGTTCCTGCCCGACAAGGCCATCGACCTGATGGACGAAGCCGCCTCGCGTCTGCGGATGGAAGTGGACAGCAAGCCAGAAGAGCTGGATGCGCTCGACCGTGACATTCTGCAAAAGCAGATCGAGGTCGAAGCCTTGCGTCTTGAGGACGATCAGGCGTCGAAGGACCGTCTTGAGAAACTCGAAAGGGATCTGGCCGAGTTGCAGCAGCAGTCTGCCGAGATGACGGCCAAGTGGCAGGCAGAGCGGGACAAGCTTGCGTCGGCTCGGGATGTCAAAGAGCAACTTGACCGGGCGCGTGCCGAGTTGGAGATCGCCAAGCGTGAGGGCAACCTCGCAAAAGCGGGCGAGCTTTCTTACGGCGTGATCCCTCAGCTTGAGAAGCAACTGTCGGACGCAGAAAGCGCGGACGATGACGTGATGGTCGAAGAGGCCGTGCGGCCCGAGCAGATCGCCGCCGTGGTCGAGCGCTGGACAGGGATCCCGACGTCCAAGATGCTGGAAGGCGAGCGCGAAAAGCTGCTGCGCATGGAAGATGGTCTGCACAAGCGGGTCATCGGTCAGGATCAGGCAGTGCGCGCCGTTGCCAACGCGGTTCGGCGGGCGCGGGCCGGGCTCAACGACGAGAACCGTCCGTTGGGATCGTTCCTGTTCCTCGGGCCGACGGGTGTCGGTAAGACGGAGCTGACAAAGGCCGTGGCCGAGTTCCTGTTTGACGACGACAATGCGATGGTGCGCATCGACATGTCGGAGTTCATGGAGAAACACGCGGTTGCCCGTCTTATCGGTGCGCCTCCCGGATATGTCGGCTATGACGAAGGCGGTGTTCTGACCGAGGCCGTTCGGCGGCGCCCGTATCAGGTTGTGCTGTTCGACGAGGTCGAAAAGGCACATCCGGACGTGTTCAACGTGCTGTTGCAGGTTCTGGATGACGGCGTGCTGACTGATGGTCAGGGTCGGACCGTGGACTTCAAGCAGACGCTGATCGTACTGACATCCAACCTTGGATCTCAGGCACTTTCGCAACTGCCGGATGGAGGTGACCCCAGCCAAGCCAAGCGGGACGTGATGGATGCGGTGCGGGCGCATTTCCGACCGGAATTCCTCAATCGTCTTGATGAGACCGTGATTTTCGACCGGCTCAAGCGTGAGGATATGGATGGGATTGTCGATATCCAGATGGCACGGCTGCTCAAGCGGTTGGCCGCGCGCAAGATCGACTTGCAACTGGACGATGCCGCACGGAAGTGGCTGGCGGAAGAGGGGTATGATCCGGTGTTCGGTGCCCGTCCGCTCAAGCGGGTGATCCAGCGCGCACTTCAGGATCCGCTGGCGGAGATGCTGTTGGCGGGCGATATCTCGGACGGAGACATCGTGCCGGTCACAGCGGGTTCCGACGGACTCCTTATCGGTGACAGGGTGGCGTCCTCCAACCGGCCACGCCCGGACGATGCCGTCGTCCACTGACGCGAAACATCATATCAAAGAAAAAGGCGGGGTATCCCCGCCTTTTTTGTTGTGCATCAAGGGCTCATCACGTGCCGCCCTTTTGCCGCGGTTGAATATCAGCCCTCGGGCAGGATCACCGTGTCGATGACGTGGATGACGCCGTTGGAGGCTTCGATGTCGGGGGTTACGACGGATGCCTCTTCGACCATGACACCGTTGTCGAGGTCGATGGTGACAGAGCCCCCCTGCACGGTCTCGGCTTCCATGTCATCGCTCAGGTCGGTGGACATCACCTTGCCCGGCACGACGTGGTAAGTGAGGATCGCCACCAGCTGGTCCTTGTTCTCGGGCAACAGCAGGTTTTCAACGGTGCCTTCCGGAAGCGCAGCGAAAGCTTCGTCAGTCGGTGCGAAAACGGTGAACGGGCCTTCGCCCTTCAGCGTTTCGACAAGGCCGGCTGCCTGGACAGCCGCGACAAGAGTTTCAAAGGATCCCGCGTCGACGGCGGTGTCCACGATGTCTTTGGAGTGACCTCCGGCGAAGGCAGCGCCTGCCAGCATGGAGGCTGCAGTGGTGAGGGCGATTGTTGTCTTACGAAACATGTTGGTCGTCCTTTTTCATGCGTTGTGATGTGTCCTGCACATCTGCTGCTTGAACGTATGAAAAACCAACTTGGATGCATGAGGATTTCCGCCGATTGCCCTTGACGGAAAAAGACTGCCGCCTAAGCCGCAAGCCTTTGCGTTTTCAACTGAAATTCTTGTGAAAGCCCGTTAGGGTTTCGTCATTAATCGAGCCCGACTGCCGCTCTGGCGATGCCGTCCAGAAGTGTTTCGACCTTCTTCATCGGACCGTCCGGGAACGTCCGAAAACCGATGGTTGTGACATCCGGTGTCTCGGGGCGCACCATGATGAAGATGTCGTAAGGGCAGAATACGATGTTCATGGGATCAGCTTCCATCACCTCGCGCGAGATCTTGGCAGAGCAGAAGCTGTAGACATCTGCGTTCAGATAGAGAGTTACGTCAGAGCCGACGTCGGCTTTGGTGCGCTCCAGCATGTCTCCGGTGTGGCTGACGCTGTCGATGACCAGCCCCGCATCAAGGATCGCGTTTTCGAGACCAAAGGTGACATCTTCGAAGGACTGATCCGTGTCATAGGTGATTATGTCGGCGGCCGAGACCGAGGATGCCGTGAGCGTCAGAGCGAGCGTTGCGAGCAGGCGTTTCATGGGGGTCTCCTTTTTTGGCAGCTTACCGTAAGGTGGTGTCCGTAACGTCAGTCTAGTCTGATCGGCGTGTCAGATGCAATGAATCGAATGTGAGGTCAGTATGGGTGTCGCCATGTATGCGTTGCAGTTTCTGGCAGTTCTGCTTGTCGCTCTGATCGGAGTAGCGCTGTTGGTGGCCGTGGTTCTGGGAATCATCGACAGATCGCAGACAAGCGATGCGATCCGGCGAAACTATCCTGTTCTGGGACGGTTCCGTGGATTGTTCTCAACGCTGGGTGAATTTTTTCGACAGTATTTCTTTGCGATGGACCGTGAAGAACTGCCATTCAATCGGGCGCAGCGCGAATGGGTGAAGCGGTCCGCGGAAGGTCATGGAAACACGGTCGCCTTCGGGTCGACGCGGAACACCGGGATTGTCGGAACTCCGTTGTTCGTGAACGCGCCTTTTCCACCCGTGGACAATCAGTTTGCCAAGTCGGAGCCGAAGGTCATCGGGGCGGGCGCGCGGATCCCCTATACGGCTGCGTCTTTCTTTAATCTGTCGGGCATGAGCTATGGCGCAATATCAAAGCCGGCGGTCCGGGCACTCAGCCGCGGTGCAAAACGCGCGGGTATCTGGATGAACACCGGAGAGGGCGGGTTGTCGCCCTATCACCTCGAAGGCGGGTGCGACATCGTTTTTCAGATCGGCACCGCCAAGTACGGGGTACGCGATGAGAACGGCGCGTTCGACGAGGGCCGACTGAGGGACGTTGCCGCGCATGAAACCGTACGGATGTTCGAGATCAAGCTGAGCCAAGGGGCGAAGCCCGGCAAGGGCGGCATCCTTCCGGGTGAAAAGATCACCCAGGAAATCGCGGCTATTCGCGGTATTCCGGTCGGCAAGGACAGCATCTCGCCGAACCGGCATGAAGAGGTGGACGACTGGGACGATCTGCTCGACATGATTGCAAAGGTTCGCGACATCACCGGCAAACCGGTGGGCATAAAGATGTGTGTGGGCTCTGAAGATGGGGTCAATGGCCTGTTTGCGGCCATTACGGCGCGCGGATCCGTTGCTGCACCGGATTTCATTACCATCGACGGTGGGGAAGGCGGGACCGGGGCCGCACCGATGCCCTTGATCGATCTGGTCGGCATGAGCATCCGCGAAGCACTGCCCATGGTCGCGAATATCCGCAATGTCCATGGCTTGCGTGACCGTATCCCGCTGGTGGCGAGCGGCAAGCTTGTCAATCCGGGGGACGTGGCCTGGGCGCTGGCGACGGGCGCCGATTTCGTGACCTCGGCCCGGGGCTTCATGTTTGCACTGGGCTGCATTCAGGCTCTCAAGTGCAACCGCAATACATGTCCGACGGGGATTACCACGCATAACCCCCGTTTTCAGGCCGGGCTTGTCGTAGAGGACAAAGAGATGCGTGTGGCGGCTTACGCGACGGAGATCATCAAAGAGGTCGAGACCATCGCACATTCAGTCGGCGTGGCAGAACCCCGCCTCATGCGCCGCAGCCATGTGCGTGTGGTTCAACCGGATGGACGGACCACCCTTATGTCGGATCTGTGGCCACAACCGGTGTCTGCGCCCTGATCAGAGTGTCGCCACTCCGGGTTGCGACGGATGTCGCAAATGGCGGGTCATGGCGGACTTTACCCGATTAGTGATGGTGCCGGACTGAGCGAAAGGCACCCGGGATGAGTGTTTCCGAGAACGTTGACCCAGACACTGGCGTGGAGTGGCGGGGATATCTGCTTGTCATCGCTGCGGGCGTTCTGTGGTCAACCGTCGGTCTGGGTATCCGATTGATCGAAGACGCCACCGTCTGGCAGATTCTTCTATACCGGTCGATCAGCCTCAGCGTGTTTCTGTATTTCGTGATCCAAGTGCGGTCGGGTGAAAGCCCCTTTGCCCAAATCCGGCGCGTCGGTTGGCCTGCGATGATTGCCGGACTGTCACTGGTTGCGGCTTATTCGGGCGGCATCTATGCGATCCAGACGACGTCTGTCGCGAACGCCATGCTGCTCTTTGCCACTTCGCCGTTTTTTGCCGCGGTCCTGGGTGCCGTGTTTCTGCGCGAGACCGTGCGAAAGGCAACGTGGTTTTCGATCCTGATTGCAATTGCCGGCATCGGCATCATGGTGGCGGACAAGTCCGGCACTGTCAGCATCAAAGGCAGCCTCGCGGCGCTGGGCTCTGCTTTCGGTTTCGCCGTGTTTACGGTTGCCCTGCGCTGGGGGCGGACGACCGAGATGCTGCCTTCGGTGTTTCTGTCAGGCCTGTTCGCTGTCGTGATCACCGGAGCGATCTGTCTGCTTCTGGAACTGCCATTGCGTTTGACGGCGATGGATGCAGGTATCTCCATGGGCATGGGCGTCTTTCAGGTCGGCGCAGGGCTGATCCTCTACACGTTGGGCTCTCGGAGCATCCCGGCTGCAGAGCTTTCGCTTTTGTCTCTGGCGGAAGTGCTTCTGGGTCCGCTTTGGGTTTGGCTGTTTCTTGGAGAGACGGCAACGCTCAATACGCTGCTGGGTGGGCTTGTTCTGCTTTATGCCATTGGGGGAAACGCGCTCAGCGGAAAGCGACGCAAACCACCACCCATCACCGTTCCCTGAAACCGAAAACATTTCAAACCCACCACGCAACCGTGAGACAAGTTGGTTTGGTCGCGCTGGCCGATACTTCTATATCCTTAGCCAGAGGAAAATGAGGTTCGTATGGCGTATCGTTGGAAAAACACTTTGTCCGAAGAGGACGTGACTCCCTATTCCACCTTTCTGAACCGGCGCCAGCTTATGGCCGGGTTGGCCGCTGGCGGGATCGCCGCATCGGTGCCTCTGGCGTCCCGGGCGCAAGACGCGCTTGAGCCGAATACATGGGAAGAGATCACCAATTACTGCAACTATTATGAGTTCGGTACCGGCAAGGATGACCCGGCTCGCAATGCCGGAGCATTGACGATCGATCCATGGACTGTCCGGATCGACGGTTTGGTGGACAGGCCGGGCGATTACAGCTTCGCAGACATCATGAGCCAAATGACAATAGAGGAGCGGATCTACCGCTTCCGCTGTGTTGAAGCGTGGTCAATGGTGGTTCCATGGAACGGGTTCGAACTGGCCGATCTGCTGAACTGGGTCGGTGTTCAATCCAGCGCGCGCTATGTGGCCTTTGAAACGGTTCTGCGACCCGAAGAGATGCCGGGTGTGGCCAGTCGGGTTCTTGAATGGCCTTATGTCGAGGGACTGCGCCTTGATGAGGCGATGCATCCGCTGACGATGATGGCGACCGGGATTTACGGTCGGGATATTCCCAAGCAGAACGGCGCACCCCTTCGGCTCGTTGTTCCGTGGAAATATGGTTTCAAGTCGATCAAGTCGGTGGTTCGGATTACCCTTACGGAAGACGAACCTCCCGCAAGCTGGAACATCGCCAACCCGCGAGAATACGGGTTCTACAGCAATGTGAATCCCCAAGTGGATCATCCGCGCTGGTCACAGGCAACCGAACGCCGGCTGGGTGGCGGGTTGTTTGCCAAGCGGCAACCGACCCTGATGTTCAACGGCTACGAGGCAGAGGTCGCCAGTCTTTATGATGGAATGGATCTGCGGGAGTTTTTCTGACCCGTGGTTGATCGTCTGAACACCGTACTGCGCCGGATGCCTGCGTGGGCGATATATATTCTGGCCCCGCTGCCAGTGCTCTGGATCTATTATCTCGGGCTGACCGGCGGGCTCGGAATCGATCCGGCCAAGCGGATCGAACACGAACTCGGCCTGTGGAGCCTTTGGCTTCTGATCGCCGGGCTGGCAGTGACTCCGATCCGCCGCTGGTTCGGGCTGAACCTTCTGAAATTCCGCCGCGCTATAGGTGTCGTGACATTCTTCTACCTTCTGGCGCATCTGCTGACGTGGCTTGTGCTGGACGTCCAGTTTCAGAACGTCTGGGCCGACATCGTGAAACGCTGGTACATTACCGTGGGCATGCTGGCTTTTGTTCTGATGCTTCCACTGGCGCTCACATCAAATAACTGTAGCCTTCGCAGGCTTGGCCCGGTCCGGTGGCGCCGGCTGCACAAGATGGTCTACCCCATTGCGCTCCTTGGTGCGTTGCATTTTCTGCTGCTGGTGAAGGGCTTCCAATGGGAACCGATCCTGTACGCGCTGGTGATCGCCGTACTGCTTGCCGCCCGGCTCAATCTGCAGACGCTGCGCCTGTTTCGGGTATCGACCCGGGCCTGAGGCGCAGGTCTTGGGCCTGGCCGACACACCCCCGCTAGATATGGGGTGTCTGTGTAGCAGAATTGCGCAAACGGCTGCGCCGACGCATCTAAGTTGCGCCAAGCCACTGTTTTTTAGGGAAAAATGAAAAAACGAAAAAAAGTGCGTTTTGAGCGTTTTTTCCTCTTGCGGACTCAGGGCGCTATCCG
>NZ_JFKC01000069.1 GCF_002115805.1 Marivita geojedonensis | reverse complement strand
TGTCAGAGGAACTTGGCTTGAGCCGGGCAGGGGGCTTTCGTAGCCTCTCGAGATGACCAAACGCTCACCTTTCAAGTATTTCAAAACCAGCTCCGAGATCATCCGCCTGGCGGTGATGCTGTATGTCCGGTTCCCGTTGTCACTCCGCAATGTCGAGGATCTGCTGCACGAACGTGGCATCGACGTCAGTCACGAAACCATCCGGTTTTGGTGGAACAGGTTTGGGCCGATGTTTGCCTCCGAGATCCGGCGGCGGCGTGTTCAGCAGCTACGCGCCTTTTCCCGATGGCAATGGCATGTCGATGAGGTTTTTGTGAAAATCAATGGTGAGCGGCACTACCTGTGGCGGGCCGTCGATCACGAAGGCGAGGTTCTGGAGAGCGTCGTCACTAAGCGGAGAAACAAACGCGCCGCATTGAAAATGCTCAGGAAATTGATGCGTCGATATGGTTCGCCGGAAGTACTGGTCACCGATCGGTTTGCTTCATACCGAGCCGCACTTCGCGAATTGGGGTGCGAAAACCGGCAACTCTGTGGTCGTTGGCTGAACAACCGCGTTGAGAATTCACATCTGCCATTCCGACGACGAGAGCGGGCGATGCAACGTTTTCGCCGAATGCGCAGTTTGCAAAAATTCGTTTCCGTCCATTCCTCCATCTTCAACCACTTTAACCAGGATCGCAGCCTCTCCAAACGAGATCACTTCAAGGAAAACCGAACCGCTGCTCTGGTCGAGTGGCGCGGCCTCTGCGCGGCATAAAAGACAGCATCACTGTCCTTGCGGAGACTGGTTGGAATTGGTCTGACACCA
>NZ_JFKC01000068.1 GCF_002115805.1 Marivita geojedonensis | reverse complement strand
ACCAGTCCAGCACGGCGACGAGATAGACGAAGCCACGCGCCATGGGGATGTAGGTGATGTCCATCGCCCAGACTTGGTTCGGGCGCGTCACGGCCAGCTTTCTCAGCAGATAGGGATAGACCTTGTGATCTGGTGCCGGTTTCGACGTGTTCGGCCTGCGATACAGGGCCTGGATACCCATCCGCTTCATGCAGGTCGCCACATGCAGCCGACCGGCAGTAAAGCCTTCTTGTCTGAGCAGCCCTTTCATCATCCGGCTGCCCGCGAATGGATACTCCATGTGCAACTCGTCGATCCGGCGCATAAGCCTGAGGTCATCTTCGCCCACCGGACGCGATTCATAGTAAAGACTGCCCCGGCTGATCCCGAGCAGATCGGCCTGCCGCACGAGACTCAGTCTGTGCGATCGATCAGTCATTTCTTTGCGCTCGGCAACAGACCGGCCTTGTCGAGCGCTCCTTCTAAAAAATCATTCTCCAGCGTCAGCTGGCCAATCTTCGCGTGCAGCGATTTCACGTCGATCGCGGGCGCTTTCGATGCCTTCGGCTTGTCGTCGAATACATCCGTCACGCCGTCGAGCAGCTGATCTTTCCACTGCTTGATCTGGTTGGGATGGACGTCGAACTGCGTCGCCAGCTCGCTCATCGTCTTGTCGCCCTTCAATGCCGCCAACGCGACTTTCGCTTTGAATGCAGGGCTGTGGTTCCGTCTTGGTCGTCTTGCCATCTTCTCTCCTTCGTCCCGGCACGCTGCCGGATCAGGAGCGGAAAATCCACCTAACTCACCTGTTCAGATTTCTCAGGCCACCTCT
>NZ_JFKC01000067.1 GCF_002115805.1 Marivita geojedonensis | reverse complement strand
AATGGCAAAGGAAAAGTTTGAGCGCGGTAAGCCGCACTGCAACATCGGCACAATCGGTCACGTTGACCACGGCAAGACGACGCTGACGGCGGCGATCACCAAGTACTTTGGCGACTTCAAGGCGTATGACCAGATTGACGGTGCGCCGGAAGAGAAAGCGCGCGGGATCACCATTTCGACCGCCCACGTTGAATACGAAACCGACGCGCGTCACTACGCACACGTCGACTGCCCGGGCCACGCGGACTACGTGAAGAACATGATCACCGGTGCCGCTCAGATGGACGGCGCGATCCTGGTTGTGAACGCAGCTGACGGCCCGATGCCGCAGACGCGCGAGCACATCCTTCTCGGCCGCCAGGTGGGTATCCCTGCCATGGTCGTGTTCCTGAACAAGGTCGACCAGGTGGACGATCCGGAACTGCTCGAACTGGTCGAGATGGAAGTGCGCGAACTGCTGTCCGCCTACGACTTCCCGGGCGACGACATTCCGATCATCGCGGGCTCTGCGCTTGCGGCGATGGAAGGCCGTGATCCGGAAATCGGCGAGAACAAGATCCGCGAACTGATGGCGGCGGTTGACGAGTACATCCCGCAGCCGGCACGTGCGATCGACCAGCCGTTCCTGATGCCGATCGAAGACGTGTTCTCGATCTCGGGCCGCGGCACCGTTGTGACCGGCCGTGTGGAGCGTGGCGTGATCAACGTGGGCGACGAAATCGAGATCGTGGGCATCCGCGACACGAAGAAGACGACCTGCACCGGTGTGGAAATGTTCCGCAAGCTGCTGGACCGTGGTGAAGCCGGCGACAACATCGGCGCGCTGCTGCGCGGCGTTGACCGTGAGGGCGTCGAGCGTGGCCAGGTTCTCTGCAAGCCGGGTTCGGTGACACCGCACACCAAGTTCGAAGCCGAGGTCTACATCCTGACCAAGGAAGAAGGCGGCCGTCACACGCCGTTCTTCGCGAACTACCGTCCGCAGTTCTACTTCCGCACGACCGACGTGACCGGGACCGTGACGCTGCCGGAAGGCACCGAGATGGTGATGCCGGGCGACAACCTGAAGTTCGAGGTTGAGCTGATCGCACCGATCGCAATGGAAGACGGCCTCCGCTTCGCCATCCGCGAAGGCGGCCGCACCGTCGGCTCCGGCGTCGTCTCCAAAATCGTCGCGTAAGCC
>NZ_JFKC01000066.1 GCF_002115805.1 Marivita geojedonensis | reverse complement strand
GATTATGAATTATTCTCATAAAAAGCGCCCAAAATATTAGGCTGCGTTAATGGTATGGTCGCACAAAAAGACACGCAGTCTAGTTGGCGTCTTTTGTCCGATTATGAACCAAAAATCGAAACGGCATCGGGGCCTGTTTCGGGCACTAACTTAGGTCCGAACACCCCGTTTCTGCTCCACCCGAAACAGCCACGCTGACCATTTTTATCAGCGACGGCATTCCCAGCAACACTGTGCATCCAGGCACGAAGTATGGATGTCAGTGAGTTGGTTTTTCCATAAAGAAAGTATTATTATGTCTGAACAACATATTGAAAATAATCAAGATTCCCAAAGCTCCTCTGACGGTAGCACTAGCTCCACCGCCAATCATCAAAAATCTCCTCCGAAAATCCAAGATCGGGAGATCCGCATCAGCATCGTTGCCCCAGTCATAGCAGACCAGTTTGTTAAGCAAGGTGACAAGTACTTCCACGTCGACAGCCTGAGTTGCCCTCTGTCCGGTGGCGATGCTCAGAGTATCGCCTGTCAGATCATCCGTGCGCAGTTCCCATACGAAAACAAAGAACCCGACCTTGTGGAGGCGATCCTGAAGCGGGCCTTCTCCGGAACGACAAAGGAGCCTGAGCAGTCTATCGCTCTGTGGAACAGGACCACGCGCTGTGCGCCAGGTAATCGCGGTCGCGTCCTGCGCGGACAGTACATGGCCTCCATCAACACATGGAAGATTCCAGACTACCGCCAGCTCGGGATGAAGGAAGCGGACATAGGCATGCTGGGTGAGTTCCTCGACAGGACATTCGTGGAACCATCGGACAAGACGCGTTTCCTGGATTGGTTGTCATGGACGCTGCAGAACGAGCAGAAAAAGCCCGGCTTCGCGCCCTTGCTCTACTCGCGGGAAAAGGGGACCGGAAAGAGCACACTGTGCCAGTTCGTCTCCAGATTGTTCGGTAAGGACAACACCCACTCGGCAAACGGGCTCAGCCAAGTCACAGGCCGCTTTAACAAGCCAATGCTCGACAGCAAGTTACTGGTACTGGAAGAGCTAAAGCTGAAGCCTGGCTCCAACCAAGGCAACGCCCTGAAGTCGCTGATCACCGAAGCGGATACGAGCGCCGAACGAAAGGGCGTGGACCTCGAAAAGACCACGCAGTGTTGCTGTTTCCTGTTCACCACCAACCATCTGCCACAGTGGATCGAAGGAAATGATCGACGCTTCCATGTAATCGACATGGGGCACGAGGGACATGCTTCTGGCCCGAAGGCCGACGACTTCGCTGAGTTCATGACGGAATTCTACGAATGGATGGACGACCCGGAGAACATCGCCAAGGCCTACAACGCTCTGATGCACCGGAAGCAGTCGGAGGGCTTCAATCCGAAGGCGCTGAACACGTCCAAGATCGAAACGCCGGTCATGAAGCAAATCAGAAGCACCTCTCAGGAAACTTTGCAGGAGCAACTGGCCGAGAAGCTCGAAGAGGACGGTCGGGGAGCCATCCCGCAAGAGAAGCTGATTGTCATGATCCGAAAT
>NZ_JFKC01000065.1 GCF_002115805.1 Marivita geojedonensis | reverse complement strand
TCTTGCGACAGGCGGTTTTGCACGACCACAGGTGTCTCGAAATACTGAAACTCTGGCGTGCTGCCGAATGTTTCGGCGACGCGGGCATGGAACGCTTCCCCATGCGCTTCTTTGGCATCGGCAGCCGAGTCCCACGTGTAGACGCCTCCGGCGACCCGTGCCTCTGGATCATAGAGATAGTTCTTGCGATGCAGCTTCGGGTGAGCTCGCCAGATTTCCGCGCTTTCTTCGAACAGAGCAATCAAGCGGTCTCTGTCCATGCCTTCGGGAATCTTGAACGTTACGATTTCTGTGATCATGGGCTTTTCTCCAAGTATCGAGCGTCTTTTCCATAGGTAAGCCGCATGGTTTTGGATCGCTGATGTATCAGGTTGTCTGTTCATTCAGTTGGATCGTTCCGTATTCGCTTCAGGGTCGAGGTGCGGTCCCTGGACTGACCTCAGTGACAGTTTGCTTGAGATGGCCAAGCTGAATTTTCAGGGCGAGTTACCATTTGAAACTTGGGTCTGCATTCAATTGCTCCCACAGCACCGCTTGTACTTCCGTCCTGAACCGCAGGGACAGGGGTCGTTGCGGCCGACCTTGGTTCCATGAAACGGCGCTTGTGGTTGGTTTGCGGCCGCCCAAGCCGGGAAGGGGGCAGCCGTGGTCCCGGACTTGGTCCAGGTGTTTAGCGTCAGCACCAGGTTCGGAATAATGTCCGGAGCGTCTTTGGTGAGGGTCTTGATCGATGCCTTGGACAGATCACTTTGTCCTTCGGCGATGTGGTACAGCGCCAGCATCATATTGACCGCAGCGGCTGCCTCTTCGTCACCTCCCTCAACGATCTGCTCCCAGGAATCCGGTCGCAACGCCATCGCCCGCTCGAAGCCACAGCACCAGGTCTCCCAAAGAACCTCCGCGGTCTGATTGTCCTGATCATAGATTGGACCATACTCAAGTGCAGGCGGCATCAAGGACTGAACGACGTCGTTGTAGTGGCGCATCAGCAGGTCGGTGAGATCCTGCACATCTTCAAGTGTGTCCAAGTGCGAGGTGCGACTGCCCCAGACGCAAGGTAGCCATTCCCCGGGCATAATGACCTCGGGACAGACAATGAGCCCGGCGCAAAAGCCATCAAACTCACTCAGGAGCATGCCGTCCTCATCCGTGTGGAACAGGAGCAGCGACTCCAATTGGTCCAGTTCGTCGTCATTCAGCATCGTGTCGTCCAGTAGCTGCTCCCCGTCAGAACCGCTCGACCCACGGCCTGACAGCAACCTCGTTGGTCCATGCGCTCCGGTCTTGCTCAATCAGATGACGGTAGGTCCGGGCAATCGCGTCGGGTCTCAGCATGGACCCCGGTTTATCTTCTGGCTCAACACGTCCGGGATTCAGGATGCCACCATCAATATTTATCCAGGAAACATGGATGCCTTGGGGATGCAGTTCCCGTGCCATGCTCTCGGCAAGACCACGTTGGGCGAATTTGCCCATGGCAAAAGGCGCGGATTGCGGGAAGCCTTTGACCCCAGCGGAGGCCCCCGTGAACAGGATGGTGCCCCGCACACCGTCAATGGGCTCCGCGTTGAGCATGTGCCTGGCCGCGTGCTTGCCTGCAAGGAACGCCCCGATCGC
>NZ_JFKC01000064.1 GCF_002115805.1 Marivita geojedonensis | reverse complement strand
TAGATGCCCTGACCCTTGATGTCATGCGGGTAGCCGACCACGGCGGCCTCGGCCACCTTGGCATGGGCGACCAGCGCGGATTCCACCTCGGCGGTGCCCATCCGGTGGCCCGATACGTTGATCACGTCGTCCACGCGGCCGGTGATCCAGTAGTCGCCATCGGCGTCACGGCGGCAGCCGTCACCCGAGAAGTAATAGCCCTTGTAGTCCGAGAAGTAGGTCTTCTCGAACCGCTCGTGATCGCCCCAGACGGTGCGCATCTGGCCCGGCCAGCTGTCCTTCAGCGCCAGCACGCCCTCGGTCGGGCTGGCATGGATTTCCTCACCCGACTGCGGGTCGAGCACAACGGGCTGCACCCCGAAGAACGGCTTCATCGCCGCGCCCGGCTTGGTCGCATGCGCGCCCGGCAGCGGGGTCAGCAGGTGCCCGCCGGTTTCCGTCTGCCACCATGTGTCGACGATCGGGCAGCGGCCACCGCCCACCACGTCGTTGTACCAGTTCCATGCCTCGGGGTTGATCGGTTCGCCCACCGTGCCGAGGATGCGCAGCGAGGATAGATCGCATTTCGTTACGAACTCGTTACCCTGACCCATCAGGGCGCGGATTGCGGTCGGCGCTGTGTAGAACTGGTTAACCGAGTGTTTCTCGCAGACCTGCCAGAAGCGCGAGGCGTCCGGATAGGTCGGCACACCCTCGAACATCAGCGTCGTCGCGCCGTTCGCCAGCGGGCCATAGACGATATAGCTGTGCCCGGTGACCCAGCCCACATCGGCGGTACACCAGTAAATATCGCCTTCATGATAATCGAAGGTAATCTCGTGGGTCAGGCTGGCGTAAACCAAATATCCACCAGTTGTGTGCACAACCCCCTTGGGCTGCCCGGTCGAGCCCGATGTGTAGAGAATGAAAAGGGGGTCTTCGGCATTCATTTCGGCAGGCTGGCTGACGTCGGACGCCTCCAGCGCCATTTCATTGTAATCGTAGTCGCGACCGTCGATCCATGTGGTCTGGCCGCCGGTGCGCTTGACGACAAGGCACTTCACGCTGTCCTTGCAGTGCAGCAGGGCGGCATCGGCGTTCGACTTGAGTGGGGTCTTGCGGCCCCCGCGCGGTGCCTCGTCGGCGGTGATCACCACCTTGGCGTCCGAGCCGTTCACCCGCGCGGCCAGCGCGTCGGGCGAGAAGCCGGCAAAGACGATGGAGTGGATCGCGCCGATGCGCGCGCAGGCCAGCATGGCATAGGCGGCTTCGGGGATCATCGGCAGGTAGATCACCACGCGGTCGCCCTTGCGCACGCCCAGGGTCTCGAGGATGTTGGCCATCTTGCAGACGCTGCCATGCAGGTCTTTATAGGTGATGTGCTTGGCCGCCTCATTGGGATCATCCGGCTCGAAGATGATCGCGGTCTGATCGCCGCGGGTCGCCAGATGCCGGTCGATGCAGTTCGCCGCCACGTTCAGCGTGCCGTCGGCAAACCAGTTGATCTTCACCTGACCCAGCGTGAAATCCACGTCCTTCACCTGCGTCGGCGCCTTCATCCAGTCCAGACGCTGCGCCTGCTCCGACCAGAACCCCTCCGGATCAGACACAGACCGCGCATACATCTCTTCGTAACGCCCAAGATCAACATGGGCGCGCGATACCATCTCCGTCGATGGCGGGTA
>NZ_JFKC01000063.1 GCF_002115805.1 Marivita geojedonensis | reverse complement strand
GCCTAGCACGCAACCAGCAGAGCCGGCACCGACGATAATGACATCGAAGCTACCGGTCACGGTGTCGCCTCCGCCAAGTCTAATTGCCGCACCTCAAGCCCATCTTCCTTCGTCCTGCGATGCAGCCATCGGTCCATCGTTCGGGCCACGGCAGCGTCCCCACTCAGAAACAACCGCCCAGCGTCGAGTTCCCGTCCGATCGTCGAACGGCTTAGGATAATGGAAGTCAGGGAAACCTTGTCTGTCTCTATGTAAAGGTCGATGTCAAAGCCTGGGATGGTCGAGCAGATTTCTACCGGCGATCCGGGGCGGCTCAACGCCCAGTAGGTGTTGTAGTCGAGTCCGGGGTCACTGAACCTGAACTGAATTACTATCTGGCGGCGCGGCAATTGCTCCGGATCAATATAGCCGCGCATCTGCCACATCAGGTTCGAGACGTCCAAATCGCATAGCGCTTCACGGGCCTCGATATTGCATTGCGCCCAGCTTGCAAGCGCGTCCAAAGCGGGCTCGAGGTCGATGGCGCGTTGTGTGCGCAGGTAGTTCACCTGACCGGTCGCCGGATCCTCGATACGCTCGATCAAACCATTGGCCTCAAGTTCCTTCAGGCGTTTAGTCAGAAGGGCGGGAGAGATATTGCCAACACCGCGTTTTATGTCGTTGAAACGGGTTGAGCCTCCCCACATTTCCGAGAGGATCGGGATCGTCCATCGCGGCTCCAACACCTCGCAAGCATGCGTGATCGGGCAGATGATACCGTAAGGTTTGGCTTTCATGGCGATGCCTCCTTCCGACAACAAGCTACCGGGACACCGACGACATCTCCAGTTCAGAAACTGTATCGGCTGCAGTTCACGCCGTGCACTACCCGTTCTGCCTGCATTCTTGGCAAGCTCGAGTCATCGAAACCGGAAAGGTATGGAACCATGAAAGACCCGATTATGATTCAGCATCAGGCGTATCTGAGCGACCTTGAGAAACTCGCAGAAACGACCTGCAAGGGAACCGAGCGAGTGAATCCTGTCGCCTCATATAGGCTTAACCACCGAGGAGGAGTTATCGTAGCAGCCTTCATCACGTTCTTAGCTATCGTGCCATGGAATTCCATGCTTTTTTGGGGGTAACGCAGTAGGAGTGCGCCATGACAGACCCTATGGATTTTGCGACGCTGGAACGTCAAGGTTGGGCAGAGGAAGACACTGCGGCTTCCTATGCTCGCGATTTCGCGCGAGCCTCGGAAATGGCAGTGCCTGCGCTTGTTGCCGAGTGTGCGGCCAGGCGAGACAGGACTGCGCTGGACCTGTGCTGCGGACATGGCATCGTCGCGCGCGGGCTTGTCGCCCTCGGAGCAGAGGTCACCGGATGCGACTTCTCGCCGGCTATGCTGCGGATTGCACGGTCATCTGTCTTGGGTGCGCGCTTTGTGGAAGGTGATGCCATGGCTCTGCCTTTCGAAGACGCATCATTCGATGCCGTGACCATAGGGTTTGGTATGCCCCGCGTGCCAGATCCCTCGACGGTTATGGCTGAGGCCCGCCGCGTATTGAAGCCGGGCGGACGCCTAGCTTACTCGGTCTGGGAGGACACAGAACTGTCCGCGATGACGTATGTCTTCGCTGCGATTATGCAGCATGGCGCGCCGGACATCGAACTGCCGCCCGGCCCCGGGGCCACTGACTACGCAGATCCGAAACGTGCGTTCCCCGCAATGGAGACAGCTGGGTTCTGCGATTTGAGATGTTTAACGGTGGCAAGCGAGTGGCAGATTGATGACCCTGCGGCACCATTCAACTTCTTCAAGGACGGCACCGTTCGCGGAGGAGCCCTTCTGCGTCCACAACCGGACGCCAACAAGGATGCCATTCGAGCGGCGGTCGTCTCTAAGGTCGTTGCGAACCATGGAACTGACGGGCCTTGGAAAGTCCCCATGCCGTCCATCGTAATCTCGGGCAAAGCGAAATGAGCACAAGTTGGGCTCGCTAGGGTCAGG
>NZ_JFKC01000062.1 GCF_002115805.1 Marivita geojedonensis | reverse complement strand
AGTGGTGGTAGACGAGATTATGAACCCGTGGCACTCTCGCCCCTTGGACGTGCATCGGTGGTCGGAGCACCCCGAGGTGAAGGTGCTGGTGGATGGGCTGTGGAAGAAGCACTTTAAGGACGGGAAACCGAACGCTCGTGGGCCAAAGCAGAAGACGTCCTCCAAGGATCAGCTGAGGGTCCTGATCTTGGACCTGTATGTTGCCTGGAAAGATGACCCAGACCTCTGCATCGGTGTGTCGCTTTCTTCGAATGCGTGGCATGCGGGTTCCAGGTACAATGCTCTCCACATTTCCAAGAAGATCATCCCGGTCATCCAGACGCTGCGTGATGCTGGATACCTCGACAAGGATGAACATCAGTTTTGGAAACCGGGACACAAACTAAATCGAACCACCCGAATACGGGCGTCTGAGAAGCTCCAGAAGCTGTTTCGGAAAGCCAAGTTCGACTACGAGGATATTGGTCGGGCCGAAGGCGAAGAGGTCATCATTCTCAAGAACGACAAGAACAAGCAGATTGAGTACGATGACACACCAGCAACGAACCGGATGCGGAAAGACCTAACCGCCTACAACGACCTGATTGCCAAGACATTCATCGACATCCCAGACCTCCAAGAGCCTGTGATCGAGATCGAGAATGATGACGGTGACAAAACCAAGCTGAAGATTGGCTCACAGAACACCAAAACCCATCGCGTGTTCAGCCGTTCCAGTTTCGATGCACATGGGCGCCTCTACGGTGGTTGGTGGCAAAGGGCGAACTCCGCCACACGGGCTCGGATCACCATCGACGATCAGCCCACAGTGGAAGTGGATTTTGTTGGGTTGCACATTGCCATCCTGTATGCCGAAGCAGGTAAGAAATTAGACTTCGATCCGTATAGTGTTTCGCGAGAAAAAGTGACTGCTTACCCCGAGAGCATGACCCGGAAATTAATCAAGTACCTCGCCCTTATCGCCATCAACGCAAAGGGAAAATCACAAGCCTACCAAGCATTCCGGAATGGAGCGCCTGTTGGCTCGTTTATGGCTTCCATAACCAACAAAAAGCTAGACAAGTTGTTGGATGCTTTTCTGGACCTGAACCCACCCTTGGAGGGCAAGCTGTTTACCGACCAAGCCATCCGACTGATGCACCTCGATGGACAGATTACATCCCACATCCACAATCACTTCACGAAGCAGGGCATCCCGGTTTTGTCTGTCCATGACAGTTACATCATTGACTGCTGGAAGGTAGACGAGCTCAGGCAGGCCATGGCTGACGCCTCTAAGGCTGTTGTTGGTCGGCCTCTGGCAACCTCCATCAAGCTCCCGGGCAAGGAGGAGTACAGCTTTGTCTCCGACTACGAGCTTCAGACCTACATCGAGAATAACCTCAACCCGCCTCGGTGTGATGGGTACGTGGACCGACTGCAGGCCTTCGAGAAGCGGACAGGGCGGGATATCGGACCCTACGACGGGGACCCGAGGCTTATGGATGCGGAGGAGCAAGACTAAGGCCACATCATTGACGTACAACTCTCCGAGTAGCTACATTCTCGGAATGGCTAGCGGCAAATACTTTGACGAATTGTCGGTCGGTGACACCTTTGAGACCGGTGGGATCACGGTCACTGAAAGTGCAATTGTTGACTTTGCACTGACGTACGACCCGCAGCCCTTCCACGTGAACAAGGTGGCTGCGACAGAGTCGATATTTGGCGGCATTATTGCCAGCGGCTTTCAGACCATAGCGCTTACTTTTCGTTTATTTCGAGATACTGGCGTGCTGACTGGCACCAACTTAGGTGGCCACGGGATGGATGAAGTTCGATGGCTCGCTCCAGTGTTCCCCGGCGACACTCTTCACGCGCGTGTTACTGTCGAAGAGCTTACTCCGTCACGCTCGAAACCTGACCGTGGAGTGGTGCGTTTCCGGTACCAAACGTACAATCAAAATGACGTCGAGGTACTCAGCGTGAAGATGGATCACGTTATGGCACGGAAGAAATGAAACGTGCCGCCGCGATGACTTGTCCGTCTACCACCAGCACCTTCACCTCGGGGTGCTCCGACCACCGATGCACGTCCAAGGGGCGGGAGTGCCACGGGTTCATAATCTCGTCTACCACCACG
>NZ_JFKC01000061.1 GCF_002115805.1 Marivita geojedonensis | reverse complement strand
GACATTGTCGAGTCGGGCAGACATGCCCGGCCTTCAGAGCTTGGGGCCATCCTTCGGGATGGCCCTTTTGTTTCGGGTCCATTTCCTGTATGCCCGTTGGGCAACCGATGGAGGGCGACGTGAACACATCTCTGATCTGAACCGACAAGTTTTCCCAGATCACGAGGTATGTCATGCCCGGCCCCTTTGCCGACCCCAACACCGTAAACCCCGTCCTGCTGCCCGATGGCAGCGCGCATGCGGGCACCGTTTTCCTGAAACCCGTTCTTGACCATCCGCGTATCGAGGTGGGCGAATACAGCTATGCGTCGGCGCATCATCCTCCCGATGACTGGGCCGCGCATCTTGCGCCCTATCTCTATCCGACATCGCCGGAGACGCTGCGGATCGGGCGGTTCTGTCAGATCGCCAGTGGCGTGCAATTCATCACGGCGTCGGCCAACCATCGCCATGACGGAATTTCGAGTTTCCCGTTCATGATCTTTGGTGGGGACGATCCGATGTCCCGACCGAGCATGCCCAAGCCGGGCCGGGATACTATCATCGGCAATGATGTCTGGATCGGCACCGGCGCAACCGTTTTGCCCGGAGCGGAGATCGGCAATGGCGTGATCATTGGCGCGGGCGCCGTGGTGTCGGGCCGTGTGCCGTCCTATTCGGTCGTCGCCGGAAATCCGGCGCGTGTTCTGCGCTTTCGCTTTGACGCAGAGACCATCGCGCGGCTGGAACGGCTGGCGTGGTGGGAGTGGCCCATCGAGACGATCCTGAGTGCCGAGGCGGAGATCTGCGGCGGTGATGTGGACGCTCTGGAGCGACGTGCGCCGCGCGTCGGGTGATGATCCGTCTGGCGGTCGGACCTCTGGAAAGGAGGGTTCCATCCCGCCGGGTACAATTTTGTCCGCGACAGGCGCGTTCGGGCCTTGATTTCGGGTGTGGCTTGGAATACCCGTCTGCTCGGCCTTAGGGGTATAGCTCAGCTGGTAGAGCGACGGTCTCCAAAACCGTAGGTCGCGGGTTCGAACCCTGCTGCCCCTGCCAAACACTTCCTAGAATTATGCCACCGCTGGTTTGCTCTGGTATTATCGCGCGTTTCCCGGCGCTTGGAGTACCGCGGTGTGGAGTGAGACGCGATCCAGAGCGCTTTCAGGGCCGTTTTCGGGCCGAAGTCTCTGTTTGCGATTCCGGCGGTACGAGTTTGGGGAGAGGGAGTTTTAGAGCGCAGCGAATTGCGCGCGCTGTTCTGACCAGATGGCGGAGAAGCGGGTCTTGATCGGGTAATCTGTTGTCAGGCCGCTGGATTGTTCGCCAAGCGTGATGGCATCCAGAATGTCAGGTGCGATCAATGCGAGATTGGCGATGTCCTGGACGCGGCGTGTTGATACGTTCTCATTGTCTGCGATTTCTGAGAACGACTTGCCATCAATAACCATTGCCAACCAGCGGCGCCCCTTCGCGATGTTCTGCACCAGCGTTTCGTCGATCTCCGGTGGGGGATCACCAAGATGCAGTTTCAGCTCGACGCCTCTCCTGCGCATCTGGAATGGCGCTTCGATTGTCAGTTCCGATGCATTGATCTGTCCCGGCAGGCAGTCCAGCCTTTTTGCAAGAACCAGAGTGTCCAGCTGAATGCGCATCGCGCCTGGCCGCAGATGTACCTGTTCGATCAAATTGAGGCAGTCAGCTGAGCCGATGCAATTCGTCAGTTTCTCGGCGGTCATCCTGATCTCCGCCGCTGGCAAACCCAGTGTCACTGATGCCGCCGCATTCGGCTTTCCGAGATGGCGTCTGATCATTTCCGTCAGCAACCCTTCCACCTGTTCAGCGGGCAGCCGCCAGGCATCCGGATGTTTCTGGCACCCACCCGCAATTACTCGTCGGGAGACGAAGTAGCGCAGACGCTTGCCGTTCTTCCGACTATGGCTGGGCGTCAGGCGATCACCGGTTTCATCAAAGAGCTTGCCAGCCAGCGGCGAGGTGGTTGCCTTTTTCCTGGAGCCGCGAGAGATTGCGGCGCCGCTTTGCAGCAGTTCCTGAACCTTGTCCCACGTCTGTGGGTCGATAATAGCGGGATGCTGCCCATCATGGACCTGCCCCTTGTGCCGGATTCGCCCGGCATAGATCGGGTTGCTGAGAATGTGGTGGAGATGACCGCGGTCGAAAGGAATGCCCCCGGACACTCGCCCGCATGATCGTTCGCGACGACGAGACCTGAAGCCTAGGGTCAGGA
>NZ_JFKC01000060.1 GCF_002115805.1 Marivita geojedonensis | reverse complement strand
GCCTAATAGATTAAATCGCCAAAAATAACAAAAGCCCCCCGCCATCGCGGGCGAGGGGCTTTCTCATTCTCTCAAACCGGGCCGAAGCCCGACCAGATCACAGACCCGTGGTCACGTCGATCGTGTTGCCTTCGGCGAGGGTCACATAGGCCTTCTTGACGTCTTTCCGCTTGCCCAGCTGGCCGCGGAAGCGCTTGACCTTACCCTTGGTGATCGTCGTGTTCACTGCCTTGACCGACACACCAAACAGAGCCTCGACGGCCTCTTTGATCTGCGGTTTGTTAGCGTCGATCGCCACTTCGAAGACCACGGCACCGTTTTCGGACGCCATTGTGGATTTCTCGGTGATGATCGGCTTGCGGATCACATCGTAATGTTCAGCTTTCGCGCTCATTTCAGACGAGCCTCCAGTGCTTCGACACCCGCCTTCGTGAGCACGAGCGTGTCACGCTTGAGGATGTCATAGACGTTTGCCCCCATCGACGGCAGAACATCGAGACCATCGATGTTCGCTGCGGCGCGGATGAAGTTTTCGTTCACCTCTGCCCCGTCAATGATCAGCGCGCGCTTCCAGCCCAGGTTTGCAACCTGCTTGGCCAGAGAGGATGTTTTGCCATCGGACTCGATGTTCTCGATGATGACAAGCGACCCGTCTTTGACCTTGGCCGACAGAGCGTGCATCAGGCCCAGCTTGCGGACCTTCTTGGGAAGGTCATGCGCGTGGCTGCGCGGGGTCGGGCCCTTGTAGATGCCACCCTTGCGGAAGATCGGTGCCTTGCGGGAGCCGTGACGTGCGCCACCGGTGCCCTTCTGGCGGTAGATCTTCTTGGTCGAGTAGCTGACTTCGGACCGCGTTTTCACCTTGTGTGTACCGGCCTGCGCTTTGTTGCGCTGCCAGCGGACGACACGGTGCAGGATGTCGGCGCGCGGCTCGAGACCGAAGATCTCGTCGCCCAGCTCGACCGACCCGGCTTTTCCGCCGTCCAGTTTGATCACGTCGAGTTTCATTCGTCGCCTTCCTTCTTCTCAGCCTGAATTTCAGCTTCGGCTTCCTTCAGAGCGGCTTCTTCCGCTGCGGCGGCCTCTGCTGCTGCGGCTTCTGCTGCTGCGGCTTCCTCGGCTGCGGCCTGGGCGGCGGCTTCTTCGGCCAGACGCTTGGCTTCTTCACCAGCGGAACGCAGAGCGGCAGGCAGGATCACGTTTTCCGGAACCGGCTTCTTCATGGCGTCCTTGACGGTCACCCAGCCACCCTTGGCACCGGGAACGGCGCCTTTGATCATGATGATGCCGCGTTCCGCGTCCGTCTTCACGACCTGCAGGTTCTGGGTTGTCACCTTTACGGCCCCCATATGACCGGCCATCTTCTTACCTTTGAAGACCTTGCCCGGATCCTGACACTGACCGGTGGAGCCGTGCGAACGGTGCGAGATCGACACACCGTGCGACGCACGCAGACCACCGAAGTTGTGCCGCTTCATGGCACCGGCGAAACCTTTACCGATCGAGGTGCCGGAGACATCCACATACTGACCTTCGAAGTAGTGGTCAGCGGTGATCTCTTCACCCACGTTGATCAGGTTCTCGGGTGCGACGCGGAATTCCGCGACCTTCCGCTTGGGTTCCACGTTCGCCGCAGCAAAGTGACCGCGCATCGCTTTGGATACGCGCTTTGCCTTGATCGAACCGGTGCCCAGCTGAACCGCCGAGTAGCCGTGCTGCTCAGGGGTGCGCTGTGCAACCACCTGAAGCTTGTCGGGTTGGAGAACGGTCACAGGAACCTGCTTGCCGTCTTCCATGAAAAGCCGGGTCATGCCGACTTTCTTTGCGATGATACCAGAGCGCATCATGTTGATACCCCCTTACACCTTGATCTCGACATCCACGCCAGCGGCGAGGTCGAGTTTCATCAGAGCGTCCACGGTCTGCGGGGTCGGATCGACGATGTCGAGAAGACGCTTGTGCGTGCGGATCTCGAACTGGTCGCGCGACTTTTTGTTCACGTGCGGGCCACGCAGAACGGTGAATTTCTCGATCTTGTTCGGCAGCGGGATCGGGCCACGCACTTGCGCGCCGGTCCGCTTGGCTGTGTTGACGATTTCCTGTGTCGATGCGTCGAGCACACGGTAGTCAAACGCCTTGAGCCGAATGCGAATATTCTGGCTTTGCATTGGTCTTAGCCTTTATTGGCGTTGCGGTTGAGAGGAAGAGGCAAGACCACCCTGCCCCTTCATCGAACCGGATGGGACGGACCAGAGCCCGTCCCGTTATTCAGTTCGGTGCGTGCGGACACGCACCATGACGCACGT
>NZ_JFKC01000006.1 GCF_002115805.1 Marivita geojedonensis | reverse complement strand
GCTGAGCTTGGGATTCATCAGGAGAGCGAGCTGCAAGCTTCAATATCAACGCCCGTTGGAACACGGCCATGAACAAGAATTCTGCCAACAAAACGGGAAATGGTGGAATGGTGTCTTCCCGGAAGCTCTTCAAACGCCGGGCGATACTCATGGGCGGGGGCATCTTTGCCTCGATGCTTTTTGTAAATCCGACGGATCTCCTCGCGCAAGCAGAGCATTCTGATGGGCCCCGCAGAATCAACTTGTCAGGCCGCCAGCGGATGCTGATCCAGCGAGCCGGAAAGTTTGTCTGTCTTGCCTATCAGAACCCCGATCCAGCCCCACTTCTTGCGGCCGCTGCAGAGACACTGGCGCTTCATCAGACAGCCGAAGCTGGGCTGAAGGACGGAGACGAAGAGCTCGGACTTGAGCCGGAAACCAATACCTCGGTTTTGAGTGCGCTGACACGAGCAAACAATGCGTTTGCCCCGTTTGGTCAGACCATCCGTGATGCAATCGAGCGCCGACGCGTCGAGCAAGAGCATCTTCAAGCGATTTCGGACCTCAACGGTCCTGCCCTTACCGAAATGGATGCCGCGGTCAACCTGATCGAGAGAGTTTACAAAAGCGCAGAGCTATCCGAGCAGATGGCAATGCTCATCAATATCTCGGGTCGACAGCGCATGTTCAATCAAAGATTGGTTTTGCTGTCATGCCTGACGCGGAGTGCCGCAATATCAGGTGACGCTCGCCAGGAACTTTTCAGAACCATGTACAGGTTCAGCCTATCGCTGAATATTCTGAACCGGGTAACCCCCGGAGCGCTGCAAGGTGCAAAATCACAGCCGATCATTGAACGTCTCAACTCAGTTCAAGTTGACTGGGCGGCGCTAAGGGAGCGTCTCTCAACGGACCTACGGATCACAGAAGACGGGTCCGTAGAACAAATCCTGCATCGCAACGAAAGAGCAGAAGAACTTCTCACGAGGATGAACGAAATCGTCCTGCTCTATGAAGAGGCCGCCGAATGAAGGAAACCCAGATATGACGACTGAAAGGCAAACACCACGACTGGGGTTGACGATCGGCACCAAGCTGGCGGCGATCAGCATAGTCATATCCATGGCTGCTGTCTGTATCGCGGCCGTATTGGCTGGATACTCGTCAAACGAAGCCCTGAAGCGTGCGGCGTTCGAAAGACTGACAGCCGTCCGTGAACTTAAGGCGCAGCAAATTGAAGGCTATTTTTCGCAAGTCGAGAATGAGCTCAGGTTTCTATCACAAAGCGCATCGTTGAAAGATCATCTTCAACAACTTCGGCGAGGGATCGTTTATCTGAAGACATCCGAAGATCTTGTAGCGCAAGACTATCAAGACGATCTGATTCAATTCTATCTCGAGGACTTTCGTGGGCGGTATGAGGCGGAAACAGGAACCCGCGCCGACGACGCGGTCATTGATAGCTTGTTGCCAAATGATCCCTTGGCGGTATTTCTTCAGAACCAGTACATTGTTGATCCACGACTTGTGAATGAGTCGCAGTTTGAAACATATTTTGGGTCTGCATTTTCAAGATTGGATCAGCCATTAAACGAATTTCAGAACGAATTCGGTTTTTACGACGTTTTTCTGATCGAGCCTGATGATGGGCGCATCGTGTACTCCGTTGAACGTGAAATCGATTTTGGCACGAGCCTATTCTACGGCCCGCATTCAAACACGAACCTCGCACGAGCAGTAACGGCAGCGATGGCTGCCAGACCTGGTCAAGTCATCTTCGCCGATTTCGAACCGTATGTCCCCTCATTCAATGCACCGGCGGCTTTCGCCGCTCTGCCCGTTTACGATGGGCCAATGCCGATTGGGGTGCTTGCCGTACAACTTCCTCTCAGCGGGATCAACGCGATCATGACTTCCAACGAGGCATGGAGCGATGTTGGTTTGGGTGAATCTGGCGAAACATACCTTGTTGGCCGTGACAAGCTATTGCGCAATCAGTCAAGATTCCTGATCGAAGATCGCGAAGAGTATCTGAAGTTGATCGGAGAGGTTGGCAGTTCGAGCTCGATCGTAGAACAGATTGAACGCACCAACAGTTCGGTCGGCCTGCAAGAGGTCGACACTATTGGAACGCGGGCAGCTCTCGCAGGAAGCACCGGAACAGAAATCTTTCCCGACTACAGAAATGTCGAGGTCTTGTCCTCTTATCGTCCGCTTGAGTTGTCGGGACTAGATTGGGTCATTATGAGCGAGATCGATCGCGAAGAAGCCCTGCGCGATGCGGACCAACTGATTGACCGACTGATCTTGGTTGCCTCGATAGTTCTGGCCATCGCAATTTATGCTTCCTATCTATTTTCAATTTCGCTTACAAGACCGCTTAGATTACTGTCTGGCAGCGCCACGAGATTAACTGCTGGTGAATTGGACGAGCCCATTAAGGCGCAGACAAGCGACGAGATAGGCGACCTCGCGCAGAATTTCGAAGCGTTACGCCTATCGATCATTCAGTCTCTTGAGGAAGTTGAAAACCAAAAGTCGAACTTGGAAACAACCGTGGCTGCTCGGACGACCGAACTAGACGAAGCATCGGCTCAGCTTCAGCTTGCGTTGTCGAATATGTCGAACGGCATCTACATGCTCGATGCCGATATGAATTATGTCCTGGCAAATGAGCGTTACACCGAAATGTTTGCTCTACCGCCACGTCTGGTCGAACCAGGACAGCCTGAAGAGGAGGTCATACGCTGGCACGCTGAAAACGGTGACTACGGGCTCGGAGATACTGAACAGCTAATTCGTACACGGATGGAAGCTCTCGCCGAGGGTCACTCGTCGAACGTTGTCCTAAGTACCGCGGCAGGTCGAACGATTGAAATCAGGACGACGCCAATCAGCGGCGGAGGACTGGTCGGGGTCGTCACGGATATCACTGCAATTAAGCGCAATGAGGCCGAGCTCCTCAAGCAGAATGAAAACCTGAAGAAGATACAAAGCGATCTCGCGTTCAGTGAGCAGAGAATATCGAAGATTATTGAAGCCAGTCCTGTTGGTATCGTTTCAATCAACAGAAAAGGGACCATTGAGACATTCAGCTCGGCTGCTGAGCAGATATTTGGTTTCTACGCGTCGGACGTCATCGGAAAGAACATCAAGATCCTGATGGAAACACACGTGGCCGTTGAGCACGACCTTTATCTCGAACGCCGTATTCATGGCGCGTCGTCAACGGTCGTTGGTCAAAGTCGGATCGTCAACGCCGTTCGAAAAGATGGGTCGGTATTTAAATTGGAAGCGCGGGTTGAAGAAGTTCAAGTCGGAGATGAAATCTTCTATATCGGGCTTGTTGAGGACATAACTGAACGCCTTGAACTGGAACGGCAAGCCGAGGAGGCGCGTGAGCAAGCCGAACGAGCCAATGAAGCCAAGAGCGCATTCCTTGCAAATATGAGCCATGAACTTCGCACACCGATGAATGCGATCATTGGATACTCAGAGATGTTGGCGGAGGATGCAGAAGATGACGGGCTGGAAGAGATGCTCGGCGATCTGAACAAGATCACCACCGCTGGCAAGCATCTATTGTCCCTGATCAATGACGTTCTCGACCTATCCAAGATCGAAGCTGGAAAAATGGAACTTTTCCTTGAAGACATCACTGTCAAGGATATTACCGAAGACGTTGCAAGTACAGCACTCAGCCTTATCGAAAAGAATGCCAATGAACTCATTCTGGATATCGATCAGGATTTAGGCACCATGCATGGCGATGTAACGAAAATTCGTCAGATTCTCTTCAATCTGATCTCCAACGCAGCGAAGTTCACAAAGCAAGGAAAGATTACTCTTGTCGCAAACGCGGCCTCCATATCGAATGAGCCTGCAATTCGGTTTGCTGTTACCGATACAGGAATCGGTATACCTGAAGACAAAATTGAGCATATCTTCTCGGAGTTTTCTCAGGCGGATGAATCTACCACACGCGACTATGGCGGAACCGGCCTGGGGCTCGCGCTCGTGAAGAGATTCTGCGAAATGATGGGCGGCAGCATTCGTGTCGAAAGTACTATTGGAAAGGGTTCGAGTTTTATCGTCACGCTGCCGAGGAAAGTCAAAAAGAAGCATGCAGGTCTTGAAGAGGAGGCGAGCATTTCGGATGCAACGCCCGAGCATTTTTCATCGGGCTCGGATACAAACACCTCTTCAAATCAACCAATTGAAGAGGCATCATCTCTGAACACTGTCCTTGTAATTGATGATGAGGCATCAGCTCGAGAACTGCTCAAGAAACGCCTGGAAGCAGAGGATTGTAAAGTTCTATTAGCCAAGAATGGTGGCGAGGGCCTGGAACTTGCGGCGAAGCACCACCCTTCTCTCATCACACTCGACGTCATGATGCCTGGAATGGACGGCTGGACAGTGCTCCGTAAGCTGAAGGCTGACATCAACCTCAAGGATATTCCGGTAGTCATGATTTCGATGGTTGGAGACAAGGCCATGAGCTATTCACTTGGTGCCGTAGAATCTCTTCAAAAACCTGTTGACCGAGGCAAGCTGTCGGGGCTTGTCAAAAAGTATGCGTCAAAAGGTCAAAAGACAGCACTGGTCGTTGAAGACGATCCGGCTGCCCGCGAAACCATGGTGCGCACGCTTCAAGGCGATGGCTGGAAAGTCGATGAAGCGGAGAATGGCAAAATAGCACTTGGAAAAACAGAACAACATGAATTCGAACTTATTCTGCTTGATCTTATGATGCCGATAATGGACGGTTTTGAGTTTCTCGAGCGCCTAAGATCAAGCGAACACCCGTCAGCCAATAGCCCAATAATTATTGTTACAGCGATGGAACTGAACGCCGAAGACCACAAACGCCTACAGTCTAGCGTTAGCGATGTCGTGCAAAAGTCTGGCGGAGATGTGGAGGGCGTATTGGAAGAAATACTCTCGCTAATTCATCGATCGAGCGTAAGGGAGTCTTGATTTGAAAGAAATGGTTGGCAAACAGGCTCATAGGCTTGATGAGGCATTACAGGCACTTAAAGGTGAAATAACGAACTGGGAGCTTTTCCTCTCAAGTCACCATGATATTTCTACCGTCTTCGCTGGGGCCGACCTTTCCGAGGTAGACCTAGCAGAACGCAACCTTTCGGGATTTGACCTCACCGGCACAGACCTCTTCGAAGCCAGACTGTCATCTGCAAACTTAAAGCACTCAAAAATGGATCGCGCGGAGCTTTCAGGGGCGGATCTTTCACGCGCTGGACTTTACAAGGCGAAACTTACCGCAGCCACTTTGACAGCTGCGAACCTTGAAGGCGCCGACTTGACACAGGCTGATCTTTCTGGCGCAGACTTGCGTGGCGCAAATCTTGTGGGGGCGGATCTCACTGGTGCGGACCTTAGTAATGCAAACCTAGCAAATGCCGACCTTCGAAATACCTGTCTAGAAAATGCAAATATCTCTTGCGCTTCACTCTGCACAGCTCGAGTTGAAGGGGCCAATGTGACCGGCGTGGTCTATGGTAAACTTAGAGATATGAGCGGATGCTATCTCGGGATTCGCGGCCTTGACTCGGTTTACGGTAACGCGCTGTTTGTACGAGACGCCAGAGATCAAGACTACATAGATACACTGGAAGCTTCTATTTCAAAGATGCCCAAGGGATTTGCCAAGTCCGTCGAACTGGCATTGTTCAGAGCATGGGGGCTTTTTGATCATGGACGTAGTCTTCTGAAAGTTGGAATTTGTGCATTCGTTCTCGCGACACTTTATGGAGTTATTTATTCGTTCGATATGTGGCTAGGGTGGGGTATGCTTGACTACTCAAACTCGGCACAAAGCTGGTTTACGCCCTTCTACGTTTCTCTGGTTACATACACGACACTGGGATATGGAGACGTAACAGCTGAGAACGTATACGGGGAAATTCTGGTCATTAGCGAAGTGGTTTTGGGATATTTTACTCTTGGCCTTCTTCTCTCGATCATTGCAAACACAATTGCTCGACGGAGCTAGCAATATGCTGTGATTAATCTGGAGCAAGACGTTCAAGCGCATTCGCTTTGGCAAATTTGCCGCCATGTTGATTGGCTTGTCCTCTCCCGTCGCAGCCCAAGACTGTCAGATCAAGGTTGGCGTACTGCACTCGGTGTTCGGAACGATGGCGATCTCGGAAACCACTCTTAGTGTCGGGATTCATAGCCAGTAGATCACAATAGCAGCGAGTGCGATTGCTGAGAGGAAGACCTTAGGACAGCGGTCATAGCTTGTTGCCACGCGTCTCCAATCCTTGAGCCGGCCAAACATGATCTTGATGCGGTTGCGCCGTTTGTATCGGCGCTTGTCGTATTTGACTTTCGTCTTTCTGGACGTGTAGCGGATTGATACCGCTCCTTTGATAGCATTCATTGCGACAAAGGAGACAGACTATGGGAACGAAAAGAACGGACGAGTTTCGTGCCTGATGCGGTATGGATTGCGCTTACAAGCGGGCTGACACGGCGGCAGGTGGCGTCAGATTTGGGCGTTGGCTTGTCGACATTGAACAAGTGGGTGACGGCGCATCGTGACACCGACGTTTTGTCCGACAAAGATCTGGAACTTGCGCGTGAGAATGAACGGCTTCGTTGAGAAAACCATATCCTTAAGGAGGAGAGGGAAATCTTAAAGAAAGGCAACGCAGCGGCCTTGGTCGCGGGACATCACAACCTGAGCCTGAAGTCCTTCGCAAATCGTCTCCGAAAAGCAGGCAAACCCCACAAGGTCATTATCACAGCCGTTGCCAGAAAGCTGGTCACCATCGCGAATGCATTGTGCAAAAGCCGTCAGAAATGAGCGCCTCCTACGACCTGGCAGATTCAGTTTTTAGTGAGGCGAAGAGGAAACTATGTCTTTCCATTCCTTTATCAATTGATTTGGAATCTCAACTTCAGACGATACAGCAAGCTGCCCTGATGCTCGCGTGACATAATCGAAGTAGACTTCGCCATCAGCGTCGGCGCTCCAGCGCTTTGGGCAATTTACATCGATTATTAGTTTTCCCAGACTTACTCCCGTCGCTTTATTGGCAAAAAAGATTCTATGTAACTCTTCCAATCTGGACGACTGATCTGGGAGTGATTTATCGAAAACAAGAAACATTATGTCACAAAATTTAGTTAGCGCCATCTCTGGAACGCGCTCTTTTAATTCTGTTGTCCCTGGCTGCTTCTCCAGAATAGCGTGTATCTTGGCCATAATTTCAGCCTCCTCTTCAACACCCTCTCCAGGTGTTTCAAATGGCTCAAGTTCGAGGGTCAAACCCTCCTCAACAGCAGAAATACAAGCTAACTCTCGAACCTTACATTCGACTGAACTGACCAAAGCTATGTTTTTTGACCCAACGATCGAGAGTAATTTTTTGAACTGCTCCCGGAATATGGCTTCAATCATGGGCTCAAGCTGCTTCGGAAGCTCCGGCTGAGACACAACGCCAATTCTGATAACATTTCTCATACGCTAGTGGCCCTCCTCGGGAATCCGATCTGACTGAATCACTCCCATTTATAGCGAGTGGCAAGATGGTAGTCCTTCGACGGGACCATTTTGTTTGATAACTCATGTGGCACTCTGAGGAAATCAGCGACAAGCCCTGCCTGACCTAGGCCTCCGTGCAGAACTCCTTGCCCAGTAGAGACTATCGAGGCATCACAGATGGTTTGTCGGAAATTGGCAGTTCCCACCCACCTACTTGAGAACAAATCAAAAACATCACAAAATGGTGCTGTCAAACTAATGCGAACCCGTCTCTGCCAGGACAGCAACGCTGTCCCTTATGCCGCGCAGAGACTACGCCACTCGGCAAGAGCGGCGGTTCTGTTCTGCTTGAAGTGATCTCGTTTCGAGAGGCTGCGATCTTTGTTGAAGTGGTTGAAGACGGAGGAATGGACGGACACGAATTTCTGCAAACTTCGCATTCGCCGAAAGCGTTGCATCGCGCGTTCTCGTCGTCGGAATGGAAGATGTGAGTTCTCGACCCTATTGTTAAGCCAACGACCACAGGCTTGCCGGTCTTCACATCCCATGTCGCGAAGTGCGGCTTTGTAGGAAGCAAGCCGATCCGTGACCAGCACTTCTGGCTGACCATATCGCCGCATCAATTTCCTGAGCATTTTCAATGCAGCGCGCTTGTTTCTTCGCTTCGTAACGACGCTCTCAAGCACCTCGCCTTCGTGATCTACGGCTCGCCACAGGTAATGCCGCTCGCCGCTGATCTTCACGAAAACCTCGTCCACGTGCCATTGCCATGGCGAAAAAGCGCGTAGCTGCTGAACACGCCGCCGCCGGATCTCCGACGCAAACATCGGGCCGAACCTGTTCCACCAGAAACGAATGGTCTCATGGCTCACATCGATGCCCCGCTCGTGCAGCAGGTCCTCGACATTTCGAAGTGAAAGCGGGAACCGAACATACAGCATCACCGCCAGGCGAATGATCTCGGGGCTGGTTTTAAAGTACTTGAAAGGAGAGCTTTTGGTCATGGCCAGAGGCTACGCAAGCCCCCTGCCCGCCTCAAGACAAGTTCCTCTGACAAGACCATCATTCCGGCGCGACCCGCGTCGCTCCGCTGACGGGCAAGCTGCGCGATGACACCGGCGACCGGCTGACCCCGACCTACACCCGGCGGCACGGACGGCAGATCCGGTACTATGTCTCGAACCGGTTGATCTCGGGCGGCACAGATCCCCAGGGATGGCGGCTGCCGGCTCAGGCGCTGGAACGGGCCGTGGCGGACGTCATCAGTCGACACCTCGTCGCACTCGCCCGCTCCCACCGGATCTGCGCGGAGGCGGACCTGCAGCGGGGCAACGCCGTCAGGGACAGGGTGCGCCACCTCGCCGCTCGGCTCACAAGCGGCACGCCTCGTCTCCTCGACGCGCTTTTGGCCGAGGGGTGCATCGAAAAGAACCGTATCGTCCTGAGGCTGCAGGCCCAGGCGCTCGCCGAAGCACTCGATCGCCATCCGAACGCGATCAATCCGTTAGCCCTCTCGATCGAGGCCCCCTTCGCCCTTCGGCGTCGGGGCGTGGAAGGCAAGATCGTCGTCGGGGAGCGCGCGCCGCAGCCCGATAGCACGCTGCTGCGCGCCCTCTCGCAGGCCCATGCCTGGGTGGCCGATCTGCGCGGTGGCAAGCCCCTCGGCGAGATCGCCGCCGCAACACGGCATTCCGAGTCCTACATCCGCACCCGGGCGCAGCTGGCCTTCCTGGCGCCTGCCATCCAGGGCGCTATCCTCGAGGGGCGCCAGCCTGCCGACCTGACGCTCGAACGGATCATCCGCAAACCCGTACCGCTGGACTGGGACGCGCAGGTCAGGTTCTACGGGTTCGCGCAGAACCCGCGACATCCCTGATCCGCAAACGGCGTTCCCTGTTCCCGCGGAAAAATTCCCTGATAATCGCGAAAATGTTCCCTGTTATTTTCCGCAGGGAATTCTTGCGCAACTCATTGATAAAACGAGCAGATTCAGAGAGAAAAACTGCTCAAAACGCTGAAACTTGAAGAATTTCCCTGTAAATTCCCTGTTAGCAGGGAAATTTGGCGCCAACCGAAGCGCGTGATGGTGCCTCCGGAGACAGTCCGCAGAAATCGCGCCAGGTCACGGGATTACGGTAGTCTCTCTGGCAGATGGCATAGTCCAAGCGCCCGGAAAAACGGGAAAAAACAGGCAAAGAAGGACTGATCTGACAGAGATAGGGGTGGGTGGCGGACAGGAAGGGATTCGAACCCTCGAGACGGTTTCCCGCCTACGCACTTTCCAGGCGCGCGCCTTCGACCACTCGGCCACCTGTCCGAGGCGGTGTTTAGAAGAAAGCGCTGGGGGGATGCAAGGGCGATTGTTGCGATTATTCCGAAGACTTGGTTCAGGCCCGTTTCATGCGATGTGCCGACCACAGAAACACAACGCCCACCGCAACTTCCAGACCGGCCGCGCCAAGGATGGCGGGACGCGCGATGCCCGAGGCCCAGTCATGCACCCCGGTCGCTGCAACTGCCAGGAAGGCCAGCCCGGTCAACAGACACAGGCGGGACAGAAACGGCCCCGACTCCAGCGAACGTGCCATGATGAGCAGCGCGCCCAATGCGAGCAACGCCGGAGAAAACCTGCGGGCTGGAAAGTCCATGCCTGACACATACTCTGTTGCGTAGAACTGGAAATACGCCTGAGGGGCGACCATCAGCAGCGCACCGATCAGAGCAACAAAAAGACCCGTCGCCAGCAGAAGCGCCCGTACCATCAGGTTTCGAGCGCGATGTTCACGCGGCGGTTCTGTTTGCCCTTGTTTTCGATCTTGCCGAAAACGATCCGTCCGATCTCACCGGTGCGGGCCACATGGGTGCCGCCGCAGGGCTGAAGATCAACCTGCTCATCACCCTCTCCGATCCGGATCAGCCGCACACGCCCGCTCCCGCGCGGCGGCTGGACCGACATTGTCTTGACCAGCGATGGCGTTGCATCGAGTTCCTCGTCCGTAATCCAGCTGGCGCTGACCACAAGGTCCCGATCAATCAGCGCATTCAGCGCGTCTTCAAGGGCGTCGCGGTCCTCGGGCGGTTCCGGCATCATGAAATCGAGCCGACCGCGCCCTGCCCCGATCGACCCACCGGTGACCGGCAGCGGGATCACGACGGACAGCAGATGCAGGGCGGTGTGCATGCGCATGTGTTTGTGGCGCCGCTCCCAATCAAGGCGCTGAACCACGTGCGCGCCGACGGGCGGCACCTGCGACGGCTCCGAGGGCACCAAAACACTCTCTCCGGCAGGCCCTTTGACCGTTGTGGCAATCGGAAGGCTCTGCCCATCCCAATCGATCCAGCCGCTGTCTCCGGGCTGCCCACCGCCCGTGGGATAGAACACCGACTGATCGACGATGATGCCACCCTCTTCGGTGTAGCCAAGGACACGCGCCGCCAGTTGTCGGGCATAGGGGTCGGTGCGATATACGGGTTCGGCTGTCTCGGTCACGCGGAATGCTCCTCCGGATCGGTTTCGGACACGGGCGCCGGTGCTGCGGGTTTCTGCGCCGCGCCACTCAGCGCTTCGGGATTCCGCAGCCAGATATCCCGCTGGGCAAACGGAATCTCGATCCCCTCTTTCTTGAAGGTCTCGGCGATCTGATGGTTCACCTCGGTTTTCACCACGAGGATCTTGGTCACGTCCCGCAGGATCATACGCACATCGAAATCAAGCGAATCCGCGCCGAACCCTTTGAAATGCACAAACGGTTCGGGGTTCATCAGCACCATGTCGTGATTGCGCGCGATCTTGTAGAGGATTTCCTCGACCTTGCGCGTATCGGTGCCATAGGCGACGCCGACATCAACGACCAGACGGCCAAGCGTGTTGCCGCGTGTGTAGTTGGTCACCGAATTCGACACGAGATCGGCGTTCGGCACGATGACCTCTGTCCGGTCGAAGGTCTCGATCCGGGTCGAGCGCACCGAGATATCCCGGACCGTCCCGTGCTGACCGTTGACCTCGATCCAATCCCCTTCCGAGATTGGCCGTTCGATCAGCAGGATGATCCCGGATACGAAATTCTGGACGATGTTCTGAAGGCCGAAGCCGATCCCGACCGACAGCGCACCAGCGACAAAGGCAAGCGCCGTCAGGTCGATCCCGGCCGCTGTAATGGCGATCAGAACCGACAGGAATACCCCGAGATACCCCATCCCCGACACGATGGCGGTCTGTCCGCCCTTGTCGAGTTTCGTCTTGGGCAGAACAGAGCCGCGAAGGCCGCTCTGCAGAAGCCGGGTGAGCGTATAGCCGATCAGGAAGACGACGATGAAGGTCAGAAAGTCCGTCGGGGAAATCTGCGTCTCACCAATGCGGTAACCGGCCTGAAACCGCGCCCAGAGTTCCGTCAGATCGGCGACGCGTGCACCCCAGATCAAAGCCAGAACCGGCAGGGCCGCCAGCGTCAGTACCGTCCCCGAGACCACCGGGATCAGGCTCTGGCTTTCATCAAGCTGACCGCCCGTAATCAGGTGATAGATATCCCGCATCAACCGCTGACACATCAGCAGGAAGGCAAACAGCCCCAGCGTCATCACTGTCGGGAAGATCATCGCCTCGGCTATGTTGAAATACCCGATGGCCGACAGGATCGGTCCCACGACCCCAACCAGCATCGCCGCCTGACCGGCCATCCGCGCCAGCCGTGAAGGGAAGCTCAGATAGGCGCTCTCTTCCTGTGGCGCGTCCTCGGGCAGGTCGTGCGGCCCGGCGTGCCGCAGGATCTGACCAAGGCGGAACAGAACAAGCCCACAGAGCAGATGAATGACAAACCCCAGAACGGCCTGCGTCTCGACGGCCCATTCCCCGATCTCGACCAGATACGAGAACAGCTGGTTCAGCGCCAGCAACCAGGACAGGGAATTGACGTAGTAGCGCGCCTCGGTCCGCCGCTGCTGAGACAGCGCAATCGTGTTGATCTCATCATCCGTTGAAAAGGTCTCTGCCGCCAGCCAACGCGCGACCAGGACCACGAACAGGATCAGCGGCAGGACAAAGATGATCTCTGACCCGCGTGCGCCCAGCAGGCCGCCAAGATTGATGGCAACGACCAGAAGAATAAGACCGCCAACCGGGAGCATGAGGCGCAGAAGCGACAACAGCGTGCGCCAGACCCCGGTGCCGCGCCGTGTCTTGTTCCGCAACCACGCACCAAGACGGTCGATCAGCTTCGGCGCACGGAACAGAAGAAGAAATGCGAATCCAAACAGAAGCAGGATCAGCGGCAGCTGATCGGTCAGCGCCTTTCGCCGGACATCGCTGTTCCAGTTGGCAAGCGCTTCCGATGCAATCTCGGTGAACGGCTGCACGAGGCTGGTCAGCGCGGGCGCCCAGTGCTGCGGATTGAACGGCCCCGGTCCGCGCTGCAACAGCCGCTCGGTCTGGCGCGACCGAATGATCTCGTCGATCTCCGCAATCAGGCCGTCGGCCCGGTTATACGCCTCTTCAGCCCGCAGCAGAGGGGCCTGCAGTTCGTTGATCTGTCGTTGCAGTTCCGCACGGCGCGCGGTGATCTCGGGCGGCTCTGATCCGTCTTCCGGTGCCTGCCCCAAAGCCGCCAGTTGCGACTGCAACGTGGTCAGCCGCGGATCTCCCGCGTTCTGCTGTGTCAGCAGCCTGTCTCGGAAGATCGAGACCTCGGACCGCAACGCTTCCAGCGCCTCGGTCGAGGCGTCGGCATCGGCAACCGCCTCTTCGGCGCGCGTGGCAACCTCCTCCCAAACATCATAGCTGATCTGTTCGGGTTGGGCCCAGACCGCCGGAACGGCGAGAAGAAATAAAAGCGTTGCTGCGCGGAGTGCTGCGAACAGCCGTGTCATGCGTCCTCGAAGACCGTTGGAATATCCTGCGGTGCGCGATCAAGCCACTCTGGAACCGGGAGACCCTTTTCCCGCAGGAAGGTTGGATTGAACAGTTTCGACTGGTACCGCGTGCCGTAGTCGCACAGGATGGTCACAATGGTGTGTCCCGGCCCCAGTTCGCGGGCCAGACGGATCGCACCGGCAACATTGATGCCGGACGAGCCCCCAAGACACAAACCTTCTTCGGCAAGAAGATCGAATACAATCGGCAGCGCCTCCGCGTCCGGGATCTGGTAGGCATAGTCGGGTTTGAACCCTTCAAGGTTTGCCGTCACACGCCCCTGCCCGATGCCCTCGGTGATGGACCCGCCTTCGGATTTGAACTCACCGGTGGTGTAGTAGGAATAAAGCGCGGCCCCCATCGGATCGGCCAGACCGATCCTGACGCCTTTCGGCTGCAATGCTTCCGCGACACCCGCCAGAGTGCCGCCAGAGCCAACCGCGCAGATGAAGCCATCGACTTTGCCTCCGGTCTGCTCCCAGATCTCAGGGCCGGTGGTTTCGATATGAGCCTGGCGGTTGGCCACGTTGTCGAACTGGTTGGCCCAGATCACACCCTCATTGCTGCGCCGCGCCATTTCCTCGGCCAGACGACCGGAATAGCGCACGTAGTTGTTGGGGTTCTTGTAGGGTGCCGCCGGCACCTCGACCAATTCCGCTCCGGCAAGCCGCAGCATGTCTTTCTTTTCCTGGCTCTGCGTTTCCGGGATGACGATGATCGTCTTGAACCCCATCGAAGCGCCGACCAGCGCCAGCCCGATCCCCGTATTGCCAGCGGTGCCTTCGACAATCGTCCCACCCGGACGCAGCGTGCCTTTGGCGATGGCATCCTTGATGATGTAAAGCGCCGCACGGTCTTTGACCGACTGACCGGGGTTCAGAAACTCGGCCTTTCCCAGAATGGTACAGCCGGTTTCTTCGCTCGCTTTGCGCAGCTTGATCAAAGGAGTGTTGCCGACTGCCTCGGCCAGTTCGCCTGCAAAACGCATGGTGCCCCCGCTAGATGTCTTCAGACCGGGTGTAGGCGGGCTGCACCCGGAACTCAAGAAGCGGCGCGCAATCGGCCGCGTTCCGCCGCCAGCCAATACAGCATCATGATCAGTGGACCCGCATTGATCTCACCGGACTTCACCAGCGCCATTGCATCGTCAAATGACATCACGTGACTCCGGATATCCTCATGCTCAGAGTCCAGTCCACTTGCTGATGCAGTGAACTCAGAAAGGTCAGCAAGACCAAGAAAACAGTGAAAAAACTCTGTTGAATACCCCGGGGACGCATAGACGCGAACCATCGGCTCCAGCGGTCCGAGAATCAGACCGGCCTCCTCTTCGGCCTCGCGGCGCGCGGTATCTGCCGGGTCTTCGCCAGCATCGACAAGACCGGCAATCGGCTCGAACACCCAAGGGCAAGGATCGTCCCGCCACATCGGCCCAAAGCGCAGTTGCTCGATCAGCAAGATGTGATCGGTTTTCGGATCATATGGCAACACCAGAGCGGCATCGAACGCCAGAAACGCCTCACGCGTCACTCGCGGACTGCGGCCTCCGTCGAAGCGACGGTGGTCGAAATTGAACTCGGACAGTTCAAAAAAACCGCGATAGCCATCAAACCTGTCGTGAATCGTGACATCCCCGGCCCCGGGCGCATAGCGACGTGTGGCCGGTCCCGCATTCTGGCGCGCCATGATCCGCGCCCAATGCCGTGCCATCATGAAGGGCCGAAGCGCCGTTGCGGTCTCGGCGTCATACCGCGCCCGTCGCGCCATCACATCACGGGCCGCACCGACGGCCATTTCGCCCCAGACACGCTCCCAATCCCCAAGCACCCAATCGGCGCCAGCCTCCTGATCCGCCGACATCGGGTAGAAACAGAGCGCCGTTTCGCGTCCGTTGCCGGTATCGACCAGAACTTCACTCAGATGATAAGAAAACGCGCCTTCGTAATAATTTAGAAAGTCTTCTTCATCTTCCGTCACAGTATCAAGAAGGAGTCCTCGCGTATCATGCCCCTCCTCCTGCGCAATCATCGGGTACGCTTCGTTCCGAACCCAAGACACCCGATGACCCCGCAAAACCGCTGGCCGCAAACGTGCGTCCAAACCACCCGGCTCTGCATCGAGCACGGCCTCCAGAAGCGGCACATGGCACAGCGTTCCGTAAAAAAACAGAGAGCTCAAACCGGGTTATTTCCAGCTTCGCGCGGCATATTCCGAAAAATAGCCGGTCAACAAAGCACCAATCAGGAAGGTTGCGATCATCATCGGGTTGATCAGAATGGCCCCATACTCGATCCCGATCTCGAAAATCGCTGAAAACGCCTCGACCGGACCGTCAAAGCGGCGTTTCATCGACTGGTCGAACATTTCAAGACAGGCGTGAAAGAACACTGCCCAGAAGATCAGCGCCGCAACGCCTGTCAGCCCATTTGCGATGGCGTCCTTGGTCCCGCGACCCGCGCGCGTCCCGACGACAATCCAACCGACAACCGCTCCGACTGCTGCATTGAATTCAGAAAAACGGCCCCATTCCGAAATTCCGGGAAGCAGCGTTTTCACCAGTTCAGACGCCAAAAAGCCAAGCGCGGCCAGACACAAGGCAGCGACGGCTTTGGCGGCGGTGGGCATTTCAGGTTGGTCTCGTGATCGTAATCTGCGTTACGTCGCAGTTTCCGCTATGGAAGGTCGCCGCGCAAGAGGTCAGGTAAAAATTCCACATCCGGCGGAATCTTTCGTCGAAACCGAGCCTGGCCACCTGATCCCATTTTTCGTTGAACGTCTCGTGCCAGCGCCGCAGCGTCTGGCTGTAGCTCTCCCCGAATTCGATCGAGCGCGCCACATCAAGACCGGCCGCCTCGATCTCCTGCCGCAATACACCGGGGCTGGGAAGCATCCCCCCGGGAAAGATATATTTCTGAATAAAATCAACGCCCCGATTATAAATCTCCCAGCGCGATTCCTCGACGGTGATGATCTGCAGCGTCGCGTTCTTGCCCGGCTTCAGGCAATTCTTCACCGATTTGAAATAGGTCGGCCAATATTTCTGCCCCACCGCTTCGAACATCTCGATCGACGCGATGCCGTCATATTGGCCTTTTTCATCCCGGTAATCCTGCAACTTGAAAGTCACACGATCCGACAAACCGGCCTTCGCAATCCGGTCCACCGCGTATTTATACTGCTCTTCACTGATGGTGAGGCCCGTGACCTTGAGCCCCCGTTCCTTCGCCGCGTATTCGGCAAAACCGCCCCACCCACAGCCAATCTCCAGCACATGATCGCCAGGTTGCGCGCCCATCTGATCGACCATGCTTTTGTACTTGGCTGTCTGCGCCTTTTCCGTGCTCTCCTGCCCGGTCTCGAACAGGGCCGAAGAATAGGTCATCGTCTCGTCCAGCCACAGAGAATAGAAATCGTTGCCCAGATCGTAATGGTAGCTGATGTTCTTCTTCGCCTGACGCTTTGAGTTGGACTGCATCCAGAAGCGCAACTGTTCGTACCAGCGGACAAATTTCATGCCCGGAAAGCTGTCATAGACATCGTTGTTGTCGCCATGCACGAAATCCATGAACGCCTGCAGATCCGGTGAGCTCCACCACCCCTCGAGATAGGCGTCGCTGAAGCCCAGATCGCCGTCGCGGATCAATCGCGCGAACAGATCGGTGTTGTGCACATGCACCTCGGCCACCGGACCCGGCTCCTTGCCCTCGGCCCGAAAATGGCGACCGTCCGGCAGGATGAAATCAATCCGTCCCTTTTGCAGCCTGTCCGCTATCGCAAAAACCTGAGCGAAATAGCGCGGCAGATTGGATTGAGTTTCGGTCGATGTCAGGATCATGCAAGTCTTCCGCTGTCTAAGTCACGTGACACTAGCCATAGCCGGCCAAGGCAGGCAAGTGTTAACCCTAGGTAGTCCACCCCCGGCAAAGACAAGATATAACGGACGTTAAGTCACGGAATTTGTTCATCTTGCGATAATTTCCGCGCTGCGGTTCAAAGCGCCTCAGAAATCCCGGTTCTCGTAGGCAGCCAGCGCACGCTTCCGACCTTCCTCCGGTGAGACGATCGGGCTGGGATAGACGTCATCGGGCGTCATCTTCCAACGACGGGGAATGGCCTCGAAATACTTCAGCGCATCGTCATGCGGCCGCCTGTAGCCCTCGGCGATCCAGCGGCTCACATAACCCCGATCCTTGTCGAACTTGTCAAGCTGCGTCACCGGGTTGAACACCCGGAAATAGGGCGTGGCATCGGGGCCGGAACCCGCCGACCACTGCCATCCCATCGCGTTCGACGCCGGGTCCCAGTCGATCAGGCAATCCTCGAACCACCGAAGGCCGATCTTCCAGTGGCACATCAGGTGCTTGGTCAGGTAGCTGGCCACGATCATCCGCCCGCGATTGTGCATCCGCCCGGTGACATACATCTCGCGCATCGCCGCATCGACGAAACGGATGCCCGTGCGCCCCTGTTTCCACGCCTTGACCTCGGCTTTCCGCTCGTCCTCGTTCCACAGGAATGCCGCCCATTCCTCGCGCCAGTTGTCGGTCAGGATGCGCGGTGTGTGCCACATCAGGTGATAGGCAAACTCGCGCCAGACCAGCTCTTTCAGAAAGGTCTCCGCCCCGGCCTTACCCTCTTCCATGGCCCGCTGCCCGGCATGCCAGCACTGCGCCGGGCTGATTTCGCCCAGCGCGAGGTTTTCTGACAGGTTCGATGTCCCGTCAACCGCAGGCAAATCACGCGTCACGTCGTAGCGTGCGACCTTCGACGCCATGAACGCCCCCAGCCGCGCCTGCGCCGCCTGCTCGCCCAGTTGCACAAACGGGCGCACCACGTCCGCCCCCCGGTTCATCGCCGCGCCAAGCGCCCAATCCTCCAGCACCTCGCTGTCGGGCCAGGTGTCCGGCGCAGGCAAAGCCGACGGCGCCGCGATGGGTGCCTCAACCGACCGGTCGCGCACCGATTTCCAGAACGGCGTATAAACCTTGTAAAAGGTCCCCTGCCCGGTTTCCACAGTCCACGGCTCGAACATGAGATGCCCGGCAAAGCTCTTGGCCTCGATTCCCAAATCCTTGAGCGCCGCCTTCACATCCGTATCCCGCTCGACCGAAGCCGGGTCATAGGCCCGCTGCCAATAAACCGCCCCCGCTCCAAGCTCCTGCGCCAGCGCCGGGATCACCGCGCGCGCGTCGCCTGACCGCAGGATCAACCGGCTGCCTTTGCCCTCCAGCACCTCGGCAAAATGCCCAAGCCCAAGGCCGAGCCGCCATTTCGGCGCAGCGCCCAGCCCATCGACCAGGGCGTCGCGCAGAAACACCGGGATCACCGGACCGCCGCGCGCCACCGCCGCCGTCAGTGCCGCGTGATCGCTCAGCCGCAGGTCGCGCCGGATCCAGACCAGTGTCGGAGATGTCATCTGCTGCCCCTCGGAAATGCGTTTTCCGGCCACGTAGCCGCGCCGCGTCAAAGGTCAAACGCCTTTCAGGTCTTCTCTGTTTCCCAAATACCTCGGGGGAGTCCGCCGCAGGCGGACGGGGGCAGAGCCCCCTACAGCACCGCGTCCAGTGCCTCGATGGCCTTCGTCACCTCGGCCTCCGACGTGTAATGCACGAAACTGAGGCGCAGCACGCCCTTGTTCATATCCACACCCATCGCTTCGAGCGCACGCACCGCATAGAAATCGCCGCCCCCGCACATGACGCCGTGCTGCGCCAGCTCAGCCGCCACATCTTCGCCCGGGCGGTTCAGCGCCAGTGCCACTGTGGGCGCGCGCACAGAGGCATCCGACGGCCCGATCAGCCGCACGGAATTGCGGTCCTTCACAGCATCCAGCAACGGCTGCAAGAGAGCCACCTCATGCGCCCGCATGACATCATGCACCCCATGCGCGGACACCCCATGATGCGCCGCCAGCGCATCCATGTAATCCGCCATCCCCGCACAGGCCGCCACCTGCGCATGATCCGGACCCGCAGGCGTAAACCGTTTGTAAAGCGTGCCCGCGTTGAAATAGTGACCCTGGTTCGGCAGGAGCTGCCCCAACCCGCGCCGCATCACCATGATGCCCTGATGCGGGCCATAGGTCTTGTAGCTCGAGAACAGATAGATATCCGGGCCTAGATCCCCCACATTCACAAAGCCATGCGGCGCATAGCTCACCCCGTCCACACAGACGAATGCGCCCGCCGCGTGGCACATCGCAGTGATGTCCAGAACCGGGTTGATCTCACCCACGACGTTCGAGCAATGCGGAAAACAGACCAGCCGGACGTTCTCATCCAGCATGTTCTCCAGTTCATCCGTGTCCAGATGCCCGGTGTCCGGATCCACTTTCCATTCCCGAACCTCGATCCCCTCATCCGCCAGCCTCCGCCACGGCCCGGTATTGGCCTCGTGATCCTGATTGGTGACGATGATCGCCTCACCGGGTTTCAGGAACTGCCGGAACGCCTGCGCCAACACGTAGGTGTTCTGCGTGGTCGACGGACCAAAGCTCACCTCATCCGTTTCGACCCCGAGAAGCGTCGCCAGCCGTGACCGCGCCTCGTCCATCTCTTCCCCACCCAGACGCGATGCCTCGTACGGCGCATAGGGCTGCACCTTGCGCTCATGGTAGAACCGGGTCAGCCGGTCAATCACCTGACCACAGGTGTAAGAGCCGCCCGCGTTCTCGAAAAACGCCTGCCCCTGAAGCGAAGGCTCGGAAAAGGCCGGAAACTGTGCCCGGACGAAGTCGATATCAAGCATATGGATCTCCCTTGCGGGCAAGTGACCCCGCCGCGCGCGCAGGGTCAAGAGACCGAACACAGAAAACCCCGCCCCGGCACACGCCGGGACGGGGCGCGATGATCCGATACGATCAGCTCAGAGCGCGCGTCGCTCCGCAAGCAGACCTTTCCAGATCGCCCAGCACATGATGAGCAGCACGACCGTGAACGGCAGACCGGTGGAAATCACCATGGATTGCAGCGACTGCAAACCGCCCGCCGACAGCAGCAGAACGATGGCCACGGCGCCTTCGAAGATGCACCAGAACACCCGCTGCGGCACCGGCGCATCGACCTTGCCCCCTGCCGTGATCGTGTCGATCACCAGCGACCCCGAATCCGAGGAGGTCACAAAGAACACGATCACCAGAATGATGCCGATAAAGCTGGTGATCCCGGCCAATGGCAGTGCATCCAGCATCTTGAACAGCTTCAATTCAAGCGGAGCTTCCTGCGCCGCCGTGTATCCGTCCTGCACAACCTGCTGGATCGCCACGCCGCCAAAGACAGACATCCACAGCACGCAGACCAGCGACGGGATGAGCAGCACGCAGATGACAAACTCGCGCACCGTCCGGCCCCGGCTGACACGGGCGATGAACATGCCCACAAACGGCGACCAGCTGATCCACCAGGCCCAGTAGAACGAGGTCCAGCCCTGGCTGAAGTTGACATCCTCCCGACCCACCGGGTTCGACAGTGCCGGCAGGTATTGCAGATAGGCGGCAAGATAATCGACAAATCCGGTCAGGATGGCCAGCGTCGGCCCGGCAAACAGCACAAACAGCAGCAGAAGTGCTGCCAGCCCCATATTGATCTCCGACAGAACTTTCACCCCGCCATCCAGACCGCGCACAACCGAGATCAGCGCGACGGCCGTAATGGCCGAGATCAGGATCACCTCCGTGCTCGGACCAACCGGCACACCAAAAAGCTCGTTCAGACCGGCATTGGCCTGCGTGGCCCCGAACCCAAGCGATGTCGCCAGACCGAACAGCGTGGCAAAGACCGCCAGAATGTCGATCACGTGGCCCGGCCAGCCCCAGACCCGGTCCCCCAGCAGCGGATAGAACGCCGACCGGATCGTCAGCGGCAGACCCTTGTTGTAGGAAAACAGCGCCAGTGCCAGAGCCACAACCGCATAGATGGCCCATGGGTGCAGCCCCCAGTGGAAGATTGTCGCTGCAAAGGCCAGACGGATGGCAGCCTGCTCATCCCCGGCTGCCGCCCCCAAAGGCGCCCAGTCCGTGCGCACGCCTCCTTCCGCGGCCGTGCCCCCCATCGATGAGCCGAAGTGGCTCATCGGTTCGGACACACCGTAGAACATGAGCCCGATGCCCATACCCGCGGCAAACAGCATCGCGAACCAGCCCACATAGGTGTAATCCGGCGTCGCCTCCGCACCGCCAAGCCGCACCGATCCGACCGGCAACACGATCAGCAGCAGGCAGAACAGCACAAATATGTTCGCCGACCCGAGGAAGAACCAGTCAAATCCCTTGGTGACCGCGCTGAACATCCAGCTGAACGCGGCCCCGGCCTGTTCCGGAAGCGCCAGCGTATAAAAGACAAAGGCAATGATGCTGATCCCGGACACCAGAAAGACCGGGTTATGAATATCGAGCCCGAACGGCCCGATCTGCGTTTCGATATTGTCCTGACCGATCTCGTAGTCGGTCTCGATGATCTGGGACGTCCCCTCCGGTTCGGGTATCCCCTGACTTGCTGAAGTGTCGGCCATGAACAGGCCCCCCTGATTGAATTTTTCTCCGATTATGTCTCGTGACCTACGCCTGAAACCAGCTTCGGTTCCCCTCTGGCGCTAGCGCACCACCATGACGGACACCTTTGCCCGCCGCGCCACCGTCCCGCCGTTCGATGGCCAGACATAGTCCGACAGGTTTGGTATGTGGCTTGCCATGACCACCAGATCGGCTCCGGTATCCTCGATCGCCCTGAGCAGAGTCGGATCAAGGTCCACCGCAGGGTCATGGCTCGTCAGCGCCAGCCCTTCCGAGGGCACCCCGGTGGTCTCGGCCTGAGAAGCGGCAAAGCTCTCCATTTTTCGGGCGAATTCCTGCGGCGTGTGCGCCACCGATCCCGGCGTCGCCGCCGACACCCCGACATAGACAAGGCTCGCACCGTAACGCTGCGCCAGATCGGCGGCACAACGCAGCGCGCGGTCAAGCTTGTCTGCATGCGCCAGGTCGACGGGCACCATGATTTTCGTGAACACTCTCGTCCCTCCTGCGTGTCTTGCCAGCATGCCTGGCACACTGGACTTCGGGCTCAGAGGATGACGGGCGGCCCCCGTCTTTTCGGTGTGCCTGCTGGCCCCCGGTTGCGGTGCCGATGGGCTCCGCAATGGTCCAACCCTAAACGGAACCGCCGCCCCGATGCAAATCGGAGCGGCGATCCATGTCGTTTTTGCGACATTCGGCTCTCGCGAAATCCCCTTAATTCAAAGGGTGATTTCGGCGTATCTGTCTCGAAATGGTCGTTTTCAGACCACGCCTTGCGAAGACCTCCCGTCAGCCCGCAGCCACGTCGACCACAACGCGACCCTTGACCTGGCCCTTCAGAATATCCGCCCCGAGCTGCGGCAGATCGGCCAGTGTCGCCGGTGTCACCATCGCGTCCAGCTTGTCCATCGGCAGGTCCTTTGCGATCCGCTGCCACGCCCGCACGCGGTTGTCATAAGGCTGCATCACGCTGTCGATGCCCAAGAGGTTCACACCCCGCAGCAGGAACGGAATTACGGTCGCCGGAAGGTTCGCGCCACCCGCCAGACCGACAGCGGCCACGGACGCGCCGTATTCCATCTGACCCAGCACACGGGCCAGCATCGCGCCGCCCACGGCATCGACACAGCCACCCCAGGTCTCGGACTCCAGCGGCCGCTTCACCGTCTCATTGATCTCTTCCCGCGCCACGATCTGCGTCGCGCCCAGCGATTCCAGATAGGCCGCCTGCTCAGGCCGCCCGGTGACCGCCGCCACCTTGTGACCCAGATTGGCCAGGATCGCCGTCGCCACCGACCCGACACCGCCCGCAGCACCTGTCACCAGAACCGGACCCGGCTTGATGCCGTGATCCTCAAGCGCCATCACAGCCAGCATCGCCGTAAAGCCCGCCGTGCCCACCGCCATCGCCTGACGCGTGTCCAGACCTTCGGGCAGCGGCACCAGCCAATCGGCCTTCACACGCGCCTTCTGGGAATAACCGCCATAATGCGCCTCACCGACACGCCAGCCGGTCAGAACCACCTTGTCGCCCGGCTTGTAGCGATCATCGTCCGACGCCTCGACGGTCCCGGCAAAGTCGATCCCCGGCACATGCGGATACTTGCGCACAAGCCCGCCCCCCGGCCCGATGCAGAGCCCGTCCTTGTAGTTCACCGTCGAATACTCGACCGACACCGTCACCTCGGCCTGCGGCAGATCCTCGAGACCGATCTCTTCCACCGCCGCAGATGTCTTGCCGGTCTCTTCGTCCTTGCGAACCATCAATGCCTTGAACATGCCTTGCTCCTTTTCATCTTGCCAATAAACTCCGGGGAGCGTGAGGGGCTGGCCCCTCACTCCCACGATCTCCGCTCACTCAGACCCAGAAGGTCTCCCAGACCTGCGCCGCCCGCACGTCATCCGGAAGCACCACGTCCAGATCGGTGCCCTCATCCCAATGGGTCATCCGCACCATGCCGATGGCCACGTTGGTTCCAAAATCCGGCGACCACGCCGCGCTTGTCACCTGACCCACCTGTTTGTCACCCGCCATCAAGGGCCATGGCCTGTCGCACAGCGGCACCCGATCCCCGTGGATCTCGATCGCCCGGATCTGCCGGATCGGCCCCTCCTGCGCCACCCGCAGCAGCGCGTCGCGCCCCACACAGCCGATCGCGGTCTGCGTGTTGCAGAATTTGCCCAGCCCACATTCATGCGGCGTGTTGTTGTCGGTCATATCATTGCCATAGCTCAGCAGACCACCCTCGATCCGCTCGATCAGGTTGGGGCAGCCCGCATGGACATCCAGATCCTTGCCCGCCTCCATCAGCGCATTCCAGAGCGGCATCCCGATATCGCCGCCCTCGACATAGATCTCGAACCCGCCCTGACGCGAATAGCCAGACCGCGCGACCGCCAGCGACCGGCCCTGAAAATCGAGCATCTTGTAGCGGAAAAACCGGATGTCGCGCACCTGATCGCCAAACACCCGTGCCATCAGGTCGTCGGCTTTCGGCCCCTGCACCGCCAGTGGCGACACATCCGGTTCATCCACAAGCACGTCCAGCCGGAACCCATAGGCCAGCCCCTTCACCCAGTAAAGCAGATCGCTGTCGGCAATCGAGATCCACCACCGGTCCTCGGCCAGCTTCACCGCCACAGGGTCGTTCAGCATCCCGCCCGTCTCGTCGACGATGGGAACGTAATAGCACTGCCCCGGCAGCATCGACCGCAGATCGCGCGGGGTGAGCATCTGCATCAGCCGCCCGGCATCCGGACCGCGCAGCTCGACCTGCCGCTCGCAGGCCACGTCCCAGACCTGCACCGCTTCCTTCAGGTGGCGGTAATCCTCCTCAACAGACCGGAACACAGTCGGCAGAAGCATCCGGTTATAGACGGTATACGCCTTGACCCCGGCAGCCTCATTGCCATCCGAAAAAGGGGTCCGGCGCACCCGCCGGGACGGAGAAATCATAGCCATGCGCACACCTCATGCACAGAACTCGGGATGGTGGGTGGGGCGATGCGCCATGCGCGAGCGCCATCCAGCAGACCGAAAGGTTACAACCAGGGCCCGTCCTCGGGCATGAACAGGATATCGGTGACGGGCGCCTTGGCCCCCGCCGCCGTCAGCATCGCGTGGATCTGCCCGCGATGATGGGTCTGATGATTGAACAGATGCATGACGCACAGATCGAACGGATGCGAGAAATCCCGCTCCGCCATCACCGAACGCCAGTTCACATCTCCCTTGAGATCGACGGCATCGAGATGGTCTGCCCAATGCAGCAGCCGCGCGTCGGTCTTGTAGCGTTCCCCCGCCCAGACCGCCGGGGTTGGCGTCAGTGAAAGATGATCTCCCTCCGGAGCCTCTCCCAACCCGAGACGCGCCATCCACATGCGGTCGGCCCAAAGAATGTGGTTCGCCGTTTTGAAGATCGACCCGAAAAACGCTTTCCGCTCCTTGCGCAGCTCCGCATCGGACAGCGTCTCGAACGCTGCCCGCAACTGCGCGTTCTGCCACGCATTGTACCGCGCCATGGTCACGCAATACTCCGGGAAGATCCGCATCTTACTTGGGACCGTGCCAGTCGATCTGGCAAATCTCGGCGCTGCGTCCGTCGAAATCCCAGACCCGCCCATAGGCGCGCACCTTGCCCTTGGTCGCCGTGGCCACGGTGATATCCGGCCCCATCCAGTATTGGGTGTTGGTGATCACCAGATCCTTGTCCGGATCGGCCCCGCCCACCGGATGCACGATCCCCTGGATCTTGCGCCCCACGGTGATGTGCCGCGTGTTGCCTTCGGTCTCGTAGGTCACCGGCTGACGCTCGGCCCCAAGGAACTCACCCACCAGCACCTGGAACAGGCCCGTCGTACCCTTGGCCGCACCGCTGAACACCTTGACCAGTGCATCGAAGGTCGCATCGTCCGCACGCTCGTCGACGAACAGCGCGACTTTCCAGTTGCCGCGGCTCATCATGCCGGGGATCTCGATCAGCAGGCCGATATTCAGACCCGAGAAGTCGATATCCCCGTAATGACCGGAATCGATCCGCACCCCGCCCCAGGTCTGGCAATGCCCTTCGGTGGGCGGGTGCTTGCCCAGGCTCACAACGCAGGGACAGAACACCGTGCAGTTGCAGTTGAGGATCAGCTCCCCTTTGATGGCCCAGGGCTGAATCTCCGGCCCACGCCGTTCTGCCGCCGGGTGGCGGTTGTCCAGCTTTTGCGCCACATCGATACGATCACTCATCGCGTTTCTCCCTCAAGATCCAAAGAGCGCCACAGCAAGGCCCGACCCGATCAGGACCAGCCCCAGAGGCCGGGTGATCCAGGCCCCGGCGCGCAGTTTTTCCAAAGTCATGACCAGCGTGGCCAGACCCATAAAGCCCAGCGACATCACACCGCCGACAAAACCCAGCAGCATCAGCGCCCAGCAGCAGCCAAGGCACACCGCGCCCAACCGCAGCCCGTTGCGCAAGGCCCCCTCGTCCCAATGCGCCATGAAAAAGGTCAGTGGCATCCGGCACTTGGCCAGACACGCCTCCTTCAGCGCACTGAACTGATACGCTCCGGCCAGCACCAGCAATCCGCCCGACAGCACCGCCGACCGGCTGTCTCCGAACGCGCTCACCCAGCCTTGGCTGAACAGCGCAATCTGCAACCCGGCCGCACCTGCCGAGAATCCGAGCCAAACAGCGAGATATCCCACGAGAAGCGCGCCGAGATCGGTCTCGGTCGACTTCCCCAAATCGTCATAGGTGGCCAGCGCCGGCAGCGCCGTCGGCGCCATCATCGCGCCAGACATCAGACCCCACATGACCCAAAGCCGCAGGAACCCTGCCGCGTCGGGTGTTGTGGTGCAGAACGCCTCCCAGAAATCGCCACCGAAAACACGGGCCACGTCACGCAGATCGGCAGGCACCGCCATCAGGGCCAGCAGAAGCCAGCACAGCAGCACCCCTCCGTAAAGAGCCAGCCAGTGAGGCGCGCTCATCTGTCTGATCCGCTCGGCCAACATGCAAATTCCTCCCGCACCCTGCGACTCAGGGCTTGCCAAAATAATTGTCAGACAATTAAATGCCTGACAAATGAAAAATGCAGAACCCGAGAAAAGCCTGTCCGCCCAGATCGCGGACGCCATCCGCACCGCAATCGTCGATGGGCGGCTGCTGGTCGGAGACCGTCTGCCCTCCGAGGCGGAACTTGCGGAACAGCACGGCGTGTCCCGTGCGACGGTGCGTGAAGCGCTGAAACGGCTGGCCGCGCAATCGCTGATCCGCACCGAACGCGGCGCGTTTGGCGGGGCGTTTGTCAATCACCTGTCCTATGACGAGGCCCGCGCGCAGCAGGTCACGACCTCGACCCTTCTGCTCGGCATGAACGCGATCAGCTTTCAGGTCGCCTGCGAGGCCCGCTATGCGCTCGAACGCAGTTGCACGTCGCTGGCCGCCGAACGGCGCACGGACAGCCTGCTAGCCACGATGCGGAACGAGATCGAAACGCAGTCGGCACCCGATCTGTCGGACGAGGCGTTCTGCGCCTCCGACGTGGCCTTCCACCGCGCGCTGGTCGATTGTGCGGGCAACGAGGTGCTCAGCTATCACCTTGCCGGAAGTGTCGAGGCGATGCAGCCGCTGATGAACATGATCACCTTCACTGCGCGCAGCCGGGCCGAAATCATCGACCTGCACCGCGCGATTGTCAGCGGTCTGGAAGCGCGCGATGTGGCGTCGGTGGATCGCGCGCTCGCGGCTCTCGAGGCCTACACGATTACGCTCGGTCAATCGGTGCTCAGGGCCCGCGCCACCCGCTGAGCGGGTTACCCCAGAAGCGCCAGCCCCGGGAAGGTCTCCAACAGCCAGAAGGCAAACGAGGTGAACGCGCCCGTCACCAGCGCGATCCCGACGATTACCAGAAGCGCGCCCATCGCCAGTTCGATCTTGCGCATGTGCTTCTTGATGCGGTTCATCACGCCCATCGCACGGGTCAGGAACATCGCTGCCAACAGAAACGGTATCCCGAGACCCGCCGCATAGACGGCCAGCAAAAGCGTGCCGCGCGTCACCGACGCCTCGCTTGCGGCCATCGACAGGATCGCCCCCAGCTGCGGACCGATGCAGGGCGTCCATCCAAAGGCGAAAGCCAGCCCCAGAACATAGGCGCCAAAGGCCGAACCGCCCTGCTGACCCGCCTCAAGCCGGGCTTCCTGATCCAGAAACGGGATGCGGAAAACGCCCAGGAAATGCAGCCCGAACAGGATCACCACAACGCCCGACGCCTGCGCCAGCTGTGTCTGGTATTCCAGAAAAAACGCCCCGAATGCCGAGGCCGTGAACCCCAGCAGGATAAAGATCGTCGACAGTCCCAGCACAAAGAACAGCGCTGCGATCACTCCGCGCTTGCGCCCTTCGCCACCAGCCTCGATATCGGCCACGCTCACGCCCGACATGTAAGCCAGGTACGGCGGCACGATGGGCAGCACGCAGGGGCTCAGAAACGACAGCGCCCCGGCCAGCAGCGCGACGCTCATGGCCGGCAGAAGCGCTGCATCGATGATCTGAAATTCCAACATAGCTCCGACATATGCCAAGCCGTGCGCCCTGTCACGCGACGCGCGGTCACATGATTGTGCCACGACAGTGGACAGCGCCGCCTGCGCCGCCTAAATCCGGCGATATGAGCGAAGAACTTGATGCCACCGGGCTGCTGTGCCCCCTGCCCGTTCTCAAGGCGCGAAAGCGCCTGATGGGCCTTTCCTCAGGTGCGGAGCTGCATGTGCGCACCGACGATCCCGCCGCCATTGTCGACATGCCGCATTTCTGCAACGAGGCCGGGCACACCCTTGTCAGCAGCATCGCAGACGGCGATGCCATGCTCTGGGTGATCCGCAAAGCCTGAGCCGCAAAAGAAAACGCCCCCGAGGCAAACACGGGGGCGTTGTTCCTTAGGCATCGCTCGGGTCAGCGACCGAGCGACCACCAGCCTTTGCGCTTCTTCTTCGGTTCCTCATCAGCCGACACGTCCGCATCTGCCCCCACCGGCTCCGGTTCGGGCTGCGGCGCAGGGGCCGCCTGTTCCGGCTCGGGCGCGGGCGTCGGGGCTTCGGCAACAGGCTCGGGCTCCGGTGTGACAACTTCAGGAACCGGTGCGATCTCTTCCGTCGGAACCGGCGCGGCTTCGGGGGCGTCCTCTGCCTTGGCCGGCTTTTTCGCCCGGCTGCGCTTTGCCGGTTTCTTCGGCTCCTCGGCCACCTCGGCGCCGTCTTCGGCCGGCTCGGCCTTCTTGCGGGAGCGGGTACGCTTCTTCTTCGGCGCTTCTTCGGCTTCGGCCTCGGGCTGTGCCTCGGCGGTCTCGGCCACCTCTGCCTCTGCCGGAGCCGCGTCTGCTGCCTTGCTGCGCGAAGACGTCCGGCTGCGGGACTTCTTCGGTGCCGGTGCTGCCTCTTCCGCGTCTGCCTCTGCAGGGGTTTCTTCTGCAGGGGCGTCCGCATCCGCTACAGCCGCAACAGTCTCGTCCTTGTCCTTGGCCTTCCTCGACCGGGACCGGGTGCGCTTGGGTTTTGCCGGTGCCGCTTCTTCGACCGGCGCCTCGGTCACCTCTGCGGCGGCCTCCTGCGCCTCAGCCTCTACCGGCTCGGCCTCTGCAGGCGCATCCTGCTGTTCGTCTGCGTCGCCTGCGGCCTCCTGCGGGGTCTCGCCTTCGTCCTGACGATCCCGGTTGCGGTTGCGGCCACGCCCCCCCCGGCGCGACCGGCGGCGGCGTTTCTTGGGCTTGTTGGCGTCATCCTCTGCCGCATCGGTAGCGGCCTCGACCTGATCTTCCTCTTCCGCCGCGTCCTCATCGACCTGATCCATGATCGAGGTATCGACCGACACCACAGGCGCTGTCGCTTCGGGCACCGAACGCGTCGCGGTCTTGAACTTCTCCATGGTGAAGTCCGGGCTGACCATGTGGACGTCGCCCTCAATCCGCACGGACATGCCGTAGCGCGCTTCGATCTGGGCCACATGTTCGCGCTTCTGGTTCATAAGGAAGTTGGCGATGGACACCGGACAGCGGACCAGCACCTCGCGCGACCGACGCCGCACGCCCTCTTCCTCGATCTGTCGCAGCACCTGCAGCGCCATGTTGTCATCCGAACGGATCAAACCCGTGCCATGACAGGACGGGCACGGCTGTGTCGTCGCCTCGATCATGCCCGGGCGCAGGCGTTGACGGCTCATTTCCATCAGGCCAAAGCCCGAAATCCGACCCACCTGAATCCGGGCACGGTCGTTCTTGAGCTTGTCCTTGATGCGCTTCTCGACGGCGTTGTTGTTCTTGCGCTCGTCCATGTCGATGAAGTCGATCACGATCAGGCCCGCAAGGTCCCGCAGACGCAGCTGACGCGCCACCTCTTCGGCGGCCTCAAGGTTGGTCTTGAGCGCGGTTTCCTCGATCGAGCCTTCCTTGGTGGCCCGGCCCGAGTTCACGTCGATCGCCACAAGCGCTTCGGTCACGCCGATCACGATATAGCCGCCGGACTTGAGCTGCACCGTCGGGTTGAACATGCCCGACAGGTAGGATTCCACCTGATGCCGCGCGAACAGCGGCATCTGGTCAACGTAATGCTTCACGTTCTTGGCGTGGGACGGCATGATCATCTTCATGAAGTCCTTGGCGATGCGGTAGCCGCGTTCGCCCTCGACCAGAACCTCGTCGATATCCCGGTTGTAAAGATCGCGGATCGACCGTTTGATCAGGTCGCCCTCTTCGTAGATCTTCGCCGGCGCAATGGATTTCAGCGTCAGTTCGCGGATCTGCTCCCACAGGCGCTGGAGGTACTCGTAGTCGCGCTTGATCTCGGTCTTGGTGCGTTTCGCACCAGCGGTCCGGATGATCAGGCCCGCCCCTTTCGGAACGTCGATGGAATTGGCGATTTCCTTGAGCTTCTTGCGATCCGGTGCATTGGTGATCTTGCGGCTGATGCCACCACCGCGCGCGGTGTTCGGCATGAGCACACAGTACCGGCCCGCCAGCGACAGATAGGTGGTCAGCGCCGCACCCTTATTGCCGCGCTCTTCCTTGACGACCTGCACCAGAAGGATCTGGCGCACCTTGATCACTTCCTGGATCTTGTATCGCTTCGGGCGCGGCTTGCGCGCCGGGCGGATGTCTTCCTGCGTATCGTCATCGGCAACCGCTTCGATGGTCTCGTCGCGGTCCGCCGGCTGCGCCTTGTCGTCTTCGTCACCGTCTTCGGCGTCGTCGTCCTCTGCGACAGAGTCCTCAACCTCGAACCCGTCTGCATCTTCGGGTTCCTCAACCGGGGTCTCCGCCACGGTTTCCATGGGCGACAGACCTTCATCCTCGTCCCCGTCTTCGGACAGGTCGATGGTCTCCATCCCCGAGATTTCCTCGGAAATGTCCTTGGTCGCTACGGCATCGTCACTCTCGGACTTAGCCGCCCGCGAACGGTTGCGCCCGCGCCCGCGGCGCGATTTGGGCTTTTCGTCTTCATCGTCGCGGCGCGCCTGCGACTCGGCATAAGCCCGCTCTTCCTCAAGCAGCGCCTCGCGGTCCGCCACCGGGATCTGATAATAATCCGGGTGGATTTCGGAGAAGGCCAGGAACCCATGACGGTTGCCGCCATAATCCACGAACGCCGCCTGAAGCGACGGCTCGACCCGTGTTACTTTTGCGAGATAGATGTTGCCAGCGAGCTGGCGCTTGTTTTCGGACTCAAAGTCAAACTCCTCGACCTTGTTTCCATCGACCACCACAACGCGTGTCTCTTCCGCGTGGGTGGCATCGATAAGCATTTTCTTGGGCATAAATTCCGTGCGCACAACCGTCGCGGCCCGCCTCTGTATAAAGGTGGACCGGATCGGGTGTGTCTTGTCGTGGCGAGAGAGGGCGCAGCGGCTGGCCGGGGTGAAATGCCCCGTCGCTCAAGCCTCATGTTCTGCGCGCGTTTCATCGCGTTTCTTCTCCGACACATGCCGCGAAGCGACTGCGTCCGTTGCGAACCTGATGTTCGAAAAACCTCAGGTGTTTGTAGAAGGCCTTTCGGCCGTAACAGCGTGTCGGAAGCTCAGGACACTGTGCCGATGCTCACGACAGCGAAACTCTTGGCCCACGAGTCCGCAAAACGGATTGGGCTGTCGTCTACAATAAGGGCAGACAGGTCCATTGCACAATGGGCAATCTCACCTTTTCTGCAGCCGAACTACGGCATATGACACCGTGAACGTCAGGAAAGAGCGAAAGGCACCCCATGAGCAAGAGCCTCAAACGCGTCCGCGCCGCCCTCGAAGCTGCAGGTCTGCCTGCGGATATTCGCGACGTGGGTCAGGCCCGCACCGCGCAGGAGGCGGCCGACAGCGTGGGGTGTCACATCGACCAGATCGTGAAATCCATCATCTTCCGCGCCGAACGGAACGGCGATGCGGTTCTGTTCCTGACAGCCGGTGGCAACCGGGTCGATGGCGACAAGGCGTCCGCATGCGCGGGGGAACCGCTGGGCAAGGCGGATGCCGGACTGATCCGCACTCAGACAGGCTTTGCCATTGGCGGGGTCGCCCCCGTGGGACACCTGTCCCCGATCCGCGCATGGCTCGATCCCCGCCTGCTGGATTTCGACACGGTTTGGGCCGCCGCAGGCACCCCACGCCATGTTTTTCCACTGAATCCGGCGCTGCTTCCGGAAATTTTGTCCGCACAACTATCTGATTTTACTTCATAAAATAAGTGAATGTAAAAAACATTCACATCTTCCCTTGCAAACACCAACCTCAACCCCGATCTATTCAATGTGAAAGACATTCACATTACGCAAACAACGGAGTTGAAAATGAGTACGATCGCCGCCCCCGCTTCTCTTCCCGCCCGTTCGGGCTGGTTCTCCCGCGCCGAGGCGTGGCTGGACAACAAAGGTAAAGGCGCCTGGATCGCCGCAATGGTCCTTGGCTTTATCTTCTTCTGGCCGGTCGGCCTCGCCCTTCTCGCCTATATGATCTGGAGCAAACGCATGTTCAACAAATCCTGCAGCAGCCGCCGCATGTCCCCGAAATTCACCGCGATGCGTTCGTCCGGGAACACTGCCTTCGACGCTTACAAGAACGAAACCCTGCGTCGCCTCGAAGAAGAGCAGGAAAATTTCGAAGCCTTCCTCAAGCGTCTGCGCGATGCCAAGGACAAGGCCGAGTTCGACCAGTTCATGGACGAACGCGCCAAGGCCGCGAAGGAAAGCCGCGAAACCGAAGACGCCTGATCCTTGTACGCTCCTCCCGTGGCCCCATATCGGGGCCACACCCCTCTCTCAGTGAAAGAACGGTTTTCGACAATGTACGCCACCGACACCTATCCCAACCTGCCTGACCCGATGGTTCAGCCCGAGTTCTATGACAGCGTGACCATCAAGCGCGGTCTGGCCTGGCTGGTCGACGCGGTCCTGATCGCGGCCCTGCTGGTGCCCGTGGTGGTGATGACGGCGTTCATCGGGATCTTCTTCCTGCCGTTCCTGTTCTTCGTCACCGGCTTCATCTACCGCGTGGCGACGATCACCGGACGCTCCGCCACCTGGGGGATGCGCCTGATGTCGATCGAATTCCGCGACAGCCGGGGCGAGCATTTCGACTTCAGCCAGGCCTTCATGCACACGCTGGGCTACACCGTGTCGATGGCAGTCTTCCCGCTGCAACTGATCTCCATCGCGATGATGTTCCTCACCGAACGCGGCCAGGGTCTGACCGACATGCTGCTTGGCACTGTCGCCATCAACCGTCGTCTTTGATCCCTGCGGAGTGCCGCTTGAAGAGTCGGCACTCCAGTCAAGATGACCTCCCGCCGTCGCGCAGCGGCGGAGACGCGTCCGCCCGCCCCAAGGCGGGCGCTGGCTTTGCGTTCAGACGGCATGACATACCTTCAGGTACATGAAGGCACGCCCACCCCACCAAACCGATTGACAGACTCACTACCTTTCGCCATCCAACTCCCAGATGTGCCGACGATGGCGTCGTCGGAACAAGACCCACATCAAGCTTTCAATAGAAAGCGTATCGTCCTGAACGCCCGGATGTGATGCCGGGCGTTTTGCATGAGTCCCGGCGGATGCACGGAGACTTGACCATGTTCGATACCCCAAACCGTCCTCAGACCTTCACCTGCCAAAATGGCGACAAGGCCCCCCTTCCCTTTGCGCAGGCCGAGTACGATCAGCGCATCGCGGGCCTGCGCGCGATCATGGCCAGCCATGATCTGGACGCCGTTCTGCTCACCTCGATGCAGAACATCGCCTATTACTCGGGCTTTCTCTACTGCAGCTTCGGCCGCCCCTACGGCCTTGTCGTGACCCATGACAGCTGCACCACCGTCAGCGCCAATATCGACGGCGGCCAGCCGTGGCGACGCGCGCATTGCGACAACGTCATCTACACCGATTGGGAGCGCAACAACTACTGGCGTGCTGTTGCTGGACTGGTCGGCACAGGCCGCCGCATCGGTGTCGAGGGCGATCACCTGACCCTCGCCGCCCGCGCCACGCTCGATGCGTTCCTGAACAGCCCCGAGGTAATCGACATCGCCCCCGACACGATGCGCTCGCGCATGGTCAAGTCCCCCGCCGAAATCGCCCTCATCACCGAAGGCGCGCGCGTCGCGGATGTGGGCGGCTATGCCATCCGCGAGGCGATCAAGGCGGGTGCCCGCGAGATCGACATCGCCATGGCAGGCCGCGACGCGATGGAACTGGAAATCGCCCGCAGTTTCCCCGACAGCGAGATGCGCGACAGCTGGGTCTGGTTCCAGTCCGGCCTCAACACCGACGGCGCGCACAACCCGGTGACGATGCGGCAGCTTCAATACGGCGACATTCTCAGCCTCAATACCTTCCCGATGATCTCGGCCTATTACACGGCGCTGGAACGCACGCTGTTCCTTGGGGAACCCGATGCCGAGTCCCTGCGGATCTGGAAGGCCAACGTCGCCGCGCATGAACTGGGCCTGAGCCTGATCAGTCCGGGTATCTCCTGCGCCCAGATCTGCGACGAGATCAACCGTCTGTTTGCGCAGGAAAACCTGCTGCAATACCGCTCCTTCGGCTACGGTCACTCCTTCGGCATCCTCAGCCACTACTATGGCCGCGAAGCCGGTCTGGAACTGCGCGAGGATATCGACACGGTGCTGGAGCCGGGCATGGTGGTCTCCATCGAACCGATGCTCTGGATCCCCGAAGGCACAGCGGGTGCCGGTGGCTACCGCGAACACGACATTCTGGTCGTGACCGAGGATGGGGCGACCAACATCACCGGTTTTCCCTATGGGCCGGAGCACAATGTGATCGGCTAAGATTGCCAGTCATGAGACCCGCCGTCGCGCCAGCGGCGGCGGCGCGTCCGCCCGCCCCATGGCGGGCGGACGCTTGCACTAACGACTTTCCGCGCCCGACGATTGTGTTGGCACCTCTCCATCCCGATACCACGCCAGCACATAGACCCGGATCGCCGAAGCCAATCCGACCTCGATCTCCCGCTCTTCATCGATCTCTGCTGCCAGCGCATTGATCGGCATGTCCCGCGCCTCGGCAATGTCCCGGAATGCGCGCCAGAACGCATCTTCCAGCGACACGCTGGTGCGATGTCCCCGCAAAGTCAGCGACCGTTTCACGGGCCGTCCGCTCATGTGGTGGATTTGCCGTCCAGATCGCGCTTCGCCTTCTCGGCCTGCGCTTTCTCCAACGCCTTCTGCGCCTTGGTCCGACCGAACTTCACCGCATTCTCATCCGCCTTGGCGCGCTTCTCGGCCCGCGCCTTGGTCTTGCGGAACTGGTTGAGGTTGGTGACGTTGCTCATGCTCTCAGGATAAGCCCCCCGCAGAGCGAAGCAAGGCCCTTGAAAGGGCCTTGCCCACGCGATTTCAAAATCGCGTCCCAAGCCGTTTTGAAACGGCTTACCCCTTCGGACCGATCATGTCCTCTGGGCGGACCACGCGATCAAAGGTCTCTTCATCCACAAAGCCCAGCGCAATCGCCTCTTCCTTGAGGGTCGTGCCGTTCTTGTGCGCGGTTTTGGCAACCTTGGTGGCGTTGTCATAGCCGATGGTCGGCGCCAGCGCCGTCACCAGCATCAGGCTTTCCTTCATCAGCTTGTCGATGCGCGGCTCATTGGCCTCGATGCCCAAGAGCATCCGCTCGGTAAAGCTGTCCGCCGCGTCGCCCAGCAACTGCATGGACTGCAACAGGTTGTAGGCCATCATCGGGTTGTAGACGTTCAGCTCGAAATGCCCCTGAGAGCCGGCAAACTTGATCGCCGCGTCGTTGCCCATCACATGCGCCGCCACCTGCGTCAGCGCCTCGGCCTGCGTCGGGTTGACCTTGCCCGGCATGATCGACGAGCCCGGCTCGTTTTCCGGCAGGATCAATTCACCCAGACCCGAACGCGGGCCAGAGCCAAGAAGACGAATATCGTTGGCGATCTTGTAGCAGGACCCAGCAACAGTCGCCAAAGCGCCCGACATGAACACCATCGCGTCATGCGCGGCCAGTGCTTCAAACTTGTTCGGCGCGGTCACGAACGGCAGACCGGTGATCTCGGCCATGTTCGCCGCCACGGTCTCGCCCCAGCCCTTCTTGGTGTTAAGACCGGTGCCGACAGCCGTGCCGCCCTGCGCCAGCTCGTAGATGCCCGGCAGGCAGGCGTTAACCCGCGCGATGCCCTGGCGGATCTGATGCGCATAGCCCGAGAACTCCTGCCCCAATGTCAGCGGCGTGGCGTCCTGCGTATGGGTCCGGCCGATCTTGATGATGTCCTTGAATTCCTCGGACTTCTGCTCAAGCCCGGCCAGCAGCTTTTCCAGCCCCGGCAGCAGCACGTCGCGCACCGTCATCGCCGCGGCGATGTGCATCGCAGTCGGGAAGGTGTCGTTCGACGACTGGCCCATGTTGCAGTGATCGTTCGGGTGCACCGGGTCTTTCGATCCGATCACGCCACCGAGAATTTCAATTGCGCGGTTCGCAATGACCTCGTTGGCGTTCATATTCGACTGGGTGCCCGACCCGGTCTGCCAGACCACCAGCGGGAAGTTGTCGTCGAACTTGCCGTCGATGACCTCGCCCGCCGCCTGGATGATCGCATCGGCCAGCTTGGCATCCAGATCGCCGGACGCCTTGTTGGCCTGCGCACAGGCTTTCTTGATCACACCCAGAGCGCGGACAATCGCGACGGGCTGCTTTTCCCAGCCGATGGGAAAGTTCATGATCGACCGCTGCGTCTGCGCGCCCCAATACTTTTCGGACGGCACCTCAAGCGGGCCAAAACTGTCGGATTCGGTGCGGGTCTGAGCCATCTGGGCCTCCTCGGTATGCAGTTGCATGCCGTTTAGCCGCAAGCGCCCCGCAGAGCAATTGTCAAACTGGCGCAGGGGCTACTTGCGGAACGTGTCGAGACTGACGACCTCGGCATCCTTGCGCTCGGTCTTCGGGCTGTCCGCTTCAGGCGCTTTGCTGCGGGTCTTCGGCTCGGCCACCGGACGCGGAGCCGGAACCAGAGCACCGTCCTCAATCCCTTCACCCTCGGTACCTTCGAACCGCAGTCCGAATTCCACCGACGGGTCGACAAAGGTAAGAATCGCATCGAACGGGATATACAGCCGCTCCGGTGCGTCACCGAAGTTCAGCGTCACGGCAAAACCGTCCTCGGCCACCTCAAGATTGTCGAACCAGTGCTGCATGACCACGGTCATTTCACCGGGGTAGCGGTCCGACAGCCAATCCGCAATTTCAACGTCCGGGTGTCCCGTATCGAAGGTGATGAAAAAGTGGTGATCCCCCGGCAATCCATCCTTCTGGACGCCTTCGAGAACGGTGCGGATCAATCCGCGCATCGCCTGATGCATCAGGCTTCCATAATTGATGCCAGTCGTCATGCCGGAGGTCTCCCGAGTCTGTCTCGATCATATTGCATAAAATCCAAAACGAAAGGCCGCGCTTGCCGTAAAGTCATCAAACGCGCGGAATTCCGTCAGCCAAAGACCGAACTGATTTCACGTAGGATTTTGCGGCGGATCGCGCGGGCATAATCGCGGTGACCGCGCGCCGTTTCAACGAATCCATCCGCAGTGATGACATTGCGCAGATAGAAGTTGGTGATCGCCCGGCCCAGCCCCTCGATCGCCAGCCCATTCACCGTCACGCCCGAGCGTTCTGCATTCCGGCGCAGGCGACTCACCTCGCCCCCTGCGTTCGGAGTACCGTCACCCGACATATCGATAACCCGCCGCGCGCAGTCCGGTCCACGCTCAAAATGCTTGAGAGCGTGGCTCATCGCCTCGGCCGGGGCGGTGTTTGACATGACGAACGCGCGCGGCAGGCGCTGAACGGCATTCGCAAAAAGCTGCACATGACTGGGGCTGAGCATCTGGGTCCAATCAAGGCTGACTTCCTGCGCATCGACCCCCGACCACTGGATCACACTCAGCGCCACCTGATCGCGCACAAGGATTTCTGCAATCTCGGGATCGCGCAGAGCGGCAGCCAGCCCGTCGATCTGCAAACGGTACTCGCCCGGATCAACGGATTGCGACACGTCCATCGCCAGAATCAGCGCCGTCCGGCAGGCTTGGGCAGGCTGCGCAAGGCACAGACAAACAAGAAGACTTCGCCACATCATCGGCTCAAGTGACCCCGCCAAACCCCGCGAGGTCAAGGAAAAGACGCGTGATCGCCGGATCTTCCCGCGGGATTTTTTCTTTGATCTTCACGCGATGCCGAATTCATATGCGTCCCAAAGAGGGAGGAGACCACCATGCGCGCAGCCGTGATCCGGGCGTTCAACGAAGATCTGTCCATCGAAACCGTGGCCGATCCGGCCTGCCCCGAGAACGGCGTCGTTCTGGAAGTGGCGGCCTGCGGCGTCTGCCGCTCAGACTTCCACGGTTGGACGGGCGAACACCCCAAGGTGAAACCGGGCGACATTCTGGGCCATGAGTATTGCGGCACTGTGGTCGAGGCCGGACCTCTGGCGAAACACAAGGTGGGCGAGCGCGTCATCGCGCCCTTCATCCTGTCCTGCGGGTCCTGCCCGGCTTGCCACACCGGCGTGTCGAACACCTGCGCAAGCCAGATCGTGCCCGGCTTCGGCATACCGGGCGCCTATGCCGAACTGGTGGCCGTGCCGTTCGATCACAACCTCGTCCCCCTGCCCGAAAGCATGTCCCCCGCGCTGGCCGCCGGTCTGGGCTGCCGCGTCACAACCGCCTGGCACGCCCTGACCGACCGCGCCAATGTCCGCGCCGGGGAGTGGGTCGCGGTGCATGGCACCGGCGGCATCGGTCTTTCGGCAATGCTCTTGGCCAAGATGCTGGGCGCGCAGGTCGTGGTGGTCGACGTGGTGGATGAAAAGCTCGAACACGCGAAAAGCCTCGGCGCCGATGCGGCGGTGAACGCAACCAAGGAAGACGTCGCCAGCGCAATCCATGACATCACCGGCGGCGGTGCCCATGTGTCGATTGAAGCCCTCGGAATCGAGGTCACCACAAACGCCTCCATCGATTGCCTGCGCATCCTCGGGCGGCATGTTCAGGTCGGCATGCCCGCAGGCGAAACCGGCATGATGACCGTCAACATGCGCGGCATCTACGGCAAACAGCTGTCCTTTTTCGGGACGCGCGGGATGCCTGCCTGGAAATACCCGACGCTGTTCGACATGATCGAACGCGGACAGGTGGACATCCGCCCGATGGTGTCACGCGAAGTCACTCTGTCGGGGGCCAGCGCCGAACTCGCAGCGATGCGCGGACCGACTCCACCGGGAACCGCCGTCATCACGGACTTCACACGCTAAATGAAGATCGGATCATAATGAATTGAAAATGCAGGCTTCTGTTGCCAGGTGCCTGCGAACCCCGCCTGACGCGGCTAGGCGTCAGGGCTTAAAGATCGGTAGATCCGACTGCTTACGCAGCCATTGCCACCGGAGCATGGTTGTCATTTGCAACTATACTGTTTGAACCGATAACGGTGGTATCTAACCGGGACAAAGCTAACGTGTTTAGACGTTCGTCGATCCTGTTTCGGCCCCATGATCCTGCAAATGACAGGTTTTTGGTGGAGCCGCCGGGTACCGCCCCCGGGTCCGAGCCGCTTATTGAACGCGCGTTTATGTCCATAGTCCCCGAAGGAACATCCCGAATATCGGGGTTTCGCGGCGCGAATTCAAGGGGCATCTGGCGCAATCGCGCAAGCTGACGCATGATGCGATCAGCAGAAGGATCAAGCCGATGACCGACACACAGACCGTGTCCTTCACCCAGATGAAGGACGGCACCAAGGAAGACTACGAGCTTCTGGAAAAGCTGGAAAAACCCTATCTGGCCCTGACCCCCGATCGCGTCCTTGACGAACTTCGTCGGCAGGGCGAAACCACCCTCGAAGGCTACCGCATCACCCGTCTGCAACACGGCCTGCAATCCGCCACCCGCGCGGAAAACGACGGCGCGGATCTCGACTGGATCGTGGGTGCCCTGCTGCACGATGTGGGCGACGGGCTGGCCCCGCAGAACCACGACCGGTTCTCTGCCGAAGTCATCCGCCCCTTCGTCCGCTGGGAGGTCGCGTGGGTCGTCGAACATCACGGCATCTTCCAGATGCTGTATTATGGCCACCACTATGGCTGGGATCGCAACGCGCGGGACCGGTTCAAGGATCACCCCTGCTTCCAGTCCTGCGCCGATTTCTGCGAACGCTGGGACCAGTCGTCGTTTGACCCCGACTACCCGATGAAACCGCTCGAACACTTTGAACCGATGGTGCGCGAGGTCTTTGCCCGCAAGGCCTACGACCCCGCCGTGATCCGCGAAGGCGAGGTTGTCGGCCTGCCCTGACCCGGCTTAGCTCCGGACCGCCGTCACCAACATGGACACCAGCCGACCATCTGCGACGGCTGAAGTCGTGTTCCTCTGCCTCTCATCCATCCGGCTGCCCATGGCCGGAGTATCCTTTGGCGGTGGACCACTTGGCGGCGGCAGAGGCGGCACACTTTTGCTGTGGTCGGCGACATCCGAAAACCCGGCCTCGACCAGCGCACGCAGGAATGCATCGGGCGACAGGGCAAAGCTGGTCTCGGCCGTCATCGCCCAGGGCAACGGATAGTCGATCGGCGCGGTTCCGCTTTCGCCAAGATGGGTCACGACAATAACACCGCCCGGGCGCAGCACACGGAACGCCTCGGCGAACATGGCGGCTTTATCCGGCACATTCATCGTGACGTTCTGGCTCCAGACCAGATCGAAAACCCCGTCGTCATAAGGCAGGCTCGTGACTGATCCGACGCGATGTGAAATCCGGTCAGCCAACCCGACGAGAACATCGAGATCGGAGGCGGATTTTACGAACTCCTCACTTAAATCAATGGCTTCCACACCACACCTGAAGTGATGCGCGAGCCAGCGGGACGACCCGCCGATGCCGCTGCCTGCGTCCAGAACCGAAGCCCCCGGCTGCACCCTGGCAACCGCTGCCATGTTCTCGGTCAGCCGCACACCCCCGTGATGCAGCTGGTCTACCGGGAAAAGCGCCTCGACCGGAACCGTGCCCGGCGCGGCATCCGAAAGCCCGAGCTTATCAAGAAGACGGTTCGTCAGGTCCGAGGGGCCATAATGCGCCGCAACCTTGCTCTCGATTTCCTCGTGATCCATGGTGCTCTCCTTCGCAGCCAGAATTCCTGTCGCCATGTCCAGCCTGCGCTGCGACAGGCCGCAGATTCGGTTCGCGGCAACTGCACCCTAGCACAGAGCAGATGACACGGGCCGTCGCAAAACAGCATGTGAACACATGCTTAAAGCCGCACCGCCTCTTGCATCCGGGGCGCGGCTGGTGTGAGCTTTGCCGGTCGCAAAAAGAGGATTCCCGTGCCTCAGACCCGTCCCTTCTCGGCCAAACAGGGCCAGACCCTTTTCCAACCCGGGCAGGACTGCCCCGGCTTTCTTGACCTGACCAAAGGTTCGATCCGCGTCACGCTCACCGGCGCGTCGGGTCGCGAAGTGGTTCTCTACCGGGTGCGGCCCGGAGAGGTTTGCCTGCAGACGTTCTCCTGCCTTGTGGACGGGCACACCTATGGGGCCGAGGGCACGGTCGAGGCGGATATCGAAGGCACGCTGATCCCGGCCTCGCAGTTCCGACACCAGCTCGAGGTGGATCCGGATTTCCGGCAGAAAGTGCTGAGTTCGGTCGCCCTGCGCTTTTCCGAATACCAGCAACTGGTCGAAGACGTCGCTCTCACGGCATTTGATGCCCGGCTGGCCAAAGCTCTTCTGCGGCTCGCCGATCCGGATGGCACCGTCCATGCCACCCACTCTGCGCTGGCGGCCGAAACAGCCTCGGGCCGCGCCTATGTCACCCGGCGTCTGGCGGTGTTTGCGCAGAACGGCGTGGTCGAACAACTGCCCGACGGCATTGCAATCAAGGACAAACGCGCCTTGGAACAGATTGCCGCAGATACCCGGTGACTCTGTCACCGCGTCCGGGCACGACTCTTTGGTAATCTCCTCTCAATGGACATGAAAAGGAGACCCACCATGACCAAGAACGAAGGAACCATCGACCGAGTGCTGCGTGTGATTGTCGGTCTTGTCCTGCTCTCACTCGTCTTCATCGGACCGCAGACCATGTGGGGCCTGATCGGCATCGTTCCGCTGGCCACCGGCGTGATCGGCATCTGCCCGCTGTATTCAATCCTCGGGATCAGCACCTGCCCGATGAAGAGCTGACAGTTTTCTCAGAGCCGGTCTGAACGGCTCTGACCCTCACTGAAATCAGAACACAGAAAAGGCCCCGAAGCGTGCTCCGGGGCCGTTTCTTGTGCTGTCGAAGATCAAACGGCAATCACGCCGCCGTCTGCCTTCGTGACCACCACAACGGACGGGCGTGGCGGCATCGCGGGATCGAAATCAGGCCAGCGGGTCGCCGGGTCTTCAAAGGTCGAATTGCGTTCGAAGCCTTTGAAATCCTTGGTTCCATCCGTACCCGGATGCTGAACCGCCAGAAACAGCGTGCGGCTGTCATCGGCGAAATACGGTCCACAGAGTTCACCACCGACAGGGCAGCGGAAGAACAGCTTGGAATGACCACGCAGATCGCCCTCGGTCTCAAGCGCATACAGGCCGTCGGACTTGCCCGTCCGGCCCCAGCCGCCACCCTGATCGGTTGAGATCCACAGACGCCCCTCATTGTCGAAAGCACAATTGTCAGGGCTGCCGAACCAGCCGTTTTCACTGGTTTTCGGGTTCCACATCGCGCCGACCTCTTCGATCGCCGGATCGCCGCAGAGCACCACAATCGACCACGTTCCCTTGGTGGCCGAGTGGTTCTCACCGTCCTCCCGGATCTCGATGATGTGGCCGAAATTCGATTCGGGGCGCGGATTGGCGGCGTCCACCTGATCCGCCTTTCTGCGCGAATTGTTGGTGAGCATCATATACGCGGTGCCATTCGGACCGGGCTGCGCATCTTCCGGGCGGTCCATCGGCGTGGCGCCCAGCGCGTCGGCGGCCAGACGGGTGTCGATGGCGATATCTGCCTGGCTTTCAAATCCGTTTTCCGCCGTCAGCGGGCCTTCACCATGCACCAGCGGCAGCCAGTCAACGGTGCCGTCCTCGTTGAACCGCGCCACGTAGAGCGTGCCTTCGGACAGCAGAGGCGATCCGAAATAGCTGTTCTCTTCGGTGACGGGGTCTGCGGACACCCATTTGTATTGATAGTCGAAGCGGTTGTCGTCGCCGGAATAGATGACTAAACGACCATCGGACGCGATGGTTGTCTCGACCCCTTCGTGGCGGAACCGGCCCAGCGCGGTATGCTTGATCGGTGTCGCGTTCGGGTTCATCGGATCGACTTCGACGATATAGCCGAAGCGGTTCGGCTCATTCGGCTCTTTGTCGATGTTGAAGCGGTCGTAATATTTGCCCCACGCGTACCAGCGCCCCGGCACACCGTAGCGCTTCATCTGCGCAGCCTCGGCCTGCGCGGACAGGTCCGGATTGCCGTCGCCGTCCAGCGCATCGGTCCAGAAATAACCGTGGAAGTTTTCCTCGGCCATCAGGTAGGTGCCCCAGGGCGTCATGCCCCCGGCACAGTTGTTGATGGTCCCCAGAATGGTCATGCCGTTCGGGTCCGCATTGGTGCGCAGGCGCGGATGACCGGCGGCGGGGCCATCAAAGGTCATCGGGGTGTCTGCCGTGATACGGCGGTTGGCCGGGTTGTTGCGGTTCACCGACCATTTGCCGTTGTCGCCCTTCACGATCTCGAAAACGGACCCGCCATGCGCGGCCATCTCGATATCGACCAGATCTTTCGTCATGCCCGCGAAGTCCTGATTGTCCTGACGGCCCAGGCCGGGGAACATCACCTCTTCGTTGGTGTATTCGTGGTTCACGCAGAGCATGCCCCGCCCCGGTTCGATCTCGGCAAAGCCGACATAGTCGTTGTTGTAGCCGAACTGCTTGGCCTGCGCGGCGGCGGTCTGGTTCATCACGTCGAATTCGGGTGCGTCGGCAGTGATCGGATCCCCCAGCGCACCAGAATGTCGGCGTCGTATCCCTCTGCGATGTGGTGGCGTTCGTCGTTGCCCCATTGCAGTTCATCGAACCTGTAACGGCTGTCGGCAGCGGTCGCAGCCATCGCGGATTTCGGCGCGGTCAGCGCGCTGGAGCCGAACAGCGCGGTGGTGGCGGTCACCGCAAGCGAACCGCGCAGGAAATCGCGACGGCCATAGCGGCGGTTGATCACGTCACCGATGGTGTTGCCCAGATTGGGGTTGGTCGGAATGTCGTCAAAAGCCTCGAACGCCTCGGCGCGGTTGCCGTAGTCGGGGCTGGTGATGATGTCTTTACGCGACATGCGTATTCTCCTTGTGGCATAGACGAGCGGCTGAACTCAGAGCAGCAGCGTGTCCGGATACGGCTTGGGCACCGGATCACAGCCCGGGGGTTAGGCGGCGCGCATTACCGAAGTGTGAAGGATTTTCTGAACTTTTGTGACAACAGCCCAACCGTCGGTCAAAAACCGCACCTCGCGGCTGGCCTGCCGCGAATCCTGTCACCTGCATGGCCTCAAAACTTGTGATTGGACGCAGCGGCAAGGCTTGGGCATCCTCGCTTCATGAAACCGCTCTTTGCCCTTCTGGCCCTGCTGTGTCTCCTCTTGCCCCGCCCTGCCCAGACGCAGGCGGTCGAGGTGGAAGTCGATCTCGAACTGGTACTGATGGTGGACGTGTCCCGCTCCATGACCGAGCGCGAACTGGAAATCCAGAGACGCGGCTACGCCGAAGCGCTGCGCTCGGACGCGGTGTTCGCCGCGCTGCAATCGGGCCTGCTGCAAACCGTGGCGATGAGCTATGTCGAATGGGCCGGCACGCAGGAGGTGGTGATCGACTGGCGCGTGCTTCACTCTCGCGCCGACCTCGATGCGTTCGCCGAAATCCTGACCTCGCGCTTCGATCCGGCCCTTCGGCGCACCTCGATTTCCGAAGCCCTGATCTTTGGCGCGCGGATGATCGAAACCAACGCATTCCGCGGGCTGCGCCGCGTGATCGACATCTCGGGCGACGGTCCCAACAATCAGGGCCGCGCCGTCACCGTGGCCCGCGATGCCGTGTTGGCCAAAGGCATCACGATCAACGGCCTGCCGCTGCTGACGCAGGAGGGCATGGGCAGCGCGTGGCATCTGGACGGGCTCGACATCTACTACGAGACCTGCGTGATCGGCGGCCCCGGTGCCTTTGTCATTCCGGTTTTCGACTGGGATGATTTCGCCGAAGCCGTCCAGCGCAAACTGGTGCTCGAGATGGTGTCGCGCCCCGTGCCGCCCAGGATCATCCCCGCACAGGCGACACCGCGCGACCCGACCGATTGCCTGATTGGTGAGAAAATCTGGCAGGAGCGGCGCCGTTACTGGGACATGCCCTGAAGGCCGGCCTCTAAAGATTGGCGAGGATCAGCCACGCCGCCAGAGCCGCCTCGATTCCGAAATAAATCAATGCCTTGGGCATGGGCGGCCCATCAAGGACAAGCGACAGCCCCCGACCCGCAGCAGCGCCTGCATAGGCGATCCCCATCATGGCATAGGCCATCGGCGCACCGATCCAGAGGCACGTAAGCCCCAGCATCACGAACAGCCCGCCCACCGAAGCGCGCATTTCCGACAGACCCATCGTCGATCCCCTGGGCTCAAGGTCCAGCGCATCTGCCGTGAAACGGGGCGCCAGAAACCCAAAAGCTCCGAACGCGATGGTCAGCAGAGCGGCGAGGATGTTCAGAATGTCGATCATGGGGTCTCCATCGGGTGGTTCAGGCGAAAGCCCGTTCCTTTGGGACATAGCCCACCCAAGGACAAAACCACCAAACAATTGGCGCAACAGAGCTGTCTTGCTACAGTCCCGCAAAACCAGAGCAGTCCGCCATGTCCGCCCCGTCCAATCCAGTGCGTCGCCGCAAGGTGTTCTATATCCCCGGATACGACCCTTTCCCGGCGCGCCGGTACCGCGAACTGTACCGCACCGAGGGCGCGAGACAGGCTGGGATTTCCGACTATGCGCTGCATGTCGAAGCCGCCGACAGCGATGGCCCCTATGGCTGGCATGCCTCATCGCTCATCGACGACACGCGCGTGCAGGTCGATTTCGAGGTGCTTCTGTGGTCCGACATCGTGCGCGACAGCATGTCCGGCAGCATCCCGTCCACCTACTGGCAGCTCCTGCGCACGAGCTGGACCTATGTCGCATCCGGAACACTGCGGCGCCTTGCGGTTCTGCCGAAGGGACCGCTGATTGCGGCGCTTTATCCGATAGGGGTGCTGATCCTGCAACTGATCGCCGCGCTGCTTGTCGCGCATCTGACGGGGTGGGCACTCAGCACGCTCTTCTCGGCCGCAGCGCTCTGGGCATTCGGCGGCGGCGCAATTCTGACATGGGGGGCGTCGCTGCTTTATTGGACGCCGTTCTTTGCCATCGTCGTCCTGATCCTGCGCTGGTTCAAATCGCGGGACCGCAGAATCTATGCCTATTACCTGATGAACGACTATGCGTTTTCGGCCAGCCACAGGGGCGCAACGCCGTCTGCGCTGCAAACCCGGCTTGACGAATTCCGGGGCATCATCGCCACCGCCTTGCTGCAGGACTATGACGAGGTTCTGGTCGTCGGCCATTCCTCGGGCGCGCATCTGGCGGTCTCCATCCTCGCGGACATCCTGCGCGCGAACCCCCACCGTCCGGCCAGACCGGCCCTGTCCTTCCTGAGCCTCGGTCAGGTCATTCCGATGGTGTCCTTCCTGCCTGACGCGCACCAGCTTCGCGCAGATCTGCAATTCCTGTCCCAACGCGACGAGATCGTCTGGGTGGATGTGACCGCCCCCGGCGACAGCTGTTCCTTTGCCCTGTGCGACCCTGTGGGCGTGTCCGGTGTCGCCACACGCGACAAGCAGTGGCCACTGGTGTTCTCGGCACAGTTCTCGCGCTCGCTTTCACCCGAGCTGTGGCAGAGCCTGCGCAGGAAGTTCTTCCGCCTGCATTTCCAGTATCTCTGCGCCTTCGATCAGCCGCTCGACTACGACTATTTCCAGATCACCGCCGGGCCTTTGACACTGGGCCAGCGCTACGCCAACCGCCCCCCGTCGAAAAGCCGGATCGACGTGCCGGTGTCAAAATACACCTCTGTCACGCCGTGATCCCGCCCAAACCCAAATCCCGGCCCGATCGCGTCTCACTCTGGCGCTATATGAGGCTCTTCCGGCGGGACATCCTGTCGGCGCAGCCGGATCGGCTTTATGGCGCGTGGATGGCCGAGTTCCGCACGCCGTTCTTCCGCTCCTACCTCACCAATGAGCCCGAGCTGGTGCAGACGATCCTGAACGACCGCCCCCGCGATTTCCCGAAATCCGACCGCATTGGCGAAGGGCTGCAACCGCTTCTGGGGCAGTCGGTGTTTCTGACCAACGGTCCCGTCTGGGACCACCAGCGCCGCATCATCGACCCCGCCTTCGAGCGCGGCCGCCTTGCGCAGAGCCTGCCTGCCATGTGGGAGGCCGGTCATGCCATGGTGGCCCGCGTGCTCGACCGGATCGGGGACGGCGCAGACATCGAGATCGAGGAAGTCACCAGCCACGCGGCCGCCGATGTGATTTTCCGCACGCTGTTTTCAATCCCCATCGAAGACGCCATCGCATCGCAGGTGTTCCACGAATTCCGCGCCTACCAGCGCAGTCAGCCGATCCTGAACCTCGCAGCCTTCGTGCCCCTGCCCCGCTGGATGCCGCGCTTTCACCGCGCCGAGACCAAACGCGCCGCAAAACGCATCCGCGGCCTGATCACCCAACTCGTCGATCAGCGCAGGGCCGCCATCGAACGTGGCACCGCGCCCGACGATCTGGCGACACGGATCATGACCACCCCGGACCCGGAAACCGGGACGTGCTTTTCCCCCGAAGAGATGGTCGATCAGGTTGCCATCTTTTTCCTCGCCGGGCACGAAACCAGCGCCAGCGCGCTGGCCTGGGCGCTTTATCTGTGCGCCGCCGCGCCCGACTGGCAGAGTCGCGTGGCTGACGAGGCGACCGGTCTGGACAGCGCCAACGGCATCAAACACCTGACCACCAGCCGCGACGTGTTCCGCGAAACGCTGCGCCTCTACCCGCCTGTGCCGATGATGGTGCGGGAAACCACGAAGGCTGAAACCTTTCGCAAGCGCGCCATCCCCAAAGCGGCGCAACTGGTGCTCAGTCTGTGGCACCTGCACCGGCACACAAAACTCTGGCGCGATCCGGATGTGTTCGACCCGTCCCGCTGGCAGGCCGAGGACACCCGAACGTCATCGCGCGATGCCTATCTGCCGTTCAGCTCCGGACCCCGCGTCTGCCCCGGCGCAGGGTTTGCCATGGCCGAAGGACCGCTTCTGCTGTCGATGATGCTGCGCTCTGTCGAATTGATGCCTGTCGACGGGAAACCACCGCACCCGGTCGCCCACCTGACGGTGCGGGCGAAGGACGGGATATGGCTCAGGGCGCACCCCCGGCGCAGACTTGGGGAAAATAGCGCGACATAGCCGCATGGTTAGCGCTAACCTACTGGTAAGCCTCTATCTTTTTGACGACACCTGATCTAGGACGACCTCAACCGTTCCATTCCAGCTTGGGGATTCCACATGACCGACACCGCAATGGCAGACCGTATCGAAAACGGCGCAGGCTTCATTGCCGCGCTTGACCAGAGCGGCGGGTCCACCCCGAAAGCGCTGCGCCTCTACGGCATCGAGGAAGACGCCTATGACGGCGATGCCGAGATGTTCGCCCTGATCCACGACATGCGCTGCCGGATCATGACGGCGCCTGATTTCACCTCGGACAAGGTGCTGGGTGCGATCCTCTTTGAGCGCACCATGCGCGACACCGTCGAAGGGGTGCCAGTGCCCACGTACCTTTGGAAGAACCGTGGCGTGGTCCCGTTCCTCAAGATCGACAAGGGACTTGAGGACAAGGAAAACGGCGCGCAGGTGATGAAGCCGATGCCGGGCCTTGAGGCTCTGCTCGCCGATGCCAAGGCGATGGGTGTCTTCGGCACCAAGGAACGCTCGGTCATTCACGAAGCCAATGCCGCCGGCATCAAGGCTGTGGTCGATCAGCAGTTCGAGGTCGCAAAGACCGTCTGCGGTGCAGGCATGGTCCCGATCATCGAACCGGAAGTTGACATCAACAGTCCCACCAAGGCCGAAGCGGAAGCGATCCTGAAGCAGGAAATCCTGACCCATCTCAACGCGCTGGCTGAGGATGAGAAGGTCATGCTCAAACTGACGATCCCGACCGAGGACGGGCTTTATGTCGACCTGGCGGATCATCCCAACGTGCTGCGCGTCGTGGCGCTTTCGGGCGGCTACACCACCGACGATGCCTGTGAACGGCTCGCCCGGAACCCCAAGATGATCGCCAGCTTCTCCCGCGCCTTGGCCGAAGGGCTGTCGAAGCAGCAATCGGATGACGAATTCAACGCCGCCCTTGGCAGCAATATCGACAAGATTTTCGAAGCGTCGAAATAACCGGCCCCATCACGCGGGCGCGCCTAGTCGAAGCGCGCCCGTGTCCGGTTCGCGAAGGCCACCAGCGACAGCATCACCGGCACTTCGACCAGAACCCCGACAACCGTCGCCAGGGCTGCGCCCGAGTTCAGTCCGAACAGGCTGATGGCCACAGCGACCGCCAGTTCAAAGAAATTCGATGTGCCGATCAACGCGCACGGGGCCGCGATCCGGTGCGGAACGCGCAACACAAACGCCGCCGCATAGGCCAGCGCGAAGATGCCGTAGGACTGGATCAGGATGGGCACCGCGATCAGCGCGATGACCAGGGGCCGATCCAGAATGACCTGCCCCTGCAGGCCGAACAGGATCACCACCGTCGCAATCAACCCGAGGATCGACCACGGTTTCACCCTGTCCCGAAACGCATCAATCCTGTCATCGCTGCCCAGCCGCGCGCGCGTCCACAACCCGGCAGCCAATGGCAGAGCGACAAACAGGATCACCGACAAAACCAGCGTCTCCCAGGGCACCGCAATATCCGTCACACCCAGCAGGAAAGCGACGATGGGCGCAAAGGCAAACACCATCACCACGTCGTTCACCGAGACCTGCAAGAGGGTGTAACTCTCATCTCCGCGCGTGAGATGCGACCAGACAAATACCATAGCCGTACAGGGTGCAGCCCCAAGCAGGATCAAACCCGCAATGTATTGCTGCGCATCTTCGGGCGCGATCAGGTCCGCGAAGACGACCTCGAAGAACAGAACCCCAAGGGCTGCCATCGAAAACGGCTTGATCAGCCAATTGACCGCCAGGGTAATCATCAGGCCTTTGGGCTGTTTCGCCACGTCTTTCAGACTGCCCGGATCGACGCCGATCATCATCGGGTACACCATCGCCCAGATCAGAACCGCAACGACAAGGTTCACCCGCGCCACTTCTGCCGACGCCACGAGATTGACCAGCGCCGGAAAGGCCGAGCCGATGGCAATGCCCGCGACCATGGCCAGAGCCACCCAAAGCGACAGATATCGTTCGAACGTGGTCATGGTCCGGTTTTCTTGCAGAATATCTCGGATGGAGCCAAAGCTCTCAGCCGCGGCCCGGCAGCGCCTAGCCCGCTTTCTTCAACTCTTCCACAGTCGAGCCGTATCCGCCACCACTGACGTAATCCAGTTCATTCGCCGTGGAATGACGGCCCAGCGCGGTGTTGCGATACGGAAAACGGCCGAACTTGCGGATCACTTCGCGATGCGCCCGGGCATGCAGAAGATTGCTGGCTCCTTCCTGCGGCATCCGCTCCAGCATCAGGCGCACGCAGCGGTCCTGATCGCAGAGATTTTCGGAATGCATCAGCGGCAGATAGAAGAACTGCCGGGCAGGTTCGTCGATCTTCATGTCCCAGTTCTTGCCGATCGCCTGTTTCGCGGCCGCAAGTGCGAACCGGTCCGAGGCAAACGCCCTGCCCGTCCCACGGAACATGTTGCGCGGAAACTGGTCCATCAGGGTGATGTAGGCCAGGGTGCCGCTGGGATAGGTCAGCCACAGGGCGTGGCGGCCTTCCATCGCACCGTTCCATGCGTCTTCAAAGCGGTCGCGGATCTCCTGATCCAGCGCGTCCTCGGCCTTGTACCATCCACTCGGCCCGATCTCATCGAGCCAGAAACGCAAAACTTCTTCAGGCGTGACCATGACGTTCTCCCGATCTTAGGCGTGGCCTTCCAACAACTTACGGAGCGTAACCAAGAAACGATTCGGGAAACAGTCACTTTTCATGTCACTCCCGACACATGATGCACCGCGTCCACAATCGTTCCGGTCACGCGGCATTGGGTCCGCTCCCCGTGCGCTCGTCGGCCTGCGCTTCGGCCTCGGCCTCTGCCGCCTCTGCTGTCTCGACGGCCCATTCCGACGCATATTCGACCGTCACCGGTGAGGCGGTGGGCATCATGCCCTGATAGGCGCTGGTGTCCTCGGACGAGGGCGCGGGGCGCTGTGTCATCCGGTAAACCGCGTACCCGGTGAGCGCCAGCAGCACGACGGCAAGCAACACGAAATATCCCGGCGGCCCCATGACCTGCATCGCGTAACCGATGATCAGCGGCCCGGTGATCGCCCCTACCCCGTTCACGAACAGCAATCCGGCCGACGCGGCGGCCATGTCCTCGTGCTCGAGGAAGTCATTGGTATAGGCGATAAGCAGCGAATAGAGCGGGTTCGACAGCCCTCCGATCAGGAAGGCGGCCGCCACCAGAACGGAGAAATAGCTCCCGAGGATCATTCCCATCAGGGATGCCAGACCCGCGATCAGCGCCGAGAGTGCGATCAGCACGCGGCGGTCAAAGCGGTCCGACAGCCACCCCACCGGATACTGGAACAGCAGCGCCCCCACATAGAACGCCGCGGTGAAGATCGGGATCTGCCCGATGCTCAGCCCGGCTTCGGTCGCATAGACCGCCGCCATACCGAACTGCGCGGCAAAGACGCTGCCCATGAGGAACATGCCCACACAGCCCAGCGGCGATACGTTGAACAGTTCGACCAGCGTCATCCGCTTGGTGCTTTCGAACGCAGGTGTGGGCGAGATGGACAGCAGGATCGGGGCAAAGGCGATGGAGACCAGCACCGACGGGATCACAAACAGCAGGTATCCCGACGGATCCGGCACCACGAGCAAGCCCTGCGCAATGATGATCCCCAGCATCTGCACGATCATGTAGGCCGACAGCGCCTGCCCGCGCGTTTCATTGGTGGCCGAGTTGTTGAGCCAGCTTTCCGCAGTCACGTAGACCCCGCAGAAACAGAACCCGATCACCACACGTCCGATGATCCATGCAATCGGGTCCTGAATGGTCGGGAACAAAAGCAGCGCAGCCGAAACGAAAGACCCCAGCGCCGCAAAGACCCGCACATGGCCGACCCGCCGGATCATGTTCGGCGTCACCCGCGAGGCAAACAGGAAACCCGCGAAATAGGCCGACATGACGAGCGACATTTCGACGGACGAAAACCCGATCATCGAACCGCGCACACCGAGAAGCGAGCCCTGCAAGCCGTTGCCCAGCATCAGCAGCAGCATCCCCAGCAGCAGCGGCCAGGAGGTTCGGATCACAGTCAGCATGTCATATCCTCTGGCTCATGACAGTCCGGCCCGTGTGCCACGGGTTTCTCCCCCGCTAGATCAGCGCAGCGACACCCGCAACCACATGCGCGACTTTTTTCCCGCTTCGCATGGGGCCGGATCGGTGCGGGCGCGGAGAAATCGGCTGCGTCGGCGGGATATCGCCCGAATTCCAAAGCCATATTAACGACATATTGATATTCCATTTTTAGAATGTTTAATCCACGACACACCTACACGAGCAGTAGACTCCGATGAAATACGCTTTCTTGATTGCAGCCGCCGTCAGCTTTGTCAGTGCGTCCGCGATGGCCGACCACGCAAACCCGTGGGCCACCGAAGACGACACCGTTCTCAGCCAGTATCACGACGAAAACCAAAGCCGCAGCGCCGATACGCCGGGCGAGGACGAAATGCGCGGCGCCATGGTACGGAACGCACGCGGCAAGCTTGACGAGGGCGCAGGCTCCGGTCAGGCGGGCAAGGGTCGTGGCGGCAAATCCTCGGGTAAGCGCTGACGACACCTCAAAGGCGACAGGCGGGTTGGTCTCAGGGGATCAACAGTGAACTGTCGCCATAGGAAAAGAACCGGTAGCGGTGCTCGATGGCATGGGCGTAGATCTCCTTGATCCGCGTCTGCCCCATGAGCGCCGAGACCAGCATCATAAGGGTCGATTTCGGCAGGTGGAAATTGGTCATCAGACCGTCGGCCACCCGGAATTCAAACCCCGGATAGATGAAGATGTCCGTGTCGCCCTCCCAAGGACGTATCGACCCGCCGCGCGCTGCGCTTTCGATCAGCCGCAGCGCGGTGGTCCCCACCGGGATCACGCGCCCGCCGGACGCCTTGGTTGCAGCAATCTCGGCAGCTGCGGCTTCGGACACGTGCCCCCATTCCGCATGCATCCTATGGGTTGTCACGTCCTCGACCTTCACCGGCAGGAAGGTGCCCGCTCCGACATGCAGCGTGACAAAACTCATTCCGACACCGCGCGCGCGTAAAGCGGCCACCAGCGGTTCATCGAAATGCAGCGACGCGGTGGGGGCCGCTACCGCTCCGGCATTGCGCGCCCAGATCGTCTGGTAGTCCTCCTTGTCCTTCTCGTCCGCAGGCCGCTTGGCGGCGATATAGGGCGGCAGAGGCATTGCCCCGGCCTGCGCCAGCGCTTCGTCGAAATCCTGCCCTGCCAGGTTGAACCGCAGAAGCGCCTGCCCCTCGCTGCGCCCTTCGAGGGTCGCTGAAAGGTCCCGAGAAAACACAACCTCTTCGCCGTCTCTCAGCTTCTTCAACGGCTTGACCAGCGCGGCCCAAAGACCGCTCGCCTGCGGTTCGAGCAAGGTGACCTCGATCTTCGCTTCGGTGGCCCCTGCCGCGCCGTGCCGGTGCCGAACACCGAACAGCCGCGCCGGGATCACCTTGGTGTCATTCAGCACGAGCCGATCGGTCGGGCGCAGAATATCGGGCAACTGATTCACGATCCTGTCGGCAATCCCACCTGCTTCTGCATGCAGCAGCCGGGCAGACGAGCGTGGCGACGCCGGACGCGTGGCGATCAGGTCTTCGGGCAGGTCAAAATCGAAATCGCTGAGTTTCATGGGGTCGATCCGCTGATCCTGTTTGAATATAGCCCATACCGGACTCTGACACGCAACAAAAGCGGGAGGACGTGCCAACGGCCCGTGCGCGACCCGTATCAGAAGACTGCGTCAAGCATCCCACAGCCCTCCACCTACTCCCCCTGCACCGGCGCGGGCCTACGGAAAATCTCGCGGAACATCCCCGGTGTCAGTGCCGACAGCGGGTTCACACTGACATTGGGCTGGCTGGCCGGACCCGTCAGATTGAAATTGAACCCGATCAGCCCTTCGCCCTTGCGGGTGAAGATACTGCCGATCCCGTTGAGGAAGAAAATCGGTGACAGCACGCCCTGCAAATCCAGCGTAGCGGAGCCAAGATCATAGGTTCCATCCATCGAAATACCCATAGACGGACCCGTGGCGCTCGACCGGGTCAGGTACAGCCGGTCGGGGGTCAGCCGGAACCGCGCCTCGACCTCGGAGAACAGAATCCCCGGCCCTTCCAGCTGATCCAGAAGGCCGACGATACTGATTGCATCCAGCAAAGACGCGATTCCGGGCGCTTCGCGCAGCCGCGTGTTCGCGACATCGAGCGCACCGTCATAGCTGCCTGGCTGACCTGGCACCGGGGCCAGTGCCAATGTCATGTCACCACCCGCCACGGTCTTGAGGATACCGGCCTCGCGGATCACCTTGCCCGCATCGTTCGAACGGATCCGGAAGGCCGTCCCGCCACCCTGCGCCAGCGCCTCACCCGAGATCGGGGCGGCCCCGTTGACGCTTGCGGTGAAGCTGCCTGTCAGGCCGCCGCCTGACTGCAAATCGCCCCGAAACCCGGTGAGGCGGATGCTGTTCGACACCTGCAGACTGTCCAGCGCCAGCGTCAATGGCACCGGGGCGCCGCCCGCACCGCCGCCGCGCCCGCGTTCGAACGGCGCGTTCCGCAGATCGACAGAGCCACCGTTGATCCGCACCGCAGGAGGTACGCCTGCGCCGCGCCCGGTCAGCGTGACCGGCGCATCCAGCCACCCGCCCACGCGGACACGGTCCAGTTCGATGGCAGCAAGCGTGCCGTTGTCGTTAAGCCGCACGTCGCCGCGCGCCTCCAGCCCCGGCCCTTCCAGAACCAGCCGGTCGATGCGGGCCGGACGGTCCAGAATACCGGCGACCTCGAGTGTGCCTTCCGTCCCGCGCGGCAGGCTCCACCCCACCGGGGGAAGCGACAGACCGATCCCGCCAAGGCGCGAGGTCAGTTCGAATTCCGGAGGCGCCCCGCGGCGCAGATCGACCTTCAGACGGGCCGGGCCCGCACCGCTGATCGTCCCGTCGGGCAGCGCCACGCCAAAGGCTCGCGCTGCGGCTTCCGACAGGATAACCGTTCCATCGACCGTGCTGCCGGTGGCGGGCGTGCCCGGCTCGGGGATGGGCAGCGTCCACGATCCCTCGAACGGAACGCCGGACAGCTCTGCCTGTCCGGAGACACGCAGCTGCTCGTTTGTCACCGAGACATCCAGCGCCCGTGCCGTCAGCGCGCGATTGGGCACGATCTGATCGCTGGCGACCTGTGTTGCGCGACCCCGCAGACTCAGCGCCATGTCCGGCAGGCGCAGCCCCCGGCGCAGCGGCAGGTTCAGAGTGCCATCGAACCGCACACGCCCCTCCAACAGGTCCACCGGACGACGGGCTTTCTGCATGATTTCGATCCGGGGGCTGTCTAGGAATGACAGAACCGCCTCGATACGACCCTCCCCGGCAAGCGTGATCTGCCCGTCCGCAGGTCGTTGCCGCGTGTCGGGAATCACAAATGTGCTGCCGGCGATATCGATCGCGCCGCCCTGAGGCGGCGTGATCCGACCCTCGGTCACACGCACGGCAAACCGGTTGGCATTGAGCGTCAGCGTCCCCCGACCGTCCTGCACAACCGGCAGGGTGCGGGCATAGCGCAGCCGCGCCTGTTCGAAGGCCGCGTTCAGATAAACGATGGGGCGTGGCCCGTCCTGCGAGCGCAGCGCGAACTGACCACCGGTGAGAACGCCGTCCTGTATGTTCTCGACAACCCATTTACGGGTACGCTGGGCCATACGCTCGGGCCAGATATGGAGCAGCGCCTCGGGCGTCAGCGCGCCGAAACTGCCGTCAAGCGCATAGGTCCATGCATCATCTTCGGTTCCCAACCGGCCCGTCATGCGCAAAGGCACTTGCGGGTCGTCGATCCAGACGCGGCCCAGATCGACCTCGAACGGATCGAGCCGCAGCCGGAAATCCGCTTCGGCGCGGTCGAGCGACAGCGGTCCGTCGAACAAGGTGTCCGGCGCAGCCTCGAGCCGCGAGAACCGCACCTGCCCCAGCATCTGAGAGGGGATGCCGTCGCGCAGGTCGGTCAGGGTCGCGCGACCCTCGGCCACCGCCCGGACGAGATCGCTGTCTACCGACAATTCGCTGAAGCTGATCTGCGAGCGGTCCGGATCATAGGTAAAATAGCTCCGCGCCGCGTTGAACGGGACCGGCGGCGTGTCGGGCGTGGGCTGCAGAACGCCTTCGTCGATCTGCAGCGTCGCGTTGAGCTGACCCAGCGTGCCGTCGGCCCGCAGGTTCGCACGCAGCGCGCCCGAAATCGGCGCCCGCAAAGCCCCCAACCAGGCCAGAGCCGGACCCTGCGTGGCGATGTCCTGTGATGGCATGTCATCGAGCGACACCCCGAAGGCAACGTCGGTTTCTCCGATCTGCGACGACGCATTGAGCTGCAGCCGCGTGGCCGTAGCCCCGCCCCCCAAAAGGGCGAAATCCCCCGAGAGCCGCAGCAGATCGTTTTCCCGCTCGAGCAGCAGACGCCCGCCATCCACGGTCCAGCCGCGCCGCGCGCGGGCGTCTTCGAACCGGAGGGTCAGGGCGTTGGCCTCGACGCTCTGAAGCCGCGACAGACGGTCATCCATCAGCAGCGCATCGACCTGCGCCACTAGCGTCGGCACGTCGGGTGCGGCACCATCCATCGCAAAAGCATCGCCCAGTGCCAGTCCCAGCTGGCCCGCCCTGTTTCGGGTCAGGGTGACGAAGGCTCCGCTGACACTCAGATCGCGCAGAACGACGTTGCGGCGGATCAGATCATGCAGAGCGAGGCCGATCTCGATATCCGACAGCACCGCCACCGGCGCACCGGCCGACGTCTGCACATCGACATCCAGCAGGATGATCCGAGTCGCCCCGTCCGGATCAAGCCGAAGCTGCACGTCACCGAACAACACCTGAAACCCGGGCAGCGCCGCGGCCAGCCGGTCCTCGACCGTGTCGCGCACCCAGAGCGGGGCCGACACGCTGCGCCCGACCATCGCCCAGCCCGCCGCGGCCAGCGCCGCGCACAGCACCAGCAGAACAACCAGCACCCTGCCCCCGCGCCGCCGCCGGGGCGGCGGGGCCGGCTGTCCGGTGTCCTGTGTCGAGAGTTCCGGCTCCGTCACTGGAAGCGGCATCCTTTTGCGTTATTCTCTGCGAAACCGGGGAACAGCCCCCGATCCGTTTTCTTACTCTTAAAGGATAGCGCCATGAGCGACACACTGGAATTGGCTCCGGACTTCACCCTTCCCGTACAGGGCGGCGAACACAGCGAAATCTCGCTGTCGGGCCTGCGCGGCACGCCGGTTGTGTTGTTTTTCTACCCCCGTGATGAAACGTCGGGCTGCACCAAGGAAAACGAGGCCTTCACCGCTCTGGACAGCGAATTTGCGCAGATCGGCGTCAAGGTGTTCGGCATTTCCAAAGACAGCCTCGAGAGCCACGAGAAGTTCATGGTCAAGAAAAAGCTGACCGTGCCGCTGATCTCGGACGAACACGGCACCGCGTCCGAGGATTTCGGCGTGTGGAAGGAAAAATCCATGTACGGCAAAAAGTTCATGGGGATCGAACGCTCGACCTTCCTGATCGACGCCGAGGGCCGGATCGCGAAAGCCTGGCGCAAGGTCAAAGTACCTGGCCATGCCGAAGAGGTGCTTGAAGCGGCAAAGGCGCTTTGATCATCTTTGTCTCGGATCGGGCCATGCCCGATCCGACCGGGGCGCGCCTGCGGCGCGCATGAGGGCTCCGCCCTCATACTCCCGAGGTATTTATTAAACAGAGAAGCACAGGTCATCGGCTTGAACTTCAACGCCCAGCGCGCAATGAGGGGCTATGATGACCTTATGTGACATGGCGGTGGATGTTCTGACCACTGCGGACGGGCGGGACAAAACCGCCAAGTCGCGGGACTATGCCGCGCAATGGTTCGCCGCGCGCGAGGCAGGCGCGCCGCTTGAGATCGGAACCGCCACGCCGCCGCTGCGCCCATCCCGGCCGGATGCGCCGGAACTGCTCGACCCGCGCGATGTGCCCAAGCGCAAGCCCGGCAGTCCGCAGGGGCGCATCGCGCTTCTGCATGCGGTGGCGCATATCGAACTGAACGCGGTGGACCTGCACTGGGACATCATCCCGCGCTTTACCCATGTCCGGATGCCGATGGGGTTCTATGATGACTGGGTCAAGGCGGCGGACGAGGAATCCAAGCATTTCAACCTGATGTGCGACTGTGTTGAAGAGATGGGTAGCTTTTACGGCGCCCTGCCCGCCCACGCCGGCATGTGGCGCGCCGCCGAAGACACGGTGGACGATTTCATGGGCCGTTTGGCGGTGGTGCCGATGGTGCTCGAAGCACGGGGCCTGGATGTGACCCCCGGCATGATCGAGATCTTCCGCAAGGCCGATGCCACCAGCGCCGTGGCCGCACTTGAGACAATCTATGCCGAGGAAGTGGGGCATGTGGCCTATGGCTCGAAATGGTTTCACTTTCTGTGTGGGCGCCACGAGGAAGACCCGAAAGACGCCTTTCACACACTGGTGCGGCGCTATTTCAAAGGCGCACTGAAACCACCTTTCAACGAGGAAAAGCGCGCCGAGGCGGGGCTTCCGCCGGATTTCTACTGGCCGCTGACGGAAACCGGCTGACCGCGCCACGTTCCGTGGCAGATGCGCAACCTTCGATAAGCCCCGAAAAGATCGGCGAAATCTTGCCAATTCGGCAAGGGATCGCGCGCGCGCGGGAATCACTGGTCCAAAAACGTTGCCAATTTCGGAATGTATCGATAGAGCCGTAACGGATACGCGCCCGGAGTTGGGGCTTTAGAGGCGCGACCTAAGGGACGGGAAAGAGGAACATACAGGTGCGCACACGACTTGCGATCAAACTGCATGCCATACTTGAACGCTTTTTTCCGGAACGCCGACTGTTCCTGAGATCCGATACAGACACCCGCTTCATCCGGCTGAAATCCAGCACACAGGCCATTGCCTTCGGGGGCGCATCCCTCGTCCTAGCCTGGAGCATCATCGCCACCGCCGTCCTGCTGATGGACTCCATCGGATCCGGCAACTTCCGCGAACAGGCCCGCCGCGATCTCGAAACCTACCAGCTTCGCCTCAACATCCTCTCCGAAGAACGCAATGCCCGTGCCGCCGAAGCGGTCGCCGCGCAGGAGCGGTTCAACACCGCTCTGGAACAGGTCTCGGTCATGCAGTCCAGGCTGCTCGATGCCGAAACCCGCACGGCAGAGCTGGAAACCGGACTGGAGGCTGTTCAGCTGAAACTGCGCGATGCGATCCGTGACCGCGAAGACGTACGGACCGAACTGGCCGCACTGCGGAACGAGATCAACGAAGGCGGTACTGCCCTTGCCTCGGGTGGCGAGATCGACAGCACGACGCTGGATTTCCTGTCAGCCGCCCTGGCCCGCACCGCAGAAGAGCGCGATCAGGTTGTGGCCGACGCGCAGGATGCCCTGATCCGCGCCGACGAGATGGCGACCGAAATCAAGCTGATGGAAGAAAAGAACGACACAATCTTCCGCCAGCTCGAAGAGGCGATGACCGTCTCCGTCAAACCGCTCGACAAGATGTTCGAAGCGGCGGGCATGAACCCCGACACCATCCTCAATCAGGTGCGCCGTGGCTATTCCGGCCAGGGTGGCCCGCTGATGCCGCTGAGCTTCTCGACCCGTGGCGAGGAACCGTCTGAGGACGTGCTGCGCGCCAACCGCATCCTGAACCAGATGGACCGCCTCAACCTGTACCGGATCGCGGCGGAAAAAGCGCCCTTCGCCATGCCGATCAAGGATTCGTTCCGCTTTACCAGCGGATTCGGATATCGCTGGGGTCGCCTGCATGCGGGCACCGATTTCGCCGGCGCACACGGCACGCCGATCTACGCCACGGCGGACGGTGTTGTGACCTATGCGGGCTGGCAGTCAGGATATGGTAGACTCGTCAAGATCCAGCATGAGTTCGGCATCGAAACCCGCTACGCGCATAACTCGAAACTCTACGTGAAGAAGGGTCAAAGGGTCTCGCGCGGGGATAGAATTGCTGCTATGGGGAACACTGGTCGTTCCACCGGCACCCATTTACACTACGAGGTTCGAGTCGGCGGCAAACCCGTTAACCCCATGATCTACATCAAGGCTGCAAACGATGTTTTCTAAAAGTAAAATCAATGAGCCCGGCCCCAAGGCCGATGAGGGCAGCGCGCCGAAACCGGCGACTCCCGAAACCTCGCGCCCGTCTGCGGCAACCGAGTTCAAGGCATCCGCGCCCAAGGCCAAGCCGGCGGCCTCGATCCTGTCGAGCGATCTGCACATCACGGGCAATCTGAAGACCACCGGCGACATCAATGTCGAAGGCACCGTCGAGGGCGACATCCGTGCGCACCTGCTGACCGTGGGCGAGAGCGCCACGATCAAGGGCGAAGTGGTGGCTGACGATGTCGTGGTGAACGGCCGCGTCGTGGGCCGTGTGCGTGGCCTGAAGGTGCGTCTGACCGCAACCGCACGTGTCGAGGGTGATATCATCCACAAGACCATCGCGATCGAATCTGGCGCCCATTTCGAAGGCTCGGTGCAGCGTCAGGACGACCCGCTCAACGGTGGCAAGGCCAAGCCGGCCCCTGCCCCGGCACCGGCGGCATCGAACGGCTGATATCGTTCAGCCCGGACAGAAGTCAGGCCGCCCCTTGGGCGGCCTTTTTCGTGGGCGCAAGGCAGACGGGCTCAGAGCCCGGGTCCCTTCGGACGCCGCAACCCGCGTTCCCTGAACACGATCATCAGCCCACCGATCACGATCAGAAGCGCACCGGGCCAGAGATCGTCCACTGGCGCTTCGGCAAAGAACACCCATCCCAGAAAGAATGCGATGGGAATGCCGAAATAGCTGAACGGGGCAAGGTTGCTTGGCTCGGTCATACGGTAGGCCACCACAAGGCACAGCACCGCTGATCCGCCGAACATTCCCATCAGGACGATGAACGCCAGATCGCTGGTGCTGGCCACCGGGGTGAAACCGCCGATGGATATGGCCAGCGTGAACGACCCCGCCGCCGCAATGACCGAAGAATAGAGGTTGAAGAGCGGCGTAGGCACCTCCGGGTCGATCAGCCGTGCGGTCACGCCGCTGAAGGCATAAAGCGCAGACGCCCCGACCGGCAGCAGCAGCGCCCACGAAAACGCATCGCTGCCCGGTCTGAGAATCATCACTACCCCCACAAACCCGACCGCGACCGCGGACCAGCGCACCCAGCCCACCCGCTCCCGCAGGATCGGAACGGCGAGTGCCGTGGTGAACAGCGCGGTTGTGTAGGAAATCGTCGTCGCCGTGGCAAAGGCCATGATCCCGAGCGACAGGTAGAACATGAACTGGGCAAAGGTGACCGCAACGCCCCGCAGCGCCGCCAGCCGCCACTGGCGGATCCGCATCGGACGCCCGGCCTCGCGCCAGCTTGCCGTCATCCAGAGTGCAATCAGGCTGGGCACAAGACCGAAGAGGTTACGATAGGCCGAAAGCTCCGCCGCGCTGTAGCGAGGAGAAAGATGCTTGATGATCAACCCCATCAGATCGAAGAGGACGAGCGCGAGGACGCTGATCAGGATCGCGAGAACCGCATTGTCCGACCTCTCGCGCATGACGCCCTTTCCCACTGACCCGGCCAGACCAAGGAGCATGTTTCCGCGCATTTGTCGATATTGGTGAACGGGTTGGCGTACGACGGACCGGCAGGCTCAATCCTGGGCGGCGGTTCCGGTCGTGAGCAACGCTCCGATGCTCTGGTAATCCGTTGCGGAGAAAATCTCGTCCGGGGTCAGCGGACGAGCCAGCGTCTCTTCGATTGCGGCAACGATCCGGAAATGGGCCAGACTGTCCCACGCCGCACTGGTTTCAAGCGCGGTCTCGGGACCGATGGTCGAAGGGTCCAAGCCCAGTGCTTCGGCGAGAAGCGCCTCAGGTGTCGGGCTGGGTATGGATAACCTTCCGATAAATAAGCGCGTGCAGCTCCTATGTGTTTTGCTTCCGTGGCGGAGGTAAGCTGTCTGCCGGTTAGTGGGCACCGGATCGAACCGCTCTGTCATCATCGGTGCCTGCAGGAACGGGTTGGCAGCAGTTATATTTTTTAAAGTCCTCGAGTTCACCCAACTGATATTGCAAACCAAATTTTTTCTTCGGCAAGCGTCTACTACCCAACTGCGCGGGCAAAGGAGCCGTTTGTGCGATCCTTGCCGTATACGTCGGAATGCGGTTGCCATCACACCGCAAATGCCAATGCGATGCGCCAGCGCAGATATAGGAGAATTCTCCGAACAAGTGAAAAAGCAATGCAGTTTCTGGCTGAAATCCGCGGATCTGGGTGCCAAATCGCCACTTTCAGCTGCGTCTGGCTTTCCATCCCCCGCGGCGTTTTGGGGTTTTGGCAGCGGTCAGGCCTTCAGTGAGCACCTGGGTCATCGGGTGCCCTTCTTCGCCATGGCGCGACAGCAGCTCTGAAATCAAGGTCTGGCTGTCGGCGTCCACCGGGACCGCCAGCGCCCAGTCCAGAAAGATCGAGCGGCATTCCTCATAGCTAATGCCGTCGATGCGGTAGGATTCCGCGATCAGGCCCTTGGGGTCGGTGGCGTCGCCCTTGCGCATGGTTCAGTCCTCTTCGCTGACATCCGGCAACACGGCGTTGATGATCTGCGCCGCCTCGGTCGATGCCGTATCGAGTGTCTTTTTCAGCTCCGAAATGCTGTCGGTTCCGGTGATCCTGCACAAAAAGCCCGAGGCCGCGCTGTTGTCGCTGTCCGGCGCGATTGTGGATTCCGAAATCAGCCGCGACGCGATCTGGAGCGCCCAGCACAGGCGGTACGTGTCTGCCAGACGGTCGGCCTGTTCGCCACTGAGCCAGCCGCAGGACACCCCGCTTTGCAGCGCGTCGGGCACAGAGCCAAGCGGCTGCCCGCCCAGCACGGCTGCGGCTTGCGCGACCAGTTCGATATCCTGAAGCCGCCCCTGCCCCAGCTTGGGGTCCCACGGATCCCCGCCCCCTTTGGCCGCGGCGATGCGGTTGCGCATGGTCGCGACCTCGCGCAGCACGGTGTCGCGGTCCTGCTCAGCGCCGAGCACCTCGGCCTGCACCTGAGCCACATCCCGGGCCAGCGTGTCCGGTCCGGCCACGGCGCGGGCACGGGTCAGTGCGAGATGTTCCCACACCCAGGCGTCGTTCAACTGATAGGTGCGGAACGAGGTCAGGCTGGTTGCCACCGGCCCCTGATTTCCGGACGGGCGCAGGCGCATGTCGATCTCGTACATACGGCCTTCGGCCATCGGCGCCGTTACCGCCGTGATCAGTGCCTGTGTCAGACGTGCGTAATAGGGGCGCGGGGCAAGCGGCCTGCGGCCCTCGGACATCTCCACCTCACCGGGATCGTAGATCACGATCAGGTCGAGATCGGATTTCGCATGAAGACGCCGCGACCCGAGGCTGCCCATGCCCAGCACGACCGCCCCCCGGCCCGGACAGGGGCCATGCTTGCGGGCGAAATCCGCCTCGACCTCGGGGGCCAGCGCGCCCAGCGTGGCATCGGCAAGGTCTGCATATTGCGCACCCGCCTCTTCGGCCCCGATCAGGCCACGCAGCAGATGCACGCCGATGCGGAAATGCCATTCCTTGGCCCAGCGGCGGGCGGTGTTGAGTTTGTTCTCGTAGTCACTTTCGCGGGCCAGTTCCTCGGTCAGCGCGTTTCGCAGCGCCGCCTGCCCCGGCCAGTCGGCAAAGAAATCCCCGCCGATGACCGCATCGAACACGGAGGCATTGCGCGACAGGTAGCGTGCGAGATCCGGCGACACCCCGACAATGTCGATCAGAAGATCGATCAGATGCGGATTGGCTTCGAACAGCGAAAACACCTGCACGCCGGCGGGCAACCCGCTGAGGAAGCCGTCAAAAGCCGCAAGCGCGTCCTGCGGATGTGATGTTTTCGCCAGACGGCCCAGAATGTCCGGCTGCAGCCGTTCGAAAATCCCGCTGCCCCGCGCCGAGCGCAGCGCCGGATAGGTGCGCCAGCGACTGACGATCTCGGACCGGGCAAGATCTTCGGGAACGTCCATGTCGTGCGCGGGCGTGGCCTCTCCGCCGAAGAAGCCTTCGGTCAGCGCGTGCACCTCTTCGAGGCGGTCTCGCAGGTCGCGCTGGAGGCTAGCCCGGTCGGTGCCCATGAAGGCCGCCAGCCGGTCGAACCCGCTTTCGGATTGCGGCAGGTCATGGGTCTGGGCATCGCGGATCATCTGAACGCGGTGCTCCACCTCGCGATGCGCGCGGTAATGCGCGGTCAGCGTCTGGGCCACGTCGGACGGCACCCAGCCCTTGTCGGCCAGCACTGCCAGCCCCGGCACCGTGCCCCGCACCCGCAGATCGGGGTCGCGGCCGCCAGCGATGATCTGGCGCGTCTGGGTGAAGAACTCGATTTCGCGGATGCCGCCGCGCCCCAGTTTCATGTTGTGCCCCGGCAGGGTGATCGGCCCGCCCAGCCCTTTGTGGTCGCGGATCTTGCGCACCATGTCATGCGCATCTTCGATGGCGGCGAAATCCAGATGCCTGCGCCAGACAAAGGGCGTCAGTGTCTTGAGGAACCCCTCACCCGCCGCAATGTCCCCCGCACAGGCGCGCGCCTTGATATAGGCGGCGCGTTCCCATGTCCGGCCAAGGCTTTCGTAATACCTCTCTGCCGTTTCCATCGCGATGCAGACCGGCGTGACGGAAGGGTCCGGCCGCAGGCGCAGATCGGTGCGGAACACATAGCCCTCGCCCGTTATGTCGCTGAGAAGGGCGCAGGCCTTGCGGGTCGCACGCACGAAGCCCGAGCGGGCCTCATGGTAATCGTTCGGATCAAAGCGCGTTTCGTCGAAGAGGCAGATCAGGTCCACGTCCGAGCTGTAGTTCAACTCGCCGGCGCCCATCTTGCCCATGGCCAGCGCCACCATGCCACCGGCCTGTTCGACATCGTCCTCGGTCTGCCCCGGCAGCTTGCCGCGCTTGATCTCGTGCGCGATGGTGGCGCGCAGAGCGAGGTGGACCGAAAGGTCGGCAAAGTCCGTCAGGGCCTGCGTGACGGTTTCGAGCGGCCAGACCGCCGCCAAATCGGCCAGACCGGTCAGGAGCGCCACACGCCGCTTGGCCTGCCGCAGCCGTGTCGGAAGGGCATCCGGCGCGGTGGCGCGCAGGGCGTCATGCTCGTGCAGAAGCGCCGCCTCGGGGTCGTCGAACGCGGTTTCGAGCCAGCCGCTTTCCTTGTCGATCAGCGATTTGAGATAGGGGCTGCACCCGCCTGCCCCGTCGATCAGCCGCGCCAGATCATCCGTCGCCCAAGGAGCCACCTTGAGCGCATCGCCCCCCTGTTCGGGTTCATATGCGTGGGGAAGTCGGGTGATGCGGCTGGCAAAATTCATGGCCGCAGATGGCCACGGGTTTCACGAAAGTGCAATGGGGCGCGATGGCAGGCGCGCGCCAGTGTCATCCTCGGGCGTGACCCGAGGATGTTTGAGGATTGAGGCCCTCGGGGCTTCGCCCGAGGATGACGGTATGCGGAGAAGAAGCGGCGCCGCCCTTTGGGCCTGACGGTTCTCTCATCTGTCGGGGTCTCCCCCCGCGACCTGTGCCCCGCTGGGGCCTTCGTGAAACCGGTTTCTCATGGTCGCCCCGTTTGGGGATCAAGAGAGTGTCAGTTCATGGTGTCGCGGCATGGGAGTGATCCTTCCCGCTCGATGCGCATCGTGGGCGAGGGTATGCGGTGTCAGGCGTTAAGGATTTGGAAAGCCTGCGTACGTTGGACACGGCTTACGCCGAATAACACACAGCAGCGCTATCAAGAACCGTGACAGCCCAAAGAGAGTCATGCAGGGTTTGACCTAAGCACATAATCATTTGGAGCGGTGCAAACATGGCTTTGGACATAATCGGCGCAGGTTTTGGGCGGACCGGCACGGAGTCGATGAAACGCGCACTTGAAATCTTGGGCTACGGCCCGTGCTACCACATGTACGAGGTCATCCCGAACAAAGACCGGTTCGAGATGTGGCAAGGCATCTATGACGGGACCGTCACGCCGGATTGGGACGCGGTGTTCGACGGATTCAGGGCCACTGTGGATTGGCCGGCGGCCCGCTACTGGCGCGAATTGGCAGCCCATTTTCCCGACACAAAGATCCTGTTGACCTATCGCGATGCGGAAAGCTGGTACGCCAGTATGGAAAAGACCATTCTTACCTTTCTTCGCGATCCGGAAAAAACCGAAGGCATGGCGCCTCGGCTCCGGAACACTGTTTTTGAAGGAGATGTCTCCGACAAGGACCACGTGATCGCAGTTTACAATCGGAATGTTGCTGACGTGCAAAGCGCGTTTGGACCGGAGCGTTTGCTGACCTATCAGCTTGGATCGGGTTGGGAACCACTTTGCCGATTTCTCGACGTGGACATTCCCGAGGTGCCGTATCCCAGCGGCAATGAAAGTGCCAGCTTCCACCAAAAGGACCAAGAGTTGTCAAAAGCGCGGAAGGCGTGATCGCGCCTGCCGCCCTACACCCCTCGCAGGGCAAGCACGGAATTCAGCCCACCGAAGGCAAAGGCATTGGATAGCGCGACATCGACCTTCGCCTCGCGGGCCTCGTTCGGCACGACATCCAGCGCACATTCGGGGTCCGGTTCCTCGTAGCCGATGGTGGGCGCGATCACCCCGTCGCGCAGGGCCATAATGCAGGCCAGAAGCTCGATCGCGCCGGTGCCACCGATGCAATGGCCGTGCATCGACTTGGTGGACGAAATCATCAGCCGGTCGGCATGTGCCCCGAACACATCCGCCACCGCCGCACATTCGGTCTTGTCGTTCGCCGCAGTGCCGGTGCCGTGGGCGTTGATGTAGCCCACATCCTGCGGGTTGAGCTTGGCATCATGCAGCGCCCCGGCGATGGCGCGCGCGGCGCCGTTCTTGGATGGCATCACGATGTCGGAGGCATCCGAGGTCATTGCAAAGCCCACGACCTCAGCCAGAATCTCGGCTCCGCGTTTGCGGGCGTGGTCGTAGTCTTCGAACACGAAGACGCCTGCCCCTTCGCCCTGCACCATGCCGTTGCGGTTGGCGCTGAAGGGACGGCAGGCGTCTTTGGACATGACGCGCAGCCCTTCCCACGCCTTCACGCCGCCGAAGCACAGCATCGATTCCGACCCGCCGGTGATCATCACCGGGGCGAGACCGCCATGCACCATCTGGAACGCCTGGCTCATGGCGTGGTTGGACGAGGCGCAAGCGGTAGAGACGGTGAAGGACGGGCCTTTGAGGTTGAACTCCATCGACACATGGGAGGCAGCGGCGTTGTTCATCAGCTTGGGCACGACAAACGGATGGACCCGGTTCTTTCCCTCTTCGTAAACGCTTCGGTAATTCTCATCGAGCGTGGTCATGCCGCCGCCGGAATTGCCGAGGACCACACCGGACTTGGCGGCCAGTTCACCCGAGAATTCCAGCCCCGCCTGTGCCAGTGCCTCGCGGGCGGCGATGAGGGTGAACTGGGTGAAGCGGTCGTAGAGCGACAATTGCTGACGGTTGAAATGGGCGGTCTCGTCGAACTCGTGGACCTGCGCGCCGATCTGGATCGACAGGCGCTCCACGTCCTGAAACGCCAGTTGGCCAATTCCGCAGCGCCCTTCGCGCATCGCCTCCAGCGTGTCGGGTACGGTCAGCCCCAGCGCGTTGACGGTGCCCGCCCCGGTGATGACCACGCGCTTCATGGCTGCTTACGCCTTTTGCCGGGCGATCAGCCCCTCGACCCCGGCGACAACGGTCTGCACCGACGAGATGTCGAAATCGCTCTTTTCCGGCTCGTTGGCGTTGAACGGAACCTCAATCTCGAATTCTTCCTCAAGCGCGAAGATGCATTCCACGAGGCCCATGCTGTCGATCCCCAGATCCTGCATCGTATCGGTCAGCGCCACGTCCGACGGTTCAATCATCGCCTGTTCCGCAATGATCCGGATCACCCGGTCTTCCACGGTCATATGCGCACCCCAGAGGTCGTTACGTCTGCGGGTGATTTAGTCGCTCGGGTCGGGCTTTGAAACCGATTTTTTGAGGTTTGCCACATCCGCCATCAGGCGCGGCAGGCGGCGGAGCTGGCGGTAAAGGTCAAGTTGCGTGTCCATCTTCATCGCCGGATAGCCCAGCATCACCCGACCGGCGGGAACGTTGGAAAGCACCTTGGTTGCGCCGCCGGTGATGGCGTTGTCGCCGATGAACAGGTTGTCGCTGACCCCGGTCTGACCGCCCAGCACCACGTTGTTGCCGATGCGGCACGAGCCGGCGATACCGACCTGCGCGCAGATCAGGCAGTCATTGCCGATCACCACGTTGTGGCCCACCTGTGCGAGGTTGTCGAACTTGCAGCCATTGCCGATCCGCGTGTCGCGAACAGTGCCACGGTCGATACAGCTGTTGGCCCCAAGCTCGACATCGTCGCCGACAGTGACGCTGCCCAGAGAATGGATGCGGGCATAGCTTTGCGCTGTGGCCCCGCCCTGATCCCCCAGCGTTTCACGGACCTTCTCGGCGGCCGAAGGTTCCGGTGTGACGAATGAGAACCCGTCCGCACCGATGCTGGCCCCGAAATGGGCGATAAATCGATCACCAATGGTGACGGAATGGCCGATCTTCACGCCGGGATGCAGCAGAGCGCCCTGCCCGATTGTCGTGTTCTGCCCGATGAAGACCTGCGCGCCGATCACCGATCCCGCGCCGATGGTCACGCCCGGCCCGATCACCGCGAAGGGACCGACAGAGACATCGTCGGCCAGGTTGGCGGTGGGGTCGATCGCTGCGCTGGGGTGGCGTTCGGGCGCATAACCTGCGCCGGGGTCCATCATCGCGGACAGACCGGACATTGCGTAGCGGGGGCGTGGCGCCAGCAGGGCTGCGCGCAGGCCCAGCGCCTTCCAGTCCGCCCCGTCCCAGAGCATCGCCGCGCGCGCCTGCCCCTCGGGCAGCTGCTCTGCGAATTCGGGCTTCATGGCCAATGCAAGATCGTCCGGCCCGGCATCTGCGGGTTCTGCCACCGCTGATACTGTCAACGCGGTCTCGCCTTCGGCGCGCACGCCAAGGGCATCCGCGATCTGCGCAATGGTAAAGGACATGGGAAGCCTCCGGCCTGATTGGCCAGAGGTTTAGCTGCGAATTCCGCCGATCTCCACCCCTGCCGCGCTAAGCGCATTCCAAAGGGCCGCATCGCGCCCATAGACGTCGCGGCGGAACTGGGTATGCCCTTTGGCGTGGGTAAAGGCGGTACGGTAAATCAGGTGAACCGGAACCGGTTCGTCGAGATTGACCCGCGTCTCGCTGCCCGACCGCAGGCGCGACTGGAAGAACCCGACCGGATCATCGGTCTGCCGCGCCAGAAGCGCATAGGCAAAGTCATGCGGATCGTTCAGGCGTACACAGCCGTGGCTGTAGGTGCGGACCTCGCGCGAAAACAGGGATTTCGCAGGTGTATCATGCAGATAGATGTTGTATTTGTTGGGGAACATGAACTTCACGGTGCCCAGCGCATTGCGCGGACCCGGCGGCTGGCGCATGGCGAATGGGAAGCTGTTTCCCGAATACCGTGCGAAGCTCTGATTGCGGCTGACGACACGGCCCCGACTGTCGGTGATCTGGAGATGCGAGACCGCTCCGGGATTGCTGCGCAGCTTTGGCAGGTATTCCTTCACGATGATCGAGCGCGGCACGTACCAGCTCGGATTGATCACCATATGGTCCATCTCGTCGGAAAACTCTGGCGTCTGGCGGTCGCTGTCCTGATGCCCCACGACCGAGCGCGTCTCAAAAGTCAGCTTTCCGTGATCGAAGATGCGCGCGTTGAAATCGGTCAGGTTGACGAGGATATGCCGCTCGCCCAGCCCGTCAGGCAGGTTCAGCCAGCGCTCCCGCTCCATCGCGACCATCACCGATTTCAGCCGGTCCTGCGGTGTCGCGTTGATCTGTGTGAGTGTTTCGCCCCCAGTCACACCATCGACCGTAAGACCGTGGTCCTCCTGAAACTGGCGGACGGCGTCGATCATCGCGCTGTCGTACCGGGCGGTCACGGTGCGGTCGAGATAGCCCATCGCGATCAGTCGGTTGCGCAGGGCAACGACCCCTGCCCCGGTATCGCCGGGTTCGAACTTGCCCGACGGCACGGGCGCACCCCACCCGCCATGAGCGATGGTGTGCTCAAGCCGCATCTTCGCTTTCATGAGGCGGGCGTATTCGTGCGACTGCGGGGCCAGCGTGGCGAGAAAGGCCCGTGGTGAGTCAGACAGCAGCCCGTCGAGGTAGTACGACGCGTCACGACGCGGGATTTCCCGCACGATCGAGCTGACGACGCTGCGCGGTTTTTCGATCACACCGGTCTGAAGGTCCCGTGCAAAGTCGAGATAAAGCTCGGTCAGCGCAACTTCGAGTGCGCCCCGTTCAAAACCGCTGCGGACCGATGCCATCTGCGACAGCAGCGCGTCCGAGTTGTATTTCGCGGTTGGAAGCCCGTGATGACGTGCCATGCCAAGAGCTTCGAGAAGCGCCGTGCGCCGTTCGAGATCGGCCTCTGTCCCACCCGTCCAGATCGGTTCGAACCCACGCGCCCGGTAGAATGCGGCGACCTGATCATCCCCCGACACGTTCTCGGCCACGGCCTGCTGAAACGCAGTCACCTGCACGGCGGTCGCGGGCTTTGAAGCCACGAAACTGGCCGCTGCAATCGCAAGCAGGGCAACGCTGCGAAGAAGCGTCGGTCGGGTCATCAAACAGTCTCCTTGAAACACCACAGGATCAACGCGTGGGAGGCGCATTTTGTTCACATCGTCAAGAACGCCAAATTGGGTGTCCATTCACAAAAAGGTTTAATTTGAATTTTCCAAATCCGATGCGGCTTCGCTGCACCGCAACTTGGAGGTGTAGCGTAAGTTTAACACAATTTTTCAGATTAAGCAGGAATCTGCCGAAAATACTTGAACTGAAAGTTTTTTCGGAACTTTAGGTTTTTTTGAGATTCGTCTTGTGTCATAGTCCCCGACATCAGGCATTCGGCAGACCACGTAACAGCGTGGACTCAAGGCAAAGTGAAAAACGGGACAGGCACTTCACAATGACTGACATGGTATCTGGCGGCTTCACGCGTCGCGGACTGTTGGTTGCGTTTGCAGCAACTGCGGTCGCGGCAGCGCCCACCTACTCCAATGCGGCAGGGTTCCTGCGTGGAGGTGGCGATATCCGGCGGATCAGGATGTACTCGGGCCGGACCGGTGAACGGATCGACATGATCTACTGGATCGAAGGCGATTACATCAAAGACGCCGTGAAAGAGATTCACCACTTCATGCGCGACTGGCGCACCAATGACGTGAAATCCATCGACCTGCGCACCATCGATATCATGGCAGCAGCGCATAACATGATGGATGTTTCCGAACCCTACATGCTTCTGAGCGGCTATCGCAGCCCGAAAACCAATGCCATGCTGCGCTCGCGCAGTTCTGGCGTTGCAAAGAATTCCCTGCACCTCAAGGGTCAGGCGGCCGACCTCCGGCTCAGCTCCCGGTCCGTAAACCAGATGGCGCGCGCCGCCGCTGCCTGCAAGGCGGGCGGCGTTGGCCGCTACTCCGGGTCGAACTTCGTTCACATGGATTGCGGCCCGGTCCGCAGCTGGGGCCGGTAACCGGTTCATTGTACAAACAAAAAGGCCGCCCTTGCAGGCGGCCTTTCTTTTTGCGCAACGGCCCGCGGCCAGATGCGGATCTGATCAGAAGGTCATCTTGTACGTGACGGCCCCGGTGTAGCCGCGCGACCCGTCCAGACCGATCGAGCTTGTCCCGGTGACACTCAGGAACGCGCCCGAGCCGAATTCCTTGACCACCGACCCCGAGATGTAGCCCCAGGTCTGGTCCGGCCGCGGCGCGGAGACCGTACCAAGCGTGTCGGAATCCGGACCAAGCGACACTTCAAGCGGATCGTCGTTGAAATCATGCTCGACCGAGCCGCGCATATTGAAGATCCAGCCATCCATGTTGGACGGAGCAAAGATCGCTGAAAGGCCGGCGGTGATGCGGCTCGATTCATATTCGGTGTCACCGAAAGACAGGCTCGCCGCGCCGTCCGATTCCGTGAACCCGTCGATCGAGACCTTCTCCCATGTGTAATGGGCGAAGGGGTTCAGGCGCACCTGATCATTCAGCGAATAGAGCGCGCCGCCGCCAACGCGGGCGAAGCGGTAGCTGCCTTCGGTGTCGGCCGTGTAACGTTCCGTCGCCGGCCCGAGCGCAAAGCTGCGGGTGATGTCATCGACGTTGATGGTCCCCGCCCCGAAGGCCGCGTTCACGTAGTATTTCTGAGACAGAGCCACCTGGCCGAAAACAACGCCGACCATAAGGTTGCTGTCGAACCCGCCCACGTCATTGTCGAAATCCACATCGCCCTGATCAAGGCTGAGACCGGCGCCGATGGTGGCGTTGGGCGCAATAGCAATGTCCGCACCAAGCTTCAGCACCTTGGTCCGGCCTTCCAGACCCGGTGTCACCTGTTGCGCATCGCCTTCGTAACTGCCGAAATCGAGGCTGGCATAGACATCGACCTCGCCCACCTCGCGCCGCCGCGCGTTGCCGTTTTCATCGGTGACGCGCAGAACGGTCGGGTTCATCCGGTTTTCGATGGACAGGCCATGCTGACGCAGCGCGGTCATGGTGGCGACGGAGATCGCGCCCGTCTGGGTCGCCGCCTGAAGCCCGGCAAAAGCGGCCTGACCGAACAGCTCGTGCGCCGAGGTTGTCGGGTGTACGCCATCGGCGAAGACGCGGGCTTCGCTGTCGGCGCTGGCGTTCAATCCCTGCAGACAGCCGAGCGAGGAATCCGGGCACGCTGGGACCACCGCCGCGTTTGGCGCGGTGAAGCCGTATTTGGCTGGATCCGCCTGAATCGTACCCAGGAGTTTCTGACTGTCCACGATCACCGCGCGGTCTCCAATCGAGGCCAGAAGCGTCTGGTTGAACGCATCGGTCAGCGCGGTCTGCAATCCGGCACCCTGCGGGCCGGACGATATGCCAAAGGGCGTCGCGCCGATATCCGGCACGGTGACAACGATCACCGACTCGGCGCCAGCGACGCGCACCCGATCGACCAACCCGACCAGCTCGATCGCGGCCTGAGACATGTTCGCCGCCGCATCCTGCGGGCTGATCGCCGCCGCGCCCACACCGGCGGCCTGGGCGAAGACGTCATTCGCTCCGCCCCAGAGGATCACCAGATCGTTTTCGCCCAGTTCAGGACGGTCGGCCAGCATCCGGTCCACCTGTTCCGTGAGCGACCGCGTGGTGATGCCGGTGGCCGGGCTGAAACCGATCCCTGCCGGATCGGTCACGCGCGAGCCACCTTCGGCATAGATCGTGCCTCCAAGGCCCACCTCGTCCTGCCCGGCAATCGGCACCGCAGAATAGACGTTCGGCCCGAGGCTCAGCCCCAGCTGCTGCCCGAGGAATTCGCCGTAGGTCAGCGACGACCCGTCCGGCACATTCGTCAGGAACTTGTAATTGATGACCGGAAGCTGCCCCTGCCCCGAAGCAATGATCGACTGCGAATAGGTTCCTGCGTCACTCAGCGAGTCGCCGATGATGAACAGGTCGTCAAAGCGCAGCTCCTCGGCTGCCGCGACGGTGGCAAGGCCCGTCAGGACCGTACTCGCCCAAGCGATTTTCTTGATGTTCACGTACAAACCTCCCAAATGGCCGTTGGCGGCCCGAACTGATTGCGGGCATGGAATGGAATTGACCCAAGGTCAGTCAATGTCAAATTGCGCCCGTTCTGCGGGTTTTGCGCCGTTAGAGCCCATTCTGCCGCAACGTCGTTTGATCTGATGTGGCTGTTTCGTGTGCTTGCGGGACATCGGTTCGAACCTTTCCCAAACCATGTGCGCATGAAACCAGCGGTTTCCCGACTCCCGGCGTGCCGTGTCCGCCAGCGTCTCGGATACTTGCGGAAAGATGACCAGGCTGGCGCAAACATCCCCGTCGCAATGCCATGATCACGCGGCCCCGGCCGGTACGCGATGCGCGAATTTGAGTGCCGCTGGCCACCGTGCGTTGCCCTCAACCCCGATCATTCCCGCTCGGCGCGGGTTGGATCGCCGGTTTGTGTTGGATCTAACCTGTTGAGACATGGCGCACCCGAGAGGATTCGAACCTCTGGCCTCTGCCTTCGGAGGGCAGCGCTCTATCCAGCTGAGCTACGGGTGCCTGACGCCTCTATACGCAGAAGGGTTTGGGGGCGCAAATGCAAATGTGGCCCGGGAAAGCGGTTTTCGCCGGGCCACGATGCGTTGACGCATCGTGCGTTTCGGTTGACCGAAACGCGCCGTCTCAGCTGGCGGCTTTCAGTTCCAGACGGCGTTGGTGCAGGACCGGCTCGGTATAGCCCGAGGGTTGCACACGGCCGTCAAAGACCAGATCGCAGGCGGCCTTGAACGCGATTGTACTGAAGCCCGGCGCCATCGGCGTATAGGCCGGATCGCCTGCGTTCTGTTCGTCCACAACTACCGCCATGCGCTGCAGAATCTCCATTACCTCGTCCTTCGACACCACGTCATGGTGCAGCCAGTTGGCGATGTGCTGGGCGCTGATGCGGCAGGTGGCGCGGTCTTCCATGAGGCCCACGTTGTTGATGTCCGGCACCTTGGAGCAGCCGACACCCTGATCGACCCAGCGCACCACGTAGCCAAGGATGCCCTGTGCGTTGTTCTCGACCTCGCGTGTGATCTGGTCTTTCGACCATTTCTGGAATGCCGCCAGCGGAATATCGAGGATCGTGTCCACATGCGCGCGGCGGCCGCCCTTGCGCAGTTTGTCCTGCACCGCAAACACATCGACCTTGTGATAGTGCAGCGCGTGCAGCGTGGCAGCGGTCGGCGACGGCACCCAGGCGCAGTTGGCGCCGGATTTCGGGTGCTCGATCTTCTGCTCGAGCATCGCCGCCATCATGTCGGGCATGGCCCACATGCCTTTGCCGATCTGCGCCTTGCCACTGAGACCACATTCAAGGCCGATATCCACGTTGCGGTTTTCGTAGCCGCCGATCCAGGCCTTGCGCTTGATGAAGTCCTTGCGGCTGAACGGACCCGCTTCCATCGAAGTGTGGATCTCATCGCCGGTGCGGTCGAGGAAGCCGGTGTTGATGAAGGCAACCCGGTGCTTGGCGGCGCGGATGCACTGCTTGAGGTTCACCGACGTGCGGCGCTCCTCGTCCATGATGCCCAGTTTGACGGTGTATTGCGGCAGGCCCAGCGCCTTTTCGACAAAGGTGAAGACCTCGTCGGCAAACGCCACTTCGTCCGGCCCGTGCATCTTGGGTTTCACCACGTAGACCGACCCATTGACCGAGTTGCGCGCGCCGCTCGTCTTGGACAGGTCATGTTTCGCGATGAGCGTGGTGATCATCGCGTCCATCAGGCCTTCGTAAATTTCGGACCCGTCCTTGAGCAGGATCGCCGGGTTCGTCATCAGGTGGCCCACATTGCGCACCAGCATCAGCGCGCGGCCCTTGATCGTCACCTCGCCCTTTCCGTCCGGCGATGTGTAGCTCAGATCGGGGTTGAGCGCGCGGGTGACGGTCTTGCCGCCCTTTTCAAACGTGTCGGCCAGATCGCCCTTCATCAGGCCAAGCCAGTTGGCATAAGCCAGCGCCTTGTCCTCGGCATCGACGCAGGCGACCGAATCTTCGCAATCCATGATCGCGGACACGGCGCTTTCGAGGCGCACATCGGCCAGACCCGCCTGATCTCGGCTGCCGATGAAATGGGTGCGATCAAACACCAGTTCGACATGCAGCCCGTTGTTGCGCAGCAGCACCGCGTCGGGCGCTTTCGGGTGGCCTTTGTAGCCGATGAACTTTTCGGGCTGCGCGAGCGGCATGTCATCGATCAGCAGCGCGCCGTTATGGACGTAATACCGCCGCACGTCGGCATGGCTGCCCCCGTCGATCGGGAATGCCTCGTCCAGGAACACGCGGGCACGCGCAACAACGCGGGCGCCTCGGCCCTTGTCGTATCCGCCCTTGGGTGCGGGTGTGCCCATCGCGTCGGTGCCGTAGAACCCGTCATACAGGCTGCCCCAGCGGGCATTTGCGGCGTTCAGGGCATACCGGGCATTGGTGATCGGCACCACAAGCTGCGGGCCGGGCACGGATGCGATCTCGGGGTCGGTGTTGGCGGTTTCGATCTCGAAATCATCGCCTTCATCCAACAGGTAGCCGATTTCCGACAGGAATGCCTTGTAGGCTTCGTGGTCGTGCGGATGGTTGCGGTGGCGGATGTGCCATTCGTCGATCTTGGTCTGAAGGTCGTCGCGGATCTTGAGCAGGTCTGTGTTTCTGGGGCCGAACTCATGCGCGAGCGTCGAGAGCGCCTCCCAGAAGGCATCGGCCTCAACACCGGTGCCGGGCAGCGCCTGCCCTTCGATGAAGTCAAAAAGCGTTTGATCGATCTGCAATCCGTGGCGGTCGATGCGCGTGCCCATGTCCGTCTTCCCTCACTGTATACGGTGGTACTCAATTAGAAAGAAAGTTTCCGATCCGCAACAGGGCTGGTCAGATTATCTGACCAAAAAGGGTGCGTTTGGGAAATTTTGATAATCGGCGCGCACCGTTCGGCACCTCTTGAAACTCATGCTTTGCTTTTGGACCTGCGGCATCGGTCCGAGCAGTATTTCACCTCGTCCCAGACTTTTTCCCACTTCTTGCGCCATGTGAACGGCAGGCCACAGGTGGCGCAGGTCTTGGTCGGCAGATCGGATTTCTTGCGCTGTTTGGGCACTACAGGTCCAGTTTCAGTTGTGCATGATCGGGTGTCTTGCGGCGCGGTTTGCGCGGGGTACGGTCATTGACGAAATGCCCGGCACCGTCTTTGCGGCTGGCATGTTTGTGGATCACGCGCTGCGTTTCAGACCGGTCGACACTGCGGCGCATGGAGAAGATGCGGTCACGCGCGGCGCGGGCGGCTTCGGCGACGTCGATGATCGGCATCGGGTAGGTCTTGCCCAGCACCTGCCCTGCCCCGTCCCATGTCCAGGGCGTTTGCAGATGCCTGTCCGGCACATCTGCCAGTTCCGGCAGCCAGCGGCGGGTAAACACGCCCGTCGGATCCTGATCGGCGCCCTGCTTGATCGGGTTGTAGATGCGCGGTGTGTTGATGCCCGTGGTGCCCGATTGCATCTGCATCTGGGACCAATGGATGCCCGGTTCGTAATCGGTGAACATCCGCGCCAGGTACGGCCCGGTACTGCGCCAGTCGAGCCAGAGGTGATAGCTCGCCACGCTCGCCACCATCGCCCGCATCCGGAAATTGAGCCACCCGGTGGCACGCAGCGACCGCATGCAGGCGTCAAGGAAGGGCAGCCCGGTTTCGCCGTTTTGCCATGCCGTCAGACGGCTGTGGTCCGGCTCCAGTGGGCGCATCCCTTCATAGGCGCGGTGCAGGCAGCGGTGTTCCAAAGCGGGTTCATCCTCCAGCTTCTGCATGAAGTGATCGCGCCATGCGAGGCGGGACTGGAACGACTTGAGGCTCCCGGCCCAACCATTCCGCGGCCCGCCTTTGACCTCGCGCTGTCGGGCAGCGGTGGCCTGCACCACCTCGCGGATCGTGAGAGTGCCCAGCGCCAGATGCGGGCTGAGGCGGGAACAGGCGGCAGCACCTTCCAGCGGTGAGGACATGTCTTTGCGATAGGTCCGGCCGCGCTCGGTCAGGAACCCGCCCAGCAGCGACAGAGCCTGGTCCCGGCCACCCGGTTGCCTGTCCGGACAGCGGTCAGGTGCGCAAAGCGTCGGGATCGGGTCTGACGGCAGGTCGCAGGGCGGCAACGCCTTTGGAGCCTGGGTCTGAGCCTGCGCCATAAAGGCGTTGCGCTGTCCGGCCCAACCGTCACGCCCGCGCAGGCGGCGCACGACACCCGATTGCGGCAGTTCCGTCCATCGAACGCCCTGCCCACGCGCCCAGGCGGCAACCCGCTTGTCGCGGGTAAAGGTCCAGGCGTTGCCGGTTTCCTCGTGACTGACCAGATGGTCGAATTTTACCGTTTGGTATAAGTCCTGAAACACCTGCACCGCGTCCCCCACGCGGATCACCAGATCGCTGCCCAAACCCCGCAACGCGGTTTGCAGATCGGCCAGACTTTCCTGCAAAAAAGCAAACTGCCGACCAGAGGTGTCCTGCAGCGTCCAATAGTCCGGCTCCACGATGTAGAGCGGCACAACATGGTCATCCCTCGCGGCAAGGGCCAGCGCCGGGTGGTCGTGGATGCGCAGGTCGCGTTTGAACCAGAGGATTGTCGTCATGCCTGCACATCTAGGCAGCGCACCGAGCGCGACCAGTGGCGCGAACCCGTTTCCCTTCTTCCAAAACGCGGCGTAGGTATTACCTCAACCCGCAATGACACAGTTCCGGAGCACCCGATGAAAGATGCAGCGCCCAAGACGATCTACCTCAAGGACTACACGCCGTTCGGCTATGTGGTGGAGAGTGTTCACCTGACCTTTCGTCTGGCGCCGACCGCCACGAGGGTGATCAGCCGAATTGCGTTTGCGCCGAACCCGGATGCATCGGATAGGACGTTTTTCCTGCATGGCGAAGAGCTTTCCCTGATCTGGGCGAAGATCGATGGGCAAGACGTGACGCCTGACCTGACCGACGAGGGGCTGCGCTGCACCGTGCCGGACACGCCTTTCGTGTGGGAGGCCGAGGTCGAGATCAGCCCGCAGACCAACACCGCGCTGGAGGGGCTTTACATTTCGAACGGCATGTATTGCACCCAGTGCGAGGCGGAAGGGTTCCGCAAAATCACCTACTATCCCGACCGCCCAGACGTGATGAGCACCTTCATCGTACGGATCGAGGGTGAAGAAAAGGTGAAGCTGTCCAATGGCAATCCGGCGGGCAGCGGCGAGGGCTGGGCCGAATGGCACGACCCGTGGCCGAAACCGGCCTATCTCTTTGCGCTGGTGGCCGGCGATCTGGTGAACCATCCCGACAGCTTCACCACCATGTCCGGCAAGCAGGTCGAACTGAACATCTGGGTCCGCCCGGGGGATGTGGACAAGTGCGCCTTCGGGATGGAAGCTCTCAAGAAATCAATGACTTGGGATGAAGAGGTTTACGGGCGCGAATACGATCTCGACATCTTCAACATCGTGGCTGTCGACGATTTCAACATGGGCGCGATGGAGAACAAGGGGCTCAACGTCTTCAACTCCTCCTGCGTTCTGGCCTCGCCCGAAACCTCGACCGATATGAATTTCGAAAGAATTGAAGCGATTATTGCGCATGAGTATTTCCACAACTGGACGGGCAACCGGATCACGTGCCGCGACTGGTTCCAGCTTTGCCTGAAGGAAGGCCTGACGGTGTTCCGCGATGCGCAGTTCACCGCCGATATGCGATCGGAACCGGTGAAACGGATCAGCGACGTGATCGATCTGCGCGCGCGGCAGTTCCCTGAGGATCAGGGCCCGCTGAGCCATCCGGTGCGGCCGGAGAGTTTTCAGGAAATTAACAATTTCTACACCGCCACGGTCTACGAAAAGGGTGCCGAGGTGATCGGCATGCTCAAAACGCTGGTCGGTGACGATGCTTATATACGTGCTCTTGATCTCTATTTCGACCGCCATGATGGTCAGGCCTGCACCATCGAGGACTGGCTGCGCGTTTTCGAGGATGCTACGGGCCGCGACCTTGCCCAGTTCAAGCTGTGGTATTCGCAATCCGGCACCCCGCGTGTGGCCGTGTCGGAGGATTGGGCGGACGGGGTCTATACCCTGACATTCAAACAGCACACACCACCGACCCCCGGTCAGGATGTGAAAGGCCCCAAAGTCATTCCGATTGCCGTGGGCCTTCTCAACCCGAATGGCGACGAGGTGGTGCCGACGCAGGTTCTGGAGATGACGCAGGCCGAACAGAGCTTCCGCTTTGACGGGCTTGCCAGCAGACCGGTGCCGTCGATCCTGCGCGGTTTCTCTGCACCTGTCGTGCTCGAGCGGGAAGTCAGCCGCGAGGAACGCGCGTTTCTGCTGGCGCATGACACGGATGAATTCAACCGCTGGGAGGCGAGCCGAAATCTCGCGCGCGACTGCCTCGTGACAATGATCCGCGATGGCGCGGGTCCGGACACCGCGTGGCTCGACGGGCTGGAGCGGGTGGTGCGGGACGACACACTTGATCCGGCCTTCCGGGCGCTGATGCTGTCTCTGCCGACACAATCGGAAATGGCGCAGGTGCTGTTCGAAATGGGTTCGACGCCCGACCCCGATGCGATCTGGCAGGCCGCCGAAGACCTGCGCGGGCACATGGCCGAGGCCTGGCGCGGCTTCCTGCCCGAGTTACGGGCATCCGTCGCGGTGGATGCGCCCTATCTGCCCGACGCCGACCAGTCGGGCAAGCGGTCGCTGGGGTCGGCCCTGCTGGCCCTGCAGACGCGACTGGACGATGGCGCGGCGGCACAGGCGCAGTATGATGCGGCGGACAACATGACGCTACAGCTGTCGGCGTTGTCGCACCTCATTTCGGCGGGCAAGGGCGACGCGGCGATCAAGGCGTTCGAGACCCAATGGCACCATGATCGGCTGGTCATGGACAAATGGTTCGGGCTTCAGGTCGGGATGGCAAAACCGGATGTTGCGGTCGATGTGGCCGAAGGTCTGGTGGAGCATCCGGCCTTCGACATGGGCAACCCCAACCGCTTCCGCGCGGTGATGGGCGGGTTCGCGATGAACCATGCCGGGTTCCACCGCAAGGACGGCGCGGGCTACGCGTTCCTTGCCGACTGGCTGATCCGGCTCGACGACAAGAACCCGCAGACCACGGCCCGCATGTGTTCGGTGTTCCAGACGTGGAAACGCTACGACGCAGATCGTCAGGCGCTGATCCGCACACAGTTGGAACGGATCAAGGCCAAGCCGAAGCTGAGCCGCGACACCGACGAGATGGTCAGCCGCATCCTTGGCTGAGCCGTGGTCCGCGACCGCGCGCCCTATCTCGACCACCGGATCAGCGCCCGTCGACCGCGGGCCCTGATCGCGATCGGTCTTTTCTGGCTGGGCGCGGCGCTGTTCCGGGCAGCGGACGCGATGTGGTGGGTTCCGGTTGCCCTGATCGGCGTGTCTCTGCCCGCCTGCCTAGAAGCGCTGCGCAACGACACCACCCGCCTGACGCTTGGGCCGGACGATCTGACCTGGCACAGCAGGCGGCACTCAGGGCAGCTTGCCCTGTCGGATATCGATTATGTGCGGTTCGATACGCGTATGGACCTGGCGGTGAATGCGCGGCTGCATCTGCGGGATGGCTCTGTGATGCGTCTGCCGATCGAGGTCGTCCCACCCTACAAGGTGTTTTGCGCCGCGCTTGATGACGCGGGACTGCGCCACGAGCGGCACCATTTTGGATTTCTCTGATCCTGCGGTAGACTGGGAACCGGCGCGTGTTTGCCTGCGTTATGCCGAAACTGGCATGACATTGCGCAAAACAACCCGCGCCGGACATCCGACTTGCCTCCCTGCGCGGGATGCTTTGCGCTTGTCATGCCATTGTCACGCTGCTCTGTCAGGAGAAGCCGCATGAGAGACCGGATAGACCCGCTGATCGAGGACCGCGCGCCCTGGCTGTTTCGCCCGACGCTGGCCGCAGGCATGGCGCGCCCGGTGCTGAATGCGGTGCTGGGATATGACCGGACCGTTGCGCTGGCCGAAGATATCGGCAACCTGCCCGCGCTCGACATCATGGATGTCATGGCCGACCGGCTGGCCCGGCGGGTGTCGGTTTCTGGCGCCGGACATATTCCAGGCCATGGCGCGGCGCTGATCGTCGCGAACCATCCCACAGGAATCGCGGACGGGATCATCCTGCACGAAGTGCTGCGGCGGGTGCGGCGGGACGCCTATTACTTTGCGAACCACGACATCCTGAAGGTGATCCCACAGTTGTCTGACATCATCGCTCCGGTCGAGTGGCGCAAGGACCGACGCAGCCATGCCAAGACCCGCGAGACCATGGTGTTTGCGCGGCAGGCCGTGAAGGCGGGGCGGATTGGCGTGATCTTTCCCTCGGGACGTCTGGCCAAACGGCGTGGGACGCGGTTGCATGAACGGCCCTGGATGGCCTCGGCGGCGATGCTGGCGCGCAAGTTCGATCTGCCGGTGATTCCGATTCATCTGCAGGCCCGCAACTCCGCGCTGTTCTACCTGTTCGATGCGGTCCATCCGACGCTGCGGGACATCACCCTGTTCCACGAAACCCTGAACAAACACCGCCAACCCTACGAGATCCGCGTCGGTGAACCGATTTCTCCGAAGGCCCTGCCGGAAAACTCGGAGGACGGGATCGCGCTGCTGCGCAGAGCCACGCTGGCTCTGGGTGAGGCGCGGACAGAAGGCGTGTCTCTTTGGGATGCATCGCGGCGCCGCCCGCGTGGCGCCTGACGGCGACGCGCAATCGTCCGGCTGAAATCCAAGACTGCTTGCTGTCACTCGCCCCGGGTGGAGACCACACCTTCCCACGGGCTGCGTTCAGGCTCGGGGCGCGCCACCGGACGCAGGGATCGAGCCAGCCCCGCGCAATAGGGCTGCGCGCGTGTCCACTTCATCATGTCCGTCCGCTTGGTCCGGCTGTGGAACGGGCCCCAATCCGCAGCGACGCCGCGCATTCCGGCAGACACGACACCATCACGCGGCACCGTCACGGCCATGATCCGCAGCGCGCATTGCAGGTTGGCCGCGCCGTTCTTGAGCGCATCGCGCGACTGCGCGTTGCACCGGTAACCGCGGGCCGTCGCAGGCAGGATCTGAAGCAGACTGTACCATTTGCCTCCGCCACCCACCGCCGTTGGGCGATAGGTGCTTTCGTGTTTCGCCAGTGTCGAGAGAAGACCGATCCAGAACGCCTCGCGACCGGACGTGTCATTGGTGACATAGGCCGGACACCAGTCGGTGATGTCCTTTGGCACCATGCGGGGCAGCACGCTTGCGTGGCTGCGCAATGCGGTCAACGCCGCGCGCGACCAGCGGTCCGCCTCGCTCCGGTGGCTCCAGCGCATCTCGGGAAGAGGTGTGTAGGTGCGCGCCACGGGTCTCAGCGACTCCGACAGCGCGGCGGTTGATTGACCGTCAACCATTGTGGCAGGCGTTGCGGAAACGGCTCCTGCGAGACCCATTACAAACACCGCCACGCCTATGATCCCCCAGCGTGACACCGGGCGTGTATTTCCGAAAAATTCTAGAAAATCAAGAAAAAGCGGGAGGGCGCGACCGGCCATCGGCGGAGAGTCGCGCGAATCCGCCTATTGCCCAGATTGCCCGGCGGCGCATTGCCAACGCCCACAGATTACCCCTCTGAAATCGTTTTGACGCCCGAATTGCGACACGTTTTTCCACGATACCCAAAGCATCACATTCGCGACGACCGGTGACCGCACCGATTCAACTGAAGGCTTTTCCGATGCCCGTTCTGGACAACCTGACAACCCTGATCAGAAAGGCCCGCGCGCTTCACGATGCGCCGCATCCGAATGGCCCGGTTCTCAACATCGAGGCCCTGAAGGCGACACCGAAACTGACCTTGCCTGTCAAACCGTCAAGCGAGGAGGAAGACCTGCATCACGCCCTGTTCGAATCCGGGCTCTACCTTGCCCGTCAGGATGCCTGGGCAACCCTGGGCGAACGGATCCGGGCAGCCGACGCGGCCCGCGCGATGACACCTGGCGGCGTTCCCGAGGCGGAAATCCTTGCCGAGGGGGCGCGCGCCGATGCGATCACGGCGGCCACACGCGCTGTCAACGCCGGCGATGAACTGGGCGCGGTGTCGATCATGAACGACATGCATCTGGTGCTGGATGAAACCCCCGGCGATCATGGCGTGGCCTATGTAGTGGCGATGGCGCATATCGATATTGGCTGGGCGTGGCGCGGCGAAGGCTGGCGCCAGGACATTCCCGCCGCCCACCGCGCGGCCTTCTTCCGTCACTTCAAGAGCGCCAGCGACCTGATTGACCGGTTCGATGCGTTTGAACTGGATTCCCCCATGCTGGCCGCTGCCCGCTGTGCGCTGCTGGCCGCCGAGACCCGCCCCCGCACCCGGGCCAGCGACGATTACGAAGACCTCATCGATCTTGCTCCCTGCATGGCCAAATACATGCGCGCTCTGGGAAATCACATGCTGCCGCGGTGGTTCGGAAGCTATGAGCGGCTTGATCACGAAGCGCGCCGGACGATGGAGCGGACGGCCGATGTCTGGGGTCGCGGTGGATATTCCTGGACCTATCTCGATGCGCTGCTTGTGGATGACGAAGCGTTTGCACTGCTCGACGCGGATCTGTTCTGCGCCGGACTGCGCGATATTCTGAGCCGTCAGACCGATCAGCACACGGCAAATGTCTTGGCGGCCTATACAGGCACCGCTCTGGAACCCGAGGGGGTGAATGTCGAAGCACGGGCGCGGATTGCCGATTGTTTCGACTGGATCGTGACCGATCATCTGCGCGAAGTGCATCCGCGCGTCTGGTATGCCGCCAAGGGGGTCTGGGCGACCCGGCTTGACGATCAGGATCGCCTGACCAAGGGTCGCCAGCGGGCGTCAACGGCGCTGGACCGACATGCACGCGGGCTGCCCCCGGTCACCGCCCCAGCTGCGCGGGACACGTCCGGCAGCTAAACCGGCCTCCAACCCCTTGCCCCCTGCCCCCCTCTGGCGTATTCCACCGGGCGTTCACGCCAAGAGGAATTGCCATGCTGGACCTGACCTTCGAAGCCCCGAAACCCAAGGTAATTGCCGGGGCCAAGCATGACTGGGAACTGGTCATCGGGATGGAGGTGCACGCACAGATCGCCTCCAAGGCCAAACTGTTCTCGGGAGCATCGACCCAATTCGGGGCCGAGCCGAACTCGAACGTGGCCTTCGTGGACGCGGCCATGCCGGGCATGCTGCCGGTCATCAACGAATTCTGCGTCGAACAGGCGGTGCGCACCGGTCTGGGCCTGAAAGCCGAGATCAATCTCGTCAGCGCGTTTGACCGCAAGAACTATTTCTATCCGGACCTGCCGCAGGGCTACCAGATCAGCCAGCTCTATCACCCGATCGTGGGCGAAGGCGAAGTGATCGTCGATATGGAGCCGGGCATCGCCCGCCGGGTGCGGATCGAGCGCATCCACATCGAACAGGACGCGGGCAAGTCGATCCACGACATGGATCCGGCAATGAGCTTTGTTGACTTGAACCGCACCGGTGTGGCGCTGATGGAGATTGTCAGCCGTCCCGACATTCGCGGCCCCGAGGAAGCAGCGGCCTATGTCGCCAAGCTGCGCCAGATCCTGCGCTATCTGGGCACCTGCGACGGCAACATGCAGAACGGCAACCTGCGCGCCGACGTAAACGTGTCGGTCTGCCGCCCCGGCCAGTACGAGAAGTATCAGGAAACGCAGGATTTCTCGCATCTCGGCACGCGCTGCGAGATCAAGAACATGAACTCCATACGGTTCATCCAGATGGCGATTGATTATGAGGCGCGCCGCCAGATCGGCATCCTCGAAGCCGGTGGCAAGATCGATCAGGAAACCCGGCTCTACGATCCGGACAAGAACGAGACCCGCTCGATGCGGTCCAAGGAAGAGGCGCATGATTACCGCTACTTCCCCTGCCCCGACCTGCTTCCGCTGGAGATCGAACAGGCGTGGGTGGACGACATCGCGGCCAACCTGCCGGAACTCCCGGATGAGAAGAAAGCACGGTTTGTCAACGATTTCGGCCTGTCCGAATACGACGCGGGCGTGCTGACGGCGGATACGGCGAATGCCGGGTACTTCGAAGAGGTGGTCGCAGGCTGCGATGACGGCAAGCTGGCGGCGAACTGGGTGATCAACGAACTCTTCGGGCGGCTGAAGAAAGAAGACCACGACATCACCGAGAGCCCGGTCTCTCCGGCGCAACTGGCAGGGATCATCGCACTGATCAAGAAAGGCGACATCTCGGGCAAGATCGCAAAGGACCTCTTTGAGATCGTCTACACCGAAGGGGGCGACCCGGCGGAGATCGTTGACGCGCGCGGCATGAAGCAGGTCACGGATACCGGCGCAATCGAGAAAGCCGTGGACGAGATCATTGCAGCGAACCCGGCGCAGGTGGAAAAAGCCCAGCAGAACCCGAAGCTTGCAGGCTGGTTTGTGGGTCAGGTGATGAAAGCCACGGGCGGCAAGGCAAACCCGGCGGCGGTCAACCAGATTGTGACGGCGAAGCTGGGGCTGTAGTACGCAGTTCCGGGTGAAGGCCCGGTACAGATTTGGTCCCAACAGGTAAGGCGGTGCGCATGTTCGAATACAAGGTGGTTCCGGCCCCGGTGAAGGGGATCAAGGCCAAGGGGGTCAAGACGCCCGAGGCGCGGTTTGCGCTGGGGGTCGAGCAGGCGATCAACGAGCTGGCGGCAGAGGGCTGGGAGTATCAGCGCTCGGACGTGCTGCCCTCGACCGAGCGGGTGGGGCTGACCGGGTCGGAGACCAACTGGCGCACATTGCTGGTGTTTCGCCGGGCTGTTGCGGTCGAGGCCGCGCCCGAGACGGGACCCGCACGGGTCGAGCCGGTTCTGACGGCCACCCCTGCGGTTACGTCCGCTGTGCCAGAGGGCGATGGGGTGGCAGAGTCCGAACCTGAGATCACGACCGAAGCAGAGCCGGATTTCGAGGAAGGCAACGAAGAGACGCGCCCCGCTTAAGGCGCTCCTGTTCCTTACGTGTCGAGATCCATCGACAGGGCGTGAATCGCCTTTACCAGTTCCGGGCCAAGCGCGCTGTGCACCATGCGGTGGCGGGCGATGCGGGACTGACCTTCAAACGCAGCCGACCGGATGATCACGTGAAAATGGCTCTCGCCGCCTTCCTGATAACCCGAATGACCGCGATGGCGTTCGCTGTCATCGCGCACGGTGAGTTCGCGGGGGTCCAGCGCCTCGCGCAGTCGTGTTTCAATCTGTTCCGTTCGGGTCATTTTTTCGCCTCCAAGGGCTTACCTCTGCGCGCGATTGGTCTACACTCACGCCTCCGAGTCGAAAAGGGCAGGTTATGAGCAAATCAGATCCATTCGGTTTCGATATGTCGATCAAGTCGGCGAAGAAGAAAAACCCTCGCGGGCGGCGGGGCATGTCGGGCGCGTCCGAGACCTCGACACGGGTGTGCGATCACGACGGATGCGAAGAGGCCGGCAAATTCCGTGCCCCGAAGGCACCGGATGTTCTGGATGACTTCTACTGGTTCTGCCAGGAACACGTGCGCGAATACAACACCAAGTGGAACTTCTTCGACGGCAAGACCGAGGCCGAAATGAACGCGCAGGCGACGTCGGACAAGGTGTGGGAGCGCCAGACGAAGGATTGGCGCGACCCGGAGGCCAAGGCCTGGGCACGGTTGGGCATCGAAGACCCACACCAGGTGCTCGGCGATAATGCCACGCGCAACCCCGGGCGCAACGCGTCCTCGGCGGGCCACACCAAGCGCCTGCCGCCGACCGAACGGCGGGCCATCGAAATCCTCGAAGCCAAGGACACATGGTCCAAGGCGGAGGTGCGCAAGGCCTACAAGGCGCTGATCAAGGTGCTGCACCCGGACATGAACGGCGGTGACCGCTCGCAGGAAGAGCAGTTGCAGGAGGTGGTCTGGGCCTGGGATCAGATCAAGGACAGCCGCAACTTCAAGTGAGCTTTGCACAACTTGTGTCGACAGAGGCCGCCAGACGGGCGGCCTTTTTCATGGGCGGTCTGATGCCGTATGACGCAGGAGCATATTTGAAAAAAGAAGAAGCAGGAGACAGCGCGCGTCCCCTGCTTCTTCTTTTCCAAATATGCATCCGGTCCCGACAGGTTAGAGGACCTCGTCCAGAACCTTTTTCAAACGGGCCAGGGTGCCCTCGACATCGTAAAGCTTGTCGAGGCCGAAAAGACCGAGGCGGAAGGTCGAGAACTCTGGCGGTTCATCGCATTGCAGCGGGACGCCGGCTGCGATCTGCATACCTTTGGCGGCAAAAGCGCGCCCGGACTGGATTTCCGGGTCGGCGGTATAGCTGACCACAACTCCTGGCGCGCCATAGCCCTCGGCGGCCACAGAGCGGATACCCTTGACCGTGAGATGCGCACGCACGGCATTGCCCAGCGCCCATTGAGCCTCTTTGAGCTTTTCAAAGCCGTACGCGCGGGTTTCCAGCATCGTATCGCGGAACGCCTTGAGCCCATCTGTCGGCATGGTGGCGTGATAGGCGTGGCCGCCGTTTTCATAGGCCTGCATGATCTGGTGCCATTTCTTGAGATCGGCGGCAAAGCTGTTCGATGTGGTGTCCTGCATGCGGGCCACGGCGCGGTCGGACATCATGACGAGCCCGGCACACGGGGTGGCGGACCAGCCCTTTTGCGGGGCCGAGATCAGCACGTCGACGCCAGTGGCCTTCATGTCGACCCAGGCACAGCCCGAAGCGATGCAATCGAGCACCATAAGCGCGCCGACCTCATGAGCAGCTGTTGCCAAAGCAGTCACGTAGTCATCCGGCAGGATGATGCCCGCGCTGGTTTCCACATGCGGTGCGAACACGATATCCGGCTTCTCTTCGCGGATGCGGGCGGTCACGTCTTCGATTGGCGCAGGCGCGAAGGGCGCGGTGGGCTCGTTGCCGGTCTGACGGGCCTTCATCACAATTGTTTCGCCGCCGAACTGGCCTGCGTCGAAGATCTGCGTCCAGCGGTAAGAGAACCAGCCGTTTCGGACGATGAGCGTCCTGGCCCCCTGCCCGAACTGGCGCGCGACCGCTTCCATCCCGTAGCTGCCACCACCGGGCACAAGGGCCACGGCATCGGCGTTGTAGACCTCTTTCAGCATCGACGAGATGTCGGTCATCACCGTCTGGAACGCCTTGGACATGTGGTTGAGCGAACGGTCAGTAAACACGACCGAGAATTCTTCGAGCCCGGTGGGATCGACTGTGTCGAGCAGCGCCATGGCAAACCTCCCTGAGTTGCGACTTGGGTATCGCGACCGCGCGCGTTTGGCAAAGCCTGTTTGGACCTGACCGGTCGCGGCGGATTGTCCCCGCCCCGGGCCGGAGACGCGCGCGATGCCGTTGGGTCACAGGGGAGCCTTCATATTGTTTCCCGAACATGAACATTTGACCGGGAGTCCGCGAGCACGTTAGGGTTGCATTAACCTTGAAACAGGGGCGACAGACCCCGAGAGGCAGAGCAGACATGGCAACAACAACGTTGTTGTTAAACGGTTTCAGTGTAGTCGGTGATCCGCAAACCACGAACTCGAACGCCTCGAATGGCGGCGAGTACATGCTGCACAGCGCGACGGCGCTGTTTGAGGACAACGACATTGTTGTCTTCGTGGCCGAGAACGTCACAGTGGATGGCGTTCTGACCGATGACACGGTGATCACGTCGATCATCGTGTATGACAACGCCTCGGATTACTACAATGACGTTGCCAAATATACCTATACCGGCAGTGCCGATGTGGATGTCGGGCGCCGGACGATGGGCGACCGGTATCTTGAAATCGATGCAAGCGGACTGACCTCGTCGGACCCGGGCGCACCGACGTTGAACACGGTCGCCGCCATCGCCGGGGTGAATATCCTTGAAACGCTGGCCTCGCAGAACGGGCCGCTGGAGATCCCAACCAACGAGGATATCGATCTTGATGGTGACGGGATCATCAGTGGCGACGAAATCGGCGACGGGGCATTCTCGTCCAGCATCACGGACGGGCTGATTGTCATCTGCTTTGCTTCGGGGACACTGATTGAAACTCCTGACGGGCCACGCTTCATCGAGACACTGAAATCGGGCGACCTGGTGACAACGCTCGATGCCGGGCCGCAGGAAATCCGCTGGATCGGACATGTCCGCGTGCCCGGCGACGGCGTGAACACGCCCATCCGGATCCGTCGCGGCGCGCTCGACAACATCCGCGATCTGTGGGTATCGCCGAACCACCGGATGCTCGTGCGGGGATCCGCCGCCGAACTCATGTTCGGTGAACCCGAGGTTCTGGTGGCGGCCAAGCATCTGGTCAATGGTAGCACAATCGTGCTGGAGCCACGCCCGATGATCGACTACTGGCATTTCCTGTGCGACGCACATCACGTCGTGTTTGCCGAAGGCTGCGCGTCAGAGACGCTCTATCCAGGCAACATGGCCCGTCAGAGCCTAGAAGACGCCGCGCGGGACGAAATTCTGGATCTGCTGCCGGACACGGCGGATCTTGCGATCGACGGCCCGATGGCACGGTACACTCTGAAAAAACACGAGGCTCTGGCGCTCATGACGGAAGCCGCCTGAGCGCGCAGGATTTCGCGTCAACGCGAAACGGCGATGCGTCGACGCATCGCCTCAGCCGATGGGACCGGGCAGACGTTCTTCGGACAGAAGCACATTGGCGTCGATATTCCCCACACCCGGCAGGGTCATGATCCGGCGGCGCAGCACGCGTTCGAAATCGGCAATGTCGCGGGCGACAACGCGCAGGCGGTAATCGTAGAGGCCCAACACGTGCTCCACCGTCTGCACCTCAGGGATCGCCGTCACGGCGCGTTCGAAGTCCTCAAGGCTCACACGCCCCTTGGTGGCCAGTTTCACGCCTAGAAACACCGTCACGCTGAAGCCAAGCGCCTGTGCATCGAGATCAAGGCGCGGGCCACGGAACACACCCGCATCGCGCAGCCGTTTCAGGCGACGCCACGCGGCTGGCTGGCTCAGGCCCAACTGGCGCCCCAGTGCCCCGGCACTGATCAGGGCATCAGCAGCCACGGCGCGGATCATGGCCCGGTCGGTGTCGTCGAGGTCGATCACAGCGGCAGGGTCTCGTCGAATTTGACGCGGGCGACGTGCATCAATGCTTCGATATCCGCGATGTGCGGCAGGGTCAGGAGCTTGTCGCGGTAGACCTGCTGGTAATGCGGCATGTCGCGGGCGATGACCGACAGGCGCGCATCCACCTGCCCCAGAAAGGTCTGCGCTTCAATCACCTCAGGCACTTTGCGCGCCTCAGAAAGAAATTCGTCAAAGGCGCGTGGCTGGGTCTTGTCGAGGGTGACGCGCAGCGAAACCTCGACCGTGTAGCCCAGCGCGGGCCAGTTGATGACGGTACGCACGGCGCGGATCACCCCTGCGTCGCGCATCTTGTCGAGGCGGCGGGCCAGCGTGGTTGGGGTAACCCCTGCCCTGTCGGCCAGATCGGCCATGGGCAGATCGGGGGCCGCCTGAAACTGGCGCAGGATTCGGTGATCGGTCGCGTCAAGCATGAATTCTGCGTATCATGTCGTTTCTACGAATGAAATCCCCGCAATTCCGAAAAGAAACGCTCAGTTCGCCGCCAACCTGCATGGGAATTCCCTATTGTGCCGATCAATCGAAACGCAGACGAGGGGAAAACCATGCGCGTTTATTACGATCGCGATTGCGACATCAACCTGATCAAAGACATGAAAGTGGCCATTCTCGGCTACGGCTCTCAGGGCCACGCCCACGCGCTGAACCTGCGCGACTCCGGCGCGAAGAACGTTGTCGTCGCCCTGCGCGAAGGCTCGGCGTCGGCCAAGAAAGCCGAAGGTGAAGGCCTTCAGGTCATGGGCATCGCCGAAGCGGCGGCCTGGTGCGACCTGATCATGTTCACCATGCCCGATGAACTTCAGGCAGAAACCTACAAGAAATACGTGCACGACAACCTGAAAGAAGGCGCAGCCATCGCGTTCGCCCACGGTCTCAATGTGCATTTCGGTCTGATCGAGCCGAAGCCGGGTGTTGACGTCATCATGATGGCGCCCAAGGGTCCGGGCCACACCGTGCGCGGCGAATACACCAAGGGCGGCGGCGTGCCCTGCCTCGTGGCCGTTCACAACGATGCCTCCGGCCGCGCGCTGGAAATCGGTCTGTCCTACTGCTCCGCCATCGGTGGCGGCCGCTCGGGCATCATCGAGACCAACTTCCGCGAAGAGTGCGAAACCGACCTCTTCGGTGAGCAGGCTGTTCTCTGCGGTGGCCTCGTTGAGCTGATCCGCATGGGCTTCGAGACCCTCGTGGAAGCCGGTTACGAGCCGGAAATGGCCTATTTCGAGTGTCTGCACGAAGTGAAGCTGATCGTCGACCTGATCTACGAAGGCGGCATCGCGAACATGAACTACTCGATCTCGAACACCGCCGAATACGGCGAGTACGTGTCGGGCCCGCGCATCCTGCCCTACGACGAGACCAAGGCACGCATGAAGGCGGTTCTCAGCGACATCCAGACCGGCAAGTTCGTGCGTGACTTCATGCAGGAAAATGCTGTGGGTCAGCCGTTCTTCAAAGGCACCCGTCGCATCAACGACGAGCACCAGATCGAGAAGGTCGGCGAGACCCTACGCGGCATGATGCCGTGGATCTCGGCCGGCAAGATGGTCGACAAGTCGAAGAACTGATCGTCGCGATCAGACAGCACAGATGGGGGCGGCCTGTTGGCCGCCCTTTTTTGTACGGGCGGCAGGGGGCGATGCGTCGACGCATCGCGGCTTTCCGTTGACGGAAAGCGCGCGCAGATCCCGATCAGAGGCCGTCTTTCAATTGCACAAGGCACCATGCCAGCAACACGAGCAGGATGATGATCGGCAGAATGAAAAACACGTCCATGTGGTCCTCCTGAAAAGAATGGCGATCGCGTATCGAGGGGCGTTGCCGCGCCCGGGGCAGCGGTCTACAGAGCAGCGTGAACCGGATGCGGTTGCAACCACCTGCGCCGCATCCGGGCGACCTTCCGCTCAGGATGCCCATTTTTTATGCACTCACAACCCGAAATCACCCCGGCCAACTGGGCTATGGTTGCAACGCTGGGCCTTGTCTGGGGCGCGACGTTTCTCTTTATCGAACTGGCGCTTCGGGGGATAACGCCGTTCTGGCTGGCCGCAGGGCGGATCGGGTTTGCCGCCCTGCTGGCGGTCGCCGTCTGGCAGTTGCGTGGCGGGAAGCTGTTTCTGACAGAGGACACGGCCTGGGGCGCGCTGGCGCTTTCGGGTCTGTTCAATTCGGCGGTGCCCTTCATGCTGCTCAGCTGGGGGCAGCAATCCGTGACCTCAGGCTTTGCCGGGGTGTCGATGGCGTCGGGCGCGCTCATCATGCTGCCGCTTGCGCATGTCTTCGTTCCGGGAGAGCGGATCACGCCGCGCCGGCTGATCGGAATGGTGGTCGGCTTTGTCGGGGTGACGGTGCTGCTGGGGGGACAGGCGTTCGCGTCCAGTGGCGATCCGTTGGAACCGTTCGGACGACTGGCCTGCATCGGGGCGGCAACCTGTTATGCCATCAGTTCGGTGCTGATGCGCCGCCTGCCACCGATTGACCCGTTCGGCCTCGCCGCTCTGGCGCTCGTGTTCGGATCGCTGCTGGTCATTCCCGCGGCGGTCGTCGTTGAAGGGCTGCCGCCTCTTCCGGACGCCGAGACTCTGTTCATCGTTGCGCTTCTGGGGCTGATCCCGACCGCCGGAGCCAATATGCTGCGCATCCTCGTGATACGCAGCGCGGGGCCGGTGTTCATGTCACTGGTCAGCTACCAGGTGCCAATGTGGTCGGTGCTCCTTGGCATCCTTGTTCTGGGCGAGCCGTTCCGCGTCACGCTTCTGCTTGCGATGGGCCTCATCCTGCTGGGCGTTCTGATCAGCCAATGGGGCGCGCTGCAACGGCTGTTCCGACGCGGCACTACTCCCAGCAGCTGACCAGGACCGTCATCGCCGTAGCTTGCGCCGTGAGATCGACCGGATCGAGCCGTGGCAGGTTCGGGGTCGATTGCGCCGAAATGCCCGCACGCGACAGGGCCTCGCGCAGCGCTGTGCTCTTGGTGGCGAAGTTCACCTCGTCCGGCAATTGCCGCCCACCCGCATCGTGCGGGATCAACATGCCCAGCACAGCGCCGCCGTCATCCACAACCGGTCCGCCGGCATCGCCGTCCAGCGTGCTGATCGCAAGGCGGCTCAGGGTTTCTTCGCCGTTCAGACCACGCAGGTCGGCCAGCCGGCCGAAGGTCATTGTCGCTGCCGGAAGGACACCGCCAAAGGAATACCCCGCGACCGCGATTTCGGATTGCAGGCGCGGCGTGGTTTCGCGGAACTGAGCGATGGCCGTCGGCGCAAGAGGCTGTGTCGCCTGCAGCACGGCCAGACCCAGTCCAATATCCTTTGCCAGGATTTCAGCGTCGTGATCGCTGTTGAGGGTGATGCGGCTGCAGTTTTCCACGGCGCTTGCGGTGGTCAGCACCCTGCCCTGACGGTCGACGAAAAAGCCCGACGCCGTGAGCTTGGGCTGGCGGATGGCAAGCCCGGCCACGAGATCGACGCTCTGGCTGTCCTCGGCAATCACCGCCGGGTCGAGCACACCGTCGATCGGCGCAAAGCTGGACTGCATCGCCGCAAGGATCCGCCGACGGCGTTCTTCATCGCCAGCGGGCCAGACGAGGGTAAAGCCCTTGATCGCATCGCCGTCCAGTCGGGCCTCTGTGTGGGACACGATGCGGCTGTCCTGACCCGTCAGCGTAAAGCTGTCGCGGTTGCGCTCCCGTGGTCCGTCCAGAGGCACGATGTCGAGCGTCTGCATGATCTCGTAGAGCCCGGCAAGACGGTCACGGTCACCCGGCTGACTGATCAGCAGGACGCGGGCGCCATCGACGGTGCCTGTCGGATCGAAATGGGCAAATGGGCTGTCATAGCGGTCAAAGGCCACCGCACCCAGCGGCAGATCAATGGAAATCCCGGCGCGGGTGTCGCGCACGGTCTGAATGTCCATCCCTTCGAGAACCGCGTTATATTGGCGGAACAGTTCGGCCCGCTGGGCCGTGGTCAGAACGCCTGTCGGTTCAAATCCGTTTGCGGTTTGCCATTCGGCCATCGAAGACCGGGTCCCACGGCCGAACGCGCCGTCAATGGCGGCGTTGTAATACCCGGCCCAGCGCAGGGCGATCTGCAGCGCTTCGCGTTCTTCGCGTGAAAGCAGAGCTTCGGATGCCCGGGCCTCACGCGGGGTTTCGTCAACCTCCTGTGGTTCAGGCTGGGCCGTGATCTCGGGGGCCGTCACCGCAGGCACCGTGGCCGGCCCGGCCCCTATGGGCCAGATGCGCTGGCCGTAGCGGTCCGGACCTTCCAGATAGCTGTCGCTCGGGATAAGGCGCTGTGCGCGCAGGGTGCGCAGTACGCGGTTTGCCTCGTCACGGGGATACGGACCCAGCGCGATGCCGTACCATCCCCGTCCGAGGTCAAAGCCGTTCACATCGGGAAGACGCGAGGCATAGCCGCGCAGGCTGTCTTCGGCAGCCGAAAGGCTGGGCTGCGATTCAATCTGGACGTAGACACTCTCCTGCGCAGACACCGATTGAACCAGAAACACCCATGTTGCCAGCACGGAAAACAAAAAATTGCGCATCATTCGACTGCCACCTGCCCGAAAAACCTCTTTCGGCGTCAAGCTCTAGCAAGATTGCGCCGGTACTGGAACGCGAAAATTAGGCGCTCGCGTGCAATTGACCCCCGTGCCCCGTGCGCCTAATCAGGCGCCAACACGAAACCGGGGTGGATGCACCATGGATCAGACCATCACGAAGCCGCGCAGTTTTCAGGAGATCATCCTGCGTCTGCAAACCTATTGGGCCGAAAAGGGCTGCGCGGTGATGCAGCCTTATGACATGGAAGTGGGTGCGGGCACGTTCCACCCGGCAACGACGCTGCGGTCGCTTGGGTCGCGTCCGTGGGCCGCCGCCTATGTGCAGCCGTCGCGCCGTCCGACCGATGGGCGTTACGGCGAGAACCCGAACCGTTTGCAGCACTACTATCAGTACCAGGTGCTGATCAAACCGTCGCCGCCTGATCTTCAGGAGCTCTATCTCGGATCGCTGCGGGCCATCGGAATCGACATGTCGCTGCATGACATCCGCTTTGTGGAAGACGACTGGGAAAGCCCGACGCTGGGCGCGTGGGGTCTGGGTTGGGAAGTGTGGTGCGATGGCATGGAAGTGTCGCAATTCACATATTTTCAACAGGTTGGCGGACATGACTGTCATCCGGTCTCGGGCGAACTGACCTACGGGCTGGAGCGTCTGGCGATGTATGTGCTGGGCGTCGATCACGTTATGGACATGCCTTACAACGATCCGGACGCGCCGATTGCACTGTCCTATGGCGACGTGTTCCGCCAGACGGAACAGGAATATTCGCGCTGGAACTTTGACGTGGCAGATACGGACGTTCTGCTGCGCCACTTCGAAGAAGCCGAGGCCGAGTGTGCGCGGATTCTGAATCACGCCGAGGATGATCCGAAGACCGGCAAGCGGATCGTCATGGCGCATCCCGCTTATGACCAGTGCATCAAGGCCAGCCATATCTTCAACCTGCTGGACGCGCGCGGCGTGATCTCGGTCACCGAACGGCAAAGCTATATCGGGCGGGTGCGCGCGCTTGCGAAACGCTGTGCGGATGCCTTTGTGCTGACCGAAGCCGGGGGGTATGCCGCCTGATGGCATCCGCCCACCGAAATACGCCACTGCGGCGGGCCAAATACGGCCTGTTGCAGCACCTGCCGGGAGAGCTTGGGCTGAAATACCGCCGCAAGCTGCGCAAGCTTTTTGCGCCGGCGGCAGAGGCAGAGTTTCGGAATGCCTTGGCTGGGGCCAGTGGGAAGATCTGCATCGACCTCGGGGCCAATCTGGGCCAGCACACGCGGACGATGGCGGCCCATGCGGCCAAGGTCTATGCGTTCGAACCGGACCCGTGGACGGCGGCTGAGCTGCGCACAAGATTGGCCGACGTGCCGAATGTGGAGGTGATCGAGGCGGCGGCCGGGACCGAGGACGGGACGTTTCCGCTTTACCGGACAGCCGCGTTCGACGCCGATCCGGTCGAGCAATCGCAGTCGTCCTCGCTCATGGCGCAGAAGCGCAATATCGACACCGACAGCGCCGTGGATGTCAAAGTGATCGACTTTCCCGCCTTTCTGGACGGCCTCGGCGGCGAGATCGCGGTGATCAAGATGGACATCGAAGGGGCCGAAGTGCCGCTGCTGGAGGCGCTTTTTGACCATCCGGTAAAAAATCGGATCGGGCATCTGTTCGTCGAAACCCACGAAAGCCGCATACCTGACCTTCTTTCGCGTACCGATGCGCTGCGGGCGCAGGCCGCGGAAATGACCCGCCCGCGTGTGAACATGGATTGGAAGTAGACGATGACCGGTAAAATCCTTGGGATCGTCATTCTTGTCTGCGCGCTCGTCGCCGGGGTGGCGATGTATTACCTGCAGGTTTACGCCTATTACGAAACGGTGACGCCGACCGGCACCGATGACGTCCAGCTCACCACGCTGAACGGAGAGCTGGAAACGATCCTTTACGAGGATTTTCAGGCGATTGACTCGGAAAGCTCGCCCATCAGGTTCAGAGCGTGTTTTACCACGCAAACACCGCTATCGACCCTGACCTCGACCTATGAACAGTATCTGGGCGCAGCGCCGCGCAATGCGCCGGGATGGTTTGACTGTTTTGACGCCGAAACCATCGGCGACGACATCCGCAATGGCCGCGCGCAGGTGTTCACCAGCCAGCGCAACCTCGAGTTCGGGATCGACCGCGTGGTCGCCGTTACCGAGGACGGGCGCGGCTATATCTGGCACGAAATCAACGATTGCGGGGACAAGGCCTACGATGGCAGCCCCATGGGCGAAGACTGCCCGGAACGTGAAACTGGAGGCAATTGATGCCCGACCTTCTGATCGAGCTTTTTTCCGAGGAAATCCCGGCACGGATGCAGGCGAAGGCCGCTGACGACCTCAAGTCGCGCGTGACCAATGGATTGGTCGAGGCGGGTCTGACCTATGCGGGCGCCGCCGCCTATTCCACGCCGCGCCGCCTTGCGCTGCGTGTGGACGGGCTGACCGAGCGGTCGCCGGACATCAAGGAAGAGCGCAAAGGCCCACGCGTCGATGCTCCGGAAAAGGCCGTCGAGGGGTTCCTGCGGGGCGCGGGTGTCAGCCGCGACGACCTGATCGAGCGCGACGAAAAGAAAGGCCGCGTGTTCTTTGCGGTGATCGAAAAGCCGGGCCGACCCGCCGCCGAGATCGTGGCTGAGGTGCTCGAGGACACGATCCTCAACTTCCCGTGGCCCAAGTCGATGCGCTGGGGGGCTGGCTCGTTGCGCTGGGTACGCCCGCTGCACAGAATTATCTGCCTGCTGTCGCGCGAGGACGGGTCCGAGGTGGTGCCTTTGGACGTGGACGGCATTGCGTCGGGCCGCACCACCGAAGGCCACCGCTTCATGGCGCCGGGCGCGTTCGATGTCACCGGATTCGACGATTACGAGGCAAAGCTCAAGCGCGCCCATGTCGTTCTGGATGCGCAAGAACGGGCCGAGGCAATTTGGCAGGATGCGACCAATCAGGCTTTCGCAAGTGGGCTTGAAGTGGTTGAGGACAAGGGCCTTCTGGCCGAAGTCGCGGGTCTGGTGGAATGGCCCGTTGTGCTGATGGGCGAGATCGGGGCTGAGTTCCTGGATCTGCCCCCGGAAGTGCTTCAGACCTCTATGAAAGAGCATCAGAAGTTCTTTTCGGTGAAGAACCCCAAGACCGGGCGCATCGAACGTTTTGTCACTGTGGCGAACCGCGAGACCGCTGATCACGGTGCGACCATCCTTGCGGGCAACCAGAAGGTGCTGTCGGCGCGTCTGGCCGATGCGAAATTCTTCTGGGAGAACGACCTGCGCGTGGCCAAGAAGGAAAAAATGGCGCCGTGGCTCGACTCGCTTGGGTCGGTGACCTTCCACAACAAGCTGGGCTCGCAGCGCGACCGGATCGACAGGATTGCCGCGCTGGCGCGCGAATTGGCCCCCGTCGTGGGAGCGGATGCCAATCTTGCGGAACAGGCAGCGCAGGTCGCGAAAGCGGATCTGGCTTCGGAAATGGTGTACGAATTCCCGGAACTTCAGGGACTTATGGGCCGCTACTACAGTGCGGCAGCAGGATTGCCCGCCGAAGTCGCTGCCGCCTGTGAAGAGCATTATTCGCCGCTTGGGCCGTCGGATGACGTGCCCTCTGCATCGGTGTCTGTGGTGGTCGCGTTGGCCGACAAGATCGACACCCTGACCGGGTTCTGGGCGATCGACGAAAAGCCCACGGGATCGAAAGACCCGTTTGCGCTGCGTCGGGCTGCACTCGGGGTGATCCGGTTGGTGCTTGAGAACTCTCTCGCGATTTCGCTTGACCGTTTTATGGACGCGCAGCTGGTGCGACACAAGGCGCGGATGATCGACGAAGTCACCGACAGCGATGTCGAAGACCTGATCGACGCGATTGCGGAATACGGCGTCTTTGGCGCAGCCTATCGGACGCTTAAAGAAAAGCGCGGCGGTGACGCGACTGCCGGATTGGATGCGATGAAAGAGGCCCTGCCCGACAAGTCCGTCGATCTTCTCGCGTTCTTCCACGACCGGCTGAAGAATTACCTGCGGGATGAGGGTGTCCGGCATGACGTGATCGACGCCTGCCTTGGAATGCCGGGCAATGACGATCTGGCGCTGTTGGTGGCACGGGCCCGCGCGCTTCAGGACGTCCTGTCGACCGAAGACGGCGAGAACCTTGTTCAGGGCTTCAAGCGGGCCAACAACATCCTGACGCAGGCCGAGGACAAGGACGGGGTGGAGTATTCGTTCGGGGCCGACCCGAAATTTGCCGAAGACCCGACCGAAACCGCGCTGTTCGATGCTTTGGCGCAGGCAGAGGCGAAGATCGCGCCCGCAATGAAGGCGCAGGATTTCAGCGCGGCAATGGCGGCGATGGCCGATCTTCGTGGGCCGGTGGATGCGTTTTTCGAAGCGGTGCAGGTCAATGCCGAAAGCGAAGTGCTGCGGCGCAACCGTCTGAACCTGTTGAACACGATCCGTCAGACCTGTTTGCAGGTTGCGGATCTTACGCGGATCGAAGGATGACACCTGCGCTGTAAACGCCACTTGTCAGGGCGTGGCGCAGTCGTATGCTGCGTGCACATTCAAGAGGTGCTGCGGTGCAGAAACCAAGTCCCGACAATCCGGATGTGACGCTGATCACACCAAGCTCGCCCATGTCCACGCCCACCCATGGCGGGCGTGCGAAGTGCCTGCAGCGTCTGGTGCGGCTTGACCTGCCGGTGCCGCGCACCGTGGCCCTGTCCTTTGACACCGTTCATCAACTGGCGGGCGGATACCGGCCCGACGTGTCGGAGCTGCTGACAGAGTTCGATCCGGACACCCTGCTGTGCGTACGGCCGTCATCCGAAGATCCCGACTGGGGCGGTCCGGGTGCGTTCCTCAACATCGGAATGAACGATGCCCGGCACAAGGCTCTGTGTGCCCGGATCGGTGATGTGGCGGCGACCGAGATCTATCTGCGGTTCATCATGAATTACGCCGTGGACGTGGCGCGTCTGGATGCCGAGGTCTTTGACGAGATCGACGGCGCCAGCCCGGCGGCGCTCGCCAAGGCGCTGGTCTTGTACGAGGAAGAGGCCGAAGAGCCGTTTCCGCAGGATCCCGCCGTGCAACTGGCGGAAATCCTGCGATCCATGGCGCGGGCGTGGGAAGGCACAACGGCGCGGCTGTTGCGGCAGGCCAAGGGTGCGCCCGTGGATGCGGGGCTTGGCCTTGTTGTGCAGGAAATGGCCCTTGGGCTGGGCAGCGGTGAATGTGGATCGGGTGTGCTGCAACTGGTCAACCCGTCCACGGGTCTGCCACAGGTCACGGGCCGCTACCTCAGTCAGAGCCAGGGCCGCGAGGCGCTGGATGGCGGGGCAGCGTCGATCTTCCTCGAGAAAGACCCGCGCGGGCCGTCGCTCGAGGAGTTGGCCCCGGAGGCATTCGCCGCGCTCAAGGAGCATGCGGCGCTGATGCGCGCCCGGCTGCGCGAGGAAATGCAGATCGAATTTACCATCGAGAATGGCAAACTGCACATTCTCGATGGTGTGCGCGTGGAGCGCAGCGCCCGGGCGGCGCTGCGGATCGTCGTGCGGTTGGCTGAGGACGGCATCATCACACGGCAGGAAGCGGTGATGCGGATCGAGCCGCGCGCCCTGTCCGAGCTTCTGCACCGACAGGTGGCGGCGAAAGCCAGGCGCGATGTTCTGGGCAGCGGCATTGCGGCGAGCCCGGGCGCGGCCACGGGCAGGATCGTTTTTTCGTCGGAAGCCGCTCAGGCCAGCGCGGCCCGCGGCGACCCCTGCGTACTAGTGCGCCGGGAAACCAGCCCGGAGGATATTCGCGGGATGCATGCTGCCTCGGCCGTGCTGACCGAAAGGGGCGGCATGACGAGCCACGCGGCGGTGATCGGGCGCGGGCTTGGCCTTCCTTGCGTGGTCGGGGCCGCAAACATGCGGTTTCAGGTCAAGCGCCGCTCATTGGTGGCGACGGATGGGCGGGTCCTCAAGGAGGGCGACGAGATCACCATCGACGGCACCAACGGTCAGGTTCTGGCCGGATCGGTCGAGATGATCGAGGCGACGCTGGACGATACGTTCCGGACATTCATGAGCTGGGCCGATGCGGAACGCGATATCGGGGTGCGCGCCAATGCCGACACGCCTGCGGACGCCAAGACCGCGCTGCACTTTCGGGCGCAGGGGATCGGCCTTTGCCGCACCGAGCACATGTTCTTTGAAGCCGAGCGTCTGACGCCGATGCGCGAGATGATCTTTGCGCATGACCCCAAGGATCGGCAGGCGGCGCTGGAACTGGTGCTTCCGATGCAGCGGGCGGATTTTCTTGAGTTGTTCCAGATCATGCAGGGACAACCGGTTTGCATCCGGCTGTTCGACCCGCCGTTGCACGAGTTCCTGCCGACCAGCCGCGCGGGACAGCGCGAGCTGGCCGAAGCCCTCGACATCCCGGTGAGCGATGTGACACGGCGGATCGAAAGCCTGTCGGAATACAACCCGATGCTGGGCATGCGGGGCGTGCGGCTGGGGATCTCGGTGCCCGAGATTTACGACATGCAGGCCCGCGCGATTTTCGAGGCGACGGTCGAGGCGGCGAAGGAAGGCATCACCGTCGTGCCCGAGATCATGGTGCCACTGGTGTCAGCCAAACGGGAAGTCGAACTCGTTCGGACGCGGGTCGAGGCGGTCGCGTCGGCGGTGCGCACGGAAAACGACGTTGATTTCAGCTACCGGCTTGGGGTCATGGTAGAGACCCCCCGCGCCTGCCTGCGCGCCGGTGATATTGCCGAGCATACGCATTTCCTGAGCTTTGGGACAAACGACCTGACCCAGATGACCTACGGCCTTTCACGCGACGACGCGGGGCGGTTCATGTCGGAATATGTGCGGCAAGGAGTGTTCTCGGAAGACCCGTTTCACATCCTCGACACCGAAGGGGTCGGAGAATTGTTGCGCCTTGGCGTGGTTCGGGGTCGCGCCACCCGTCCAAACGTGGTTCTGTCCATCTGCGGGGAACATGCCGCCCATACCGAATCAATTGCCTTCTGTCGGGAAGCGGGATTCGACTATGTCAGCTGCTCTCCGTTCCGGGTTCCGGTCGCCAGACTGGCAGCAGCACAACTTGCGTTGGCCGACAAGATCAAGTAGCCGTCGGTGAAGAGTGGCCCATATTTCGCCCTATTTCGGGGTGGTTACCGGCTTTGCACGAGGCGCATGGCCGCTTAACTTGTGAAAATCCTAAAATTTCTATAACAGCCCGTCGATCGCGCGGCGTTGCCTTATTTCTGTGCATTTCGCTGCCACCCACAATGTTGCGAGATAAACACTCGGTATGACGAGATTGTTTGCAATGATCCTGGCGGCGGCTGTTCTTGCGTCGCCCGCGCTCGCGGATCGGTCGAAGGCCGCCGCGCAAGCCCTTCTGGAACAGGAACAAACCGGATTGACCGCTGCCGGTCAGTCGCACCTGACATCGCTGGTCACCCCCGTGTCCCGCAACTCGGCAATCTACAACACGTCCTGGCTCAATGCACAGGACAAGCCCACAGGCGGAGCCCAGTGGGAATGTCTGGCCGAAGCGCTCTATTTCGAAGCGCGCGGAGAGACAGTCAAAGGCCAGTTTGCCGTGGCCGAAGTGATCATGAACCGCGTCAAGAGCGGCCGCTTCCCGAACAGTGTCTGCGGTGTGATCAACCAGGGCACCGGAAAGAAATACCAGTGCCAGTTCACCTACACATGCGATGGCATCCCCGAGCGCATCCACGAGCCGCGCGCATGGGAACGGGTCGGCAAGGTTGCGCGCGCCATTCTGGACGGTCGCGCCCCGATGAACCTGACCGACGGTGCCACGCATTACCACACCACGGCCGTCCGCCCGCGCTGGTCGCGCACCTATACCAAGACCACTGCGATCGGCGTGCATGTTTTCTATCGCCACACCTGGCGCGTCAGCAGCAACGGTTGATCTGACCCAAAAGGCTCTTTGAATGTCGCGGACGGGGTGAAATATGCCCTTTCGCGGCATTCTCGTTTCTGCCGACCTCTGATAGCCCGGAGAAACCGACAAGGGAGCCGCGCCATGAGTTCTGAAATCCGACTTGCTTTTGCACACCCGTCCGAGCGGGCCATTGCCACGGCGGATGATGGCCCGGTGGACCGCATTTCGCTGCGGGATCACATTGTCGAGGTCGAGATCGGGGCGTTTCAGGCTGAACGTGGCACGCGGCAGCGGGTCTGCTTCAACGTGGTGGTCGAGGTGGAGCCGATTGTTGGACATATCGACGACGATGTGGATCGCATCCTGTCCTATGACCGGGTGACCGAGGCGATCGCCACGGAACTTGCCGCCGAACGTCTCAACCTTCTGGAAACGCTGGCCGAGCGGATTGCAGAGCGCATTCTGCTGGAACCGCAGGCGCTGCGCGCCTTCGTGCGGATCGAAAAGCTGGACCGAGGTCCCGGCGCGCTGGGGGTCGAGATCGTGCGGTCGCGCAGCGATCTGGGCGATGCTGCTCAGGACGCCAGCCAGGAACGGCCGCATCCCCGCGTGGTCTATCTCTCCAACGCCGCCATGGCATCGGAGCATCTTGGAGCATGGATCGACCAGCTGTCGGCGGAACGCGCGCCACTGATCCTTTGCGTTGGTCTGCCGGACGGGCCACGTCCGGAGGCGGGACAGGCGCTGCCGCAACGGCGGGTCGATCTTCTGGCCATTGAGCAGAACGGCTGGTGCCTCGCCGCGCGCGACGCCCGCTGCAAGGTGGTTGCCACACGGACTGAACTGGACTGGGCGATGAAGAACGGTCAGGTCTGCATCTGGGCACCGTCGAAGATTGTGTTGGATGCGGTCGAGGGCCCCGAAACCAGCGTCACGGACACGGTCGCACTGACCGGCTGGTTCGCACAGGAAATGGAGGCCAGCGAGTTGCTGGTTGTGGATGCAGAGACGCCCGCACTGGAGAATGTTTCAGTTCGCAACAGTGCCATCGGCGAAAGCGTGCTCTAGCCGCTTGTCAAAGGGCGTTTTGCGTTTCAAAGACGCGCCATGACGCGCTATTTCCGCCCCCTTCCCCGTTCGGGCCTCGCCCGCCCCAAGGATGCCCTGCCCCTTGCCGGTGGCCCTTTGAGGTTTACCGAAGCCGTTGCGCTGGGACGGGGCCGGAAGCCCGAGGTGATTCCTGCGAAAGCAGTCCCGGAGGCGGTTCTGGAACGCCTGACCGGGGCACGCGCCCCGATTGCCGGGATGGCGATGGACCGCGTGACCCTTATGGGTATTCTCAATGTGACACCGGACAGTTTTTCGGATGGGGGCCGTTTCCTCGATCCGGAGGCCGCAGTGGCGCAGGCCCGGCACATGGCGGCTGAAGGGGCCGGACTCATCGATGTGGGCGGAGAAAGCACGCGTCCGGGCGCAGAGACCGTTCCGGTCGACGATGAGATTGCCCGAGTCGCGGGGCCAATCGCGGCAATGGCCAGGGACCTGGACGTGCCGATCTCCATCGACACGCGTAAGGCGCCTGTGGCTCAGGCCGCACTGGACGCCGGTGCCGCGCTCGTCAATGACGTGGCCGGGTTCACATTTGACCCTGATCTCGCGCCGCTCTGCGCTGCGCGGCAGGTCCCGGTCTGCGTGATGCATGCACAGGGCGATCCGCAGACCATGCAGACCGCGCCGCGCTATGGCGATGTCCTGCTTGATGTCTATGACTTCCTGTCAGACCGGGTTGAGGCTTTGGTTGGGACCGGGATTGCCCGGGATCAGATCCTCGTCGATCCGGGCATCGGATTCGGCAAGACGCTGGAACACAATCTGACGCTTTTGCGCGGCATTTCCCTTTTTCACGGTTTGGGATGCCCGATATTGCTTGGCGCGTCGCGCAAGCGGTTTATCGGGACGATTTCCGGGGCTGGCACAGCCGACACACGGATGGCGGGATCGGTTTCGGTGGCCTTGCACGGCGCGGCACAGGGCGTACAGGTTTTACGTGTGCATGACGTAACAGAAACACGTCAGGCCTTGGCGCTCTGGGGTGCAATCGAGTGGGGGTTCGGTGATGGTTCGTAAGCTTTTCGGAACCGACGGTGTACGCGGTACGGCAAATGCGTATCCCATGACGGCGGATATGGCGCTGCGGATCGGTGCTGCGGTAGGTCGGCACTTCCGGCAGGACTCGAAGGGGGTTCATCGGGTCGTGATCGGCAAGGACACGCGCCAGTCGGGCTATATGTTCGAAAACGCGCTGACGGCCGGGCTGACATCGACAGGTATGAACGTGCTGCTGCTCGGGCCGGTTCCGACACCGGCGGTCGGGCTGCTGACACCATCGATGCGGGCCGATCTGGGTATCATGATCTCGGCCAGCCACAACCCGGCGCGAGACAATGGGATCAAGTTCTTTGGCCCGGACGGGTTCAAGCTGTCGGATGCCGACGAGGCAGAGATCGAGGCCCTGATCGAAACGGGCGTGGAGCCGGCGCAGGCGGAAAACATCGGGCGCGCCAAGCGGATCGACGACGGACGGTTCCGCTATCAGGAGCGGGTCAAGTCGACCTTCCCGGCGGACCTGCGCCTTGACGGGCTGAAGGTGGTGATCGACTGCGCCAACGGGGCCGCCTACAAGGCCGCCCCCGAGGTACTGTGGGAGCTGGGCGCGGATGTGATCCCGCTGGGCGTGACCCCGAACGGCAGCAACATCAATGAAGGCTGCGGGTCCACCCATCCGCAACTCGCGGCTGCCGCGGTGGTCGCACATGGGGCCGATATCGGCATCTGTTTGGACGGCGATGCCGACCGGGTGATCCTGATCGATGAGACCGGACAGGTGGCCGATGGCGATCAGATCATGGCGCTGATGGCGGCCCGCTGGGCCGAAGAGCAGCGCCTGCGCGACGGCGTTTTGGTGGCCACGGTGATGTCCAACCTCGGGTTGGAGCGGTTCCTCGACGGGCGCGGATTGCGGCTTGAACGCACCGGCGTCGGCGACCGCTATGTGGTGGAAGCGATGCGGCGCGGGGGATGGAACCTCGGTGGCGAGCAGTCGGGCCATATCGTGATGACCGATTACGCAACGACCGGTGACGGACTGATGGCCGGGTTGCAGTTCCTTGGCGAGATGTGCCGCACCGGCAAACCGGCGAGCGCGCTGGCGCGCAGTTTCGACCCGGTGCCGCAATTGCTCAAGAACGTGCGCTATGATCCGTCCGTTGCGCCGCTTGAGACCGCGTCGGTCAAGGCAGCCATTGCGGATGCCGAAGCGCGGCTCAACGGCAGCGGGCGGCTGTTGATCCGCAAATCGGGAACCGAACCGCTGATCCGGGTTATGGCGGAATGCGAGGACGAGGCGCTTCTGGTCGAGGTGGTGGACGGCATCGTGGCCGAGGTCGCGGCGTCTGTGTGAGGGGTGCGCGGATGGGTCGACCCATCCACCGTTTGCGTTGACGCAAACGGAGCGGAGCGTCAGCGATCGCGCAGAAGCGGTTCCAAACCATCCGACAGGGCGTGAAACTGCGCTGGCTTGGCCACGGGCACATCATACCCCATCGCCGCCACCGCACCGGATGGGTAGATCACGGCGAAGGCACCCGTTTTTGGCCCGAACGGGATCGAAATTGCTCCGGCGTGGGACATCCGGAACCCGGTCTCCTCAGCTTCGTAATTCATGCCCAGCCCGTAAAAGCTGCCTTCGGCGCGCTTGATATGCGGCAGCGCCAGCGGATCGCGCCCGACCCGGCCTTCCGGCCCGAACCAGTGCCAGAGCAGCGCCGCGTGATCCGCCATTGTCATCCGCCACCCGCCCCAAGCGGCAAAGCCTCCGAAACGCGGTGACAGATCTCCAGACACCCCGGCGGGGTCGAAGACGCGGGTGCGGCACGCGTCGGCGTAGGTTTTTCCCGTCACCAATTCGATGATCCGGCCCAAGAGCGCGTAGTTTTCATTGTTATAGGCAAACTCACCACGCGTGCCGTGCTGGCGGCCGCGGTTCAGGACGATCTCGGTCACGTGGGCGTGGCGGGGTTCGTCCTCGTTCAGCCAGAACCCCATGCGAAGCTGAGTCGAGTCCCGTCCGATCCCGGCGCTGTGAGTGACAAGTTCCGCCACAGTCGCAGGAGGCGCATCCTGCCCCAGCGCATCCGTGAGCGTCGTATCCCACGCCAGTATGCCGTCATCCACCAAAGACAACACACAGAGCGCGGTGATTGCCTTTGAGTTGGAGGCCAGGTCATGCGGCGTATCGGGGTTCAAAGCCTCAGCGGGCACCCCATTTCGTATCACCTGCATCAGTGCCGTGTCCGCACCCGCCTCGCGTGCCCAGGATTGGAACAGCGATACCGGATCGGACGCGACAGCCGGGGTTGCCGCTGCGACGCCGAACAAAAAAGCCAGAAGGCGTGTCATGCCTTCTGGCTAACAAATGCCCTCCGCCCCGTTCAAGGTGCGGATCTGCGTCAGGCGGTCGCTTTGCCGTAGATGGCGGCAATCCGGGCGATGGCCTGTTCGGGCGGCAGTTCTTCGCTTTCGCCGGTGCGGCGCGAGGTCAGTTCGACAACACCGTTCTTGAGCCCACGCGGGCCAACAGTGATCCGCCACGGCAAGCCAATCAGGTCCATTGTCGCAAACTTTGCCCCGGCCCGTTCGCTGCGGTCGTCGTAGAGCGGCTCCAGACCAATCGCAGTCAGGCTGTTGTAAAGCGCGTCACACGCGGCATCCGCCTCGTCGTCACCCTGCTTGAGGTTGACGATCCCGCAATGGAACGGCGTCACGCCTTCGGGCCAAATGATGCCGTTGTCGTCATGGCTGGCTTCGATGATCGCACCCAGAAGGCGGCTCACACCGATCCCGTGCGACCCCATATGCACCGGAACCTTGTTGCCCTCGGCGTCGGCCACGGTTGCGCCCATCGCGTCGGAATACTTGGTGCCGAAATAGAAGATCTGGCCCACTTCGATGCCCCGCGCGGTGCGGCGGCGCTCTTCGGGGACTTTGGCGAACTCGGCCTCGTCATGGGTTTCATCGGTGCGGGCATAGCGCGAGGTGAATTCTTCCAGAACCGCCTGACACTGTTCAACACTGTCATAGTCGATGGCGCGGTCGCCGAATTTCAGATCGGTGATCTGGCTGTCATAGAACACCTCGGATTCACCGGTTTCTGCCAGCACGAGGAATTCATGCGTGTCGTCGCCGCCGATGGGGCCGGAATCGGCGCGCATCGGGATCGCTTGCAGGCCCATCCGTTCATAAGTGCGCAGGTAGCTGACCAGGTGACGGTTGTAGGCGTGCAGCGCGTCTTCCTTGGTCAGGTCGAAATTGTAGCCGTCCTTCATCAGGAATTCGCGGCCCCGCATCACGCCGAAGCGCGGGCGGATCTCGTCGCGGAACTTCCACTGGATGTGGTAGAGCGTCAGCGGCAGGTCCTTGTAGCTGCCGACATGGCTGCGGAAAATGTCGGTAATCAGCTCTTCGTTCGTGGGACCGTAGAGCATGTCGCGGCCGTGCCGGTCGGTGATGCGCAGCATTTCCTGACCGTAATCGTCGTAGCGCCCGGATTCGCGCCAGAGGTCTGCCGATTGCAACGTCGGCATCAGCATCGGGATATGGCCCGCGCGGATCTGTTCCTCGTGCACGATCTGTTCGATGTTGCGCAGCACCTTGTAGCCCAGCGGAAGCCAGGAATAGATGCCCGCAGACGCCTGCTTGATCATGCCGGCACGCAGCATCAGCCGGTGGCTGACGATCTGGGCCTCGGCGGGGGTTTCCTTGAGAACGGGCAGAAAATAGCGGGACAGACGCATCTGGGACCTCTGATCGGTGGTTTGGCCCGTCCTAGCGGGTTGCATCGGCACCGACAAGAGCGGTGCGGCCGCCCATGCACAAGATCCTGCGGTCAAGCAAGATCAGGAATCGGCGGTGGGGTGCCATCAGGTCAACCAAACCCACGCGGTGCGCAATTTTCTGGACGCATGCGGATTTCCGTATCTACCCTGGGTCCATAACCAAGGGAGGACCAATATGACTTTATCACGCCGCGCGGTGCTTACCGGGATTGCCGGGACCGCGCTTCTCACCTCGCCCGTTTTTGCCGGGCAAGCCGGTGACGGGACCAAACGGCTCGCTATTCAGATCAGCGACAATGACCCCGCCACGTTCAACAAGGCATTGAATGTCGCCACGAATTTTGCCCGTGGCATGAGTGAATCCGGTGATTTCTACGAGGTCGAGATCGTGACGTTCAACGCCGGTCTTCACATGCTGCGCACCGACACCTCGCCGGTGATGGACCGGATCCAGAGCATCTCGAGCAGTATTCCCGAGATCAAGTTCAGCGCCTGCGGTAACACCATCAAGGGCATGACGAAGAATGAAGGCAAGGCGCCGCCGATTACGGAACATGCGGGCGTCGTTACAGCCGGTGTCGTGCGTCTTATGGAACTGGACGATTCCGGGTACTACGTCATTCGCCCCTGAGCGTCCCAGAGACATTCCCAAAATGCGACAGGCCGGGCGTTTGCCCGGCCTGTCTGCGTTGTGTCAGTCTGCACCGCGCACCGGAATGGGCGCGTTCGGATCCGGGTGGAACAGCTTTTGCACCAGCCATGCCGCTCCGGTTACGCCGATCCCGATCAGGTCGGTGACCAGACCGCCTTCGATCATGAACAGTGCGGCCCCGATCAGCGCAAGCCGGATGAACCATGCCGAACGCTGACCCAGGAACCATCCCTGCACACCGCCCGAGAGGAGGAACACCCCGAACACCGCCGTCACACCGGCGCGGATGACCTCGAACCATGTGCCGTCCATGAGCAGGGCGCTGTTGTAGAAGAACATGAACGGAACGATGAAGGCCGCAATGCCGACCTTGAAGCTGACCACGCTGGTTTCCATCGGGTTCGCGCCCGAGATCCCCGCTGCCGCGTAGCTGGCCAGCGCCACCGGGGGTGTGATGGCTGACAGCACCGCAAAATAGAACACGAAGAAATGCGCGGTCAGTTGCGGGATTCCCAGCTGCACAAGCCCCGGTGCGACGACGGACGCGGCCACCGCATAAGCGGCCGTGGTCGGCATCCCCATCCCCAGCAGGATCGCAATGCACATGGCAAAGAACAGCGCCAGCAGTTGCGATGTTGCCGCAAGATCGAGCAGGACCGCCGAGAAGCGTGCGCCCACGCCTGTCAGTGAAATCACGCCAACGATGATACCGGCGCAGGCACAGACCGCGATGATCTGGATTGACATGATGCCAGCCAGTTCGAACGCCTTGGCAATGCCGCGCAGGGTCATCGGGAACGGGGTCAGCCAACTGACCATGGCGGCTGCGATTGTCGCCAGCGTACCGGCCCGGATCACCGAATATCCCATGAAGAGCGCCGCGATCAGGATGATGATCGGGATGAAAAGATAAAGCTGCCGAACCATCTTGGCGAGTTTCGGCAATTCGTCCTCGCGCATGCCGCGCATGCCAAGTTTGGCCGCTTCGAAATCAACCATGAAGTAGACCGACACGAAGTAGAGCACCGCCGGGATGATGGCCGCGATGGCAATATCCTGATACGGGATGCCGGTGATCTCGGCCATGATGAAGGCCCCTGCCCCCATGATCGGCGGCATGATCTGACCACCGGTCGAGGCAGCCGCCTCAACGGCGCCAGCCACCTTGGGGCGGTAGCCCACTTTCTTCATCAACGGGATCGTCAGAGAGCCCGTCGCCACCACGTTGCCCGCAGACGTGCCGTTGATCATGCCCATGAGACCGGAGGCGAAGATCGCCACTTTCGCCGGGCCGCCCCGCGCGCGACCTGCGGCGGCAAAGGCGAAGTTGACGAAGTAGTCGCCCACCTTGGACGCCTGCAGGAAGGCCGCGAAGATGATGAACAGGATGATGTAGGTCGATGACACCGCCGTGGTCGGGCCAAGGATACCGGCGTCGGAATAGACATGGCCGAAGAACCGCTGCCAGCTGTAGGCGCTTTGCACGGCAAGGATGCCGGGCAGCAGGTGGGCGGTAAAGGTGTAAACCAGGAACACACCGGTGATGATCACAAGGGCCAGACCGGCCACACGGCGGGTCAGTTCGAGGATCATCACGGTTCCCGCAGTCGCGGCGAAGGCCACACCAATGGGAACGAACGGCGTCCCGACCGAATTTCGGGCGGCGGTGCCGTAAATGGCGATCAGGTAGGCGGCAACCGCAACACCACAGATGGCCAGCAGAATGTCCGAGGCGCGGAACTGATCGCGCGGTGCCTTTTCGAGCCAGCCAAGAACGACGCCGCCGATGCTGGCTGCCAGAAGCGGCACGCCAAAGTACCAGACCTCCTGCCCATAGATCGGCGTTCCGGCGAAAGCGGGCCATGTGGTCAGGCCGCCCATCTCGGGGAGTTCACCCGACGCAATGGTGCGGGCGAACCAGAGGCTGGTGCCCAGTGCGAACAGCGCGGGCAGCATCAGGAGGTAGGCGATTTTGTCCCACGGCCCCGATCTGCCGGCCTCATCGTCACTGTCGCCGAACATCATCGCATTGTAGACCAGAAAGCCCAGCGCCAGCGCGCCCGCGATGTGGACGATGCGGAAGTTCCAGGTTTCCATCGGAAACTGCGGAAGGAAGGGAATGGTGATGCCGGTATAGGCCGAAATCGACACCCCGTTCAGCGCCGCCATGTGAAAGAGCGCATAGAGCGCGGCAAACCCGGCGACAGCCTGCAGGCGCCATCCGGTGAACAGCCGCCGGTTGCCTTCGATCGGCTCTTCATCGACGCCTTCAGCGATCAGGCCCTCATCGGCCTGTGTAGACTCCTGTACCATTGCCACCTCCCTGGCAAAGCCGCCATGCGTCCCGCTTTGGCGCTTGATGTCTTGAGAATTCCTTGGGGCAGACCGGAGAGGCAGTCAGGTGACGCCTGTGCGGAGTCTGCTGGAAATGGAGCGGCGCAACCCTGTGTCGCGCCGCTCCTGAACGGCTTACATGCCGTGGATCATGCTGTCCGGGATATCCGCGCCTGCGTTATCCTTGAACCACTGGGCCGCGCCCGGGTGCCACTTGAGCACGCCATTCTTGTCCCAGTTCTCAGGCAGGGTCGAGCGCGCCGCGCGGTGGATGTTCACCATGCGCTCGTTGTCGGACATGACCACGTCCACAACCGCGTTCACAAAGCTTGCCGGAAGTTCGCAGTTGGCAATTGCGAAGTTCCACATCGACACCGAGCGCGCCGGAGCTTCGAGTGTTGTGTAGGTATCCGCAGCAATCTCAAACGCCGATACCGGGAACGCTTCCATGATCTGCGCCTGCTCTTCTTCGGTGAATTCGATGATGTTCACATCGGTCTGCACCTCAAGCTGCGACACGGCCGGAACCGGAACACCCGCAGCGAACGCGATAACGTCGAGCAGGCCGTCCTGAAGCTGACCGCCGAGGTCGGACCAGCCGCCGTTGCGGCGTTCGAAGTTCACGCCCAGCTCTTCCATCATGCGCGGGAAATAGGTGTCAGAGGTCGATCCCGCCGGTCCGAAACCGATGCGCGCGCCTTCCGGAATATCCGAGATCGAGCTAATGCCGGACGACGACAGGGCCGTCACCGAGAACGGCGTCTGGTACATCGGGAACATCGCGCAGGCATTGGTCATCTGAAGACCCGGCGCGATCGGGTTTGTGCCGCCCAGTGATTCCGCTGCCGGACCCATGGTCGTCATGCCGAACTGTGCGTCGCCGGTATGCACCAGCGCCATGTTCTGCATCGGGCCACCTGTGACTTCGCCACCGCCGGACACGCCCAGTTCTTCCGCGACAAGGTTTGCCCAGCCAGAGCCGTAGGCAAAGTAGGTGCCGCCCTGTGACGCGGTACCGACGGTAAAGCTTTCCGGCCAGCCTTCACGGTCGACGTGACTGCCCGCATTGGCCTGACCCGTGACCGCAACGGCCACGGCAAAGGTGATAGCTGTGATTTTCTGCATTGGTTCCTCCCAAACGCATTTTCAGAGTTTTCCGCCCGGTCCGTGTCTCCCGCCGGGTCGCGCAGTAGGAACCATGTCCATGCGGGCAACGCCTAGCGCCGTTAACGCCAACATCTCCGGCAAAATGCGTTTTTTTCGGCACCATGGGTGGAAATGGGAACAAAGCGCCCAATCCGTGGGTCGCAGGTGACACATTCAAGCGCGTGACGCCTGTGTTCAACCCGTCAGGTGTCCGGTTCGACGAAGGAGTCGCGGTCCAGACCGTAGCGCTGCATTTTCTCGTAGAGCGCCTTTCGCGAGATGCCCAGCGCCTCATACGTGTCCTTCAGCCGGCCACCATTGGCCGCAAGGCTGGCCGCGATCAAGGCGCGCTCATGCGCGGCAACGCGCTCGGCCAGGGATGCCATTTCCTGGGAAGGATGCTCTTCGCCTTCGTGCAATCCAAGGACGTAGCGCTCTGCCGCATTGCGCAATTCCCGCGCGTTCCCCAGCCAATCGCGCGAGGCGATGGCATCCAGAACCGCGCCGGGAACCTGCGGCACCGGCTGTCCATAGCGGTCGGCCATTTGCCGCACGAAGGTGAGAAAGAGCATCGGAATGTCTTCCCGCCGGGCCGCGAGTGAGGGCATTCGCACGGTCACGACATTCAGGCGATACAGCAGATCGCTGCGGAAGGTTCCCTTGGCAGCAGCGGCTTCGAGATCGGATTTCGAGGCGGCCACGAACCGCACATCGAGGTCGATGGGATCGTGCGACCCGAGACGGTTGATCGAGCGGGTTTCCACCGCGTGCAGCAGCTTGGCCTGAAGTGCCAGAGGCAGGCTGTCGATTTCATCAAGAAACACAGCGCCGCGCCGCGCATGTTCGAACTTGCCCGCCCGCGCGCGTGTTGCTCCGACAAACGCCCCCGGCTCGTGACCGAACAGTTCGCTCTCGATCATATCGGCAGGCAGGGCGGCGCAGTTGATGGCAACGAACGGTTTGTCCGACCGGGCGCTGGCCGCGTGCAACGCCTGCGCGGCAAGCCCTTTGCCGGTGCCGGTCTCTCCAACGATCAGGACATCCGCATCGCTTGCGGCAACGGCGTTGATCTGTTTTCGCACCCGCTCCATTTCGGGACTGAAGCCGCGCAATCCCTCGCGCGCGCCGATGAACGGGGCAACCTGACTGCGCAGCTGACGGTTTTCGATGGTCAGCCTGCGCATAGTAAGGGCGCGGCGCACGGCATCGACAAGGCGTTCGGGCGCATAGGGCTTTTCGATGAAGTCGTAGGCCCCTTCCCGCATCATTGCGACCGCAAGCTCAAGATCGCCATGTCCGGTGACAAGGATCACTGGAAACTCCGGGTCCTTGCGGAGAGCCGCGCGCAACAACTCTGTCCCGTCCATGCCGGGCATCCGGATGTCACTGACGAGGATCCCCGGAAAGTCGGGGCCGATTTCGGTCAGCGCCGCCGCAGCGCGGTCGAAACAGAGGCAGTCGAGATCCGCAAGCTCCAGCGTCTGCTGGGCCGCAATCCGCAGCGGCTCTTCGTCATCGACGAACAGTACGGGTCCCGTCGCGCTCATTCGGCCGCCGCCATCGATGGTGCCTCGGCCAGCGTCAGTGACACGGTGAAGACCGCTCCGCCATCAGGATGATTGCGGCCTTCGAGTGTGCCGCCGAAGTCCCGAACGATGTTGTACGAGATCGACAGCCCAAGCCCCATGCCTTTGCCCGGCTCTTTGGTGGTAAAGAAGGGATCGAACAGCTGCGCGATCTCGGCATCCGTCATGCCGGTCCCACGGTCGCGCACGCTGACATGCACCCGGTTGTTCTCAAGATCGATGGACAGGTCGATCAAAGGGTCGGTCTGGTCGCTCATTGCGTCGACCGCATTGCTGAGCAGGTTTACGAAAACCTGTTGCAGTCGCACCTGCCCGCCCAGCACCCAGATCTCACCGTCGATAGTTCCGCGATCCACGCGGCAGCCCGAAGCCCGCATCTTCGGTTCCAGAATGATCAACGCGCTGTCCAGCGCCCGGTTGAGAAGAATCGGTTCGGTCTTTTCGCCGGGACGGCGGGCGAAGTTGCGCAGATGGGTCGAAATCGCAGCCAGCCGGTCGGCCATATCGTCGATCATGCCAACGTTCTGGCGCACCTTGTCCGGCTGGCCGCGATCAAGATAGGCGGCGGCATTCCGGGCAAAGGACTTTACGGCTGCAAGCGGCTGGTTGAATTCGTGACTAAGAGCGGCGGCCATCTGGCCCAGCGCAGCCAGCTTGCCCGCCTGGATCAGCTCTGTCTGGGTCTGGCGCAACAGGGTTTCGGCGGCCCGGCGTTCTTCGACCTCCTGCGTGATGAGCCGGTTGGCCTCCTTGAGTTCCGCTGTCCGCCGCGTCACCCGATGTTCCAGTTCTTCCTGCATCGACAGCGCGGCACGGATACGCTCCTGCAGCTGCATCCGGCGCTGGATCACCACGGTCGCGATCAGTCCGACAAGGAGCAGCAGCAGCGCAGTCAGAGCCACGGTGCCCATGGCCCGTGTCCAAGCCTGTTCTGTCGGGGTAAGCAGCGAGACCTGCCATCCGGCCTCGGGGATCATCTGGCTTTGCACGATGAAACGCTCGGTCTGGCCGTCGTCGCCGGTGATCGACAGATGGCGGAACCTTTCGTCAAAAGGCTGCTGTGTGATCTGCAACGGCAGCAGCTGATCCATCGGGTATTTCTTCGTGGCCTCGATGGCATCGCGCGCCGCGTCGCTGAGAGGACCAAGCGAGCGGAAATGCCAATCCGGACGGCTGGCCATGAAGATCACACCGGCATCGTCCTGAACGATGATGTCATTGGTCCCGTCGCGCCACGCGGCCTCAAACGCATCGACGGTGAACTTGACCGCCAGAACGCCGACGATCCCGGTCGTGTCACGCACCGCTTCGGCGAAGAAATACCCGCGTTCACCGGACGTGGTGCCGAGCGCAAAGAACCGCCCCTGCTGCCCGGCGAGAGCCAGAGTAAAATAGGGACGATAGGCAAAATTCTGACCGACGAAGGACAGCTCCTTCCAATGGTTGCTTGCCGCGATGGTCAGACCGTCCGGATCGATCAGAAAGATGTCCGACAGCCCAACCTCCTCGGCAGTGCGCCGAAGATCTGCATTGACCCGGTCGATCAGAGCGGTGTCCGAGGGATCTCGCAGCGCCCGCGCCAGATCGGGACGTTCGGCAATAAGACCGGGAAGCGCCTCGAAGCGGCGCAGAGAGCCATTGAGACCTTCGACCGCCAGACCGAGCGTCGAGGCTTCACGGCTGCCCAACTGGTTCAGATAGACCCGCTCCAGCGCCGGAAACAGCAGCAACAGCAGCGCCAGAACCATCGCTGCCGCTCCCGCGATCAGGGCAACGGCCCAGGTCAGGGCTTTGCGATGCAGACGTGTCTTGAGCGTATCCGACATGGCAGGAAGATGCGGCGAATTTCCGGGCGACACAAGCCGCAGGCCAACCATGCGCCCCCCTGAAACGAGAGCGCCCAGCCAATGCGGCTGCCTTGCTCTTGAAACCCCGGCTCCGACAGGCGATGTAGGGACAGGATCACAAAGGCGGTTGCGGAATGGCACTTCCCGCGCGGGAGCAGGTGAAATACTGGGGCTTGGCAGCCGCCGTTTTCGTAACGGTGCTGTGGTTCCTTGGCGACGTGCTCTTGCCCTTCGTACTGGGCGGCGCGATTGCGTACTTCCTTGACCCCGTCGCAGACCGTCTTGAGCGCATGGGCTTCAGCCGGGTGATGGCGACAGGCATCATTACCGTGATCGGAATACTGGCCTTCGTGCTTTTGCTTCTGTGGGTGATCCCGTCGCTGGTCAATCAGGCGGTCGACCTGTTCAATATGGCGCCCACCCTGTTTGCAAACCTGCGCGATTTTCTGGTCGAGCGGTTCCCGGACGTGATGGACGCGGAAAGCCCGCTGCGGCGGTCCCTGATTTCCGTCGGTGAAACCATCCAGTCGCGCGGGGGCGAATTGCTCAACACCGTCCTGAGTTCGGCGGCAGGAATCATCAACATCGTGATGCTCTTCGTCATCGTGCCCGTGGTGGCGGTGTATCTGCTGCTTGACTGGGACAACATGGTGGCCCGGATCGACGACCTTCTCCCACGTGATCACGCGCCAACGATCCGCAGGCTGGCCAGTGACATCGACAGGACACTGGCAAGCTTCATCCGAGGCATGGGCACGGTCTGCATCATTCTGGGCACCTATTACGCCGTCGCACTGATGATCATCGGTCTCCAGTTCGGGCTTGTGGTCGGGTTCGTGGCCGGGCTGGTGACTTTTATCCCCTACCTTGGGGCGCTCATCGGCGGTGCACTGGCCATCGGCCTTGCGCTCTTCCAGTTCTGGGGGGATTGGCTATCGATCGCATTGGTGGCCGGTGTGTTCGTTCTGGGACAGGTGATCGAGGGCAATGTGCTGACACCCAAGCTGGTGGGGTCTTCCGTCGGCCTGCATCCGGTGTGGCTTATCCTCGCCCTGTCCATATTCGGCACGCTGTTTGGCTTTGTCGGGATGCTGGTTGCCGTGCCGGTAGCCGCCTCCATAGGAGTCATCGCCCGTTTTGCCGCCCAGCAATACATGCAGAGCCGCCTCTATCGCGGTCTGAGTGACCAGGACCCGGAATAATGCCCGTACAGATGAAATTTGATCTGCCGGTGCGCCCCGCACTGGGCCGGGGGGATTTTTACGTCACCGAAAGCAATGCGGTTGCATTGGGTCTGGTGGACACGTGGCCCAATTGGCCCAACGGCAAGTTGGTTCTGGTCGGCCCTCGCGGATCCGGCAAGACCCACCTCGCCCATGTGTGGTGCGCCGAAAGCGGCGGGCGCATGGTCGCCGCGCGCAACCTGACGGACGCAGATGTGCCGTCGCTTGCCGAGGCGCCGATCTGTGTCGAGGACGTGGAACGGATCGCAGGCGATACATTGGCGGAAGAGGCGCTGTTCCACCTGCACAACCTCGTTCTGGCCAACGGACATTCGATGCTCCTGACCGCCACGCGCGCGCCCACGTCGTGGGGCCTGCAGCTGCCGGATCTGGCCAGCCGCATGGCTGGCACGACGGTGGCCAAGATGTCTCTTCCGGATGACCTCCTGCTGTCGGCGGTCCTCGCAAAGCTGTTTGCCGACCGGCAGATCGTGCCGATGGCCGATGTGATCCCCTACCTTGTCCGTTGGATGCCCCGTTCGTTCGAGGCCGCCGGGCGCGTGGTGACGCATTTGGACACCGAGGCCTTGGGGACCCCGAAGGGCGTGACCCGCACTCTGGCACGGACGGCGCTGGCTGATCTTGAATTCCCCGAAGAAAGCGCGTCAGACTAGGGGCAGATGACCGGCGCGACGCTCTGCCTGTCACAGACATTTCACGCAGCGCCATTAAAGGAGCCCCATGAACAGCGCCGATTTCCTGCACGCCCCCCGTCCCGACCCGGCCACCCTTTCCGATCTGGACCTGACCGGCCCGGACCGTTTCGTGAACCGGGAACTGTCGTGGCTGGGTTTCAACTGGCGCGTTCTGGAGGAAGCGGAGAACCCGCGCGTACCGCTGCTGGAGCGTCTCCGGTTCCTGTCGATCTCGGCCACCAATCTGGATGAATTCTACACAGTGCGCGTGGCAGGACTGCGTGAGTTGGCGCAGGCGGGCAACATCACACCTGCGGCTGACGGATTGACCCCGGCGGAACAGCTTGTCCTGATCAACGAGGATGCGCGCAAACTGATGGCGTCCCAGCAGCGGGTGCTGGCCGATCTTCAGGGCCAGATGGAGGCCGAGGGGATTTCGGTGCTGGGCCGGGACGGGCTGAGCGACGCCGATCTGGCCTTCCTGGAAGATACGTTCATCCACAAGGTCTTTCCGGTTCTGTCGCCCCTTGCGATCGATCCCGCACACCCATTCCCCTTTATCGCCAATAACGGCTATTGCCTTGCGCTTCAGCTTGAGCGGCGAAAGGACCGGTCGCCGCTGCAGGCGCTTCTGCCGATCCCGGCGCAGGTGGACCGCTTCATTGCACTGCCCTCCGACACCGGCACACATCGGTTCATCCTGCTGGAAGACGTGCTTCTGCTGCATTTCGACCGACTGTTTCCGGGCTACAAGCTGCGCAACCATTTCGGTTTCCGAGTGCTGAGGGACAGCGATATCGAGGTCGAAGAAGAGGCCGAAGACCTTGTTCGGGAATTCGAGGTGGCGCTGAAACGGCGGCGTCGCGGCGAAGTGGTCCGACTGACGATCTCGGTCGGCGCGCCCAAGGGTCTGCTCGACACGGTGATGCGCGAACTACGGGTGAGCGAGGACGAGGTCATCGAACTGGCCGGCATGGTTGGTCTGGCCGATCTCAAGGAGCTGGTGCTCGACAGCCGCCCCGACCTGCTCTGGCCGAGCTTCTCGCCGCGTGTCCCGGAACGGGTGCAGGACCACGACGGTGACATGTTCGCCGCGATCCGGCAGAAGGATATGCTGCTCCACCACCCCTACGAGACGTTCGACATGGTGGTTCGGTTCCTCGCGCAGGCGGCGCGGGATCCGGACGTGGTGGCGATCAAGCAGACGCTCTACCGCACCTCGCGCCAGTCGCCCATCGTTGCGGCGCTCTGTGAGGCCGCAGAGGACGGCAAGTCCGTGACCGCGCTGGTCGAGCTTAAGGCGCGCTTCGATGAGGCCGCAAACATCCGTCAGTCACGGCGTCTGGAACGTGCAGGCGCGCATGTGGTGTACGGGTTTCTGGAATGGAAGACCCATGCCAAGATCTCGATCGTGGTGCGCCGCGAGGGCGACAGGCTGGTGACCTACACCCATTACGGAACCGGTAACTATCACCCCATCACAGCCACGATTTACACCGATCTGAGCTTCTTCACCTGTGACGCCGCGCTGGGACGGGACGCCACCAAGGTGTTCAACTACCTGTCGGGCTATGCCCAGCCGGACGGTCTTGAAAACCTGTCGATCTCGCCCCACTCGCTCAAACCCAAGATGCTCGAAATGATCGAGGCCGAGGCGGCACATGCGCGCGCCGGCAAACCGGCGCAGATCTGGTTGAAGATGAATTCTCTGATCGAGCCCGACATGATCGACGCGCTTTACGCGGCAAGCCAGGACGGCGTGCAGATCGACTGCGTGATCCGCGGCATCTGCGGCCTGCGGCCCGGCGTCAGCGGCCTGAGTGAGAACATCCGCGTGAAATCCATCGTGGGACGGTTCCTCGAACATTCCCGGATCATCTGTTTCGGGAATGGGTACGGCCTGCCCCACAAGAAATCGCGCGTGTTCATGTCCTCGGCCGACTGGATGGGCCGCAACCTCAACCGCCGTGTGGAAACCCTCGTCGAGATCGAGAACCCGACCGTGAAGGCGCAGATCGTCAGCCAGATCATGGCGGCCAACCTTGCCGACGTGGCACAAAGCTGGATCATGCAGCCGGATGGCACATTCGTCCGCACCACCTGGGACGAAGGCGATTTCGCGTTCAACTGCCACCGCTTCTTCATGGAGAACCCGTCCCTGTCCGGGCGCGGATCGGCGGGCGCGTCGGACGTGCCGAAACTCACCCACACCGAGGAATAGCGCAGGGCAATGATGAGAAAAGTCGCTGAGACGCCTTTCGAAAAGCCGTCTCAGCGCCCGTTCTTATGGGGCAGAAGAACCGCATAGAGCGCCGCGTTGACCGGCGCATCGATCCCCGCCTTTTTCGCCAGCCGCGAGGCCGCCCCGGACACCCAGTCGATTTCCAGCGGGCGGCCATGTTCAAGGTCGATCGCCGTTGAAGCCCGCCCATGCGGAGGAAACGTCTCCATGCTGGCCCAGACCTTTTCCTCGATATCCGCATCGAGGGCGACGCCAAGCGCCCGACCGATGCTTGTGGTTTCGGCAACCGCACGCCGGAACAACGCTTCCAGTTCAGGGATGGTGCGGATGTCGCCAATCGTGCAGCGGGCCGCGGCGGTAACCCCGGACAGTCCCGAAAACAGAACGAATTTCGACCACAGATCCCTGACGATGTCCTGCGTCTCCGGCGCGGATGATCCGGCCTCGTTGATGGCGGTGCGCAGCGCATCGATCCTGGCCGAGGGTTTGCTGTCACGCTCTGCGAAGATGAAGGAATTGAACGTGCCGGTCTGGGTGATGACACCCGGTTCGGAAATGGTTGTCGACACCCGCGCGACACCGTTCGCGACATTGCGCTCGGGCAGGATTTCCGTGAGGCGATCCGACGCCTCCACCCCATTCAGGAAGGGCACAACCACCGTCTCGGGGCCGATCATCGGCAGGCAGGCCCGCGCGGCGTTTTCCAATCCATCCCCCTTGACGCCAAACAGGATGACATCGACCTCCCCCACCTCGTCCGTGCGGTCGGTTGCCAGAAAGGGATGCACCACCTCGGTGCCATCTGTGCTGCGAAGGGTCAGCCCGTTCGTCCGGATCGCCTCAAGATGGGCCCCACGGGCAATGGTGACGACCTCGTGTCCGGCCTTCGAGAGTTTGACGGCAAGAAAGCCACCGATCCCGCCGGTGGCCATGGTGGCAATACGCATACTCGATCCCCCTGTGATGTGAGCGCTGGATCTCAACCTGGCTCGGGCTTCTCGGCAGCCCGGAGCGACACAACAACACCAGTGATCCTGTGTCTAACCCGATAACACGCGGCTTTGAAGCGTTTGGCTGGTCTTGTCGGCCTCGGCTTTCAACCATGCCGCAAATCGTTGCACCTGAGGGCGACGTGCGGCGTCCGCGCGCAGCGTCAGCCTGTAAGGGTGTGGCGCACGAAGATGCTGTGCCAGCGGAAATGGCGTCACGATGGAGCCGGCGTCCAGATCGGACAGAACCAACGACAAACCACATACGAGGAACCCAACGTTCTGCCGCACCGCTTCAAGGGCGATCCGCGCATGTTTGTAATGCACCCCCCGGTCCGGCCCGCTCTCGCGATGCCCGAATGCCTTGAACCATTCAACCCAACCGGGATGATCCGGGCTCTCTCGCTGGACGTCGAGATGCAGAAGCGGCATGCCCTCCATTTGTAGGACGGGGTCCCAGTCCGCGATGCGGCGCGTGTTATCAAGGCCGGTCACCGGAACAAGAATGTCGGAAAACAGCGGCTCGCCTCGCCCGTCTCCATAATCGACGCGCACATCCGGTGCCCCCAGACGCAGCGGCACATCCCCCGCCCCGTTGATGCAGAACAGAATATTGGGATGCTCTTCTCGGAACGCAGGCAGACGCGGCGCGAGCCACAGCTCTGCCCAGTCCGGATCTGCGACCACCTGGATTTCGCTGATGCGCTGGAAATCGAGCGTTTCCGTCACCCGCTCCAGCGCGGAAAAAGCTTGACGCAGATCGCTCATCGCGCGCTCCAGCTCCGGCGTCGGTTGCAGACCGGAGCGACCACGCAGAAGCAGGTCCGTTCCCAGATAGTCCTCAAGGGCACGAATCCGCTGCCCAACCGCAGCCGGGGTGATCCCAAGTGCGTCAGCCGCGGCTTTCAGCGATCCGGTCCGGATCGCCATTTCGACGGCTTGAAGGGATTTCAAATGCGATACATGCGGCATTTACTAAAGATATTCTTTATCAAGAAAGCAGAACAGCATTTTTTCTAAAGTTTTCCTTTATCTGAGTAAAGAAAATTGGGTTTTGGATTCCAGGTCCACAGCGTCATGCTGATCTCACCCCGCCACACTGGCGAGACTTGAGAGGAGACCCCCTATGAAACGTTATATGATTGAACGGGATATTCCGGGTGTTGGTGAGTTTTCGCTGACCGAACTCTGCGGCGCAGCGCGGGCATCGAACCAAGCACTTACATCCCTCGGACCGGACATCCAGTGGCAACATTCCTATGTGGCCGGCGACAAGACCTTCTGCGTGTACCTAGCCGAAAGTGAGGAAGAGATCAGAAAGCACGCCGATCTGAGCGGAATTCCTGTGTCGAAAATCACCGAAGTGCCACAGATCATTGATCCGCTGACCGCGAACAACTGAACCTGTCATTTCGGAAAAGGATTGCCGGCGCGCTGCTCCCGCGCTAGCGGTAATCCGAAAGGTCACTGGTGTCCGCCATGCGCATGTGGCGAGATACACAGCAGACCGGGTGCCAGTATTCTTGACCTTCCGTCCCCGCTTTGACACGGTGCGCGCAACCTGACCGGGAGGCCCTATGGACGGAACCAGCGACTCCGATCACGACCCGATGGGCCTTTTCGGCCGCCCCCTGTTCAATGATCCCAAGGCAAGGGCCCTGTCACGCGTGGGGGTCGTGGACATCGGATCGAACTCGGTCCGGCTTGTCGTCTTCGACGGCGCCGCACGATCTCCGGCGTATTTCTACAACGAGAAACTCATGTGCGCTCTGGGCGCGGGCATGTCGGACACCGGGCGCCTCAACCCCGAAGGTCGGGAACGGGCCTTGCAGGCGCTCAAACGGTTCCAGGCACTGGCAGAGGGTATGAACCTGCCCCCACTTACCGTCGTGGCCACCGCTGCCGTACGCGAAGCCGAGGATGGCCCCGATTTCCGAGAGGACGTATTGCGCGAAACCGGACTGCGGATCTGGGTGATCGGCGGCGAGGAAGAAGCGCGGCTGTCGGCACAGGGGGTTCTGCTGGGCTGGCCCGGAAGCTACGGGTTGGTCTGCGACATCGGCGGCTCCTCCATGGAGCTGGCCGAGATCGCCGGCGGGCGCGTCGGGCGTCGGATCAGTTCGAACCTCGGCCCCTTGAAGCTGCGCGACCTCAAGGGCGGCCAGAAAGGCCGCGAGCAGCATATCAAAGAGGTGATGGACAAGCTCGCTGAGCATATGGGGGCCCAGCGGGACAGGCTGTTCCTTGTGGGTGGCTCGTGGCGCGCGATTGCGCGGATCGACATGTATCGGCGGGGCTACCCGCTGCACGTGCTGCACGAATACCGGATGGACAAGAAATCGGTCAGCCAGACCGTCAAATTCATCAAATCGAGCGATCTGGAAGAACTGCGCACGGCCTGTGGTGTGTCCAGCGCCCGGATGGACCTTGTGCCCTACGCCGTGGATGTTCTCAAACGGCTTGTGCAGACGTTCAAACCCAAGGACATCGCAATTTCGAGCTATGGCATCCGCGAAGGGCTGCTCTACGAACAGATGCCTCAGGAGTTGCGCGACCGCGATCCTCTGATCGAAGCCTGCCGCTTTGCCGAGGCCAAGGACGCGCGCCTTCCGGGGTTCGGCAAAAAGCTGTTCCGGTTCGTGTCGCCGCTGTTTTCAAAGGGCGACAAGGCGCGCATGAGATTGATCAAGGCCGCCTGTCTGCTGCATGACGTGAGCTGGCGGGCGCATCCGGACTACCGCGCCGAAACCTGTTTCGACAATGCAACCCGCGCCAATCTGGGTGGGCTGAAGCACTCTGAACGCGTGTTCCTCGGGTTGGCGCTGCTGCACCGCTACAAGAACAAACGCGAAGGCACGCGTTTCGAAGATCTTGAGGGTTTGCTCTCAGAGAAACTGACACTGGAGGCCGAGGTGCTGGGCAAGGCGCTGCGCTTCGGCGCAATGCTTTGGATGTCGGACGCGAGTGCGGACGGAACGGCGCTGGACTGGAAACCACGCAAGAAGCTGCTGCGCCTCAAGCTCACCAAGGCGTCGGTGCCGCTCTATGGCGAAGTTGCAGAGGCGCGGTTCCTGTCGCTGGCGGCCTCATTGGGGGCCGAGACAGAGGTTGTGATCAAGAGGTAGCGGCCGCATCGACGCGGCCGCGCGTTTCCGTCGACGGAAACGCGCCAGACCCAGATTTTACCGTTTGGTAAAATTCACAGATCAGGTCCACCCTGCTCTACCAATCGCCGGATGCGCCGGATCGCCAACCAGACAAGCAGGACAACCGGGATTGTTGCCGCCGCCGTGACGGCACCCTTGGAAAAGCCCAGCAGGTCCGCCACCGGATACAGGAGGTACCCGGCCAGCGACACCGCGTAGTAACTGATCGCGACCACCGACAGGCCTTCCACCGTCTTTTGCAGACGCAGTTGCATGTCGGCGCGCTGGTTCATGCTTTCCAGCAGTTGCTGGTTCTGCGCCGAACGTGCGACCTCGACCCTTGTGCGCAGCAGGTCACCTGCGCGCACCGCCCGTTCCGCCATCGCCGAAAGGCGCCGTTCGGCAGATTTGACCGTGCGCATCGCCGGGTCATAGCGGCGGGTCATGAATTCCGCAAAGGTCTGGCGCCCCTGAAACCGCTCTTCCCGCAGGACCGAAATCCGCTGTTCGACAATGGCCTCGTATGCGCCGGTTGCGCCAAATCGGAACGAGGTCTGGGCCGACAGGCTTTCAAGTTCGGCGGACACGGCAAGCAGCGCCTTGAGCCGGTCTTCTTCCTGGCCGTCGCCCTGGGTCATGGCGGCCATGAGCCGGGTCAGTTCGTTGTCGATCTCTCCCATACGGGGACCGAGTTCGCGGACGCGGGTGAAGCCCAGCATCGACATGGTCTTGTAGGTCTCGATCTCGCACAGTCGCTGGACGATGCGCCCGACGCGGCGGTGTCCGATGCCCGGACTGACAAACACTCCGAAGCGCAGTTGGCCAGCCGGGTCGATGCGGAAATCGCCTGCCACGATGGCGTCATCATCCAACACGCGGCTGACGGCGAGGCTTTCGGGCACAAACCAGTCAGAGAGGCATTTCGAGATGCGCTCTTCATCCGGGCGGTCCTCTACCCGGATCAGCGCCGAGGTGATCCTCACACCGGGGGCTGAGGCAAGCCAGTCATCCGGAAACACGCCCATGTCGGACGGATCGAAGGGACGATCGGTCAACCCATTCAGAAACACCGTGTAGGTCACGAATTCCGTGTGCTGTTCCCACTTCAGCGTGTGCTGGCCGATCTGTCCGGAAAAATGAGTGGCACCGGGTTGCGGGTGGCTTGTGCCATAGCGGTCCAGCAGCGCCTTGAGATGATCGAGATCCAGCGTTTTGTCCCGTGCCGCCGCGGATTTTGGCTTTTTCAGCGCGAGGTACACAGCGCGACAGGGCGCTTCGAGCGACGGAAACGGTCGGGCGTGAAGTTCGTTCGAGAGGGCGTAGCGCAGCGGGTGGTCTTCGATCGGGGCCATGACTCAGTCTTTCCGGTTTGGCCAAGACTTAGGCGCCGCGACTCGGCAAGTAAAGGAAATTTCCAAACATTTCAACATTTTACCAGTATCCAACAGTATGCAGAGCCAATTCCCGGGTGCCATATCCCCCGCTCTTTTACCCTAGGTCCGTTACACCACAGAGCCAGTTCAATGATCTCAAACGGTTTTTGCGTTGCGTCAACGCGCAGTCAGAGCAGTTGGAGTAAACTTGGTTTGTGTCGCAGGGGATCGCCTCCTGTGGCGCTTTGGCAGCAAAGGGGGGAGAGGATGAAACTCTTTATCGGCTACGCCACGTCAGAAGGTCAGACGCGCAAGATCGCCCGGCATATTGCGGACCGGGTGGTGGATGCAGGGCATGCGGTCGAACTTGCGCCGCTTGCAGATGCCGCAGATGTGGATTTGACCCGGTTCGACGGTGCGGTGCTCGGCGGGTCGCTCCATGCCGGCCAATACCAGAAAGTGCTGTCCGAGTTCGCGGCAGATCATGTGACCGCCCTTGCCGCCATGCCGACGCTGTTTCTGTCCGTGTCGCTGGCCGCCGCAGGCCATGACGCGGAGGACTGGCGGGCGCTGGACAAGATTCTGGCGGATTTTCAGGATGCGACCGGCTGGGTGCCGGGCCAGGTGGCACAGGTGGCTGGGGCCTATATGCCATCGGAATACGACGTATTCCGCCGGTTCGTGATGCGCCGGATCATCGCTGCAAAGGATCCGGAGGCCGATCTGGACTGGGACCACGAATACACCGACTGGGACGGCCTGGACGCCCTTGTGGACGGATGGGTCGAGACGCTTGGATCCTGAGCAACGGATCCCGTCCCGCGTCCGAAAACGAAAAAGCCCCGCCGAACCCGGCGGGGCTTTGCCATGTCGTTTTTCCGAACCGTATCAGGTGATGCGGGTCAGCAGATCCTCAAGCGACTTCTTCGCATCGCCGTAGAACATGCGTGTGTTCTCTTTGAAGAAGAGCGGGTTCTCGATGCCAGAGTACCCGGTGCCCTGCCCGCGCTTGGACACGAAGACCTGCTTGGCCTTCCAGCATTCCAGAACCGGCATGCCGGCGATGGGGCTGTTCGGGTCATCCTGTGCCGCCGGGTTCACGATGTCGTTCGAACCGATGACGATGGCGACGTCCGTATCCGGGAAGTCGTCGTTGATCTCGTCCATCTCGAGAACGATGTCGTAGGGCACCTTGGCTTCGGCCAGAAGCACGTTCATGTGGCCGGGCAGACGGCCTGCGACCGGGTGGATCGCAAAGCGGACTTCCTTGCCCTTGGCGCGCAGACGACGGGTGAGTTCCGCCACGTTCTGTTGCGCCTGTGCCACCGCCATGCCGTAACCCGGGATGATGATGACGCTGTCGGCCTCGTCCAACGCGGTGGCCACGCCATCGGCGTCGATCGCAACCTGTTCGCCCTCAACGGCCATCTGCTCGCCCGCCGGGCCACCGAAGCCACCGAGGATCACGCTGATGAACGACCGGTTCATCGCCTTACACATGATGTAGGACAGGATCGCACCGGAAGAGCCCACAAGCGCGCCCACCACGATCAGAAGGTCGTTGCCCAGCGAGAAACCAATCGCCGCCGCGGCCCAGCCCGAGTAGCTGTTCAGCATCGACACCACAACCGGCATGTCGGCGCCGCCGATGCCCATGATCAGGTGGTAGCCGATGAACAGCGCTGCGGCCGTCATCAGGATCAGCGGGAACACACCGCCGGTGTTGAAGTACCAGATCAGGCAGAGCACGGACAGCGCAGCGGCACCGGCGTTCAGGATGTGACCGCCCGGCAGTTTCTTTGCCGATGTGTCGACCTTGCCCGCAAGTTTGCCATAGGCGATCACCGAACCGGTGAAGGTCACCGCACCGATGAACACGCCAAGGAACAGTTCGACCCGCAGAATGGCGATCTCAACGCTGTCCTTCTTGGCCAGCAGGGCTGCAAAGCCTTCCAGCGCCTTCTTCGCGCTGTCGTCCATCGCCATGACACGGCCCAGTTCGATATGGGCGATGAAACCCACGAACACGGCCGCAAGGCCCACAAGGCTGTGCATCGCCGCGACCAGTTCCGGCATCTGGGTCATCTGGACCCGTGTCGCCAGCTGGTAGCCGATGACACCACCGCCCGCGATCAGAATGATCGAAAGCAGCCAGTAGCCCGAACCTGGACCGACCAGCGTGGCCGCCACGGCCAGCGCCATGCCGACAATGCCGTACCAGACGGCGCGTTTTGCGCTTTCCTGCCCTGACAGACCGCCAAGCGCGAGGATGAAGAGCACAGCTGCAACCACATAGGCTGCTGTCGTAAATCCGAATTCCATGATGCTGTCCCCTTACGACTTCTGGAACATGGCGAGCATGCGCCGTGTGACGAGGAAGCCGCCGAATATGTTGACCCCGGCCATGAAGACCGAGAGGGCGGCCAGCAGAATGACGAGGTAAGACCCCGATCCGATCTGCATGAGAGCCCCCAGAATGATGATCGAAGAGATGGCGTTGGTGATCGCCATCAGCGGCGTGTGCAGCGAATGCGCGACACCCCAGATCACCTGGAAGCCAACGAAGACGGCGAGAACGAACACGATGAAGTGCTGCATGAAGCTCGCCGGAGCAACGAGGCCGGCCCCGAGGACAAGCGCGCCGCCAACGGCCAGCAGCGTGACCTGCTGCTTGGTCTGGGCCTTGAAGGCGTCCAGTTCCTGCTGCTTCTTCTCTTCCGGTGTGAGTTCCTTGACCTTTTCCTTCGGTTTGGCCGCAATCGCCTGAACCTTCGGCGGGGGCGGCGGGAAGGTCACGGCCTTCTCGTGCGCGATGGTTGCCCCACGGATCACGTCGTCTTCCATGTTGTGCACGACCTGCCCGTCTTTCTCGGGCGTCAGGTCTGTCATCATGTGACGGATGTTGGTGGCATAGAGGTTTGAGGACTGCGTAGCCATGCGCGACGGGAAGTCGGTATAGCCGATGATCGTCACGCCGTTATCGGTGACGATCTTTTCGTCCATTACGGTCATCTTGCAGTTGCCGCCCTTTTCGGCGGCGAGGTCGACGATGACCGATCCCGGTTTCATGCTCTCGACCATGTCCTTGGTCCAAAGCTCGGGCGCTTCGCGGTTCGGGATCAGCGCGGTGGTGATCACGATGTCCATTTCGGGCGCCAGTTCGCGGAACTTGGCAAGCTGGGCCGCTGCGAATTCCGGCGAGGAAACAGAGGCATAGCCACCGGTTGCGGCGCCGTCCTGCTGTTCTTCCTCGAAGTCGAGGAAGACGAATTCCGCGCCCATGGATTCAACCTGCTCGGCCACTTCCGGGCGCACGTCGAAGGCGTAGGTGATGGCACCAAGCGATGTCGATGTGCCGATGGCGGCAAGCCCGGCGACACCTGCACCGACGACCAGAACCTTGGCGGGCGGGACCTTACCGGCGGCGGTGACCTGACCGGTGAAGAAGCGGCCGAAGTTGTTGCCTGCCTCGATCACAGCGCGGTAGCCCGCGATATTCGCCATGGAGGACAGAGCGTCCATCTTCTGCGCGCGGGAAATCCGCGGCACCATGTCCATCGCGATGACCGATGCGCCCTTGTCTGCGGCCTGCTGCATCAGCTTTTCGTTCTGTGCAGGGTAGAAGAACGAGATCAGAAGCTGGCCTTCGCGCGATTTCTTGATCTCGGCTTCGGTCGGCGGACGCACCTTGGCGACCACATCCGCAGCTTTCCAGAGTGCTGCGGCGGTTTTGACAACCTCAACGCCAGCCTCTTTGTACGTTTCGTCGCTATAACCCGCTGCGTCGCCTGCACCGCTTTCGATGATGCAGTCATATCCCAGCTTTTGCAGCTGACGGGCGGAATCCGGGGTCATGGCAACGCGTGCCTCACCCTTCATCACTTCCTTTGGCGTCCCGATTTTCACCTGAGCCGTCCCCCTTTGCTTCGTTCCGAAGTGCCGTAGCGGCATGTTTGCGGCGATGGGTCTACAATGCTGACCTAATGCACACAATGCACCCCCACCGCGAAAGGCTCATCTAGAGCAGATGGGCGCGGGCGGCTAGAGCCAACGTCGCGTTTGTTTCTCATATCGTGCAAAATTCGCACGAAAATTTCGCCGCAACCGCTTTTCTTCCGCAATTATGAAGTGTTTCTCGATCCACCAGACGAAGATCGGAATCAATGGGAGCGATAACACTGCATCCCAGTAAAGGATCATCCCGGCCAGGATCAGCGAATCAGCCAAATAGATCGGGTTCCGTGACCGTTTGAAGATACCGCTGGTCACAAGCGCCGCAGGGTCTTGATGAGGAATGATCGTGGTGCGGTGCCGTCGCATCTCGTAGGCGGCAAGAGCAATCAGAACGAGGCCGCCACCGACAAGCAATCCGCCGAGCAGATCCGCCCAGACGGGCCCAAAGCTCAGGCCAAGGGAATGGTAGGTCTTCTGCCACCAGGCGACCGCCAAAGCCGCCGCAAGCCAAACCGGGGGGATGTCGATGTATTTCAGCATGGCGACGGATATAGCAGGGCCCGACGCCTTGGGCGAGTGGGGTCAGATGGACAAAAGGCCGCCCAGGATGGGCGACCTGAGGATCACATCTTGACGCAGCCCAGGATCTCGTTTTTGGGGATCCGCGCGACCATCACGCCGCCATCGACGCGCTTGACGTGGAAGCCGTACCCCCGCATCCGGAACTTCCATTCCGCATCCGAAAGGGTCTTCTGGCGCTCGGACACAAGGAAATGGCGCAATTCGCCCAGATCCCGGCTCGAATAGGTTTCTGCAAACATGGGTGTCTCCTCGTACATTTACCCACTGTTTGTCCGTGCGGATTGTGGCCAATTTTGGAAAAAATCCCGGTTTTTTGCCGAACGCGAAACAATCGCGGTCTTGGCGCAGTCATTGGCATCCGGTGAAGGCTGAGAACCGCGCCCTAACCCTTTGTTTCGTTGACCAAAGGTGTCCGATGCGCTCTGCGCAGCTGGGCCTCGCGCCAGGTGATGAAGATCACGGACGCCATAATTACGCCACCGCCCAGGATCACCCAGGGGTCCGCCGGCTCACCAAAGAACACCATGCCCAGCAGAACTGACCACACCAGTTGCAGAAAGGTGACCGGCTGGGTCACCGTCACGGGGGCCGCAGCAAAGGCCAGCGTCATCGTGTAATGCCCGGCCGTCGCGAAGCACGCGACTGCGGCGAGCACGGCCAGATCGGCCAGGCTTGGCGTGACCCAGACGGCAATCGCAAAAGGCGCCAGCCCGATCGTGACCGTGATCGACAACAGCGCAACCACCATGCTTGCGGGAAGCTCTCCGGATACGATCTTGGCGATCAGGTAGCTGCCCGCAAAGAACAGCGCGGTCCCCAGCATCGCGATATGGCCAAGGTCGAGCTCCCGAAATCCGGGGCGCAGTATGATCAGTGCCCCGACTAGAGCGGCAGCAACTGCCTGCGCGCGGCGCAACGCCAGCGTTTCACCGAGGACAAAAACCGCAAGGATCGTCACGTAGACCGGGTTGAGATAGTTCATCGCCGTGACCTCGGCGATCGGGATCCGGGTCATGGCAAAAAACCACAGGATCACACCAAGCGAATGAACAAGCCCGCGCAGGGCAAAGAGGTTCTTCTGCCGGCGGGTCAGCCGGATCGCCATCAGTTCCCGCCAGACCGGGATCAGGAAAACCAGACCGATCACGTAGCGCAGGAAGGCCGACTCGGCTGCCGGGATGCGTCCACCCAGCGTTTTCACCAGCGCCGTCACCGCAACGAAGCACAGCCCAGTCATCACCATCCAGAAGATGCCTTTGACAGGGTTGCCGGTCTTGTCGGTGGGTGAGGACGCGCTCATGGCGGCACTGGAACGGAAGGATGCGGGAAGTTCAAGAGGCTCTCATTCGACACCGCGCGCGCCCTGACGGTCGATCGTGTGCGATCACATCAGCAGCAGTTTTGCCGCGATGGCCCACATCACGACGCCGATGATCACATCAAGGATCTGCCACGCGCGGGGTTTTGCAAAGAACGGCGCAAGAAGCCGCGCACCGTAGCCCAAGGAAAAGAAGAACACGAAACTGGCGGTCATCGCACCAAGCGCAAAGCTGAGGCGATCTGTGTATTGCGCGGCGACCGCGCCCAGCAGCACAACCGTATCGAGATAGACATGCGGGTTCAGCCATGTCAGCGCGAGACAGGTCAGCAGCGCGGTTCTGAGCGACCCCGCCGCGTGCCCCGCCTGCATCGCCTGTCCACCGCGCCATGCGCTGAGCAATGTGCGTGCGCCGTACCAGATCAGGAAGGCCGCCCCAAGCAGCCGCATCGCAAGCTCCAGCCCCGGTACGGCCTTCGTCAGCGCACCAAAACCTGCAACCCCGGCGGCAATCAGGATCGCGTCAGACAGCGCACAGGTCAGGCAGACCGCAAAGACGTGGGATTTGAGCAACCCCTGCCGCAGGACAAACGCGTTCTGCGCTCCGATGGCGAGGATCAGAGACAGGCCCAGCGCAAAGCCGGCTAACGCCGCCGTCATTTAGAGCGCCCGCCAGCCGATATCGCGGCGGCAGAAGCCCTCGGGCCAGTTGACCTGATCGACCATTCCATAGGCCCGATCCCGCGCCTCCTGCAGCGTGGCCCCACGCGCGGTGGCGTTCAGGACCCGGCCACCCGTTGCGGTGATCTTGCCATCCTTCTCGGTCGTGCCAGCGTGGAACATCATGTGGAAGCTGTCCTCAGGCAGATCATTCAGCCCGCCGATGACGCTGCCCTTCTCATAGCTGCCCGGATACCCGTTTGCTGCCAGCACAACGGTCATCGCATGATCGTCGGCCCAGTTCACCCGCGCCTCGCCTAGACGTCCTTCGGCACAGGCGTGCAGCAGGTCCATCGCCTGCGCGCCCAGCCGCATCATCAGCACCTGACATTCCGGATCGCCGAAGCGGACATTGTATTCCACCAGCCGGGGCTGGCCGTTCTCGATCATCAGCCCGGCATAGAGCACGCCCTGATAGGGCGCGCCGCGCTTCGCCATTTCGGCCATGGTCGGCTTGATGATCTCGTCGAGCGCCTTCTGCGCGATTTCGTCGGTCAGAACCGGTGCCGGGGAATAGGCCCCCATGCCGCCGGTATTCAGACCGGTATCGCCCTCGCCCACGCGCTTGTGGTCCTGCGCGGTGCCGATGGGCAGCACATCGGTGCCGTCGCAGAGCACGAAGAACGACGCTTCTTCCCCCTGCATGAATTCCTCGATCACCACCTCAGCCCCGGCCCCGCCGAAGGCACCACCGAACATATCGTCGATGGCGGCTTCGGCCTCGGCCACGGTTTCCGCGATGATCACGCCCTTGCCTGCAGCCAGACCGTCGGCCTTGACCACGATCGGCGCGCCCTGTGCGCGGACATAGGCTTTGGCCGCGTCGGCATCCGTGAAATGACTATAGGCCGCAGTCGGTGCGTTGGCCGCATCGCAGATCTCCTTGGTGAAGCTCTTGGAGGCTTCGAGCCGCGCCGCTTCGGCAGACGGGCCGAAGACCAAGAGACCCGCGTCGCGCAAGCGATCCGCAACACCCGCCGCCAGAGGCGCTTCGGGGCCGACGATCACGAAATCGATGCTGTTCTCTTCAGCGAAAGTAACCACCGCGCCGCCGTCTTCGATGTCCAGGGCGGCGCAGTCCGCGATCATCGCGATCCCGGCATTGCCAGGAGCCACGATCAGCCGGTCGCATTTGGGGTTCTGCATCACGGCCCATGCCAGCGCATGTTCGCGCCCGCCACTTCCAAGGATGAGAATGTTCATGGCGCACGCTCCGTCTTCACCTTCGGTTGCGCGCGTTCTAGGGTCAGGGCGAGTGAAGCGCAAGCGAGGCCAAATGTCCGATCTGATCGACGATCCGCGTCCGGGGCAGAACCTGCCCGAATACACCGTGTCCGAAGTCTCGGGTGCCGTGAAGAAGACGCTGGAGGATCAGTTCGGCCGCATCCGTGTGCGCGGCGAGGTGGGCCGCGTGTTCACCGCGCGGTCGGGGCACCTCTATTACGACGTAAAGGACGACCGGAACGTGTTGGCGTGTACCACGTGGAAAGGTCAGGTCTCCAGCCTGTCGGTGGTGCCCGAAGAAGGTCTGGAGGTGGTCGTGACCGGGCGCATGACGGCGTTCGGCGGGCAGTCCAAGTACAACCTCAACGTCGACGAAGTGACCGTTGCCGGCGAAGGCGCGCTGATGGCGATGCTGGAAAAGCGCAAAAAGGCGCTGGCCGCCGAAGGGTTGTTCGATCCCGCACGCAAGAAGGAACTGCCCTACCTGCCGGACATCATTGGCGTGATCACCTCGCCTTCGGGGGCGGTGATCCGGGATATCCTGCACCGGCTGCGCGACCGTTTTCCGCGCAAGGTTCTGATCTGGCCGGTGGCCGTTCAGGGGGCGGCCTGCGCGCCCGAGGTGGCCCGCGCGATTACGGGTTTCAACGCGCTGACGCCCGGCGGTGCCCTGCCCCGCCCCGACCTGCTGATCGTGGCGCGCGGGGGCGGAAGCATCGAAGACCTTTGGGGGTTCAACGAAGAGATCGTCGCGCGGGCGGCGGCCGCATCGGAGATCCCGCTCATTTCAGCGGTGGGGCACGAGACCGACACGACCCTGATAGATTACGTATCCGACCAACGCGCGCCCACGCCCACAGCCGCTGCGGAGATCGCTGTACCCGTGCGGCTGGAGCTGCTGGGATGGGTCGGCGACCAACAGGCGCGCATGACCCGCGCCGTGTCGCAGCGGATGCAGACCCGCGACCAGCGCCTGCGCGATCTGGCCCGCGCCCTGCCCCGACCGGACGCGCTTTTGTCCGGCCCGACCCAGCGGCTCGACCTGATGGCGGACCGGCTGCCGCGCGCCTTGACCCGCACCGTGGACCTACGGCGCGGACGGCTCGTCGAAGCGGCCGCTTCCCTGCGCCCATCGCTTCTGTCCCGCGCCCTGGCCGAGCAGCGGCGGCGTTTCGACCAGAGCGCCACCCGGCTGGCACCCGGCCTCACCCGTGTGGTCGAGACGAAACGCGAGGCGCTGGCGCGCCGCGCCGACCGGCTGTCGGTCAAACCCATCGAACGGGATCTGGCGTCCAAGCGCGACCGGCTGGAGGCGCTGACCCGGCGGCTGTCGAGCGCTGGTCAGGCGCAGGTCAAAGATTGGCAGTCCCGACTTACGGCACTGGACCGGCTTCGGGAAACGCTGGGTTACAAGGAAACGCTCAAGCGCGGCTATGCGGTCGTGCGGGGCGATGGCGCGGTGGTGACGACACAGGTCGCAGCGCAAAAGGCTACGGCTTTGGAGATCGAATTTGCCGATGGGCGCATGACCGTCGGCGCGGCGGTCGCGAAACCCTCGACAAAAGCAAAGCCAAAGCCGCCGGAACAGGGATCGCTGTTCTAGGCAACGCGCGGAAGCGATTTCGAAATCGCTTCAAAGCCCATGCGCATGGGCTTTTTCAACGCGTTTCGAAACGCGTTCTCCTCCGCCGCCGGTTTGCCTCTTTGCTTTCCCCCCCTGCCGCTCTAATCCTCGGGGCATGAGAACACTCTTTCTTGGCGACATCATGGGTCGCGTGGGCCGCACCGCGATCACCGAGCGGCTGGGCGACCTCAAAGCTCGACTGAAGGTCGATTTCTGCGTGGTGAACGGCGAAAACGCGTCCAGCGGCGTTGGTTTGTCCGGCCCACATGCGCAGGCGCTGCTCAACGCCGGGGTCGACTGTCTGACGCTGGGCGATCACGCCTTCGATCAGAAGGACATGCTGTCCTATATCGAAAACGAACCCCGCATCCTGCGCCCGCTGAATTTTGCCAAAGTCGCCCCCGGTCGCGGCCATCGCCTTTTTACCGATGCGCGGGGCCGCAAGATCCTTGTGTTGCAGGTGCTGGGACAGGTGTTCATGAAACGCGCCTTCGACGATCCGTTCTCGGCGGTTGACGCGGTGCTTCGTGCGCACCCGCTGGGCGGGCAGGCGCAGATGATCCTTGTCGACATGCATTGCGAGGCGACATCGGAAAAGATGGGCATGGGCCATTTCTGCGATGGCCGCGCCAGCCTTGTGGTCGGCACGCACACCCATGTGCCTACGGGGGATGCGCAGATCCTTCCGGGGGGGACGGGCTACCTGACAGATGCGGGCATGTGCGGCGACTACAATTCGGTGATCGGCATGGAAAAGACCGAACCGATGCGCCGCTTTGTGACGGGCATGAGCAAGGGCCGGTTCCAACCCGCACTGGGCGAGGCCACGCTGTCGGGCGTATTGGTGGAAACTGACGACCGCACCGGCAAGGCCACCGCGATCCACATGATCCGTGACGGCGGGCGCCTTCAGGCCGCCGCCCCATGACACGCGCCCTGCCGCTGATCGTTCTGATCCTCGCGGGGGCCGCCTGGGGGGCGACGCAGCCTCTGGCCAAGACAGCGGTCAGCGAAGGCTACCGGCATTTCGGTATCCTGTTCTGGCAGATGTGCATCGGCGCGGTCCTTCTCGGCCTGATCTGCGCGCTGCGCGGGACGGGGATGCGATTCACCCGGCGGGACATCACGCTTTACACGGTGCTCGCTCTGATTGGCTCTGTCCTGCCAGGCATCTCGTCCTATTCAGCGGCGATCCACCTTCCCGCAGGTATCCTTTCGATCCTGCTCAGTTCCATCCCGATGCTGGCTTTTCCCATTGCCCTGCTGTTCGGATTGGAAAGGTTCCGGTGGACGCGTCTCGCCGGGCTGAGCCTTGGGTTTGCCGGGATTTGCCTGCTGATCCTGCCGGATGCGGGACTGCCTTCGGAGGTCTCGGTGATCTGGGTCTTCGTCGCTCTGGTGTCCTCGCTCTTTTACGCACTGGAAAGCAATGTCGTGGCGCGCTGGGGTCTGGACGGGCTGGACCCCGTGCAAACGCTGTGCGGCGCAACGCTGGTCGGCGCGGTGATTACGCTGCCATTGGCGCTGATGACCGGGCAGTTTATCGACCCGCGCGGTCCCTGGGGAGCGCCCGATGCCGCTATCGTCGCGACCGCGCTGCTCCATGCGGGCGCATACACCTCCGATGTCTGGCTGGTCGGTCGCGCCGGGCCTGTCTTTACGGTGCAGGTCAGCTACTTTGTCACGCTTTTCGGTGTGACCTGGGCGATGCTGTTTCTGGGCGAGAGTTATTCGTCGTATTTCTGGGCAGCGCTGGCCGTGATGCTGGCGGGACTGGCCCTTGTGCAGCCAAGACCCAAGGCTGTTCTTGTTCCGCCCGCCCAACCCGGCCAGACTGGAGAAATCTGAAATGAGGGTGTGGTGACGTGCTGAGTGCGCTGATGCAAGTGACCCCGAACGCGCCTGCTCTGCTGGCCCTTGCCACAGTGGCAGTCATGTTCGCGCTGTTTGTGCGCGAGACCTATCCGACCGAAGTCGTGGCCATCGGCGGGGTGGCGTTTCTTCTGGCAACGGGTGTCCTGCCCTATGGCGATGCGCTGGCGGTGCTGTCGAACCCTGCGCCCTGGACCATTGCGGCGATGTTTCTTGTCATGGGCGCGCTGGTCCGCACCGGCGCGCTCGCGGCCTTCACCAACGCCGCACAATCCGCAGTGGAGAAACGCCCGAAACGCGCGATGGCGGGGATACTGGGGGTTGTGATCGTGGCGTCGGCCTTCATGAACAACACGCCTGTCGTTGTCGTCATGCTGCCTTTGTTTGTTCAACTGGCGAAAACCCTTGGCCTCGCCCCGTCAAAGCTGCTGATCCCGCTCAGCTATGCCGCCATTCTCGGCGGTACACTGACCCTGATCGGCACCTCGACGAACCTGCTGGTCGATGGTGTCGCCCGCGCGCAGGGGCTCGAGCCCTTCTCCATCTTCGAGGTCACGCCACTCGCAGTGGTGCTGATCGCGTGGGGGATGTTCTATCTCTGGGCCTTTGGCCGCTACCTCCTGCCCGAACGCACCAGCATGGCCGCGATGCTGTCGGACCGGTCAAAGATGAAGTTCTTCACCGAAGCGGTGATCCCGCCCGACAGCAACCTCATTGGCCGCGAGGTGCAGGGCGTGCAGCTTTTCAAACGCGACGGGGTGCGCCTGATCGACGTGATCCGCGGCGATGCCTCGCTGCGGCGGAACCTTGAGGGCGTCACCCTGCAGGTGGGCGACCGTGTGGTGCTGCGTACGCAGATGACCGAACTCCTGAGCCTGCAACGCAACAAGGAACTGCGCCGCGTCGATCAGGTCTCGGCGGTGGAGACCACCACGGTCGAAGTGCTGATCACACCGGTTTGCAAGATGGTGGGCCGACGTCTCGGCGCAATGCGCCTGCGGCGCCGCTATGGCGTCTATCCGCTGGCGGTGCACCGGCGGAACCAGAATATCGGACGACAACTCGATGATCTGGTGGTGCGCGTGGGCGACACGCTGCTGCTCGAAGGCGCGCCCGAGGACATCCAGCGTATGGCGGAAGAACTCAACCTCGTGGATGTGGCCAAACCCTCGGCCCGCGCCTACCGGCGCAGCCATGCCCCCATCGCCATTGCGGCGCTCGCGGGCCTCGTTCTGCTGGCCGCCTTCGGGGTGGCCCCGATCCTCGCGCTGGCGATCATCGCCGTGGCGGTGGTGCTGCTGACAAAATGCGTGGATTCGGACGAGGCGTTTTCCTTTGTCGAAGGACAACTCCTTGCGCTCATCTTTGCCATGCTCGCCATCGGGGCCGCGCTTGAGGCCTCGGGCGCCGTCACCCTGATCGTCGAAGGACTCGCCCCCTACCTGATGAATCTGCCGCCCTGGGCGATTGTCTGGGCGATCTACCTGCTGACCAGCCTTCTCACCGAACTGGTCAGCAACAATGCGGTGGCGGTCGTGGTGACGCCCATTGCCATCGGTCTCGCGCAGGTCATGGGATTCGATCCAAGGCCGTTGGTGGTTGCCGTGATGGTGGCGGCCTCCTGTGCCTTTGCCACACCGATCGGTTACCAGACGAACACGCTGGTCTATGGTCCCGGGGGGTACGCGTTTTCAGACTTCCTCAAGGTGGGCGTGCCGCTTAACCTGAGCGTCGGGATCCTTGCCTCGGCCATGATCCCTCTGATCTGGCCGCTCTAGGGCCACCGATGCGTCAACGCATCGGACGTTTCTGTCGACGGAAACGTCACCCGCCGTAGCGCGACACGAACCGGCGCAGGATCTCCACGGGCACTGTCACGTCACTGGCGTGACACATCGCGATGAGATCGTCGGCTGTCTCGGGCGCAAAATACCCTTTGTGGCGATAGATCCGGATCCGATCCTCGAACACGCCCGCATCCGCCTCGGGGTGGAACTGTGTGGCATAGACGTTCTGCCCATACCGGATCATCTGGTAGGGACACGGATCCGACGCCAACAGATGCACACACCCGTCAGGCAAGTCCTGCACCGCTTCCTTGTGGCCGACAAACGCGTCGAACGCCTGGGGCAATCCCGCCACCAAAGGATCCGCCGCCCCCGCGTCCGTCACACGGCACGTCACCGGGCCAACCGGTTCGCCATAGCGCCGCTTGGACACTTCGGCCCCCAGATGGTGCCCCAGAATACCGATGCCATAGCAGCAGCCCATGAACGGCACGTCCCGTTCCGTAATCTCGGGCATGAGCGACAGAATCTCCGCCTCGATCCGCGCCTCGACCGGGTCCTTGGTCGCCGGATCATCCGATACGCAGCCCGGCCCGCCGCCCACGATCACCCCGGCATAATCGTCCAGACGTAACCCCTCGGGCAGCGGCTCGCGGTCCAGACAGACGCGATGGACCTGCGCCTCGGACAGACCGCCCTTGCCAAGGAACGCAGCGAACTCGCCATCGCTGGCTTCGACCTCGGGGCGCAATTGCAGGATCAGAAATGGTTTCATACCGATCTCATACCCAACCCCGCCCCGCGCGCAAACCTCGAAAACGCAACTTGTTCCCGCCCTGCCATCTGCGCTAAAGACGCCAAAACTTCTCGACCTCCGACAATCAAGGACAGGACACCATGGCCGGCCATTCCAAATGGGCAAACATCCAGCACCGCAAAGGTCGTCAGGACGCGGTGCGCGCCAAGCTCTTTTCCAAGCTTTCCAAGGAAATCACCGTCGCTGCAAAGATGGGCGACCCCGATCCCGAAAAGAACCCGCGCCTCCGCCTTGCGGTGAAGGAAGCGAAATCGCAGTCCATGCCCAAGGACAACATCGAACGCGCCATCAAGAAGGCGACCGGTGGCGATGGCGAGGATTACGAGGAAATCCGCTACGAAGGCTACGGCCCGAACGGCGTGGCCGTGATCGTCGAGGCGATGACCGACAACCGCAACCGCACCGCGTCCAACGTGCGCTCCACCTTCACCAAGAACGGTGGCAATCTGGGCGAGACCGGGTCCGTGGGCTTCATGTTCGACCGCAAGGGCGAGATCACCTACCCTGCCGATGCGGGTGATGCCGACACGGTGATGATGGCCGCGATCGAAGCCGGCGCCGAAGACGTGGAAAGCAGCGAAGACGGACACATCATCTGGTGCGCCGACACCGATCTGAACGAGGTCGCCACCGCGCTCGAGGCAGAGCTCGGCGAATCCGACTCGACCAAACTGGTCTGGAAGCCCACCACCACAACCGAGCTTGACCTCGACGGCATGCAGTCGCTGATGAAGCTTGTGGATGCGCTGGAAGACGATGACGACGTGCAGCGCGTCACCACCAATTTCGAGGCCAGCGACGAGGTCATGGCCCAACTCTGAAACCGGCGCCAAGGGCGGTCGACCGCCCTTGGCCGCATTTTCGAAAACGCGGGATCAAGCGCCTTCGAAGGCGCTTGCCTTCAACAGCCCAGCGCACGCTCTATCGCATCGGGCGTATACGGTCCAAGCTCATATTGCGTGAGCCTGTCGCCGTCAAACCGCACCGCGACCACGGTTGACCATCCCGCATCGGCCAGCACCATCTCTGGCCCCTGCCCGCAGTCACGCAGGCCCCCGGCGATGTAATCCCAGCCGATCCGGTGATTGGTCACACCGTCCAGCGACGCCACTTCGCTCAGCCGGACCTGCCCCGCGCCCAGTGGCTCATACCGCCAGACGCGCAGGACTTTCGCAAGGTGCGGACGATCGACATAGGCCAGTTCCACCAGCCCGTCGCCATCCAGATCCGCGACAGCGGCGGGTGCCAGCCAGCGGAAACGCGTTCCAATAAAAGGCGTGGTTGCTTTGGCCGCCAGCGCGCCATCGACCAGCCCCCAGACAGCCAGCCGTGCGCCCTGCCGTTCGTGGCTTTCGATCACCACCACTTCCGGTGCGCCATCGCCATCCACATCCACCACGCGGGGGGACAGGTCTTCGAACACGATGTCCTGCGTCCAACGCGCCGACATCTCCCGGCCATCGCTCAGGCGCACGGCCAGGGTGTCATACTCGACCTCGTCGCCCAAAACGCCATGCGGATAGCGTGTGGTCGGCCCGTCATAGCGGGCGGACACGATCTCCTGCGCCACGGCCTGTGACGCGATCCCGGCCATAAGCCAGGCGGCCGCGCCGCAAGCCCAGAACGTCATCAGGCGGCGCGGAGTCCACATCGGATCAGATCTGCTTTTCGGGCATCTGGACGATCAGCCCGTCCAGCGCATCGGTCACCTTGATCTGGCAGGTCAGGCGCGACCGCTCGGGGTTCGGCTCATAGGCAAAGTCGAGCATGTCTTCTTCCATGTCTTCCTTCGGCGGCAGCTTGGCCACCCAGTCGGGATGCACATAGACGTGGCAGGTCGAACATGCACAGGCGCCGCCGCAATCGGCTTCGATGCCCGGAATGCCATTGTCGCGCGCGCCTTCCATCACGGTCAGGCCGTTGGCGACGTCCACGACATGCTCTGTCCCGCCATGCTCAATATAGGTGATCTTTGCCATTCCAGCACTCTCCGTCTCACAAATCGTGACATACCTAGTCTGGAGCGGTCGCGCCTGCCAGCCCCTTTTCGCTCAAATTCCCGCGCGCCGGATGGATTGCCTGTCCCATGCGGATCATGCGGCACGTCTGAAGAGACCGTCGCACAGGAAAGCCTTGGTCCGGATCGGAATTTCGGACTAGTCTTTATCAACGCATGACCAATCGGAGCGTGCATGCCGGTTCTTCATATCGATGACACCACCCGCACCGCACGTCTGGACGGGACAGAAGTCGCTCTGGGCGCGCGGGCGTTTGACGTTCTGCATCACCTGCACCGGAATCCCGACCGCGTCATCACCAAGGAAGAGCTTCTCGATACGGTCTGGGCCGGGACACTGGTCGAGGAAAGCAACCTCACGGTGCAGATTGCCGGGCTGCGCAAGGTTCTGGGACGGGACGCAATCAAGACAGTGCCCGGCGTCGGCTACAAGTTCACTTTGGGCGCGGCGGCGGACCCGGTCGAACGCACGTCGCAGAAGGACGCCCCTCCGGTCCCGGCAATTCCGTCGCTCGCGGTGCTTCCGTTTGCCAACCTGACCGGCTCGGATGAAAACGCCTACATGGTCGATGGGATCGTGAACGAGATCACATCGGCACTGGCACGGGTATCGTCGTTCTTCGTGATTTCGACGACCTCGACCTTCACCTATCGCGGCAAAGCTGTGGACCTCGCCGAGATCGGCCGCGAACTGGGTGTTCGCTACATCCTCGAAGGCAGCATCCAGAAAGCAGGTGACCGGCTGCGGATCTTCACCCAACTGGTCGAAGCCAGGACCGGCCGCATGATCTGGCACGACCGGTTCGACGGCAGCAGCGATGACATCTTCAATCTGCAGGATACCGTCGCCGAAAGTGTCGCTGCGGCCATAGAGCCGAAACTGATCTGGGCTGAAGCCGCGCGGGCGCAGGCCAAACCCACGGACAATCTCAAGGCCTACGATCTGTGCATGAAGGCCGCCCCCCTGGTCTACCGGCAGAATTCACTCGCAAACCTCGAAGACGGGTTGGAGCTGCTGCGCCAGGCCCTCGAACTGGACGCGAACTATACCTATGCGAAGGCGCTCATCTGTTACGCGCATACCGGGGCCTTCGCGGCGCGCTGGTGGCCGTTTGAACAGGCACGCGCCGCGTTGCCCCTTGCGCATGAGGTTCTGGACAGCAATCCGGACGACCCTTTGGCGCTGTGTTATGTCGGGCATTACATCGCCTATATTGGACATGACACCAAAACAGGTCTCACTGCCCTGAAACGGGCGCACTCGCTCAACCCGAATTCCGCCAATATCGAAATGCTGCTGGGCTGGGTCTACAATTACATCGATCAAAGCGACCTTGCGATCGAGCATCTGCGCCGCGCCATCCGCATCAGCCCGCTGCATCCACAAATTGGCATCATGACATCCGGCATTGGCAATGCCCTGTTTCAGAAAGGCGAGATCCCAGAGGCGAGCAGATATTATGAACAGGCACTGACAGAGTATCCGGAGTTTGCGACGATTCAGCTTGGGCTGATGGGATGCTACTGGCGGCTTGGGGAGTTGGAGAAATCCGCGAAGATGGCGGAGTGGTTCCGGCAGAAGGTTCCTGACATGTCCGTTTCCACGTTCAGACGCACGCGCCCACAGAGCAGCGAATCCTACCGGGAAGCCGTCATTGGCGCACTGCGCGCCAACGGCTTTCCCGAAGATTAACGCATCAGCCGGTCAACCGCGCGGCGGTGTGCCTCGGCGCGGTGTTGCGCGGCCACGATGTCGTGCGGGGATTTGCCCGGACGCTTCGGGGTCGACGATATCCGCGCCATGATGAATTTTACCAGTTGGTCAAAAATGCTCCCGATGGTGGTGCCGGTGGTCTTTCGTGTGTCGAAATAAGCCATGATGCCCTCATCTGTGTGTGCTTCCGTCTGTCCTGACACTCTCATGCGGCAGGGCGTTGCGTCCTTAAGGCCGGATTAAGCGTTCCAAAGCGATCCGAAATCTGCGGAAAGATCGGGCTTGCCGGCCATGGTAAATGTTCTATTTTTGTTCTTATGCGTGTTGTCACACCCCGCCCCACCCGAACCGACTGGCCGCGCCCGCCATCCTGTCTGACGGCGTCGCAGTTGCGGCTCCCGCCCGAGAATGCCCGGATCACCGTGGCCGGGCTGGTGATCCTGCGGCAGCGGCCCGGCACGGCAAAGGGGGTGATCTTTCTGACACTCGAGGACGAGACCGGCGCGGTGAACGTCATCGTCTGGCGTAAGATGTACGAAAAGTTCCGCCGGGCCGTGATCGCGGGTCGGATGCTGCGGGTCACCGGGCGGCTGCAGCGCGAGGGGGACGTGATCCACGTCATCGCCGAGCAGATCGAGGATATTTCGCCGCTTCTGGATCAGCTTCTTGCCACCGCGCCAGAGACGCTTTCGTCAGAGCCGCAAACAGGTTAGACTGCGCCCGAGCAGAAACAGGCAACAGGCGCACATCTTCCGTGACCCGTCCCCCGTCAGCGACCCGGGCCATCTGTGCCATGGCCTTGCTCGGCCTGACCGCCTGCGCCGGATCCTACGCAACTGACGTTCCGGACGACACGCTGCCCGTCCCCGACTTCGCCTCGGCCCAGATCGACCCGCCACCGGGTGTGCGTCCGGACGGTTGCTGGGTGCGCGACGTGGCGCCTGCCGAACTCGAAACCGTGACCCGCCAGATCGAGGTCGCCCCTGCGCAGTTTGACGAAGCGGGTCGGCAGATCAGCCCGGCTCGGTTCCGCACCGAAACGGCACAGGTGATCCTGCGCGAACGGCAAGAGCTGATTTTCGAGACCCCCTGCCCCGACGCACTGACCCCCGACCTGATCTCGACCCTGCAGCGGGCGCTCGAGGCGCGCGGGCTCTACCGGGGACAGATCACCGGTCAGATGGATGTGCCAACCCGGCTGGCCGTGCGCCGCTACCAGAACGCCCGCGGCCTGCCCAGCGGGTTGCTTTCAATCCAGTCGGCCCGGGCGCTGGGTTTGCTGACGACACCGCGCGACCAGCTTTGAACCAGCACGGGATCAGGCAAGAATCGGTTCGCAGACAAATTTGCAGTATAGAGTTTGCAGTTTTGCAAAAACGCGATTTGGCGAAACTGACCCTGCATAATCCAAGAAGCTTTGCAAAAGTTTGCAACCGGATTTCCTCAAAACTGCAAAGTTTTTGCGGCCTTCTGCCGCGCGGCTGATCCAGAGACTTGCCGCAACGTCCCACGCGCCGTACGCCAATGCCAACACGTTTCAGGAGGAGACCGGCATGGGCTACCAAGAGGTTTATGAGAGCTGGGAATCCGACCCGGAAGGGTTCTGGATGCAGCAGGCCGACGCAATTGATTGGGATAAGAAACCCAGCAAAGCGCTGTTTGAGGTGGGTGAGAACCTCTACGAATGGTTCGCGGACGGCCAGACAAACACATGCTGGAACGCGGTCGACCGCCATGTCGAGGCCGGGCGCGGCGGACAGGTGGCGATCATCCACGACAGCCCGATCACCGGCACCCTGCACAAGATCACCTATTCCGAACTGCGCAACCGCGTCGCCCGTCTGGCCGGTGCGCTGCGCGCCAAGGGTGTGGAAAAAGGCGACCGCGTCATCATCTATATGCCGATGGTGCCCGAAGCGCTGGAGGCGATGCTTGCCTGTTCGCGCCTCGGAGCCATCCACTCGGTGGTGTTCGGCGGCTTTGCGGCCAACGAACTGGCCGTCCGCATCGACGACGCGAAACCCAAGGCAATCATCGCTGCCTCTTGCGGCTTGGAGCCGGGACGCGTGGTACATTACAAGCCGCTGCTCGACGGAGCTATCGACCTGGCCACCCACAAGCCGGATTTCTGCGTGATCTTCCAGCGCGAGCAGGAAGTCGCACATCTGGAAGAGGGCCGCGACTATGACTGGCACGGATTCCAGTACGGCGTTGAGCCGGCCGACTGCGTTCCGGTCGAGGGCAACCACCCGGCCTATATCCTTTACACGTCCGGCACCACAGGCGCACCGAAAGGCGTAATCCGCCACACCGGCGGCCACCTGGTGGCGCTGAACTGGACGATGAAGAACATCTACAATGTCGATCCGGGCGACGTGTTCTGGGCAGCGTCGGACGTGGGCTGGGTCGTGGGACACAGCTATATCTGCTACGCACCGCTGATCCACGGAAACACCACGATCGTGTTCGAAGGCAAGCCGGTCGGCACGCCGGATGCGGGCACCTTCTGGCGGGTGATTTCGGAACACAAGGTCCGCACGTTTTTTACCGCGCCGACGGCGTTCCGCGCGGTCAAGCGCGACGACCCCAAAGGCGAATTTGTCGGCAAATACGACATCTCGTGCCTCAACGCGATCTACCTCGCGGGGGAACGGGCCGACCCGGACACCATCGAATGGGCGCAGCAGGTCACCGGCAAGCCGATCTATGACCACTGGTGGCAGACCGAAACCGGCTGGACCATCGCAGGTATGCCCGCCGGGATCGAGGCGCTGCCGGTCAAGATCGGCTCTCCGTCGGTGCCGATGCCGGGCTATGATGTGCAGATCCTCGATGAGGCGGGCCACCCGATGAAGCCGGGCGAGCTTGGCGCCATCGCGGTCAAACTGCCCCTGCCCCCGGGTACGCTGCCGACGCTGTGGAATGCCGAGGACCGGTTCCGCAAATCCTACCTGTCGCATTTCCCGGGCTACTATGAGACCGGCGACGCGGGCATGATCGACGAGGATGGATACCTCTATATCATGGCGCGCACCGATGACGTGATCAACGTGGCGGGCCACCGCCTGTCGACGGGCGGCATGGAAGAGGTTCTGGCCTCGCACCCGGATGTTGCGGAATGCGCGGTGATCGGCGTGACCGATCAACTCAAGGGCCAGTTGCCGATGGGCTTCGTTTGCCTGACAACCGGCGTGAACCGGCCGCATGACGAGATCGTCAAGGAATGTGTCAAACTGGTGCGCGACAAGATCGGCCCGGTGGCCGCGTTCAAGCTGTGCGCGGTGGTTGACCGTCTGCCGAAGACCCGGTCGGGCAAGATCCTTCGTGCGACGATGGTCAAGATTGCGGACAGCGAAGAGTTCAAGATGCCCGCAACCATCGACGATCCGGCCATCCTTGACGAGATCAAGACCGCATTGCAGGGCATGGGCTACGCCAAGGGCTGATGCTGCCGAACCGGATGCGTCAACGCATCCGGTTTTTCCGTTGACGGAAAACCCCGCGCCAGTGGCGCGGGGTTTTGTTTTGGCGCGGCCCAGCCTGACCGGTTTACAGTCCCGGCCTTTCGCCGCACTCTGGGGCTCCGTGACACAGGAGACCGACATGCCCCGTCCCATCGTCTATCACATCCCCGTCTGCCCGTTTTCCCAGCGCCTTGAAATCATGCTGGCACTGAAGGGACAGAGCGATGCGGTGGAATTTCGGGTGGTGGATATCACCAAGCCGCGCGATCCGGAGCTTCTGCGCAAGACACGCGGCACCACGGCTCTGCCGGTTCTGGAACTGCCGGATGGGCGGATCATCAAGGAAAGCCTTGTCATCCTCGATTATCTCGATGCCACGGTCGGGCCATCGCCCATACGGCAGACCTCCCCCTACGAGCGGGCGGTCGAACAGATGCTGATTGCCCGCGAAGGTCCGTTTACCATGGCAGGTTACCTGTTTGTCATGAACCAGGATCAATCCCAGCGCGCGGCGCATCAGGAGAAGTTGCTGGGGCTTTACCGCGACATTGACGGGTTCCTGATGGAACATGCTCCGGAGGGCATCTGGCTGCAGGGCGCGTTCGGGTTGGCAGAGGCGGTGTTCACCCCAATGTTCATGCGGTTCTGGTTTCTGGAATACTACGAGGGGTTCAGCCTGCCCGACACACCGGACTTTGACCGGGTGCGCCGCTGGCAGGACGCGTGCCTTGAGCATCCTGCGGCCCAGCAGGTGAGCCGGGAAGAAATCGTGAAGCTTTATTACGACTATGCGCTGGGTGTGGGGAACGGTGCGCTGCCGGAGGGTCGATCCGTGTCGAGCTTTGCTTTCAGCCCGGACTGGCGCACGCGGCCCTGGCCACCGAAGGACAAGTACGGCGCATCCGCATCGGATCAGGCCTTGGGCCTTGTTGACGCCTGACGGAAAGGGCGTTCGATGAAAAAAGGGCGCCGGTTTCTGCGGCGCCCTTTTCAATTTTCTGATCGGCGGACTTATTCGTCGTCCGCGATGTTCAGTGCGACGAAGCGCGGATCGCCAGCGCGGCGCACCAGAAGCAGGATCGACTTGCGGCCCGCTTCCTTGGCTTCGGCAATACGGTCTTCAAGATCGCTGAGAGCCAACACCTGTGCCTGACCCGCCTCGGTGATCACATCCCCGGCGCGCAGTCCCTTTTCGAAGGCCTCGGAGGTTTCGTCCACATCCATGACGGCCAGCCCGCGGGCACTTTCGGGAAGCTCCAGCTGTTCGCGGATCTCGGAGGTCAGGGGGCTGAGCGTCAGGCCCATGAGGTCCATCGACTGCGGGGCCTCTTCTTCCGGGCCGGGCTGGGCTGCGGGTACGGCGCTTTCGGCTTCTTCGCGGCGACCGAGCGTCACCAGAAGCGTCTGCGTCTCACCGTTGCGGTTCACCACCACGCGCACCGATTTGCCGACGGCGGTGTTGCCGACCTGGCGCACGAGGCCACGGGTATCTTCCACCTCTTTTCCGTCGAAGCTGATGATGACGTCACCGGCCTCCATGCCAGCTTCCATCGCCGGACCCTCGGGTACGTCAGAGACGAGAGCACCCTTGGCTTCGGCAAGACCCAGAGCGTCGGCCACGTCTTCGGTCACATCCTGGATCCGGACGCCGAGCCAGCCACGACGGGTCTCACCGTATTCCTGCAGCTGGTCCACGACGCGGGTCACCACGTTTGAGGCCATCGAGAAGCCGATGCCGATGGAGCCGCCATTGGGGGACAGAATCGCGGTGTTCACACCGATCACTTCACCATCCATGTTGAAGAGCGGACCGCCGGAGTTGCCGCGGTTGATGGCGGCGTCGGTCTGGATGTAGTCGTCATAGGTGCCGCTGAGTGCGCGGTTGCGGGCTGACACGATCCCGGCGGAGACCGAAAAGCCCTGCCCGAGCGGGTTGCCCATCGCCATCACCCAGTCGCCGACGCGGGCGGTGTCGCTGTCGCCGAAGCTCACGAAGGGAAGCGGCTCGTCGCTTTCCACCTTGAGCAGGGCGATGTCGGTGTTGGGGTCGGTGCCGACGATCTCGGCGGGCAGTTCCTCGCCCGAGAAGAACTCGATCAGAACCTCATCGGCGCCTTCGATGACGTGGTTATTGGTGACGATGAACCCGTCTTCGGAAATCACGAAACCCGAGCCCAGCGCGGAGGAGCGGCGCGGCCGGTCACCCTGACCACCACGGTCCTGGAATTCGCGGAAGAAGTCCTCGAAGGGGGAGCCTTCGGGAACGATGCCCTGTGGACCGGTGCGGCCCGCAACGGTGGTCGAAGTCGTGATGTTCACCACGGACGGGCTGATCTTCTCTGCCAGATCGGCAAAGCTTTCGGGCATCCGCGCATGGGCCATCAACGACTGAGCGACTATGAGGATCATCGACAGCGAGGTCAGCCAGAAGAGGCGCAGCGGCGTCGACTGATCCCGTTCGATTGCAATTGCCTGTGAGGTCAAGGGAAACTCCTTCGTCTTTGGTGCGGGTGCATTGCCCGACACCTGCCTTGTCATGGTTTCAATGTAGGTGCGCTTTCGCAACACGCAAACAGGAAAGCGGGGCATCAAGCGACTGTGATTTGAACGTGACGTGACCCGGCGGAACCGGACCGGTCAAAACGCCTGCAATATCCAGAGCATGGCCACACCGGCGGCCATCGACGACACGCCGATCAATCTTCTGAGATCGAGCGGCATCGCGCGCATCGCCTCCAGCATGCGTTCGATAAGCGAAGGGGCCAGCGCATAGGCCAGCCCCTCGATAATCAGCACCATTGCAATCCCCGTGAGGATCGTCTGGGTCAATTGCCTGCTCCGGTGCCGCTGTCACCCGACGTGTCGCCCGAGCTTTCGGTTGCGCCTTCGGACGTACCAGAGGTGCTCGATGCCGCCGGGCCTGCAATCCGGGCCGCAGCTTCCGGAGAGATGCCACCGCCAAGACCTTCGGCAGATTTCAGGTAGTTGAAGAACTCGCTGTCCGGCGCCATCACGAAGGTCGAATTCTCGCCCTGCAATGCGCGCTGGTATGCGGTCAGGGAGCGGTAGAATTCAAAGAACTCTGCGTCACGGCTGAAGGCCGAGGCAAAGATGTTGTTGCGGCGCGCGTCGGCTTCACCGCGGATGATCTCGGCCTGACGGTTGGCATCGGACACAAGCTCGACCACGGTTCTGTCGGCCTGGGCGCGGACACGCTGCGCGGCTTCGTTACCACGGGCGCGTTCGTCGGTCGCTTCGCGTTCACGCTCGGCGCGCATCCGGTCGAAGGTGGCGTCGAGGTTTTCCGCCGGAAGGTCGGTCCGCTTCAGTCGCACGTCGATGATCTCGATACCCAGCGCACGCGCTTCCTCGATTGCACCGTTACGGATCCGCAGCATAAGTGCGGCCCGGTCGGTACTGAGGATGTCGTTCGAGGACACGGAACCCAGAATTTCGCGTGTTTCAGCCCGCAGGATCGAGTCCAGACGGCTTTCTGCGGCGGGAATGCCGCCGACACCAACGGCCTGACGGAACCGCTCCACATCGGCGATGCGGTAGCGGGCGAAGGCGTCGACCACCAGACGGCGGTCGTCGAGCGGGGTGATTTCGAGCGGATCGATGTCACGGCTCAGGATACGGTCGTCATAGCGCACGACTTCCTGAATGAGCGGAATCTTGAAGGCGAGGCCCGGATCTTCCTTGACCGAAACGACACGACCGAACTGAAGCACCAGCGCTTTCTCACGCTCGTCCACGATAAAGAGCGACGAGAGCAGACCGGCAACGGCCAGAACCAGAATTGGCAAAAGGTACGTTGTCTTACGCATCAGTTTGTCCCTCCGGTGGCCGAGTTGCGGCGCAGTTCATTGAGCGGCAGGTAGGGTACGACACCGCTGCCACCGCCTTCGGTGTTTTCATCAAGGATGATCTTGTCCACACGACCAAGCACTTCTTCCATCGTTTCGAGATAGAGGCGTTTGCGGGTCACTTCCGGTGCGTTCTGGTATTCGCCCAGAACGGCAAGGAAGCGGCTCGCCTCACCTTCGGCCTCGTTCACAACACGGGCGCGATAGGCTTCGGCTTCTTCAAGCACCTGCGCAGCTTCACCGCGCGCCTCGGCCAGAACACGGTTGGCATAGGCGTCGGCCACGTTGCGCAGACGGTCACGTTCCTGTTCGGCGGCCTGAACGTCGCGGAATGCAGCGATCACCGGCTCAGGCGGATCGGCCTTGTCAAAGTTCACGCGGATGATCGTCACGCCGGAATCGTAGCTGTCGAGTGTCGACTGGATCAGATCCTGCAGACGCGAGGCAATGGCCCCACGATCACGGTTGAGGATCGGCGCGAGATCGGACTGCGCGATGATCTCGCGCATTGCGGATTCACTCACGGCGCGGATCGTCGGGCGCGGGTCGCGCAGGTTGAACAGGAATTTCGCAGGATCATTGATGTTCCAGACCACCTGGAAATCGATATCGACGATGTTTTCGTCTCCGGTCAGCATCAGACCCGCATCCGAACCGCGGCCACCCACACCGATATCTTCGGTCTGTTCGCGGGTCACCGGTATCACCTCGGCGGTGACAACCGGCCAAGGCGCGAAGTTCAGACCGGGATTGCCTGTGGCGTAGTATTCGCCAAGGAACAATTCGACCGACTGTTCTTCGGGCCGAACGGTGTAGAAGCTGGCCATAGCCCAGAGCGCGATGGCACCAACGACCCCAAGACCAATCGTGCCGCGGGTGAACTTGAAGCCACCCCCGCCGCCGCTGCCGCCGGGAACACCGCCGCCGCCACCATTGCCGCGACCGCCCATCAGAACGCGCAGGCGCTCCTGGCCCTTTTTCATCAACTCATCAATTTCGGGTATCTGTGGCTGGTTGTCGTCACCGGGACGACGCCCTCCACCGTTGTTGCCGCCGCGCGGGCGATCATCGCCACGGTTTCCACCGTTGTTACCGCCGCCGCCCCACGGGCCGCCACTGTTACCTGCCATCTGGTCTTTTCCCCTCTCGGAACAATCCGTCTTTCTTCATAGTCTTCTACCTGTGGGCAAAGCCCGGAAATTCAAGCCGTCCGCATCGGTTTGCGCATGGTCACGATCTCTTCCGACATGGTCGGATGAACGGCAACGGTGCGGTCGAAATCCTCCTTGGTGGCCCCCATCTTGATAGCGATGCCCGCCATCTGGATCATCTCTCCCGCACCGGGCGCGACGATGTGACAGCCCAGAACCTTGCGGGTTTCGGCGCTCACGACAAGCTTCATGAGCACGCGATCGGGCTTTTCGGCAAAGGCGGTCTGCATCGGACGGAACGAGGTGCAGTAGACCTCGATCGGCTCCTGATCGCGCGCGTCCTCTTCGCTCAGGCCCACGGTGCCGAATTCCGGCTGCGTGAACACGGCAGACGGGATCAGGCTGTGATCCACAGGGGTCGGGTTGCCGTTGAACACGGTTTCGACAAAAGCCATGCCTTCGCGAATAGCCACCGGGGTCAGATTGACCCGGTTGGTCACGTCACCGATGGCGTAGACGGACGGAACGCTGGTCTGGCTGTACTCGTCCACCTCGATCTGGCCGGCGCGGCCGATCCTGATGCCAAGATCCTCAAGGCCCATGTCGTCGCTGTTGGGATGGCGGCCGGTGGCAAAGAGCACCACGTCGAACTCCTGCGTATGTCCGTTGGTGGCTTTGACCCGGATCGGGCCCTGCCCCGCCTCGTCCGACGGCGCGGACCCGCCATATTGGGTGGCTTCCATCGGTGCGGTCAGCCCGTCGTCCTCTCCGGCCGAGGCGCGATGCATTTCGACGATGTTGGTGCCGGTATGAATGTCGATGCCCTTTTCGCGCATCTCGTCGGCAATCAGCCCGCGTGCCTCTTCATCGAAGCCGCGAAGGATCTGCGCACCGCGATAGTATTGCGTCACCTCAACACCCAGCCCGTTAAGGATACAAGCGAACTCGCAGGCGATGTAGCCGCCTCCGACAATCAGGATGGATTTGGGCAGTTCCGGCAGATGAAAGATGTCGTCTGATACGATCCCGAGATGTGCGTTGGGCATGTCAGGACGGACCGGACGACCGCCCGTCGCAATCAGGATGTGTTTTGCCGTCAGCGTTTCACCGGTCGACAGTTCGACGGTGTGCGCGTCCTTGAGACGCGCGCGCGCGTCGTAGGTGGTGACGCCAGAGCCCGCCAGAAGTTTGCGGTAGACACTTTCGAGGCGGTCCAGTTCCTTGGTCAGATGGCCGGAAAACGTCTGCCAATTGAATCCCCCGGCCTGCATGTCCCAGCCGTAATGCGTGGCCTCTTCGACCATGCCGCCATAGCCGCTGGCAAAGACCATCAGCTTTTTCGGCACACATCCCCGGATCACGCAGGTGCCGCCGTAGCGGTCTTCTTCCGCAAGCCCGACCTTGGCCCCCGCCTCGCCCGCAGCCACACGCGCCGCACGCACGCCACCGGAGCCGCCGCCAATCACGAAGAGATCGTAGTCGAATGTGCTCATGGTCGGTTCCTTCAATATCCGCGCGAAGATATTTCATATGGAGGGCCGGAACGCCAGAGAGGGATGCTCACGCATCCTCGCGCAATCGTTGCCGGACAGGGGTTTTCTGAGTAGGCTTCGGGGGACCGGGAGGACAGCGATGAAACATGACAGGTACGACAACCCGATCTCGACCCGGTCGGATGCGGCCCGCGATCACTACATCGCCGCAACCGATCTGCTGCTTGCAGGGAACCCCGGCATCTCAGAGGAATTCCGGAAAGCCATCGACAGCGATCCGGATTTTGCGCTGGCGCATGTCGGTCTGGCACGAGGTCTGCAATACGAGGGCCGGATGCAGGCGGCCAAAGAGGCCATGGACGCGGCAAAGGCGGCACGGGGCCCCCGCACCGAACGCGAGGCCAGCCATATCGCCGCATTCGATTTGCTTGTCGCAGGAAAGACGGCTGAGGCCTATCCTGCGATCCGCGCGCATGTCGACGAGCACCCCCGCGACGCGCTGCTGGCGCAGACTTGCACATCGGTCTTCGGACTGATCGGGTTTTCCGGCAAACCGGGGCGCGAGGCCGAAATGCTGGCCTATAATGCGAAACTGCTGCCGCATTATGGCGAGGATTGGTGGTGCCTGAGCCAGTATGCCTTTGCCCTGTGTGAAACCGGCAATCTGGCCGAGGCGGACATTTACATCGAACGATCCCTTGCGCTGAACCCGCGCAATGCGAACGGCGCACATGTGCGCAGCCATATCTACTACGAGACCGGCGATATCGACCTCGGGATTGCGTATCTGACCGACTGGTTGGGCCCGTATGACCGGGCGGGATACATGCATGGCCACCTGTCCTGGCACGCAGCGCTCTGGGCGCTGGAACAGGGAGACACGCAAACGATGTGGCAGCGGATGGAGACCGACATTCTGCCCGACGTGTCGCAGAGCCTGCCGATCAACGTGCTGACCGATGCGGCCTCGCTCCTCTTCCGCGCGGAGCTGGCCGGGGTCGAGGTGCCACAGCACCTCTGGAGTGAGATCAGCGCCTATGCACTGCAGTTCTTCCCCAAGACCGGGATCGGGTTTGTCGACATCCATGCAGCCCTTGCCCATGCCATGGCCGGGAATGGCGAGGCGCTCATGCAGATCATCGCGGAACCGAATCCGAACACGGGCGACGTGGTGACACCATTGGCCGAAGCCTTCCGCGCGCTGGCGCAGCAGAATTGGGCCGAGGCCGCCGCCCTGTTGATCGGTGCCATGGGTGACCATGCGCGTCTTGGTGGCAGTCGTGCCCAACGCGACCTTCTGGAATTCGCGCTGCTGGGGGCGCTGCTAAAGCAGGGGAAGGACGAAGAAGCCAAACATCTTCTGGCATTGCGCCGCCCTGCGCTTGTCGGAACGCAGTCCGTCCACGGGCTGTCGGTTCACTGAACGATCTTTGTTGTCGTCAAAGACCGACCACCGGCCCTCGATTTGCAAAGCTGGCAAACGAGCACTGCGGCGCAGTCGACGTTTCAGATCGTAGTTCGAAGGGTGGCGGCAGTCCGGACCGTCAGATGTCGGAAAAGAGATTATCCGTCTCGACGAGATTGATGTGTTCCTCGCTCACCGTGCCTTCGTTGATGTCACGCGTTTCGACGCGACCATCGCTGTACCCGATGATGACCTTGTCACAGAGATCGATGAACAACCCGTTTTCGACGACACCCGGCATCTGGTTCAGCGCCATGGCAAGCTGCCGGGGATTGCCGATCCGGCTCAGGTGCAGATCAAGGATGTGGTTTCCTTCGTCGGTGCGGAAGGGTTTGTCGCCGTTCATACGCAGCGTGATCCTGCGCCCCATCACATCGGCAGAGACGAGAAGCTCATCAACCAGCATCTGCGTTGTCGTCCAGCCGAAGGGAATCACTTCGATGGGCAGCGGAAACGCCCCGAGTGTACCGACCTCTTTGGCCGCATCGGCGATGATGACCACTTCCTCGCTCGCGGCGGCGACGATTTTTTCGTGCAAAAGAGCCCCGCCACCACCTTTGATCAGGTTCAGGTTGGCGTCGAACTCATCCGCCCCATCGATGGTGATGTTGAGTGTCCCTGCCTCATCCAGCGTGATCACGTCGATCCCGGCATCGCGGGCCAGCTGTGCCGTGCGGGTGGACGTGGGAACACCCTTGATCCGCAAGCCCTCGTCCTGCACCCGGTCGCCCAGATGGCGCACCAGCCATGCCGCTGTCGATCCCGTCCCCAGTCCGACGCGCATGCCGTCCTCGACCAGCTCTGCCGCGCGTTTTGCGGCGACGAACTTGGCTTTGTCGATAGGCGACAGTTCTCCGGTCATGGGCAACTCCTGGGGCAGACTTGCCGTACTTATAAGACGTTGCCGCGCAAGGGGCGAGACCGAATTGGCTTGCCGCCTTGTTCCGGGCAGTCGGCACGCAGAGAACGTTCAGAGGAGTTAATGCCCCGGGTCTGCCGTTCTGTCCTGCGACACCGGGGGCAGAGGCAGTACCTCGACCGACGGGATTTTCGGGAACATGACGGCATTGGCCGACGCGATCTGCGGCGCGAAGGCCCATGTGAGAATTGCCAACGCCGAAGCGAACCACGCTGCTTTGTTGAAAGTGTCCTTCATCCGATCACCTTTGGCTGCGACTCTGCCAAGCCTGCACCGCGCCGGGTAAAGGTCGGGTTAAGCGCATCGCTTTTTCGCTGCCACGCGCCGCTTTCGCAGCGTCCGACGCGGGCAACGCGGGATAGATGAGAGGCATGAGCTATGTTCTGCATTACGCGCTTGACAATGCGTCGCTGATCGTCCGGTTGGTCCTGGAAGAGCTGCACCTTCCCTATGAAACTGCGCTGGTCGACCGGCGCGTGTCTGCGCAGCACAGACCGGCCTATCAAAAACTGAATCCGGCTGGCCGCATCCCCGCTTTGGAAACACCGGACGGTCCGATGTTCGAAACTGCGGCGATCTGTCTGTGGCTGGCCGACCGTCACCGCGACCGGATGCTGCTTTCCCCTGCCCCGGATCATCCCGGCCGCGGGCGGTTTCTAAGCTGGCTGTTCTTCCTGTCGAACACCGTACATGCCGAAATGCGTGCGCTGTTCTATCCGGACAAGTATGCCGGTTCCGATCCACGGGCACAGGACGCATTGTCAAAGCAGTTGCACCGTAATCTTCAGGCGCATTTCGACGTGCTGAATACGGCATGGCGGACGGTTGAAGGGGATCTGACGTTCTGCGACATGTACCTCGCCGTTCTTCTGCGATGGCCGGCGATATACCCAGCCTCCGCAGACACATCATGGTATGACCTGAAGCGGTGGTCCGCGCTTCACGCTCTTGCCCGCCGCATCGAGGCGCGCGACACTGTTGCGCGAGCCATGATGGCCGAAGGGCTTGGGCCAACACCGTTTTCCGCCCCACATCCACCCACGCCACCTGAAGGGAGCGCGCTCTAGCCATGTTTCTTTCCGTCTTCGACATGTTCAAGGTCGGCATTGGCCCGTCCTCGTCTCACACGATGGGGCCGATGGTTGCCGCCGCGCGCTTTCTTGACCGGCTGCGCAAAGCGCCATTCACGGTTGCGGGGGTCAAGGCATCGCTGCATGGATCGCTGGCCTTCACCGGGGTCGGCCACGCCACCGACAGGGCCACCATTCTTGGCCTCGCCGGGTTCGTTCCCGAAAGCTACGACAGAGAAAAAGCCGATGCGGCTCTGGCGCAGATCAAAGCAACCAGGACGGTGGAGCCCGAGAGCCTGCCCGTTCTGGCGTTCGACCCGGAGTCCGACCTGACCTTCGATTTCGGACCGAACCTGCCAGGCCACGCCAATGGCATGATCCTCAGCGCAACAGATGCGCAGGGCGACGTGATCCTGCAGGAAACCTATTACTCCATCGGTGGCGGTTTCGTGATGACACAGGCCGAGCTTGATGCCGGCAAGGATACCGACGATGGCGCACCGGTGCCCTACCCGTTCAAATCGGCGGCCGAGATGCTCGAAATGGCGAATATCGCGCATATGAGCATCGCAGAGATGAAACGCGCGAACGAACTGTCCCGCCGCTCTGCCGCTGAATTGGACCGCGGGATCGAACGACTCTGGCAGGTCATGAATGACTGCATCAACCGCGGTCTTGAGGCCGAAGGTATTCTGCCCGGTGGTCTCAGCGTGAAGCGCCGCGCCAAGGGCATCCATCAGAAACTGTTGGCTGAACGCGGTATGAACCTGACCGCACCACACACGATCAATGACTGGATGAGCGTGTACGCGATGGCGGTGAACGAAGAGAATGCCGCCGGAGGACAGGTTGTGACAGCGCCCACCAACGGGGCGGCGGGCGTGGTACCCGCAACGATCCGCTATTACCTTGACCATGTGCCCGGCGCGACGACGAAGCGTGTGCCTGATTTTCTGCTGACCGCCGCCGCGATCGGCGGGCTGGTGAAGTTCAACGCGTCCATCAGCGGGGCCGAGGCCGGCTGCCAGGCCGAAGTGGGCAGCGCAAGCGCAATGGCCGCCGCCGGGCTGTGCGCGGTGATGGGCGGCTCTCCCGAGCAGATCGAAAACGCGGCGGAAATCGCGCTGGAACATCACCTCGGCATGACGTGCGATCCGGTTAAAGGACTGGTTCAGGTGCCCTGCATCGAACGCAACGGGCTGGGCGCCATCAAGGCCGTGTCTGCAGCAAGCCTCGCGCTGCGCGGCGACGGTACGCATTTCGTGCCGCTCGATTCGGCTATTGAGACCATGCGCCAGACCGGCGCGGACATGCATGAGAAGTACAAGGAAACCTCTCTCGGAGGGTTGGCGGTGAACATCCCCAACTGTTAACCTTTCTCGCACGGCCGCAATCTGCGCAAGTCACGCCGCTTTCAGTAGAGCGTTGACACACAAACACAACCGAGAGTAGCGTCCCGTATGACTCAGGACCGCCCCACACTTGGAATCGCCCTCATGTTGGGCTTCTGCATCGTCGCCCCGATGGGCGACGCGCTGGCCAAGATCCTGTCTGACAAGGTTGCGCTGGGGCAGTTGCTGTTCGTGCGGTTTGGAATTCAGGCCATCGTTCTGATCCCGATTGTCGCCATGTCGGGCCGTATCTGGCGGATGAGCCGCCGTGTCTTTCATCTGACCGCGATCCGTACGGTTATGCATATCGTCGGAATCGGGATGATGGTCTCTGCGCTGTACTATCTGCCGCTGGCTGATGCGGTTGCCATCGCCTTTGTCATGCCGTTCATCATGCTGCTGCTGGGACACTACGTTCTGGGCGAAGAGGTGGGACTGCGCCGCATGATCGCCTGCGCGGTGGGCTTTGTGGGAACGCTGCTGGTCGTGCAGCCCTCGTTTCAGGAGGTGGGTTGGCCCGCCCTTCTTCCACTCGGTGTCGCGCTCAACTTTGCATTGTTCATGCTGGTGACCCGAAAGATCGCCAAGGAAATCGACCCCATCGGTCTTCAGGCGGTTTCGGGTGTAATGGCGGTCGTGCTCATGGCCCCGGTCCTTTTTCTCGTGCCCGACATGTCGGCCCCAATCCTCGCATGGAATGGCGTGCTTGGGGCGTCCACCTGGACCCTTCTGGTGGCGATCGGGCTGTCCGGCACTCTGGCGCATCTGCTGATGACTTGGTCCCTGCGGTTTGCACCCTCTGCGACGGTCGCGCCGATGCAGTATCTTGAGATACCCATCGCAACGATCATCGGCTTTATCATTTTCGGAGACCTGCCGAACATGATGGCGAGCATCGGCATCGCAATCACGATTGGCTCCGGTCTTTATATCGTGTTCAGGGAGCAGGCCATAAGCCGTCGGCCCCCAACAGCGCCCGTTGCAGCGCGGCCCGCTGAGACACCGGCAGAATAATAAGCATACCTGCGGAATGCATCCTGATCCTCACCGCCCCTTCAGCGCGGTTCGATGTCCCAACCCGCGCATCCGGAGACATGAGCAAGCCGTCAATCGGCCAATGCAGACCTGTCGATGTGCCTTCGACCGCGCACAGCGGATAGAGAGAGACCCGTGTTCCCGGTTCCAGAGGCAAGTCGATCGAGGGCGGCAAATGCGCCACCACGTCCTTGTCCCCAACCAGAACGATGGCCCGATCCGGATAACGTGCCAGAACGGTCAGCGCCGCCATCAGGTGATCGACCCGCCCGCCAAGGAAACCCACTCCAAGGATCAGCGGAGCATTGATCGACCGCACAGCCTTGTCGAAATCGGTGCTGTCCTGCTCTGCGATATGGTGCACACGATCTTCCGCCAGCGCGGCGCGCGTCGTCTCGGACACCGAATCCAGATCGCCGATCAGGGCATCCGGCATCCGTCCAACTGCGGCGAGCCAGTCGGCGCCGCTATCCGCCGCGACGACGGTCTCAACCTCGTCCAATAGTCTGGAAAGGTGCCGATTGTCGCCATGTGCGCCACCGACAAGCAGGACTGGTGCGTCCGCGAAAACAATTGCGTCGTTCATGGCTGATTAATGGCGAAAGGCGAAACAGATCACAATCAGGTCACGAAATGATACCGTGACCGGCACAGATTCGATACGCTTTGGTCTTGGTAACCATGTTATCCAGACCTTCGCAGAATTTTGGAAAGCGGGTTTTGTTATGGTGAGTTCGAACAAGATACTCACGGTATCCTACGGTACCTTTTCATGCACGCTCGAGGGTTTTGACAATTCCTTCGACACCATGAAGGCGATTGCGGAATACTTCCGCGATCTCGCGCAGGATGACCGATATTTTGGCGCAGAACCGCCGACCCCGGACGCCGAGATGCTGGCCCGGATCGCGGAGCGCGAAATCGAACGTCGCGTTGAAGCGCGTTTCGAAAAGGGCAATCTGGTTCTGCGTCCGACTGATGAGTCCGAGCCGCCGCGAGGGGATGTCGCGCCGGACACGTCAGCGGACGCAGCCAAGGTGGGCGCGACAGTCGGGGCGGCTGCCACCGCACTGGCTGTCGCGGACACTCAGGCTGAGGGCTTTGATACGGACGTCGACCTGACGGTTTCGGAAGACGCCAGCCTCGCAGACCTCGTGACCGAAGAAGCCCCTGTCGAGGACATCGCAATTGATCTGTCCGAACTCGACCTGTCCGACGACGGGGAAGATGATGACACTGCGGATGATATCCTGTTTGCGAGTGACGATGAGGATGTGGCGGAGTCCATCGACGATCTGATCGCCGGTCACGACGCCGAGCCCGACAACGTGGTCACACTCGATACCAGTGCGGAAGAGATCGCAGAGCATATCGCGGAAGCCCCGGCTGTAACCGACAGCGTGGCCGACAAACTGCAGCGCATCCGCGCCGTCGTGGCCTCCAAGGCGCAGAAAACACCGGAGTATATCGAAGACGAACACGCCATGTCCGGCCCGGACGGCGACGGCATCGACGAAAACGACGCCCTCGACACCACTCTGGAGATCCCCGGTTTTGTCGAGGCGCCCGAGGCACAGGCCGTCGAAGAAGACTTCGAGGAAGAAGACACCACCCTCACCTTTGACGACGCCGAGGATGAGGATGATATGATCTTCTCCGATACGATCGCGGACGCGATGTCGGATCAGATCGAGGCTGACGAGGCCGAGGTCGAGGCCGGGGTTGAAGACCATGCGGCCGAGGAAGCCCAAAGCGAACTCGAAGCACTCCGCGCCAAAATCGCAGAGCTTGAAGCGCAGGCTGCCGCTGCGGCACAGGCCCAGCCGATCGCAGAGGAAGACGACGAGGATGACGTCGCCGCTCTGACCGACGCCATGGACTTTGACGACGAAGATGAGGACGACGAAGACGACATCCCGTTGGTGCTCGATCAGGAGACACGGCAGGACGTAGCAGAGGACGACGAAGACGAAGACGAAGACACGCTCGACCTCGACGACGATTTCGAAGACGAGGACGAAGCCCCGGCTCCGATCGTGGCCCGTGTCGCCAAGGCCAAACGCGCCGATGTCGAAGCGGCCCTCGCTTCGGGCGATATCGAGGAATACGACGACGAGGACGAGTTCGACGATGAGGCCGAAGACGATACCCTGGTCGTTGTCGCCAAGGCGGTCCCCGGCCTCGAGGACAGCTCCCTCACCCCTGAGCAGGAAGCTGAACTGGCCCGCGAACTCGCCGATCTCCATGCCGAGATCGAAGAGGACGAAGACTGGGACTTCGAGGATGAGGACGAAGATGAAGCGCTCGAACTGAGCGAAGAAGACCTCGACGCAGCCAGCGCCAACATCCGCAAGGCGGTCAAGCTGACCAGCCCGGGCCGCGCCCTTCTGACCGACACCTCCATCGAGGAAGATGACGATTCCGTCGAACGTCTGGCCGACAAGACAGACACCGAGATGGAAGAACCCGAAGGCAACCGCCGCCGCAGCGCCATCGCGCATCTCCGCGCAGCCGTGGCGGCGACCAAGGCGGACCGCCTGCTGGGCTTCGGCAAGAAGGCCGAGGTCGAGGAAGAGCCCTACCGCGAGGATCTGGCCGATGCGGTGCGCCCGCGCCGCCCGAAGGTCACGGAAGCCCGCTCTGCCCGTCCCGCACCTGTGCGCCCGGCCCCGCTCAAGCTCGTCGCAGAGCAGCGGATCGATGTGGATGCCGCGCCGAAATCGGTCGAGCCCGTCCGCCCACGTCGCGTGCTGCGTACCGCCGAAGCGATCGACCCTACAGATGCCACCCCGGGTGACGACATCGGTTTCGCGGAATTCGCAGAAAGCCAGGGGGCCCACACTTTGGCAGAACTTCTCGAAGCCGCTGCTGCCTACATGTCCTTTGTCGAAGGCCGCGACCAGTTCTCGCGTCCGCAGTTGATGACCAAACTTCACCAGGCCGAGGGCGAGGCCAGCTCGCGCGAGGAACGCCTGCGCAGCTTTGGTCAGCTTCTCCGCGAGGGCAAGATCGAGAAGAAGGGTGGAGGCCGCTTCGCAGCCTCCGACAGCATCGGCTTCAAGCCCGATGCCCGCGCCGCCGGCTGATCAGGTCGGTCCAACAAAAAACAAAGGCCGGACAGACATGTCCGGCCTTTTTTGCATTTGCGGCTGCCACCGCCTTACTTCTCGGCGTCAGGGTCGGGTTGCCCGATCCCCTTGAACACAAACTTGAACGGCAGCGCCCAGAGTATCCCCAGCACGATGTAGACCAGCAGTTCGACAAGGAAGGACGGCCGATCCAGCCAGTTGAGTACCGTCACGCAGGCCACGACATAGGCGGGCATGCCGACCAGAAGGATCACCAGAGCCCATCGCTTGCGGGCCTTGTAGCTCAGCGCCATCCGCGCCTCCTTTCCGTCAATCCGCGAACGGATCGGTCACGAGGATCGTGTCCTCCCGCTCGGGTGAGGTGGAAAGTAGGGCAACCGGGCATTCGATCAATTCCTCGATCCGGCGCACATATTTGATCGCTTCTGCGGGCAGATCGACCCAGGACCGTGCGCCTTCGGTCGATTGCGACCAGCCGGGCATTTCCTCGTAGATCGGCGTGCAGCGCGCCTGTTCTTCGGCGGCGGTCGGCAGGTAGTCGTAACGCTGACCGTCCAACTCGTAGCCGACACAGATCTTCAGCGTCTCGAACCCGTCCAGCACATCCAGCTTGGTCAATGAGATGCCATTCACGCCGCTCGTTGCGCAGGTCTGGCGGACAAGGCAAGCATCGAACCAGCCGCAGCGCCGCTTGCGCCCGGTTGTGGTGCCGAACTCATGCCCGCGTTCGCCAAGGCGCTGTCCGTCTTCGTCGTGCAATTCTGTCGGGAACGGGCCTTCGCCCACCCGCGTGGTGTAGGCCTTGACGATGCCCAGCACGTAATCGATCGCCCCCGGCCCAAGGCCAACACCCGTCGCCGCCTGACCGGCGATCACGTTGGACGAGGTCACAAACGGATAGGTGCCGAAATCGATGTCTAGAAGCGCGCCCTGCGCCCCTTCGAACAGGATGCGTTTGCCCCCCTTGCGCTTCTCGTTGAGCACCTTCCAGACCGGTGCCGCGAAGGGCAGGATCTGATCCGCGATCTCGGTCAGCTGAGCCAGCAGCGCATCGCGGTCCACCGGGTCAAAACCCAGACCCTTGCGCAGCGGATCGTGGTGCTGCAACGCACGGTCCACACGCGCCTCAAGCGTCGCGCGATCCGCCAGATCAGCGACGCGGACAGACCGACGACCCACCTTGTCCTCATAAGCCGGGCCGATGCCGCGCCCGGTGGTGCCGATCTTGGTACCTTTGCTGGCTGCCTCTTCGCGCGCCCGGTCCAACTCACCGTGAATCGGAAGGATCAGCGGCGTGTTCTCTGCGATCATCAGCGTCTCGGGCGTGATCTCTACACCCTGACCACGAATGGTTTCGATCTCTTTCATCAGGTGCCATGGGTCCAGCACGACACCATTGCCGATCACCGACAGCTTGCCTCCGCGCACCACGCCGGACGGCAGCGCATGCAGCTTGTAGACCTTTCCATCGATCACAAGCGTATGACCGGCATTGTGCCCACCCTGGAAGCGGCAGATCACATCCGCCCGCTCCGAGAGCCAGTCCACGATCTTGCCTTTGCCCTCGTCGCCCCACTGGGCACCCACGACCACCACATTCGCCATGTCTTTAGACCTTTGCTGGAGTTCCATCCGTCAAACCCGCGCCCGTATAAAGCGCAATGCCTGCGGGGGGAACCGGTTTTCCACCGCAATTGCGCGACATATCAACATGGGTGCCGCCCCCTTACGGATTTCTGCCGCTTTGCCACAGGCCAACCGCCAAGAACACCCGCCCCTCTGGACAGTTCCTGCGGCTTCAGGTCCTGTGCCGGCACGTGGTAATTCGGAAAAGGTGGTGACACATGGGGTTCATTCTACGCTGGCTCTTCGCGTTCGGCCTTGTCTCTGCCACCTATAACCCGACTGAAATCAATTTCGTCCGCTGGGCCATGACCGACGGCCAGGAGAAATTGTCGATCACCGTGCTTGCCGGGCTGGTGCTGCTGGTCGGATACATCATCTACCTGCGCGCCACGCTCCGTTCCATCGGCGCATTCGGCATGATCCTGATCCTCGCGCTTGTGGGCGCGCTGCTCTGGGTTGCCTACGATTTCGGTCTGCTCGATCTGCAGAACCGCACGCTGTCCACCTGGATCGGAATCCTGGCGCTGTCGCTGGTGCTGGGCATCGGGCTCAGTTGGTCCATTGTACGCCGCAGGCTCTCGGGTCAGGCCGATGTGGACGATGTAGAAGAATAGTCCGAGCGCCCCTTTCTACTCTTTCCAAATACGCACAAACACCACCGGCCACGCGCGCGCGATCAGATCGTCCAACACGGGTTGCACCACGCTGCACTTGGCCTTAGATACCCCCCATTCACGAAGAGATCCGGGACAGCCATGGAAAACGTCGTTCTCATCATCCACCTCCTTCTCGCGCTCGCGCTGATCGGCGTCGTGCTGCTGCAGCGCTCTGACGGCGGTGGGCTTGGCGCCATGGGTGGCGGCGGTGGCGGGGCGATCAGCACCCGCAGCGCGGCCACGGGCCTTGGCAAACTGACCTGGATCCTTGCCATCGCGTTCATCTGCACCTCGCTCACCCTGACAGTGATCGCGGCACAGAATGCTTCGGGCAGCTCCATCATGGACCGCCTGACCACCGGCGGCGATGCTCCGGCAGCTGAAGAGAACGGCAGCACTCTGGACACGGACGGGCTTCTGCCGCCGCCCTCCTCCTCAGGCACGGACGCACCTCTGGTTCCGCGCGCCGACTGAGGCAGCATATCCAAGACAACCGACGCGCGGTCCGATCCGGCTGCGCGTTTTTCTTGCGACACTGGGCCACCACCCCTTGAGGCGCAGCAATCTGACGTAACATCATCTTGGGTTCGGCCTTGCCTTTTTCCGCCGAATCCTCTACCGGTCAAATCCCGTGATGCTGCGTGCCTTTGGCTGCGCAGGTCGCTTGATTTGCAGGCACATCTCGGGAGGTCTCCACTCATGGCACGCTTTATCTTCATCACCGGCGGCGTGGTGTCTTCCCTCGGCAAAGGTCTTGCGTCAGCGGCGCTGGGCGCGCTGCTTCAGGCACGGGGTTTCTCTGTCCGCCTGCGCAAGCTCGACCCCTACCTGAACGTTGATCCCGGCACGATGTCGCCGTTCGAGCATGGCGAGGTGTTCGTCACCGATGATGGCGCGGAAACCGACCTCGACCTTGGTCACTATGAACGCTTCACAGGTGTGCCCGCGCGCAAGACCGACAGCATCTCGTCGGGACGCATCTACACCAACGTGCTCGAGAAAGAACGGCGCGGCGATTACCTTGGCAAAACGATTCAGGTGATCCCGCACGTCACCAATGAAATCAAAGACTTCATCTCCATTGGCGAGGACGAGGTTGATTTCATGCTCTGCGAAATCGGCGGCACCGTGGGCGACATCGAAGGCCTGCCTTTCTTCGAGGCGATCCGCCAGTTTTCTCAGGACAAGCCGCGCGGCCAGTGCATCTTCATGCACCTGACGCTGCTGCCCTACATCAAGGCGTCGGGCGAGTTGAAAACCAAACCGACGCAGCACTCCGTCAAGGAACTCCGCTCCATCGGTCTGGCGCCCGACATTCTCGTCTGCCGCTCCGAAGGGCCGATCCCGCAGAAGGAACGCGAGAAGCTCGCGCTCTTCTGCAACGTGCGCCCCGACAGCGTGATCGCCGCACAAGACCTCAAGTCGATCTACGAAGCCCCCCTCGCCTATCACCGCGAAGGCCTCGATCAGGCGGTGCTCGACGCGTTCCAGATCACGCCTGCGCCCAAGCCGAACCTTGAGAAATGGGAAGACGTCGCTGACCGCATCTACAACCCCGAGGGCGAGGTGAATGTCGCCATCGTGGGCAAATACGTTCAGCTTGAGGACGCCTACAAATCCATTGCCGAGGCGCTCACCCATGGCGGCATGGCCAATCGCGTCAAGGTCAACATCGAATGGGTCGATGCCGAGATCTTCGAACGCGAAGACCCGGCCCCGCATCTCGAAGGCTTCCATGCCATCCTCGTGCCCGGCGGCTTTGGCGAACGCGGCACCGAGGGCAAGATCAAGGCGGCGCAGTTTGCCCGCGAACACAAGGTCCCCTATCTGGGCATCTGCCTTGGCATGCAGATGGCGGTGATCGAAGCCGCGCGCAACGTCGCCAAACTGCCCGATGCGGGGTCCGAGGAGTTTGACCACGAGGCCGGGAAAAAGCGGTTCACGCCCGTGGTCTACCACCTCAAGGAATGGGTGCAGGGCAACCAGACCGTCAACCGCAGCGTGGCCGACGACAAGGGCGGCACCATGCGCCTTGGCGCCTATGACGCGGTGCTGACCGAAGGCTCGAAAGTGGCCGAGGTCTACGGCACCACCACCATCGACGAACGCCACCGCCACCGCTACGAGGTCGACATCAAGTACCGCAAGGCGCTTGAGGAAGGCGGGCTGTGTTTCTCGGGCATGAGCCCCGACGGCCGCCTGCCCGAGATCGTCGAATGGCCCGACCACCCGTGGTTCATCGGCGTCCAGTTCCACCCGGAGCTGAAGTCGAAACCGTTCGACCCGCATCCGCTGTTCAAGGATTTTGTGCGGGCGGCGAAGGATGTGTCGCGGTTGGTGTAACGCGCCATTGCCAGACCGCGGGATGGCGATCCTCCCGACGACCGACGGCGCTTTATTCCAGCCACTCCCGCGCGCAGAATGAACGCAGCGCCCAGATTTGCAAAATCGCCAGCCCGGGGGGCGGGTCGTGCCGGAGGCACGCCTCTGGCGTGACCGATGGCGCGGCACCTGCGGTGCTGTTCGCGCTGAGCGCATAGCTCAACGGTCTGTAGGGTGCGTGCTCGCACGCACCGGCAAACGCGGCCTCGAGGCCGTGCCTCGCCGCGTCGACGCGACGAGCCTCTTCCCCAAACCACCCGCACCCGCTACGCTCTCTCCATGCCCCTCGCCGCCTTCACCACGATCGACAGCGAAGACGCCGCCCGCATCCTTGCGCGCGCGGCCGTCACGGCCAAACTCGCCGCCTGTGTGCAGATCGAACGGATCACATCGGTCTACGAATGGAACGGCCTGCAGGAAGAGCCGGAATACCGCCTGCTCTTCAAGACCAGCGCCGCCGCGTGGCCCGCGCTCAAAGAGTTGATCCTGCGCGATCATCCTTATGACGAACCCGCACTCTGGGCGGTCGAGATGACGGACGGCTCGGACAGTTTTCTTGCGTGGATCGACGCCACCGCGACCGGCTGACCTCTATCCGGCCCGACACAACTGACCTATCAAGGCCTCATGCTGTCCTATCAACATCTCTACCACGCGGGAAATGCCGCCGATGTCCACAAGCACGCGGCGCTGGCCGTGGCGCTTGATTATCTGACACGCAAGGACAAGCCGCTCAGTTATATCGAAACCCACGCCGGCCGGGGCCGCTATGATCTGACCGCCCCGGAGGCGGTCAAGACCGGCGAGGCGGCGCAGGGCATCGCTCGGTTGCGGGATGGGTTTCCCAAGGACCACCCTTATATCAGGGCGCTGACGGATCAGCCCGAGGGCCTTTATCCCGGCTCGCCCGCCATCGCGCAGGCGTTGCTGCGCCCGGATGACACCCTGCACCTCGCCGAGTTGCACCCGCAGGAACATGCCGCGCTGCGCGAGAACCTGCGCGCGCCCAACAACCATATCTATCATCAGGATGGGCTGGCTCTCGCCCAGAGCCTCTGCCCACCGACCCCGCGCCGGGGGTTGATGCTTGTCGATCCGAGTTACGAGATCAAAGCCGAATACGGAAAGATCCCGAAATGGCTCTTTGGGATCACCAGAAAATGGAATGTCGGCGTGGTGATGGTCTGGTATCCGATCCTGACCTCCGGCGCGCACCGCCCCATGCTGCGCGCGATGCAGGCGGATCATCCCGATGCTCTGACCCACGAAGTGCGGTTTCCCCCGGCCCGTGAAGGGCATCGCATGATCGGATCGGGTCTGTTCATCGTGAACCCGCCCTATGGTCTTAGCCCCGAACTCAAGTCCCTCGCAGGCCAGTTTCGGGCGCTGGGATGATCCGCGCCGCGCTGATCCTCGCTTGCCTGCCCGGCCTCGCTGGCGCGTCGGAGCTGCGCAAGGTGCCGTATGACAGCCTGCGGGGGCAGCCGCACCGCATCGAAACCTTCGACAGCCTGCCATCGGTCACCGAACCGGGGATCAACTTTGACCAGCATTGGCGCGCCCCCGGATTGTCGATTGCGGAACGACTTCTTGGACAGGGCGTCGAGGAAACTGACACCGATTTCGGGCGCTTCGATGTGCTGAACGGCGGCCCCGGCGCGCCACCACGGGTGATCCCGGGCGCGTCGGGTCAGAATTTCACCATCGCGTATCACGATGGCTTTGGGTCCAACGCGCTCTTCCCGCTTGGGCCGGTCGGGTTTGCAGGTGCGGACGGGCGCGGCGAAGGCAGCATCGCGTTCACCTTCGACGATCCGCAATTCGCCTTTGGTCTGCGCCTGCACGCCGAATACCCCGATCCGTTGGGCCAGCGCCCGATGCCCCGCGCCGCGCAGGTCGCGTTCTACGATGTCAAAGCCCGCCTGATCACCCGCTTCGTTCTGCCGCTCGGGCGCGGAGTGATCTCGCTTGCGTGGCGCAGTGGCTATGGGATCGCGGCTGTGACCATCGAAAACACCGATCCCGGCGGCATTGCCATCGACGACATTCTCTATGAGGTCGAAGATCTGTCAGGTTGAGCCGCAGAACAGCCATTGGCGAAGCGCACCGCCCGGCATATATCCCCGTCATGTTTGCAGATTTCATCAAGCGCCTGACCGCGACCGACCCCGCCCCGCTTCCCGACGCGGATGCCCGTCTTGCCCTGACCGCGCTTCTGGTGCGCGTCGCCCGCACCGATGGCGATTACGACGAGAGCGAGAAGACCCGCATCGACCGGATCGCCGCATCGCGCTATGGCCTGTCACCTTTCGAGGCCTCCAAGCTGCGCGGCGAAGCGGAAACACTGGAAGCTGAGGCGCCGGACACGGTGCGCTTTACCTCTGCCATAAAGGATGCCGTTCCCTACGAAGAGCGGATCGCCGTGATAGAGGCGCTTTGGGAGGTTGTCCTGGCTGACGGCGTGCGTGAAGCGGAGGAAGATGCGCTCTTGCGCCTGGTATCCAAGCTCTTGGGCATCAATGACCGGGACAGCGCGCTGGCCCGCCAGCGGGTCGACAAGGCATGAACCTTGCAAGCCTGCCGATGTACTGGCGGGCAGAGAACGCCGATCTCTGGCGTGGATTCTGGGCGGTGGTTCAGGACTGCGCCGCGGATGTGGGCATCCAGCTGCCCGACCTGACCGAGCCCGATGCGCTTCCGGATGATCTGTCGCGACACTGGACCGATTCCGGGCTGGCCCTGTCGATGACCTGCGGGCTGCCGTTTCGCTCAGTGCTGCGCGATAAGGTGCGATACGTCGGAACGCTTGATTTCGGCCTCGATGCCCCGGACGGTCACTATTATTCACAGATCATCACCCGCTCGGATCTGTCCGGACCGCCGCGCAGGCTGGCGTATAACAGCGCCGACAGCCAGTCAGGCTGGGCCGCAGCGCAGGAGATTTCCGGGTTCGCGGCGCTGACGGGCTTTATCCCGACCGGCGCACATGCAAATTCTCTCGCCGCCGTGGCCGAAGGCCGGGCGGACATCGCCTGTATCGACGCGGTCACATGGCGGCTCCTTGAAAGGTTCGACCCGAACGCCAGCCGCGTCACCCCAGCAGGTCGCACCCGCCCGACACCGGGTCTGCCGCTCATCACAGCTCTGGAAACGGATCCCACGCCGCTGCGCAGCGCACTCGACGCCGCGACGGCACGCTTTTCACCGCCCGATCCGATCGCACTGGGTGGCCAAATGCGGTTTTGCGTGCTTCGTCCGCAGGACTACCTCGCAGAGCCCATTCCCGCGCCACCTCCGCCCTGAGACAGAGCTGACGCTGGGTCACCGAGCGTGAACTCCACGCAAAATGCGATTTCCGCATTGCATCGGAACCGGTTTTGGCTTCATCCTGCAGCGCATCTTTGATCAAAAAACACCAGACCGCTCTGTGACTGACACGCCCGTTCTCGACATCCGCAATCTGCATAAGCAGTATGGCAGCCTTGAGGTGATCAAGGGCGTCGACATTACGGCTCACCGTGGCGATGTGGTGTCCCTGATCGGATCGTCCGGGTCGGGCAAATCAACCATTCTGCGCTGTGCCAACCTGCTCGAGGACAGCCAGCAGGGGGATATCCTGTTCAAAGGCGAAGCGGTAACGTGGAAGGGCAGCGGCCTGGGGCGGCATCCCGCCGACCCCAAACAGGTTCTGCGCATCCGCACCAATCTTTCGATGGTGTTCCAGCAGTTCAACCTATGGTCCCACATGACGATCCTGCAGAACGTCATGGAAGCCCCCCTGACCGTGCTGGGCCGCGACCGGGCCGAAGTCGAGGACGCCGCGCGCGGCTATCTCGACAAGGTGGGCATTGGCGACAAATGCGATGTGTACCCGGCTCAGCTTTCGGGCGGTCAGCAGCAGCGTGCAGCGATTGCGCGTGCGCTCTGCATGGAGCCGGAAGCTCTGTTGTTCGACGAACCGACATCCGCGCTCGACCCTGAACTGGAACAGGAAGTGGTCCGCGTGATCAAGGATCTGGCCGCCGAAGGCCGGACCATGATGATCGTCACCCATGACATGAAGATGGCCCGCGACGTGAGCAGTCACGTGGTGTTCCTGCACCAGGGCCTGATCGAAGAAGAAGGCGCGCCTGACACGCTGTTCGGCGCACCGAAATCGGAACGGCTGCGAGGCTTTCTGTCCTCGACGATGGCCGAATAACCACTCAAGAAACCGGGAGAACCAACCATGAAATCCATCCTTCTCGGCACAGCCGCACTGGCCATTTCGGCCTCTGTCGCGTTTGCCGGCAGCCATTCGGTTGTCCGCATGGGCACCGAAGGCGCCTACCCTCCGTACAACTTCATCAACGACGCTGGCGAAGTCGACGGGTTCGAGCGCGAACTGGGCGACGAGCTTTGCGCCCGCGCCGAACTGACCTGCGAATGGGTCACCAACGAGTGGGACAGCATCATCCCGAACCTCGTGTCGGGCAACTACGACACCATTATCGCGGGTATGTCGATCACCGACGAGCGCGATGAGGTCATCGACTTCACCCAGAACTACACCCAGCCGGACCCGTCTTCCTACCTCGCCCTTGATGGCGCGGATGTGGACTTGGAAGGCGGTGTGATCGCGGCCCAGGCCAACACCATTCAGGCCGCGTTCATTGCATCCAGCGGTGCAACTCTGGTTGAATTCGCGACCCCGGACGAAACCATCGCGGCCGTGCGCAGCGGTGAGGCCGACGCGGTTCTGGCAGATGATGCCTACCTGCGCCCGATTGCCGAGGAAAACGCAGACCTCGTGATGCTCGAAAAGCAGGAGCTGATCGGCGGCGGCGTCGGTATGGGCGTTCGTGAATCCGACACCGAGCTGAAGGAAAAGTTCAACGCGGCGATCCAGTCCATGAAGGATGATGGCACGCTGAACGCGTTGCTCGCAAAATGGGAAATCGGACCGGGTTTCTGATCCGGCAGCACCCGAACCAGGGAAGGGGTCGCCACTGCGGCCCCTTCTCGTTTCTGCTCAAGTCGCGCGCAGGGCTGCGGTTTTCCTGAAACCGCTCAAGGCGTTACGCGACACGGGAATTGTCAAGCACGGCATGGACGTGCAAGACTTGCCCAACCCGAAGCCGCTCAGGGGAACAGATGTTCAGTTTTTGTGTCGATCCCGCGTCGCTCGACGGCCTGGCATGGATGGCCTGCTATCTGACCACCGGCAAACACATGGCGATCTACACGTCGCTGTTCACGGTTCTTTTGTTGCTGGCTATCACGGCACCATCTGCTCTGATCTTTGGCTTTCTCGGCGCGTCCAGCGCCCGCTCGCCCTTCCCTCCGCTCAGCTGGATCGGCAAAGCCTATATCGCCATCGTGCGCGGCGTGCCGGACATCGCATTCTTCCTGTTCTTCGTGATCGCGCTCGACCAGCTGTTCGAGTGGATCCGCCACGAAATCAAATGTCCCGACTGGGAGGCGGACATCTGGCAGGGCAATGATTTCGTCGTCTGCGACATCGCCAAGCTGCCCTTGGGCAACGCCCCGCAATGGGTGCACGAAACCTACGGCTTTTTCCTGGCTGTCCTGACCTTTGCCATCGTTTTCGGCGCGTTTGCCGCGAACGTGCTCTATGGTGCGATGCGCGCGGTGCCCCACAACCAGCTTGAAACGGCCGAATCCTACGGCATGAACCGCCGCCAGGTGTTCTGGCGCATCCTTGTGCCTCAGATGTGGGTCTTTGCGCTTCCGGGCCTGTCGAACCTGTGGATGGTTCTCATCAAGGCCACCCCGCTTCTGTTCCTGCTGGGCGTCGAAGATATCGTCTACTGGGCGCGTGAACTGGGCGGCTCAAAGACCGCACGGTTCACCGATTACCCGCATGGTGACTGGCGCATGTGGTACTTCCTCGCGCTGCTGATCTTCTACCTGCTGTTTACGCGCGTGTCGGAAATCGTGCTCGACAAGCTGATGCTCAAGCTCACCCACGGTCAGGCGACACTCGCAGGTGAAGCCCAGAGAAAGGCTGCCGCATGAGCTGCTGGGAAACCATCGCCGACTACGGCCTGCGCTCCATCGGCATCGGTGAACGGGTGCTGCCGCGTGAAGGCTATACGCTTTGCCAGCAGTTTACCCTGATCGGCTCGGGCATGATCTGGAACATCTATTTCGGCGTGCTGGCGCTGTGTTCGGGGTTCTTTCTGGCCACCGCCGTAGCCCTGGGCAAGGCATCGACGAACCCGGTGCTGCAAAAGGCCAGCGCCTGGTTCATCTTCCTCTTCCGCGGGTCGCCGCTCTTCATCCAGTTCTTCTTTGCCTACTTCCTCTTCCTCACGCTCAAACCGATCTCGCCGTTTTTCAACCCGTTCACCTCGGCGTGGCTGGGCGCCCTGATCGTGCTGTTTCTGAACACCGCCGCCTATTCCGGCGAGATCTTCTATGGCGCACTGCAATCTGTCCCAAAAGGCGATATCGAGGCCGCCGACGCCTATGGCATGTCAGGCTGGTCGCGATTCCGGCGGATCACGTGGCCAACCATGCTGCGTCTTGCCTGGCCAGCTTACACAAACGAGGCGATCTTCCTCTTTCATGCCACGACGCTGGTCTATTTCTCGGGCTTCCCGGCATGGCAGCAACGGGGGGATGCGCTCTACTACGCGAATTTCTTCGCCGACAAGACCTTCAACCCGTTCGTCCCCTATCCGATCCTTGCCTTCTACTTCATTATTCTGACGCTGTTGATCATCAGCCTCTTCGGTTTGATCAATCGACGCCTGAATCGTCACCTTCCACAGGACGTTCGAGGCAAGATGAAGCTGAAACTGAACGTCATTCGGTGAATTTCACTTGCTAAGGCGCGGTCGCCCCGCCTATCTCTGAATTTGATCAAATTATTAATACGGCGCTCCGATGGACACGCATATTCGAAACTGGCTCCGCAAGAACCCTCAGGTTCGCACAATCCGTGTGGCCGCCTCGGACCTTAACGGACAGGCACGCGGCAAGCGGGTGCCCGCACGCTTTGCCGACAAGGTGCTCGACGGCGGCACACGATTTCCGCTCTCGGTCCTGAACCTCGATATCTGGGGCGAAGACATCGACGACAGCCCGCTTGTCTTCGAGGCAGGCGATGCGGATGGCGTCCTTTGGCCAACAGGCCGCGGATTTGTTCCCATGCCTTGGCTGGAGGCGCCAAGTGCGCTTCTGCCTCTCTGGATGTTCCGCGACAATGGCCAGCCTTTCGAAGGCGATCCACGCCATGCGCTCAACGCCGTGGTCGAGCGCTACAAGGCCCGGGGTCTGACCCCGATCGTGGCCATGGAACTCGAATTCTTCCTGATCGACGACAGCACGCGGAACCTGCAGGTTCCGGCCTCTCCGCGTTCGGGCAAGCGTCGCAAGGCGGGCGAGATCCTGTCGATCCGCCTGATCGACCAGTTCGACCGTTTCTTCACCGATCTCTACGACGCCTGCGAGGCGATGGACATTCCCGCCGACACGGTGATCTCGGAAGCCGGGCTGGGACAGTTCGAAATGAACCTGATGCACTCCGACGATGCACTGCGCGCCGCCGATGATGCCTGGCTCTTCAAGATGCTGGTGAAGGGGCTCGCGCGCCGGCACGGCTTTGCCGCCTCCTTCATGGCGAAACCCTACCCTGACTACTCCGGGTCCGGCATGCACACGCATTTTTCGGTCCTCGACGAAAACGGCGACAATGTCTTTGACGACTGCGGCCCCAAGGGCACCGACACCCTGCGCCACGCCATAGCGGGATGCCTGAACGGCATGTTTGACAGCACCCTGCTGTTTGCGCCGCACATGAACAGCTACGACAGGCTTGTTCCGGAATCCCATGCCCCCACCGGCATTGCCTGGGCCTATGAGAACCGCACGACGGCCATTCGCGTGCCCTCGGGCAATCCAGCCGCCCGGCGTATCGAACACCGCGTTGCGGGCGGAGATGTGAATCCTTATCTCACGCTCGCCGCGATCCTCGGAGCCGCCCTTGTGGGCATCGAAGACCAGTCCGAACCGCCCGCACCGGTCAAGGGCAACGCCTATGCGCTGAACCTGCCGCAGATCCCGTCCGACTGGCCCAGCGCAGTTGCCGCTTTCGAAAAAAGCACCGTCATGCCGCGCATCTTCCACGAAGACATGATCCGCAACCTGGTTCTGACCAAGAAACAGGAAATCCACTACATGGACGAGCTCACTCCTGCGGAACGCGTCGAAATATACCTCGATACGGTTTAGGCGCGTCCCTTGCTGTGCCGCGATCGAACGCATAGCTTATGACCACAAACACCTTGGTGCTTCATGAAAATCGGAATTCTGCAAACGGGGCTTGCGCCGGACGAACTCAAAGAGACGTTCGGTGAGTACCCCGGATTCTTCGAACGGCTGCTCGCCGACAAAGGCTTTACCTTCGAAAGCTGGAGCGTGGTTGAAAACGAGTTTCCCGACGGCCCGGAAGATGCCGACGGCTGGCTGATCACCGGATCGAAACACGGGGCGTATGAGGATCACCCCTGGATTCCTCCGCTCGAACAGCTGATCCGCGATATCGTCGACGCGGGCCGTCCCCTTATTGGTGTCTGCTTTGGCCACCAGATCATCGCGCAGGCCCTCGGCGGGAAAGTCGAAAAATACCCCGGCGGCTGGGTCGTGGGACAGCAGGTCTACGATTTTGGCGGTGACAAAATGACGATCAACGCCTGGCATCAGGATCAGGTCATCGATGCGCCCGAAGGCGCAGAGGTCGTGGCATACGGCACGCACTGTGCCAATGCCGCCCTGCTTTACCCCGGCAAAGCCTATACCGTTCAGCCTCACCCCGAATATGGCGATGACTTCATCAAGGGGCTGATCGAGACTCGGGGCAAGGGTGTTGTGCCCGATGATCGGATGCAGGACGCGCTGTCGCGGATGGGACAGCCTCTCGACAATACCCGCATGGCCGATCAGTTCGCCCATTTCTTCCGCGAAGGAACCCTCGCATGACCGACTGGACCGATGCCCTGCCCGAGCCCGCGCGCGCCTTTCTCGAAGGTCGCCGCCTCGACGAGGTCGAATGTGTGATTGCGGACCTGCCCGGCATTGCGCGCGGCAAGGCCGTACCCGCCTCGAAATTCGCGCGTCAGGATTATTTCCACCTGCCGGATTCGATCTTTTTCCAGACCATTACAGGAGACTGGGGCGAAGCCGCCGACGAGGACGATGGCGGTTTCATCGAACGCGACATGATCCTGCGTCCCGACATGAGCACCGCCACCGCCGCGCCGTGGACCGGCGACTGGACGCTTCAGGTGATCCACGACGCCTATGACCGCAAGAACAATCCCGTGCCTTACGCACCGCGCAACGTGCTCAAACGCGTGGTCGAGCTCTATCGCAAGCAGGGCTGGGAACCGGTTGTCGCGCCCGAGATGGAATTCTACCTGACAGCGCGCAACCTCGATCCGGCCAAACCCATCGAACCGATGATGGGTCGCTCGGGTCGCCCGGCGGCGGCGCGTCAGGCCTACTCCATGACCGCGGTCGACGAATTCGGCCCCGTCATCGACGACATCTACGATTTCGCCGAAGCGCAGGGGTTCGAGATCGACGGCATCACGCAGGAAGGCGGAGCGGGTCAACTCGAGATCAACCTGCGCCACGGCGATCCGGTGAAACTGGCGGATGAGGTGTTCTATTTCAAACGCCTGATCCGCGAAGCAGCCCTGCGCCACGATTGCTTTGCCACCTTCATGGCGAAACCGATCGAAAACGAACCCGGCAGCGCCATGCATATCCACCATTCGATCATGGATATCGAAACCGGTCGGAACATCTTTTCCGGGCCGCAAGGTGGCGAGACCGACGCGTTCTTCCACTTCATCGGCGGGTTGCAGACCTACACGCCCGCAGCGATTGCGGTTCTTGCGCCTTACGTGAACAGCTACCGCCGCTACGTGAAGGAACATGCGGCTCCCATCAACCTTGCCTGGGGCCGCGACAACCGCACCACGGGCATCCGTATCCCGCTGTCGGGCCCCGCCAGCCGACGGGTCGAAAACCGTCTGGCTGGGATGGACTGCAACCCCTATCTGGGCATCGCGGCGTCTCTGGCCTGTGGCTATCTTGGTCTGGTCAATGAAAAATGGCCGTCGAAACCGCTCAAGAAGGACGCCTATGAGGGCGAGCCGGACATTCCGCAGGTTCTGGGTCAGGCCTTGCAGGTCTTCGAAGAAGCCGAAGATCTGCACCAGATCCTTGGCGAGGATTTCTGCCGCGTCTACTCGATCGTGAAGCGGGCGGAATACGAGGAATTCCTGCAGGTGATCAGCCCGTGGGAGCGGGAACACCTGCTGCTCAACGTCTGATCCGAGGGTTTCGGACCGGCTGCGCCGGTCCGACCAGGGCGAGGGGCGCTGCCCCTCGCGCTCCCCGGCATATTTGGAAAAAGAAGAAGAACAGGACCGCGCTTTGAATCTGTTGTTCAGCAATGACGCCCGTGGGTCATATCCCGATAGCTGGTACGCCGCGACAGCGACCCCGTTGCCCCCCTTTGCCCCGCTGCAGGGTGAAACCCGCGCCGATGTCTGCATCATCGGTGCCGGGTATACCGGGCTGTCGGCAGCACTCCATCTGGCCGAAATGGGCGCAGATGTGGTCCTTCTGGACGCGCACCGTGTGGGCTTTGGGGCGTCCGGGCGCAATGGAGGCCAGCTGGGGTCCGGACAGCGGCAGGACCAGATCACACTGGAAAAGCTGGTGGGGTCCGATGCAGCGCGGGCGCTCTGGGATCTGGGCGAGGACTCCAAGACCCTTGTCCGCGATCTTGTCGCACGACACGGGCTCGACTGCTATCTCAGGGATGGCGTCGCCTGGGCAGCCTCCCGGCCTGCGGATGCCGATGACCTGCACCAATACGCAGAGCATCTTCAGACACGCTACGGCTACGACCGCATCGAGGCGCTGGATCGCGACGCGTTCCATGCGCTCTGCCCCTCTCCCGATTACATCGGGGGGACGCTCGATATGGGAGCCGGGCATCTTCACCCGCTGCGTCTGGCGCTTGGACTGGCGGACGCAGCCGCCAAAGCCGGGGCGCGCATCCACGAGCGCAGCCATGTGCATGACATCCGGCATGGATCCAAGATCACCGTTCGCACGGATGCGGGACATGTCATTGCGGATCAGGTGATCCTCGCGGGTAACGGGTATCTTGGCGGGCTCGACCGGCAGGTGATTGCCCGTGTGATGCCGATCAATAACTACATCGTCGCCACCGAGCCCTTGGGCGAAGACAGGATGAAGGTGCTCACGCGGGATGTGGCCGTGGCGGATTCCCGCTTTGTGGTCAACTACTTCCGTTTGAGCCATGACGGACGACTGCTGTTCGGCGGCGGCGAAACCTATGGGTATCGCTTCCCTGCGGACATCCCCGCGCTGGTGCGCAAACGGATGGCCGTGATCTACCCGCACCTCAGGGATGTCAGGATCGACTACGCCTGGGGCGGGACACTGGCGATCACGATCCGACGTATGCCATATCTCGCGCGCGTTCGCCCAAACATGCTGTCGGCCTCGGGCTATTCCGGCCATGGTGTCGGCACGGCCATTCAGGCGGGCAAGCTGCTGGCCGAGGCCACGCGCGGCACGTCAGACGGTTTCGAGACATACAATGCCATCCCGCATACCCCCTTCCCCGGTGGAGGCATGTTCCGGACCCCTCTGCTTACGCTGGCGATGACATGGTTTGCGATGCGTGACCGGTTGGGCATCTGACGCGGCAATCCGTTTCCAGCCCGAACCGTCATACTCTGTCATACGGCTGTGACAGCGCGTATGATCGATCAAGGAAAGATACGAGGCACGGATATGGCAGACCTCCCGAACATGCATGACGCAGAACCCATCCCCGAAGCGGCGCGGCAGGAAATCGACCGCCTCCTGAACTCCGGGGATCTCTTTCGTTACACCGCGCCAGAGGCTGCGCCGGTCTCGCTTCTGGAAGCGGAGTTCGCTGATCTCATGGGGGCGAAATATGCGCTGGCAGTCAGCAGCTGTTCCGCCGCTCTGTTCCTGTCGCTTAAGGCGCTTGGCCTGCCGCGCGATTCCCGCGTTCTGATCCCGGCGTTCACTTTTGCCGCCGTCCCGTCCTCGATCGTGCATGCCGACTGCGTGCCGGTGCTCTGCGAGGTGGATGACAGCTACCGCATCGACCTTGAGGATTTCGAGGCGAAGCTGGACGATGTTCAGGCGGTGATGATCAGCCATATGCGCGGACACACATCCGACATGGACGCGATCCTGCGACTGGCCGAGGCGCGTGGCCTTCCGGTGATTGAAGACGCGGCACATTCGCTGGGCACGCTTTGGAACGGGCAGCGGATCGGAACGCTGGGTCATGTCGGCTGCCTCAGCTTCCAAAGCTACAAGATGCTCAATGCCGGCGAAGGCGGCATCCTTCTGACTGACGATCCGGACCTGATCGCCCGCGCGGTGATCCTGTCGGGGGCCTATGAGCACAACTGGAAGAAACACCCGGTCCTGCACGACGCCTTTGCGAAGTGGCAGAATAAGCTGCCGCTTTATAATCTGCGTATGTCGAACCTGTCGGCGGCGGTGATCCGTCCGCAACTGGCCGAGCTTGACCGCCGCGTCCGCGATGGCCGCCGCAACCACGATCACGTGGCTGACAGGATCAACCAGTCACCGTGGATCACCGTGCCACCGTCTCTGCCGCAGGAAGAGCGCGCGCCGGATTCGCTTCAGTTCTCGCTCTGCGACATGACCGACAGCGATGTCGATGCCTTCGTCGATGCCGCAAAGGAGATGGGCGTGTCCATACAGGTGTTCGGTCGCAGCACGGATAACGCCCGTGCTTTCTGGAATTGGGAGTTCCTTGGACCGGCACCGGATCTTCCCAAAACGCGCCGGATGCTGTCGCGCGCCTGCGACTGCCGCCTGCCCGCCCGGCTGACCCTGAGCGATTGCGACAGGGTGGCGGACGTGATCCTGTCCGCCATCGATCAGGTCATGCGCCCGGCAGTGCAGGCGATGGCCTGATCACTTGCCGAGTTTCGAAAGCTTTTTCTGAAGCTCGGCCAATTGCGTCTTGATGGCGTCCAGATCGTCGCTTTCCGACGGGGTTTCGGCCTCGGCCGACGCTTCATCGGAGGCCGGACCCGACCAATTGCCGGACATGCCGCCCGTCATCGCCTTGAGAAACGCTTCCTGCTGCGCCTGCAGCGCTTCGAACCCCGGCACACCCGACATGGGGTTTGCCTTGTTCATGTTCTCCATCCACTTGGACTGGCTTTCACGGAACATTTCAAAGCTTGCCGCCAGAAACTGCGGTACGGCGCTCGTTGCCTGCGTCGTGTAGCTGCGCACCAGATCGTTCAGAACGTTTGTCGGCAGAACACTTTCCCCGCGGCTTTCGTGCTCGGCGATGATCTGCAACAGGTATTGCCGGGTCAAATCGTCACCGGACTTGAGATCGACGATCTGCACCTCACGCCCGCTGCGAATGAAACTCGCAATGTCCTCAAGGGTCACATAGTCGGATGTTTCAGTATTGTAGAGACGTCGGCTTGCATAGCGCTTGATCAGCAGCGGTTTCTTGTCTTCGGCCAAGGTGTCCCCTCCCCCCGGTATGTCTTTGCTGCATTGCAGCCTAAGCACATGCAGCACAAAAAGAAAGCACTGACAGACAGCGGGCGGCACAAACCCAATCCCGCCAGTCAGCGTGTCCCGCTCAGGCATTGGCGCCCAATGGGCCATGCCGCACAAGTCGTTGATCGAATTATCCTTCTGTGCCATCGTCCACCGAACCGCGTTCAAGCGATTACCGAACGTCGGACAATTGGAGAGTTACATTGCCCTTACCCGTCGCTGCAGTCGCCGCAATTGGCGCAATTGGATTGGTTGCTGACGTTCTTTCGATCTATTCGTTTTTTGCATCCGCAGACAGCGATGAAGAACGCCAACGCGATCTGGATCAACTGAAATCAAATTTGGCGAACCTGCAAAACCTGCCTGGGATTGTGATCAATGTCAGCATTGCTCAGTCACTGGGTCAGGCCGATACCGCGCTCGACAACCTCGCTCTTTACCGCGCCTCCGAAGACAGCGCGGCGCGCGATGTCCTTGCGAACAACGCCATTCTTGCGTCTCAGAGCGCACTGAATGACATCAGATTGCAGGTTTCGGCGACGTATGAAAACGCACCGATGGAGGCGCTGTCCTATGCGTTCGGTGCGCTGCACTATGCCATTGCCGCGCGCATGATGGTCGCCAACGCCGTACAGGATGGCCCACTGGGTGGCGCGGGGATACACGAGTCGGTGAAAGAAGCCGCGGAATTCCTGCTGAGCGTCTTTGCAACCGGCGATGACATTATCGGCGAAATGACCCAAAGAATTGCCTCGTCTATTACTGCGGAATATGACCAGAGCTTTTTCGGCGGCAGCGTAGATGTCGTTGTGTCGAGTTCGCTGACCGGGGACCGTGATTCCTTTACCGTTGAACGCGATGTCGGGTTTCGCGGGATTATCCCCTACCGGGAATCGAACGCGAGTTTCGAAGCGCGCGTGAACAGCGCGGCAAACGACTCTTATGATCAGATGTATTCGGATATCTATGCAGAGATCGGTATTCAGAACTATCTGAATACTGCCGGTGATGTGAATGCCTGGCTCGCTCAAAGCTCAGCGAACGTGTCGGACATCTACGAACAGGTCGGCAGCAACTCCGAAAATGACGTTAGGGTCAGG
>NZ_JFKC01000059.1 GCF_002115805.1 Marivita geojedonensis | reverse complement strand
CCTGACCCTAGAGTTGCTCGGTTTCTTGGTGGGGCTGGGCCTGGAGAGCAGGAATACGAACTCACACTCGAACGGGTTTTACGGGGGCAACGGGTGTCAGGTAGCAGTCGTTCGTCCAAGCGGTGGGCTAGGTCTGCAGTGCGGACCTTGCCGACGAACAGCTTTGCGACTTGAACGACTGGTATCTGCAGTTCGTAACCGCGGCTCGCGCCCCTGAAGACGTGACTTGTGGTTGCTGCGCGTGCCAAAGAGAAAGCACGACGAAAGAAGAAGCAGCCGTTCAAGCACCCAACTTTTTTCTGAAAAACTTGGATGACAGACCGGACGTAGAGCATCACTGCCAGTCGGTAAACTTTGGGGCTCGTCTTGAAGTAGCGAAAAGGCGAAGATCTGGTCACGTGGAAATGCTACGGTCCGCCCTGCCGCGCTTCAAGCCAGGTTTCTCTGACAATAATTTCGGCAAGAGGTTCGAACAATTCATTGTAGGATATCCGCAAGAACTCGACATAGCGCGGTTGAACGATTTTCGGATTTTCCGGAGCGTTATGAAGATTGGGGAGGCCACAGTGGTCCGATAATCGCAGCTGACAAAATACCGCGAAAGACTTCAAGATCTGCGCGCCAACTAAATTGGTAACGGGATCCGTCCATATGTCGGGCACACCTGCCCCCAACAATTTTGCTGGGCTCGAAAATGGATCCGCCTGTCCAAGCTTTCGATCCAAGGCCATTTTTGAGCAAGTAGCTTCCTCGATTTCAAGCGACATGTTACGTTTGCTTGGGGGAAGTGCCTTTGCTCTACCTAAAACGCGGCGACCGACTGCCGAGTGTCGGCATGGCTCAAAAGCTACTGAATACCTGTCGTGAGCTGGATCCTCGTCTCGCGGGGTTACCCGAGCTATTGGCAGACGGAATCTTCGGTCAAAATACGCAACGCGCTGTAAGCAGTGCAAAAAGTGCGCTCGGCATAACGCCCGCCAACCCGGTCTTCGATAGGTTCCTTTGGAGGCCACTGGCCGACATGGCGAAGTGGCGCATTGTGGACGTTTGCGACCGCGTGCTGGAGTTCCAACTATTTAACGGGAAGACACGAGCCGATCGTGTTCGCGAGTTGGTACAGAAACAGCAGGCCGAAGATCCGAACCTTCCCACTTGGCGCGCTGAACTGATTGCAAATCGAAAGATAAACAACTGGATAAAAGACGCCTATATCTGCAGGCTGCAGTATAATCGATTTGTGGCGATGGGTAGTAATCCTATCAGCCTGAAGAGCAAAGAGCAGGTTTACGATAAGATCAGGCGGGGCCTGGCTGAGCGCAGCCGCGATGGTTGGCAGGTGGTTCTGTTGCGTTTCACCGGTCACGGCTCGCCTGGTTCGCAGGGTGTCGCGGGCTCGTTGTTTGGCATGGTCGAGCTTACACGCGATGCCGTGCTCATGCAGGAAGACGACAGCGACAAAGATTTCATTGACGCGATCATGATTGGAGGCATGGCGATGCCAATGTGTCCTTTCGGCGTCATCGAACTTCACGGATGCCGGATTGCCGGGCGCAGCAAAGCTCGGGACCGGCGCCGCAATCGACCAAAGGTCGATGGTTCCGCGTTCGTGACATTGTTCGCAAATGAGATGGCTCGGCCAGTGACGGCAGGCACTCAGACCCAGTACATTGGGAATGCAGCCCTCGACGCAAGCTTCGATGGTCCGACTGTGACCGCCATTCCGGGAGGCTCCACGATTGAGAAATGGTTTGCGTCCCGATAACTCGCTGCAGGACTGAGTCCGCCGATATCGATTCCGTCCCATATCAATACGATCTGCGACATAAAAGGGGAAAGAGACTCCAACACCAAAACCCAATGGAGCAAAGGCTTTGGACAGTTTTTTGTCGGAGTGACTGCTCGATGCCGCGCACTACCAGGTCAGTCCCGCAAACTTATACTGGCCAGCCAATCCCGACATTAAATTTTTTTGATGTACTTCGTTGCGTGGCGTTCAAATAGCGCGTTTTAATACAAAGCTAGCAGTTTACCGTTTGCCGTCCAAGACGCCCAAAGAGACCAATCATACGCCAAGGCTCGAATCTTCCGCATGGAGGCGGACATATGCTTATAGCTGCTGGTGTCCCGCCAATCTCCACGAAGGATAAGCTGCACATCTTCGTTGCTCAAACCTGCTGTTGGTTTGCCATGCGTGATGCGGTCCGAGACCTCGCGCTTGTATATTTCCCAGTTCATCTCGCCTTCAACATAGGACCCGCCAATAGACATTGCGGGGTTTGTGCTGGACGTCAGTTTCCGCATGGTTTTGTTCGCCTTGTCCCCAGCTTCACGAGTGCGTGCAAAAGTTTGTGCAAAATGCGCGTGGGCAGCTGCGATATCTTTGGCGGCCAAAATGACGCCCATACTCACAGCTTTTTTTTGTTTCATAAGGTATTCGTGCTTGCCTGCCGCGTATTCCAGGTGAAAGTCGACTGTTTCGATAGCACGCAGCGTTTTCCGCCAGTCAACATTACGAACAGCATTACGAACATCTCGCATGCCCGCTTCGTATTCCGAGTGTGCTTTTAAATACATTTTTAAATCATCGGGCAAATCGGACGATACGTATCCGTCTTTATTGACCATTTCTGATGCATACGCATATTTTGAAACGATTGAGTCGACACCTTTGCAAAAATTCTTCTCCATCTCATGCAGTCCGCTGCTCCACTTCAGCGAAAGCTCAGCTTCGTCTTTAACCCGCCAAAGTTCGGAAAGCGCATTGATGCCTGGCTGGTAGAACTCGAGATACTTGCTCACATATGATGGAGCAGGCAAAAGTTGCGCTAATCGTGACACGCCTTCATATGCCAACTCCAAAATCTCAGAAGAACTCCCAGGCCCACCTTTATAAACGGCAACGGCAAATCGTTGCAGCTTCTTGGCGTCATCTACGTAACCTTGGACATTTTCGATTTTGTCATTGAGCGTTTTGTATTTTTTATGTCCTGCTTTCGCACTTTGCAGCAGCTTGTTCATGTCTGAATGCCCATTACTTGTATTGGATGGTAACGCAAACGTGTCAAATTCGCTAGGGTCAGGA
>NZ_JFKC01000058.1 GCF_002115805.1 Marivita geojedonensis | reverse complement strand
TTGCCGCCGTTACCGGGTTGCTGCCCGCAGCGCCAATTCACCGGACAGCAGCGCAGGCAATATCGGCTTTCGGGTCGCGCGATCCGCATAAGCCGCGTCCCACGCGGACCGTGGAACAGCGTCTCTACTCGGTAGCTTCCAGCTGCAACACGAGGTAGTCGTCGCCCTCCACGATGATAAAAAGATCGTCCCCGTTGAAATCGATCGCGTTTGCAGACGCCATGATGCGCGCGAAAGTCTCACCCTGGGATGGCTCTGGACAGAGGGCGAGAGTCGCCTGGCCCGGCGTCATCGTCAGCATTGCATCCTCCAGCGTCCAGTTGCCGGTGACACGGTTACAATCCGCCTGCAGTGTGTAGGTGCCATCGTCGGAGAACGTGACTTCGTATTTCTCGGGCGCATCAATCTCGACTTCTTCAAGATCTACCGTTGCTGCCAAGGTCCAGACCCACGGTGTGGCCGTCAGCTTTAGGCGGGGGTCAGACAGCGCGGCTATGACGTCAAACGCGGCGTCCATCACCGGGTCTTCGCCGTTGCGGACGGCAGCAAGCGTTTCAAGCGTTACTGGCACACGTACATCGGGAATGACGCCCCGAGCCTCAAGGTTCGGCTCGTCCGAGTTGCGGAAAGTTGTACGCATTGCCGTGTACTGAAACGAAATCTCCGCCGGCATATTAATCCGGTCAATGAACCCGCCCGCTCCAAGAGAGGCATGCTGTCCCACAACACTTGCGCGGTCGAGGAGCTGAAGATGCTGGGTAAAATACTCACAGGAACTGGCACAGCCCTGGTCGATCAGAATGACCAACGGGCCGGTAAACGCCAAATCAGCGCGCGGCGAATAGAGCGTCCGATCCGTTGGCATCAGCCTGACGAACGCACCCGTCTCTGCATCGTAGCCCCACGTATCGAAGGGCTGTTCCGGCATGGGATCGCCTTCAGTAAAGAAGTACGACGCCATAACCTGGTAAAGCTCGACCAACCCGCCGCCATTGCCGCGCAGGTCCAGGATCATTCCGGTACTGCCGGTTTCAGATTCGATCTGAAGCGCCTCTTCCAGCACCGCGATTTTCGACAGCATGTGATCAGAGAAGTTCCGCCACGAGACGATCGCAACGCCACCAATCGACGTGAAGTCGATCGGCATTGTGGATTTTTCCGGTTTGGACGGTTCGAACGGCACCATGAAGTCGCCTGCCGTCAGTTGCACAGTTCGGGCGTCCTGTTCGTCGGAATTGCGGAAGGTGAAAGAAACCTCTGCGCCGTCAGGAAAGCTGAACAACCGCGGCGCTCGCAGATAGGGTTGCAATTCAGCGACACCGGTCGCTTCGATCAGAGGCAACGACGCAAGGTACTCGTGCGCAGGCATACCGTTGATCTCAAGGATTTCAGTGCCTTCCGTCCAACCAGCCTCTTCAGCGGGAGAGCCTTCAGCAACCCGGCTGACCAAGATCATGTCACCGGGCAGAATTCCCGCATCGGGATCCGACACGACCAAGGCTTCGGCACCGACGCCGGCACCAAACCGGGACAGTTCAGCCTCCTGCTTTGCCGTATTGATCGCTTGGTTCAGAAAACCGGCACTGACTGCGGTATGTGTGTCCTCAAAAGACAGGGCCATATCGTTCAGAGCGAGGTAAAAACCGCCTGCATCATCGGCATCCGCCGCAGCCACCACGTCTGGACGATACCGGGCAGAGACCGCATCCCAATCGACATTCCGAAATTCCGTGTAAGCGTAGTGCGTCCACAGATGGTCGATCAGCGCATCGAACGCCTCCACGTAGCCTAGACTAGAGAAGTCGGGAGAAGCCGCATCCGCGGCTTCAATGGTGTTGATCTCGGGACGTGGATCGGTCTCAATGGTGACCCCTCCGTCGGCGACCAATCTGGCGACCGACCAACCTTGTGGCACAACCTGTTGCGGATCGTCGTCTGTGAACCATATGCCATCGTCACCCCACGCGGATGGGAAGGACTCGGCGCCATCCTCCGAGAACATTAACAGCGAACCGGTTTCTATGGCACCGGTTTGCTGGTCGATCAGAATCGAGAAGAGACCGCCAAACTGTTCAAGCTGTTCCAGATAGCTGTCAGAGGACAGGTTCGGAGCAGAAACTAATGTGAATATGCCCAAAGCGGCTGTGCCATCGCCGTTCAGATCGAGTCGTCCTCCGCGAGGGACGATTGGAAGGTCGATCCGGTAGCGCCCTTCTCCGGTAAAAAGCGGGTCGGTAAACCGCCCGAGTACTTGGTCGTCGGCTGGTACGAAACTGTCAAAGTCACCGGCGACAAACCCGGTGGCGTCCAGAAGGCCCACTGACGGGTTCGGCCAGTATTGCGGCTGGAAGATAAAGCTGTCGGAGGAAACGGTACCTTCAATCGATCTTGGCCCATCTTGTGCAACTGCACTGCTGGCAATGAAGCCCGCGAAAATGAATGAGATAATGCTGCTCCGCATGGTGTACCCTTCGACCTGTCAAGTGGGTGGTGCTTCGAACTTCGGAAAACCCGGTTTCACTCTTTTCGGCGTCGAATGATTTAGTCGATACCCTGCATTAGCCTGTACGTCCAAACCTGTTTTTGACACCTTCCTCAGCACGTCAGTCATGACCGCGAACGAAAAAACCAACTTATTCTACTCCTGACCGAACCCCAAAGGAGTGCGGTCAGGAGTAGCGCCTGGACAACGAGGTAAACTGCCCTGACGATTTCAGCGATACACTGACAAACTAACAGACCTGTGTCAGCATTTGGTCTAGTCGGCTTCAACATACTGGCCGCTTAAAGCAGCAGTCCCATCAATTGCAACCGGGCTAGTTTCCACGTCTCCATGGCGTTTCGCCATTTTCTTCCCGCAGCCGCAAGAAATTTCAGTGCTGTTCTACATAGATTGTGTTCGAATTAAACCTAAGCAAGTTGCTTCACAAACGCGAAAGCGGCTTTTGAAAACCTGAGCTTTAGGAATTCTATTGCTTAACTAAATTGATCACATGCAGATGTCCACTTCGCGTGAGAAAAGATCACGACCAAACATGAATGGCTGCTCTCGAGATGATGTGATGACCTAGCTGCAACCGCAGTGAAGATCCTGCATCCGCCCTTCGTGTTCGATGCTGCACGATTGATCAATGTCGAGGAAGGGCTCTCTCCGGTCATTCGCCGCCGGTTGTCTGAACGGCAGCTTCGGGCCGATCGCTTCTTGTTCACCGCCTCATCACGCGTTCACTACAATCAT
>NZ_JFKC01000057.1 GCF_002115805.1 Marivita geojedonensis | reverse complement strand
CTAAGGAGATCGCCTTCGGTTACGGAATAAGCGTCATTGCCGGCCACTGGAGCGGCATTTTGCGTGACACCGTCAATCACGATCGACACGTCGGCGATATCGGTGCCGCCTTGACCGTCAGAGACTGTGTAGCTGAAACCATCGGTGGCTTGCTCTCCGGAGTTCAGGCTGTCGAACGCACCGTTCTGATCATAGTCGAAAGATCCATCCGCCTGCACGGTCACAAGCGCACCCGATGCGAGCGAAATTGTTGTGCCTGTCGCCTGACCATTGACACTGGTAATGCTCAGTATACCGCCATCCCCATCGCTGTCATTGGCCAGCAGATCGGTGGCGCTAAGGAGATCACCCTCGGTCACGGAATAGGCGTCATTTGCCGCAACAGGCGGGGTATTAACTGCGCCAGCCGTGTCGGCCACTGCCTGCCAACTGAGTTTCTGATCCGCAAAAGCCAGCCATTCGACCGTGTCAGCAACCCAGTCGATGGCCGTGTCGATCACCCGTAGCACGCCACTGACAACTTCGATGGTGTAACTGGCAAAGGTCGCCCCAAAGATCACCTGATCCGAGCCGGCATCCCCATGGTAGGTGTCGCTACCAACGCTGTCGTAGAAGGTGTCATCGCCGCCATTGCCGGTGAACGTGTTGTCGGCGACATTGCCGTAGAACACTTCCGACCCGGCGCCGCCGATAGCGTTTTCGATAATCGTGCCCTCAGCCATTGCGAGGTTTCCGATCCGGCCACCAATGTTAGACAGGGAGGGGAAAGTTGCACCCTGCTCCGAGGGGGCAAGGTTGATGAGCGTGCTATTTGAATACCCTGAAAGATCAAGTGTATCAATGCCGCCGCCATCGACGAGGGTCGATGCTGTCCGGTTGGCATAGGTCGACCATTGGGCCCAGATGTCGCTGACACCTGAGGTCACTGTGGTGTTGAAGCCCCAGACGGTGTCCTCGGTAAAGGCGTTCGACACACCGTATCCTTGCCGTCCATAAAGAACATCCAGCGCCATCCAATCAACGGCCATCGGCGTCTGGAGAAATGCGTAGCTTGCGTTTATCGAGGTGTTTTCGGTCTGGCTGAAATAGGACATCATGGATGCTTGCCAGCTGTCATTTGCGAAGACATTGTCCACACCATAGGTGGCACTGCCGTTATAAGGGCCTTGGTGCCCAAGCCCGATCGCATGCCCAATCTCGTGCAGGATTGTTTGCAGCGTGTAGTCATCATAAGTTGATGTTCCGCCCGACCAGGACTGAGCGACGTTGATCTGTGCATAGTGGATTGTGCTGCCCAATGCGCCACTGTTGTAGTAGCTGTGGCTGGCATAGGCGCCGCTGTCATTATCGCGGAAGAAGAAGTCGACGAGGTTCGTGTCAGTCGATGTGGTTTCGACAAACTGGATTCCGAGTGTTGCCTCGAACAGTTTAAACGCCTCGCGAACCAGAACGGCACGGTCTGCTGTCAGGCCGTCGGCATCGGCGCTGTAACCCGAGAGGTTGTAGTGCAGCACGCCGTTATTGGCGTCGATCCCGGTTGATGTGACATTGTGAGACCGTGTGCCATCGCCATAGCCGGTGTTCCAATATCCGGTGAGAAGGAAGTCGGACATGTCTCCCAAAAGTGCGGCCGCAGATGACGTGCCCGTTGCCACCGCATCCACAGTTATGCTCTCGACGGCGACCTTGGTGAGTTCTTCAAGCTTCATCGAACAGCCGCTGCAGCCACAAGCGCCCTCATGCAACAAGCTTTCGTAGATGTTCAGGTCGGGCACCCATTCAAACCTCGCGGCAACATTCGTTGGTATATCCAAAGCCTGGCCCTCTTTAAGTCCGGGGAGCGGGTCTCCGGCCTCAAGCGGCACTGGCCTCATCGTGGCACCTGATTGACCCATATTCGCGGAAGCAAGGGCTGGCTCAAAAGCACTGTCCCTGCTTGAACTGGTTTCCGGTAGAGCAACAGCTGGGGCTTGCATGTCGGGAATTTCAGCAGATGGTTGATCTGTGTAAACACCACTAGGCAAGGGGTCGGTCGGCGACATTTCAAACGACAGGTTTGCCGCAAGAGACCCAGAAAGCGTCCGGTTTGCCGGGCTCTCATCTGGGACATCGATTGGGGGTTGGGTCTTATTGCTGGGCATGGCGCGTTACCTCTGAGCAGATCGAAAGCCTGCAGACCCTGAAAATGGATCGCATGGCGGCACATGGCTTCTTTTCAAACAATGGCTGCACGGGAACTCAGATTAGAGTTTGACCACAAAACGTTAAGAATGAGGCGAGGCCACTTCGTCGATCCCAAAAATTCGTTCGCGGCTTGCACAGCCTAGGAAGAAAAGCCTGATTGAACTGCTTTTCGTGAAAGGTAATGGGCCGTAATGTGTAGGATCAAATGTTCATGTCTTGGAAGAATATCCCTTTTCGGATGTGACATGACCACACCAAAGCCAGTAACCATCTATTTGACATTCAAATCCGCTACTTTCGCTCTGCGAACAGTAGCAAAATGTCTAGGGTCAGGATTCATAACCAGAACATGACAACTGCGGCCAGAGCGCATGCTGAGAGAAAGACCTTTGGGCATTCTGCGCCGATGTCTCGTCAATGAGCGCGCGCGGCGCATATTTGCCTGGGCTTGACCAGACTTCTTGTCCAACTTCGCGAACGCTTTGATGGGGACCTTGACCTTGTGCTCGTTCTTGCAGTGATCGGAAGCCAGTCTAGGCCAGTTCCGCGGCCAACTGAGTTTGCATCGTCGCCAGACATGACCAACACGCATCACAAAGATGAGAGTTCGAAATCATGTACTTTCCAGTCAGTCTCTCAGTCTTCCGGAATTCCGCGTGAGACTGTCAGACGCAAGGTCAGTATTCTACAAAACAAGGGTTGGGTGTCACGAGGCTCGGACGGACAGCTTTCTGTTTCACTTGATGCGGCGAATGCCCTTGCAGACGAAACTCGACATTTGCTTTTCCAACAAAATGACGCGCAAGCCGCTATCGATGCGGAGAGTTGAAACTTTTTTAGGCGCACGCATCTCGGCACGGGCCTTTCTCCGGAACCTCCAGATGTACAAGTTCCGCTTATCGCCAAGACAGATCCGTCGCTGCCTCTATCAGATCGCGAAGCGTCGCATCAGCGAATGTTGGCCAGCCGCGGCGGGTCTAGGGTCCCGAAACAAGCTCGAAGCGTTTCGCTTCAAAAGGAGGCTCCGATGGATCTTTATCCCCTGATCGAACTGTTTGATGGGCGCTGCGTGAGCCTGTTTCGTGGACGCCTTCCCTGCTCGGCTAGGGTCAGG
>NZ_JFKC01000056.1 GCF_002115805.1 Marivita geojedonensis | reverse complement strand
TCCTGACCCTAAGGATCAAAGGACCCGCATGGAAAAACTAGTGTTGCGAGTTTTGTCTCAAGTCGCACTGAGGAAGAAAGACATGCAGCCACCGTCAAACATAAAAAGTAGAGATAAACCTGTTCTCCCACGTTCGTGAAGCGAGCTGCCGTCTGCTCTGAGAACGTAGTGCTAAACCTACCAATCAATGGCTGTTAGGAAACTGTTAAATGCTTCTTGTGCTTGTTGTAGATATGTTGTTGGTTCCGCATTTATTGGATTAACTTCAGGGTCAGTTGGATCCTCTTTTATCAAACACATCATCTTTAAAGCAGTTTCGCTTTCCATGGTTTGCGGCGGTGCGATAGAAACATTTGGTGATGTCGAACCGTCGCCCACTGGTTTATTTGCTTTTTGATTAGCAGCGGCAACACGCGAACTTAATGCTCCATTCACTCCATTTTTGAACTCAACATGTACATGTGAAGCTTCGTCAAAAATATGACTTGAACCCAATTCTGCAGATACTGATCGAATTAATGGATTATCTTTCTTATCCCGTCCTTGAATATCCAGCGCATAACCACATCCATGCTTGGATGTACCAGGTCGTGCAACTGGAGCAACGCAGTAGTACCAAGAGACATGTTCCTTTTCATCCTTCCCGGGGCCAATGATTCCAGCTTTGGTAATAATTGTTTTAAAGTCCTTTTTGGATTGGCGTAGTGTTTTCCAGCGGGATATCTGTTGATCTCGAGGTGTGATATCCTTTGGCGTACCCATCGCTTTCGCCGCAAGATATCCAGTTATTGGATTCGGTGGATTATTTTCTAGATTCGCTAGAACTGCTTTTGCGCAGGTCGTAAGACGGTCGTCCAACAAATTTTCTTCGATGGAGCGTCTAATCATAGAGCATAGGTGTTCCCAATGATAGTTTGACTTCCAGAACTGCTTACTGTCATCAACGTATCCACCAATACATTTTATGTACTTGGGAAAGTAAGGCATAACATCTTTGATTAGCCCCTCAGTAAGTGGAATAGTTTCAACGGTGTTTCGCTTAAAGGTCTGATAAGTGTGTTCGTTATAAGCTTTCATACCTCCCCCAAGCCATTCAGATCGACCACATCGACATGATAAAATTTGTTGAATTGTAAACTAGGACCACGAGTCGTCGAAGCTTTTTCACTGCGCTACCAACAAGTATTTAGGTCAGTAACTCTGACTTTATTCTGTAACTACAGATGATCAAATGTATGGTCTGTGAATACAGTTGGTATTCAACATTAAGTTCCCAAAGACTTACACCTGTGTTGTCTCCGGGCAGCACAGGCTTTTTGTTTGTAGGTCAGAGTGTCTGTCTTGATTTTTGGCGAGAGTGTGAGAGCCTGAGAAGGCATTAAAAGCACAAATTTCCATCACCTATGCGAAGAGGCCCATTTTGCTCGTGGACCACAGACCTACTGTTGGGCCTCTTCGTCTTTCCACGTCAGCTCAGCTCTACCCGTAGGCTCTGGATGTGTTTTCCCCTGCTCGCCTCCAAGTAGCGCATCCAGAGAGCCACCAACAAAGACGATCCTGAACTCCACCTCTCCCAGAGCCTCGCACCTCCGACAAAGGCATTTGCTCACCGCCTGATGAACGGTTGTTTCATCCCGGATGCGGCACTGCCTCCGACGTCGGCAGCGAGTCCACTGCCGACTAGGCTGAATGATGCAGAGACCGACGCGTACACAGTTTGCGGACATTGCTTGTGATAGAGGCAGCCGATAGGGACCTCTCCTCGGCCTCCAAATCGCTGCAGTGCAGCTTCACCGAACTGGCCATTGGCGCGCTGTGCAGCACGATGGGCTAGACGTATGACTGGGTCGCGGGACGAAGATGCCCTCGACGACCAGACCGGAAAGGCGTTCGCCGAGGACCTGTTTGCCGCAGCCGACCGCCGCGCTGCTTAATGTGAAAACTACGCCCATCTGTCGGTTGCTCCACCCGCGACCAAACGCATAGCACTGTAAAGAGATCCTCTATCCGCTGGGTGAAAGTTTTGTGGCTGGTCACCGGTTGACGCGGAAAATCAGACCCAGAACGCAAGGTCGTCTACTGTAACGCCACCCACCGACATGATCGAAATCTTGTCGATGGTGTCAAAATCGGGATTGGACAAACTGACCGCCTCTTCCTTGCCTGCGCGCAGCGAGATAACCTCGGTCGCGACAACCTCGCCGTTAGCATACCCGGTGAAGGTGGCCTCGACGCGGCCCCTTCCGACCACGGTCACGATCCCTCCTTCGAAATCAAACAAGCTCCCGTCCCTCGTAATCGACAAGCTGGCACCTGCACTTTGCGCCGATTGGTCTCCGGAACCGACACCATCAATTGTGGCGCCCGTAACGGTAAACCCGTCTTGTTCCAGACCAGTTTCGAAATCGAGGATGATTTGGGTGGGTGCTGCACCAGAGCCCAAAATCGTAACCAAGGCGGTTGCCATGTCGACACCACCCTGACCATCCGAAACCTCATAAACAAAGCTGTCCGTTGCGGTCTGACCATCATTGAGCTGATCGAATGCGCCATTTGGATCGTAGGAGAAGCTGCCGTCTTCGGCGAATGTCACAAGCGCGCCCGAGACTAGCGCAACAGGTCCTGTGCTCGCGCCGGCGACCGAGATGACACCCAGAGGATCTCCATCGGGATCAGAATCAGCGCCGTTGCCGTTGTCGACAAGCAGATTGCCTACGACAGGATCTTTTTCCGTTGTGGTGAAGGTATCATCCTGTGCCACTGGTGAGACATTGCCACCTGGATCGACAATGCTGTGAGTTACGACAAAAATATCATCCACGAGGAAGGTGCCATCGCCCCTCATAACAACTTGATCGATGCTGTCGAAGGTCGTGTCAAAAATTGCATCGTTCGGGCGTCGAGCCCCGACATTCAGTTGTGTGGAGCCAACCTGCACCCCGTCATCGTACGCTTCGATGAGGACTTTTGTACGCCCCGACGCGACGATCATGGATAGCGATTCGAGATCGAAGTCTTCACCCGTTGTGGTTATGGTGACCTCGCCTAAGCTTTGTCCAGCGTGAACACCGCTGAGGCTTTGATCGCTGACCACCTCAAGCCCAACAAACTGCAGGTTGGCGGTGCCGGCGTAGGGCCCGACAGCAACACCTTCAAAATTAATCAAAGTCGAGGTTGCGATAGTTTCTGGCGAGACACCATCGATCACAATCGATACATCCGCGGTGTCGGTTCCGCCTTGACCGTCAGAGACTGTGTAGCTGAAACCATCGGTGGCTTGCTCTCCGGAGTTCAGGCTGTCGAACGCACCGTTCTGATTATAATCGAAAGATCCATCCGCCTGCACGGTCACAAGCGCACCCGATGCGAGCGAAATTGTTGTGCCTGTCGCCTGACCATTGACACTGGTAATGCTCAGTATGCCGCCATCCCCATCGCTGTCATTGGCCAGCAGATCGGTGGCGCTAAGGAGATCGCCTTCGGTTACGGAATAAGCGTCATTGCCGGCCACTGGAGCGGCATTTTGCGTGACACCGTCAATCACGATCGACACGTCGGCGATATCGGTGCCGCCTTGACC
>NZ_JFKC01000055.1 GCF_002115805.1 Marivita geojedonensis | reverse complement strand
GACTTGCCGTGCGACTTCGGGAAGAAAGGGGAAAGCTTGGCCATCTGCTCATCGCTCAGCCAGTAAAGGTCGCTCATGTCACCGCTCCGTTTTCCGAGCCGTGAATCACGCAGCGGTGCGAAAATCAATGCATCCTGACCCTAGATGCGTTACTACTCGCTTGAGGTAGCGAACTGGTCATACCACCCGCGGACATTCGCCGAAATTAGAGCAATGACCGAGTCGCGGGACGGAGCCGACCTTCGACGGGAAACTGCCTACGCCAGAAATTTCGAGGCCAATACGGGAATGACTCAACCAATGCCAGAGATCGAATAGGCGGTGTCGCAGGCTCCAGTCTTCGCTATGCTGTCAACGTGTTGCAACTGGGTCGCTAGATGAAAGCACGTTTTGGAAACTGCGAGATCCACTCCGATGCACGGCTGTTGCGTCGTGACGGTGAACCCATCGACGTGGAACCCCAAGTTTTTGATGTGTTGGTGGCCTTAATCGAAGCAAAAGACCGCGTACTGAGTAAGGACGATCTGATCGAACGGGTTTGGGGCGGGCGTATCGTGTCCGATACCGCCGTGACTAGCCGGATTAAGGCGGCACGCGTAGCCGTGGGTGACGACGGTGCTGCGCAAAGTGTGATCCGAACACACCGTGGCGTGGGCTATCAGTTTGTTGCTGATTTTGAAGCGAGTGCCGACATGGTGTCTTCTTCGGGCAAGAAGCCGGACCAGCCAGTAATTCTGGTGCTTCCATTCACGCAGGCTCCTGACGATCCCGAAACACTGTGGCGGCTAGATGGAATTTGCGACGATGTTATCTCAGCGCTCTCGCGGTTCAGGGATCTGAGGGTTATCTCTCGTCTGACGTCTTTTGGCTTTCGAGATCTCGCAGGAACGGAAATGTCGCGGGCAATCGAAGAAATTGGCCCCGACTATCTGGTCGAAGGGGGGCTGCGCCAGCGTGGCCGCAACTGGCGCCTGCAGGTAAACCTCAGTGCAACTGACTCCCAGGCACAGATCTGGTCGGAGCGCTGGGAACTTTCAGATGAGGATCTTCAGGATCTAGATCCGTATGTCGACCGGATTGCGGCTGCCATCGAGCCAGAGCTGCTTTCGGCGGAGCGCGACCGGCTGCGCAGCCTGCGTGAGACAGACCTCTCGACTTGGGAGACAACACAACGCGGGCTTTGGATGCTATGGCAGCAACGCCCGGGGCTTCACGTCAAGGCCGTCGCGGTATTGAAGGAGGCGCTGGCCCGTGACCCGGACTATGCGTTGGCGCATGCTGGACTGGCATATGCGCTATGCCACGCCCACAAGGAAGGCGTGGTTGGCGACGAGGCCCTTGATCAAGCGCTGGCGGCAGCACGACGTGCCGTGCAGCTCGACCCGCGCGATGCCTTTTCCTATGTTGCATTGGGCCGTTCACATCTGGCCCGCGCGGAATTCGAGGCCGCCATCGCCGCCTATGACGAGGCAATCGCTCGCAACCCCAATCATGCATATGGCCATTTTGGACGAGGTTATTCGCTGTGTCTCAGCGGTCGCCCAGCTGAGGCCATAGGTCACTTCGAGCGTGTACTGGCACTGAGTCCGCGCGATCCACAAGGATGGTCGGTCTGCGTGATGTTGTGCTTTTCCTGCCTGCTGGTGAACTTGGCCGACGAAGCACTTGGCTGGGCAAGAAAAGCTCAACGAATGCCGAACGCGCCTCATTGGGCCCTTGCGGCAGAGGCCGCGGCTCTCAACGCGCTTGGAAAGGAAACGGAAGCCGAAGAAGTGCTGAAAGAGGCGCTGAACGCGCGACCCGATCTCGATGCGGCCTTTCTCAACCGCGCTTATCCGTTCGCCGACCGTCAAGACTATGACAAATTGGCAGGACTCATGTTGGGCACGTTTGTTCCGGCGGCCTCAAGGGAGGAAATCTCCACGTAGTCTTCATACTTCTCCACCGGGGCGCCAAGCGCTGGCACGCCTTGGCTGTCATGTTTGTTTCATTGGAACCTAGCAACAAACGGAGATTTCTCATGGACCTCATCCAGTCGACAGCCCGCCGTACACACCTCGTCAAGCAACGGGTCGTATCTGTGACAGCCAAACTTTTGGCCATGCCAGCCGGATATCGCCATCGCGCGGAACTTCGCGGTCTATCACCTGAACAGCGTGCTGATTTCGCCATGACTGAGCGTGATCATAAGGTTGCCCTCAACATGCCGGTGACCGATTACCCGGTTTACGAAATTGCCCGCAACAACTGGGAGGGGCGAATCCTAAGCCTGCTGGGGCGAATTGGGATAAACGAATAGTAGCCCACTTTCGTCGAGAAAACGCACCGAATGAGGCCGACCTGTCTCCCATAACTGATCGGCCCATACAGGGAAATCTCTGAAGTTCGACGTTGCTCTTTCGACTTTTTGAGGTCTTTAGACCTTAGGCCTCATGGCCTCGACGCAGTCATTCACGCTACCTGACTGGAGGTCTGCCGTTCCCTCCAGAGGCTGATAGACGGCGAAACCCTTTACTTCGTCTGTCAGTCTCTCTCTATTTGATTGGGCTTTCTTCTGCGCAGAAAAAACTCTGCAACAAGGAGGTATGGCATGAAGAATGCGACCACCTGGGCCCTGTCGAAAAGTCCTGTGAGCGACTCATTTGATCCGGAACCACCGGTGATGGAGAACCAGACAACGTAATGCATCCGAAAGATCCACGAGCCGACGGCTAGAACAATCAGCCGCGTCGCCCATGCAAAGTGTCGGTCATAGTCTTGTGACATCGCGAAGCGTACAGTGTTCACGGCGCACCAGACCAAAAGGCCGCCATAGGTCGCAAACCAGAACGACATCCACCAGCCACCAATCGTGCCTTCAAGCAGTATGTATATCAGCCCACCAAATCCTGTGATGATCGCAAGGCAGAACAGGACGAAACCGTGTTTTCGGTGTAGCTTGGGCCAACGGTTTCGAACGACAGGGAGCGCTTGAAGAGGGGCGCCCAGCGTCAGAAAGGCCCCTGCCATCATGTGGAAAAGGATGCCAATGTTGGCGATCTGGGCATCATTCTTGAAAACGCGCGATATGTCTTCCGGGCAATCAGAAAACAGGCCATTTACGCTGAGCTGCGCGCTATAAGCGACGAACCACGACACGTTCAGAGCAAGAATAATCAGACCGGCTGAGACAAGGGCGTTCCTCATTGTGCCAATATTAGGAGCCCATGCCTGGTTGCGCCATATTCCAAGCACCTTTGTGAGATTTGATCTCTCCAAACTTTTGGTTTGGCGAACCGGAAATCGATCCAAACTTAGGGCAGGATCGATTTTTTTGCCTACTTTTGGAATGAATGCCCCAACGCCGCAATTCCGCTTCGGGCTCTTTTCGGTCGATCGCTGCGTGTGTCACGAAGGTCTGGTAGGCTGAAGAACCGACCATTCAATCAATTGGTAGCATAGGTCGGTTGACGCGGTGTCGACGCCAGGAGTGGGAGGGACGGATGGAGGACAATCGATGTCCAAAGTTCAACTTCCCGCCCTCAAACCAAAACGCCCGGCCTGGAACAAAGGCCGACTGATTGGTCAAAAACGCCCGCTTCTTGCCAAACAGGTCTGGGCCATCCGCGCCCGGCTGGAACTTGCGGGCAATCTCAGAGATCTGGCACTC
>NZ_JFKC01000054.1 GCF_002115805.1 Marivita geojedonensis | reverse complement strand
CCCTAGGCTCGCACAAAACTTTGAGCACAGTCCACAAAGCGACGCTGGGCACAGTTATGCAGCTAAAGGTGTTTTCGTTCTACGGAGCGTTCATCTGACGTTTCAGGTGGTTGACGGCTCGGAGCCCATTCCCGTCCTTGCATTCGGAAAGGTACACTGGAACAGGAGCGGCTGCCTCACCTTTGAACAGCCGCTCCCTCCCGAATGCCTGACGACGCGCCGCATCGGGTACGGGGTTCCGCCAGCCATTCCGCACATCGAAGGGCGCATCTAGTTTTTGGAAGAGGTAGCGCCCCTCTATGTGCATTCCGTGGCAGGTGCCTCAGCTCGTGCAGAACTCGCAGATGGTTTCCAAGAAGAAGGCACTGCGCGCCTCCACCGGCAGGGAGGACAGGCCGGCACCGGTCCAGTCGGCCTCGAGTCGGTAGAGGGCCTTGGCATCAATGCGACGCCCAAAGATGTAGGCTTCGACATAGCCCTCGTTCTTCGCTTCAAGCACGATGAAATGGGCGCCATTGATCTCCAAGGCGTCGATCTCGCGAATATCCAACGTTTCGAGCAGGCCCTTGGACGCGCCAGACACGGGTTTGTCTGTCTGGATCGCGAACTGGTCCGCCGAAGCGGCGCCAGTCGTGGCGACGATGAGGGCGATTGCGGTCTGGGTCAGTTGCGTGAGTTTCATGTCTCGTTTCCTTTCGTGGCCGGGTTTCGTATCATTTTCCCAGCAAGGTATCTTTGAACGGGTAATTGCCGAACCTTCGGGGCGGTGGTGGCCTTGATCGGAGGTCAGGGAGATGCGTTTCGTCAAACGAAGAGAATTGAAATCTTCTGAAATCGACCTCGGGGCAGCCGTTCTCGATCGCTCTGTTTCGCGCCTTTTTTCCCGTGATGGTAACGAGCTGGAACTGCGGCACCAATCACGCGAAGTTCTTATGGCACTTGCGAAGGCGCCGGGAGAAATCGTCAGTCAAGACACGCTTATCGAAGACGTCTGGCAGGGCCGCGCTGTGACCGCCGATAGCGTCGCGCAATGCATTGCCGAGATTCGCCGGGTTCTGGAGGACAGCGACAAACGCATCGTCGAAACCGTGCCGCGCCAAGGGTATCGGCTGGTCCCGCCTTCAGCGGTCTCGACCGATGAGCCGGATGGTCCGCCCCGTGGCCGGCTTGCCCTGCTTGCCCTCGTGCTGCTGTGCGTCTGCGCGCTAGCCTTCGCCTTTCTGAGGCCCACGGAGTCGCCCGGGCCGCCGGTAATCGCAGTCCTGCCGTTCGAGGATTTCAGCCCGCCGGAATACCAAGGCTACCTGAGCGACGCTGTGAGTGACAACATCACGACTCTGCTGGCGCTCTACCCGCAGTTCGTGGTCATCTCCCAACGCTCCAGCTTCACCTTCCGCGACTCTGATCTGGCCATGTCTGAAATCGCCGAACGGCTCGGGGCCGATTATGTGCTGGAAGGTAGCCAGCAGTACGACGGGACGCGCGTGCGCACGACGGCCAGGCTGATCGACGGTGCGACCGAGGCGAACCTTTGGGCCGATGAGTTTGATGTCCCGCTGAATGAACTGTTGCGGGCGAACAGCCGCATCAGCCGCAAGATCGCCGGTGCAGTGGGTGAAAGGGTTGTCGACATGGCCGAACCCCGCATGTCCGAGGGCGACGTCAGCGCGCTCTTAATTGCCAACGCGGCACAAAGCCGGATCATGAGGAACTTCTCTCGTGAAAGCCTTCTGATCAACATCGCGGAGCAGGAACAGTCCATGCGGGACTACCCCGATTCCGCGTGGGGGCCGCTGGGTCAGGCGCTGTCTCTGCGTATCGGGCTGCGCTACGGCTGGGTTGAAGGGGACCAAGAGGCGATCCGCCAGCGGATGCACGAACTTGCCCGCAGGGGGGTGGAACTCGACCCCAACAATTTCCTCGCCTTTCACGCGCTGGGGCGCGTCCTGATGTTCAACCGCGATGTAGATGGCGCCATCAGCGCGTTCCGTCGCGCAGTCGAGTTGAACCCGTCGTCATCCTTTGCCCGCAACGCCTTGGCGCAGGCACTGGCGTTCATCGGAAAAACAGACGAGGCGCTGGAAGAGATCGCCAGCATCGAGTTGATCGACCCACTATACGGGCACGACACGAATTGGACGAAGGCGCGGATCCAGTGGCAGACAGGCGCTTGCGATGAAGCACTGGACACGTTCACAGCCGCGCCTTCGATGCCCGCTGCCGCGAACAAGACGCTGGCCGCGATCCACCACTGCATTGGAAACAGCGAGAAGGCCGAGGCCGCAATGAGGGGATTCTTAAGTGAGAACCCCGACTGGACGGTGAGCCGAGAACGAGCGGTGATCACCGGCATGTGGACAGCATCAGGTCTTGCGGATCGTTGGCTTGCGGCAATGAGTGCCACTGGCATGCCTCTCTGACAACATCGACGAGCCTCGGACTAACAAACTGGCGAGAGGATTTGGTCAGCGCCGATGCTTCCGGGTTGCGCTGGGAGGTTGCGCGAAATGGCATTTGTTTCGCAATTTTTGAAGGCAACTTAGTCCCGCACAGCGTCACTTTGCCCATCATCTGATTTCGCAGACGCGGCGAACGTCGGCTTTGACGGGCTGCGCTGCAGCGACTTCGCACTTCGATTAACGGCCGCCCAGGGCCGGTCGCTACAGGCGCGCCCATAGAGGCGACTGCAAGCGGGCTTTTTTGGCTCCTCTCAGTGCTACGCCTCAGTGTTTCTGATTGTCGGCTCTAAATGGGTCAACTTTGTTCGCGAGAGAGGGTGGACGGAGAGGCCGCCGGGCGAAGTGCAACTGGCACTGAACATAATGGACCTTACACGTTTGGCAGTCGAATTTGCCGAAACGGTCGTTCAAGCTTTACTCTGGCTGGGTCCGTTGTGCGCGACAAACCCGTATATCAGGTCTTGGTCACCAATCGGAGTTTTCGGCCCATTCCCGCCTTTCAACCACCGGTCAAGATGCTGCGGTCGCAGCCCGGATTGCCGTCATTCGCTGCAAGAGCTAGCTCGGGGCCTCGTCGAACTCACACATTGCGGGCGTTCGATAAATCGGTGTGCTCAAGCATCGGACTGCCAGAAAGTTTCTTATAAGAACAAGTATGCTGGCCGACAATTGACGCCAAAGTCTGGTAAATTCGTGGCGGGCAGCGTGCGTCCCGTTGAGAAAGGAAGATGCGCGTCATTCGACTATAGGGGAGCTTGAGTTTATGCGGGTAATGGAACTGACCGATTGGACGCCAGACGCCCTTTTGCCGAAGGAAAAAACCCGTCCCAAGTGTTCTCCAGACGGCGTTCTGATTCAAATGCAGGCAGCTTCACTAAATTACCGTGACACCGTGGTTGTGCGTCGCGGCTACGGACGATTGACCGGTTCACTCCCTCTTATTCCAGTGTCCGACGGTGCCGGTGTGATTATTGAAACCGGTGACATCGTGACCGATCTCAAACCGGGAGATCTGGTTACGCCATTTTTCTTCCAAGATTGGCCAAGTGGGCCATATTCAAGTTCCGTCAGCGCAAGCGCCCTTGGTGGCATGCGCCCCGGCGTCATGCAGGAATTCATGGCCTTGCCCGCACGTCTCGTCGCAAAAACGCCAAAGCATTTTAATGCAATCCAAGCGTCGACACTGCCTTGCGCAGCGCTGACCGCTTGGAACGCCATTGTCGCCTCTGGAGATGTGAAAAAAGATGACACTGTGGTTGTTCAAGGCACTGGAGGCGTTTCGCTCTTCGCCTTGCAATTCGCGCGAATGCGGCAGGCAAAGGTTATCTTGCTGTCCTCTGATGAACGAAAACTCGAGATTGGACGACAACATGGTGCAGACCACCTCATCAATTACCGCCAAAATCCTGACTGGTCCCAAATTGTTCGAGAGATCACTAGCGGTGTCGGTGCCAGCCACATCGTTGAAGTCGGCGGTGCTGAAACACTTGACCAATCGCTCCGATCTGTGGCCGGGGGCGGCACAATAAGCTTGATTGGGGTGCTTTCGGGACTGAAACCAGCACTCAATCTGGGACCTGTCGTCACGCAGAACATTCGACTTCAAGGAATAACCGTCGGCAGTCATGCCATGCACCGAGAAATGGTGCAGGCTATTGAAGAGCAAGAGATGGAACCCGTTATCGACAAACACATTTTTGGTTTCGAAGAAGTCGGAGAGGCAATCGCCAACTTCGGCAGACGGTCCCACATCGGGAAGGTGTGTATCGACTTTTCGCGTTAAGTTGTGCCGTCAGCCATGAACCGTGTGTGCCGGAGATCGGGTCGGTGCCTTGAGTTCGAACCCTAACTGCCCAAGAGTTTTGCGAGCGTCAAAGACTGCGGCCAGCGGTTCATTGTGTAGACATGGAGTTCCGGTGCACCGTAGGCAATGAGCCGACGTGCCTGCTCTACAGTGGCGGCAGAGGCCAGCAATGGCATGAGTTCGGGTGTTTCTTCACCACATGCAAACAGGCGCGAGAGCCAAAGGGGCACTTTGGTTTCAGTTTTCTTTGCAAACCGCTTGAGGCGCGACCAGCCATCGAGCGGCATCACACCGGGGATGATGTCCGCCGTGATCCCACGCGCTGAGCATTTGTCCAAGAATCTGCCATAGGCCGAAGGGTCTAAGACAAACTGGCAATATGCACGCGTAGCCCCGGCATCGAGTTTCTCCTCTAGGTGATCAATGTCAACGTCCAGATCGTCGGCTTCGGGATGCTTCTCTGGGTAAGCGGCGACTGAAATCTCAAATCGGTGTTGGTCCGCCAAGGCCCTGACCAAGTCAGCGGCGTATTTGAACCCGCTCAGCGACGGTTGGTTGTTTGGCGTGAGAGCATCCCCGCGGAGAGCAAGAACTCTGGTAATGCCAGCGCTCCACAGCGCATCCGCCGTTTCCATAGCTTGGTTAGTACTCAATCCGATTGCTGTGAGATGTGCCGTAACTGGGCGATTGGTGCGTTCGGCAATTTCCACTGCTGTTTCATATGTCCCCGTCCGCGACGTCCCCCCAGCCCCCATGGTGACCGAAAACCCCTGGGCAGCGGCCGGCGTCAACCGGTCAACAGTTTCAAGGAGCTTTTTTCTTTGCTCTTCGTTTCCAGGAGGAAAGACCTCGAAACTGAGAGGCACCGCTCCAGCGGACTCGAAGAGACGTTTCAAGAGAGCTTCTTTTGGCTGAAGGATGCGCGCCGATCTCTTCATTTCTCGCTTTCGCATTTGTTCAATCAACTGAGTGTGTTGGCCACAGCATTCCTCGACTATCTCAAGAGGGCCGCATGTGCATAGGTGGTGCCTATCTTGGTAGGAAG
>NZ_JFKC01000053.1 GCF_002115805.1 Marivita geojedonensis | reverse complement strand
TCCTGACCCTAGCTAGTGGTTCAGGATATGATTGAATGTTAGCAGCCTGCAAGTCCAACACTGCATTCGTGATTTTCTTCAGTAGTCCAACTTGATCACTCATCTCGGTCCTCAACTCGTGAAGTCGCTGCTTTGGATAGAATTGATTGTCGAAACTCTTCCTTAACTGTAGTAATTACTTCTTGCACCATTTGAGTTCGTTCAAAACCAGCGACACGTCCATCCACTGTTTTCTCCATTTCGGAAATTGCTCGATTTATGCTTTCTGGATCGTTTGGATCAAACGACAAGTTGCATAGTTCGCCGTCGAGATTTTCCATGGCTTTGATTAACTGCTCTAAGTCCTTTTGAAGCTCGTCTAGGCCTTTAATCTTAAACATTAGAAATTCTCCGAATCCAAGATTATGCTGAAACAATATCATCTGACACACGACAAAGTTTAAGCAAAATATCGTGCTAGAACTTCGCGAGGCCATCGCCAGACCGCCCGGACGGGCTGGCGATTTGGGGAGGGCATCGCCTCGCTCGGAGGTCCTACGGATGTGGCCGGGATAAAGCGCCGCTGAAGGTCTGTCGGATCGTCATCCCGCGGTCTGGCGCTGGCCCGGCTCGCGCGTGGTGCGTGTGAACACGCACCCTACGTGTCTCTCCTTGGTGTCATCCTCTGTTGACCCGCGGATAACGGTCCCTTTCACGGAGCAATTAACATGCTCTTTATCAACCCACAGCGCTTGACGCCACGCGCCACACCGCCTAGTAACTCCCAACCGCGCAGCCCCGGATTCGTCCGGGGCTTCGTTGTTGCGTTAACCGGGGACCTTCGGGGCCCTATACCCACGGCGGATACGTCCGCCCAAACATAGCGGGTCGTCAAAGACCTGCACTTGCTAACGGAAGACAGAAAGCATGGCACTCAAGTCGTATAAGCCGACGACGCCGGGCCAGCGCGGGCTGGTGCTGATCGACCGTTCGGAGCTGTGGAAAGGCCGTCCGGTCAAAGCCCTTACAGAGGGTTTGACCAAGTCGGGTGGCCGGAACAACACCGGACGTATCACATCCCGTCGTCGCGGTGGTGGCGCAAAACGCCTTTACCGTATCGTAGATTTCAAGCGGAACAAGTTTGACGTGGGCGCGACTGTCGCGCGCATCGAATATGACCCGAACCGCACCGCCTTCATCGCACTTGTTCAGTATGACGACGGCGAACAGGCCTATATCCTTGCCCCGCAGCGTCTCGCCATCGGCGACCGCGTGGTTGCATCGGCCAAGGCCGACGTGAAGCCGGGCAACGCGATGCCCTTCTCGGGCATGCCTATCGGTACCATCGTTCACAACATCGAGCTGAAGCCAGGCAAGGGTGGTCAGATCGCTCGTGCCGCCGGCACCTACGCACAGTTCGTGGGTCGTGACGGTGGCTACGCGCAGATCCGTCTGAGCTCGGGTGAACTCCGCATGGTCCGCCAGGAATGCATGGCAACCGTCGGTGCCGTGTCGAACCCGGACAACTCGAACCAGAACTTCGGTAAAGCGGGCCGTATGCGCCACAAGGGCATCCGTCCGTCCGTCCGTGGTGTCGTCATGAACCCGATCGACCACCCGCACGGTGGTGGTGAAGGTCGGACTTCGGGTGGTCGTCACCCGGTGACCCCGTGGGGTAAGCCGACCAAGGGTAAGCGCACCCGTAACAAGAACAAGGCGTCGCAGAAGCTGATCATCCGCTCGCGTCACGCCAAGAAGAAGGGGCGGTAAACCATGTCGCGCTCTGTATGGAAAGGCCCGTTCGTTGACGCCTATGTCTTGAAAAAGGCAGAAGCGACCCGCGAGTCCGGCCGCAATGAAGTCATCAAGATCTGGTCGCGCCGCTCGACGATCCTGCCCCAGTTCGTGGGCCTGACGTTTGGCGTTTACAACGGCCAGAAGCATGTTCCTGTCAACGTCACCGAAGACATGATCGGTCAGAAGTTCGGTGAATACTCGCCGACCCGGACCTATTACGGTCACGCGGCTGACAAAAAAGCGAAGCGGAAGTAAGTCATGGGCAAGGAAAAGAACCCCCGCCGCGTGGCTGACAACGAAGCCATGGCGAAGCTGCGGATGCTGCGCACCAGCCCGCAGAAACTGAACCTCGTCGCCGGTCTCATCCGCGGCAAGAAAGTGGACAAGGCGCTGAACGATCTGACCTTCTCGAAGAAGCGGATCGCGGTTGACGTGAAGAAATGCCTTCAGTCGGCCATCGCCAACGCCGAAAACAACCACGGGCTTGACGTGGACGAGCTGATCGTCGCGGAAGCCTATGTGGGCAAGAACCTCGTGATGAAGCGTGGCCGTCCGCGGGCACGTGGCCGTTTCGGCAAGATCATGAAGCCGTTTTCGGAGATCACCATCAAGGTGCGTCAAGTTGAGGAGCAGGCCTAATGGGTAACAAGACCAATCCGATCGGCATGCGCCTTCAGGTGAACCGCACCTGGGACAGCCGCTGGTACGCAGACACCAAGGACTACGGCAATCTTCTGCTCGAAGACATCGCGATCCGCGAATTCATCGAGAAAGAGTGCAAGCAGGCCGGTGTCGCTCGCGTGATCATCGAACGCCCGCACAAGAAGTGCCGCGTGACCATCCACACCGCCCGTCCGGGCGTCATCATTGGCAAGAAAGGCGCGGATATCGAAACCCTGCGCAAGAAGCTGGCCGCGATGACCGACTCCGAGCTGCACCTCAACATCGTTGAAGTGCGCAAGCCGGAACTGGACGCACAGCTGGTCGGCGAAAGCATCGCCCAGCAGCTCGAGCGTCGTGTGTCCTTCCGTCGTGCCATGAAGCGCGCCGTGCAAAACGCCATGCGTATGGGCGCCCTCGGCATCCGCGTGAACGTTGCCGGTCGTCTGGGCGGTGCGGAAATCGCACGGACCGAATGGTACCGCGAAGGCCGTGTGCCGCTGCACACGCTGCGCGCCGACATCGACTATGCCAATGTCGAGGCGGAAACGCCCTACGGCATCATCGGCATCAAGGTCTGGATCTTCAAAGGCGAGATCATGGAACATGATCCGTCCGCACGGGATCGCAAGGCACAGGAACTGCAAGACGGTCCCGCACCGCGTGGTGCCGGCGGCGGTCGGAGGAACTAATCATGCTTCAACCAAAGCGTACAAAATTCCGTAAGATGTTCAAAGGCCGGATCAAGGGCGAAGCCAAGGGCGGCTCTGATCTGAACTTCGGCACTTACGGCCTCAAGGCGCTTCAGCCTGAGCGTGTGACTGCACGTCAGATCGAAGCAGCCCGTCGTGCCATGACGCGCCACATGAAGCGTCAGGGCCGTGTCTGGATCCGCATCTTCCCGGACACCCCCGTGACCTCCAAGCCCACCGAAGTCCGGATGGGTAAAGGTAAGGGTTCGGTGGATTACTGGGCAGCCAAGGTTAAGCCGGGCCGCGTAATGTTCGAAATCGACGGTGTCGGTGAGGACATTGCCCGCGAAGCGCTGCGTCTCGCGGCGATGAAGCTGCCGGTCAAGACACGCGTCGTGGTCCGCGAGGACTGGTAAGGCGCGCGGCGCGTTGCGCCCGACCTTGAAGAACAAAAAAACCCCCGTCGCATAAGCGGCGGGGGTTTTTCGTTGTCGTATTGGCTTGCGTCACACCTGACGTGGTCCCTTGATCAGCAGCCAGAGCGCGAACCCAATCTCGGACAGCGTGACGATGCCCAGAAGCACCGCCCGCAGCAGGCCCAGAGCCGCGACCTCCGGAAAGGCGAAAGCGAAGGCACTGTCGAGGATGTACCCTGCGCCGCCAACGATCAGGCCCAGACCAAGCAGGCGCGGGAACAGACCGGATTTCAGGATCAGCGCCCCCAACAGCCAGAGGTGGAGCGAGAAGAAGATCTGCCAGACCCAGACGCCTGAATCATGTGCGTAGAGCATGACACCGGCCAGTTGCATCCGTTCCTCACCGGAAAAGGCGGTCAGGGCGGATCCGTCGGCAAAGGCGAGCATTGCGGCGTGAAACATCAGCATGACGGCCATTGTCGTCACCATTGTCAGCCGTGCCAGAGCCGCCGCCAGCGACAGCGTTGGGTTGATGGACCGGAACATGAAGAACAGCATCGGTGTGACGAGCAGTTCCGACACCATCATGGTGACATCCCCCGCGATCCCCGCAAGGAACATGCCGCGAGCGTCGATCAGGGACTGTACGGATGCGGCCAGGTCGCCGGGGACATAGAGTTGCGCGGGAACGAACGCGATGGCAAATCCACCAGAGATCGCGATCAGAAGGTAAAGGGCGCCTGCCACCCGCGCATAACTGCGCGAGCCGGGATCAGCAAAGACTGACATGGTGTATCCTTTCGAGTGTCTGTGGCTGGACCTGAAAGAGGGTGTGACCCGCCAGCCTGTGCATGAGACGGGTTTAACCCATGCGGAAACTGCACGGAATTGGCGAAATCCGGCTAGGTTCTATACGAATTTGTATATGTAAGGCTTCAGGGCGTGATCGCGCATTCGTCCGCGCGACTGCACGCTTCTTCAGAGAAGATGGGATGGCTTGTCGCCACCGGATCTCATTCCCAACGGTAGTTGAAGCTCACCGATACCCGTTCATCTTCGGACTGATTCATCACCACCTCGTGGCGCAGCCAGCTTTCCCAAAGCAGAACATCACCCACCGCCGGTTTCACGTAGATGAAATTCCGCATTTCCTCGCGCGCATCTTTCCTGCGGGGTGGGGCGGCCATCATCATGGCATGGCGCGGGTCTTCCAGCTTCAGCGCGGATGCACCTTCAGGCATCGACACATAGGTGGTTCCGGAAATCACCGAATGTGGATGAATATGCGCAGCGTGGTATCCACCCTCGGGCAGGATGTTGATCCACAGGTCTTCGAGCACCAGCTTGCGCCCGTCGAGATCGAACTCCAGGTCCTCGGCAAAGGACGCCACATGAGCGTCGAGCGACTTGACCAGATCGGCAAAGATCGGGAACCGCCAGGGCAGGTCGGTCAGGGATGCATAAGAGGTGTAGCCGGGATAGGCGTTGTCCTCGCACCATTGCTGACCGGCCTCGTCATCCTCGGCGATGGCGAAACAGGAGTTTTCCATTTCCTCGGCATCGATCGCGGGTCCGTGCTCGGACAGCGGTGCGTGGTAGAGGCGGGTCACGAAGAGGGAAGATATTGTGCTCATGTGTGACGCATACCTCACAAGCAATCTCAACAACAACACACAAAGAGTCTTTTACGATATTGCCAACGTATCTATTGTGTTGGGATCAGCTAAATAGTTCTTCGTGAAGGGTGAAATTTTCAGTGAGCAATGAAGTAAATGGATGCATGGACTATCTGCTTAGGGACATTATGGGTGTTAGGCCTGCGCGTCCTGTAGTGAAGGCAGAAAAACGACGGTTTGATAGCCCTGATGAATTTGAGGTGTATCGGAAGGGCCTAATGGAAACACTAGGGTCAGGA
>NZ_JFKC01000052.1 GCF_002115805.1 Marivita geojedonensis | reverse complement strand
TAAATACCCCTTCACCGGCGGCGCTGAGGCGCTCGGCGGTGCGCCAGACGGGGCGGTTGGTTGAGAGGCTGACGCAGACGAGGCGGATAATTCAGAGGTTATCAGGGCGGGCGCGCCGAAGAAGTTAGGGCGCACTGGTCTGGTTTTTGTCTCTGGGTTGCTCTTTGACATTGGAAATATCTGAAGAGATATGCGGGCGGTTTGGTTTGTTTCGGCGAACGGACGTCTGGATATCGCGCTCCTAGGTTTCGGCCGATGATGGAGTGTCAGCTTCACTGTCTTGTACGGTTCTTCGGTACCTTTGGTACTGAAGCACATACAGACAGATGACTCATCGGTCCTAGCCGGACCGATGGATGTGCAGAGGTTCGAACGTCAAGAACGTGCTTATGGTACGTTTCAACTTGAGAGTTTGATCCTGGCTCAGAACGAACGCTGGCGGCAGGCCTAACACATGCAAGTCGAGCGAGACCTTCGGGTCTAGCGGCGGACGGGTTAGTAACGCGTGGGAACGTGCCCTTTTCTACGGAATAGCCTCGGGAAACTGAGAGTAATACCGTATACGCCCTTCGGGGGAAAGATTTATCGGAGAAGGATCGGCCCGCGTTAGATTAGGTAGTTGGTGGGGTAATGGCCTACCAAGCCTACGATCTATAGCTGGTTTGAGAGGATGATCAGCAACACTGGGACTGAGACACGGCCCAGACTCCTACGGGAGGCAGCAGTGGGGAATCTTAGACAATGGGGGCAACCCTGATCTAGCCATGCCGCGTGAGTGATGAAGGCCCTAGGGTCGTAAAGCTCTTTCGCCTGTGAAGATAATGACTGTAGCAGGTAAAGAAACCCCGGCTAACTCCGTGCCAGCAGCCGCGGTAATACGGAGGGGGTTAGCGTTGTTCGGAATTACTGGGCGTAAAGCGCGCGTAGGCGGACTATTAAGTCAGGGGTGAAATCCCGGGGCTCAACCCCGGAACTGCCCTTGATACTGGTAGTCTTGAGTTCGAGAGAGGTGAGTGGAATTCCGAGTGTAGAGGTGAAATTCGTAGATATTCGGAGGAACACCAGTGGCGAAGGCGGCTCACTGGCTCGATACTGACGCTGAGGTGCGAAAGTGTGGGGAGCAAACAGGATTAGATACCCTGGTAGTCCACACCGTAAACGATGAATGCCAGACGTCGGGCAGTATACTGTTCGGTGTCACACCTAACGGATTAAGCATTCCGCCTGGGGAGTACGGTCGCAAGATTAAAACTCAAAGGAATTGACGGGGGCCCGCACAAGCGGTGGAGCATGTGGTTTAATTCGAAGCAACGCGCAGAACCTTACCAACCCTTGACATCCTGTGCTACATCCAGAGATGGATGGTTCCCTTCGGGGACGCAGTGACAGGTGCTGCATGGCTGTCGTCAGCTCGTGTCGTGAGATGTTCGGTTAAGTCCGGCAACGAGCGCAACCCACATCTTCAGTTGCCAGCAGTTCGGCTGGGCACTCTGGAGAAACTGCCCGTGATAAGCGGGAGGAAGGTGTGGATGACGTCAAGTCCTCATGGCCCTTACGGGTTGGGCTACACACGTGCTACAATGGTAGTGACAATGGGTTAATCCCAAAAAGCTATCTCAGTTCGGATTGGGGTCTGCAACTCGACCCCATGAAGTCGGAATCGCTAGTAATCGCGTAACAGCATGACGCGGTGAATACGTTCCCGGGCCTTGTACACACCGCCCGTCACACCATGGGAGTTGGGTTCACCCGAAGGCCGTGCGCCAACCTTTCGAGGGGGCAGCGGACCACGGTGAGCTCAGCGACTGGGGTGAAGTCGTAACAAGGTAGCCGTAGGGGAACCTGCGGCTGGATCACCTCCTTTCTAAGGATGATCCTGGATTTTGATGAGATGCCAACGCGCTCAAGTAGCGAAGCGGTAGCGCATCAAACATGGATCACTTAGCAGATGGCTTCTCAAGGCCATCCTATACGCCAAGCCGTCCTCATATCTCTTCAGTCAATCACAGACCTACCGGTCTGTCTGGGTCGGTAGCTCAGGTGGTTAGAGCGCACGCCTGATAAGCGTGAGGTCGGAGGTTCAAGTCCTCCTCGACCCACCACCGTTTTTTGCGAAGCAAGAAAACGGCGTGCGACAGGCGACTTTCCCTTGGAAAGTCTGCCGAGAGGCACCCGGTTCCATGCCGGGCGGTCGACCGCCAAATGCACCCAGAATTGCACCGGGTGACGCTCCCGGGACATTCCTTCGGAATGCCCTGCCGCGCACTCCCACAATTTTGTGTGCAAAATTGTGGGGCCTTAGCTCAGCTGGGAGAGCGCCTGATTTGCATTCAGGAGGTCAGGAGTTCGATCCTCCTAGGCTCCACCAATTCCAACAAGAGCCGATTGTATCAGCAAGCGCTTGAGGCAAGTGTTTGCTCGTCCAATCGGACATATCCGGTGATCCAGTATCACCGTTTGACATCGTTTAGAGAGATACAAAATCAACCATGTTTGATTGCTGCGAGTGTGCAGCGATCTCCTTTGGGTTCTTCTTCGGAAGACGGTGATGATCAGGTCTAGCCGGCTTGAGCGTCATATCCCCTTTGGAAACGAACATGAGTTGTCCAAGTCAAGTACACTAACCAGCCAGCTCTTTCGTAAGAAAAGCTGGCCGGGTTTTGAAATGCTTCGATGGCATTTTGAAACCTATAAGTCCTCGCGAAGGCGAGGGCGGGAAAAGTGACTTTTGATCGGAAAGTTCGAAACTTCGGTTTTGTTCTTTCTGGATCAAATCAAGCGCGAGAAGGGCGTTTGGTGAATGCCTAGGCAGTAAGAGGCGATGAAAGACGTGATACTCTGCGATAAGCCGTGAGGAGCTGAGAATAAGCTTTGATCCACGGATCTCTGAATGGGGCAACCCACTTGATACTCGGTTATTGTTAGCCTTCGGGTTATCAATAATTGGGTAAACCAAGTACTTATTACCTGAATACATAGGGTTTTAAGAGCGAACCCGGGGAACTGAAACATCTAAGTACCCGGAGGAAAGGACAGCAATAGCTACTCCCCTAGTAGTGGCGAGCGAACGGGGACCAGCCGAGCCTTGAGAGTGACCAGAATGTGCTGGAAAGCACAGCCATAGCGGGTGACAGCCCCGTATGGGAAGCTCGATGGGACGTATCAAGTAAGGCGGGACACGTGAAATCCTGTCTGAAGATCGGAGGACCACCTTCGAAGGCTAAGTACTCCTTACTGACCGATAGTGAACCAGTACCGTGAGGGAAAGGTGAAAAGCACCCCGACGAGGGGAGTGAAACAGTACCTGAAACCGAACGCCTACAATCAGTCGGAGCCTCCTTGCGAGGTGACGGCGTACCTTTTGTATAATGGGTCATCGACTTGGTCTATCTAGCAAGCTTAAGCCGTTAGGTGTAGGCGCAGCGAAAGCGAGTCTTAATAGGGCGCATGAGTTAGATGGATCAGACCCGAAACCGAGTGATCTAGGCATGGCCAGGTTGAAGGTTGGGTAACACCAACTGGAGGACCGAACCCACATCCGTTGAAAAGGATCGGGATGAGCTGTGCCTAGGGGTGAAAGGCCAATCAAACTCGGAGATAGCTGGTTCTCTGCGAAATCTATTTAGGTAGAGCGTCATCCGAATACCCCGGGGGGTAGAGCACTGGATGGGTAATGGGGCCCCACAGGCTTACTGATCCTAACCAAACTCCGAATACCCGGGAGTACTAGATGGCAGACACACTGCGGATGCTAACGTCCGTAGTGGAGAGGGAAACAACCCTGACCGACAGCTAAGGCCCCCAATTCATGGCTAAGTGGGAAAGCAGGTGGGACGACCAAAACAACCAGGAGGTTGGCTTAGAAGCAGCCATCCTTTAAAGATAGCGTAACAGCTCACTGGTCTAAATAAGTTGTCCTGCGGCGAAGATGTAACGGGGCTCAAGCCATGAGCCGAAGCTTCGGAGTGCGTAAGCACTGGTAGCAGAGCGTAGTGTGACATAGCACCTATCCTCTTTAGCGCCCCTCGGGGTGCCATGGAGGACAAGGTGCTTTCTGTGAAGCCGGCCTGTGAGGGATCCGGTGGAGAGATCACTAGCGAGAATGATGACATGAGTAGCGACAAAGAGTGTGAGAGACACTCTCGCCGAAAGTCCAAGGGTTCCTGCTTAAAGCTAATCTGAGCAGGGTAAGCCGGCCCCTAAGCCGAGGCCGAAAGGCGTAGGCGATGGGAACCACGTTAATATTCGTGGGCCAGATGGAAGTGACGGATCGTGAAGGTTGTTCCTCCTTATCGGATTGGAGGGGCCGCTGATCGGTTCCTGGAAATAGCTCCATCATCAGACCGTACCCTAAACCGACACAGGTGGACTGGTAGAGCATACCAAGGCGCTTGAGAGAACGATGTTGAAGGAACTCGGCAAAATACCTCCGTAAGTTCGCGAGAAGGAGGCCCGGTTCCTAGGCAACTAGGGGCTGGGGGCACAAACCAGGGGGTGGCGACTGTTTACTAAAAACACAGGGCTCTGCGAAGTCGCAAGACGACGTATAGGGTCTGACGCCTGCCCGGTGCCTGAAGGTTAAAAGGAGGGGTGAGAGCTCTGAATTGAAGCCCAGGTAAACGGCGGCCGTAACTATAACGGTCCTAAGGTAGCGAAATTCCTTGTCGGGTAAGTTCCGACCTGCACGAATGGCGTAACGACTTCCCCGCTGTCTCCAACATCGACTCAGCGAAATTGAATTGCCTGTCAAGATGCAGGCTTCCCGCGGTTAGACGGAAAGACCCCGTGCACCTTTACTACAGCTTCGCACTGGCATCAGGCACAGCATGTGCAGGATAGGTGGTGGGCTTCGAAGCAGGGACGCCAGTCTCTGTGGAGCCTCCCTTGAGATACCACCCTTGTTCTGCTTGATGTCTAACCGCGGTCCGTTATCCGGATCCGGGACCCTGCGTGGCGGGTAGTTTGACTGGGGCGGTCGCCTCCTAAAGCGTAACGGAGGCGCGCGAAGGTTGGCTCAGAGCGGTCGGAAATCGCTCGTTGAGTGCAATGGCAGAAGCCAGCCTGACTGCAAGACTGACAAGTCGAGCAGAGTCGAAAGACGGCCATAGTGATCCGGTGGTCCCAAGTGGGAGGGCCATCGCTCAACGGATAAAAGGTACGCCGGGGATAACAGGCTGATACTGCCCAAGAGTCCATATCGACGGCAGTGTTTGGCACCTCGATGTCGGCTCATCTCATCCTGGGGCTGGAGCAGGTCCCAAGGGTACGGCTGTTCGCCGTTTAAAGAGGTACGTGAGCTGGGTTTAGAACGTCGTGAGACAGTTCGGTCCCTATCTGCCGTGGGTGTAGGATACTTGAGAGGAGTTGCCCCTAGTACGAGAGGACCGGGGTGAACGATCCACTGGTGGACCTGTTGTTGCGCCAGCAGCAGTGCAGGGTAGCTATGATCGGAAAGGATAACCGCTGAAGGCATCTAAGCGGGAAGCCCCCCTCAAAACAAGGTATCCCTGAGGGCCGTGGTAGACCACCACGTCGATAGGCCGGAGGTGTAAGCGCAGCAATGCGTTCAGCTGACCGGTACTAATGGCCCGATAGGCTTGATTTGATCCAGTAAAAACGAAACCGACGCGTTACAAAAACGCATCGAAAGCGACGCAAAACACTTCGTCGCACACTGGAAACAAGATCAAAGTCACACACCAAACATGCGTACTGACCTGGACAACAATTGATTGGATCAACCGCAACGCAACCAAAAACCGCGTTGCATATCGCATCTTTCTCGGTTTGGTGGTCATAGCGTGAGCAAAACACCCGGCTCCATTCCGAACCCGGCCGTTAAGTGCCACCGCGCCAATGGTACTGCGACTCAAGTCGTGGGAGAGTAGGTCACCGCCAAACCTAGTAAGATGCTATAAAATCAAATCCAAAGCGTGTCTCTCTGAA
>NZ_JFKC01000051.1 GCF_002115805.1 Marivita geojedonensis | reverse complement strand
GAAGCTACGGCGACGTCAGGCAGGACCTATTGCACGTTACATGCGATGACACACTTTTAATGGCTCTCAGGAACCCCTAACATCCACCCGAACCTCCATTTCCAACACGTCGGCGGATCTTCCGTGGAAGCTGCCGGATACCGGGGCAACCTGCTCGATCCTGCGCGCCTCGGCGACAGGAATAAGATCGGTGGAGCCAAACGATCTGTTGGTCGGGTCGAACGATATCCGCGCCGGTTCCGCCAACATCTGGTCTTCGAGGCTACCGAGATGCGGTTGCGCCGAGGGGACCAAAGACGGGGTGTCGTTCGCAGGTCGCCGCCGCATCTCCGTCTCATGTCGACCGACCACAGTCCTGCGACCGTCCAGGTCGATCGGGTCATCCGTCACGGCAATGCTCCCAAAGCCTTACCACGGTCCGCTTTCGACCGGACCTGGTGCCATATTGCGGACCCGCAAGTCATTCTCCGATGCCCGGGCGCCCGCTTCCAATACGCGGTCCGGTATCTTCCGTCTCAGTCCATTTGCCTGGCGGGGAGACGCCGCGCGTTTCGCCTGCGCTTTCCTGGCCGGCTCGGGACCGAGCCGAATAGAGGTCACGGAGCACGGCCTCTTTCACCCCGTCCGCCTGCATGACAAGACGGATCATCGGGTCAGCCAGCATCTCCTCAAGGAAGTAGTCCTTAAGAGCCTTGCTGGTGAGCTTGTCTTTGGCCACTGCGCTCTCCAGTTCGGCAAGCGGCACGGTGAGCGTTCGGCCGAGCCCGGGGTGCGAGGGGCGCGGATGGAGGTGCACGAGAACGGACGACGTCCAGGTGTCCGGTTCAATCCTATCCACGGGCTCTGGCAACTGGGTCTCGATCTCGTATTCGCCAGGTGGCAGAGTCTCGTTGAAAGTCGGAAGCTGGAAGGGTCGGAGAAATACGGCGGTCGTCTTGATCGAGGCGGTCATCTCAATTCTCCCTAATGGTTTCATGATGCGAACGCGCTCACACACAGGCGGACCAACCATCCCGTCTGCGAGCCGAGGACGGGCAGACCAACAAAAACCGGCGTTGACACGCGCGGCGCTAATTTCGAGAACCGGATGACGCCTCGGCGGGGTGGTCCTCGGCATCCCATGTCCAGACGTCGAATTGTGTCAGTGTATTCGGCCCGAATGTCTGAGTTAGAGGCACATCAGCGGCGTCCCGACCGCGCGCGATCAGGATCCTCCCCGTTCGCGGGCTGTTGTTTCGTGGATCGAAGACCCACCAACGACCGCCCAGAAAGACCTCCATCCAGGCCGCGAAATCGTCGGGCGGATGAGGCTTCGGTTGACCAAACTCGCTCAGGTAGCCGGTGCAGTAACGCGCCGGGATGTTCATGCAGCGGCAGAGGGCGATGGCGAGGTGAGCGAAATCCCGGCAGACACCCTGACCACCTGCCATTGTTTCGGACGCCGTTCGGGTCGCGCTCGCCTCCATGTAGTCGAACGAAACCGACGAATGCACAAAATCACAGATCGCCTGCACGCGCGCCCAGCCCGGCGAAGTGGTCTCGAAAAGGCGCCAGGCCTCTTCCGACAGAAGATCAGTGTCGCAGTAACGACTGCCGAGAAGGTAGACCAAGGTTTCGAAGGGCAGGTCCTGAACGGCGTGCTGCGCGGCCTCGGTCGCTGTCGGATCGGGCAATCCGGTGTCGCGAAAGATCCCGTCGGTGGACAGGGTGAAGTCCCCCGCCGGCGCCACCATCCGCGTGCACCAATTGCCGAACGCGTCGCGATAGCTTTCCAGCGGCACGCTCGGCTGCGTCACGAGATAGTCGGCGCGCTCCAGATCGCCGAAGCGTGAGTAGTGGACGTTCAGCATGGCTATGATGGGTGTCGGCTGGGTCAGCTGGTAGCGCAAGCGACAGCCGATCCGCATCCGTACACCAGAAGTCTCGGCTGGGCGCGATCTGGGGGTGCTATCGTCCAAGAACGCACTCCCCGTCCGAGAGTTGAAAGCTGCGGTCGCAGCGCCAGCGGTTTCCCGATCGGTCGAGATGGGCGTTCGCAGGCAGGTCGATCGCGACACATGTGTCATTTACCGCCTCGAAGCCCCGTTCGCACCGCCATCCCGGATCGTAGGAATCTTGATCCAGAAAGGCGTTCGCCGGAAGCGCCACGGGATCACAGCGGCCATCGATCTCGAAGAAGCCCCTCTCACAGGCCCATTCGGCACCATAGTCGGCATTGGTCAGGTAGCCGTTCTCTGGGACCGCAATCGGAACGCAGGCATCGGTCAAGGCCGTGAAGCCGCGTGCGCAGTCCCAGCCCGAACCTGACGGATCATTGGTAAGATAGGCGTTTTCCGGAGGGTCGATTGGCACGCATGTCTCCCGATCCTGTCGATACCCACGATCGCATTGCCAGTCGAAGCCCGATGATTGAAGGAAGGCATTCTCGGGCACTTGGATCGCCTCGCAGGACGCCCCGCCGACTTCTTGGTAGCCGCGCTCACACGCCCAGCCTGAGCCATAAGACCGGCCCGTTGCATAGGCGTTCTCGGGGATGTCGATGGCAACACACTCTTCGCTATCCACGCGGTAGCCAAGCGTACAGTCCCAACCACCGCCGTAGCTTCGGGCCTCCGCATTCTCTGGCACTGGTCCGGTGCCGTCCTGCGCGAGAACCGGAAGCGCCAGAAAGGCGATCAAGCCGACCATGCCGAAGATGGCAAGGCGGTGGCCACGGTGCAGGGATATCGGACCTGTCCAGGCAATGACATCGCTCATCCTTCGTCCGCCGCGGTTTCCGGACGCTCGGGTAGGGCATCGACATCGAGCGATGCAAGGCAGGCCTGTGCAATGTCACGGTCTGGCGCCTCGGCGCCGGGCACGGTCGCCCAGCCGGCTTCCATCAAGGCATCCCGTCGCCGGAAGGTAGAGGCGTCCCGGATCGTCGCAAGCTTTGCGGCGCGGTCGGGATCGGTTCTGGCCATGTCGACGCAGACCGGCACCATGGCCGCTACGACATCGTCATGGGCCATCGCCATCGCCCTGTCATTCGCGGTTCCGCCCGTCACCCAGCCACCCCATGTGAAGCCGCCGATGCCGATTGCTGCCGCGCCGATCACGGCACCGTAGATGCCTGGTTTCAGCCATTCGGGAGTTTCCATTGAAATATCCTCCTGCGGAGAAAGCGCCGCCTCGCTGTAAAGAAACGTCCGGGTCGCAGTCAGCTGCCGGACCAGCGCCGTCTTCTGCATCAGGCTCGAAGCCGCCTGCCGTTTAATGTCAGGCGGCCATCGGCTCCGGGCATCGCGAATAAGACCGCCGTCGTGACCGCCGCCGTTTTTTCGCTTTCGGCGCGTCTCCGAACCCTTCCCAAGCGCGCCCACCGGCAACGTCGACGCGCATGCCGAGCACTTTCTCGATGGCCTTGAGTTCCGCCACTTCGTCGGCGGCGCAGAACGCGACCGCGCGTCCGTCGCGGCCGGCACGGGCGGTCCGCCCGATCCGGTGCACGTAATTCTCCGGCACATTCGGTAGATCGTAGTTATAGACATGGCCGACACCGGGGATGTCGATCCCGCGCGCCGCGACATCCGTCGCGACGAGGACACGCACCGATCCTTCCCTGAAAGCGGCGATGGCCCGGTCACGTTGCCCCTGGCTCTTGTTGCCGTGGATCGAGGTGGCCGCGAAACCGGCCCGGTCGAGGTGCTTCATGAGCCGGTCGGCGCCATGCTTCGTGCGCGAGAAGACCAGCGCGCGGTCGTCACGGTGCCCGTCCAGCAGTTCGATCAAAAGATCCTGCTTCTGGTCCCTGGCAACGAAATGCACGCTGTGGGAAACCTTGTCGGCAACCTTGCCCGGCGGCGACGCCTCGACGCGGATGGGTTGGTCGAGGTAGTGCCCGGACAACTCCGCCATTGCCTTCGGCATCGTGGCCGAGAACATCATGGTTTGGCGGTTCTTGCCCAACATCGGCGCGATGCGGCGCAATGCGTGGACGAAGCCGATGTCGAGCATCTGGTCCGCCTCGTCGAGGACGAGAAACCTTGTCTTGCCGAGATCGACGGCGCGGCGATCCATCAGGTCGATCAGCCGGCCCGGCGTGGCGACGAGGATGTCGGTGCCGCGGGCGAGCTTCTGGGCCTGCGCGTTGATCGACTTTCCGCCCACGACAAGCGTGATGCGGAGATCGGCCGTCAGCCCCTGAAGGCTCTGAACGATCTGATTGGCCAGTTCACGCGTCGGCGCAAGGATGAGCCCGCGCGCCGATTTCGGCGCGGCCTTTTCCTTAGCTTTGGAAAGCGCCACGACCAGCGGGATGCCGAAAGCGGCAGTCTTGCCGGTCCCGGTTTGGGCGATGCCCAGAATGTCGCGGCCTTGCAGCGCCTGTGGTATCGCCTGTTCTTGGATAGGGGTCGGTCGAGTCAGTCCCAGGGCGTCGAGCCGCGAGACCATGCGAGCATTCAGCCCGAGTTCATTGAAAGTCATGTCATTCCTTGGCCGAACCTTGCGTCCGGCGTCACCGCCGAACGCAAACGCGCGCGGTCGGTCGGGGTGCACCTAGGGCGAACACTCCGGCACCGCATTGTGCCCGGAGCCGCCTTGGGCGGCGTCCCCCCTTCGTGATGTGGGAAAACGGTGCGTCACGGCCGGGGGCGGAAGTGAACCCGCCTGCTCACGCGGCAGAGCGATAACGCCTACCATACATGGGAAGCCGACGATGGCTTTTCAATGCCGCCCCATCAGCGGTCATCACCTGTTAAGCAATTTCGCGACATCGCAAGACAACCCTTGTAATTCACTTCGGCAAGGCGCATGTCAGTCGAGCGAGCGTTTTTCTCTGCGACCTCCTGCTTCCGTTCATCCGGCTTCAGTTGATCCCTCAGTCTGACTTTGCCGGGCTGCCGCATCCTGTGGGCAGCGTATGAACAGGAGACCACGGACATGGCCAACGGCACCGTGAAGTTTTTCAATACCCAAAAAGGCTTCGGCTTCATCGAGACGGATACGGGCGGTAAGGACGTTTTCGTCCACATCTCCGCCGTCGAACGCGCCGGCCTGACCGGCCTTTCGGACGCTCAGAAGGTGACGTTCGAGGTCGAGACCGGCCGCGATGGCCGCGAAAGCGCGACCAATCTCGCGCTCGCTTGAACACAACGCAAGGGCACTCCGTGTGGAGTGCCCTTGCACCGTGACCGAACACCGTATCAGCACTGGAAATGCGACCTGCACGCGTATTCTGCCACGTGTAAAAAGCCGGTCTCGTGCACCCCGGCCCCACTACGGGGTTCCGCACGCGGCGGCTTTGAAATGAGGGTGTAGCTTGCGTCGTTTTCCGTACTTCGCATGGCTGCCTACTGGCCCACGACAATCAACCCAGAGGCTGCCTGCGCGATGGTGTTCGCCCCGAGCCATGCGACACCAGTCGTGCGTCTGTTAATGATAGGGTCGGCTTGCGAAACCGTGGTTTGCTAAAGCGACAAGCGACTTTGGAACTGACCCGTGCACGCGAGCGGCATGATCGAGGCAATTGAGGTGGCCGTGGGACACGCAGCTCCTACCGGTCACCGTCTTAGGAGAACATCACCATGACGCGTTTCAACTCGGAAGTCCGTACGGCCACCGGCCGCGAACTTTTCAAGGACAAGAAGAAAACGAAGGTTTCCGAGCGCTCGTCAGATACAAAATCCGCGATTCAGCTGGGCGAACACGGCCGATACCAGATCAAGTCCGGGCGCCTTTCCGGGGAATACGTGGCCAGGGCCTTTCCGAAACCGCCGACGAACGCGCGCGGGATGATCGCCGAAGCCAGAGGTGCAACAGAAGAGGCAGCTATCGCCGCCTTGCACGAGGCCATAGATGCGCGGGAAATTCGAAGAACTGACGATCGTCGGTCCGATCCGGAAACGGGGCTTGCCGTTCCGAGCACCGAGGAATTCGTCGAAGCGATTGCCCAGGTCGCCCTTTCGCGCCCGCAACGTGCCATGCTGACCGCTCTCGCTTTGGCCGACGATGAAGGGTTGCGTGAGGCGCGTGTTGCAAGCGCTGCGGGCTACAAATCGAACGCCTCGGCCAATCGCGCTCTGGCGTCTGCTGGGCTGTTGATTGCCAGCTACCTTTCGCTCGAAGCAACTCCTGACGCTGCGGCCAGCGACCACGACGGAACGATGTTTCTCGGGTACCGGGGCCGGCAAAGAAACGATGAAGACCCTGGAAACTGGATCCTTCACGCTGAGTTGCGCGAAGCAG
>NZ_JFKC01000050.1 GCF_002115805.1 Marivita geojedonensis | reverse complement strand
GTCAAAATCTGTTGCCAAATCGAAAGCCATCAGACCTTCGGAAATGAAATTGGCGGCGACCTCCGCGCCTGCTGATGGGACGTGGTAGTCGATTGATATTGTGGCGTGTGGAACAGAGGGTTCAACTACGCCTAGCATAGCAAATATCGGCCAGGCGTCGGGAGGAAAGCAGGCCCGATGAGTGTTGAGCCCATAGAGGCTGGTTCGGAGTTTCAGGTTATCAATGTCGCCAGCGGGCGCGGAGCTAAGAACCACGCGATCAACAGTGATGAAACAGGCGCCCTCATCGTCCCAGTCCGGGAACGGATATATTTCCAAGTCTGTTAGTACTGCGCGCCCTGCCAACATATCCACACTGAGAGCACTATAAGTCAGGTCAACTTGGGTGCGGGCGGCCAGTATCCCATACTGGAGCAATCCCTCAGCCAGTCGATCGGGGTTAATGAACTCCAACCAGTCTTTGGCATCGGCCTTTGCAGAAAGTGGCACTGTGGCAAACGCGAATGCCGCGACGAATGTAGAACACTTAGGCATCAAATCCTCCCGATCGAAATCTCGTTTTTTGATCAGGGTACCGCCTTTGGGCCGATTTCAGTAGGAATTTCGGCTGAAGGCGTCGCTCTCAGCATTTTAGGTCCTTGAACTCGACGCGCGCAGACATGCCAGAATACCGAGACATAGCCGTTACCAGCGGTGAAGGCACCGCCGCTAACGGCCTGAAGCTGCCGTTCAGACAACCGGCGGCGAATGACCGGAGAGAGCCCAATGTGTAAAATGCTGCGCTGGTCGTAAATGTCCGCAATCGCGCCGTTCACAGTAACACTGGCTGCAGCCTCATTTTACAGCTCGCCAAACTTCTTCGACCACAGTTTGTACCATCATGACATCTTCGCGAGTGGTGCCGAATTGGCCAACTTGAACACGGATGATCTTGCGACCTTCAAACGCGCCTTGGGTCAGGTAGATGCGCCCATCGTCGTTGGTAGCATCCACCAGTCTTTGTTGGGCGGCGTCATCGCCGGGACAACGGAAAGAAAATAGGCTGAGGATCGGTTCAGTCACGATCTCAAACCCATCGAGCTCGCGGATTTTCTCGGCCAGCTCCTCGGCCCAAGATACATGATTTCGGATACGGGTTTGCAGGCCTTCGAGCCCATAGGATCGGATCAGGAACCATAGCTTAAGCGCCCGAAAACGGCGACCAAGCGGGATGGTCCATTCCGAGTAGTTGGTTACCTTATCGCCACTGGTCTTCAGATATTCGGGCTCGATTTTCAGGGTGTTCAACTGCGACGTTGGATCACGAAGGAATTGAACCGAACAATCAAACTGTGCGCCTAACCATTTGTGTGGGTTAAAGACGATGCTATCGAACCCATCAACACCGCGCCATAAACGGTTCCGAAATTCAGGACAAATCATTGCGGCCCCTGCCCATGCGGCATCGACATGGGTGTAAAGATCATGAGCACGCGCAACGTCAAGGATTGGGACGAGGTCATCAGAGCCTCCCACGCCAGTCCCTCCGGTAATAGCGATGATCCCGGCAGGGGTATGGCCTGCGGCCAAGTCCGCCTTGATTGCCGCATCAAGCTTGGCTGCATCCATACCAACGAGCGGACCGGTGCCTGCGATTTTAATCAGGTTGTCCTGACCAATGCCAGAAACCCAACAGGCCCGATCAATCGAGGAATGGACCTGATCCGAGCAATAAATACGCAACTTTCCTCGACCTGAAAGACCCGTCCGATTGCTTGTAAATGCGGTGGCCCTCTCGCGCATTGTTAGGACCGCAGAAAGCGTGGCGGATGACGCGCTATCTTGGATCACGCCGGACATACCGTCAGGCAGGCCAAGTGCTTGGCGCAACCAATCCACCATGACCCCCTCGACCTCGGTTGCCGCTGGAGAGGTCTGCCAAAGCATACATTGCGCTGCCACGGTGTTGACTAGCTGTTCTGCCAGTATTGACGGCGGAGATGCATTGGCCGGGAAGTAAGCGAAAAACCTTGGGTGCTGCCAATGAGTCATGCCGGGCATGATGATGGCATCGAAGTCTCGTAGGATTGTCGCCATATCCTCTGGCTGATGTGGTGGTGATTTGGGAAGCTGCGCTGCGATGTCGCCCGGTTTCGTTTGCGCACGTACCGGTCTGCTTCTTAGGGTCTTGTGATACCTCGCGCCCCAATCGGCGATTTCTTTACTCCAGCTTGCAAACTCATCCCAGTCCATAGCTCATTTCCTTTTTGGATCACTTACGAGCGGGACTTGGCCGGTCGTTTCCAAGTATCGCATAAGTCTGTCATCAATATCAGAGGCAACATAGCAAGAAACGTCGACATTCGAGCAGATGCAGCGAAAGTCCGTTTCGTCCCGCTCACCTGACCTTGGTGCTAGGTGACGCGAATGGCTCGAACGAGCCCGAACGCGACATTTCTTGGTCGTTGTGATAAAGAAGTAATTGAGGCGTTCATTCAGGCGAAACCCACCAATAGGGGGACGCAGCATGATCATGCGCATTTTTCAGGTACTTGTGAGAGAAGGTAAAGAGAAGGAGTTCGGCGACTTTTTTCACAATACGGCCATCCCTTTGATGAAGGGGACGGACGGCATCGTCCAAGTTCTGCCCGGCGCACCTCGCGCGGATAGTCCAAGAGAGTTCAGTTTTGTAATGATCTGGCGTGACCTTGCATCGCTCAAGGCATTTGTCGGTGAGGATTACCAGTCGCCACATATCGATCCCGCGGAGGCTGAGCTTGTCGAAGCCCGGACGATCAAACACTATGATTTGGTGGCTTGAGCGATGACATCCCAAGAGACAGAAGTCTTCACCGGCGCATGTGGATGCGGGCAAGTGACGTATCGGATGTCTTCGGCTCCGATGTTTGTGCATTGCTGTCATTGCCAAGAGTGTCAAAAGCAAACGGGGTCTGCGTATGTGCTCAATGCGATAATTGAAGCGGACCGCGTTTCCTGTAGCGGCGAAACGACGGAACACAGTCTCGCCACTCCCAGCGGCAAGGGCCAAATCATCACCAGATGCGCGTCCTGTGGCACAGCCGTCTTTAGCAGCTATCTCGTTCGACTGGGAAAACTCACATACGTCCGCGTGGGAACGCTGGACAATCCGGACCTCTGTCCGCCGGACGCACAGATATTTACAGCCAGCAAGCAGGCTTGGGTACCGCTCAATAAGGACATTCCGATCTTTGAGAACTTTTATGAGTTCAAGGATGTTTGGCCGGAAGAGGCATATCGACGTCTAAACGCCATCTTTGGATAGTCTGGCTTTGATCTAGACATCAGCTTTGTCCCGCGACCCGGTCGTTGGACGCCAGAGGTCATCTCGGTTCCTGACAGAAGCACTCAGATGACCGCGTCGAGCCCGAAGCAGACCAAACCTCATGCAATGCCAAAGTTCGCTTACTCAACAGGCTCAAAACCGTCTCAAAACAGCTTGAGATTTGACGGAGGTATTTGAGACAAAGATCGCCCTTGTTTCACGGGATTGCACAAGCGTCTCACAAGCGACCGTTTTTGAAACTCGCAACATAACTGCGAACACGCGTAGATTGCCCCGCCGCCATTTAAGGCTTTTGGCTGGGTTCCACAATCTAGTTACTTTGAAGGTGTTGCGTTGTGTTGCGGTAAACAGGCTTGGTCAGGCGGAGCTGTGCGATGACGAAACTTGCCGCGAGCATAAAGTGCATTGATACTGGAACAAAGTCTTGGGAGGTCGCGTAGATGTTGAAGCGAAAAGCTGTTGATCTTTTCTTCGTTGTCTTAGCGATTTTTCTTCACGCGTCTGCTGTCGGCGCGTCAGAGAACAAGGTCGCGCTCGTCTTCGGGAACTCAAACTACCAAAGTGTGCCAACTTTGAACAATCCCACGAACGATGCAATAGATATCGCGGCAGCTCTGGAGCGGATGGGCTTCGATGTATCGCTTCAATTGGATGTTGACTTTCTCCGTTTCAACGAAGCCGTACGTGATTACGCAAAACGATCTCAGAACGCGGACATATCTGTCGTTTATTTTGCGGGCCACGGTATCGAAATTGACAAGGCCAACTATCTCTTGCCGGTCGATGCCGAACTGGCTGACGATTTGGACGTAGAGTTGGAAGCCGTTCAGTTGCGCTCACTTTTGCAAACGGTTTCCAGCACAAATGGCATTACGCTCATGCTTGTCGACGCGTGCAGAGACAACCCGTTTGCGACTCGTCTTAGAACCGAAGGTGCTACGCGCTCAATTGGAGAAGGTTTGGTGAGAGTTGATCCCAAGAGTGGTGTGTTGCCCGGTGGTGTGCTCATTGGATACGCGGCTAAAGAGGGGCAATACGCGTTGGATGGACTTGGTCGAAACAGTCCTTACGCATCTGCATTGCTCAGCAATCTTGAAACACCAGGTTTGGAGGTAAGTAAGCTTTTTCGACAGGTAAGAGATGCCGTTTTCAAGGAGACGGACGGCGTTCAAGAGCCTTTTACATACGGCTCTTTACCCGGGCGCGATATCTACCTGATTGCCAAACCTGAAACCACCGTTGAAGAGACGGACGAATTCTCATCAAGTGAGATCGCGGTTGCGTACGCGGCTACTGCAGCAGACGGAACACTCGCTGCGTGGAATGCGTTCTTAGACAGGTTTCAGACTGCACAGAACTATCCACTTGTTGCTTTGGCTGCGCAAAAACGAACTGAGCTTATCGTCAAGCAACTAGAGCAAGGACGCGCAGCGGCCGAGAAGTCCGTTGACAATCAAGCTCAATCTTCAAGAGACGTGTTCACGGCCTACACAGCCGCAGAAGCTCTCGGGTCACCGCGTGCATGGGCGCTCTTCTTTGAGCAGGATGACACAGGTTCTCTCGAGAAAGGTGCCATTCTGCTTGAAGAGCAGGCGTTGGCCAAAGAAGCGCACGACCGAATAGGCGGACGATATCGGGTTGCGGACTCTAACGAGACCCTTGGTGCAGAGCAAAGGCGCTCGGCTTTATCGGCATTGTCTTTGACCTCGGAGGAAGTGCGGGAATTTCAGTCGCTTCTTCAGTTGCGCGGAAATGATGTGGGAGGCGTTGACGGTCAAATAGGCCCCAAGACGATTCAGGCGCTACAAGCGTTCCAAAAGGCGAACGGCCTTCCTGTGACGGGGGTGCCAACTCGTGCAACATTGAATGAACTTGGTTTCTTTTCCAAGAGGCGAACCCCATCCGGCCTATTTAGAACATCTGGCGCAATTGCAAAAACGTATGACCCCCAAACCGTAATGATACTCGAGAATGATCCTCGTATCGAAAACTTACTTGTAGCATTCAAGGACAAGCAACTGATCTACGGATCATTTCGCGAGAGCATTTATGCGGTGGTATTTGTGGGTAGTACGCACTCCGAAGCTGGAGTCGAAGCAATGTTGGATGCTGCAAATGCAAAGTTAGTCGAAATCAACGATGCTGATGAGCAAGAGTTCATCTTTGACCTAGTGAGGCACGATCGAAGAATCTGGGCTCACCTTGCTGGAGGTTTTCGACCGAACCACGGTCCAACAATCGGACTGGAACGACAGTCTGGACGATGGATGTGGCGTTCTGGAGAACCGTTGACCTATCAGAAATGGGCACCGGGACAGCCTCGCAACATTCGGGGTGATCAAACATTTGGCCGTTTGATTCCGGTTGGAAACTACAGAGAAATGGCACCTGTTTTGGATACGTTCGGATGGGCCACAAGCGACGCCCCTTTCTCGTCGATAATTGTCGAAATCCCGTGAGTCTTCTGGTTTACAAAACATACTGCGCTCTCGCTTGGGCTGTATGCGCGTTAGCGCTCACAAACGACCGTTTTTGACACATCGATCAAAACCGGTCATCTGCGCAACTGCAACGAAAGCTCACTTTGTCCCGCATCTCGGACGTTGATGCTACTCGCGGCAAACGTCGGCTTCCCGCCCTTCCGCGCAACTCTTGTTCGTGGGGGAGCGAGACTGCGAGCGGTTTTAGGCTCGCTGATGAGAGCAAAAACGTCTATCGGCTAAAGCACTTCTTGCGCCGCTCATAGCAGGTTCGAACGAGTTGAATCGCGTCGGTGATGGTACTCCCGTTCGAGCATTTTCGAGTAGAGAAGAATACCGCCAATAATGCGGCCGGACAGCATTGTTGGCGAAGAACCCTGTGCAGATACTTGGCCAAACGGATTGTCGCAGCGGCGGTCTATCGTATCCGAAAGAGTTTTGAGTAACGCAACAAGCGCCTTTCGTGATGGTGCAGGCCAAGTCTCGACCGAGGCCAATCTTAAGGATTTCGACCGTTCGAGCCGTGTGATTGCATCGCTGAAATCAGGAGCAACAGTTGCGTCCATCATGTCTCGGGAGGCCGCTTGCGAGAAGTCTGACAGGATTTGCTGAAGGCTTTCGGACATGAAGTGATTACCATTGGGACTTAAGTGCGTGAACATGAGCTCAACACAGTTCAAGGAGTTTCTCGTAGTTTTGGCCTGCTTGGCGGGGTGCCGCACCAAATGTGAGCAGTAATCTCTAAAAGGGTGTGAGATTTGCTCGGAATACCATCGCTTCTCGTTCGCTGCCCCATCACGTGTTCACTACAATCAA
>NZ_JFKC01000005.1 GCF_002115805.1 Marivita geojedonensis | reverse complement strand
CCATAAGCCTCGACGTTTTGCGATGCATTTGACGCTTTGGCCGTCAATCCGGGATTTCAGCCAGACGACCGGCCTGTTGTAACCATCCAGCTCGACTTTGGAAATGAAGCCCTCAATAGAACCAAGTTCTCTGTAGGGAACAGCATCTGGGCTTCTGAACCGTTCAAGGTTTTTTCCTGTGCGTTGGGCGCTATTGCGGTCCAAAGAAATCGGCGGAACGCCTTCATAAGCAGATACGTCTACTAGCGTAGAGTCCAAGCCGTTCGTGATGCGTTCAATGACCTTTTCTGTTTTCCTAATCACCGGGTCAGAAAAGTGCTTTGGCCGCTCGGCCCGCTGAGAGAGAGAAGCAAAGCCGGAAGCCGCAGCGAAAACAACTTCGGCGGCCCGATTATCAATATTCATCGCATGGCGCTTTGGGAATGGTGTCACCTCAAGTGTAAGAGGGGAATTCTTGCTTGCGTCCGTGACACGCCAATCAATTTCTTTGCCGTCTCCATCTGCAATTGCATCTTCAACACCGTGCAAAATGCTAACGAAGTCTTGGACTTGAGACAAAAGGTCTTCGACCGTTGGCGCATCGAAGCCAAGGTTGTCCGTGCCTTTGATCGTGATCCTAATTGGTTTAGCCAACTTCTGCGCCTCCGGCGCAGATTCTACACGCCTAACGAGTCCCGGTAAAGAATCCTCTTACCGACCACACCAGAAAGTGCCACAGAAGCCCTTTCTAAGTCGTCAACGCCATTTGCCGCACGGTTGTTGTAACGAAACTCGAACTCAGCCTTTCGAAACGGCTTCCGCGATTTCGAAATCGCGGTGGAGCGCCCGTCCAAGGGCGTTCTGCCTCAATCCTGCAAAGACTGGATCGGGTTGCCCAGGTCGGCGGGCGCAATCCCCTGCACGAAGGCCATGATGTTTTCCAGATCGTCCAGCGTGATCTCCAACGCGTGGATCGGCGAGGGGCGCGTCGGGTCGAAGGGTTCGGTCACATCGGCCACCTGGGTAAAGGCTGGGTGCGGGTTCAGGACGTAGAAGGCCTGAAACCGCTCCTGCCAGTCACGCAGCGTCCGCAGTACCGCGAAGGACGGGGTAGAGCCGATGGAGTTCATGCGGTTCTTTTCGCTGACCACATGGCATCGGCCACAGAATGCCAGCGAGGCTTCCTCGCCGCGCAGGGCGTCGCCGTCATAGGTGACTTCGACCACCACCTGTTTCACCTCGACCTCGGAGGTGAAGAGCGCCGCGCCATCGACTTCGTAGCTGTCCACCGTGCCACGCCCCACATCCGAGCGCAGCCAGTCGGCAAAACGCTGGGCGTCTGCGTCTTCGCCCGCATCAAAGCGCCAGACCGTGTCCAGCCCCTCGAACGCCACGATGCCCTCCTCGCCAAAGCTGGCATCGGCGGCTGTGCCGGGCTCTACCAGCGTGATCCGCGTCTGGGTCTTGAGCGAAAAGCGCGGCAGGATGAATTTCAGCAGGCCGCTTTCGACCAGAGCTTCCGGCGCCGCGAGGTTGAACGTCTTGTCCTGAGCCGCAGCCGGGCTGAGCGTGGCCAGCACCACCCCCGATGCCAGAGCCAGCGCCCGGTATCCATGTCGTGCCATCATCCGGTGTCGCCTCCTTGCTTGAAAGCCTAAAGGGGCTGGCTTACACCCGTCAACGCTCTAGCTCGCATCGAACGGGCGGAGCCAAAGGGGAGAGAACCGATGAGCGATGATTTCAACATGTCCATGCGCAAGTTCCTGAAGCAGGTTGGGGTCACGTCCCAACAGGCGATCGAGGAGGCGATGCGCGACGCCGACACCAGCGGCAAAACCTTCGATGCGAAGGTGGTGCTGACGATTGACGGGCTCGATCTCGAGCATGTCGTAACCGGCACCATCAAGGGACAGGACTGACGTGGCTCTGACGCGTGACGCGGTTCTGGCCGCATTGAAAGCCGTGGCCGATCCGGCCTCGGGACAGGACATCGTGTCTGCAGGGGTGGTGCGGGCACTGAACGTGGATGGCGACGCGGTGCGCTTCGTGATCGAGGTCGCGCCGGATCAGGCCACCGCCTACGGCCCGGTGCGGCTGGCGGCAGAAGAGGCGGTCAAGGCACTGGGTGCGGCCAGCGTGTCGGCGGTGATGACGGCGCACAGCGCGCCGAAACCGCCCCCCGATCTGAAAGGCGGCGCACGTCCGAAACCGGCTGGCCCCGAGAAGATCCCCGGTGTGGACCGCATTCTGGCCATCGCCTCGGGCAAGGGCGGGGTGGGCAAGTCCACCGTGTCGGCGAACCTCGCCTGTGCGCTGGCGGCGGAAGGTCGCAAGGTTGGTCTTCTGGATGCCGACGTCTATGGCCCCAGCCAGCCGCGGATGCTGGGTGTGTCGGGTCGCCCCGCCAGCCCGGATGGCAAGACCATCCTGCCGATGCGCAATTTCGGCGTGACCATGATGTCCATCGGTCTGATGGTGAACGAAGGTCAGGCGGTTGTCTGGCGCGGGCCGATGCTCATGGGTGCGTTGCAGCAGATGATGATGCAGGTGCAGTGGGGTGCTTTGGATGTTCTGCTGGTGGACCTTCCGCCGGGCACCGGTGACGTGCAGATGACCCTGTCGCAGAAGGCGCATGTCGATGGTGCCGTTGTGGTCTCGACCCCACAGGACGTCGCACTTCTGGATGCGCGCAAGGGGATCGACATGTTCAACCAGATGAACGTGCCGATTGTCGGGCTGATCGAGAACATGTCGACGCATATCTGCTCGAATTGCGGCCACGAAGAACACATCTTCGGTCATGGCGGTGTTGCAGCGGAAGCGGCCAAGCTCGGAGTGCCTCTGCTGGCGGAAATCCCGCTGCATCTCGACATCCGCAAGGCCGCCGATGGCGGTGCGCCGATCGTCGTGTCGAAACCCGACAGCGCACAGGCCGGGGCGTTCCGCGATCTGGCCCGCACGCTGATCTCTGCCGGAAAGGCATGATGAGCGGACCAACCTTCCCGCCGCTGATGCAGGGCATCAATGCGGCGGGAGCCGACCCGTTCGATGCCGCCTGTGCCGAGGCAGCGCGGGGCTGCGACGCGGGCACGATCCTCTATGACGCAAACCCCGAGTGGTTGCGCGCGGCCATCGTTCTGGCCCCCGAGGTTCCTTTGTCCGACGCGGCGGCGATGCTGCCGTTGACGGGGGTCGCGGTGCAGAACGCGCTGGGTGCATTGGGGCCGTCGGAAATGGCGGTGCATCTTTGCTGGGACGGGCCGATCCGGGTGAATGGCGCGCTCTGCGGCGGGCTTCGCGGCGCGACCGATACGGCCGATGCCACCGCCGAGCCCGGCTGGCTGGTCACCGGGTTCGATCTGGTCTTTGCCCGTCCCGACATGGCGGGTGGCGAAACCCCGGATGAAACCGACCTGATGAGCGAAGGCTGTGTCGACCTGACACCTGTCGGTCTGCTGGAAAGCTGGTCGCGGCACCTGCTCAACTGGATCAGCCGGTGGGAGGACGATGGCATGGGGCCGCTCCACGCCGAATGGTCAGGGCTGGCGCATGGGATGGGGCAGGACGGCAGCGTTCTGGGCAAAACCGGGCACTTCCTCGGCCTTGATGAAAAGCTTGGCCTCTTGCTTCGCACCGATGGGCAGACCATGCTCCTGCCTGTGACCGACCTTCTGGAGATCCGCACATGAAACTGGCCCGTGCCATCCATTTCGACGAAAGTGACCAGCGCGTGTTCCATTCCCCGGCGCGCACCGGCGAATGGTGCATCTCTGGCGGGTTCGAGTTTTCCAACTGGTCCGAGGCCGATCTGGAAGGCCGCGCCAAACAGGCGTTCACCAATGGCTGGCTGGGGGCCGAGACCTTTGGCCGGGTGAGTTTCGTCGCGGTGACGCAGATGGAACCGGTGGAGCACGAAGCGGTGGTTCAGGGTCTCGCGCAGCATTTCGTCGATATGTACGGTGCGCCGTCCGTTGAGGCCGCGCGCCCGGTGGCCGAAGCAGAGATCGCGCATATGGCCGAGCTCTGTGACGAACACGCGCCCAACACGCTGCTGACGGTGAGCCGCGAGTTGACCGAAGCCGGGGTGAAGGAAAGCTTCCGCGTGATCGAACCGCAGGAGGCGGAACTGACGCTGCTGGCGGTACACGGGTCGCTGGACGAGTAAAACTTTAAACCATCATCCTCGGGTCAGGCCCGAGAAGGACGGTGAGCCCTAGCGCGCGTCCGCCACCTCCCGCGATGGCATCTCGCCCGAGATCTCCAGGATCAGTTTCCGCTTCACCGCCTCGGCGAAGGACGCGCGGTTCTCGGCGGTGACGACAAACGCACCCAGGCCGCCGATGATCTGCGCCTCGTATTGCGCCTCAAGCCCGCCCTGCGCGCGCCCCGGGTCGTCGGGGCGCAGGATGGGCAGGGCGTTGATCGTCACGCCCGCCGCCACCACTGTGGACCGTGCTTCCTCGATCGAGGGACCGGAATAATTCCGCACGCTGTCGCCGGAAAAGTCGATCACCCGCCGCCAGCCGTCATATTGGTTTGTCTCCATCAGCCGCAACCCGTCGAGCAGCGCCGCGCCGATGGCGTTGCGCCCGTAGGCCTGACGCGGCTTGTTCAGCAGCTCGGCGGCAAAGAGCGTTGCACTCTCCGGCCCGTCAATCCGCATCCAGTCGGCCACGACCGCCGTGTTGGCGGCCCATTCGACATAGGTCACGGCAATCGAGCCATAGGCGGTGTTCGCAATCGCGGCGAGCACCTCGGGATCGGTGATCGCCTGCGCGTAGCCCTGACGCTGAAAGTCGATCTCGCGCTGGTCAATGGAGCCTGAAGCATCCGCCAGAAGCACCAGTTCAAGATCGGTGTCCTGCGCAAGGGCAGGTGTGGAAAACGTCAGAAGAAGGATCAACAGAAGGAACCGCATGGCGAACCTCGCTTTTGCCTGATGCAAAGCTAGTGCGATTTTGCCCCTGCGCCAAAGGATTGATCCGGATCAACGCCGCGTGAGATGATTTCCGGCAGAGTTGCCCTGTCTTGAGTCAGAAGGAGTGACCTCCATGCGACGTAGCCTTGCCTGTCTTGCCGCGTTTGGCCTCTGCGCCTCGGCCCTGTGGGCGCAGGATGTCGATCACGGCAAATCGCTGTTCCAGACCCATTGCGCCGCTTGTCACGGTGCCAACGCCGAAGGGAAGGGCCCGCTGGCCGGCGCGTTGCTGTTGCAACCTGCAGACCTGACGGCGCTGGCCGCGGGGAATGGCGGTGAGTTTCCGCTGGAGCGGGTGCTCAAGCGGATTGACGGAACGGACCCGTTGGTCAGCCATGGTTCGCCCATGCCGGTCTACGGGCTGTATTTCGAGGGTGTCGCCAACACGCCGATGAAGCTGCCCAGCGGACAGCCGATGCTGGTGTCACAGCCAATTGCCGATCTGGTCGGGTACCTGCAGTCCCTGCAGAAGTAAGCTGCGGACACCGTTGGCGGTTCTGTCGGACCTGCTGTCCGATACGCGGGGTCGAAACGAAAAAGGCCGGGCATGTCCGCCCGGCCTTTCGGTCTTCTTGGATTGAGCTGATGCGCGATCAGTTCGGGATGTCGCCGGTGATGCCTTCGATGTAGAAGTTCATGCCCAGCAGGGTGCCGTCATCTGCGGTCTCGCCTTCTGCCAGCCATGCAGAGCCGTCCTGCTTGTTCATCGGGCCGGTGAACGGGTGGTACTCGCCTGCGGTGATCGCGTCGATCATCGCCTGCGCTTCGGCCTTCACGTCATCGGGGATGGCGTCGTTCATTGCGCCGATCACCACTTCGCCTTCCGGCATACCGGCCCAGCTGTCAACCTGCTCGTAGGTGCCGTCCATCAGCTGACCCACGCGCTTGACGTAGTAGGGCGACCATTCGTCGATGATCGAGGCCACACGCGGGCCGGGGGTGCCGTCGTCATTGGTCATGAAGGCCGCCATGTCGGACGCCTGACCAAAGCCCCATGCGCTGCTGCCTTCCTTGGCGATCTCGGCCAGCGGTGCGGTCGAGTCGGTGTGCGCGGTGATCACGTCCACACCCTGATCGAGCATGGCGCGCGCCGCATCGGCCTCTTTCGCCGGATCGAACCATGTGTAGGCCCACGTGACCACCAGCTCCACATCCGGGTTCGCCAGCTTGGCGTGGTGGTAATAGGAGTTGATGCCCATGATCACTTCGGGGATCGGGAAGGACGCGATGTAGCCGATCTTGTTGGTCTTGGTCATCTTGCCAGCGATGTGGCCGACAACGGCACGGCCTTCATAGAAGCGCGCGTTGTAGGTGGACACGTTCGGGTGCTCGCGCTTGTAGCCGGTGGCATGTTCGAACTTCACGTCCGGGAACTTGGCCGCGACGTTGTTGGTCGGGTCCATGTAGCCGAAGGACGTGGTGAAGATGATGTTGCAGCCCGACAGTGCCATCTGCGTGATGACACGTTCAGCGTCGGCACCTTCCGGCACGCTTTCCTGCCACGCGATCTCGACCTTGTCGCCGTATTCTTCCTTTACGGCCAGCGCGCCCTGATGGTGCTGGAAGGTCCAGCCGCCGTCACCGATGGGGCCGACATAGACAAAGCACGCTTTGGTCACGTCCTGCGCCATGGCAGGGGCACCAAAGGCCAGCGTCAGGCCCGCGGCTGCGGTGGCAAGTAGGGTTCTGCGGATCATAGGGTATCTCCCGGTTGGTGGGGCGGCAGCGGCCCCGTTGGATTGGATGCGCCCGGTTTGTCTACCGGGTCGCGTGGAAGGTCTGTCCAAGGTTCGCGGGCGCATCATGGCTGCTGCGGCTGCGGTTGGACGAGATGAAAACAAGCACGAGGATCGTTATCAGATAGGGCGACATGGACAAGTACTGCACCCCCCATGTCAGACCTGCGGCCTGCAGATTGAGTTGCAGCACGGTGATGCCGCCGAAAAGATAGGCACCGACCAGAACGCGTCCCGCGCGCCAGCTGGCAAAGACCACAATGGCCAGCGCGATCCAGCCCGCACCGGCGGTCATGCCCTCGGTCCATTGCGGCACGCGCACAAGGCTCAGGTAGGCGCCGCCCAGCCCGGCGCAGGCCCCGCCGAACATGATGGCCAGCATCCGGACCCGGATCACCTTGTAGCCCAAGGCGTGCGCGCTTTCGTGGCTTTCCCCCACCGCGCGCAGGATCAGCCCGGCGCGGGTGTGTTTGAGGAACGCCCAGACGGCGACGACGATGCCGAGGCTGAGATAGACCATGATGTCATGCGAAAAGAGCATTCGTCCGACCACGGGCAGATCGCTCAGAATGGGGATGTCCAGCTTGGGCAGAGTGACGGTCTTCTGCCCCTCATAGGGTTTGCCCAGAAGCGAGGACAGACCCAGCCCGACAAGTGTCAGCCCCAGCCCGGTGGCAACCTGATTGGACAGGAAGATCTGCGTCAGCACGCCAAAGGCCAAAGACAGCACTGCGCCGGCGATGGCAGCGGTGGCAAAGCCAAGAAGCGGCGCGCCGGTATTGATGGCGACGATAAAGCCGATCACCGCGCCGGTGATCATCATGCCCTCGACACCGAGGTTCAGAACGCCGGATTTCTCGACCACCATTTCGCCAATCGCGGCCAGCAGGATCGGCGTGGCCGAGATCATGATCGAAGCGACCAGAAGAACGGGATTGATTGCGCTCAGGTCCATGCCGGCGCTCCATGCACGAGGTGGACGACGAGCGCAAAGAGCGCGGCACTGCCCAGCATGATGACGACATGTGAAAAGCTCGGCCGGTGACGCGCGAGCCGCTCAAGAACCGGAAAGCGCCGGTGCAGACCCAGCGCGACAAGCAGCGCAACTGCCGCAACCACGGCCACATGCCCGAGCACGAACAGCACCACATTGGCCGGGCCCTCACCGATCAGCCAGCCATGCAGCATCCAGAGCATCATCGCGCCCATCATCAAGCCCATGAGTGCGGGTTTGAGAGTATTGCTCCCCATCACGCCACCTCCGCCGCGCCGAACCGGACGCGATAATTGGTCAGAACATCCACCCCGAGCAGGAAAAACAGCAGCATCCCCTGGAACAGCTGGATCGACGCCCCGGGCACGCCCAGCATGAGCTGCGCCAGTTCGCCGCCGATATAGGTCAGCGCCATCAACAGCCCTGCCAGCAGGATGCCCACCGGGTGCAACCGGCCCAGGAAGGCCACGATGATCGCGGTAAAGCCATAGCCCGAGCCGAAGTCGATGCTGATCTGCCCTGCCGGTCCGGTGACCTCAAAAAGCCCCGCCATGCCCGCCAGCACCCCGGCCAACCCAAGGCAGAACAGCACCGTGCGCGCAGGCGACACGCCCGAGAATTTGGCGGCGCGCGGCGCTTCGCCGGTAAGGCGGATATTGTAGCCCTGAATGTGCCGCGTCAGCAGCACATAGGCGAGGATCACCGCGATGAAGGCCGCCAGAACGCCAAGGTGCATGCCGGTATTCGGGATCAATTCAAGGTTCTGCGAGGACGACCATTGCGACAGGTTACGCGAGCCGGGAAAGCCCATGCCTTCGGGATTGCGCAACAGGCCGGAAGAGACCGAGGCGAGAATATTCTCGGCCACATAAACCAGCATCAGCGACACAAGGATTTCATTGGTTCCGAACTTCACTTTCAAAAGCGCCGGGATCATCGCCCAGGCCCAACCGCCCAAAGCGCCAGCAACCACCATCAACGGCAGGATCAGCGCCGACTCCATCGGGTAAAGCGCAAGACCTGCCCCCGCGCCGCAGATGGCGCCCATGATGTACTGGCCCTCGGCCCCGATGTTCCAGATCCCGGCCCGGAAGCCGATGGAAAGCCCGATGGCAATCAGGATCAGCGGCCCCGCCTTCACCAGAAGCTGCGGGCGCGAAAAGCCGGAAAACTGCGGGTGAAACAAGGGATCCCAGAAGATCGTCCGGATCGCCTCAACCGGCGAGGTGCCAATCAGGCCGAACATGATACCGCCGAAGATCATTGTCAGGATGACCGCAAGGATCGGTGTCGCCACCGTCCACGCTTTTGAGGGCTGCGGGCGTTTTTCGAGCCGGATCATTGGCCGCCCTCCCGTTTCGCGTGGTGGCTGCTGTTGGAGTTTGCATATTTGGAAAAAGAAGAAGGAGGGGAGGAAGCGCGCTGCCTTCGCTTCTTCTTTTCAGAAATATGCATTTCCGCGGTCGCCGTGCGGCGCTGGTCTTGGGAAAAGGCATCACGCATCCACATGGGCCACCTCCATGTCATGTGCGCCGCCCATCATCAGGCCGATTTCGTCGATGCTCAGATCCGCGACCGGTTTCAGCGCAGACAGCCGCCCTTCGTTCAATGCGCCAAAGCGGTCGGCGATTTCCATCAACTCGTCCAGATCCTGACTGACAACGAGGATCGCCGCGCCCTGCGCCGCGAGATCAAGCAGCGCTTGCCGGATCGCCGCCGCCGCCGCTGCGTCCACACCCCAGGTGGGCTGGTTGACCACGAGGATATCGGGGTTCTGCGCCACTTCGCGCCCGATGACGAATTTCTGCAGGTTCCCGCCCGACAGCGCCCGCGCGGCCACATGGGTGCCGGGGGTGCGCACGTCGAAGCGTTTGATCACGTCCTGCGCAAAGCCATCGGCGCGTTTCCAGTTGATGAAGCCGCTCTTGACCAGTCGCTGCCGTCGTCCCGCCGTCAGAACCGCGTTTTCCGTCAGGCTCATATTCGGGGCCGCCGCGTGGCCCAGCCGTTCTTCGGGGGCGGTCAGGAAGCCCACAGAACGGCGCGCCACGGGGCCGTCGCGGCTCACATCCGCGCCCTTGACCCAGATCGTGCCGCGCTTGGTGGTGCGTTCGCCCGACAGCGCCAGCAGCAATTCGTCCTGCCCGTTGCCCGCAACCCCGCCAAAGCCCAGCACCTCGCCCGCGCGCAGCTCAAAGCTAATGCCACGCAGCGGTGTGCCGAACGCGCCGGGCGCAGGCATGGTCAGGTTGTCGACCCGCAGGAGCACTTCTCCCGGCGTCTTGGCCTTTGCGGCCGGGGAGGCAAAGCTGGAGCCGACCATCATTTCAGCCATCGCGCGTGCGGTGGTCTCGGATGGCGTGCAGGTCGCAACCTTCTTGCCCAGCCGCAGGATCGTGGCGTGATCGCAGAGCGCGCGGATCTCTTCCAGCTTGTGGCTGATATAAAGGATCGCCGTACCCTCGGATTTCAGCTTGCGCAGGGTTTCAAATAGGATCTCCACCTCCTGCGGCGTCAGCACCGAGGTCGGCTCGTCCATGATCAGCAGTTTCGGGTCCTGCAAGAGGCAGCGGATGATCTCGACCCGTTGCCGTTCGCCTGCCGACAGTGTGCCGACGGTGCGCGACGGATCGAGCGGCAGGCCGTAGGTCTCCGACACCTCGCGGATCTGGCGGGCCAGATCGCGCGGCTTGGGTGGATTCTCCATGCCCAGCGCCACGTTCTCGGCCACGTCGAGCGCGTCGAATAGCGAGAAATGCTGGAACACCATCGCCACCCCGGCCAGACGCGCCGCACTGGGTTCGGAGGGCGTATAGGGTTTGCCGCGCAGCGTCATGCTGCCCTTGTCCGGCTTGACCAGCCCGTAGATCATCTTGACCAGCGTCGACTTACCTGCGCCGTTCTCGCCCAGCAATGCGTGAATTTCCCCTTCGCGGATATCGAAGGACACGTCGTCATTGGCGACGACGCCGGGATAAGCTTTGGTCAGGCCGTCGAGGCGAAGGAGGTCGTCGGGCAAAGGGCACCTGATTTGGTCGTTGCGAGGCTCAATAGCTGGGCAGCAACCCCGACGGCAATCGCCTGAGGGTGCTTTCCAAGGGATTTTTGCCCAATTGGGCAGCAAATGCGTGCGATTTGGGCGTCCGAATGGCCCATCTTGCGCAATCGAGAGGTGAAACGCGCTTTCTTGGTGTCCGACCCGATGAGGCCGGTGAACCCGAACCCGTGATGCAGAAGCGCATCGCACAGGCTCAGGTCAAGCGCGTGGGAATAGGTGAGGATCAGATGCGCGGCATCTTGCGGCGCATGGGCCACGACACGCAGCGGGTCGCTGGCGGGCAGGGCGTTGACGCGCTCGGGGATGACGTCGGGAAAGCGGTTGGGCGAGGTGTCGACCCAGGTGATCTCGATCTCGGGGATCGGGTGCAGCACGTCCACGAGCGCCCGTCCGACATGACCTGCACCCCAGATCCAAACGGGCCGGGTTGGCTGTGCCACGGGTTCCACAAACCAGCCCTGCACCATGCGCGGGCGCAGATCGACGCCCTGATGGCGCGCGCAGGTGGTCATGCGCTTGACGGCCAGCGGCATCTCGCCCGGACCGCGCGCGATGACGGTTTCGCCGTCGAGCGCGGCAAGCTTTTCGGCATCGTAGACCTCGGAAAGCAGCGTTACCGCCCCGCCGCAGCACTGGCCAAGCGCCGGCCCAAGCGGGTGGCGGCTGAACCCTTCGCGGGCGAAGGCCTGTTGCGCCGCCTGATACTCCAACGCGCCACCGCCGATTGTGCCGGATTGCCCGCCGTCCCAGACCACCATCGCCGCCCCCACCTCGCGCGGGGAGGAGCCCTGCACCTCGGCGATCACCACGCGGGCGACCCGGTCATGTGCGGCAACGGCAGTGCGCAAGGCATTGAGATCAAACGCCATTCCGCACCCTTTCAATGGCCGCCAGCACCCGTTCCGGCGTGGCGGGCGCGTCCAGCGCCGGATAGCCGTCGCCGCAAGCCGCCACCGCATCGGACAGGGCCAGAAACACCGACATGCCCAGCATGAAGGGCGGCTCGCCCACCGCCTTGGAGCGGTAGATCGTGTCTTCCCGGTTGCGCCCGTCCCGGAGCGCGACGTTGAACACGTCGGGCCGGTCGGAACAGGCGGGGATCTTGTAGGTCGAGGGGGCATGCGTGCGCAGACGGCCAGACTGATCCCAGACCAGTTCCTCGGTTGTGAGCCAACCCGCGCCCTGCACAAACCCGCCTTCCACCTGCCCGATGTCCAAGGCCGGGTTCAGCGACGACCCGGCATCATGCAGAATGTCCGTGCGCAGGATGCGGTATTCGCCGGTCAGCGTGTCCACCGCCACTTCGCTGAGCGCTGCGCCATAGGCGAAATAGAAGAACGGTCGCCCCTGACCTTTGATGCGGTCCCAGCTCAGCTTCGGCGTGCGGTAGAACCCCGTCGCAGACAGGCTGATCCGTGCCTCATAGGTCATCTGCGCGACCTTCGCGAAAATGTAGGTCTCGCCCTGAACGCGCACCTGTCCATCGGCAAACACCACATCCCGCGCGTCGCATTGATGCAGGCTCGCCAGATGGTTCGCCATCCGGTCGCGGATCGTGTCACAGGCAACCTTGACCGCCATACCGTTGAGGTCCGACCCTGATGAGGCCGCTGTCGCGGAAGTGTTGGGCACCTTGCCCGTATCGGTTGCGGTGATCTTCACCATCTCCAGCGGCACGCCAAACCGGTCTGCGGCCACCTGCGCCACCTTCTGGAACAGCCCCTGTCCCATCTCGGTGCCACCGTGGTTCATGTGGATGGAACCGTCCTGATAGACATGCACCAGCGCGCCGGCCTGATTGAGATGCGTCAACGTGAAGGAAATCCCGAACTTCACCGGCGAAAAGGCAAGGCCTTTCTTGATGACGGCATTGCCCGCGTTCCACTTCGCCACCGCAGCACGCCGCGCGTCGTAATCCGCGCCGTCCAGCAACCGATCCGTCATGTCGTGCAGGATGAAATCCTCGACCACCTGCCCATAGGGCGTGGTCTGCTCGGCAACCGCTCCCGCAGCACCTGTGTTCTCTGCCAGTTCCTCGGACCCGCGTGAAGCGATGTCCTGCTCCTTCATCTTGCCGGATAAACTCCGGGGGGCCGAAGGCGGGGGCAGCGCCCCCTCGACCTCAGCCGCATAGTAATTCGCCCGCCGCACCGCGACCGGGTCGAGCCCCAGATCATGCGCGATATGGTCCATCACCCGCTCGATCCCGAGCATCCCCTGCGGTCCGCCAAAGCCCCGGAACGCCGTCGCACTCTGGGTGTTGGTCTTGAGCCGGTGGCTTTCGATCCGCACATGGGGCAGGTGATAGGCGTTGTCGGCGTGCAGCATGGCCCGATCTGCGACTGGCAGGGACAGGTCCTGCGCCCAGCCGCAGCGTGTGTACTGCTCAAACTCGATCCCCGAGATCACACCCTGATCATCAAACCCGACGCGGTATTCGATGCGGAAATCGTGCCGTTTGCCGGTGATCATGAAATCATCGTCGCGGTCGTAGCGCATCTTGGCCGGATGCCCGGTGGCCGATGCCACAACGGCACAGGCGATGGCCAAAGCGTTGCCCTGACTTTCCTTGCCGCCGAAGCCGCCGCCCATGCGCCGCGTCTCAACCCGGACCGCGTGCATCGGCAGGTGCAGGGCGTGGGCAACTTTGTGCTGGATTTCGGTTGGGTGCTGGGTCGAGGCATGCACAACCATGTCGCCGCCTTCCTGCGGCAGGGCCATGGCGGACTGGCCTTCGAGGTAGAAGTGTTCCTGCCCGCCCATCTCGATCACGCCGCTGATCTGGCGCGGTGCGGTGTCGATGGCCTCACCCGCATCGCCCTTTTCCCAGATACGTGGGCCGTCCTCGAAGCGCGAGTCGGCGGCCAGCGCCTCGTCGATGGTCAGGATCGCATCGCGTTCGGCATAGCTGATCTGCCCGAGACGCGCCGCCTTGCGGGCAGCGAGGTGGCTGGTGGCGGCGACCAGGAAAATCGGCTGACCAAGGTAGTGGATCGTGGCCCCCGACAGCATCGGTTCGTCATGGGCGGACGGCGAACAATCGCAGTCACTGGGCAGGTCTTTGGCTTCCCAGACGCCGACCACACCGGGGGCGGTCCGTACTTCGTCGAGGTCAATGGAACTGATCCGACCGGCGGCGATGCTGCTGAGGCCAAAGGCCAGATGCAGCGTGCCTTTCGGCGTCGGGATGTCGTCGACATAGCGCGCCTGTCCGGTGACATGCAGATGGGCCGCGTCGTGGGGGAGGGGTTTGGCGACACTCATGCCGACACCTCCAGCACGTTCGAGGCAATGCCCTGATCCTCGTGCCAATAGCGCAGGAGCATGTTCTCCGCTGCCTGCAGACGGTAATCGGCCGAGGCGCGCATGTCCGACAGGGGCATGTAATCCTTGGCCATCTGTCCCATCGCGGCGCGGATGCTGGCCTCGGACCACGGCTTGCCGGTCAGGGCGGCTTCGACCGCTTTGGCGCGTTTCGGGGTGCCTGCCATGCCGCCGAAGGCGATGCGGGCCTCTGTGACCGTGCCGCCCGACACGGTGATGTTGAACGCGCCGCAGACGGCCGAGATGTCCTGATCGAAGCGTTTCGACAGCTTGTAGACCTTCAGCCCCGGCGCGTGGCGCGGGATCGTGACGGCCTCCACGAATTCGCCTTTGGCGCGGTCCTGTTTGCCGTAGTCGATGAAGAAATCCTCAAGCGGCATGTTGCGGCAATGGTCCCCCGCCCGCAGGTGCAGGATGGCCCCCAGTGCGATCAGTGCGGGAGGATTGTCCCCGATGGGCGAGCCGTTGGCGATATTTCCACCGATGGTCGCGGCAGCGCGCACCTGTGTCGAGCCATAGCGGCGGATCATTTCGGCATATGATGGGTGCAGGTCGCGCACCGCTGCCAGTACCCGGTCCATCGTTACACCCGCGCCGATGCGCAGGCGGTCGTCGGTTTCCTCGATCTGCTGAAGTTCGGTGCAGCGGTTGAGGAAGATGACGTCGTCCAGATCGCGCAGGGATTTTGTGACCCAGAGACCCACATCCGTCGCTCCTGCAACCAGCGTTGCATCGGGACGGGCGGCGCAGGCGGTGGCGAGATCGTCCAGCGTTTCCGGGGCGTTGAGGCTGGGGGGCTGTCTGCCCCCCAGACCCCCCGAAGGTATTTTTGAGCCCAAAGAAGCGGGAGGGGTCTCTTTGAGCCAGTCGGGTGCCGGCTGTTCGCTGGCAGCCTCGGCCGCGCGGATGATCGGGGCGTAGCCGGTGCAGCGGCAGAGGTTGCCCGCCAGTGCGTCGTCGTGGTTTCGGTCACCGTTCAAGTGGGCCACCGCCATCGAAACGATGAAACCGGGCGTGCAGAAGCCGCATTGCGATCCGTGGTGGTCGATCATCGCCTGCTGCACCGGGTGCAGGGTGCCGTCAGGGGCGCTGATGCCTTCGACTGTGCGCACCGCGCAGCCGTCCAGCTGCGGAAGGAAGAGGATGCAGGCGTTCAGCGCCCGTGCGCCGCGCCCATCGGTGACCATCACCGTGCAGGCCCCGCAATCGCCTTCGTTACAGCCTTCCTTGGTGCCAGTGAGGCCGCGCTCTTCGCGCAGCCAATCGAGCAGCGTTGCCGTGGGGGACACGTCTCGCAGCTCCACGCTCTCTCCGTTCAGAAGAAAGGTGATATCCATGTGAAAAACCTGCCGCCTTACCAATATGCCCCGTTATATGCGCGCCCTCGATGCGGCGTAGAAAACACGCGGGGGTATCCCTGTTGTCGGGTCAGGCTAGGCAAGCGGGGCGCGGTTTGGCAAGTGATTTTGTGCCTGTTTGGTGGTCAACGCGGGTTGAATGCCTGTTTCACAGGCATTCAACGAGGGCGGCCAATTGTTCGAACGCGGTGCCCCAGCCATCGAAAAAGCCCATTTTTTCGTGTTCCGCGCGCTTGGCCGAATCGGAATGCATGACATGCGCGTGATAGAGCGTGCCGCCGTCCTGCGGGATCAGACGGACATCCGCTGTCATGAAGGCGGGGGTCGGTGAGGGGCGGAAACCGGGCAGGACTCCGTCGCTATAGACCAGCCGCGAGTGCCGGTCAGCCAGCAGGAAACAGCCGTCGTTTTCGATCAGGGTGCCGTCCGGCAATTTCATCACGTTGAAGGCACGTCCGCCCGCGCGCAGGTCGTTCTCCACTTCGGTCACTTCGACCGGGCGCGGTGTGAACCACTGCTTGAAAAGCTCGGGTTCTTCCCAACAGCGCCAGATGGTTTCCGGGCTGGCTTTCATCAGCCGTTCGATCTGAAGGTCGGTGTCGGGGTTGAAGCTCATGCCAGTTCTCCTGAGCGGATGAGGCGGTCCAGACGGTCGAGGCCGCTGGTCCAGCCGGATTGGAAATCGTCCTGCATGTCTTCGCCGGTCATGGACGCGACGGCGACATCGACGGTGAGGTTGGTCGACGGGCCGTCCGGGGCGAGGACATAGGTCACAAGAGACACGCCGAACCGCTGCCCGCCTGCGGTGATCGTTTCAGTGAAACAGGCGCGTGTGGGGGTGTCTATGTGATACCAATGGGTGTCGACGGTGAATTCGGGATTGTCCGCGGGGCCGCAGCGGTGGCGTTCGTGGCCGCCTTCGCGCAGGTCGGTGGTTTCCAGAACCAGCACGGCGTCATCCGAGGGCGCGCCCCAGATCTCGCGTGATTTGGCGTCGGTCAGCAGGTGCCAGAGGCGGTCCTGCGGGGCGGCGATGGTGCGGGTCAGGCGGAAGGTGGCGATGGGGGCAGTCATGTCCTGGGCCTTTCAAGAGCTTCGGCCAGCGCCTGCAACCGGTCGAGGCGACCTTCCCACAGCCTGCGCTGTTGGGCGAGCCAGTCTTCGGCAGCAGCCATAGGGGCGGCTTCGATGTGCAGAATTCGGGTGCGCCCGGTTTTTTCGGAGCGCACCAGACCGGCTTTTTCCAGCTTGCCCAGATGTTTGAGGAAAGACGGAAGCGCCATGTCATGTGGGCCGTGCAGGTCGGTCACGCTGGCGGGGCCGTCGAGCAGACGCTCGATCACCGCCCGACGGGTCGGGTCGGCCATTGCGGAGAAAACGGAATCGAGTTGGTTAGCCATGTGGCTAAGTTACAGTGTCCGGGAATTCGTGCAACGGAAACTTATCCATATGGCTAAGTTTTTTCAAACGCCAAACAGGAACACAGCGAGTGGCACGGGAAGCACCGCTATGAAAATCGTCAGGAGGAACTTCGGCAGCGTGAACACGTCGCTCAGCCCGGCAGCAAAGGACAGGCCGCCACCACCGCCGATCACCGAATTGCCCGGCGTGTTGATCAGCAGGGCCAGCGCCACATAGCGATAAAGCGCCAGACGCCGCAGCGCCGGATGGCCGGTCGACTCGATCAGCACCTTTGGCCGGTCTTCTTTCGGGGCCTGGCACAGGGTTTCCAGAAAGGAGGGCAGTTTCACCAGCCCGACCCGGCGCAGAAATCCTGCGGTTTTCTCCAGCGACACCACGCGCCCGACCGAATAGGCCAAGAGCAGGCTCAGGATCGTGGCGAGATAGATCAGCGGCGCCATCTGCGCGCCGAATACGGTGGGCAGGGTCATCCCGATCTCGGCCCCCGGAACAAAGGGCAGGGCCGTGAGCAGGATATAGGCGATGAGGCCAAGCAGGATCAGCTTGCGCACCATCTCTTCGTTGTCGGGCCTCACGGCAAAGCCGATGGCCTCTTTCACCTGCGCGGCGAAATAGACCGCCGCCAGCAGCAGGATGATCAAGCCGATCAGGCGCAGGGCCAGCCCGACGAAGAACCGCGTGTCGGTGGGCGGGGCTGTGGTCATGTCCCGGACAGAGGCTCCGCCTGAAGGTTGCGGAGGGTGTTGCAACATGCGGGCACGCCATTTGCGCAAGCGTCGCACAGACTCGCAGGGGTCGCTGTCATGGGGGGTCTCCTTCGCCGTCAGCTTAGGAGAAAACCGCCCAAGCGCATAGGGTGCGCGCGCTTTGGATCAGAACGGCAGGAACCCGTCGCCCAATTCGTAGGACTTGACCGCAAGCAGCGGCTGGTTGCCCGCGTAGGCGAACACGAACACATGCGCGAGATCGGCGGCCAGCGTCATACGGCAGAAATTGGCGTCGGCGTCGAACTCGGCCGGGCAGCCTTCAAGGTCGACATGCTCGATGGCGGTTTCAAAGATCTCGTAGGTCAGGCCGTTTGCCAGATAGACGGTGCCGTCATGGTGCGTTTCGCCGGGGCCGGAAGCCAGTGCGGCGCTGGTCAGGGCAAGAGTTGTGAGGAGGGGTGTCACTGTCCGGATCATTATTCCGATTCCTTTTGTCAGGTATTATGCGGCGATATCTGACTATTTCAATCAGGATTGTAAAGCGCAATTTGCCGGACACCCACAGGTTGGGCTTTTCACCGGATCACGGGCTGCATATCGTGGGTACATGGCTGATCCCCGATTCATTCACCTGCGCGTCCATTCCGAATATTCGCTTCTGGAAGGGGCGGTGCGGCTCAAGAAGCTGCCCGATCTGTGCATGACCAAGGGTATGCCTGCGGTTGCGCTGACCGACACCAACAACCTCTTTGCGGCGCTGGAATTTTCGGTGTCCGCATCGGGTGCGGGCATCCAGCCGATCATTGGCTGTCAGGTAGATCTGCGGGTGGCCGAACCCGCGCCGGGCGAACGTGCCAAACCGCCTGCGCCGGTGGTTCTGCTGGCGCAGACCGAAACCGGGTACGAGCATCTGATGAAGCTCAATTCCTGCCTCTACCTGCGGAGGGATGGGGAACTGCCGCATGTCACTTTGGACGAGCTGGCGCAGCACAGCGAAGATGTGATCTGCCTGTCCGGCGGGCCGGAGGGCGCGGTGGGGCGCATCCTGCAACAGGGCAATCGGGGCGCGGCAGAGGCGGTGATGCACCGTCTGGCCGAGATCTTCGGTGACCGGCTCTATGTCGAATTGCAGCGTCATCCGGGCGAAAACGGCCTGCCTGAAAGCGAGCGTCTGACCGAGCGCGGCTTTGTGGAAATAGCCTATGCGATGGGGCTGCCGCTGGTTGCGACCAACGATGTCTATTTCCCGAAATCCGACATGTACGAGGCGCATGACGCGCTGATCTGTATCGCCGAGGGCGCTTATGTCGATCAGCAGGAACCGCGCCGCCGCCTGACGCCGCAGCACTATTTCAAGTCGCCGCAGGAGATGGTGACGCTCTTTGCCGACCTGCCGGAAGCGATTGAAAACACGGTGGAAATTGCCAGGCGTTGCGCCTTCATGGCCTATCGCCGCGATCCGATCCTTCCGAAATTCGCGGATGACGAGGTCGAGGAACTCAAGCGACAGGCGCGCGAGGGTTTGAAAGAGCGGCTTGCGGTGATCCCGCACGCCGCGCCCGTCGAGGAATACGAGAAACGGCTCGAATTCGAGCTGGGCATCATCGAAGGCATGGGCTTTCCCGGCTACTTCCTGATCGTGGCCGACTTCATCAAATGGGCCAAGGATCACGATATCCCGGTGGGTCCGGGGCGGGGGTCTGGTGCGGGCTCTCTGGTGGCCTATGCGCTGACCATCACCGACCTTGATCCGCTGCGCTATCAGCTTCTGTTCGAACGCTTCCTGAACCCGGAACGTGTGTCGATGCCCGACTTCGACATCGACTTCTGCATGGACCGCCGCGAAGAGGTGATCCGCTACGTTCAGGACAAGTACGGCAAGGACAGGGTGGGCCAGATCATCACCTTTGGTGCGCTTCTGTCCAAGGCTGCGGTGCGCGATGTGGGGCGTGTGTTGCAGATGCCTTACGGGCAGGTGGACCGTTTGTCGAAGATGATCCCGGTCGAAGGGGTCAAGCCCGTCAGCATTGAAAAGGCGCTCAAGGACGAACCGCGCCTGCGCGAAGCCTCGCGCGAGGAAGAGGTGGTGGACCGTTTGCTCACTTACGGCCAGCAGGTTGAAGGATTGCTGCGCAACGCCTCCACCCACGCCGCCGGTGTGGTGATCGGGGACCGGCCTTTGGACGAGCTGGTGCCGCTTTATCAGGATCCGCGCTCCGAGATGCCCGCAACGCAGTTCAACATGAAATGGGTCGAACAGGCGGGTCTGGTGAAGTTCGACTTCCTCGGCCTCAAGACGCTGACCGTGATCCAGTACGCGCTGGACATGATCGCCAAGGCCGGCCGACCGCTGCACATGGCGGCAGACGGGCGTCAGCTTTACGAACCCGCACCGGGGGCCGAGAACGACATCGGGCACATCCCGCTCGATGATGAAGAAAGCTACAAGCTCTACGCTGCGGCCAAGACCGTCGCGGTGTTCCAGGTGGAAAGCTCGGGCATGATGGACGCGCTCAAGCGCATGAAGCCCACCTGTATCGAGGACATCGTGGCGCTTGTGGCGCTCTACCGTCCCGGCCCGATGGAAAACATCCCGACCTATTGCGAGGTCAAGAACGGTCTGCGCGAACGGGAATCGGTGCATCCGCTGATCGATCATATCCTTGAGGAGACGCAGGGCATCATCGTTTACCAGGAACAGGTGATGCAGATCGCGCAGGTCATGGCGGGCTACAGCCTTGGCGGCGCGGACCTTTTGCGTCGCGCGATGGGTAAGAAGATCAAGGAGGCGATGGACGCGGAGCGCCCCAAATTCGAAAAGGGCGCGGCGGAGAACGGCGTCGAGGCGAAGAAAGCCTCGGAGGTGTTCGACCTTTTGGAAAAGTTCGCCAACTACGGCTTCAACAAATCCCACGCCGCTGCCTATGCGGTGGTGAGCTACCAGACGGCATGGCTCAAGGCGAACCACCCGGTCGAATTCATGGCCGGGGTGATGAACTGCGATATTCACCTGACCGACAAGCTGGCCACCTATTTCGAAGAGGTGAAGAAGGGCCTTGGCCTGCCGTGGGTGCCGCCCTGCGTGAACCGTTCTCAGGCGATGTTCGACGTTCAGGACGGGGCGCTGGTCTATGCGCTGGGCGCGCTCAAGAACGTCGGTGTGGACGCGATGAAGCTGATCACCGAGGCGCGCGGGGAGAAACCATTTGTTAACCTTTTCGACGTGGCCCGCCGGGTCGATCTGAAACGAGTGGGCAAGCGCCCCTTGGAAATGCTGGCGCGGTCCGGTGCGTTCGATCGGCTTGATCCCAACCGGCGGCGCGTGTTCGAAAGCCTTGATGCGCTGGTGGCCTATTCCGCGGCCATCCACGATCAGCGCGCGTCAGCGCAGGTGTCGCTCTTTGGCGAAGCGGGCGATGACCTGCCCGAACCGCGGCTGTCGCCGGTGACGGACTGGCTGCCCGCCGAACGTCTGTCGGAAGAGTTCAAGGCCGTGGGTTTCTACCTCTCCGGCCATCCCCTTGATGATTACATGACCGCGCTCAAGCGCAAGGGCGCGATGACGCTCGACGATGTGCTGGCCAAGGCGCAGAACGGACCCTGCGTTGTCAAGATGGCGGGCGTTGTGGCCGGGCGGCAGGAACGGAAATCGGCACGCGGCAATCGTTTTGCCTTTGCCCAGCTCAGCGATCCGACCGGGGCGTATGAGGTTACGCTGTTCTCGGACACGCTCGAAGCCGCGCGCGATCATCTCGAAACTGGCTCCAAGGTCATGGTCACTGCCGAGGCGACGATGGAATCTGACCAGCTGAAACTGTTGGGCCGTTCGGTTGCACCTGTGGATATTGCCGTCGCCGATGCCGTGAGCATGGGGCTGCGCATCTTTGTCGATGAGGTGGAGGTCGTCCCCCATGTTGCCTCGGTCCTGACCCGCGCGGCGGATCAGCTTCCGAAGGCGGGCAAGGGGCCGATCCGCATCTGCTGCCTCAACGCGCCCGGGCTGCCCGGTGAGGTCGATGTGGCGCTGTCGCAGGAGTTTCCCGTGACGCCTGAAATCAAGGGTGCAATCAAGTCTCTTGGCGGGGTGCTCGACGTCGAGGAGCTTTGATCCACGCATGGCGGAATGTCGCGTGTGGGCGGCTGGACGGGGTGTCAGCGCCTCGCTAGGGTGCCGCGACGGAATAGGGGGGATGCATGAACCGTTTCGCTGCGATCCTGATCGCGGGCAGTCTGCTTGCCGGTTGCGCCAGTGACCCGCTGCGTGACGTGCCGCGCCTGTCGGATGCCGATGTGAGCGAGAGCGAGATTCAGGCCGCCATCCGCGAAACCCCGGAGGCGGAAGCCGTCGAACCGACCTCTGTCGCGCCGCAAAAGCGTGGCTTGTTCGGCAGGCTTTTCGGCGGGGCGCAGGCTTCTGATCCGTCGCCGGTTCCGGACGTTGGCGTGTCAGATGCAGGCTCCGATGCAGATGCGGTGACGGAAGACGCCGTCGCCGAGACTGCAGCGGCAGACGCGACTCAACCGCAGACACCACGGCGGGGATTGCTGGGTTTCCTCAGTCGCGCGGCGGCAGACGCTCAGACCCAGCCCGAGGCTGATGGGGTGCAGGTCGCCGCGCTGGCCCCGGAGACGCGATCCGACGCCGGGTCAACCGCCGCGCCGGGCGGAGCACGTGTGGCGAATGGGCCAAAGCCCGGCGCACCGGATTACCAGATTGTGCAAATGGGCACCGTTCTTCCCTATGGCACGCTGGCGCGGGTCTGCGATGTTCCGACGCGAAAGCTGGGCACGCGGGTCGAACGCTACCCGGAGCGCGGCAGCGGCTACGCGATCTATGACAGCCAGCCCGGAAACACCGCGCCGCATACATTTTACGTGACCGGCTTCGACGACGGATGCGCGCGTCAGTTTACGGCCGCTCTGGCGATGTTCGGCAGTCCGGAAACGCACGAGCAGCTGCGCTACGGTCTGCCCTCCAAAGTGCAGCCCTATTCGTCGACCGACGCGGCCTATGAGACCCTCAAGTCGCGGGTCTGTCGTGTCGGCAAAGGCAAGCCCTGTGGGTCTGCCATGTCACGGTTGGCACGCGATACGGTCTTTGTCAGTGTCTATGAGCGCTTCGGGTCGAACCCTGTCTGGAAAACGATCCTTCTGCACGGCGGTGAAGTGATCGAGACCGACATTCGCGGGAACTGACCGGGGCGGGTCAGTAATGTGGGGGCCGTTCGTCGCCAAGGACGATGCCGCCTGACCCTTCGGCTTCGCGTTCGGCCTCGCGCATCAAAAGCATTTCGACCCGCGCGGTCAGGCGGTCGATCTCCTTGGCCTGCCGGGCCACGGTGTCGGACAGGTCGTCGGTTATGCGCATAAGATGCGCGATGCGTTCTTCGAGGGCGGTGCTGTTCATACTCCACAGATGCGCATGGTCGCCGCCGATGGCAAGAGGTGAATGGGTCCATGTGCGGACCTATTGTTTCGCACGCGAAACATTGGGTCCGATCCGGCCCTTTTAACCTTTTGTTAACCATCTCCGCTATGCGGGGCGCGTGCCTTTGCTTGCCCCCTCGGGTTCCAGCGTTTAGAGGAAGCGCGACACGCAAGCCCAAGCGGGAATTGACCATGGCCAAAGAGAAAAAAGCCCCCAAGCCCAAGGCGCAGACGCCCAAGGGCTTTCGCGACTATTTCGGCACTGAGGTGACCGAACGCGCCGAGATGCTGGCGCAGATCGCCGGGGTCTATCATCGCTATGGGTTCGACGCTTTGGAAAGCTCTGCGGTGGAGACGGTCGAGGCGCTTGGCAAGTTCCTGCCGGATGTGGATCGCCCCAACGAGGGTGTATTTGCGTGGCAGGAAGACGAGGATGGCGACAAGGGGGATTGGCTTGCCCTGCGCTATGATCTGACGGCCCCTCTGGCGCGGGTCTATGCGCAACACCGCAACGATCTGCCGCTGCCCTACCGGCGCTACGCGATGGGGCCTGTCTGGCGCAACGAAAAGCCGGGGCCGGGGCGGTTTCGGCAGTTTTATCAATGCGATGCGGATACGGTCGGGTCCGGCTCCGTCGCGGCGGATGCCGAGATCTGTGCGATGCTGGCGGACACGCTGGAGGTCGTTGGAATCCCGCGCGGGGACTACATCGTTCGGGTGAACAACCGGAAGGTTCTGAACGGTGTGCTGGAGGCGATGGCTGTCACCGACGAGGCCGAAGCGGCGGCAGTGATGCGCACCATCGACAAGTTCGACAAGGTCGGCGAAGCCGGTGTGCGCGAGCTTTTGGGCAAGGGGCGTCTGGATGCATCTGGTGCCTATATTGATGGTGTGGGCCTCAGCGACGCGCAGGCCGAGCCCGTTATCGCGTTCTTAACCTCCAAAGGCGAAACTGCCGCCCAGACGATCGAGAATCTGAAGGCGGCGGTTGGTGACAGCGCGATTGGGACAGAAGGTGTGGCAGAGCTTGAGCAGATCGCTGATCTGCTGGCTGCTGGCGGCTATGGCCCGGATCGCATCGTCATCGACCCCTCGGTCGTGCGCGGTCTGGGCTATTACACCGGACCGGTGTTCGAGGCCGAGCTTACCTTTGAAATCCTTGATGAAAAGGGCCGTAAACGGCAGTTCGGATCGGTCGCGGGTGGCGGGCGCTATGACGATTTGGTCAAGCGCTTTACCGGCCAGCCGGTCCCCGCCACGGGGGTCAGCATCGGGGTTGATCGCCTGTTGGCCGCTCTGCGCGAAAAAGGCCGGATCGGCAGCAAGACGCAGGGCCCGGTGGTGGTTACCGTCATGGATCGCGATCGCATGGGCGATTATCAGGCGATGGTGGCCGAACTGCGCAGCGCGGGCATCCGGGCCGAGGTTTATCTGGGCAATCCCAAGAATTTCGGCAATCAGCTCAAATACGCGGACAAGCGCAATTCGCCCGTGGCCGTGATCGAAGGCGGGGATGAAAAGGCCAATGGCGTGGTGCAGATCAAGGACCTGATCCTTGGGGCGAAGATCGCCGAGAGCGCGAGCCTTGAGGAATGGCAGGACCGCCCGAACCAGTTCGAAGTGCCGCGCGATCAGCTTGTGTCCAAGGTGCGCGAGATCCTTGAAAGCTATTCCTGATGGCGCAGGACATTCCCAATAAGTCGCGGGTCAGGATCGAGGCTGAATCCATCTGCGAAGGCTTTGTCGCAGATGGCGCGATGCGGTTCGAGACGGATATCCTGTTGCAGGCCGAGGTGCTTCTCGACCTCTATGGCGAGGATATCCGCGCGCGGGCCTATGTCACGACGGACCCGGAACGCGGCGAGATGATGCTGCGCCCGGACTTCACCGTGCCGGTGGTGCAGTACCATATGCAAGGTGACGGTTTTCCCGCCAGCTACACATATTTCGGTGAGGTGTTCCGCAAGCAGGAGGATTACCCCGACCGCCGCAGCGAATACATGCAGGTGGGCTACGAGGAATTCGGCGGCTCCAACGCGGCGGAGTCGGATGCAGATGTGTTCGGCCAGTTTTCGGACGTGCTTGCCCCGCTGGGCCTGCGCGCGGCGACCGGGGATATCGGCATCCTGATCGCGATGGTGCGGGGGCTTGCCACGACGGAGGACCGGCGCGCGGCCTTGATGCGCCATATCTGGCGGCCTGCGCGGTTTACGGCGCTGGTCAAACGCTTTGCCGGGCTTGCGCCCGTACCGCCGTCGCGGGCGGCGCTGCTGGCTTCGGAGGCTCCGTTGCAGGACGCGGGCGTGATGATCGGGCTGCGCAGCGAACGCGAGATCGAAACCCGGATCGACGCCCTGCGCGCGGATGCGGCGGAACCACCGATGTCGGTCGAGATCGTTGACCTGATCGCCACCGTTCTGTCCGTGTCGGAAACCTGCCCCAACGCGCTTGAACATCTGCGCGATATTGCGGTGGAAATGCCGGGCCTGCTCCCCGCGCTCGACCGGTTCGAGGCGCGCTGCGAGGCAATGGCCCGGCGCGGTGTCGATGTGGACAGCCTGCCGTTTGAGGCGTCGTACGGGCGTACGTCCATGGAATACTACGACGGGTTTGTCTTTGGCTTCTATTCCGAGGCGCGACCTGACCTGCCTCCGGTGGCAACCGGAGGGCGTTACGACGCGCTGACCCGACGGCTGGGTCAGGGGCGTGAAATCCCTGCCGTGGGGGGCGTGATCCGGCCTGATCTGGTGCTCGATCTTGGGGGGCTGCCATGACGATCAAGCTGGGCGTGCCGTCCAAGGGGCGGCTGATGGAAAAGACCTTCGACTGGTTCGGCGCGCGGGGTGTGACGCTGACGCGGACGGGGTCGGAGCGCGAATATGCCGGCGCGGTGGACGGGGTCGACGGGGTTGATCTCGTGTTGCTGTCGGCGGGGGAGATTCCGCGCGAACTGGCGGCGGGGCGCATTCACCTTGGGGTGACGGGCAACGACCTCATTCAGGAAAAGCTGGTGCAGTGGGATCAGAAGGTCGAACCGCTGGCACCTTTGGGTTTTGGCCATGCGAACCTGATCGTGGCAGTGCCGAATTGCTGGGTCGATGTGGACACGCTCGATGATCTGGACGGTGCGGCGGCAGCGTTTCGCGCGCGGCACGGGTTCCGGATGCGGATCGCCACCAAGTATCACCGGCTGGTGCGGGACTATCTGCGCCGGGGTGGTGTGGCGGATTACCAGCTTGTGGACAGTCAGGGGGCGACCGAAGGGACGGTCAAGAACCTGACGGCCGAAGCAATTGCGGATATCACTTCGACCGGCGAGACCCTGCGGGCCAACCACCTGAAAATACTGGATGAACCGCCGGTTCTGGAAAGCCAGGCGACGCTGTTCCGGAGCAGGCGCGCCGAGGTGACGGATCAGGAGCGGGCAGCCCTGCGGGCCCTGATCGAGCGGCTGGGGCTGTAGCGCGGGACACTCCGTCGACGGAGTGACCAAACGCGTCAACGCGTTTGGGCGCTTTATACGTAAGTCTGGAAAAGATCGCGCAGCGTGATCTGGGCGCGCAGGCGGGTGGCGAGCAGGAACAGCCCGGCGGCCTTGCGTTGCAGGTAGAGCACCTCGGTCGGCGGAATATGCTGGATGGACCGATCCCGGCCAAGCGCCATGCCCCGGTCGCGCAGGTCTGACACAAGGGATGTGTCGCCAAAATCAAACCCGTCGGGATGCAGCATGGGTGCGTTGGCCGTTTCGACCATGTTCAGGATCTCGGCGCGGGCCTTTTCCGGGAGCGCGTCCGACAGCAGGCCAAGGTCGCGCAGCGCGGCGGCGATGCCGGGCAGGTCATTGTCCAGCGCCGGGCGCAGGATGGCACGGGAGCAGTCCACGAGCTCGGGCGTCAGACGGCGGGTTGCGCCGAAATCGAGCAGGACCAGTTTGCCGGTCTCGGGCTGCCAGCGGAAATTGGCGAAGTTGGGGTCGGACTGGACAAGGTGGAAGTCGAACACCTCGCGCATCATCAGGGCGATCAGGCGTTCCGCCATCCGGTTGCGGGTGGTCTGATCTGCGTCCTCCAGCGTGTCGATGGGTTCAGAGGGGATGAACGCCATCGCGAGAATGTCGCGGGTGGACAGATCGTCATACACTTGCGGGACGATGAAGTGCTGGTCGTCTTTCAGGAGGTCACCGAACTGGCGCAGGCTGTGCGCTTCCTGTTGGTAATCGGCTTCTTCGTGCAGTTGCGCGCGGGCGTCCTCGAGGAGTGGGCTGAGGTCGAGCGCCTTGGGGATCAGGCCCGAGAGGCGCATCAGGCTGGCGAGGTTGCGCAGGTCGCTGTCGATGCTGTCGCGGATGCCGGGGTATTGCACCTTGATCGCCAGATCGCGGCCATCGTGGGTCCGGGCACGGTGGACCTGTCCGATCGAGGCGGCGGCGATGGGACGGACGTCGAATTTTTTGAACCGTTTGGTAAAATCTGAACCCCAGGCCTTGGTCAGCACCTGTTTGAGCTGCGAGGGCGGCATGAAATGCGCTTGTGCCTGCAACGGGCGGAGGACGGCGGCGAGTTCGGGCGTCAGCAGGTCGCCTGCTTCGAGAGACAGCAGCTGACCCATTTTCATAGCCGCACCGCGCATCTGCGAGAGCTCCCGCGTGAGGCGCTGGGCGTTTGACGGCGTGAGGAACATGTCGCGGGGCGATGGTTTGCGACCCTGAAACAGCGTGCGCGCCCCGGCTGCGGCAGCGGAGGTCAGAAGACCCCCGGCCAACCCGCCCATGCGGGCAGCGCGGGCGGCACGTCCGGTGGGGACGGGGCGGCTGCGGTTGTCGAACTCATCCTTCATGTGGGCCGAGATAAGGCCCGGTCGGGATGCGGCAATACCCGCGCGCCGGGCGTCCCGGCGCGCAGGAGCGTGTCATTCGGCGGCTGCGATCCTGTCCTGCGTCTTTGTGCCGAAATCCGACGCGTCGTGGCGTTCGTGCAGTTGTTCGCTGGGGTCGCCAGAGGTGCGGTTGACCATGCGCCCGCGTTTGACGGCGGGACGGGCGTCGATGGCTTTGGCCCAGCGGACCACGTTGGTGTAGCTTTCGACGTCGAGGAATTCGGCCGCGTTGTAGAGTCGGCCAAGAACCAGCCCGCCGTACCACGGCCAAATCGCCATGTCGGCGATGGTGTAATCCGGCCCGCTGATGAAGTCGCGGTCGGCCAGTTGGCGGTCGAGCACGTCAAGCTGGCGCTTGGCCTCCATCGCGAAGCGGTTGATCGGATATTCCATCGGCTCGGGCGCGTAGGTGTAGAAATGGCCGAAACCGCCGCCCAGATAGGGCGCGCTGCCCATCTGCCAGAACAGCCAGCTGAGCATTTCGGCGCGGTTTTCCTTCGGCCCGAGGAAGGCGTCGAATTTCTCGGCAAGGTGCATCAGGATCGCGGCGGATTCGAACACGCGCACCGGTGTGTCGCCGGAGCGGTCCATCAAGGCGGGGATCTTGGAGTTCGGGTTGATCTCGACAAAACCCGATCCGAACTGGTCGCCATCGCCGATCCTGATCAGCCACGCATCGTATTCGGCGCCGGTGTGGCCTGCGGCCAGCAACTCCTCGAACAGGATGGTGACCTTCTGACCGTTCGGGGTGGCGAGGCTGTAAAGCTGGAACGGATGTTTGCCGACCGGCAATTCCTTGTCATGGGTCGCGCCCGCGATGGGGCGGTTGGTGCTGGCGAACTTGCCGCCGTTTTCCTTGTCCCAGATCCAAACTTTGGGGGGCGTGTAGCTTTCGGTCATGTCGGTTGTCCTGTTCGCTGAAGGGCTCAGCCCAAACTATGTATTGATCTGCAAATCACCAGTGCGGTCGCGCAGGGCGACTGTGCGGCCCAGTCAGAGCACACCGATTTCGGCCAGTGCGCCAGCCAGTTCGGGGGGCAATGTATCGTCATTCAGGCGCGACTTGCCGAGGTCGGGCGGAGCGTCTTCGGGCTTGAGGTAGCGCCAGCCCTGGAACGGGCGTTTGGGGGCGGTGGCGGTGCGGATCAACTCCGGGTCCAGAACGATGCCGCAGCGGCGGATGCCGTCATCGCCGATGATTTCCTCAAGTGCGATGATGCGCTGGCGGGCCTGAATCAGGCCTTTGACCACCCAATAAATCGAGCCACCGTTGAGCAGGTCGGTTTCACGTTTGGGCCACATGCGGGTCAGGTGGAAATACTGGCCGTTGACCCGCTGCTTCGAACGGTTCTGCTGCCAGTCCTCGATCTGTTCCACGCTGTCGGAGCCGACGGAGAGTTTGATGAGATGGATGGTGCCTGCCATTGGGGTCTCCCTTGAAGTGGAGATTAGACGTCGGGGGAGGGGGTTCAAGGGGCGACGTGGCTGCACAGGTTTTTCACGGGGTTATCCACAGAGCCTTCCCCAGGCGCTACCGAATGTGGTAGTGTTTCCGCTCCACCAAAACTAATTGTTGTTTCTTGCCGACAGGGTATCCTGTCGATCTTCGATGTTAGGGGAATCGCATCCATGACCCGTTTTGCCGCGCCGATCGCTGAACAGATCTGGGATATGAAGTACCGTCTGAAAGAGGCGGATGGCACGCCGTTGGACCGGACGGTCGAGGACACGTGGCGGCGGATCGCGCGGTCTCTGGCCGAGGTGGAGGCGGAGCCTGCGGTCTGGGAAGAGCGGTTCTACGGCGCATTGGAGGATTTCAAATACCTGCCTGCGGGGCGCATTACCGCGGGCGCGGGTACGGCGCGGTCGGTGACGCTGTTCAACTGTTTTGTCATGGGCACGATCCCCGACAGCATGGGCGGCATTTTCGAGATGCTGAAAGAGGCCGCACTGACGATGCAGCAGGGCGGCGGGATCGGGTATGATTTCAGCACCATCCGGCCCAAGGGTGCGGATGTGAAAGGGGTTGCGGCGGATGCGTCGGGGCCGCTGTCCTTCATGGACGTGTGGGACGCGATGTGCCGCACCATCATGTCTGCCGGGTCGCGCCGGGGTGCGATGATGGCGACGATGCGCTGCGACCACCCGGACATTGAGGATTTCATCGGCGCCAAGGCGGATGCGGCGCGGTTGCGCATGTTCAACCTGTCCGTGCTGGTAACGGATGACTTCATGGAAGCGGTCAAGGCGGACGGATCGTGGGATCTGGTCTTTGACGGCAAGGTTTACCACACGGTGCAGGCGCGCGATCTTTGGAACCGGATCATGCGCGCGACTTATGACTATGCCGAACCGGGTGTGATTTTCATCGACCGGATCAATCAGGCCAACAACCTGAGCTATGTCGAAACCATCGCGGCGACGAACCCCTGCGGAGAACAGCCGCTGCCGCCGTATGGGGCGTGTCTTCTGGGGTCGATCAACCTGGCCCGGCTGGTGACGGACCCGTTCGAGGAGGCGGCGGCGCTGGACGAAGGCGCGCTGAACGATCTGGTCGCGACTGCCGTGCGGATGATGGACAACGTGGTGGACGCGTCGCGCTTCCCGCTCGAGGCGCAGCGGGCCGAGGCGCAGGCGAAACGGCGGATCGGTTTGGGCGTGACCGGGCTGGCGGATGCGCTGCTGATGCTGGGCCTGCGCTATGGCTCGGACGAGGCCGCAGCCCAGACCGAGCGCTGGTTGCACGCGATTGCCCGCGCCGCCTACCTGGCGTCGGTCGATCTGGCGAAGGAGAAGGGCGCGTTCCCGCTCTTCGATGCGGAGAAGTACCTCGCGTCCGGCACGATGCAGATGATGGACGAGGACGTGCGCGCCGCGATCCGCGAACACGGCATTCGCAATGCGCTGCTCACCTCGATTGCGCCGACCGGGACGATCTCGCTTTATGCCGGGAACGTGTCGTCGGGGATCGAGCCGGTCTTTGCCTATGCCTACACCCGCAAGGTGTTGCAGAAGGACGGCACGCGGACCGAGGAAGAGGTGGTTGATTACGCTGTCCAGATGTGGCGCGAGAAGTTCGGCGACCGGGAGTTGCCAGACTATTTCGTCAACGCCCAGACGCTGGCCCCGCTGGAGCATGTGAAGATGCAGGCGGCGGCGCAGAAATGGGTGGATTCCTCGATCTCGAAGACGATCAACTGCCCGGAGGACATTTCCTTTGAGGCGTTCAAGGACGTCTATATGGAGGCCTTCGAGACCGGCTGTAAGGGCTGCACGACCTATCGTCCGAACGATGTGACGGGGTCGGTTTTGAGTGTGGCGGAGGAGAAGAAGGAAGTCGATCTTCGTCAAGTTATCAAAGACATGATCGCTGAGAAGAAGAGTTCGGTAGCAGCCGTCGCACGAGACGCTGGTTTGGATGCTAGTACTCTACGCAAATATCTCAGCGGCGAAAACTCCAGCTTGCGCGTTGATACTCTTGAAAAAATTGCAGATGTTTTGGGGGTTTCCCTCTCCACTTTGCTGGACAACTCAAACTCACCGGAAGTCATCGCCACCTCCGACGAAGAACTGCGGCAGCCGCATGGCGACGTGATCTACATGTCCGAACCGCTCGACCGGCCGCAGGCGTTGGAGGGCAACACCTACAAGCTGAAATGGCCGGACAGCGAGCACGCGATCTACCTGACGATCAACGATATCATCGTCGGTGGGCATCGCCGTCCGTTCGAGGTGTTCATCAACTCCAAGAACATGGAGCATTTCGCATGGACCGTGGCGCTGACGCGGATGATCTCGGCGGTGTTCCGGCGCGGCGGCGACGTGTCCTTTGTGGTCGAGGAACTCAAGGCGGTGTTCGATCCGCGCGGCGGGGCCTGGGTGCAGGGCAAATACATTCCGTCGATCCTTGCCGCCATCGGCGGGGTGATCGAACAGCACATGATCGCCATCGGCTTTCTTGCCGGTGAGGGCATGGGCCTGAAATCGGACCCGCAGGCGCAGGTGGTCAATCTCGATGCGCCGCGCGGCAAAGCCTGCCCGTCCTGCGGGCAGTACGATATGCGGATGATCGAGGGCTGTATGACCTGCGGATCCTGCGGCCACAGCAAGTGCGGGTGATGTCGGGGGCCTGACGGCCCCCTGATCAGTCGCGCGCCGCGATGCAGGTCTGGCGCTGTTCGCCGAGGCCTTCGATGCTGAGCACCATCTCGTCGCCTTCGCGCAGGTAGACCTGCGGCTTCTGTCCCATGCCGACACCCGGTGGCGTGCCTGTGGCGATCACGTCACCCGGATTGAGCGTCATGAACTGGGACAGGTGCGCGATCACCGTGGCCACGGAGAAATGCATCGTACGGGTGGACCCGTCCTGCATGGTCTGGCCGTTGACCGAGAGCGACATAGCGAGGTTCTGCGGATCGGCCACGGCATCGGCTGTGACGAGCCACGGGCCCATCGGCGCGAAGGTGTCGTGGGATTTGCCTTTGACCCACTGGCCGGAGCGGTGCAGCTGGAAGTCGCGTTCGCTGACATCGTTGAAGATACAATAACCTGCCACATGGGACAGGGCGTCGGCTTCGGACACGTATTTCGCGCGGGTTCCGATGACCACGCCCAGCTCGATTTCCCAGTCCGTCTTGGACGAGCCGCGCGGGATTTCCACCGGGTCGTTGGGGCCGGAGATCGACGAGGTCGCCTTGAAGAACACGATGGGTTCTTCGGGCAGCGCCATATTCGCTTCGGCGGCGTGGTCGGCATAATTGAGACCAATCGCAATGACCTTGCCGACCGACCCGACACAGGGGCCGATGCGTGGTGCGCCCTCCACCGCCGGAAGCGATGCCGGGTCGATGCCGCGCAGCCGCTCGAGGGACGCGGGCGAGAGCGTGTCACCGGTAATGTCGTCGATCTGGCCGGACAGATCGCGGATCTGGCCGGTGTCATCCATCAGTCCGGGTTTCTCGGCCCCGGTGTCTCCGAAACGCAGCAATTTCATGGTCGCCTCCCTGTGGTCTTTTGTGTCCGCACTGAGCCAGCGATGAGGCCGGAAGTCCAGACCCGGACCGCGCCGACACCCCGGATCGCGTGTGTCATTCGACACTCTGTCGCCTGCGAATCGTCGGGATCGCGAGGTGGGTGCCCATGGGGCCCGGTGCAGGATTTCGCCGGGATTCAAGCGGACGAGGGGCCTTGAACCGCTTCATTTGCCTCAACTTTCTGCCTTTGGCGCAAACGCCGTGGTTTCCGTTTTGCAATGTCCTGCGTATACTGAACCTCACGACACGCGCGGGACAGGCGTGCGACAAGGGGATGCGAGACTATGATACGGTCCGAATTGATTCAGAAGATTGCCGACGACAATCCGCATTTGTACCAGCGCGATGTAGAGCGCATTGTGAACACCATTTTTGAAGAGATCATCGATGCCATGGCACGCGGTGACCGGGTTGAACTTCGAGGCTTCGGCGCGTTTTCGGTCAAGAAGCGTGAAGCTCGTGTGGGGCGGAACCCGCGCACCGGCGAAGCGGTTGAAGTGGAAGAAAAGCATGTGCCGTTTTTCAAGACCGGCAAGCTGCTTCGAGACAGGTTGAATGGGAAGTAAAAACTGATGCGATATATTCGCTATGCATTTCTTGCGGCGCTGGCCATCGTGCTGGTGTCGGTGGCGCTGGCCAATCGCGGCATGGTGATGCTGCAGCTTCTGCCGTCGGGTCTGGCCGATCTGGCGGGGATGAACCGATCGATCGAACTGCCTTTGTTCATCGTGATCTTCGGTGGCATCATCGCCGGGCTGCTGATCGGATTTGTCTGGGAGTGGCTGCGGGAGCACAAGCACCGTGCCGCAGCGGCCCAGCGTCAGGCCGAGGTCAAAAAGCTCGAGCGGGAACTGCGCCGGACCAAGGCGGAGCGTGACAAGGACAAGGACGAGGTTCTGGCGCTTCTCGATCAGGCGAGCTGACCGGACCCGTGACCCCTGCCATTCGTGTGAAAATCTGCGGGCTGACCCGGCCTGAAGACGTGGCTGCCGTGGCCGAGGCCGGGGCGGCCTATTGCGGTTTCGTGTTCTTCCCCAGGAGCCCGCGCAACCTGTCGGTCGCTGCGGCGCGAGACCTTGCGGTTGAGGTGCCCGTGGGCATCGCCAAGGTGGCGCTGGTCGTCAACGCGGATGACGCGTTGCTGGACGAGATCACCGGGACGGTGCCGTTGGACATGTTGCAGTTGCATGGGGCGGAGTCCCCTGAGCGGGTGTCCGAAATCCGGGCGCGGTATGGCCTGCCGGTGATGAAGGCTGTGGGTGTTGCGGATGCCGAGGATGTGGCGGCGCTGGATGATTATGCCACCGTTGCGGATCAGATCCTTGTCGATGCGAAGCCGCCGAAGTCAGCAACGCTTCCGGGCGGCAACGGGGTTTCGTTCGACTGGCGGCTGATCTCGAACCGCCGGTGGCCGGTTCCGTGGATGCTTGCCGGTGGGTTGACCCCTGAGAATGTCGCCGAGGCAATCGCGCTTACGGGCGCGAAGCAGGTCGACGTGTCGTCGGGCGTGGAGGCCGCGCCGGGGATCAAGGATGCGCAGATGATCCGGGACTTCGTTGCAGCGACCCGGGTGCCGATGATGCGGTAGCGGACGCGGTGCCGCGTCCGGGATTTTCCGTGGACGGAAAATCCTGGGGCTCTGCCCCAGACCCCGAGGTATTTTTGAAACGAAGAAGCGGCAGGGTCAGGTTGCGGTGCCGACCGCCTCGGACACCGTGTTGAACCCGTCGCGCTTGAGCAGATCATCGAGACCCTTGGAAATCCGTGGCACGAGGCTCAGCCCTTCGTAGGTGAGGGCGGAGTAGAGTTGCACGGCCGAGGCACCGGCCCTGATCTTGGCGTAAGCGTCTTCGGCCGATGCGATGCCGCCGACGCCGATGATCGGCAAACGCGCTTCGGTGGCGCGGTAGATCTGCGCCAGCACGCGGGTGGATTTTTCGAAGAGAGGCCGTCCTGAAAGCCCACCCTTTTCGTCGCGATGGGGTGAGGTCAGTCCGTCGCGGTCGAGCGTCGTATTGGTGGCGATGAGTCCGTCGATGCCCGACGTGAGCGCGACCTCGGCCACATCGGCGATTTCCGCATCGGTCAGGTCCGGCGCGATCTTGAGGAAAATCGGGATCGGCCGGTCGAGGGAATTCCGGGTCTCCATGACGCCAGCCAGCAGGGCCGCGAGGGCATCCTTGCCCTGCAGGTCGCGGAGTTTCTCGGTGTTGGGCGAACTGACATTCACCGTGGCGAAGTCGAGATGGGCGGCGCAGGTGGCCAGCACGGTGGCGAAATCGCCCGCGCGGTTTTCGCTGTCCTTGTTGGCGCCGAGGTTGAGCCCGATCACGGCATCGCGGGGGCGGTCGGCGAGGCGTGCCGCGATGGCTGCCATGCCGTCATTGTTGAAGCCGAAGCGATTGATGACGGCGCGGTCTTCGGTCAGGCGGAAGAGGCGCGGTTTCGGGTTGCCGGGCTGTGGTCGTGGGGTGGCAGCGCCAACCTCGATGAAGCCGAAGCCAGCGCGGGAGAGCGGGCGCAGGGCGGTGGCGTTCTTGTCGAACCCGGCGGCAAGGCCAACCGGGTTGGCCAGCGTCATCCCGGCAAGCGTGGTGCGCAGGCGGGGGCTGGTCACGGTTCCGGCGGACGGCGCGAGACCGAGGCGCAGCGCAGTGAGCGCCATGCCATGGGCGGTTTCAGGGTCGAACCGGTGCAGAAGGCGAAGCCCGGCCTGTTCCAGCAGGCTCATCCCAATGCCTCCCCTGTGGTATCGGGTGCGGTCGCCATCGTCAGGAAGGCACCGGCCTCGAACTGCGCGCGTGTCGGATCAACGGATGTCATGTGAGGTCGTCCGGAAACTCGTGGCCATTTCCCTGCATCAGCAGAGGCTTGGCCCAGACGACCTCGGACAGCCGAAGCGGACCGTAGAGATGCGGGAACAGTGCGCCACCGCGGGAAGGCTCCCAGCGCAGATCGCCTTCCATCGCGGTTTCGTCATATGCCAGAAGCATCAGGCCCGCTTCCCCGGCGAAGTGTTTCGCTGCGGTTTCCCGGACCTGATCGGCGGTCGAGAAATGGACGTAGCCATCGGTCACATCGATCGGGGCACCCGAGGTTTCACCCTGCGCCTGAAGCGCGTCCCATTCGTCGGAGCGGAGGATTTTGTAGATCATGGGAGGGATGTGCCGGTTGCGGGCCGTGGCGTCAAGCACTGTCATCTGCCCGTTGCAGAAGCGTTGCACAGACAAATCCAGCGCTGTCCCTTGCGTAAGTTTTGACTCCCTTCGCGCGGCGATGCACGATTGCGCCATAACAATCCGACAGAGAGGACTCACATGTCTTACCGACTACTTTCAAGCGCCGCAGCGCTGGCGCTGACCGCTGGTGTGGCGCAGGCCGATTATTCCCTGACGATTCTTCACACCAATGATTTCCACGCCCGTTTCGAACCCATCAGCAAGTACGATTCCGGCTGCTCGGCAGAGGACAACGCTGAAGGCAAGTGCTTTGGCGGCTCTGCCCGCCTGATGACAGCGATCAACGATGCCAAGGCGCGCACCAACAATCACATCCTTGTCGATGGCGGGGATCAGTTTCAGGGCACGCTGTTCTACACTTATTACAAGGGCAAGCTGGCAGCTGAGATGATGAACCAGATGGGCTATGACGCGATGACCGTGGGCAACCACGAATTCGACGATGGCCCGGAAGTTCTGCGCGGGTTTGTCGATTCGGTGGAATTCCCGGTGCTGATGTCGAACGCGGACATTTCGGGCGAGCCGCTTTTGTCCGATGCGATCCAGAAATCGGTGATCATCGAGCGGGGCGGTGAAAAGCTGGGCCTGATCGGCCTGACACCGCAGGATACCGATGAACTGGCAAGCCCGGGCCCGAACGTGATCTTCACCGATCCGGTGGATGCAGTGCAGGGCGAGGTCGACCGGCTGACCGCAGAGGGTGTGAACAAGATCATCGTTCTGAGCCACTCGGGCTACAACACAGACATTCGTGTGGCGGAAAACACCACCGGTGTCGATGTGATCGTCGGTGGCCACTCCAACACGCTGCTGGGTGACATGGAGGGTGCCGCAGGCAGCTATCCGACGATGGTAGGCAACACCGCGATCGTGCAGGCCTATGCCTTTGGCAAGTTCCTGGGTGAGCTGAACGTGACCTTCGACGACGAGGGCAACGTGACCGAAGCCGCAGGCGCGCCGCTGATCATGGATGCGGCCGTGTCCGAGGACGAAGCGACCAAGGCGCGGATCACCGAGGCGGCCGCACCGCTTGACGAAATCCGCAACAAGGTCGTGGCTGAAGCGGCTGACGTCATCACCGGAGATCGCAGCGTTTGCCGTCAGATGGAATGCACCGGAGGCAATCTCATTGCCGACGCGATGCTCGAACGGGTTAGAGACCAGGGAATCGACGTGGCCCTGATGAACTCCGGTGGCATCCGCGCCGATATCGATGCGGGCCCGGTTACCATGGGCGAGGTTCTGACGGTGCTGCCGTTCCAGAACTCGCTTTCGACTTTCCAGGTGACCGGGGCAACGCTGCTTGACGCGCTGGAGAACGGGGTAAGTCAGCATGCGGACGGCGCCGGTCGGTTCCTGCAGGTGTCTGGCATGAGCTTCACGGCCGATCTCACGCAAGAGCCCGGCAGCCGGATTTCGGACGTGATGATCGGCGGTGAGCCGCTCGACCCGGAAAAGGTCTATGGTGTGGTCAGCAACAACTTTGTCCGCAACGGCGGTGACGGCTTCTCGATGTTCCGCGATGCGATGAACGCGTATGACTTTGGCCCGGACCTTGCCGATGTGACGGCTGAATTCATCGCCGAGAACGCACCGTATCAGCCTTATACGGACGGTCGGATCACGCTGAAGCAGTGATGCAACGGGTAGGCCGGCTTCCGCCCGGCCTACCCTTTCTCTCATGTGTGGACGCTTCGCCATAACCCTGCCGCATGATGCCATGGCGCGGCTGTTCGATGCCGTGCCGGCCAATGCGCTGCCCGATGTCCCCAACTACAATGTGTGTCCGACCAACCTCGTGCATGCCGTTCATACGCTCGAGGGCCAGCGCCGGTTGGTGGCCATGCGCTGGGGGTTTCTGCCGCATTGGTACAAGACCGAAAACGGCGGGCCGCTGCTGATCAATGCGCGGGCCGAGACGATTGCCGAAAAGCCCGCGTTCAAAGCGGCGTGCCGGGAGCGGCGCTGTCTGATCCCGGCGACGGGGTTTTACGAATGGACCAAGGATGACGAAGGCAACCGCCTGCCGTGGTACATCCATCCGGCGGATGCGGAGGTGCTGGTCTTTGCCGGGGTGTGGCAGGATTGGGAGCGGGACGGTGTGGCGCATCGGACCTGCGCCATTGTCACGACGGGCGCGAACGAGCGCATGTCGGCCATTCACCATCGCCAGCCCGTGACGCTGCGCCCCGAGGACTGGGCGCTCTGGTTGGGGGAGGCCGGGCACGGGGCGGCGACGTTGATGCGGGCGGCCCCCGATGACGCGATGGACTTCTACCGTGTCGACCGGCGGGTGAATTCGAACCGGGCCTCGGGGCCGGACCTGATTGAACCGATCGACGCCTGATCAGGCTTTTCCCTGCGCACGCGAGGCAGTAGCGTGGCGCCGAAGAGGGAGAGCTGCATGTCCAACACCCATATCGAAGCCACCATTGCCGCCCTGCGTGACATCCTTGGAGACCGTCTGTCCACGGGGTCGTCTATCCTTGATCAGCACAGCCATGACGAAGCCTACACGACGCCGGTCCTGCCCGATGCGGTGGCCTTTCCCGAAACCACGGAAGAGGTGTCGCTGATCCTGAAGGTCTGTTCGCAGCATGGCTGCCCGGTGGTGCCGTATGGTGTCGGGTCGTCCCTGGAAGGTCATATCGTGCCGGTGCAGGGTGGAATCACCGTCGACACCAGCCGGATGAACAGGGTGCTTCAGATCAACGAGAGCGATCTGGATGCGGTTGTGGAACCCGGCGTGACGCGGGTGCAGTTGAACGAGGAATTGCGGGCGACCGGGCTTATGTTCACGGTCGATCCGGGGGCGGATGCCAGCCTGGGCGGAATGGCGGCAACGCGGGCCTCGGGCACCAATACGGTGCGCTATGGGACGATGGCGGACAATGTGCTGGCGCTGGAGGTGGTGCTGCCGGATGGACAGATCATCGAGACGGGCAGCCGGGCGCGGAAATCCTCGACCGGGTATGACCTGACGCACCTCTTTGTCGGGTCGGAAGGCACGCTTGGGATCATCACCAAGCTGACGGTCAAACTGCGTGGCCAGCCCGAACATGTGGCGGCGGCGACCTGCGCGTTTCCCGATATTGCCAGCGCCGTGGACACGGTGATCCTTGCCATTCAGATGGGCCTGCCGATGGCCCGGATCGAGCTGCTGGACGAGGTCCAGATGAAGGGGATGAACATCTACAATCCCGACATGGGTCTTCCGGAAGTGCCGCATCTGTTTCTGGAGTTCCACGGTTCGGAAGCTGGCGTGGCCGAGCAGGTCGAGAGCTTTGCCTCGCTGGTCGAAGAGCATGGCGGGTCGGATTTCAAATGGGCCACACGAACGGAAGATCGCAACCGCCTTTGGCAGGCGCGGCACAATGCGTATTACGCGGGAAAAGCGCTTCGGCCCGGATGTGAGGGTTTGGTAACGGATTGCTGCGTGCCGATCTCGGCCCTGGCCGGGTGCATCGCGCGGACGAAAGAGGTGATCGCGCAATCGGGGTTGATTGCGCCGCTGGTGGGCCATGTGGGGGATGGGAACTTTCACCTGCTGATCCTTGTCGATCCCGAGAACGCCGACGAAATGGAGCGCGCGAAGGCGCTGGCCAATCAGGTCAACATGCTGGCGCTGGAGTTCGGCGGCACGGTCAGCGGGGAGCACGGTGTGGGGCTGGGCAAGCGCAAATACCTCGCCGAGGAACATGGCGCGGCCTATGCGTTGATGGCGACGCTGAAGAAGGCGATCGATCCGGGAAATATCATGAACCCGGGCAAGTTGGTGACCTTGAACTGAGGACGGTGGAGGATGCGTTGGCGCATCCTTGTTTTCCGTTGACGGAAAACGGGGGCGCTGCCCCCGTCGCCCTGTGGGCGACTCCCCCGAGGTATTTTTGAAACAGAGAAGATCGGGGGTCAGCCCTTAACGGCTCCGGCGGTGAGGCCGGAGACGATCTGACGCTGGAAGAACATGATCAGCAGGAAGAGCGGTGCCGTTGTCGAAACCACGGCAGCGACGGCGAACATCACGTTGCCTTTGGTCTGTGTGGTTCCGAGAAAGCTGGCGATTTTGGGCACCATGGTCTGGTTCTGTTTGTCGAGGATCATCGCGGTCACGGCGAAGTCGTTATAGGCCAGCAGGAAGCTGAAGAGCCCGGTGGTGATGACGCCCGGCCACATGACCGGAATGATCACGTGGCGAAAGGCCTGAAACCGGGTGCAGCCATCGACCATTGCGGATTCGTCGAGATCCTGCGGGATGTTCTTGAAGAAGGAGTGCAGCATCCAGAGCGTGAAGGGCTGGTTGATCGCCACGAGCACGATGATCGCCGTTGGCAGATAGCCCCAGACATTCCATTCGAAGAACACCGGCAGGTAGCCGGACACCAGCGTGATCGGCGGCATCGCGCGGAAGATCAGCGCGATCAGCAGAAACCAGAACGCGTAGCGGTAGGTGGAGCGGGCCAGCGCGTAGCCGCCCAGAGTGCCGAGGGTCAGTGAGATGGTCACGACAAAGAGGCAGACGAGGACCGAGTTCAGTGTGGCGCGCCAGAATTCCTCTTGAATCCAGGCGCCGTAGTAGCCCTGTGCGGTGAACGCCTCTCCTGTTTCCATGCTGGTCATGCGCCCGGTCAGCGCGTTGGTCCAGTCGGCGAGAGAGAAGAAATCGGCTTCGACTTTGAACGAGCCCCACAGTGTCCAGAAGAATGGGAAAGCAGCCGCGGCCATCCAGACCACAAGCGTGATCAAGAGGACGATCTGAAGGGCGAGGGGGCGTTGCTGTGCTTTGCTGGCCATGATCCTGTCCTCTATGCCTTGCCATAGCTGCGGTAGGTTCGGACGAGGACGGGCGACAGCAGAATGGCCACGCCGATCACCGTCAGAACAGAGGTGGCGGCAGCCGAGGTCAGCTGCTGCGTCTCTCCGCCAAGGTCATTGTAGATTGCCCAGCTCAGCGAGGTTGCATGGGCGCTGGCGTTGAAGCTGATGATCGGTTCGAACACTCGGAAATTGTCCATCAGCTGGATCAGGGCGATGAAAGTGGTCAGCGGCAGAAGATGCGGGATCACGACGTGCCGGATCTGCTGCCACCGGCTGGCCCCGTCGATGCGGGCGGCCTCGAGCGTGTCCGTGTTCACGGTTTGCAGACCCGCGTAATACACGATGAAGGCGAAAGGGGCGGAGTGCCAGACGCCGTAGACCATGAGCATGATCCACATCAGGCCGGTGTCGGCCTTGACCGACAGCGATGGATCGTCGGCAAGCCAGCGCAGAGCGGTTCCGATCACGCCGCGGGCATCGACCATCCAGAACAGGATGAGACCGCCGATCAGGGGGGTGACGATGTTGGGCAGCAGCGAGAAAAAGATCAGCGGTCCGCGGAGAACGCGTGCCGCGCTGTTGACGGCGACGGCGATGACGAAGCCGAACAGAATGGTGAGTGGCGTGACCACGAAGGTATAGGTCAGCGTGAATCCGAGCGCTTTGTAGAAGGGCAGGTTCATCAGCTTTCCGATGAAGTCTCCGATCCCGGTGCTTTGGTCCCAGAGCTGCCCGACCTGCGTCACCGCGAGGTGGTTGCGGTCCTTGTAGATTTCCAGCCCGGCGAACCGTCCAAGGGGCTGTTCCGCGCGCAGCGCAGCGGTCGCTTCCTGATCGATGGCGGTGGCGGTGGTGCAGCCGAAGGGGCCGCAGTTTTCCACCTCGACGATGACCTGTTCGTGGGCAACATGAACGGATTGGATGACCACCGAGACAATCGGGAAAAAGATGAACAACAGCATTGCGATGGCTGAGGGCAGCACAAACCAGAAAAACGCACTGTGTTTCATCGGATCAGCCCCACGGGGTTGCTGGTGTCAGATAGGTGCAGGGGCGGAGAGGGCCGCCCCTGCACTCAGCGGGATCAGTTGACGAAGCCCTTTTCGCGTGCCGCCGTCATATAGGCGTCTTCGATGTCGGAAAGGGTCTGTTCGGCGCTTTCCTTGCCCTGCAGAAAATCAGCGATGTTGTCGCCAAGCGCGGTGTGCAGAAGGCCGTGATGGGGCAGCATCGGATAGGGTGTTGTTCCTGCCGAAATGGCCGAGAACACACCCTGATTGACGGGGGCGGGCTGGTATCCGTCGATCATCCAGACCGCCTGTCCCATGGTCTCGTCGTTGAGGATGGCCGGGCTGATGCCGTGCTTCATCGCCTTGAAGGTCGCTTCGGCGTCTGCGTCGCTGATGTTCTTGGCCACGGTCCATCCGTCCCACCACAGTGTCGATGCGGGGGTGTCGCCGCCTGCGACGGTCATCGGCCCTGCGACGGTGGTGTTCTCGTAGACTTCGGGGGTGGAGCCTTCGGCATCCATCAGAACTCCCGTGCGCGAGCCCCACATGTTCATGAGCGCGACGTTGCCTGCTTCCCATTCGGCGCTGGTTGCGTTGGAGTCGTGGGTGAGGAAGTCGGGGTTCATATAGGCGCTGAGCGATTTCAGCATCTCGAGCGTTGCAACGCCCGCCTCGTTGTTGATCGAGACCTGCGCGGTGCCTGGTTCATAGAACTGACCGCCATTGCCGATATACATGTTCACGAATTCCTGCGCGAGGTTCCAGCCTGCCGCGTAGGCACCGCCCAGCGGGTATTCGAGGATACCTTCGGCGCGGATCTTTTCGGCTGCGGCCAGCATGTCTTCGTAGGTTTTCGGAGGCTCCATTCCGATCTGTTCGAGGATGTCCTTGCGGTAGACGAGGTGCTGCGCGTTCGCCATGAACGCCACCGCCATAACCTGACCGTTGATCGTGATGAGCTGGTTCTTCGGGATGTCCTGACCATGCGCGGACACCAGATCGTCGAGTGGGCGGATCACATCTTCGTTGATCAGCGCAACGATGGATGAGTTTGCGACGATCGCGGTGGTGTATTCGGCCGGATCGCCCTGCATCCCGGCAAGGTTGATCGTCTGGTGATCGGCGGTGAGATTCGCCTTGGCTTCGGACAGACCGTCGCAGTCCTGTGCGTTGCGCGCGACAGTCTGGATGGCGGGGAATTCGTTGCCGATGATGCTGAGCCGGCCACCGTCGATGCCACAATCGGCTGCCATCGCAGTGCTGGCACCCGCCGCGACAAGGAACGAGCCTGTCATCAGGATATTTCTGAGGTTCATCTTGGTCTCCCTGTGTGTCTGGATGCGCCTCTTCGAAGACACATCGCTGTTTCCCGGTTGAGCCGGGACTCCCGTTTGGTTCAGCCCTCTATTCTCTGACCTGTTTCCGTTGAGAACAGGTGGCAGATGTCAGGCGGTACGTGGATCGAAACCGGATCGCCGATTTCGGCCCGGAAGGATTTGTCGGTCTTGACCGCAACCAGTGACTGTCCGATGCGGACCGAGATCATGGTCGCGTCGCCCAGAAGTTCGAGCGTGTAGATCGGTGCGGTGATCTGGCCGTCGCCCTCTGGGGCAAGTGCTGCATCTTCTGCGCGGAACCCGAGTGTGACTTTGCCGTCTGCGTGTCCCAATCCGGAAATGTGGGTGTTGCGGGTTTCGAAAATGCCATCGGTGATCTCGCCGTCGATCAGGTTCATCGCCGGGTTTCCGATGAAGCTTGCCACGAAGGCATTGGCGGGGCGGTCGTAGATCTCGGTCGGGCTGCCGACCTGCTGCACGACGCCTTTTTCCATCACGACAACGCGGTCAGCGAGGGTCATCGCTTCGATCTGGTCGTGGGTCACGTAGATCGTGGTCACGGCAAGCTCGTGGCTCAGGTTTTTGATCTGGGCGCGGGTCGAAACCCGCAGCTTGGCGTCGAGGTTCGACAGTGGCTCGTCCATCAGGAACACGTTGGGTTCGCGCACGATCGCACGGGCCAGTGCCACGCGCTGACGCTGGCCGCCGGACAGTTCGGCAGGCTTTCGGTGCAGGAAATCGTCCAGTTCCACCATCGCACTGGCACGGCGGACCCGCTCGTCATGGGTTGACGCATCGACCCCGCGCACCTTGAGCGGAAAGCGGATGTTCTCGTAGACGTTCATGTTCGGGTAGAGGGCGTAGGACTGAAACACCATCGCCACGTCCCGGTCCTTTGGATCGAGATCGTTCACCACCCGGCCATCGATTGCGATCTCACCCTCGGTGATGTCTTCCAGCCCGGCGATCATCCGCATGGTTGTTGTCTTTCCGCAGCCGGACGGGCCTAGCAGCACAAGGAATTCCTTGTCCGCAATGGTCAGGTTGAAGTTGTCGACACCGACGAAGTTGCCCCAGCGTTTGTTGACATTCCTGAGCTGGATTTCCGCCATTTCTTCCCCCTGCGCAAACTCGGATTTGCGGTAGACGACCCCACCAAGCCATAGGGTTTCCGGTTTGGCAAGAATTCTTTGCAAACGTGTGCAAAAAATCAAAACCGGTCGACGCCCGGGGCAAAACCCCGGCGATTTTCGTTGGAAACCTTCTTTCCGATGCCCAAATGAATTCGGAACGCAGCGTCACAAGAATTTTGTCGTAGCGTCGTGGTGTCTTGTTCCTGCAGAATATCCACTACAGAGATCGCCAAAGATGCGACGGCGCTCAGAGCGCGCCAACAGGGAGGGGAACGCCATGACGTTTGCGAGTTTCAAGGACCGCGACGCAATCGAGAATGAGATGACGTGGGCGGAGAGGGATGTTCCCGCGACGCTCTATCGTCAGCTGAGCAAGACCGCCGCAGCATATCCGAACCGCCCGGCTGTGAGTTTTCAGCTGCTGTCCGGGCCGACTGACAAGTCGGAAACACTCAGCTGGACCGAGCTTCTGTCGAAAACCGTGCAGGCGGCCAACATGTTCCGCAAGCTGGGTATTGGCGAGAATGACGTGGTGGCCTACGTGCTGCCCAACAGCAACGAGACCATTCTGACGCTTCTTGGCGGTGCGATTGCCGGGATCGTGAATCCGATCAACCCGCTTCTGGAGCCGGAGCAGATCGCGGCGATTCTTCGCGAGACCGAAGCCAAGGTGGTGGTGACACTCAAGGCGTTTCCGAAAACGGATGTGCCACAGAAGGTGGCGGAAGCCTGCCGCCATGCGCCCAAGGTCCAGACGGTTCTGGAAGTCGATCTGAATCGCTATCTGACGCCACCGAAGTCGTGGATCGTTCCGCTCATCCGCCCGAAAAACCCCGGTGGTCACCATGCCGATGTTCTGAACTTCAATGCGGAGCTCAAAAAGCAGAACACCACGCTTGATTTCTCGGACAGCGACGGGGATCGGGTGGCGGCCTATTTCCATACGGGCGGCACTACGGGGATGCCGAAAGTGGTGCAGCACAAGTATTCCGGCATGATGTACAACGGCTGGATCGGCAATACCGTGCTCTTTACCGAGAAGGACACGATGATCTGCCCGCTTCCTCTGTTCCACGTCATGGCAACGCAGGCGCTTTTGATGTCTGCCATCGTATCGGGATCGCATGTGGTGTTCCCGACGCCGCAGGGCTATCGCGGCGAAGGCGTCATGGTCAACTTCTGGAAGCTCTGCGAGCGCTGGAAAGTGACCTATATGATCACCGTTCCGACCGCGGTCGCGGCGCTGATGCAGCGCCCTGTCGATGCGGATATCTCTTCGGTCCAGTTTGCGATCTCGGGGTCAGCGCCGATGCCGATGGAACTGTTCCGCCGGTTCGAGGAAGCCTGCGGTCTGACGATCTGCGAGGGCTACGGCATGACCGAAGCGACCTGCCTCGTGTCGATCAACCCGCCGGATGGGGAAAAGAAGGTCGGCTCTGTCGGGATGCCGTTCCCCTATACTGACGTGAAGATCCTGACGATCCGTGACGGGCAGGTTGCCGAATGTGGTGTTGATGAGATCGGGGAAATCTGTGTCTCCAACCCCGGTGTGTTCCCCGGCAACACCTACACCGAGGCGGCCAAGAACGAGGACCTCTACCATTATGACGTTTACCTGCGGACAGGCGATCTGGGACGTCTGGACGCCGATGGCTATTTGTGGATCACCGGACGCGCGAAAGATCTGATCATCCGGGGCGGTCACAATATCGACCCCGCTGATATCGAAGACGCACTGTTGGCGCATCCTGCGGTTGCCGTGGCAGGGGCGATTGGCCAGCCCGACGCTCATGCGGGCGAGTTGCCCTGCGCCTATGTCGAGCTTGTCGCTGGCGCGAGCGTGACCGAGCAGGAGTTGCTGGAGCATTGCAAGGTGCATGTGCATGAACGTGCGGCGGTCCCCAAGCACATGACGATCATGCCGGAACTGCCGAAAACCGCGGTGGGCAAAGTCTTCAAGCCTGACCTGCGCAAGAACGCGATCACGCGGGTGTTCAATGCGGCGCTCGATGAAGCCGGGTCTCCGGCGCGGGTGATCAGGGTTGTCGATGATAAAAAGCGCGGTCTGGTCGCTCAGGTCGAGATGCATGGTGCCGCGCATGACGATGTGGGGCTTGTGCTGGGCGCCTTTGCCAACCAGTGGGAAGAAGCGGCCTGAGGCCGTCTATCGATGCCCGGTCGGCTGACCCGACCGGGCCTTTTCGCGCTGGACTTACATCCTGCACGAACCCGGATGCGCCGATTTGACTCCCAGGGTTTGACTGACCTGCAAACTCGGCGGGTGCGCCGCGTCCTTAACCCTTGATCGGGTCGATCAGGGTGACCGGCAGATTGAGAGCCTGTTCTAGCGTATGGGCCACTTGCAGCAGACGCGCTTCGCCGCGCGGAGGGCCGATCAATTGCAGTCCGACCGGCATGCCCGACGGCGTGAAGCCAACGGGAAGGGACAGGGCGGGCAGCCCGGCCACGGTGGCCAGAAAGGCGAACTGCAACCAGTCGATGTAGTCGCGCATCGGACGGCCGGCGACCTCGGTCGGGTATTCGATTTCGACCGGCAGAGGCGCAAGCCCGTTGACCGGGCAGGCGAGCACGTCATGGGTTTTGAAGAACGCGGCCATGGTATTGTAGACAGTGGCCCTGTCCCGTTCCGCCTGCACGTAATCGTCAAAGGTCATGGCGCGGGCATCGGCGAGGTTGCCCTTGATCGTGTCTTTGTAGTGTCTGGTAATGCTTTCGGGGGTCACCTGATAGCTGCCGAGGAAGGACAGGCAGCGCAGGGCGCGGAATGTCTCATCCAACCGTGGCAGTTCGGGGCAATGCTCCTCGACCGTGACCGAGGGCAGGCGCAGGCTTTCGAGGGCGCCGCGCAGGACCGTGTCGATCTCCGAAGTAACGGCTGCAAAACCGTTTAGGTCGGGCGTGTAGGCGATGCGGATTTCACCTGCATCGCGGCGGGCGGTTTCGAGATAGGGAGTTTCGGGGGCCGGGAACGAGATCGGCCAAACCGGGTCATACCCCGCCATCGCGTCGAGGAAGAGAGCGCAGTCGAGCACATCGCGCGCCATCGGGCCATCGACGCCACCATTGGTGAAGCCCAGATGTGCGGAGCTTCCGCCAGCGATGCCGGGCGAGGGGCGCAGGCCGATGATGCCGCAGTAGTTTGCCGGGCTCCGCAGGCTGCCGCCGAAATCCGATCCGTGGCTGAGCCACAACTCGCCCGTGGCCAGTGACACCGCAGCCCCGCCCGAGGAACCGGCAGCATTCATTCTGGTGTTCCACGGGTTGCGGGTTGCGCCGCAGACCGCGTTGAACGTGTTGGCGCCGGCGCCCATCTCGGGCGTGTTGGTCTTGCCCAGCACCACGCCGCCGCGCTCTTCCAGCCGCAGTACCAGCGGGTCAGAGGCGTTTGGCACATGATCGGCCATGCCCTTGGTGCCGAACGTGGTGCGCACGCCTTCGACCGTGTTGAGGTCTTTTATTCCGATCGGCAGGCCCGCGAGCAGCGAATCCCCAGCGGCCGTCGCGGCGAGGGCGCGGTCGGGACAGCGGGTCACGACAGCGTTCACGTCTGGTTCGACCTGGTCCATGCGGGCAAGGCTGGCATCGATCAGATCCGCAGTTGTGATCTCGCCCTGACGCAGCAGGCCGATCGCATCACGCGCAGACAGAGCGCACAACTCTGGTCCGCTGAATCGGGTCTCAGGCCTCGTCACGTGCGCAGAACATCCCGTGCAGATGCGCGATCAAACTCGCCGTACTGGCGTCATTAAGACTGTAATACATGGTTTTTCCGTCGCGCCGGGTCTTGACCAGTTCCTCGTCGCGCAGCCGCGCGAGCATCTGGCTCACAGCAGCCTGACGAATGTTGAGAAGGGCTTCCAACTCGCCCACAGACTTTTCACCAGCGCCAAGATAACACAGGATCATCAGGCGACCTTCATGCGCAAGGGTCTTAAGGTAGGCTGCGGCCTCCTGTGCGCTTTTCGCCATGTCCTGCGCAGTGCTTGGCGCAAAACTTGTATCTTTCATCGACAGTCCCCCAAAGGATAGAGGCATATAGCACCGTTGCCGGGTACGATTCAAAGAATTATCGCGTGAATTACGCTTCGGGAAGCGGCGGGGCCCCACCCTGGAAGCTATTGCCGTCTTTATAGTCACAGGGTTCGTTCTGCATCTGCAGGTGCAACCCGTCTCCGGTAAAGGGATGTGCGCGGGCAAACTCCTCATCGAATTCGATTCCAAGACCGGGAGTTTCGGGCGGTGTGATGTAGCCGTCTTCGACACGGATGGAGTTGCGGATCAGAGCAGCATGGAACGGGGTTTCAATGGTTTCGGCGATCAGCACGTTCGGAATCGACGCGCACAGGTGAATGTTCGCCGCCCACTCGACAGGTCCGGCATAAAGATGCGGGGCCATTTCGGCGTTGAAGGCTTCGGCCATGGCCGCGAGTTTTTTCATTTCCCAGATGCCACCCGCACGGCCAAGCGCAGGTTGCAGGATTTTTGCGCCACCGGTGCGCAGGAGAGTGGCAAACTCTGCCTTTGTGGTCATGCGTTCCCCGGTGGCGATGGGGATGCGCACCGCACGGGCCACTTCGGCGAACTCCAGCAAGTTGTCGGGCGGGATCGGTTCTTCGTACCAAAGCGGCAGGTAAGGCTCGATCGCCTGACCCAGACGTATCGCGCCTGAGGTCGTGAACTGTCCGTGGGTGCCGAAGAGAAGGTCCGCCCTGTCGCCAACCGCCGCGCGTATGGCCTTGCACATCTCCACAGAGAGCGAAACGTCGGTAAGCGCCGGTTGATGCCCGCCATGGATCGTGTACGGACCGGCGGGATCGAACTTGAGCGCGGTGAAGCCTTGCCTGACGTATTCTTTGGCGGCCTCGGCCTGCGCGTCCGGATCGGTCCAGAAGCTGTTCAAGTCGTGATGTGGCAGCGGATAGAGATAGGTATAGGCCCGCACGCGTTCGTTCATCCGTCCGCCCAGAAGGGCCCAGACGGGACGGTTGCGTGCCTTTCCGAGAATGTCCCAGCAGGCGATCTCAAGCCCCGAGAACGCGCCCATCACCGTCAGGTCCGGGCGCTGCGTGAAACCGGAGGAATAGGCGCGGCGGAACATCAGTTCGATGTTTTCGGGGTTTTCACCCTTCATGTGGCGGTCGAAGACATCTTCGATCACGGCCTTCATCGCGGTCGGGCCGACCGAGGAGGCGTAGCACTCTCCCCATCCGGTGATACCGGTGTCGGTGGTCACTTTGACAAAGGTCCAGTACCGCCCTCCCCATCCCGGAGGTGGGGGCGCTGTTGTGATGATGTCGAGCGCGTGGAGTTTCATCCAATGTCCTTTCGGGCAAGAGGCGCGATGCGTGGATGCATCCAGCGGTTTCCTTGGTCGGAGACCCGCCCGCCGGGCGGGTGGTCCGGGATATGCGGGACCCGGCGCACGTTCGGCTCAGAACATGATGACGTTGCGCTTGGCTCCGCCGGTTTTGGTGTCGGCAATCGCTTCGTTGATCTGATCCAGCGACCAGCGACCTGACACCAGTTCATCGAGCTTGAGGCGCCCCTGTCTGTAGAGATCGGCCAGCCATGGGATGTCGCGGCGGATCACCACGTCGCCCATCTTGGATCCGATCATGCCCTGCGACATGTATGCGAGCACCACCGGTTCGTATTCCGCCATCGCGCCGGAATGGGGCATGCCGATCATCACCATGCGTCCCCCCCAGCCCAGATAGCGCGGGGCATTGTTGTAGGCGGGGATGGCCCCGACTGTCACCGCAACCAGATCGGCTCCGCGCCCCAGAATCTGCATGACCTCTTTCCAGGGGGCATCTCCGGTCGCCAGAACGCCGTCGGTCGCGCCGAAGGCTTTGGCGGTCTCAAGCTTTTCTTCGGTCATATCGACTGCAACGATCCGACGCGCGCCCGCGATCCGTGCGCCCTGAATGGCATTCAGGCCAACGCCACCTGCGCCGATCACAACCACGTCTTCGCCGGCGCGCAGCTTGCCCGCGTTCACAATGGACCCGACACCGGTGATGACACCGCAGGCCATCAGTGCGACGGCTTCGGCGGGCATGTCCTCGGGCAGGGGAACGACCTGGGATTGATCGACCACAACCCGTTCCGCAAAGGCGCCGCAGTTCATTGCCTTGACGACGGGCGTGCCATCCGTGCGGCTGATCGGCGAGGCGTCGGTGCCGGGGGTTTCGCAGATTGTCGGTTTGCCGCTCGAACAGTTGGGGCAGGTGCCGCAGGCCTTGATCAGTGTCACCACAACCCGCTGCCCTTCTTTCAGGTCGGTGACGCCCGGGCCCGTTGCTGAAATGCGTCCGGCAGCTTCGTGGCCATAAACGGCGGGAAGATCGCCGCCCCAGGCACCGTCCGCGTAGTGGATGTCCGAGTGACAGATCGCCACCGCTTCCAATGTGACTTCGATCTCGCCGGCCAGCGGCGCGCGCAGGTCCAGTTCTTCGAGTTGAAGCGGTTTGCCGAACTCCGTGCAGACGGCGGCTTTGATGCGGGTCATGGCCCCTCCCTTGATCTTTTGGGCACCGTGTCCCGCAGTGGGCGCAAGCGCAAGCGTGAAGTCGACCTCTGCAGGTCAGGCCGCGACAGCGCCACGGCGCGGGGCAAGAAACACGACCAGCGCCACGACAATCAACCCGAGCGACAGCAGGAAAGGCGCGCCGGGGAAATACACCGGAGCATCGATCCGGGTGTATTGCGCAAAGACGCCGGTCATCACCATCGGAGCAACGATCATCGCAATAGCCCCGACCGATGTCAGGGCACCCTGCAACTCACCCTGACGCTTGTCTCCGACGGCCTTCGACATGATGCCCTGGAGTGCCGGGGTGATGACTGCCCCGAGGGCTGCCAGAGGGGTCAGGATCAGCGCCACCGTTCCGGATGTGACAAAGGCCAGCGCTCCGAAGGCGAAGACATCGAAAACGAGTCCATAGATGACCGTTCCGCGTTCCCCCAGACGGGCGAGGATAAGCCGGATCAACCCGCCCTGGACCACTGCCATCATGATCCCGAAAAGGCCCAGCGACAGCCCGATCATGCCCGCGTTCCAGCCGAACCGCGCCTGACCGAAATAGGCCCAGACGGCCGGATAGACGAAGAACGCCACCTGATAGAGGAAGAACACGGCAAAGAGCCTTCCGAGACCGGGCAGCTCTCCCAGAGACCTGAACGCGCCCAGTGGGTTGGCGCGGCGCCAGTCGAACGGGCGCCGGATGGCGTCGGTGACGGTTTCGCGCAGCACGAAATATCCAAGGACGGCATTGGCTCCGGCAAGGGCTGCGGCCGCCCAGAACGGTGCGCGCGTTCCCCATTCCCCGAGCAGCCCTCCAAGAAGCGGACCGACTACGAAGCCCAGCCCGAAGGCCGCCCCGACCAGTCCGAAATTCTGCGCCTTTTTCTCGGGGTCAGAGATGTCTGCCATATAGGCCGACGCGGTGGATTGCGTGGCGGCCGTGATCCCCCCGATGATCCTGCCAATCAGCAACAGCCAGACCGTTCCTGCGAGGGCCATCACCACGTAGTCCGCCGCCATGACAACCAGTGAAATCAGCAAAACCGGGCGCCGCCCATAGCGGTCCGACAGGTTGCCGATCACCGGGCCGAAAAGAAACTGCATCACGGCAAATACCGTGGCAAGCACGCCGCCCCAGAGGGCTGCATTGGCCAGATCTCCGCCCGTGACCTCGCGGATGAGGTCCGGCATCACGGGGATGATGAGGCCGACGCCCATCGCGTCGATCATCACGGTGATCAGGATAAAGACGACGGGAAGGCGCATGTGCAAAACTCTCGGGGTCAGGCCATTGCGCCTTCAGAGTGTAAACTACACTTGACAGTTCGTCAGTCAATGCGCCTGCGCGATGATGAAGTCATTCAGCACGCGGGCATATTCGTCAGGAGCCTCGACGCAGGGCAGGTGGCCTGCCTTTCGGATCAGGTGAAACTGCGATCCCGGCACGAGCTCCGTGGTTTCGCGCACCAGATCAGGCGGCGTCGATCCGTCTTCGCTGCCCGCGATGCCGAGTGTGGGCAGGCGGAGCGCCGCAGTTGTCGCATAGAAATCTGTTCCGGCAATCGCGTGTGAACACCCGATATACCCGTCTGCCGGCGTCCGTGTGAGCATGTTGCGCCATGCGGTGAATTCGGGTGTTGCGCGGAAAGCGGGTGTGAACCAGCGGGTCATCGTGGCATCGGCCAGCGCTACGACGCCGCCGCGTTCCGCGTCCGCGATCCGCTGCGCCCAGATTTCGCGGGTGGCGATGCGGGCGCCGGTGTTCGACAGGACCATCGCGCGCACGAGGTCCAGACGCTTGGCGGCCAATCCCTGCGCGATCATACCGCCTATGGACAGGCCGACAAACACCGCATCGCGGATGGCGAGGTGATCCATCAGCCGTTCTACGTCACGCACGAGGGTGCCCATGCCATAGGGCGGTTTGGGGCATTCAGACAGGCCATGCCCGCGCTTGTCGTAGCGGATGTATTTCAGTCCGGTCTTTGGCAGGCGCGCCAGCACCTTGTCCCAGAGCCGCATGTCCGTTCCCAGCGAATTTGCAAAGACCACCGGCGCCCCGTCGGGGTCGCCGTCAATCCGGTAGTGCAGGCGGATGTCCTCCAGATCAGCGATGTTCATGTGTATGTGACCTCCTGTTCTCCGGTTTCAAAATACGTCGGTGGAGTCCGCCGCAGACGGACAGGGCAACGCCCCCAAGCGCTCAGGCCATCCTGAGATGCGCCATGATCTGTCCGTGATCGCTGGCGAGCTTGTTGTATGGCGCTTCGGGGTGGCTGCCATCTGTCAGGTGATCGTTGAGCACGCTGAAATAGGTCATGTCACCAATCTGGTTTTCGTTCTCCGGCGCGAAATGCCGGGACAGCCAGATCTGGTCGATACTTTCGAACACCCCTCCAAATGCCGAGGTATAAACCATGTCGCGCAAGGATTTTCGGACGAACAGCTTTTCGGCAGAATGCAGGCGCACATGTTCCACGGCTGCGGTGATCTGGTCGTTTTCCTCGGCCGTGTAGCGGTCCGAGGGGTGCCGGGCATCGTGGCGCAGCATCCACGCGTAGTTCTTGAACGGGCGTTCGCCCGATATGATCTCGGAACTGACCGCATGTTCGCCGTCGTTGTAGTCGCCCATCGCGATGACGGGGTTGCCCGCGTTCAGCTCTGACAGGACTTCAGCGCGCAGCACCCAGGCTTCGGCCATCCGTCGCACAGCCGCGCGGAGCGCCCCAAGCGCCCGACCGAGCGGGTCATATCGCGTGAGATCGGCCTCGCGTGCAAACTCTGCGCCTGCGGGTTTGATGAATTCGCCCAGTTTGGATTTGAGATGACAGTTGAACACGGTCACGACCTGACGTCCCATCGGTACGCGGACCTTGAGAATTGGCCGTGACAGCCGCCTGAGCGTAAACTGCCCGGCATCGCCCGCGTCGAGGCCACGAAGGGGCGCAAAGGGAATGACAAGGGGCTGCGGGAGATCCTGAATGATCTCGGGGGCACCTTCAAAACCCAACCGCGACAGGATCGCGACTCCCGGACGGCGTTCCCCCGGAATGCCGTCATCTGCGGAGTTGGGGGCAAAGGCCAGCGCGGCGTCGCGATACCCGCCGCTTTCCAGACGACGAAAGATCGCCTTTTTGCGGTAGGGCTTGGTTCTGTCCGGTTGTGCGGCCTCGTTGAGACTGTCGGCGCGGCGCGTGGTTTCGTCGATCACCGCCTGCAGCGCGGCTTGCTCGAATATCTCCTGAAAGCCGACCACATCGGCATCCAGCGCCAGCAACTGATCCGCCATCCAGTCGGCCTTCCAGGCGTGCTCCTCGGGTGTGTAGGTCTGAAACCGGTAATATTCCTGATCCGGGCCGATCAGGTTCTTGACGTTGAAACTCGCTACCGTGACATCCTGCACTATCCTTCTCCGAACTGTTCCAGCGCCCTCAGAAACACCGCCCGGTCTACGTTCCCGCCGGAAATGGTGCAGATCACCGCGTCCCCGTCGAGCTGGTCACCGTGATAAAGCGCTGCAGCCAGCGCCACCGCGCCGCCGGGTTCGGCCACCAGTTTGAGCCGCGAAAACGCCTGAGCCATCGCCATCTGCGCCTCGTCGTCCGTTACGACGATCCCCGGCCCGCAGAGCCGGTTCATGATCGGGAAAGTGAGGTTGCCCGGCTGCGGTGTTACAATCGCGTCGCACAGCCCGTTGGCGCTGCTTGCATTGTGTTCGATCCGGCCAGACGCCAGTGACCGCGTCACATCGTCAAAGCCCTCCGGTTCGGCGGGGCGCACCCGCATTCCCGGCGCGCGGGCTTCCAGCGCCAAAGCAATACCCGACGTCAGTCCACCACCGCCGCAGCAGACGATCACATCGGCTTCGGTCACACCCAACTCGGCGGCCTGTGCGGCAATTTCCAGCCCGCATGTGCCTTGCCCGGCGATCACTTCGGGTTCGTCGAAGGGGCGGATGAGTGTCAGCCCGCGCTCCTCCGAAAGCTTGGTGCCGATGGCGTCCCGATCCTCGTTGGCCCGGTCATACAGCACCACTTCCGCCCCGAGGGCGCGTGTGTTGTCGATCTTCATTTTCGGCGCGTCCGACGGCATCACGATCACCGCCGCGACCCCGAACTGCCGTGCCGCAAGCGCCACGCCCTGCGCGTGGTTGCCCGAGGAATAGGCGATCACGCCGTTTTTCCGCTTGTCCTCCGGCAGGGCCGAGACAGCCGAGCGGGCCCCACGGTATTTGAAGCTGCCGGTGTGCTGCAGGCACTCGGCCTTGACCAGAACCCGCCGCCCGGCGATGTCATCAAGAAATGGAGAGGACAGGAGCGGCGTGACCCGCGCGTGTCCTTTCAGGCGGCCTGCTGCCGCCTCGATGCGTTCGATGTCCATGGGCTTACCTCAGCATGTCCAGCCAGCGCCGAAGGGCGTCCAGGCTTTCGGGTTCGTCAAGAAATGGAATATGGCCGCGGTCTGCGACTTCGACGGCAATCATGTCGGGGCGACGGCGTTTCATTTCGGCAAATGTCGCCTCAGACAGCAGATCGGAATTCGCTCCGCGGAGGCAGACCAGTGGCAGACCGGCGAGGGCATCGAACAACGGCCAGAGGTCCGGTGCGGGTTGCGCGCCACCATCGAGCACGGCTTCGCGCAGACGCGGATCATAGGTCAGTTCCAGCCCGTCCTCGGTTTCATTGAACAGGATCTGCGACTCGCGCAGCCAGCGCTCCGGTGGGACGTTCGGAAACCCCGTCATGACCCGGGCGCGGGCTTCGGCCATCTCGGCATGGGTTTTCAGCACGGGCTTCCGGCCAAGATAATCCTTGATCACCTCAAGCCCCGCCGGCGCGATGTCGGGACCGATGTCATTGAGCGCCACACCAAGCAGCCGGTCCTTGACGGTGGCGGCGAGGACCATGGCAATCAGTCCGCCACGCGACGTGCCCAGAACGGCGGCTTTGTCGATGCCGAGGTGATCCAGCAACTCAATTGCATCGCGCGCCTCTACGGGGATCTGGTAGGTTGCCGGTTCGCCCCAGTCTGACTGGCCCCGTCCGCGATAATCCAGCCGGATCAGGCGCACATTCTCAAGATGTGGCGCGACGAATTCGAAATCCCAACCGTCGCGCGTCAGGCCGGCGAGGCAGAGCAGGGGCAACCCGTCACCTTCGTCGGTATAGTGCAGGGACAGGTCGTCAGAGGTTGTGAAACGCGGCATCAGGCCAGCTCCGGAATGGTGGTCAGATCAGACAGGATATGGTCGGGGCGATGCGGCAGGCGATCGACGGGATCGCCCGCGCGGTTGACCCAGACGGTTCGGAACCCGTACCCCGCTGCGCCTGCGATATCCCAGCCGTTGGAGGATACGAAAAGAACATCCTCCTTGGTGCAGCCAAAGCGTGCGCCGACCATATCATAGACGCGGGACGACGGTTTGAAGATGCCGACCTCCTCGACGGACAGAACCGCATCGAGAAACGTGCCAATCCCGGCGCTGTCGACCGCGCCTTCCAGCATGTCCGTGTTTCCGTTGGACAGAATCGCACAGGTTTTTCCGGCAGCCTTCAACCGCGCCAGCATGACAGGGACCTCCCGGTAGGCGGGGAGTTCCCAATAGAGCGCCAGAAGGGCTTCCCGAAGCTCCGGGTCATCGGTCAGACCGACCTTTTCCATCGCCCAATCCAGCCCGTCCTTGGTCACTTCCCAGAACGGGGTGTATTCGTCGGTAATGGCGCGCAGCCAGCTGTATTGAAGCTGCTTCAGGCGCCAGTGTTCGGCAAGGGATGGCCACACAGCCTTGAGCGCGTCCCGCCCCGGGGCATCCGCCAGCACCCGCGCCGCTGCCGCAACATCGAACAGCGTGCCATACGCGTCGAACACACAGACCCTGGCCATGAACATCCGCCTCCCCTTAGTCGCTCTGGCAACCTGTCAGATGCGACCGGGCGAGGGAAGTCCTGTTGCGGAAAACCGCGATCTTTCGCCCTGTGTCCGGATCAGGCGTCTTCGTATTGCCATGCCACCCGGTCTCCGTTTCGGCGCAGCGGCAGAACCGGGCGGTAGAGGCGGCGGTAGGATCGCGGGTGATAGTCACAGATCAGCGTGTCGCTGGCGTCTTTGATGAAGAGGTATGCCCCGTTCCTGTGCTGCCAGGCCACGCCGCCATAGCTCGCGATTGTCATCGCCTCGATGTGGTTGTTGGCGGACCAGAAGCCATAGTCGTCCGTGCCATGAATGCCGTTGCGCACCGCTTGAGGCTCATCTGCCTTGGCCTCTGCAACCAGACCGCCGACATAATCGTCAACGGCAGCCTTGATGACACCCGTGAAGGTGGCTGGCACAACAAGAATCCATCCCGCTGCAGCCCCAACCGCGCCGACACCGTAAATGAACGCATCGCCGGCATCCGGTGTTGTCCCGGTCACGGCCCATGCCACGGGCTGAACCACGAGCCCGGCCACGCTGCCCCTTGCGCCGCCAATGGCCCGTTCGACGGCAAAGGCTGCGACAGTCACCACCGCATTGGTGGCGGAGTTTTCACCAGTCATAATTACACCCCTTGAATAACGGCCATGCGGGGTCAGCAAATTGAAAGACGGGTAGACCCGCAGGCCTGTTGCTGGAAATTCGGATCCGGCAAAAAAACAGGCGCCGGACAGTTCATCGTCTCATGGCAGGCGTGAGTCGTGCAAGAATCGACGGGATTGAAAAAAACAAACCCCCGGAACGCGTACGGTTCCGGGGGCTGTCAATGTCATAGCGTGTTGGAAAGAACTGCTTAGAGCATACCTTCGCGCTGTGCCTTCTTGCGCGCCAACTTGCGAGCGCGGCGGATCGCTTCGGCTTTCTCGCGGGCTTTCTTTTCCGAGGGTTTCTCGAAGTGCTGACGCAGCTTCATTTCACGGAAAACGCCTTCACGTTGCAGCTTTTTCTTCAGAGCGCGGAGCGCCTGATCGACGTTATTGTCACGAACACTAACCTGCATGTGGTTTTCACCACCTTTCTAAGTTGGATTTGCAAGGATTTGCAGGAGCGCGCCGTATAGCAAGGCTTTCTGCATTTGTCCAGCCCGTCACCTGTCCGCTGGACGCGCGTCCGGTTCCTGCGCTTTCGCGGTCAGCGGGTTGGCGGGGTTCAGAAAGATCGCAAGCGACAGAAGCGCAAAGATACACTCATAGACTTCCCAGCGGCGGCTTTCTCCGAGGAAGGGGATGATGAGCGTGACGACCAGTGCAAACGCCGCATGATGCAGGCGCGGGACCGGGATCACCATCCGGTCGGTCAGCGTCCTGACCCATGCCACGCGCTGCCACAGCAGCGGCAGCAGGATCAGGTAGCTCAAGATGATGTAGGACAGAACCGGCCCGAAGATGAACTCGTCAAGCTTCACATCCCCTATGACGAGGTTGTGGAAGGTGAATTCCTGCTGGTCGTTGTTTTCCTGAAAGAATTCAGGGCTCTCGAAACCGATGATGCGCTGACCCCAGGATATCTCTTCGCCTCCGGCCCAGATGTAGACCAACCCATAGACCAGCCCCAGCGCCAGGGCACCGTGCGACAGGGTGGTGCGCAGTTTCAGAACGCGCAGGATCAGCACCAGCCCGCACAGGCCAAGCAGCGCGGCCGTCATGTTTTCGATCAGCGAATCCTCGGCCCCGAAATAGGTGAAGAAGGCCTCTCTCGACATCGCAGAGACGGCAAAGGCGGAAATGAGAACCAGGCCCCCCAGCGAGAGGATCAGTCGGTCAGCGATGTGCGTTTTCATGTGGCATGTGCTCTTGTTGTGCTTCGGATGAAGCGCACTCACACTCAACACACTGGGAAAGGGTCGGGTTCCGAATAACCCTGATGTAGCAGGTATGGCCGCGAGCCGCGTCTGGCCAGCGTGGCATTTTGACCGTTTCGGTGGCGTTTGCCGGATCTTGGCGCTAATTCCTTTCCTAATAGTTTTAATTGTGCGCCCGAATGGAGGTCCGTCATGTCAGACACGTCCAGAGACATTGCGACAGAATTGCTGGATGCCGCGTTGATGCATGTGCCCTTCGACGGTTGGTCCGATGCGGCTTTTCAGGCGGCGATTGCCGATGTCGGGGTGGCGCCGGCATTGGCCAAAGGTCTGAATCCGCGCGGCGCGATTGACCTTGCGGCGGCATTTCACCGCCGGGGTGACGATGCGATGGTGGCGGCGCTGAACGCCCAGGACATGTCCGGGATGCGGTTCCGGGACAAGGTCGCGCTTGCGGTGCGCCTGCGGCTCGAAGCGGCGGACGACAAGGAGGCCGTTCGGCGCGGGGTGACGCTGTTTGCATTGCCGATGCACGCCGCCGAAGGGGCGAAACTGATCTGGGGAACCGCAGACCGGATCTGGAACACCCTCGGAGATACATCGCGGGACATCAACTGGTATACCAAGCGCGCGACCCTGTCCGGGGTCTATTCCTCGACCGTGCTGTATTGGTTGGGTGACGATTCCCTTGGACATCAGGCGACACTGGCCTTCCTTGACCGCCGCATTGACGACGTGATGCAGATCGAGAAGGTCAAGGCGCAGGTGCGCAAAGCTCCGGGATTTGACCGTTTGGTAAAATCTGCAGAATCCGTGCTGTCGCGCGTCAAACCCCCGAAAGCCCGGCGGGACGATCTGCCCGGTGGTTGGACGACGCCGCGCTGACGGGTTTCAGCGGATCGGCTCGAACAGCGCATCCTTGGCGGTGCAGTCCTTCACGACGTCCCGTCCGCAGGGTACCGGCTCAAGGGATTTGGAGAGGCAGATGCGTGCCTCCTGAATCCGCCCGGATTTGCAGGTGATGGTGATCATGTCGGGTTCGAGTTGCGGATTGGCCTTCAGAAACGCCTCTTCCACCACTGACGCCGGGAGTTTGACGGCCCTGTCCAGTTTGCGGAAAACATCGGGCCGGGTGATGCTGCCATAGGCTTCACGGGACAGCGCGTAGTAGTCCTGTGCTGACAGCCCGGAACACACGCCGTGTTTGTTCCACTGATACCACGCAAGCCCGGACGTCCCCATGATATCGGCCATGTCGCGTGTCATCGCCCGCGACGGGGCGCGCTCGATGGTCGGGCAAAAGGACGGCCAGCCGCGATGATACTGCGGCCACAGCCCGTGCATGACCCAGCCGAAATCGGCGTCGGCATCGCATTGCGGCGATTTCCGTGCGTCCCCTTCCAGCGCGCACCATGTCGGCGACCAACTGAGCGACAGCACGTAGTAATCGAACGCGCCTGCCTTTTCGCCCTCTGCACGGGCAAGCCCTGCCGAGATCACACCGATGAGAGCCAGCACCAAAACCCGCATTACCTCTTCCCTCTTTGCCTCTGCGCGACTATAAGGCCGCCAAGTTCCCTGACAATGGAAACCCGTCCCGGCCGATCCGGGACCTCCCGGACCCCTCCGGGAGAGGGAAAAAGCTTTGCGTAAGGAGACGCGAGATGGGCAAACCGATTATGGCCAAGGCCACCGCCGTCTGGCTGGTGGACAACACAACGCTGACGTTCAAGCAGATCGCCGATTTCACGGGGATGCACGAGCTTGAGGTTCAGGGGATTGCCGACGGCGATGTGGTCGCTGGCGTGAAGGGCTTCGATCCGATTGCCAACAATCAGCTCGAACCCGAAGAGATCAAGAAGGGCGAAGCCGACCCGCTCCACAAGCTCAAGCTGAAGGTCTACGCCGCTGCGCAGGGCGAGGAAAAACGCCGTGGCCCGCGTTACACGCCGCTGTCCAAGCGTCAGGACCGTCCGGCCTCGATCCTCTGGCTTGTGAAATTCCACCCGGAACTGAGCGATGGCCAGATTTCCAAGCTGGTCGGCACCACCAAGCCGACCATTCAGGCAATCCGTGAACGTACCCACTGGAACATCAACAACATCCAACCGATCGATCCGGTTGCGCTGGGCCTGTGCAAGCAGTCCGAACTGGATGCCGCCGTTGCCAAAGCTGCCAAGAAGCAGGAAGCGGTGATGACCGATGACGAGCGCCGCAAGCTGGTGTCGACAGAACAGAGCCTCGAAATGGACGCAGAACCGCGCCTGCCGAGCGCAATCGAGGGTCTGGAAACATTCAGCCTGACCGGTGGCTCGGATAATGCCGAGGACGAGTCATCGAAGAGCGATGACGATTACGCCGATGCGGACAGCTTCTTCAACCTGCCCGACGGCACGCATGATGACGATGATGAGGACGACGACGACCGGTGATCCGGCGTCACGTCGCATGAAGAAACCCGGCCCGCGATGCGGTGCCGGGTTTTTTCATGGCTGAAGCTGGGGTCAGGATGACTTTCGCATTTCCTTTGGCCCGCCTGTGGCCACATCGGTGCCCATGTAGGTCTGGCCTGACTCTTTCCAGGCAGCAAACCCGCCTGCCATATGCGCGATCCGGTCTTCCCCGGCTTCGAGACACAGCTTGGCGACACGCGCCGATCGCACCCCGGAGCCGCAGTGGAACACGATCGGCTTCTTCGACTGTTCCGGCATATGGTTCGGCTGAAATGCCTGCATCGGAGCAAGCAGAGCGCCGTTGATCCGTTCCAACGCAAATTCCTGTGGGGTGCGCACGTCGATCAGGATGATCTTGTCCTGTGCAAAGGCTTCGGCCACCTCGGCCGGGGTCCAGTGTTCAAGGGTTCCGTGCTCGGTCTGTTCGACATCCATGTGCCATCTCCTGGGATCGGTTATGCGGTATTCTCAGACAGCCTGTGCCATCTTTTCCGGATCGGGCGCGCGGCCTGCGCGCAGGTTCATGTGCAAGACATGCAACATCCCGTCAGCCAGCGCGAGTGTTTTGTCACTCGGTTTGCGGGTCCCACCACGCAGTCGCACATCCCGCACGACACGGTATTCAGTTTGACGACGCGAGAACGCAGGCATGGGACGTGCCATCCGGATCAGGCTCACGATAGGTCGCCTCATCTCCCTTGATCCAGATGAACTGTCCGAAATCCCCATCGTAGCGGGAACCGGAGCCTGTGGGACTTAGTGATGCGGTCGAGACCCTGTCGCCCCGCTCGATGCGCGCGCTGGGCAGCGTGGTGTCAAAAAACATCGTCACCACCTCGTTTGCGGGATTGCCGTCGCAGGTCCAGAAGGCGGTGCCGGTCGGCTCTTCGAGCATCCAATAGGCCACGAGTTGCCCTTCCCGGGTCAGGTAGGCCTGTTCGACGCAGCTGCGCAGATCGCTCGCTTTCCAGCATTCGTCGCGCCCACCGATCCAGCCGCGCTGGTAGGTGCGCAGGTCGGCAACGGCTTTTTCCGCTCCGGCATCCAGCGCGCCAGCGACCGAGAGCGCCGCGGAAAAACGCTCCGCTACGATACGGTCGAGCTTTGCCAGATCGGCGTCGGCGCAGATCAGCTCTTCGGCGGAACTGGTGGCCTTGCTGCAATCGAAAGACGGTCCCTCCTGCGCGATCGCGGGCAGGCAGGACAACGACAGGATCAGTGACAGGACGACTCTCATGGCGTTCTCCTCTGCGCCGAGATTACCTGCTGTTGCATGTGCGACAAAGTCTAATCCGACGGTTCTGAACGCCGAGCAGGTCCAGGACAACGCCTGATTACGTCGACTCCGGACGTGCTAAACAGGTTTGCGCGCATTCATTGCGGCTGTGATCGTGCCCTCGTCGAGGTAATCCAGCTCGCCCCCGATCGGGACGCCCTGTGCCAGCGATGTCAGCGTCACTCGACCTTCCAACTGATCCGCGATGTAATGTGCGGTCGTCTGGCCATCGATGGTGGCATTCAGCGCGAGGATGACTTCGGTGATCTCTTCGCTGTCCACCCGCGCCGAGAGCTTCGGAATGCGCAGTTCTTCCGGCCCGACCTGATCCAGCGCCGACAGGGTGCCGCCCAGAACGTGATACCGTCCCTTGAATACGCCGGACCGTTCCATCGCCCACAGGTCAGAGACATCCTCGACCACGCAGAGCAAACCGTTGTTGCGGCGGTTGTCCTGACAGATGTCGCAGATGTCCTGCGTTCCGATATTGCCGCAGTTCAGACACTCGCGGGCATCCCGTGCCACCCGGGTCATCAACTCGGCAAGCGGAGTGAGCAGCAGCCCGCGCTTGCGGATCATATGCAGAACGGCACGCCGGGCCGACCGGGGGCCAAGCCCCGGCAGGCGCGCCATCATCTGGATGAGCGCTTCGATATCGCCGCCGTCCCGCATCAGACTGCTGTCCGCTCCATGCTCAGAACGGCAGTTTCATTCCTGCCGGCAGGCCCAGCCCTTCGGTGAGCTTGGACATCTCTTCCTGCGCCTTGTCCTGCGCCTTCTGCTGGGCGTCCTTGATGGCGGCGAGGATCAGGTCTTCGACAACTTCTTTGTCGTCGCCATTGAAGATCGACGGGTCGATATCCAGTCCGGTCAGTTCGCCCTTGGCTGTCGCCGTCGCCTTGACGAGACCCGCGCCGCTTTCGCCGGTCACGGTCATTGTGGCGAGGTCTTCCTGCATCTGAGCCATCTTGCCCTGCATTTCCTGCGCGGCCTTCATCATCTTGGCCATGTCGCCCATCTGGCCCAAACCCTTGAACATGTGTTTCTCCGTAGCTCAGCGCCCCTTGATCGGTGGCGCGGTGTAAAAGATCATCCCCACACATATCGCAGCGATGATGCCGATGAACAAGGCGGGGGACCCGACGCAGCCTTCCGCCATCGCGACTTCGCGCGAGGCCGGGGCGAGCATGGTCAGAAAAGTGACAAACGCGGTCCAGCCCAGAACCACCGCGAGCGCCCCCCATTGGCTCTTGAACCGGACGGCGGCAATCGTACCCAGAAAAAGAACGAGGGCGGCGGGCGATGCAGCAAGGAAGGCCGCTTCCTGAATAGCGGTGACCGGTGCGCCGTCCCAATCCGGGCGCTGCACGGCGCAGTCCTGCGCAAATGCTGCACCGGGAAGGAGAGCGAGTATCACTCCTCCTCGAACGGGTCCCATTCGTCTTCCACTTCAGGCAGGGCTTCAGCTTCAGCCTCGGCTGCCAGTTGGTCCGGCGTGCGCACCTCTTCGATCACCGCACCGGGAAACGCGTCCAGCACGGCCTTGACCAGCGGGTGTTCGGCAGCTTCGGCTTTGATCGCGAGGTCGGCGGCATCGCGGGTTTCGGTGATGGTTGGAGCGTCTGATCCGTTGACCACGGACACGCCCCACCGATTGCCCGTCCAGCGTTGCAGCGCGCTGCCCAGACGCTGCGCCAGATCGGCCGGAGCATTGTCCGTCGGAGTAAACTCGATCCGACCCGGTTGATAGGCGGCAAGGCGAACACAGCCTTCGACCTCGACCAGCAGCTTGACGTCCCGATTGGAGCGGATCAGTTCGATCACGTGTTCGAATGTGGGATAGCGTGCAAGGGCCTGATCGACGGCAACGGCGAGCACCGCCCCACCGTGCGAGGCATGTGGGCCTGACGTGGTCCCGTGTGTGGGGGCTGGGGTGCCCATTGCCTGCGTCCGCGCCGCGCCGCCTGCTGACAGTCCGCCGCCCGATGGTGGGGGAGGGGGCGGCGAATCCTGCAGGCGTTTCACGAGGTCTTCCGGGCTTGGCAGTTCCGAGACATGGGTCATCCGGATGATCGCCATCTCGGCAGCCATCATGGCGTTTGGGGCCTGCGCCACTTCATCCAGCGCCTTGAGCAGCATCTGCCACAGACGTGTCAGAGGGCGCATCCCGAGCGCATTGGCGAAATCCTGTCCGCGCTGGCGTTCGTCCGGGCTGATCGTCGGGTCCTCGGCGGCTTCGGGCGTGATCTTGACGACCGAAATCCAGTGCGTGATCTCGGCCAGATCGCGCAGCACCGCCATCGGGTCTGCGCCGTCGGCATATTGCGCGCTCAGCTCTGTCAGCGCCGCCGCCGCATCGCCCTTCATCACCATGTCGAACAGATCGAGCACCCGACCGCGATCGGCCAGCCCCAGCATCGCGCGGACCTGATCGGCGGTGGTTTCGCCCGCGCCGTGGCTGATCGCCTGATCCAGAAGTGAGGTCGCGTCGCGCGCGGATCCTTCGGCGGCGCGGGTGATCAGCGCAAGCGCATCGTCGGTGATTTCGGCGTTTTCGCGCGTCGCGATCTTGCGCAGCAGCGCGATCATCATCTCCGGCTCGATCCGCCGCAGGTCAAACCGCTGGCAGCGCGACAGCACTGTGACCGGCACCTTGCGGATCTCGGTTGTGGCGAAGATGAACTTCACATGTGCGGGAGGTTCTTCGAGTGTCTTCAACAGCGCATTGAACGCGCTTGTCGACAGCATGTGAACTTCGTCGATGATGTAGATCTTGTAGCGCGCCGAGGCCGCCCGGTAGTGCACGCTGTCAATGATCTCGCGGATGTCGCCCACGCCGGTGCGCGAGGCGGCGTCCATCTCCATCACGTCGACATGACGGCCTTCCATGATCGCAACGCAGTGTTCGCACTGGCCACAGGGGTCGGTTGTCGGCCCACCATTCCCATCCGGTCCGATGCAGTTCAGCCCCTTGGCGATGATCCGCGCTGTCGTTGTTTTCCCGATACCGCGAATCCCGGTCATCACGAAGGCTTGCGCAATACGGTCCGCCTCGAACGCGTTCTTCAGAGTGCGGACCATCGCCTCCTGACCCACGAGGTCGGCAAAGGTTTCCGGGCGATACTTGCGGGCAAGCACCTGATAGGGGGTAGCATCGGTCATTCAGGCATCCTTGGTTGTCGCCAAACCTAAGCCGCGCACGCGCCAGCGTCCACCACCTGCGCAGAGGTTTCGCGTCATCCGTTCCAGCGGACGGTTCCGGCTTCCGACACGTCATAGCCTTTGAGGGCGGCAGCGTGTTCAGCAAATGCGTCGCTGCGCAGAAAGGCGATAAAGCGCTGCATCGGTGGATCGAAATAGGCGCGGCGGCTGACGAGAAGGTCGAAGCGTTCCTCGATCAGTGGCACGAAACCCAGATGATGCTGTTGCGCCAGTGACTCCAACCCGAATGTGGCATCGGCGCTGCCCGTGGCAACGTCAAGCACGGCATCCGCCTCGCTGCGCGCTACCGGGCGCAGCTGGATGGTCTCGGGCAGGGCATTCGACTGTGCGAGCAGATGGTCGAACAAAGTTCGCGTCCCGGCACCGGGTTGCCGCGGCGTGACCTTGCGACCGCGCAGGTCGTCCAGAGATGCAATCTGCTCTTCCAGGCCGGGTTTCACCACCAGTCCGCGCCGCCGGATCGCAAAAGCCAGAAGCACCACCGGTGCGCCGGTGAACGCGGCTTCAATCGCGGGCAGATTCCAGCTGTGGGTCGCCGCGTCATACATGTGTAATCCAGCAGCCAGCCCTTCACGGTTGGAAAAACGGTCAAGCCCATCCTGCGACCCGTCGAAAAAGGTGGCAATTCCACATTCGGACTGGCGCAGCGACCAATCCAGAAGCGGGTCGTGGCTGCCCAGAAAAACCGCTGGCCGCGGCGCGTCGTCACCGTCGCTGCCGGTCTGTTCCCGGGCCAGCCAGCGCCGCACTGCCTGTTCAGGAAACAGCAGTTTTCCGGTCACTTTCGAACAGGGAACGGCACCGCTTGCGGCAAGATCATAGACCTTGCGCTCCTTGATCCGCAGAAGCTCTGCCAGTTCCGGGACGGTCAGGAAGCGTTCGCGTGGGGATGTGTCTGTTGTGGTCATATCGGCGCAACTATGTCCTACCGTCCGGGGCACAGCAAGATGATCCGACGCCATGCCGTCTTGGGGATCGGAGCTGGACGGCGTGCCTCGGTTGGGCCATCACTTGACCACGAGACCCAGAGAGCCGAACCAGAGATGACCGAGACCGACAGCCACGACATCCGTGACGGAGAAACGCGCATTGATGCGCCCATGCGGGAGGACGCCGCCGTTCAGTTCATCGGCGTGATCCGGACGCCTTACACCAGCCGGGACATGTGCCCCCGTCAGGGAAAACTCGATGGCCCCGACTGCCGACTCGAACTGCGGCCTGAATGGGAACCTGGTCTCGAAGGCATCACGAAGTTCGATCATTTGGATGTGCTTTATTGGCTGCATCAGTCGCGGCGCGACCTTGTCACGCAAAACCCCCGCAGCGATGGCAGGATCACGGGAACCTTTGCCCTGCGGTCGCCGGTGCGGCCCAATCCGATTGGCCTCTCGCTGGTGCGATTGATCCGACGCGAGGGCAATGTTCTGATCGTCAAGGGTCTGGACTGCCTTGACGGGACACCGCTTATCGACATCAAGCCGGAACGCTGTGCCTACACACCGCAGGCCCCTCACAAGGATGCAGACGACGTATAGCAGTGGCAAAATGCCTCGTCTGGGCTTTCGGGCGGTTTGAATTGTAGGCGGAAAGCCAAACTTCCGCTAAGACGCTGCAACGACCAATACAAAAGCAGGCATATGTCCGAGCAGTTCACGATCCACGGGCATACGCCCGCAACGCCCTCCGCCAAAGACTGGGTGAAAGTCCTTTCCAAATACCGAGAGCCGAATGCGATGCGCAGTTCTTTTGAACTTGCTGTCACGCTTGGCCCATTCATCGCGCTGTGGGCGGCCGCGTGGTGGGCGATGGGTATCAGTTACTGGCTGACATTTGCGCTGTCGCTCGTGAACGCGGCGTTCCTGCTGCGCCTCTTCATCATCCAGCACGATTGCGGGCATGGATCATTCTACAACAACCGCACGCTCAGCGATTGGCTCGGGCGCATCCTCGGGGTTCTGACTCTGACACCCTACGACGTGTGGCGCCGCACACATTCGATCCACCACAGTTCTCACGGCAATCTTGAGAGACGCGGGATCGGCGACGTTCACACTATGACTGTTGCGGAATACAAAGCGCTGTCTGGGTGGAGCAAGCTGATGTACCGGCTGTATCGCCATCCGATCATCCTGTTCGGGCTGGGGCCGGGATACCTGTTCCTGCTTCAGAATCGTATTCCTCTTGGGCTGATGTCCAGCGTCCGCTACTGGGCCAGCGCCATGGGCACCAACGCAGCCATTCTGACCGGTCTGCTGCTGATCCTCTATTTCGGAGGGTTGATGCCGATTCTGCTGATCTTCCTGCCGTCCACCCTGCTTGCCGCGACGGCCGGTGTCTGGCTCTTCTATGTGCAGCACCAGTTCGAGAACACGTCCTGGGACGGCGAAGAACACTGGCAACTCCACGATGCGGCGCTGCATGGCAGCTCGTATTACGTTCTGCCGAAGGTGCTGCAGTGGCTCAGTGGCAATATCGGCATCCACCATGTGCACCATCTTTACAGTCGGATCCCGTTTTACCGGCTGCCCGAAGTGGTGCGCGAGCATGCGAGCCTTGCCGATCACAACCGCATGACGATCCGCGAGAGTTTTGCCAATGCGCGCCTGCACCTCTGGGATGAAGGCTCTCGGCGTTTGCTGTCGTTCCGCGAGGCCCGATCGCTCTGATCCAGCGAGTGGAACAGGCCGGTGGCACTCCCGGCACATCTGCACAAAACACTACAAACAAAAAGGCCGCCCCGAAAGGCGGCCTTTTCGATATTCTGAAAGCGTCGATTAACGCTTGGAGAACTGGAAGCTCCGGCGCGCCTTGCGCTTACCGAACTTCTTGCGTTCCACCACGCGGCTGTCGCGGGTGAGGAAGCCTGCGGCTTTGAGCGCGGAGCGCAGCGACGGATCGTAGAGCTGAAGCGCTTTGGAGATGCCGTGCTTGACTGCACCGGCCTGACCGGACAGACCGCCGCCTTTGACGGTTGCCATGACGTCGAACTGATCGGCAACGCCGGCCACGTCGAACGGCTGGCGCAGGATCATCTGCAGAACCGGACGTGCGAAGTATGCGTTCATTTCCTTGCCGTTCACGGTGACCTTGCCGGAGCCCGGCTTGATCCAGACGCGAGCGACCGCGTCTTTCCGCTTACCCGTGGCGTAGGAACGACCCAGTTCGTCACGCTGCGGTTCGCGTGCGATGTCTTCTGCGGTTGCACCCTGAACTGCGCCGATGTCGTCGGTGACGGCTTTCGCCAGCTCGTCGAGGGAGTTGATTTGCTCAGCCATTATTTCGCCGTCCGTGTGTTCTTGGAGTTCATGGACTTCACATCCAGCACTTCGGGGCTCTGCGCCTCGTGGGGATGCTCGTTACCCGCATAGACGCGCAGGTTGGTCATTTGCTTGCGCGACAGGCGGTTGCCCGGCAGCATACGCTGGACCGCTTTCTGGACCACGCGCTCGGGGTGCGCGCCTTCGAGGATCTGCTGCTTCGTGCGGGATTTGATGCCGCCCGGATGGCCAGTGTGCCAGTAGTAGTTTTCCTGACGCTTGTTGCCGGTCAGCTGAACCTTGTCCGCGTTGATCACGATGACATTGTCACCCATGTCCATGTGCGGAGTGAAGGACGGCTTGTGCTTGCCGCGAAGGCGCATGGCGACGATCGATGCGAGACGGCCCAGAACGACGCCTTCCGCGTCGATCAGGATCCATTTCTTGTCGATGTCTGCCGGTGTTGCAGAAAAGGTTTTCATCGTGGGATGTCCCTGACGTTTGATTGGTAAGACAGGGCGCAGCGCACCCCTGATATTCCGATGCGCGGGTTATAAGGATTGCCAAACCGCAGTCAAGCGGCGTTTATCTGAATAAGTTATTTGAAATCATATACTTAAAAATAAGGTATCCAGATACCCCACGTTTTTCACCGGTTTCGGCCTGCCGGAAGCTCCAGTTTCCGATAGACAAGATACGTGTCGAGCTCAGCCGGATTCGCATTGCCGTCATAGCGTGGCGTTTCGGTGAAGCCCAACCGGTCATACAGCGCCAGCATCGAACTGTTTCCCCGCACCGTATCGGCGAGAATTGTCGTTGCACCCAACTCCTTGGCCTTTTCAATCCGCATCTCGATGATCTTGCGGCCAAGACCGTAGCCACGGGCCAGATCGCGCACATACAGGCGTTTCAATTCAGCGCGGTGATCGTCGATCATGCGGACGAATCCGCACCCCAGCAGGTATCCGGAGCTGTCCCGCGCCAGAACGATCCCGCCATTGGGCGGCAGGAAATCGTTGATCACAGCAAGGCTTGACTGAACCTGCTCCTCGACCGACAGGCCCGGGCCCCCAACGGCCATCAGCCGTTCGAGGATCTGTGCGTAATACTCGGTCAGGATATCGGTCAGTTCATCGAGATCCGGACACGTGTCTACGAAGTCCAAGCTGATGTCTAAACCCATTAAAGTCTCGTGGTCGGGTGAGTCGTCTCGACAAGCCTAGCGATGGAATACTGTGCAGGCGACCATTTTTTCACCATTCCACGGAGAAATCAGACACTTATCTGCTCTGGCGGGTGCTGAAGGAGGTCGCGCAACTGCTGCATGGCGCTCTCGAAGCTCTGCAGCGGGATCTGCGCGTTGATGGCGATGCGGACCGCATGTGGTGCGCGCCCGTCCCGCAGAGCGAACTCATCGGCAGACCGGATCTGGATGTCCCGCGCCTCTGCTGCCCGGCAGAACGCCGCGGCACGCCAGCCCTGGGGCAGGGGAAGCCAAAGAAATGGCACGTCTTCGTGCCAAGTCAGGTTGTAGGTCCCCAGCGCGTTAACGGCGACCCGCACATACGCGGCCATCCGTTCCCGGATGGCGGCGACAATGGTTTCGGTTTCCGGCGCCGTCAGGATGTGTTCGGCGACCTCGGCCAAAGGCTGGGCGATGCCGAAGAAGCCGTGTTCCGCGACTTGCCGCAACTCCGGTCCGCGACCGCTGGGCGCAATGGCAAATCCGAGACGAAGCGCGGGCGTCAGGACTTTTGAGATCGACGCAACATGCCATGTGCGCTCGGGCGCAAGGATCCGGTAACTGGGCGCATCGCTGTCGGTCCGGCGGTAGCAGTCATCCTCGATGATCTGTATGTCGAGCGACCGGCAGACGTCCGCAATGGCACGGCGGCGCTCGGGCGGGGTGCAGACCAGTGTAGGATTGTGTACGTCCGGCGAGGTGCACAGGACCTGCGCACCGGTGCGCCGGGCGATCTCTTCCAGCGCGTCGGGCAGGATGCCCTTGTTGTCACTGGGCAGCCCGGCGATATCCGCGCGCAACAGGTCTGCCGAGCGACGGAACCCAGGATAGGCCAGTTCTTCGACCAGCATGGTCGGGCTTGGGCCCTGAAGCAGCGCTTGCAGGATCACGCTCAACCCGTTCTGGGCACCATGCACCAGAACAACGTCACTTTCGTGGATATGCCCCAGAGGAATTGTGCGCAGCCAATGCACAGCCGCTTCCCGGAGTGGTTTGTAGGCATTGCGCGTCGGGTAATGCAGCAACCGTTCGGGCGCGGTTTCCCCTACGCGGGCAAAGGCATCACGCAGCAGGGCGACCTGGCCCAGATCGGGCAGTTGCGGACTTGCCAGCGAGATCTTGCCGCCCTGCATGGGAACAGAGACGTATTCCCGAACGGGGCTCTGCGCTGTTCTGGTGCGGGGTGTGTTGCGATTGGCCACGAACGTGCCGCGGCCCACCTCGGCAACTGCATGTCCCGCATCGGTCAGAAGAGTGTAGGCCCGGGCCACGGTGCCCGGTGTGATGCCAAGAGACCACGCCAGCTCCCGGACCGGGGGGAGCCTGTCCCCTACAGTGAGGTCGCCTGACCGGATTGCCGATTGTATCGCATCCGCCACCCGTTTGTATTTGGGCCCAATGCCGGACTGCGGCAACGAGACGATCTGATCTGGGGAAATTGTATCCGACACAATCTTTCTCTGGATCGCTGATTGAGTCGAATGTATCGCTTTTTGTATCGCGATGGCAAGTCTGATATCGCGATACGGTTAAATTGTGTCGATACATTTGAGGAGTTCACCCATGGCACACGCAGCACATACCCCACAGATCGCCTATCTTGGTGCACAGTCCACACTGTCGCCGCTGGCCGTTGTGGCATTGCGCGTCGCGGTGACCCTCACGAAGTGGTCAGAGCGCCGTCGCACGCGCATTCACCTTGCAAATCTTGACGATCACCTGCTCCGTGACGTCGGACTGGATCGGTTGACCGCCCAACGGGAGGCCAATCGTAAGTTCTGGCTGATGTAATCCCTGCGTCAGACAGACCTCTTCCACTGGGGGCGCAAAGACCGGCTTTGCGCCCCTTTTTTGCGTCCGGCTCCCGGTCTTGATCAGCCGCTGTAAAGGATGCCCCAGCGCGCCAGCATGCGCTGCTGGAGCTTGCGGGCCTCAACGGCATAGGCCTTGCCGCCCGGCGGGTTTTCGCGCTCTTCGCGGGTCAGCGCATCGCGTCTGGGCAGATCGGCCGAGAAGCTCGCAAAGGCCAGTTCCGTGCCATCCGGCAGGTCGATGAATCCACCCAGACCGCTCACGAAGTTGAGCGTTCCGGTCTTGGCGTGAACGCTTACGGGGTGGTCCTCGATCACCTTTCGGTCTTCGGTACGCAGCGGGTGCGCCTTGAGCAAGGGCTTGATCCCCATGGATTTTCGCGCTGCTATCAGCGCCTTCACCATGTCCCGAGCGGACACGCGGCTGTCGTCACCCAGCCCGGAGTGATCTTCGAGTGCCACAGACTTCATGCCCAGCCGGTCCTTGGCCCAACTGTTCATTGCGTCGGCCGAGGCACGCAGCGAGGACGCTGTGCCAGACCGGGCATGGGTGGCCGTCAGCCCGACACATTCGGCGGTAATGTTGGTGGAGTATTTCAGCATGTCGCGCAGGATCACCCGCAGCGCCGCGCTTTCATGCGTCAGGATTTCGGTGCTGCCTTCGGGCAGTGCGTCGCTCATTTCGGGCGTCTTCAGAACAATCCCGTTTGAGCGCGCGAGGATCTGGAAAACCTCAGCCGCGTATCGTGCGGGCTTGCGCACCGGCAACCAGCGCGCGCCGCTTTTTCCCAGCGCACCCTGCGCCACAGTCCACGTGTCATGTGTCCCGCCGTCGACATAGGTGTAGATCGGATGATTGCGCGCCTCGATCCGCATCCGGGCCGCACGCACTTCGGGCCGCAGGGTGGCCGAGCGCGCATCCATCGACACATTGTACCCGTTTCCGTTCCGCTTCCATTCGAAATGGACACGGTTGAAATTGAGGTTCAGTCCCGAAATCCCCGGATTGTACCCCACCTGGAAGGGTTGTTCGCTGTCGATCCCGTTCAGCGCGGGCAGCGCGCCGCCCCAAACAAGGAACCGCCCCGTGACCTCGGTCACCCCGGCCTCTTCGCGCAGTCGCTTGGTGATGTCTGCGATGGCGTCCGTATCGAGGGTCGGATCGCCGCCACCGGCAAGAATCAGATCGCCGTCGATGCGTCCATTCGTGACCGGCGCAGTTGCCATGATCCGTGTCTCGAAATGATACCCCGGACCCAGCACATCCAGCGCGTAGCAGGCGGTCAGCGCCTTGGCGACGCTGGCCGGTGGCAGCGCGCGCAGCGGGTTGTGCGATTCCAGCACCAACCCGGTTTTCACATCCGCGACCTGTACGCTGATCTGACCCGGAAGCCCGGACTTCGCGATCAGGGTGCTCAGCGGTGGCTGGTATGTCTTGAGAAGATCACCGCCACGCGACGAGGGCCGTAGCGAACTCATCGGGGCAAGGGCGGACTGGGCAAATGCGGCGTGGCCAAGCCCGGCTGCTGCCAGACCACCAAGTACCGCGCGACGTGTTACCTCCCGTGTCATGATCGCGATGTAACCCGACCAATCAGCAGGTGACAAGCACACGGTTTGGTGAAGTGGATCAAGCTGTTTCAGCCCGGGCTGCGCCAGTCGCCCGCCGCACGCAACTGGGTCGAACTGACCTGCATCATCGGCATGTTCACAAAGCACCACGCAGGCGCGTCCTGGAGCGGCAGGAGTTTCGAGGCCTGACCGGGCAGGCGTGCATGTCGATACTGGCGTGCGGTGCGCGAGTGCAGGCCCGACTGTCTCCAGCCCGGACGTGCGAGGATACCCAGCGGTACGGACCAGAGGATGTCCTCCCACCGTTGCCAACGATGGAACTGCTGAAGGTTGTCCGCGCCCATGAGCCAGACAAATCGAACGCCGGGATAGGTCGCCCGCAGCGCTTCGATCGTCTCTGCCGTGTAGGCCGTTCCGATCCGGGCCTCGAAGTCGCTGATGATCACACGGGGGTGCTGCATGACCTCCCGTGCTCGGGCCATGCGCAGATCAAGGGGCGCCGGTCCCCGCGTCTTGAGCGGATTTCCGGGCGATACGAGCCAGATCACTCGGTCGAGCCCGAACTCCCGAAGCGCCACCCGTGTCAGATGCGCATGCCCTTCATGCGCCGGATCGAACGAACCGCCGAGCAGACCCACGCGCATACCGGGCCGGAGAAGAAGCCTGCTCTGCGTCAAGATTACTGCGACCAGTCAGGCGGGCGCTTTTCCAGAAAGGCAGCGATGCCTTCCTCGGTGTCGCGGTACAGCATGTTCTCGACCATCACCTGACCGGTATAGGCGTAGGCGTCATCCAGACCCATCTGCACCTGCTCGTAAAAGGCCTGCTTGCCGATCTTCACAGCCGCGCCCAGCTTGCTCGCGACAAGTTGTGCCATCTCTTGCGTCGCATCTGCGAGGTCATCGGCGGGCACCACCTTGTTCACCAGACCCAGAGCCTCGGCGCGGTGCGCGTCGATGAACTGACCCGTGACCAGCATCTCGAACGCCTGCTTGCGCGGGATATTGCGGGACAGGGCCACCATCGGCGTCGAACAGAACAGCCCGATATTCACGCCATTGACTCCGAACCGCGTGCCTTCGGCGGCCACGGCCATATCGCAGGACGCGACCAACTGGCACCCGGCGGCGGTGGCAATGCCATGAACCTGTGCGATCACGGGCTGTGGCAGGCGCTGCACACCCGTCATCACCCGTGCACAGCGGTCGAACAGGTCCTTGAAATACGCCTTGCCGCCATCTTCGGCCTGCCGCCCTGCCGTCATCTGCTTGAGGTCATGCCCCGCACAGAACGCCTTTCCCGCGCCCGAGATCACGACCACCCGAACCGAGCGATCGTCCTGCAACGCGTCGATCTGGTCTTGCAGCGCGGCCAGCATTTCGTCCGACAGAGCGTTGAGGCGCTCGGGCGCGTTCAGGTGCAAATGGCAAACCGCGCCCGTGTCGTGACGTTCAAGGATTTTCATCTTGTCCTCCCAGTGAGTTGCGGCGACTTTACCGGTTCAGAGCAGGGGAGAAAAGCATGGCGCTCAAAGTTCCGGCGGATGAGATGGAAGCCTTTCTGGACGAGGTGTTTCCTCAGGTCAAAGGGATGTTCGGGATCGACCGGCTGGACGAAGATCTTTTGGTGATGCGCTTGCACGCCAGTGAACAGCATCTGCGCCCCGGCGGCACCGTATCCGGTCCCGCGATGTTCAGCCTCGCCGACGTGGCCGCCTACGTCGCCACCATGTCCCGCATCGGGAAAGAGGCGCTGGCGGTCACCACGAATTGCTCTATCGATTTCATGCGCAAACCGGTGGCAGGCGCAGATGTGATTGCCCATGCCAAAGTGCTGAAGCTCGGTCGCGCGCTCAGCGTGACGGATGTTCTGCTGTTCTCCGAGGGTCAGCCCGATTCGGTGGCCCGGGCGACGCTCACCTATTCGATTCCGCCCAAGCCTGTCGGCTGATCACAACCGCATGTGCCGGGCGCGCGATCCGCGTTCGATGGCGGCGGCGTGCAAGCGGTCCAGTTCCAGTTCGTAGCGGATCTCTTCCAGCAGGCGCAGTTCCGCTTCGCGCAGCGTGCCATCGGCGGCTGCAACGTCGCAGGCCAGCGCGTAGGCGGTTTCAAACAGCCGCTCGGGCAGGTTGTCGCGGATCAGCCCGAACAGCGCATCAAGGCCGTCTTCCTGTTCGAACAGGTCGAACACCAGAGCCGACATCTCGGGGATACGTGCTTCATCGTATTCGGCAAAGATCGGCAGATTGTTCACAGCCGACTGGATTTTGACCAGTTCCGCAGTCCGAATGCTCTCGTCCGATGCCGAAACGGCAATCATCAGCGCGACCAGGCAGTCTTGCGGGCTCATCAGGTGGGGGTCGTGGTCGGTCACGGGGATCGCTTTCTGGATTGGAACATCAACTTCCTGCAACTTATTGACCCGCCCGCGCCCCCGCAATAGGGAGTGCCTTTTGAACGACCGCACAACATCGTGCGGCGACCATCCGGAGTGAAAGAGCAATGTCCGAACTGCGCGAAGCTGCAATGACCTCAAAGGCGTGGCCCTTTGAAGAGGCGCGCCGGCTGCTCAAACGGTACGAAAAAGCGCCGCCCGAAAAAGGCTATGTCCTGTTCGAGACCGGTTATGGCCCCTCGGGTCTGCCGCATATCGGCACATTCGGCGAGGTGCTGCGCACAACGATGATCCGCCGCGCCTTCGAGGTGATCAGCGACATTCCCACACGGCTGATCTGTTTCTCGGATGATCTTGATGGCATGCGCAAGGTGCCAGGCAACCTCCCCAATCAGGAGATGCTGTCCCAGCACCTGCAAAAGCCTCTGACATCCGTTCCGGATCCGTTCGAGGAGTTCGAAAGCTTCGGACACCACAACAACGCCATGCTGCGGCGATTCCTCGATACCTTCGGGTTCGAGTATGAATTCTATTCCGCGACCGATTTCTACAAGTCCGGCCAGTTTGACGAAACGCTTCTGAAGGCCTGCGAAAAATACGATGAGATCATGGCCGTCATGCTCAAGTCACTTCGCGAAGAGCGTCAGCAGACCTATTCGATCTTCCTTCCGCTGCACCCGGAAACCGGACGCGTTCTGTATGTTCCGATGAAAAACGTCGATGCCGCGAAAGGCGAGATCACCTTCGATGACGAAGACGGGCGCGAATGGACGCTTCCCGTCACCGGCGGTAACGTCAAATTTCAGTGGAAGCCTGATTTCGGTGCGCGCTGGGCGGCGCTTGGTGTCGATTTCGAAATGTACGGTAAGGACCATTCCACAAACACACCGATCTACGACAAGATCTGCCGCATCCTCGGCGCGCCCGCGCCCGAACATTTCGTCTATGAGCTTTTCCTCGACGATCAGGGCCAGAAGATCTCCAAGTCGACAGGCAACGGCATCAGCATCGACGAATGGCTGACCTATGCCTCGACCGAGTCGCTCAGCTACTTCATGTTCCAGAAGCCGAAAACGGCCAAGCGCCTCTATTTCGATGTGATCCCGAAGGCAGTTGACGAATACCACCAGCAGCTTCGGGCCTATCACACGCAGGACGCCGCGCAGCAATTGGCGAACCCGGTCTTCCACATCCATTCCGACGGCGAAGTTCCGCAGTCCACGATGGTCGTTCCGTTCTCCATGCTGCTCAATCTCGCGTCCGCAGCGGGGGCCGAGGACAAGGACGCGATGTGGGGCTTCATCAAGCGCTATGCGCCGGATGCCACGCCCGAAACCCATGCTGACCTTGATCAGGCCGCGGGCTTTGCCGTGCGCTACTACAACGACTTCGTGAAGCCGACGAAGACCTACCGCGCGCCGGATGAAAAAGAACGCGCGGCGATGGAAGACCTCGCGGCACGGCTCGAGGCGCATGACGGCGCAACAGACGACGAAACGCTTCAAACGCTGGTCTTTGCTGTCGGAAAGGATCATGGGTTCGAGCCGCTGCGGGACTGGTTCAAGGCGCTTTACGAGGTGCTGCTGGGTCAGTCTCAGGGGCCGCGCTTTGGCGGGTTCATCGCGCTTTACGGCGTGGCCGAATCCGCCGCGCTGATCCGCAAAGGTCTGGCAGGCGAGTTGTCCTGATACGCTGGTCAGACAGGACTGTCTGACCGGCCATCCATCAGATTGAATTTGTCCGCTTCGCGAACTGTCCTACCTTCACCGCAGGAGGACGGATCATGCGCACATTCTTCACTGGACTGACACTCGCGGCGGCGATGACCGGTGCACTGTGGGCGCAGGAGGTTCTGGCGCCCGAGCCTGCAATCGAGAGCACGATCCAGAGCCAGATCGACGCGTTCCTCAAAGATGATTTCGTCACAGCCTTTACCTTCGCCAGCCCGAACATCCGCAGCATGTTCGGTACCCCGGAAAACTTCGGCCGGATGGTGCAGCAGGGTTACCCGATGGTCTGGCGACCCGAGGACGTGACCTTCGGGGAACTGCGTGAGATCGCAGGCGGTCTTTACCAGATGGTGATCGTCAAAGACGCGGCGGGCAATCTCCACTACCTCGATTACAGAATGCAGATGATCGACGGTGAATGGCGGATCGCCGGGGTTCAGATTCTTCAGGCGCCCGAGGTCTCTGCCTAGCAATCGCGGCCTCTCGCGCCGTCAGATCAGATCCCCGGCATCCAGCGTGTAGGCTTTGCCAAATCCGCCGTTCAGATTGCCCCCCAGCGGCGTGAACCGAACCAGCGCAAAATCCGCAAAACCGATATACATCTTCGCCTTCGGCTGTTTCGTCAGAAACGTCTGAGCCAGTCCGGCATGCTCGGGCGACCCATGGCGGACAAATCGCGCCTCGGCCCGCAGGCTCAGCCGGGGAAAGGTCAGGGGATCTCCCTTGCTGCCCGGCTCGCCGATCAGAAGGGCGCAGAGCGGGTTTTTCTGCAATGCAGCGCTGTGGTGGCTGAGGTCCGAGATCAGGCTCAGGGGCATTCCGTCCGGCCCGGACACGAGGGCGATCCGGCTGACAATCGGCGCGCGGTTGTCGGGGTCTTCATAGGAAAGCGCAGCGAATTTGGCGGTTTCAATCAGTTTGCGCGCAAGCTCGCGCGCAGAATCATCGGTGGGTCGGATGGGTGATTTCATACAACTGCCTCTGCCGTCCTGGGCGGGTGTGGCAATTTTTATGCTGCACCTGCGAAATAAGCCTGTACCCTTCAAAACGAATCGAAGGGATCGACCATGGCTGGACATGTTATCACCGTCGCGCAGCAAAAGGGCGGCTCCGGAAAAACCACGGTTTCCGCCAACCTCGCCACAGGGTTCCTGCGCCAGGGCAAACGCGTGGCACTTGTCGACATTGACCCGCAGGGCAGTCTGGGGCGCTGGTTCATGACCCGGATTGAAACCGAAACCGGACCTGTCGAGAACCTCGAATTTGCCACCTCCTCGGCGTGGGGCATCACCTATGAGGTGCGCAAGCTGTCTGACAATCACGACATCGTCATTATCGACACGCCGCCCAAGGCAGACAGCGATCTTCGCCCTGCGCTGCGTGTGGCAGACCTCGTGGTGGTGCCTGTCAGCGTCAGCCACGTGGATCTCTGGGCCACCGAAGGCGTGCTCGATCTGGCGCGGCGTGAAGGCAAAGAGGCGCTTGTCGTGCTGAACCGGGCGCGCAAAAACACGCGCCTTGGCTCCGAAGTGGCCGAGGCGGCGGAAAAGCTGATGGCACGCATTGCCGAAACCACGCTTGCCAACCGCGTGATCTATGCCGAAGCGCTCGGGCAGGGCCGGGGCGCCGCAGAGGGCCGCAAAACACCGGCACAGGCCGAGGTTGATGCGCTCACCTCAGAGGTGGCACAGGTGCTGGCAAACGGGTAAGGCAGGGCACCCGACCAAGGAGCCTGTGCCATGACAGACCTCGATGCCCTGAAAGCCGTGATCCGCGCCGACAGCGCCGCACGCGGCCAGACCGTGTCGAAGCTGGGTTACTTCTGCGCACCGTTCCGGCCTGCGTCCGGCCCGTTCTCGGACAGGGTCATCAAGGTCTATCGCGGCCTGCGCGATGCGGCGGCGCTCGACCGGCTGGCACACTGTCACGACGATTACGTGACCGCTCTGAACCAGGCAGGTGTCGCCCTGCCACAGACCGAATTCCACCTGCTCGATATGGACGGCACCCGCATCCCGGTGATCGTGCAGGAGGCGCTGCCCTCGGACAGCATGATGCGCCCGCAGATGCAGACCGCCTCAACGGACGCAACACTCCTGATGATGGAGGCTGCAGGCGACGTGATCGCGACCTTCTGGAACAACGCCGATCAGTTCGACACCCGCATCGGCTTTCATCCGTCGATCCGCAACTTCGCCTATCTTGACGGAAAGGCTCTTTTCTTCGACACGTTCCCGCCGCTCATCCATTACAGCCGTGACGAGATGGGCAAGATGCTGCTCCTGTTCTCGGACAAGGCGCTGATGCGCTGGGTCGGGCCGTTCCTGCAAAAGAAGGTCACGGGCATTCAAGACGAATGGTATTCGGCCCCCGAAACGCTGGTCGGGCTGGTTGGCTCCGCCTGCCGCCTGCGCCCGAACGATGCCGAGGCCTATCTTGACTGGGGCCGCGATTTCACACAGCGCCGCATGTCCCGCTGGGCCGACGAAGCGCTGCCCGGGCTTCAGGAACCGCCGCGCCTGCCGGGATACTGGACCGGCTTTCGCAAGGTGCTGGGATTGCAGGGCGAACCCAACGTTTCATGACTTTGCAAACCTGCCGGCGAGTTTTGCAAACCCTGAAGTGACCATGATGCGGATCAAGGACCGCACTCCGACGCTTGCCTAAACTGGACCCATCCTGAATTGAGGGAGGGGACCCATGTATTCGAACATTCTCGTACCCATTGCGCTCGACAACGAAGACGATCGCGTGGCAGAGGCCATCGCCATCGCAAAGGTACTCGCTTCAGACGGAGCCAAGATCACCCTGCTGCATGTGGTCGAAGCCGTGCCCAGCTACGCTATCAGCTATATCTCTGCCGATATCCTGACCGCGACGCGCAAAGGGATCGAGGCCGAAATGGCGCGGCTCGCATCCGAGATCGGGGCAGACTCTGTCGTGATCGAAGGCCATTCGGGCCGGTCGATTCTGGACTATGCGGAGGACCATGGCAGCGACCTGATCGTGATCGCGTCACACCGACCGGGGATGCAGACGCTCTTGCTTGGCTCCACTGCAACCCATGTGGTGCGCCACGCCCAGTGTGCGGTCCATGTGCTTCGCTGATTGACAAATCGCCAGCGTGCTGCACCTCGTCACCCGCAGGAGGTGCCCATGGACCACAGTTTGACACTCGAGACGCGCGACGGATTGCCGGACGCGCTGCGCGTTTTGCTTCAGGACTTTCCGCGCGAAACCTGGCCTGAGCACAACAACTTCGCCGGTTTGGTGGCCTTCTGGCTGGATCGGCACCTGATGTTCCGTCGCCTGATGGGCGCGCTGATCGACGATGCCGAACAGGCGGTCGACCGCAAGATCGACGCCCGGACCCATGCCGCCAAGCTGTCGCGCTATGGCTCGATGCTGCTTCAGAACCTGCATGGGCATCATCAGATCGAGGACCACCACTATTTCCCGATTCTCGCCACGCGCGAACCCGTCCTGAACAAGGGGTTCGAGCTGCTCGATTCCGATCATCACGCGATGGACGGGTTGCTCAACCGGTTTGCCGATGGCGCCAATGCGGTGATCCAGGGCAAGTCGGAGGCCGGTGTGTTCCGCGAAGAGCTGCTCAGTTTTCAGTCCATGCTGAACCGCCACCTGATCGACGAAGAGGAACTGGTGGTGCCGGTGATTCTCAAACACGGTCCCGGAGGGCTGGGCTGACGGGTTTACTTGGTCGCCCGGCCCATGGCACATGTGCCGCCAGACCAAGACGGAGCCCCGCGCATGGACATCGACGATCTGGCAACCCGTATCCTTGCCGGTGAACGCCGTGCGCTGGCACGCGCCATCACCCTTGTCGAAAGCGGGCGGGCCGATCATCGGTCGGAGGCGATCGCGCTGTTCGAAAAACTCAAGGGACATGGGCGGGAAGCCCTGCGCATCGGCCTCTCGGGCACGCCGGGGGTCGGTAAATCGACCTTCATCGAATCCTTCGGCATGATGCTGACAGGGCAGGGGCTCAAGGTCGCCGTGCTGGCGGTCGATCCGAGTTCCGCGCGCTCCGGCGGCTCGATTCTCGGCGACAAGACCCGCATGGAGCGCCTCTCCCGCGATCCCAACGCCTTCATCCGCCCGTCGCCGTCACAATCCCATCTCGGCGGTGTTGCGCGGCGCACGCGCGAAGCGATCGATCTGTGCGAAGCCGCGGGCTTTGACGTGGTGCTGATCGAAACCGTGGGTGTCGGGCAGTCGGAAACCGTGGTGGCGGAAATGTCGGACCTGTTCCTGCTGCTGCTGGCGCCTGCCGGCGGCGATGAATTGCAGGGTGTGAAGCGCGGCATCATGGAGATGGCTGATATCATCCTCGTCAACAAGGCCGACGGTGATCTGAAAACCACCGCCACCCGCACCTGTGCCGATTACGCCGGTGCCCTGCGCCTGCTGCGGAAACGCCCGCAGGACCCGCAGGGCTTTCCCAAGGCGATGACGGTTTCGGCGCTGGAAGAGAACGGTTTGCAGACGGCCTGGGATGAGATGCAGAGCCTCACCGACTGGCGGCGCGAGACCAGCCATTTTGCATCCCGCCGCGCCGCGCAGGCGCGATTCTGGTTCGAGGCAGAGCTCAAGCAGGCGCTGCTGGCGCGGTTGGAACGTGAGCCGATGAAGGGGCTGGTGCGCTCTCTGGGGCATTGCGTGGAAGAGGGAATAAAGACGCCCAGCCAGGCGGCGGATGAGGTGCTGGCGCAACTTGAGGGGCGCAATATGCCCGTCGCGTGACCCGATTGAGCGCCTCCGGCGCACGGGTTTGCGCTTGTATGGCCTTTGGCCATCCAAGCAGTTCGGGGGCTCTGCCCCCGTCGCCGCAGGCGGCTCTCCCCCGAGGCATTTGTGAAACAGAGAAGACGCTCAGACGGTCCACCCCCTGCGCCGTGCGACAGGGGGCTTCTCCGTTTACGGTCATCGGCGCCTCCGCCTGTCCCGCTAGACCAGAACAGGCGAGTCGGGTTAAAATTCCGTTTCTTCTCTGTTTGAAAAATACCTTGGGGTGAATGCCGCGCCTGCGCGGCAGGGGGGCAAAGCCCCCGACCTGTCGCACCGCCGCAGGCGGTTCGACACAAAACCCGCGAACTTGGCGCAGAGTCCCGGTTTTCGCGCACCGCCCCACTTGACGCCTTTCCCGCATCCCTCTAAGGACAGCCAACGAGATTCCGGGCGCTGCCAGTCGGCTCCCTTTCATATTGGCGGAAGGCCCGATCTTCCCCTTTGATAGAACGAGGATGAACCCATGTCGCGTGTTTGCGAACTGACCGGCAAAGGCCCGATGACTGGCAACAATGTCAGCCACGCCAACAACAAGACCCGTCGGCGCTTCCTGCCGAACCTGAATGATGTGACGCTGCAGTCCGAAGCTCTGGGCCGTGGCATCAAGCTGCGGATCTCGGCGCATGCGCTGCGCAGTGTCGACCACCGCGGTGGACTGGACAAGTTCCTGGCGAAAGCCAAGGACACCGATCTGTCGGCCAACGCGCTGAAGGTCAAGAAAGAGATCGCAAAGGCGCAGGCTGCCGAAGCCTGATCCTTTTCGCGTTGCGGATTTGAACAGCCTCGCCGGGCATCCCGGCGGGGCTGTTTCCTTTTGTCGCCTTGTGGGTGCCGGTGGGCAGCCTAGATCGGTGATATGAAGATCGTGCTACGCCAGCTGACCACCCTTTTGTTGGGCCTGCTGATCGCCTTTACCAGTGTTCAGCTGGCGGCGGCGCGGGGGCAGTCTCCGGCTGTGAGCACGATGGTCATCTGCACCGGCACCGGGCCGGTGCACATTCTTGTCGATGAAAATGGCCAACCCACCGGGCGGGTGATGATCTGCCCGGATTATGCGGTGGCCTTCTTTGCCGAGGTGTCGCATGTCACGCCCGCCGCCATCCGGTTGGATCGCTGGCAGGATCTGTGGCTCGGACAGCCGGACGAGCACTGCTTTGGCGCAGGCTTGCCGCCCGCACAGGCCCGGGGGCCACCACCTTTGGTTTGAACGTCCCACTCACCTGACTTCAAACGAAAGACCAATCCAATGTTCAAAACATCCCTTATCGCAGGGGCAGTTGCCCTTGCTTCCGTGCTGCCTGCCTATGCCGAAATCCAGATCGAGGATGCCTATGCGCGCTCGGCCTCTCCGATGGCGAAATCCGGCGCGGCCTTCATGATGATTCGCAACACCGACGGCAGCGCGGACCGACTGATCGGCGCCGCGTCAGACGCGGCGGCCCGCACCGAATTGCACACCCATCTGGCCGGAGAGAATGGCGTGATGCGCATGGTTCATGTCGAGGAAGGGTTCGAGCTTCCCGCAGACGGCATGATCGCCATGCAACGCGGCGGCAAACACGTCATGCTCATGGGGCTGAAGCAGCCGATGGAGCAGGGCGCCACCGTGACCATCACGCTGACATTCGAGAAAGCCGGCGATGTCGTTATCGAGGTGCCGGTTGATCTCGAACGGCAGGACCATGGCGGCATGCAGCACGGTCAGATTAAGAGCGGAAACTGAGTCTTCAGGACAGCAGGCGGTCCACCCACGCGGGGACCGTCTTGCTGGCCGGTCCAATGATGTGATCTGTAAAGGCGTGGGATGTGTCGCTGTCCCGTAGATTGAGTTCCACGGTGTCCGCACCGCAGACCCGCGCCTCTTCGACAAAACCTGCGGCGGGGTAGACCTGTCCCGACGTGCCGATCGCAGCGAAGAGGTCGCAGCTCTGCACCGCGTCGATGATGCGCTCCATATGGTAGGGCATTTCTCCGAACCAGACGATATCCGGGCGGGCGCTGGGCGCGTGGCAGGCGGGGCAGGTTTCCCCCACGGACATCTCGCGCGGGGCGTCCCAGCGATGGGCGCAGTCGGCGCAGAGCGCGCGTGCGAGTTCTCCGTGCATGTGAATGACCTGTGCCCCGGCCTTTTCGTGCAGACCGTCGACATTCTGGGTGACCAGGGTCACGTCGCCGTCGAATGCGTTTTGCAGGCGCGCGAGGGCTTCATGGGCCGGGTTCGGATGCGCCTCTGCCGCTTGAATGCGCCGGGCATTGTAGAACCGGTGCACGAGGTCGGGATTGCGGGCAAAGGCTTCTGGCGTGGCGACGTCCTCGATCCGGTGCTGGGCCCACAGGCCGCCTTCGTCGCGGAAGGTACCCAGCCCGCTTTCCGCAGATATCCCGGCCCCTGTCAGAACCACGATCCGTTTCGCCTGTCGCATGCCTTCCCCTTTTCCCAAACGCCACAACCGGTTAAGTCATGGCCATGACCCACCGTATCCTCTTTGTCTGCCTGGGCAATATCTGCCGTTCCCCGACCGCCGAAGCGGTTACGCGGGCGAAAGCCGAAGCGCGGGGCATGACGCTGTCGCTCGACAGTGCCGGAACCGGCAACTGGCACATCGGAAAACCACCGTACGGCCCGATGCAAGAGGCTGCCCGGGCACGGGGATATGACCTGTCTGCGCTCCGGGCGCGGCAGGTTGCGGCGTCGGATTTCTCGCGGTTCGACCTGATCGTCGTGATGGATGACGACAACGCATCAGACCTTGGCGCATTCGGCCCGACCGACCGGGTCGTGCGCTTTACCGACTACGCGCCGGACAGCGGGTCAGATTACGTTCCCGACCCGTATTTCACGCGCGATTTCGACGGCGCTCTCGCGCTGATCGAGGAATGTGCGGATGGACTGCTTGATTCGCTGGTGAGGCGCGTCGGCGGTTAGGCCTGATAGATCGCCCGTGCGACGAACCATGACACCGGCAGCGCGACAACGGCACCGACAAGGGCCGCAGCAACGATCGGAACCAGAGTGCCGAATCCGGCTGTCAGCACGGCAATCACGGCGGTGCCCGCCAATGTCGTGGCGATGAGAGAATACAGGATACTGGCAAGTCGGAACATCAGAGCCTCCACTAAAACAGGAACGACTCAGACATTCCATATTTCTGATGTGATGACCTTGACCCGGATCAACCTGCAGCAACGGCACGCATCGGCTGTGCCTCGAGCGCAGCACAGGCGTCGATCAGTGAAAGAAAGCTTTTGCGTCGGTGACACCACGGCGGCGGTCCCGCATGGCCCTGCTCCTGCCATTCAAGACAGGTCTTGGGACAGTGACACGCACCGCAGGCCCCCATGGTTGCCTTCAACTCGGTGAGCAGAAAAGGAGCGTCGTCTTCCGTTGGGTTTAATCCAAGATGCGCAAGCATCCCTTCATGCGCGCTCATGCGGACTTCGAAATCCCGCCGTAATGTGTCCGAATAGACTGACACCTATCCCTCCCAGAGTGTAAATTTTTTCTGACATAAATGTGTACGTCCGTATGCAAAATTCGGATCAGCGAAATTTATGAAAAAATCTCAGAGGATTGAAATTTCGAAATAAAATATCTCAGATTCTGATTTTGGAATATTAATATTAAAAAACCACCCGGCACGCGGGCCCGCCTGCGCGGCAGGCCAACGGCGGGTGACAATTCTCAGCTGTCGCGGGCGCAGGTCCGGCACAATGGTGCTGTCGGAACCGCTGCGAGCCGCTCTTCGGATATCGCCTCACCACATTTCACACACGTACCGTAGCTGCCATCCTCGATTCGCCCCAGAGCGGCGTCGATGCGGCGCAGTTCCTCCAGATCGGCGTTGCCCAACGCCTCAAGAACCTCGTCGCCCTGCCGCTCCGAAGCGCGGTCCTCCCAGTCCTTGGGCATCGGATCATCAAGCTTGTGCTCGATCTCCGCAAGATCGCCGGTCAGGTCCGCGCGGCGTTTGAGAAGCAGGTCTTTCTGTACGTTCAGATCCATATCGGGTCTCCCTTGTTGGTCTTACCTTGCCGCAACGCGCGACGCGCTGCGTTGATATTTGTCAAAGTCACGGAGGCACACATGCGTCTGCTCATTCATCACACTTGCCAGAATCCCGTTTTCTGACGCACTGTAGATCAGTGTTTTTGACGATTTCGCGGAGGTTAGGCCACACCCCTTTGGTTTTCATGCTTTGATCTGCCTGGTGCCACAGAATTTACCGTCGCACCTGCTGGCGGAAGCTGCATCTTTTTTCTGCTCATTTTCGATTAAGTCACAGGTGAACACATGTTGCCGATCATGACGATCTACCTCTCTGTCGGAAAGGGAGGGTTCAATTCCTACAATGAAGTCATCGTTGTCCAGTCCCTGCTGAACCAGCATCTGGCGGGCAATGGAAAGTTCCGGGCGCATTTCTTTGAAAGAGGCGGCGCGCCGGTGCCGACCACAGGCGTACTTGCCGAGGACGGAAATTGCGGCCCGCAAACCGAACTCGCCATCTTGTGTTTCCAGCACTACGTGCTTCGCTGGAGCGAGGCGCGCAGCGACGGGCGGGTTGATCCCGGTGGCACGACATGGACCGCGCTCAACGGCAATATCGCGTACAGCAAGATGCCAAACATCGATGCAAATGGCGTGATGGTCGAAGTCGGAAACGCCATCGCGAACATCGGCGGATACCAGGTGTTCAAGCAGGGCGATTTCACAGCACAACTCGGCTATGGCCAGAACAAGAAGCGCCCGCCCACGATCAAGAGCGAAGGTTGCTGTCTGTGTTCGATGGTTATGGCCTGCACGGTCATCGGCGCGCGCGTGGCAGGTGTCTGGCCCGACGGCCTCGCTCCGAAAGACATGGCGCCCCACATCGCAAACAAGATCATGAAAGACAACAACGGCTATTCAGATGCGGGGTTGAATACGCTGCATTCCGTTGGTCTTCTGGGCATGAAGGGCGACTATCATCATGGTCCGCTCACGTCGGCGCACATCGGAATGCTGCAAAGCCACCTTGCGCAGGGCTACCCGGTCATGGGGCATGTGGATTACAAAGACCATTTCGTGGCGCAGACTGAAAAGAACGCAAAGGGCAAAACGGTATATGTCCGGGATGAGAACGGAGACATTGTCTATGACGAGTTCCGCGAAAGCTGGGGGGATCATTGGGTTCTGATCATTCCCGGGGCCAGCTCGGGCGATGCGATGAAGCAATATCTCGCGCTTGATCCGGCATACGGAGCGAAGATGTGGTTCCACCCGTTTTCATCGCTCAGCAAGCGCTATCGCGAGGTTCAGTTGGAACGCTCACTGAACAGCGCGCCGCTCTACCGGAAGGAGCGGGATGGTATTCTGTTCGGAACAGCCGGTCACCCGAATTACAAGAACCAGCCGGATTATTGCCTCGTCCGGATGATCACGCTGAAACCGGCGGCGGCCTGAATGGGTTCGGATTCAGATGTGCTTTGCTGCGGGTCAAAAGCAGAAGGCGCCAGGGTTCTGGGTCCGAGCCGCATAAAGCGGCCAAAGCCAAAATCCTGACGCCTTCCGGAACGTCCGGGTCCGAAAACCCCTCTGTTCATGTGCCTCCGCTCCAAGGAGCTTCGAGCATCGCGGGATAACCTTGCGGCCCATCCCCCCTCCGGTTCCGGCGTACACCGTCCCCGGTCACACGATGGCTTTTGCGCCGCCTTCCCGGATCGCCTCTTAGAGACTGCCCGTTTCGGCCTGCGTCCCGACACTCTCAACACGGGGTCCGTTCAGTGTAACCTATCCGTTCCCCGCTCAAGCCCCGGAAGACCTTCGCGTCCCGCGCCGGGTCTTGCGACCCCTTGCGTTAACCCAAGGCTGGCTCAGCCTTCCCGAGTCGCGCAACGGAAATTTTGCCGAACGGTCACATTTCTTGGGGAGGAAACGGTTGATAACCCGGTGGATCAGCTGTGGGTTAGCCGGATTTTCCGAGATGTGGACGCACTTTGCGCAAAGGGTGCGGGCATGGCGTGCAGGACACGATAAATCCGCGTGCAGGCGTTGCCGAAGCGGCTGGCCGGAGGACGGTCCTCCGCTGCCCGAGGCCGCCCCGCGCTGTTCCTCGGGCGGGGCGTAGGGTGCGTGTTTACACGCACCATTCGGAAACCTCAGGAATCCATCTTCAAAGCCGAAATAAACGCTTCCTGCGGGATCTCGACCTTGCCGAACTGGCGCATCTTCTTCTTACCCGCCTTCTGCTTCTCCAGAAGCTTCTTCTTCCGGGTCGCGTCGCCGCCGTAGCACTTGGCGGTCACGTCCTTGCGCAGGGCTGACAGGGTTTCACGGGCGATCACCTTGCCGCCGATGGCGGCCTGGATCGGGATCTTGAACATGTGGCGCGGGATCAGGTCCTTGAGCTTTTCGCACATGGCGCGGCCGCGCATCTCGGCGCGGTCGCGGTGAACCATCGTGGACAGCGCATCCACCGGTTCGTCATTCACGAGGATCTGCATCTTCACGAGGCTGTCCTCGCGGTAGCCGATCATCTGGTAGTCAAAGCTGGCGTACCCCTTGGTGACCGATTTCAGGCGGTCGTAGAAATCGAACACCACCTCGTTCAGCGGCAGGTCATAGACCACCATCGCGCGGCTGCCGACATAGGTCAGGTCAAGCTGAAGCCCCCGCCGGTCCTGGCAGAGCTTGAGCACGTCGCCCAGATAATCGTCGGGTACAAGGATCGACGCCTTGATGCGCGGTTCTTCGATGTGATCGATGGTGGACGGGTCGGGCATGTCGGCGGGATTGTGCAACTCCCGCATCTCGCCGTCCTTGGTGTAGACGTGATAGATCACCGACGGCGCGGTGGTGATCAGGTCGATATCGTACTCTCGCTCCAGACGGTCCCGGATCACCTCCAGGTGCAGCAGGCCAAGGAACCCGCAGCGGAAGCCAAAGCCAAGCGCGGCCGAGGTTTCCATCTCGAAGGTGAAAGAGGCGTCGTTCAGTGCCAGCTTCTCCATCGCGTCGCGCATGTCTTCGAAATCGTTGGCATCCACCGGGAAGAGGCCACAGAACACCACCGGGATCGACGGCTTGAAGCCGGGCAGGGGCGTTTCGCAGCCCTTCTTTTCGGTGGTGATCGTGTCACCCACGCGGGTGTCGCTGACCTGTTTGATCTGCGCCGTGATGTAGCCGATCTCACCCGGTCCAAGCTCATCGACGGCCTGCATCGCCGGACGGTAGACGCCGATCCGGTCAATGTCATAGGTGCCGCCGGTCTTCATCATCTTGATGCGCTGGCCCTTCTTCAGAACCCCGTCGATCACGCGCACAATGACCACGACGCCCAGATAGGGGTCGTATTTGCTGTCCACCAGCATCGCCTTCAGCGGCTTCGTCGCATCGCCTTCATGCGGCGGCGGCAGGCGCTTGACGATGGCTTCCAGCACGGCAGGAATGCCGACACCCGTCTTGGCCGAAATCTCCAAAGCCTCGGAGGCGTCGATGCCGATCACGTCCTCGATCTGTTCCTTGACCCGCTCGGGCTCGGAGGCGGGCAGGTCGATCTTGTTCAGAACCGGCACGATCTCGTGATCCGCGTCGATCGCGGTATAGACGTTGGCCAGCGTCTGCGCTTCCACGCCTTGCGTGGCATCGACCACCAGCAGCGACCCCTCGACCGCACGCATCGAGCGCGACACTTCGTAGGCAAAGTCCACGTGTCCGGGCGTGTCGATCAGGTTGAGGATATAGACCTCGCCATCCTCGGCCTTGTATTCGATCCGGACCGTGTTCGCCTTGATCGTGATGCCGCGTTCCCGCTCGATATCCATCGAGTCGAGAAGCTGTTCCTTCATCTCCCGTTCCGTCACCGTATTGGTGGATTGGATCAGCCGGTCGGCCAGGGTGGATTTCCCGTGGTCGATATGGGCAACGATGGAGAAATTGCGGATGTGCGAAAGCTCTGTCATGGGGCGGATATGATGCGGTTTGGGGGTCTGGTCAAGATGGCGTGATGCGGCCCGCCTGCTTGACAAATGGTGATTTGAAAACAGTTGCCGTTTCAGGCATTGTTACCGCAGGCAGAGACGCGGGAGAGCGGGCGCAAGACCCGGGTACGGCGTGATCGGACAAAGAGCAGGCAGCATGAAGGTATTGGCATCGATACTCGTCCTTGCACTGGTCGCAGGCTGTGGTGGCGGAAGCCGCTATGACCGGGGCGACAGTGGCGTGGTGACCCGGTTTTCCACGGGACCGATCAGCCGGGCTTGCCTGTCCTCGGACCGCAAGGCCCGCAATTCGCGGCTCTGTGGCTGTATCCAGACCGTGGCAAACGGATCGTTGTCCGGCTCGGATCAGCGCAAGGCGGCGCGGTTCTTCCGCGATCCACAGCGTGCGATGGATGTGAAGATGTCGAAAACCGCCTCCGACGATGCCTTCTGGGAACGGTACGAGCGGTTTGCCGCCCGGTCCGAACAATCCTGCCGCGGCTACTGAGCGAGATCCAGGAAAGCCCGGACAGAGGCCTCGAATTCACGCGGTTTTTCCGCGTGCAACCAATGCCCTGCGCCCGGTATTTTGGCAAATCGCGCCTTGGGAAACAGCGCACGAATGTGCGGGCGGTGGTCCGGGATCACATACTCTGACTCCGCCCCCGACAGAAACAGCGTCGGCTTTTCGAACGTTCCCTCCAGATCGGGGAAGCTCAGGATCTTCGGCATCTCGGCGGCCAGGGTGTCGAGATTCAGCTTCCAGCGTTTTTCTTTGAGATCAAGGGATTGCGTGAAGAAGGCCTGAAGCGTCGGGTCGGTAACGCTCTGGGCAAGCTGTTCTGATGCATCGGACCGTTTTTCCACCCGCGCCAGATCAACCGCGCGCATCGCGTCGATGAACTGGATTTGCGAATGGGTATAGGTCACCGGCGCGATATCCGCGACGATCAGGCGGTTCACCAGATCGGGCCGCGTCAGCGCAAGTGTCATGGCAGCCTTGCCGCCCATCGAATGTCCAACAACATCCATCGGCCCGCCCTGCGCCGAGATGACATCGGCCAGATCACCGGCCATATCAGGATAGCTGTGGCTGTCCGACCAGAAGCTGTCGCCGTGGTTGCGCAGGTCGACAGCCGTTACAGGCCCCCGGTCTGACAGACGTTTGGCGATCACGCCCCAGTTTCGACCGGACCCGTAAAGCCCGTGAATGATCAGAAGCGGTGTGGCGGATCCGGCAGAGTCGGTAAACAAGGTGTTCAGCATATTCGCTCCTTACTTCGGCCAAGTGGCCTTGAGCAAGGGCGGCAGGGTCCCTAGAAACACGCCATGGAGAAAACGGAGTCGATCCAGGATCAGGCAGAAACCCTGCGGACGCTTATGGCCCGGAAGCTGGGCCTCAAGCGGGGATCGCTTGCGCGCCGCGTCGCCAAGGCCGGGCGTCGCCTGCCCTCGGGTGTGCGCAATGACATCGCCGCCGTTGCCGAGGCGGAAAAGATCGCGCTCAACCCCAAGCTTGCGATGCGCCTGAACCCCGGAGCAACCAAGGGGGCGTTCGACCGCGCTACGGTGCATCTGCGGGGCATCGACGTGGCGGACCGGCGCAAGGGGCTGGCGCTTTCGATCCTCGGAAGCATCGCGTTCAACATCCTTGCGGTGATCACGATACTCATCGTCGTCCTGCGCTGGCGCGGGCTGGTCTGAACGCCCGTTGACCGGCGGACCCGTCACCCTAGCTGGCGGGTCATGGAAACAGCACTCATCATCGGATCAAGCGGCGGCATCGGTTCGGCGCTCGCAGACGCCCTGACCGCGCGCGGCGTTGCCGTCACCGGACTGTCCCGCAGGCATGACGGCTTGGACGTGGCCGACGAGGCCAGCGTCAAAGCCGCGCTGGGCGCGCTCGACGGTCCTTTCGATCTTGTCTTCGTCGCCACCGGGGCGTTGGAGATCAATGGCGCGGAGCCCGAGAAAACGCTGAAGCATGTGACGGCAGAGGCGATGATCGACCAGTTCAAGCTGAACACGGTCGGCCCGTCATTGGTGCTTAAGCACGCCATGCGTCTCTTGCCCCGGAAGGGGCGGGCGATCTTTGTCGCACTGTCTGCGCGTGTGGGGTCCATCGGGGACAATCGCTTGGGTGGGTGGTACAGCTATCGGACGTCCAAGGCGGCGCTGAACCAGATGATCCACGGCAGCGCCATCGAGCTGGCGCGCACCCACAAGGACCTGATCTGCGTCGTCTTGCACCCCGGCACGGTCGAGACCCGGTTCACCGAGAAATATGTCGGCCACAACCCGTCCGTTCCGGCATCAGAGGCAGCGGAAAACCTGCTTGCGGTTCTCGACGGTTTGACCCCGAACGATACCGGCAAGTTCTTCGACTGGCAGGGAAAAGAGGTGCCGTGGTGAGCCGGCTGGTGCTTGTTCTGGGGGATCAGCTGACCGACACGCTGTCGGCGTTGAAAGCGGCTGACAAATCGACGGATGTGGTCGTCATGGCCGAAGTTGCCGAAGAGGCAACCTATGTCCAACACCACCCCAAGAAGATCGCTTTCATCTTTGCCGCCATGCGCAAATTCGCCGCCCGCCTGCGCGACGATGGCTGGGACGTGCGGTACACCCAGCTCGACGACACCGAAAACGCAGGCTCCATCCCCGGCGAACTCCTGCGCCGGGCCGAGGACACCGGCGCGTCCGAGGTGATCGCCACCCAGCCGGGTGAATGGCGGCTGATCGAATCGCTCGAGGACATGCCGCTCAAGCTGACGATGAAGCCGGACACGCGCTTCGTCAGCACGCAGGAGGAATTCGACACATGGGCCGAGGGGCGCAAAGCCCTGCGGATGGAGTATTTCTACCGCGACATGCGCCGCAAGACGGGCCTCTTGATGGATGGCGATGACCCGGAGGGCGGCAAGTGGAATTATGATTCCGAGAACCGCAAACCCGCCCCGGACGACATCGCCTTTTCAGGCCCGATGCAGTTCACCCCCGACGAGACCGTGGAAGAGGTGCTCGATCTGGTCGAGGCGCGGTTCGGCAATTCCTTCGGGTCGCTGCGCTCCTTCTGGTTCGCCACCGATCAGGAACAGGCCCGCCGCGCGTTGGCGCATTTCATCACCTACGCCCTGCCGCGCTTTGGCGATTTTCAGGACGCGATGATGAACGACAACCGCTTCCTCTATCACGCGCTGATCTCGCCCTACCTGAATGTCGGGCTGCTTGACCCGATGGAGGTCTGCAAGGCAGCGGAAGAGGCGTACAAGGACGGCCACGCGCCGCTCAACGCGGTTGAAGGGTTCATCCGCCAGATCATCGGTTGGCGCGAATACGTGCGCGGCATCTATTTCCGCGAAGGCCCGGACTATCCCCGCCGCAACGCGCTCAACCACCAGCGCAAGCTGCCGGACTTCTACTGGACCGGCGACACGGACATGAACTGCCTCTCAAGAGCGATCACCCAGACCGCCGAGGAGGCCTATGCCCACCACATCCAGCGCCTGATGGTCACGGGCAATTTCGCGCTTCTGGCTGGCATCAACCCGCACGAGGTGCATGAGTGGTATCTGCGCGTCTATGTCGACGCTTTCGAATGGGTCGAAGCGCCCAACGTGATCGGCATGAGTCAGTTCGCTGATGACGGGATCATCGCGTCCAAACCCTATGTGTCGTCAGGCGCTTACATCAACCGGATGTCGGATTATTGCAAATCCTGCCGCTACAAGGTGAACGAAAAGACAGGAAAGGACGCCTGTCCGTTCAACCTGCTGTATTGGGCGTTTCTTGACCGCCACTCCGAAAAGTTCAGTAAGAACCAGAGGATGAGCACGATCTACGCCAACTGGAAACGGATGGACGAGGACCGCAAGCGCACGATCCTCGAGGATGCCGAGGCGTTTCTCAACGGGTTGAGCTAGGGTTTTGGGTCAACCCAAAACCGCGATGGGTCGACCCATCGCTTACCCGTACTGCGCCACCGGTGTTCCTGCGATGGCGGCCATGTTCAGCAGCCCCCGCGCGGTGATGCCCTGTGTCACCACATGTGCCCGGTTGCCCATGCCCATCAGGATCGGACCCACTTCAAGCCCACCGGCGCGCATCTTGAGGATGTTGCGCACAGCCGAGGCCGCATCGGCATGGCCGAAGATCAGCACGTTTGCGACACCTTTCATGCGGTTGCCCGGCAGAAGCCGCTCGCGCAGCTCCGGATCAAGCGCGGCGTCCACATTCATCTCGCCCTCGTAGCAGAAGTCACGCGGCGCGGCATCGAGCAGCGCAATCGCCTCGCGCAGCCGCTTGCCCGAACCTTCCGACTGGTTGCCGAACTGCGACTGTGAACAGAACGCGATGTTCGGCGTCAGGCCAAAGCGCCGCACGTGCCGTGCCGCGCCAATCGCCGTTTGAGCCAGTTCCTCGGGCGTCGGCAACGACCGCACATGGGTGTCAGCGATGAACAATGGCCCATCTTCGAGGATCATCATGCTCAGAGCGCCGTGAGGCGTGTGTTGCTCGGTTCCCAGAACCTGCGTCACATAGTTCAGGTGCCAGCGGAATTCTCCGAACGTGCCGCAGATCAGGCTGTCGGCCTCGCCGCGATGCACCATCACAGCGCCGATGGCGGTGGTGTTGGTGCGCATGATGGCGCGGGCCAGATCCGGCGTCACGCCACGGCGCGCCATGATCTTGTGGTAGGTCTCCCAGTAATCCCGGTAACGCGGGTCGTTTTCCGGGTTCACCAGCGTGAAGTCGCGCTCGGGCCGGATCTCCAGACCCAACCGTTCACAGCGTGACGCGATCACGTCGGGTCGGCCAATCAGGATCGGCGTTTCCGTGGTTTCTTCCAGAATCGCCTGCGCTGCACGCAACACGCGCTCGTCTTCGCCCTCGGCAAACACGATCCGCCGCGCAGCCGTTGCGGCGGCGTCAAAGACCGGGCGCATGAGCAGGGCGGACTTGTAAACGCTCGCATCCAGCCGCGCCTTGTAGGCTGCCAGATCGTCCAGCGGGCGCAGCGCCACACCTGATTCCATCGCGGCCTTGGCCACGGCCGTCGACACGACACCCGACAGACGCGGGTCGAACGGTTTCGGGATCAGGTAGTCCGGTCCGAAGGTCAGCTGCTCGCCGCGATAGGCAGCAGCAGCTTCAGCGCTGGTTGTCGCGCGGGCGAGTTTGGCAATCCCCTCGACACAGGCGATCTGCATCTCATCGTTGATCTCGGTCGCGCCGACATCCAGCGCACCCCGGAAGATGAACGGGAAGCACAGTACGTTGTTGACCTGATTGGGAAAATCGCTGCGTCCGGTCGCCATGATGGCATTCGGAGCCACCGCGCGCACCTCTTCGGGCAGAATCTCGGGCGTCGGGTTGGCAAGCGCGAAAATGATCGGCCTGTCCGCCATCCGCGCCACCATCTCGGGCTTAAGCACCTTCGGCCCGCTGAGGCCAAGGAAAAGGTCTGCCCCGTCAACCACGTCGTCCAGCGTCCGCAGATCGCTTTTCTGGGCAAACGCCGCCTTCTGGGGGTTCATGTCCTCGGTCCGGCCTTCATAAACCAGCCCGTGAATATCGCAGAGCCAGACGTTCTCGCGTTTCACACCCAGCTTGAGCAGCATGTTCAGACAGGCAATCCCGGCGGCACCACCTCCGGTCGATACGATCTTGATGTCCTCGAAGGACTTGCCCGCCACGTGCAGCGCGTTGGTTGCCGCAGCGCCCACGACGATTGCGGTCCCGTGCTGGTCATCGTGGAACACCGGAATGTTCATCCGCTCGCGGCACAGCTTTTCGACGATGAAGCAGTCCGGCGCCTTGATATCCTCAAGGTTCACCGCACCGAATGTCGGCTCAAGCGCGCAGACGATATCGGCGAGCTTTTCCGGATCGCTCTCGTTCACCTCAATGTCGAAGCAGTCGATATTGGCGAACTTCTTGAAGAGGACAGCCTTGCCCTCCATCACCGGCTTTGACGCCAGCGCGCCGATATTGCCCAGGCCCAGAACAGCCGTCCCGTTCGAGACCACCGCCACAAGGTTGCCCTTGGCTGTGTAGCGCGCGGCGTTTGTCGCGTCGGCCTTGATCTCAAGACACGCTTCGGCAACGCCGGGGCTGTAGGCGCGGGCAAGGTCGCGCCCGTTCGCCAGCGGCTTTGTCGCACGGATTTCTAGCTTACCGGGCTTTGGATGTTCGTGATAAAACAGGGCCGCCTGGCGTAGCGTTTCGTTGGTGTTGTCCGACATGAATCCCGTCCCGCTCAAATTTTGTTTAGGGTTAAACTTTTTGCGGGCTGAGGGAAAGGCGCTCAGTTACCCCTGCGGCAAGAAGCTCATTTCAGGTATTCCTGAAGATACGCAATCCGTCGTTCGGCCTGGCGTCGGGTCAGGCTGCCATCAAACGGCTCGCCCGCCTCGCTGGAAAGTTCGCGCAGCGTGATGGCCTGCTGTTCCCTCATCTCTTCTTCGGGGTCCGGACCCAGTTTCAGGGTGGGGTCAAGCACGACAGGGTTTTGCATTGGCATGGGAACCTCCTTTACTCGAAGGAAAACGCGATGTCGGCAATCACGGTTCCGACCAACCCTTGCAATCGGGGCCGCAGGCTCGCAATGATGACGCTCACAATTCGGGGGCAGGGGACGATGGACCTCAGAGAAGCGGCAGCACGGGTGCGGGAAAACGCCTACGCACCCTATTCCAATTTCAAGGTTGGCGCGGCGCTGCGCACGGTGGATGGGCAGGTGTTTGTCGGCTGCAATGTTGAGAACGTGGCCTACCCGGAAGGCACCTGCGCCGAGGCTGGGGCAATTGCCGCCATGGTCGCCGCTGGCCTGCAGGACATTGCCGAAGCCTATGTCATCGCCGACAGTCCAAATCCCGTGCCACCCTGCGGAGGGTGTCGCCAGAAACTGTCCGAATTCGCGGGGCGTGACGTTCCGGTGACGCTCGCCACCACCGACGGGGCAGAGTTCAGAACCACCGTTGGCGATCTGCTGCCCGGCGCGTTCGATGCTGGCCATATGGACCGCACCTGATGGACGCACGCGCGATCATTGCAACGCTGCGCAAGGGCGGCACACCGGACGCCGAGGCACTGTCCTGGTTTGCTCAGGGTCTTGCCGATGGCTCGGTGAGCGATGCGCAGGCCGGGGCCTTTGCCATGGGCGTCTGCCTGAACGGTCTGGACGACTCAGGTCGTGCCGCCCTGACCGCCGCCATGCGTGACAGTGGAAAGGTGCTTCACTGGGATCTCGACGCGCCCGTGCTCGACAAGCATTCGACGGGCGGTGTGGGCGATTGTGTCAGTCTGATCCTCGCGCCCGCGCTTGCGGCCTGCGGTGTCTATGTTCCGATGATCTCGGGCAGAGGACTGGGCCACACGGGCGGCACGCTCGACAAGCTGGAATCGATCCCCGGCTTCCGGACCACCCTGACCGAAGACCAGTTCCGCCAGGTCGTCGCCAAAGTCGGCTGCGCCATCGTCAGTGCCAGCGCCGATATCGCCCCTGCCGACAAACGGCTCTACGCGATCCGCGACGTCACTGCGACGGTGGAAAGCCTTGATCTGATTACGGCGTCGATCCTCTCCAAGAAACTCGCGGCGGGGCTCGAGGGGCTGGTGCTTGACGTGAAATGCGGCTCGGGCGCGTTTATGAAATCGCAGGACGATGCCCGCGCTTTGGCCCGTGCCTTGGTGGATACGGCCAAGGCGACCGGCTGCCCGACCTCTGCGCTCATCACCGACATGTCACAACCCTTGGCCCCCAGCCTTGGCAACGCGCTTGAGGTCATCGACGTCATGCGCGTCCTAACGGGCGCAAGCTCCGGTCGGTTGCTCGACCTGACCATAGCGCTGGGCGGCGCGTTGCTGGAACAGGCCGGGATCAGCGATGGTCATGCGAAGATAACCGAGGCCATCGCCAACGGCGCCGCTGCCGAAAAATTCGGCGCCATGGTTTACGCCATGGGCGGTCCTGTGCATTTCGTCGAAGACTGGGCCCGCTTCCTGCCCGAAGCGCCCGTGATCCGCGAAGTCGCAGCACCGACAGCGGGGATAGTCACAGCCATCGACGGCGAGGCGCTCGGCCTTACAGTGGTGGAGCTTGGGGGCGGGCGTCAGGTCGAAACCGACGTGGTCAATCCCGCCGTTGGGCTGAGCGACGTTGTCTCTATCGGCGACACGCTGACCAAGGGCCAGCCGCTGGCCCGCGTCCACGCCGCCCGTGAGGCGCAGGCGGATGCGGCCGTCAAAGCCGTTCTGGCTGCGATCACGATTGGTGACGGCCCGGCCAGTACGCCCGCGCTTATTCTGGAGCACATCACATGAGCCGCGCGTTCATTGTCGTGATGGATTCCGTCGGTATCGGAGGCGCGCCGGACGCGGACCAGTTCTTCAACGGAACGGTGCCCGACACGGGTGCCAACACCGTCCTCCACATCGCCCAAGCCTGCGCAGCGGGACGCGCCGAAGAGGGGCGCAGTGGTCCTTTAAACCTGCCCACGCTCGACGCGCTTGGCCTTGGACAAGCCGTTGAGTTGGCCTCAGGTCAGCGCGCACCTGGGCTTGATGCAACAGCGACCGGACGCTGGGGCGCTGCCACGGAAATCTCCAAAGGCAAGGATACCCCCTCCGGCCACTGGGAACTTGCCGGCCTCCCGGTGCCGTGGGACTGGACCTATCTTCCCGACACGGTGCCGTCCTTCCCCGACGACATCACCCAGCGCATCTGCGACCTCGCAGGCACGGACGGTATCCTTGGCAACTGTCACAGCAATGGCGTGAAGGTGATTGAGGATTTCGGTGCGGAGCACCTGCGAACCGGCAAGCCGATCTGCTACACCTCCGCCGACAGTGTCCTGCAGATCGCCGCACACGAAGAGGCGTTCGGCCTCGATCGGTTGCTTCAGATCTGCGAAGACCTCGCGCCCATGTGCCACGCGCGACGGATCGGCCGAGTGATTGCGCGCCCCTTTGTCGGAGAAGAGGGCCGTTTTGAGCGTACCACCAACCGCCACGACTACGCAATCGCGCCTCCGGAACCGGTGCTGACGAATTGGGTACATGACGCCGGCCAAGCGGTTATCGCCATTGGAAAAATCGGCGACATCTTTTCCATGTCCGGCATTGACGCGGTGCACAAGGGGTCGGATACCCAACTGATGACCCACCTCGCGCACCAGATTGACACCGCCCCCGAAGGCGCTCTGATCTTTGCCAATTTCGTGGAGTTCGACAGCAAATACGGCCACCGCCGCGATGTGTCCGGTTATGCGCGCGCGTTGGAATGGTTCGATGCCGAAATCGCCAAACTTCTTCCAAGGCTCAAACCCGATGACCTGTTGCTCATCACTGCGGATCATGGCAACGACCCCACGTGGACCGGAACGGACCACACGCGCGAACGTGTACCTGTGCTGATCGCCGGGGCAGGCAGCGGAGAGATCGGCCATATCGGGTTTGTCGATGTGGCCGCAAGCATCGCCGAACATCTGGGTGTGGCGTCAAAAGGATCGGGGCGGAGTTTCCTGTGATGGATGAAGAAGAACGCGAGCGTCTGAGCCGTCCGATGGACGAAGAGCAGCTTGATCGCATCATGCGCCTGCCGAAGGTCGAACTGCACCTGCACCACGAAGGCGCGGCTCCGCCCGCCTTCATCAAGGGGCTCGCCAGGGAAAAATCCGTCAATCTCGATGGCGTGTTCAAAGCCGATGGCAGCTACGCCTTCCGCGATTTCGTGCATTTCCTCAGCGTCTATGAGGCCGCCACCAGCGTGCTCAAGACCCCCGAGGATTATGCCCGCCTGACTAAAGCTGTGCTTGAGGAAAGCGCCGCAAACGACGTCATCTATTCCGAAACTTTCCTGTCCCCCGATTTCTGCGGCGGCAGCGATGTGGGCGCCTGGCGCGAATATCTGCACGCCATCAAAGACGCGGCAGACGAGGCTGAACGCGATCACGGCATCATTCTGCGCGGCATCGTCACCTGCATCCGCCATTTCGGCCCGGAAAAGGCCAAGGCGTCGGCGCTGTGTGCCGCTGAAACCGCAGGCGATTGGATCGTCGGCTTCGGCATCGCGGGTGACGAAATGAAAGGCAAACCCAAGGACTTTGCCTACAGCTTTGACATGACACGTGAAGCCGGGTTGCGCCTGACGGCCCATGCGGGTGAATGGGGTGGTGCGCAATCGGTGCGCGATGCGGTAGACGATCTGCGCGTCGAACGCATCGGCCATGGCGTCCACGCGATCAACGATCTCGCGCTTGTGGACAAACTTGTGGAGAACGAGATTACCCTCGAAGTTTGCCCGGGTTCCAACGTAAACCTCAACGTCTACCCGAGCCTTGCCGAACACCCTATTGAAAAACTGCGCAAACGCGGCGCGAAGGTTACGGTCTCCACCGACGACCCGCCCTTCTTCCACACCACGATGCGCGACGAATATGTCAATCTTGCCCGGACCTTCCGCTGGAACGAAGATGTATTTGCCGAACTGAACGACACCGCCGCCCGCGCGGCCTTCTGCGATGAGGACACCCGCGAACGTGTCCTGAAACGACTGGAGCGCACATGACCGATCACCTGACAATCGTTGACCACCCGCTTGTTCAGCACAAGCTGAGCCTGATGCGCGAGAAAGACACCTCGACCAAGTCGTTCCGCCAATTGCTGCGCGAAATCAGTCACTTGCTGGCCTATGAGGTCACGCGGAACCTGCCGCTGACGACCAAGTGGATCGAAACCCCGCTCTGCGAAATGGAGGCCCCCGTCATCGACGGAAAGAAACTCGCGCTGGTCTCGATCCTGCGCGCAGGCAACGGGCTGCTCGACGGCATCCTCGAACTGATCCCGGCGGCCCGTGTGGGCTTCGTCGGCCTCTACCGCGATGAGGAAACACTCAAGCCGGTGCAGTATTACTTCAAGGTCCCCGCGCAACTCGAAGACCGCATTACGATTGTCGTCGATCCGATGCTGGCCACCGGCAACAGCTCTGCCGCCGCGATTGACCTCATCAAGGATGCTGGCGCGAAGAACATCATCTTCCTCTGCCTGCTCGCCGCGCCCGAAGGTGTGGCCCGCATGAAAGAAGCGCATCCCGATGTGCCCATCGTCACCGCCGCGCTGGATTCGCACCTCAACGAACTGGGTTACATCGTTCCGGGCCTGGGCGATGCGGGCGACCGCATGTTCGGCACGAAATAGCCCTTTACACTCAAAGGGCTGACGGGCAGTCTTTCCCTGCATCTGTGGGGACAGACATATGACAGTGTTTTCGGTTAGGGCCGTGGCCGTTCTGGTCGCGGCGCTTGTATCCACCTCGGCGGCCTCGGCGCAAAGCCTGCGCTCGGTTGGGCCGCCGGCTGAATTGCCACCGGCAAGCTTTGAGGGTCGGCAATTTGTCGACAGTCGCGGGTGCGTCTTCGTCCGGGCCGGCGTCGATGGTGCGGTCAGCTGGGTGCCGCGTGTGTCGCGCGACCGCCAACCGATCTGCGGCCAGCAACCCACCTTTGCACAGCGCAGCGTCGCCGTGGCGGCAGCACCGGCACCCGCACCGGTGATCATCACCCCGCAGCGGATTGTGCCCGGCGTTCCTGATCGCAGCGTGGCCGTCCGGAAATACAGCGCGCCCAAAGCCCAGCCACAGATGCGCGTCCGGGAAGAACGTATCGTGCCCAAGCACGTCTACGACGCGCAGGGCAACACGCTGCCCCCCATCCCCAAAGGCTACAAGCGGGCGTGGGAGGATGATCGCCTCAACCCGCACCGTGCGCACATGACCCGTCAGGGCCACCGCGCAACGCAACAGCTTCTGAGCAACACCGTGCCGCGCAGGCAGCTCAGGGAAGCGCAGGACATCAAGGATCCGATCATCGTCGGCCGTGGCAAGGGCCTCGGTCACTGATCACTCGCCGCATATACCCTGAAGCCGCAGCCAGTCTGCATCGCTGAGCACCGGACGCGGGGATTTGCCAGCCATCGGATCTGCTTCGATCAACTGCAGCGTCGATTCCCCGGTGATATCGACAGCGTAGGCGTAAGGCGTTGTCCGCAGCTCTGCGGTTTCGAAACCAGCAATGATCACGTCGGTCGAGAGCGGCGCAGGCGCGCGGCCCAGAAGGTATTCGCTGTAGCGCTGAAGATCGTCATCGGACAGCTGCCCGGTGGTCAGCAGTTGCAGGCTGGACCACAGTCCCGTCTGGATCAGCATTTCCTCAAGCGGGTCCTGGGTCAAAGCGCGAAGGCGTTCCGTGAGGATATAGCCTGCAGTCACATCCGGTTCTTCGGGATCTTCGATCAGCGACCGGTTGAGCAGGATACGCCCGCCCGGCAGATGCGCGGTCTCGGCCACGCCGCCGGGCAGAACCACCAGGGCACCGCGCTGTGCCGGGCCCAGTACCCGTGATGCCAGTCTCCGCAGCGGTTCGCGCGCGTCGCGGGTCATGCAGGCCTTACCGGATATGCGCGTGATCCGCGACAGCAGGGCTTCTCCGATCTCAACGCGTTTCACGGTCGGCACCACCTGAACGGTATGCCGGAGCAACGCGTCCGGAAGCCAGAACACCATGCCTGCAACCACAGTCGCTGCGATCAGACCGGTGATCCAGAACCGCAATTTGCCGGGTTTGGCTCGGCTCTTGTCGATGGCCGCCCGGATCCGCTCGATCGCCTCGATCATCTGGGTGCTGTCGTCCCCGAACTCGAGCGTTTCGCCCGGATCGCCATCGGGGTGATAGATCGCGGGCCGCTGCCCCTTGTTGGCGCGTGCCACTGCGGCAATCGACCAGTGGGCCAATACGTTTTCCCGCAGATCAAGGATCGTCAGAGAGGCGTCGCCCAAGGACACGATCACATCCTTGCGCTGGTCGGCGGGGGTTGCACGCCAGACACCTTCGGCCTCAAGCCGTTGAAATTCCTTCAGCGCGGTCATGCGGGCTGCTCTGCCTCATTGATTGCGGCCAAGGGTACACCCGCGCGGCCTTTCGCGCAATGCAGCACAGGGCAAAGCACTGCGGCACAGCATCGCCTGTGTCCCCGCCTGTCCGAGGCATGTGCCATTCCTCAGCAAAATCTGGGGGTGAGACAGATGCGTGGTTCATAAAGTCTCTGAGGCGCGGCAAGCAGACTTGCATGTTTGCCCGTTCCGACGCAGTCATGCCCCATTGAACACACGAGCGCCCGGAAGGATACGTGCGGAATGATTGGCTATGTGACTGTCGGAGCGGATGACATCGACCGTGCAAAGCGCTTCTACTCTTCATTCCTGCCCGCGCTCGGCTACGCGCTTGAGGAAGGCCCCGAGGGGCTGAGCTATGTCCTGCCCGTTGAACCGGGTCAGTCTCCCGTCCTGCCGGATTTCTACGTGAAACCGCCGTTTGACGGGCGCGGTGCGTCTGCCGGCAACGGGGCCATGGTTGCCTTTGAGGTCACCAACCAGCAACAGGTGCGCGACCTGCACGCAGTCGCTCTGACCGCTGGCGGGACAGATGAGGGCCAACCGGGGTTCCGGGCCTCCTATGGGCCGCTGTTCTATGTTGGTTACCTGCGAGACCCGCAGGGCAACAAGATCGCGCTGTTTTCCAGCAATCCCAACGATCCGGGACGCGACGACTAGCGCCTGTCCCGCACGGTCCTCAAAGCGCCTTTGCCCGTTCGCGCAGTTGGAACTTCTGGATCTTGCCGGTCGAAGTCTTGGGCAATTCTTCGAACACCACTTTCTTCGGCGTTTTGAACCCGGCCAGTTTTGTCCGGGCAAACGCGATCAGCTCTTCTTCGGTCGCGCTTTGGTTGCCTTTGAGTTCGACAAAGGCGCAGGGGACCTCGCCCCATTTCTCGTCGGGCTTTGCGACCACGGCGCAGAGCAGCACCGCGTCATGCGCCATAAGGCAGCCTTCGACCTCGACCGAGGAAATGTTCTCGCCCCCCGAGATGATGATGTCTTTCGCGCGGTCCGCGATCTGGCAGTAATTGTCCGGGTGCATCACCGCGATGTCGCCGGAATGGAAATGCCCACCTTCGAAGGATTCCTCCGTCGCTTTGGTGTTCTTGAGGTATCCCTTCATCACCGAGTTGCCGCGAATGACGATCTCGCCCTGGGTTTTGCCATCGCGCGGCACTGGGTGGCCGTCCTCTCCGATCACGTCGATCTTTTCCATCATCGGGAAGGCCACACCCTGCCGCGCCTTGATGGCCGACTTGGCGTCCTGCGCCAGCCCGTCCCATGCGTCGCCATTCCAGACGCACTCGGTGACGTGGCCGTAGGTTTCGGTCAGCCCGTAGACCTGCATCACGTGAAAACCCAGATCGCCGATCTTGGCGAGCGTTGCCGGGGCAGGGGGCGCGCCTGCGGTGTAAACTTTTACCAGATGGTCAAATTCGCGCCGCTCTCTCGGGTCCGAGTTGACGATCATGTTCAGAACGATGGGAGCACCGCCGAAATGGGTCACGCCCTCGTCGGCAATGGCGTTGTAGATCGCCTTTGCGCTGATGTCGCGGCAGCACACAACCGTGCCGCCCAGCAGCGGCATCATCCAGGTGTGGTTCCAGCCGTTGCAGTGGAACAGCGGCACAATGGTCAGGTACTTGGGCCGCAGCGCCATTTCCCAGCTCACAGCCGTGCCCATCGTCATCAGATACGCGCCACGGTGGTGATAGACGACACCCTTTGGCCGCCCGGTCGTGCCGGAGGTGTAGTTGAGCGCAAGGCTCTCCCATTCGTCCTCGGGCATGATCCACTCGAAATCCGGATCGGCACCCGCCAGCACATCCTCGTATTCCGGGTAATCGCTCGACGCAGTCACGCCTTCATGCGGATCGGCCACTTCGATCACCTTGGGCGCGGGGCCTTCCATCTGGTCCATCGCCTCGGCCAGCACCGGCATGAACTGCGGATCACACAGCACGACCTTGGCTTCGCCGTGGTCGAGGATGTAGGCAATCGTGTCCACATCCAGACGGGTGTTGATCGTGTTCAGAACCGCACCGCAGGCGGGCACGCCGAAGTGCGCCTCGGCCTGTGCGGGGATGTTGGGCAGGATCGTCGCCACCACATCGCCGGGCTGCACGCCCATCGCAGACAGGGCCGAGGCCAGCCGTGTCACCCGCTCGTGGTATTCGCGATAGGTTTTGCGGTGGGGGCCATGCACAACGGCGATTGTGTCGGGAAACACCTCAACGGCACGTTGCAAATGCGACAGGGGTGTCAGCGGCACAAAATTCGCCGCGCGCTTTTCCAGCCCGGTTTCATCGCGCATCCATCCCATCTCGTGTCCTCCCCTGCGACATTCTGTACGGGGTGACATAGCGCAGGGATCAAAGGTGGGAAAAGCCAAAACTTGCGTGACATGCCCCAAACTGGCACCTCTGACGCATGATCCTGTCGCCCGCCCGGAAATTCATCTTTGTCCACATCCCCAAGACGGGTGGCACCTCGCTGGCCCTCGCGCTGGAAGCGCGCGCGAATCGGGATGACATCCTGATTGGCGACACACCAAAGGCGATCAAGCGCAAGGGGCGGGTCAAGAACCTGACGGCCAAGGGGCGACTGTGGAAACACAGCACGCTGGCCGATCTCGATGGGGCGCTGTCTCCGGCGGATCTGGGCGGGATGTTCGTCTTCACCCTCGTACGCAACCCGTGGGACCGGATAGTCAGCTATTACCACTGGCTGCGGCAGCAGGGGTTCGATCATCCGGCGGTGACACTGGCCAAATCCACCGATTTCACAGGTTTCGTCCTGCACCCCGAAACCGATGCCAGCCTGTGCGCCTTTCCGGCGGCGCGTTATGTCACCGATGCAACCGGGGTCGAACGCGCCTCGGCCTATGTTCGGTTGGAGCATCTGGCCGAGGACCTCGCGCCGGTGGAGGACCATCTGGGGTTCCGGTTGACCGTCCCACATGCCAACGCCTCGGACCGGCCTCGGGAGTATCGCAGCGCGTATTCAGATCAGACCGCCGCCGCTGTGGCCGCCATGTGCGCCGACGATATTGCGCGGTTCGGGTATCGTTTTGACGCCTGAATTCTGTGCGGTTCGGGTCGTACTGCACAATGGGCAGGCATATCCGTTGGAAAATGCTGCGTCGCAGCATGGCGCTTCACCCAAACGAAACCGTTTCGCGTTAGCCTGACATCACCACCCGCAGAGGTGGACACTGCAAATGGGAGGACACTTGAAAAAGGAGTTTTCCCATGTGTCTGACTGCCGAAGCCTTCGCCCTCTTCCTCAACATGATCATGGTGCCCGAGATCACGTCTGAACCAGGTCGGATCATTGTCCATGCCGAAACCCGCGACGCGCATTGGGTCGCGGTCGGGGACGAGTGGTGCACGATGGCCCCCCAGATCGACCGGATGGAACGGTTCGCCGCGCTGCGGACAGAGTAGGGTAGGCCACTGCCTTAACCGTCTGCCGCCCGGGGATGCGCCACCCCAAACGAAAACCGCCCGCGCATAGGCGGGCGGCGTTCTCTTTTCTCAGATTAAGCGGTGATCAGGCCGCCGACTTCTCAGGTGCAAACCGCCCGTAGAAGCTCTGACCCTTCGCCGCCATCTCGCGCAGGAGGTCCGGGCAGGCGAAGCGGTCGCCATAGGTTTCGACCAGCTGATCGCAGCGCTCTGCCGCGTATTCCGACCCAAGCATGTCGAGCCAGCTGAGCGGGCCACCGGACCACGGTGCAAAGCCCCAACCGAGGATCGCGCCGACGTCGCCTTCGCGGATGTCCATCAGCACGCCATCTTCCAGCGCGCGGACAGCTTCGAGCGACTGGACGAACAGCAGACGGTGCTGCACGTCGATCAGATCGGGCTGATCCTCGGCCTGCGGGTATTGTGCCGCCACGACCGACGACAGACCCTGACGCTTGCCCTTGTCGTCATAGTCATAGAACCCGGCCTTGGCTTTGCGGCCCAGGCGCCCTTCGCCTTCCATCCAGAAGATCACCTCGTCCACCGCGCCATCCGGATAGGCATCGCCCATCGCGGCCTTGGTGGCGCGGGCGATCTTGGCCCCCAGATCAATCGAGGTCTCATCGACCAGTTGAAGCGGCCCCAGCGGCATGCCGACCATCTTGGCGGCGTTTTCGATCAGGGCAGGGGCGACGCCTTCCTTCACCATCCGGATACCTTCGTTGATATACGGAATGATGCAGCGGTTGGCGTAGAAGAACCGCGCGTCGTTGACCACGATCGGCGTCTTGCGGATCTGGCGCACGAAGTCGAGCGCCTTGGCCACGGCGCGATCCCCGGTTTCCTTGCCCTTGATGATCTCGACCAGCATCATCTTCTCGACCGGCGAGAAGAAGTGAATGCCGATGAACTGCTCGGGCCGCTTGCTGGCCTTCGCCAGATCGCTGATAGGCAGGGTCGAGGTGTTGGTCGCAAAGATGCAGTCCTCACCGATCACCGCTTCGACCTGTGCCGTCACGTCGGCCTTGATCTTGGGGTCTTCGAACACCGCTTCGACAATCAGATCACAGCCCGCGAGATCGTTGTAATCCGTGGTCGCGGTGATCCGCGCCAGCATCGCATCGGCCTTGTCCTGCGTGATCTTCCTGCGGGACACACCCTTGGCCGCGTAGTCAGCCGAATAGGCCTTGCCCTTGTCCGCAGCCGCCTGATCGCGGTCGAGCAGCACCACGTCGATGCCCGCCTGCGCCGACACCAGCGCGATGCCCGCGCCCATCATGCCCGCACCCAGAACGCCAACCTTCTTGACGCGCTGATCGTCCACGTCTGCCGGACGGACAGCCCCCTTCTCAAGCGCCTGCTTGTTGATGAACAGCGACCGGATCATCGCCGAGGAGGACGGGTTCATGATGACGGATGTGAACCAGCGCGCTTCGATCTTGAGCGCGGTGTCAAACGGCACCAGCGCGCCTTCATAGACCGCCGACAGCAGCGCCTTGGCCGCCGGGTAGACGCCCTTGGTCTTGCCGTTGACCATTGCGGACGCGCCGACAAAGGTCATGAAACCTGCCGGGTGATACGGTGCGCCGCCGGGCATCTTGTAGCCTTTGGCATCCCACGGCTTGAGAATGTCCGCATCCCCTGCGCTCAGCACCCATGCGCGTGCATCGGCCATCGGATCGGCGGACACCTCGTCAATCAGGCCAGCCGCCTTGGCTTTGGCCGGATCAGACAGCTTGCCTTCCAGCAGGAAAGGCGATGCTGCCATCGCGCCCATCTTGCGCGCGACACGGGTGGTGCCACCGGCACCGGGGAAGATACCCACGAGAATCTCGGGCAGACCGATCTTGGCCTTCGGGTTGTCCGCCGCAAAAACGCGGTGGCAGGCGAGCGGGATTTCCAGCCCGATGCCCAGAGCCGTACCCGGCAGCACCGCCGCCACGGGCTTTCCGCCCTTGTTGGTCTTTGCGTCCATGCCCGCGCGTTCGATCTTGCGCAGGACACCGTGCATTTTCATGATCCCGTCAAATACCGCCTCGGCACCCGCTTCCTTGAGCGTCGCCAGCACGTTCAGGTCCATGCCCGCAGCGAAATCGGCCTTGCCGGAAGTGATGATGATGCCCTTCACAGCCTCATCCGCCAGTGCATCGTCCACCAGATCGTTGAGCGTCTGAAGGCCTTCGAAGCTCAGTACGTTCATGGACTTCTCAGGCACGTCCCACGTGATCGTCGCGATCCCGTCGGCGTCCTTGGTCATCGTAAAATCGGTCATCTGTGTCGTCCTTTGGTCTCGTGGGCGCGCAGTCGCAGCCCAGAAATATGTGTCGATGTGGCCACCTTGGGCCACTGGGTCAGTTTGCGGATGGCGGGCGGCGTCCGCTGGCGATTTCGGAGGGAAACGCGTCTGGCATCAAAGCACCCGAAATTCCCGCAGTGGTGAGCGGCACGCAGTAATTCGCGGTGGCGATGCGCCAGTCCGGTCCGCAGCGCAGCAGCGTCGACTGCACCGCAAACGGTTCAGCCACCCGCCGACCCTTGGAGAACATGTGCGACTCTGCCGTCGCCAGTATCTCGAACGGCGTCACGAACTCGGCCGAACGAAGCGGCCTGACGATTTCATCCACCTCCAGCTCGCGGAACTGGGCTTTCATCCGCTCGAACAGCATCAGCAAGTCTTCGCGGGTCTCAAGCACAGCCCAGCCCTGCAGCGTCACATGTTCATGCGGCAGCATGAAAGCGCTTTCCATGAGCGCGAAATCGTCTTCGAAATAGGCGCGCCTCGTCTTTTCCAGGAGCTCGTAGCCGATCTCGTAGGCCGTTCTGTGATCACCGCCAGGCATGGTTCAGACGCGCTCGATGATGGTTGCCGCGCCCATTCCGCTGGCAATGCAGAGCGTGGCAAGGCCCGTGCCCTTGCCGGTGCGCTCCAACTCATCCAGCAGCGTGCCGATGATGATCGCGCCGGTCGCGCCCAGCGGATGGCCCATCGCGATGGAGCCGCCGTTCACGTTCACCCGGTCCGCATCCACATCGAACGCCTGCATGAAGCGCAGGACCACGGATGCGAATGCCTCGTTCACCTCGAAGAGATCGATATCGCTGATGGACATGCCGCTGTCGGCAAGGATTTTTTCGGTCACCGGTACCGGCCCGGTCAGCATGATCGTCGGATCGGTGCCGATCTTGGCGGTCGCCTTGATCCGGGCGCGGGGCTTGAGGCCCCATTTCTCGCCGAACTCCTTGTTGCCGATCAATACGCCAGCCGCGCCATCGACGATGCCCGACGAGTTGCCCGCGTGGTGGATGTGGTTAATCCGCTCCAGATGCGGATATTTCATCAACGCAATCGCGTCGAAGCCTGGCATCACCTCGCCCATCTGCTGGAAGGACGGGTTCAAAGCACCCAAGGACTGCATGTCGGTGCCGGGGCGCATGTATTCGTCATGGTCGAGGATCGGCAGACCGTTCTGGTCGCGCACGGTGATCACCGACTTGGCAAAGCGCTTGTCATCCCACGCCGCCTTGGCGCGGCGCTGGCTTTCCACCGCAAGACTGTCGGCATCGTCGCGGGAAAACCCGTATTCGGTGGCTATGATGTCCGCCGAAATGCCCTGCGGCACGAAATAGGTCTCCATCGCGACCGACGGGTCCACGGCAATCGCCGCGCCATCGCTGCCCATCGCCACGCGGCCCATCATCTCGACACCACCGGCGATGTAGGCGTCGCCTGCGCCGCCCCTGACCTGGTTGGCGGCAAGGTTCACCGCTTCCATACCGCTTGCACAGAAGCGGTTGATGGCGAGACCGGGGATGGACTGATCCAGCCCGGACGCCAAAACGGCGGTCCGCGCAAGGCAGCCGCCCTGTTCGCCGACCTGGGTGACGTTGCCCCAGATCACGTCCTCAACCGCGTGGCCATCAAGACCATTACGATCCTTCACCGCGTCCAGCACCTGCGCCGACAGGCGGACAGAGGTCACTTCGTGCAGGCTGCCGTCTTTCCGGCCCTTGCCGCGCGGCGTGCGCACGGCGTCATAGATATACGCTTCAGTCATTCTGCTCTCCGTCTCAGGCCCGATCCGCAGGGGATCCGGGCATCAATTCGTAAGGGTGTTTCCAGCCGGGCAGTCCCTGAATATTGGACAGCCAGCGGTCGATATTGGGCCAGTCCGCGCGGTCGAAACCGAACGGTTCGGGGTAAAAGAGGTAGCCGCAGCAGGTCAGATCGGCATTGGTGACGGCATCTCCAACAATCCAGTCGCGCCCTTCCAGATGCGCGTCGAGCACGCCGTAAGCCGCTTTCATCCGTCCCTGCATGAAGGCGATCACCTCGGCGGGGCGTTTGTCCTCGGGCAGGAAATTCATCAGGAAGCGCAACGGCCCCGAAGTGCCGCTGAACTTCTGGTTGTCCCAGATGATCCAGCGCAGGATTTCCAGCTTCTCCATCGCGTCCTTACCGCCGAACCTGCCGTAGGTGTCCGACAGATAGGTCTGGATCACACCCGACTGGGTCAGCTTGACATCGCCATCCACCAGCACCGGGGCCTCACCCATCTCGTTGACAGTGGCGCGGTATTCCGGCGTGCGGGTCTCACCGTTGAAGAAATCGACCTTCACCGGCTCCCAGTCCAGCCCCGCAAGCTCCAGCGCCAGCGCCGCCTTGTAGGAATGCCCGCTTTCGCCAAAGCAATAGAGTTGAATGGTCATCTGGTCTGATCCTCGACTGTCAGGGTTGGGCGGAAAGGCCGGGAGCCTCCGGCGGGAGTTTATCCGGCAAGATGAAGCAGGAGCCAATCTCTTCTTTACCTAAGGTTAAGATTAACGGCCGCATTCTGTATCCGCATGGCAGACTGGAGAGTTGAGCCATGTGCAAGGTGAAGCCCCGCCGACCGTGCCTGACACCGCGTGGTAAAGAGGCCGACCGGCGGGGTGGAGCTTGCCGTGCTCCTTCATCTTGCCGGATAAACTCCCGCCGGAGGCATCCCGAAGGTGCCGTATGCGCCAGGGCCGGGCGCATCAGAGCGCCCTCGCAATCAGCTCTTTCATGATCTCGTTGGTGCCACCGTAAATCCGCTGCACGCGCGCATCTGCCCACATCTCGGCCACGGCGTATTCCTGCATGTAGCCATAGCCGCCATGCAGCTGCACACATTCGTCCAGAACCTCGCCCTGCGTGTCCGACAGCCAGTATTTCGCCATCGCGGCCTTTTCGACGGTCAACGCGCCGCGGAGGTGTTCTTCCATGCAATTGTCGAGGAAGGCGCGCGCCACGGTGGTCTTGGTCTGACACTCCGCCAGCTTGAAACGGGTGTTCTGGAACTGGGTCAGAGGCCCGCCGAAGGCTTCGCGTTCCTTGCAATAGGCGATGGTCCGGGCGACGGCGCCCTCCATGGCACCGACCGCGCCGCATCCGATGATCAGCCGTTCCTGCGGCAGCTGCTTCATCATCTGGTAGAAGCCCTGACCTTCTTCGCCGCCCAGCAGGTTTTCCGGCGCGATCTCGACATTGTCGAAGAACAGCTCCGACGTGTCCGCCGCGTGGCAGCCGACCTTTTCCAGATTGCGCCCGCGCTGGAAGCCGTCTGCGTCCTCGGTTTCCACGACGACCAAAGACGTTCCTTTCGATCCGAGCGACGGGTCGGTCTTGGCCGCCACGACGATCAGGTTGGCATGCTGGCCGTTGGTGATGAACGTCTTTTGCCCCGACAGGCGGTAGGCGTTGCCGTCCTTTACCGCGCGGGTCTTGATGCCCTGCACGTCCGACCCGCCCGAAGGTTCGGTCATCGCCAATGCGCCGACCAGCTCACCGGTGACCATCTTTGGCAGCCAGCGTTTCTTCTGCTCTTCGGTGCCATAGGCGAGGATGTAATGCGCCACGATGCCGGAATGGATGCCGTGGCCCCAGCTGGCCAGATTGGCGCGGGCCGCTTCGATCAGGATCACCGCCTCGTGGCCAAAATCGCCGCCGGCACCGCCGTATTCCTCGGGAACGGAGGGGCAGAGCAGGCCAAGCTCACCGGCCTGAGCCCAGGTGTCACGATCCATCTGGCCCTGTTTGCGCCACTTGTCGTAGAGCGGCTGCCATTCCGTTTCGATGAACTTCGCGGTCATCTCGGCAAGCATCTCGTGCTCGTCGGTCATCCAGTTTGATCGCATGGCTCCCCCCATCCCGCGCTATCGTTTGCGTGCGTCAAGCTCTGCATTGAAGAGCCTGAGCCGATGTCCCAGCGCCTCGGAATCCGTGACGCTGTCGAAATTCTCGAAGAGGAAGGACAGCGCCTCACCTTCATCCAGACCCGCCTCTTCGGCAAAGCGCTTGAGGCGGCGATAGCCATCCTCGGTCATGGCTGCCGGAAAGCGACGGGTCAGTCGAAAGCGTTTGGGCATCTGTCCTCCCGGACCTTAAAAGTTGGCCGCCTCCAGCGCCATCACCGGCTCGGCTCCGGTTTCGATGCGCGCGAGGTGCATCTTTGTGGCGGGCAGCTGACGTGCCATGTAGTAGCGCCCGGTGGCCAGCTTTGTCTCGTAGAACGCCACGTCGGACGCACCGTTTTTCAAAGCCTTCGAGGCTGCAAGCCCCATCCGCGCCCACATGTAGCCAAGGCAGACATGGCCGAACATGTGCATGAAGTCATAGGATCCGGCCAGCGCGTTGTTGGGGTTCTTCATGCCGTTCTGCATGAAATACATCGCCGCCGCCTGCAGATCCTTCGATGCCGCCTTGAGCGGTTCGAGGAAGTCGCGGTCGAACGCCTCGTCCTGACCTTTGTTCTCAGAGGCAAACGTCTTGATCATGTCGAAGAACGCCATGACATGCTTGCCACCGTCCTGCGCGAGCTTGCGACCCACCAGGTCCAGCGCCTGAATGCCGTTTGCGCCTTCGTAGATCATGGCGATCCGGGCGTCGCGGGCGAATTGGGACATGCCCCATTCCTCGATATAGCCGTGGCCGCCATAGACCTGCTGGGCGTTCACCGCCATTTCGAAGCCCTTGTCGGTCTGGAAGCCCTTGATGATCGGGGTCAGCAGGGAAATCAGGCCATCAGCGTCCTTGTCCGAGTTCTTGTGCGCCCGGTCGATCAGATAGGCGCCCCAATAGGTGAAGGCGCGGGCGCCTTCGGTAAAGGATTTCTGATCCATCAGGTTGCGGCGGATATCCGGGTGCACGATGATCGGGTCGGCCGATTTCTCGGGCGCCTTGGCGCCGGTCACGTCGCGGCCCTGAAGGCGGTCATTTGCGTAGGCCACCGCGTTCTGATAGGCGACCTCGGCCTGTGCGTAGCCCTGCAGGCCCACACCCAGACGCGCTTCGTTCATCATGGTGAACATGGCGCGCATGCCCTTGTGCATCTCGCCGATCAGGTAGCCGGTCGCCTCGTCATAGTTCATGACGCAGGTGGCGTTGCCGTGGATGCCCATCTTCTCTTCGAGCTTGCCGACGGAGACGCCGTTGCGCTCGCCCAGGCTGCCGTCTTCGTTCACGATGAACTTCGGCACGATGAACAGCGACACACCCTTGATGCCGTCGGGGCCGCCGGGGATTTTCGCCAGAACGAGGTGGATGATGTTCTCTGCCATGTCGTGATCGCCGGCGGAGATGAAGATCTTCTGGCCGGAAATCTTGTAGCTGCCGTCATCCTGCGGGACAGCCTTGGTCCGCATCAGGCCCAGATCCGTTCCGCAATGCGGTTCGGTCAGGTTCATGGTGCCGGTCCATTCACAGGTCGTCATCTTCGGCAGGTAGGTCTGCTTCTGCTCGTCCGAGCCGTGGAAGTAGATCGCCGAATAGGCGCCGTGGGTCAGGCCCTGGTACATGTTGAAGGCCATGTTGGACGACACGAAGGGTTCCTGTGCCGCGGTGTGCATCAGGTAGGGCAGGCCCTGACCGCCATATTCCGGATCGCAATCCAGCGCGGTCCAGCCGCCATCCTTCATCTGCTGGAAGGCTTCCTTGAAGCCGGTCGGCGTGCGCACCACGCCGTTTTCAAGCACACAGCCTTCGGTGTCGCCGACGGAATTGAGCGGCATCAGCACTTCGGAGGCCAGTTTGCCCGCTTCCTCGATCACCGCGCCCGTGAAATCGCGGTCAAGCTCGTCATAGCCGGGGATGTCCTGTTCCGAGGCGTTCAGAACGTCATGCAGGATGAACTGCATGTCTTTCAGAGGTGCGATATAGCTAGGCATGGCGGTCTCCCTAATGCGGTGCGGCTTATTCAGCCGCCTTTTTCGTCTGATCCATCGACGCGAGCATTTTCTCGCCCCAACGCATCTGTTCCTTCAGTTCGTCAATCGCCTGGGTGAGCTCGTCGCGCTGCGCTTCCATGTCGGAAAGACGCTGCTGGGCGATCTCGTAAGTCCGGGCAAGCTGTGTCTGCTGCTGGTCACCCATGTGATAGAGGTCCAGAAGCTGACGGATTTCTTCGAGGCTGAATCCAAAACGCTTGCCACGCAGAATCAGTTTCAGGCGTGCGCGGTCGCGCTTGGTAAACAGCCGCTTCTGACCTTCGCGGATCGGAAACAGAAGCTCTTTGGCTTCGTAGAACCGCAGCGTGCGCGGCGTCACGTCGAACGCGTCACACATTTCGCGGATCGTCATTGTGCGGTCATCGGTCATTTTCTACATCCTTAATCAATGCCGTCATGGCATCGACATGCGAAGGTTGCGGCTCTCTTACAATGGGAATTTACGTTGACGTAACTCATACGCTACGTCACTTTCAGGTTGACGTAAGATCAGGCAACGTCACCCTGCTTTTTCCGAAATTTTCTTTCAAAGCGCTTTGAGTGCGCTTTGGACGTAAGGTCGGGAATACCTGACCTCGGATTGTGCGAATACGGCGGACCGACTCGGATCGGCACATTTCCCGGATTGGCCCTGACGGGCAGGGGCAATCTCAGGTGCTCAGGCTGCTGGCGGTGTCGTCGCGCAGCTTGCGCAGCTCATCGATTGCGTCATCCAGCTGTTTGCGCTGTTCGGCCAGTTCGTCGAGCTGCCGGTCGGCCAGCTCGATCCACGCGCGCATCTGTGCCTCGGTGCCTTCATGCTCGTAGATCAGGAGCCATTGGCGAATGTCCTCAAGCTGAAACCCGAACTTCCGGCCCCGCAGGATCAGCGTCATCCGCGCCACCTCCTTCGGACCGTACCAGCGCGAACGGCCCTCCCGGTCGGGCTGCAGAAGTTCGATATATTCATAGTACCTGAGAGTGCGCGGCGTCACATCGAACTTCGCGCACATCTCCTTGAAACTGAGACGCTGCTCGGACATGATTTTTCTTCTCCCAAATCGACCATACGAGGCACCTGCGCGCAGGGCAACCGCGTCATCGCATGGCTGGCCTCCGGTCGCGAAGCCGCGTAAACCGGACCCAACAGCCGAGGACCGATATGACCGTCGACAAAGCGAAGATAGCCCGCCAGTTCATCCAGACGATTCCCCATTCCAAGGCGCTAGGCATGGAAATCACCGCTCTGGGCGATGGGATGGCGGAGATTTCCATGCCGTATGACGAACGTTTTATCGGCGACCCGAAAACCGGCGTGATTCACGGCGGAGCGGTGTCGGCGCTGATGGACACTTGCGGCGGTGCTGCGGTGATGAGCCACCCCGATGCGCCAGCGGGCACCGCCACGATCGATTTGCGCATCGACTACATGCGCGCCGCAACGCCCGGTCAGGCCATCACCGCCCGGGCCGAGGTCTATCACATTACGCGCTCGGTCGCTTTTGTCCGCGCCACGGCCTGCGACGACGACACGGACCGCCCCGTGGCCACCGCCACCGGTGCCTTCACTGTGGAGGGCCGCTGAAATGGCACGCAAAACCCCAGAACCCGTACAGGTCGTCAAACAGCGTCGCGACGCAGCACTCAACGCTCTGGTCGGTGGCGTGCCCTACATCACCTTCATGGGGATCAGCTTTGACCGGCGCGGCGATGAACTGACTGGTGTGCTGTCTTTCGAAGACAAGCTGATCGGCAACCCCATGCTCCCCGCGATCCACGGCGGCGTCACGGCGGCCTTTCTCGAGGTCACCGCGATGATCTCGTTGAGCTGGGCCTATATCTGGGAAGACTTCGAAAGCGGCGCCTTGGATGTCGAAGCCCTGGCCGCCGGCAATCTGCCGCGCCTGCCCAAGACAATCGACTTTACCGTGGATTACCTGCGCTCGGGCCTGCCGCGCGACGCCTATGCGCGCGCCACCATCACGCGGGCCGGGCGGCGCTATGCGAGCGTTCAGGCCGAGGCTTGGCAGGACAACCGCGACCGCCCCTTCGCGCAGGCCACAGCGCATTTCCTGATGCCACGGCCCGATCCGTCCGGTGACTGAGCCGGCCTCCGCGCCGCGACCCATCACCGACAGGCGCGTTCTCAACATCGCGCTGCCGATCGCCCTGTCCAACGTCACCATCCCGATTCTCGGCGCGGTCGATACGGCCGTCGTCGGCCAGATGGGGACCGCAGCACCAATCGGCGCCGTCGGTATCGGTGCAGTTGTGCTGTCGGCCATTTACTGGGTGTTCGGCTTTCTGCGCATGGGCACAACCGGCCTTGCCGCACAGGCGCAGGGCGAAGGCAACCGAGCCGAGGTGGCGGCGATCCTCACCCGCGTGCTGATGATCGGCATCGCCGCCGGGGTGGTCCTGATCCTGTTGCAGGTGCCGCTGCTCTGGGCGGCACTGTCGCTGTCTCCGGCCAGCGCTGAGGTCGAAACGCTTGCGCGTGGTTACATGGAAATCCGCATCTGGTCCGCCCCGGCGGCCATTGCAATTCTTGGCATCACCGGATGGTTAATCGCGCAGGAACGCACCCGAGCGGTTCTGGTTCTTCAGCTTTGGATGAACGGCATCAACGTGCTGCTGAACCTGTGGTTCGTGCTGGGCCTCGGTTGGGGTGTCAACGGCGTGGCCCTCGCGACCTTCCTTGCAGAGTGGAGCGGACTGGCCATGGGGCTCTACCTGTGCCGAGCGGCATTTCATGTCCCGGACTGGCGCAACTGGTCGCGGGTTTTCGATCGGGTCCGGTTGCTGCGCATGGCGCGGGTCAACTCCGACATTCTGATCCGGTCGCTGCTGCTCGAGGCAGTGTTTCTGTCCTTCATGTTCCTTGGTGCGGATTTCGGAGATGTGACGCTGGCCGCGAACCAGGTTCTTTTGCAGTTCCTCTACATCACCGCCTACGCGCTCGACGGGTTTGCCTTTTCCGCCGAAGCGCTGGTGGGGCAAGCGGCCGGGGCGGGATCGCGGAGAACGCTGCGGCGCGCTGTGGTTGTCGTCAGCCGCTGGGCACTGGGAACGGCGGTGGTGCTTGGTCTTGGGTTCTGGGCCCTGGGTCCGGTGATCGTGGACCTGATGGCCAAGAACAGCGAAGTGCAGCAGGCTGCGCGTCTCTATCTCGGATGGATGGCAGTCGCCCCGGTGCTGGCGGTGGCGTCCTTTCTGCTCGACGGGATCTTCACCGGGGCCACGCGCACGGCGGATATGCGCAACATGATGGCGCTGTCGGCGCTGATCTATGGCGGGGCGGCGCTGGCGCTTGTCCCGGTCTTCGGCAATCACGGGCTGTGGATCGCGCTGCTGGTGTCCTTCGTGGCGCGCGGCGCGACACTTGCTGCGCGTTACCCGGCACTGGAGCGGGCGGTCGCAGATTAACCGCCTGTTTACCGAAATCAGGCAGAACAGACGAATGACGCTGCTTCCCGATCACCTGACGCCCGAAAAATGGCTTACCCAGATGCTGTCCTCGGCCGAAGCGCAGAAGGGCGGTGTGGTGAAACGTCAGATCCGGGATGTCGAGCGGCTTGTCGGCTATGACGCCATCATCGCGGCGGTGCATGACCGCGGGTTTCAGGCGGTGCGCAACGGTCGGCACTACGTTGTGTTCTGCAACAACCTGCCGATCCGGCGGGTTCGGTGAAAGCGATTTCGAAATCGCTTTGCCCAAGCCAATTCGAATTGGCTTGAAAACCGCGTTTCGAAACGCGGTCCCAAGCGCCTTCGAAGGCGCTTCCCCTTGCTCATCCCGCATCACCCCGCTACCTGTGTCCCGTTCGACAAGAGAGGCGCGCGATGAACGATCTATTCAACAGCTTCATGACCGGTCCCGACGAAAAGGGCCGGTTCGGTATCTTCGGCGGGCGGTTCGTCTCGGAAACGCTGATGCCGCTCATCCTCGAACTGGAAGACCAGTACGAGCGCGCCAAGACCGACGAGAGCTTCTGGGCCGAGATGGACTTCCTCTGGAAGCACTACGTCGGCCGCCCGTCGCCGCTCTATCACGCCGAACGCCTGACCGAGCGCCTTGGCGGTGCCAAAGTCTACATGAAGCGCGACGAGCTGAACCACACCGGCGCGCACAAGATCAACAACGTGCTGGGCCAGATCATCCTCGCCCGCCGCATGGGCAAGACCCGCATCATCGCGGAAACCGGCGCCGGTCAGCACGGCGTGGCCACCGCCACCGTCTGCGCCAAATTCGGTCTGAAATGCGTCGTCTACATGGGCGCGCACGATGTAGAGCGCCAGCAGCCCAACGTGTTCCGCATGAAACTGCTCGGGGCCGAGGTCATCCCGGTGACCTCGGGGCGCGGGACGCTCAAGGACGCGATGAATGACGCGCTGCGTGACTGGGTGACCAATGTGCGCGACACGTTCTACTGCATCGGCACTGTGGCCGGTCCGCACCCGTACCCGGCCATGGTTCGCGATTTCCAGGCGATCATCGGCAAGGAAGCCAAGGAACAGATGATGGAGGCCGAAGGCCGTCTGCCCGACACCATCATCGCCGCCATCGGCGGTGGCTCGAACGCGATGGGACTGTTCTACCCGTTCCTCGACGACAAAGACGTGGGCATCATCGGCGTCGAAGCGGGCGGCAAGGGCGTGAACGAAAAGATGGAGCACTGCGCCTCGCTCACTGGCGGGCGTCCCGGCGTTCTGCATGGCAACCGCACTTATCTGTTGCAGGACGAGGATGGCCAGATCCTCGAAGGCTTCAGTATCTCTGCCGGTCTCGACTATCCGGGCATCGGCCCGGAACACGCCTGGCTGCACGACATCGGCCGCGCCGAATACGTGGCGATCACCGACAAAGAGGCACTGGCCGCGTTCCAGCTCTGCTGTGAGACGGAAGGCATCATCCCGGCGCTCGAACCCAGCCACGCGCTGGCCCATGTGATGAAGATCGCACCCGAGCTGCCGAAGGATCACATCATCTGCATGAACATGTGCGGACGTGGCGACAAGGATATCTTCACCGTCGCCAAGCACCTTGGATTCGACATGGGCTGAGGGCCCGTCCCATAAACCCGAAGTCTAGACTGACTGTCAGACCCCTCGCGCCCCCGGTGCGAGGGGTTTTTCTTTACCCGCAAAACGCCCAAGGGTCCGCATAAACCTCGGTTTATGCGCATGGGGCGTCGGTTTATGGACCCGGGATTAAACCATCTGCAAATGTCCCTCATGGTCCGGACCGGTCAGTGTTGCCGGTGTCTGCAGCAAGGCAGGCCCAGGGATATGAAAGGACTTAACCAGTGAAAAAGACATTGATTTCCGCCGTCGTCGCAACCTTCGCAGGGACGATGGCAATTGCACAATCCGCGACCGATCAGATCATCAATGACCTGACCGGACAGGGTTTCCAGCGTATCGAGATCGACAACGGCATCGGCCAGATCAAGGTCGAGGCGATCCGGGGCACGCAGAAGCTTGAAGTCGTCTATGACCGCGCGACAGGTGCCATTCTCAAGCAGGAAGTGGAACGTGTGCGCGCCGGCGAAGACACCCGACCGGGCGTCGAGATCCGCAACCGCAACCGCGACTTTGTCGATGCCGGCCGTGTGTCGGACGACAGCAGCTCAACCAGCACAAGCGCGTCGCAGTCCACCACCACGACAACCACCACCAGCACCGGCAGCACCAGCACCGACGACATTGTGCGCAATCTGCAGGCGCAGGGTTTCACCCGGATCGAGATCAAGAACGGCGCGACCCAGACCAAGGTCGAGGCGATCCGTGGCACCGAGAAAGTCGAAACAGTTTTTGACCGCGCGACAGGCGATGTGATCAAGCAGGAAGTCGAAACCGTCGATTCCGGTGACGACACCCGTCCGGGGGTTGAAATCCGCACCCGCGACCGTGACTTTGTGGATGGATCGGGCTCGGATGACGATGATGATGACGATGATCGCCGCAGCGGTCGCGACGATGACAGTGACGACAACAGCGGCAGTGGTCGTGGCAGCGACGATGACGGCGACGATGATCGTGGCCGGGATCGGGACCGCAGCGACGACGACGATGATGATGACGACGATGATCGCGGCCGTGACCGGGATCGTGATGACGACAGCGACGACGATGATGACGACGACCGCGATGATGACGATGACGACGATGACGATTAAGGTTATCGAGAGCTGAGCAGCCAGGGGCTCTTGCCGGATGGCAGGGGCCCTTGTGGAGAATGGGAATGAAACGAAGACAGATCATCACCGGTTTGCTGGCCTCGGTTGTCCTGCCTGCCACTGCATCTGCGCAGACAGCCGAAGAGCAGGTTATCAACCAGCTCAAGCGACAGGGGTACCGGAGGATCACACTGGCGCGCACGCTTCTAGGTCGGACGCGGATCGTGGCGACCGGGCCACGCGGGCGGCGCGAGATCATCCTCAACCCGTCGACAGGGGCGATCCTGCGGGACTATGTCGATCGCTCCGACCGTGGCGGTTCCGGCAGCAGCCAAAGCAGCGACGTTGATGACGACCGCGACGATGATCGCGATGATGATCGCGATGACGACCGTGATGACGACCGTGATGATGATCGCGACGACGACCGTGACGATGACGACAACAGCGGTCCCGGTGGCGGTGGAGACCGGGATGACGACCGCGACGATGATCGCGACGACAACAGCGGCAGTGGCGGCGGCGGGGACGACGATGACGATGATGATGACGACTGATCAGGGATCGGTCGGGGTGACGGTTAGCCAGTGAAGGTTTGGATTGTCCTCATTCCATTGGGCGCGCTGCAGATGGGCAGCGGGCTTTTTCTGTTGTGGGACATTCTTGGCAGCATCCTCGGCATTTCATCGTCACCCATCGCGTGGGTCTATTACGAACTGGCACAGATTGGTGCGGTGATCGGTCTGATCCTCGGTATGGTGGTCAGCGCAGTCCTGATGTTGCGCTCGATCCGCCGCCAGCGCGCGGCCGAGGAAAGCCTGCGGTTGGCTTCGGGCGCATTTATGGATGTGCTGCAGGAACGGTTCGCCGAGTGGGAACTGACCCCGGCGGAAAAGGATGTCGCGCTGTTTTCGATCAAGGGCTTGAGCACGGCTGATATTGCCGGGTTGCGCAACACCTCCGAAGGCACGGTAAAGGCGCAGACCAACGCCATCTACCGCAAGGCCGGGGTGTCGGGCCGCCCTCAGCTTCTGAGCCTCTTCATCGAAGAACTGATGGGCGAGCCGATCGCCGTTGCGCCGCCAAGCGACACGCCGCAGGTGATCGAGAAAGCCTCCTGACCCGCGTCAGGCCTCCGAGGCGTTGATGTCGTATTGCTCAAGCACCCGCATCGGCACGATGTCCAGTGCCCGTTTGTGTGTGGCCGCAAGGTTCACCATCGGCGCGCAGCCTTCGTCATGGGCTTGCAGGAAACGCGAGGCGCAGAGGCACCAGTGATCGCCGGGCTTCAGCCCCGGAAAGCGGAATTGCGGGTTTGGGGTGCTCAGGTCGTTGCCCACATATTTCGAATAGGCGAGGAATTCCGCCGTCATCATCGCACAGACCGTGTGGCTGCCCTGATCGGCGGCGCAGGTGTTGCAATGTCCGTCGCGGAAGAATCCCGTAAGCGGATCGGTCGAGCATCCTTGCAGCGGACCGCCCAGCACATTGATTGAGTCGTCGGGTTCCATCGGGGCCTCCTGCGTTGCGGTGGTATCCACGAAACCTAGGCGGGATTGTCCGCCCAATCCACCCAGCGCCCGTGAAAATCTGCCCGTCCCAACGTGATGTGATGATCGCCCGGCCAAAGCCGTGCGGTCACCGATGCGCCCCGTGTCTCTCCGTCGGCTTCCATGCGCAGCCATGCCAGCGGCGCGTCTGCCGTTGCCCGCGCGCCCGCCGCTTCGATCAGGGCGGTGCCGGTGGCCTGCCGCTCGGCCGGGAAGTATTGCCAAGCGATGGTGTGATAGATCAGGTGCATCTGGCCTTCCGGCGCATCGGCCAGCCGCCTGTCCAACCAATCCACCGCATCGCCCCTGTCGACCTCTGCCGCATTGGCCCGGATCGCCGCGTTGGTGAGCGTCAGCCGGTGTTCCTGATCCGCCCAGAGATACGCGCGCAGGCGCAGCGCGTGGTCGGGGTTGTGCGGATCAAGCGGGTTGAGGTCCACACCCCGCCGGTCGCATACGGTGAAGGGCGCGGCCATCGGGGCAGGTCCGACCCAATCGGGTGACAACGTCAATGCCGCGTCCTCCGGCCCCAGCCGGGTGCCGCCAGCGTCCAGCGCGTAGCGGTCGAACATCAGGTTCAACCCGGCACTGGCCCCCAGTTCCGACAGGCGCAGATCTCTCACCCCGGTCCGATGCACCAGCGCATGCGCCCCTGCGATCAGAAGCGCCGACCGGCGCACCTCGTTGGTCTGGGGCGGTGAGGTGATCCATTGGGTCAAGAAAGCTTCGTGCCGCGCCAGCGCGCCGGTCAGGGCCGTTCTCAATGCCTGATCCGACACGTCGTTCGGCGGGTAGGCCGCGATCAGGTCCGCATCCTGCCCGGTGAGAACTAACGCGTGCAACCCCGAGGCCAATCGCAAGGGCAGGGAATGGCCTTTGGGGCCGATGTCGCCGGTGAAAGCCCGCAACGCCGCATCCAATGCCGAACCCGCCGGCCAGACCTCTGCCAGAAGCGGCAGAATCCGCGCCATGAAGGGCGAGCCGAGCGCCGCGCAATGCCCGGCCTGATCGGCCAGCGCGTCTGAGAGGCTCACCGGAAGCGGTCCACGAGCTTCTGCAGCGGGTTGCGGGTATCGGGCTCCGGTTCGGCCTCGGGTTTCGGGGCCGGTTTCGGCACATCCGCCTTTTCCGCCTTTGCCGGGGTCTTTGACGACCGGGGCGGGGCCACGCGCAGCGCCACCGCGTTCATGAACTTGCCGGTGTCGCCATCCGCCAGATACGCTGCCCCGTCGGAAATCCCGCGCAGCAGGTCGTCCAGCCAGACCTCATCCGCCTTGGGGAAATCATGCAGCACGTATCCCGCGACCTTGTCCTTGTGGCCCGGATGCCCGATGCCCAACCGCACCCGACCATACGCCTCACCGATATGCCCGTGGATCGACCGCAACCCGTTATGCCCGGCGTGGCCGCCACCCTGTTTGACGCGGCACTTTCCAGGGGCGAGGTCCAGCTCGTCGTGGAACACCACCACATCCGCAGGCTCCAGCTTGTAGAACTGCATCGCCGCCTGCACCGATTGGCCCGAGCGGTTCATGAAGGTGCCGGGCTTCAGGAGCAGCACCTTGTCGCTGCCCAGCCGCCCTTCTGTGAATTCGCCCTGGAACTTGGATTTCCACGGGCCAAACCCATGATCCGACGCGATCCGGTCCACCGCCATGAAGCCGATATTGTGCCGGTTCCTGGCGTAGCCTGACCCCGGATTGCCCAGTCCCACAAAGAGTTTCATCCTGCCCGTGCCTCCAAGTGCATCGCCTTTGCCCCTCTCTAGGCGAAACCGGGACCAAGGGCAAAAGCCCAAGCGTCAGATCTGGGCCAGAACGAGAGCAGCTGCAGCCGAGATGCCCAGAACCCAGCCAATCGCCAAGTGGACGCGCAACAGCAACACCGCCGACAACGCGATCAGGGCAAGGGCCGGCCAATTCAGCGTTGCCACGTCCGGCGACCAGAGGCGCAGCACCCCGATATGTGCTTCTGTCACCGTGCCGAACAGCACATGCAGCGCAAACCAGAGCGACAGGTTCAGGATCACCCCAACCACCGCCGCCGTGATCGCGCGTAGGGCTCCGTTCAGACGCGGCTGCGCGGAAATCCAGTCGATGTAGGGGGCACCGACAAAGATCCATAGGAAGCAGGGGATAAAGGTCACCCAAAGCGTCATCGCCCCACCTGCGATGGCCAGCGCGTATCCGCCCTCGCGGAACGCAGCCAAAGTCCCCACGAACTGCGTGACAAGGATCAGCGGGCCGGGGGTGGTTTCCGCAAGAACCAACCCGTCCATCATCTCGGTCGGGGTGAGCCAACCGTATTGCACGACCACGTCCTGCGCCATGTAGGCCAGCACCGCATAGGCTCCGCCAAAGGTCACAACTGCAAGCTTGGAGAAAAAGAGCGCGATCTCGGTCAGAATCGTGCCGCCAAAGGCCAGGTCGACGAACAGCACCGGCAAGCCCCATGCTGCCAGTCCGATCAGGATCGTCACCAAGCTGCGCTTTGCCGACACCGCGACGGGCAGGGCAGGGGTCGCCTCGGTCGTCGCCACCATCGCGCCGTAAAGCCCGGCGGCAAGAACGATCACCGGGAACGGTACCGCAAAGAAGAAAATCGCGACAAAGGCCAAGCCCGCCAGCACCCAATGCGGCATCCCATGAAGCGCGCGCTTGGACACTTTCAGCAGCGCCTCGACCACGATCACCACGGCCACCGCCTGCACACCGAGGAACAACGTGTCCACCAGCGGCAGGTCGCCATAGGTCACGTAGAGCAGCGCCAGTGCAAAGATCACCACCGCCCCCGGCAGCACAAACAGCAGCCCCGCGATCAGACCACCCAGGATCCCATGCAGCCGCCAGCCCGCGTAGGTCGCCAACTGCATGGCCTCCGGCCCGGGCAGGAGCATGCAAAAGCTCAACGCGTTGAGAAACTGCTTTTCCGTCAGCCAATCGCGTTCATCCACCAGCATCCGGTGCATAAGCGCGATCTGCGCCGCCGGGCCGCCAAAGGACAGAAGCCCGATTTTCAGGAACACGGCAAAGATCTGGGAAAGGCTGGGCGACATGAGGGGCGGTGTCTCTGATCTGGATGTCCGTAGAATGACACCTTGGCCATTGAATGCCAGATCAGTCGCAGGATGTCGCGTTGCGTCGTGCGGTTTCGAAAATCCAGTCGGGCTTGTAGCCGAAATGCGCCGTCAGGTTGCTGTGATGCGTCCAGCCGTCAAACTCGCCGTCATCGTCCACATCGACCTCGATCAGCGTGTCCGTCGCCGCCCCCACCCGCGCGGCATTGGCGAAGTCGATCTTGGGCGGCAATGCCTTGGCCTTGCCCGCCTTGCACTCGGTGATCCGCGCCACGTCGGACGAGGATGATCCTTTGTCGCGCCGCACCACCGCGTCGCCGTCGCAGGCAAAGCGGCGTGTGGCGAAGATGTCGAAGGTGCGGCCTTCATCGATGATATAGCTCTCACCCTGCCGCCAGAGACCCACGTCGGCGTCCTGAAACATGTTCTGCACATTGGTATCGAGCGGCAAACCGCGCCTGCACCCCGATCCGCTGCTGCCGAACCATTCCCGGTCCACCTGGTTCTGAAAGAGATGCCACTCGCCCGACCGGTGAAATGCACTGGTGCGCGAAAAGGCGCGCGAGGCCGAGATCCACGAATACTCGATCAGCCCGGCACCCTTCAGGATCTGATGTGCATGACCGCTGCCATAGGCTCCGGTCCGGTAACCCGCCGCATCCATCCGCGCTTTGATCACCCGGAAATAGCGCACCATCAGGTCAATGGTCTCGGTGTCGCTGTCGGTGAAATTGAAATCCACCCCGAAATAGATCGCGGTGCCTCGGGGTTGCCCCAAAGCCTGCGCCTGCGAGATCGCCGCCTGCACATCCAGTTCCGCTTCCTCTTCCACGCTGCGACCCACACCTGTCCAGTTGCAATTGGCATCGGGCAGAGCTTTGCCGTCGCGGTTCTGGCCGCGGAACTTGTTCGGGGTGTTGCTGTAATACTGGTAGACCGACAGCACAGCGAAGCCCTTGGCGAACATCTGCGCAATCTCGCTGCCGGGGTCGCTGGGGCGCCCCTGATTGATCAGCCGCTTTTCGGTCAGCCCGTATTCCGGCTGATCGCAGCGGGCGTAGTATCGCCCGATGGCAACGACGCCGCGCTCTTTCAACCGGTCGAGATAGGGGCGGGTGTCATAAGCCGTGTCGATGATCGCCACGCGGGTTTCGGCGTGCAGCGGGGCTGGCGCCCAAAGCAGGCTGGCAGCAAAAAGAAGCGGGATAAATACATAACTGAACACGGGAAACCCCCGATGGCGAATACATCAATGGTGGCAGCATAAGGCGAGCGCGCCTTTTTGGCGACCGATATGATTACGGAGAGGGTGATCAGGCGCGGCTGCTCAGGCGCGGGGCCGGAGTTCGGAAAAATCGAGTGGATGTTGTATAAGACCCATTGACTGAGGGGCTGTCGGGCCCATCGGCAAAGAGCAATATCAGACCGGAGATGTCCAAGATGACCCAAATGCTTCTGCCATTTGCTGCAGCGGTGCTGATCGCGGCGCCGTCGGTCCATGCTCAGGAAACCGTCTTCGTGATCCGCCATGCCGAAAAAGCCCTGTCCGAAGAAGACCCAGACTTGACCGCAGCCGGCCGTGCCCGCGCTGAGGCATGGGCGACCATGCTCGCGACGTCGGAGATCGATCATGTCCTCACATCCGATGCCAGACGGACCCGCGAAACCGGACGGATCATCGCTGAGACGCTGGGTGTTGACCGGTCGGCACTTGCGGTGGAAGACGTAACAGGGCTGCTTGACCTTCTTAGCTTTGATTATGCCGACCAAAGAGTGCTGGTCGTCGGTCACACAGAGACCATTCCTTCGATCATCAGAGGAATGGGCCATACCGGCAAAGTTCAGATCGACCTGACAGACTACGCAAACCTGTTTGTCATTCGCCCGTCTGAGGGCGGCGAGCCTGCGGTGATCCAACTTCGGATGCCCTGATGAGGAACACCCGGCGGCGGTAGTTGTCCATCAAAGCCGGTGTGGTTCAATGACCCTTGAATGCAAATGGCCCCGCCAAAAGGCGGGGCCATGAAACGATCCAGACCTGGATGACAGGTCTCAGTCGTCGGACTGCTCGGTTGCCGGAACCTCGTCCGCCTCTGCCGCATCCTCGTCTTCCGACTCGGACGACCGCAGACCCGACGGAGCCGAAACGTTCGCGATCACGAAGTCACGGTCGATGGTCGGCTTGGTGCCTTCCGGCAGGGTGATCGCCGAAATGGTCACGGTGTCACCGATGTTCAGGCCGGTCAGATCGACGGTCAGCTTCTCGGGGATGTCACCGGCAGTCACCACCAGTTCGACTTCCGGACGCACAACGGTCAGTACGCCACCTTTCTTCAGGCCGGGAGCACCACCTTCGTTGATGAACTCGACCGGGATGAAGAGGTTGATCTTGGTGGTGCGGCGCAGGCGCATGAAATCGACATGCGTGGGCAGGTCCTTGACGACATCGCGCTGCACGTCGCGGCAGATCACGCGCACGTCCTCGTGCCCTTCGACCTTCAGGTTGAACAGAGTCGACTTGAAGCGGCCTTTCTTCAGGCGCTTGAGCAGTTCGTTGAAGGGAAGGTTGATCGGCAGCGGGTCGTTGTCGCCACCAAAAACAATGCCCGGAACCAGGCCGTCGCGACGTGCCTGACGAGCGGCGCCCTTGCCTGTCCCCGTCCGTTCCAGAGCTACGAGATCAGGAATCTCACCAGCCATGATATATCTCCAAATTGTAAGGGCAGGGTGCCTCCAAGGCTGTCACCCCGCGTGAAGGCTGCGCGATAGACCGGATTGCGCGGCATGACAAGAGACAAGCGTGCAGTTTTCGCACATATCCGGGCAAATGTGGGCTGGACCGCGCGTTGCCGCCGTGGCACGGACAGCGATATGAGCCTTCTGCGTGATCTCTATGTCAGCCGTGGACCCGCCGCCGGATTCGCCGCCGTCGGTGTGTTCTGGGGCAGTTTCGCCGCGCTTGTGCCGGTACTCAAGCCGCAGGTCGGGCTGTCGGACGGGCAGTTCGGGCTGGCGCTTCTGATCACCTCGATCGGTGCGGTGATGGCGATGTGGCTGGCGCCTCTGGCAGAACGCGGGCTTGGCCCGCGGGCGCTGGCGGTGCTGACAGCTCTGCTGGCCGGTGCAACGCTTTTGCCGGGGCATACCACGGGCGGTGTCACGTTCACGCTGGCGATGCTGTGTGTCACGATGACCTCCGGAACGCTTGACGTGGCCATGAATGCCCGGGTCAGCGCGCTTGAAGCGCAGGTCAGGCGGAGCCTGATGAACCTCAATCACGCGGTGTTTTCCGTGGCCTATGCCGCCTGCGCGCTGGCGACCGGACTGGCGCGCGAAGTGGGATTCGGGCCGGCGGCTGTTCTGACGGGCGCTGCGGTTGTGATCGGATGCCTCGTGCTGCAGGCCGCAGCCGCACCGGTGGCGGACCCGGAGCTCGGCGCAGACGAGGTCGAGGCGGCACCTCTGCCGTGGACGCTTCTTCTGCCGGGCGGGATGATCATCCTCATCGCTTTCATGTCGGAACAGGCGACCGAAGGCTGGTCGGCGTTGCATCTGGAACGCAATCTCGGAGCCGGTGCGGCGCAGGGCGCCCTGGGGCCCGCGCTCCTTGGGATAACGATGGCGGTGGGTCGTCTGGCCGGTCAGATCGTCGCCAACCGCCTGTCCGAGAAACTGGTGATCCGCTGGGCGTCGGTCACGGCCGGGCTTGGCGCGACCATTGCGGCGGCGGCCCCGTCGCTCTGGGTGGCCTATCTCGGGTTTTCGATCCTCGGGCTGGGCGTATCCGTGATGGCGCCCATGGCCTATGCCTGGATCGGGCGCATGGTGCCCAACCGCTACCGCAGCCACGCGATTTCCCGGATTTCGGTGGTGGGTTATGCCGGGTTCTTCATCGGTCCGCCGTTGATGGGGTTCCTGTCCGAAGGGTTCGGGCTCTCCACCTCTTTCGCGGTGATCGGCGGGCTGCTCTTTGCCGTGACGCTGATTCTGTTGCCGGTGCTGAGCCGCGCCGCTTTGCGGCGGGTGTGAGGCGGGTCGCATTTTCGAAAGGTCTTGGCACCGCACGCAGGATTTCCAAATCCTTAACGCCTGACACCGCATACCCCCGCCCACGATGCGCATCGAGCGGGAAGGGTCACTCCCATGCCGCGACACCATGAACTGACACTCTCTTGTTCCCCGCCAGGGGCGACCATGAGAAACCGGTTTCACGAAGGCCCCAAGGGGCACAGGTCACGGGGGAAACCCCGGCAGTTGAGAGAACCGTCAGGCCCAAAGGGCGGCGCCGCTTCTTCTCCGAATTCAAATGTGATCCCCGGGCTTGACCCGAGGACCCTATGACAGATCGATCCCTGGGATTTTTCCGAGGATCGCACCGACGCGTGGCGTCACTCTTCCCAGTCGCCGGAAAACCCTTTCGGGATCATCAGGATGTCGCGGTCGAGCGCGTTTACATCCGTGCGCCCGCACAGGCCCATCGACACTTCCAGTTCCTTGTGGATCACGTTCAGCGCGTCGGTGACACCCTGCTCTCCATTGGCGCCCAGCCCGTAGACATAGGCGCGGCCGATATAGGTGCCCTTGGCCCCCATCGCGAGCGCCTTGAGCACGTCCTGACCGGAGCGGATGCCGCTGTCGAGATGCACCTCGATCTTGTCTCCCACCGCATCCATGATCGGTGCCAGAGCGCGGATCGACGACAGCGCGCCGTCCAACTGACGGCCGCCGTGGTTTGACACGATGATTGCGTCCGCACCGACGTTCAGCGCCTCCAGCGCGTCGCGCGGATCCATGATGCCCTTGATGATGAGCGGGCCGTCCCACATCTTGCGGAATTCGCGGATGCGGTCCCAGTTGAGCGACTGGTCGAACGCCTGTGCCGTCCATGACGACAGCGAGGACGGGTCTTTCACGCCCTTTGCATGACCGACGATATTCCCGAAAAACCGTCGCTTGGTCTGGAGCATGCCCAGGCCCCATTGAACTTTGGTCATCATGTTCGCGACCGAAGCCGGGGTCAGCTTGGGCGGGGCGCTGAGACCGTTCTTGACGTCCTTGTGGCGCTGGCCCAGCAGCTGCAGGTCGACCGTGATGATCGCCGCCGAGCATTTGGCATCTTTTGCGCGGTCGAACAGGCGCTGCATGAAATCGTCGTCCTTGAGCGTGTAGACCTGCATCCAGAACGGCTTTGACGTGTTCTCGGCCACATCCTCGATCGAACAGATCGACATGGTGCTGAGTGAATAGGGGACGCCGAATTTCTCGGCCGCTCTGGCCGCTTTGATCTCGCCGTCGAAATGCTGCATCCCCGTCAGGCCCACCGGGGCCAGGGCCACGGGCATGGACACATTCTGACCGATCATCTGCGACGCGGTCTTGCGGCCTTCCATGTCGATGGCGACGCGCTGGCGCAGGTAGATTTTGTCAAAATCCGAGGAGTTCTCGCGGAAGGTCTGTTCGGTCCAGCTGCCGGATTCCGTGTAGTCGAAGAACATCTTTGGCACGCGGCGTTTGTAGATGCGGCGGAGGTCTTCGATTTCAGTGATCACGGGCATGAGTCGGCCTTTCGGTCATATTGGTTAGTTTTCTTTACCAGTCAGTTGCAAAGGGCGCAACGCGGCATTTTTGACCTCGCTGCTTGAATGGTGCGATATCGTACTATATAGTGCGATATCGAACCAATGGAGATTACCATGACCCTTTCGCGACGAAAGACACTTGGACTTATCGGGGGTGGCACGATTGTTGCCGCAACTGGCGGTATCGGCGTATTTGCAGGCACCCGAACGCCAACAAAAGCGCTGGCACCGTGGGACCTGGCCGGCGGGTATGACGACCCGCGTCTGCGGGCGCTGTCCTGCGCGCTTTTGGCCCCGAATCCGCACAATCGCCAGCCCTGGGAAGCGGAACTGATCGGGGAAGACACCGTCGCGATCTGGCGGGACCCGGCGCGGGATCTGCCTGTGACCGACCCGTTTGCGCGGCAACTGACCGTCGGCATGGGGTGTTTCCTCGACCTGATGCGGATGGCCGCCGCGCAGGAGGGGTATGGCATTGACCAGACGCTTTTCCCGGAAGGCGAGACCGGCCCGGTTGCGATCTGTCGCTTTGTTCCGGACGCCGCCGCGCCCGATCCGCTTTTCGCTCATGTGATGGCGCGCAGAACCCACAAGGAGGTGTTCGAGGATCGAACTCTGGACGATCGGGCGCGGGCGGCGGTGACGCCTTATGTGTCCGTGCTGGCAGAAGGCCCCGAGGCCGGTCCGCTGCGGAAGATCGCGACGGAGGCTTGGCTGATCGAGGCGGCGACGCCGGACGCGTGGAAGGAAAGCATCGACCTTCTGCGCATCGGCAAGGCCGAGATCAACGCCAACCCCGACGGGATCGACCTTGGTGGTCCGCTGTTCGAAGCATTGGCAATGGCAGGATTGCTGACCCATGAAGCCTCGCTTGACCCATCGACGATGGCGGCGCAGGGCGCGATACAGGGAACGGTGGACGCAATTGCCTCGGCGCCTGCGCTGGTGTTGCAGGTCACGGATGGCAACACCCGCGAGGATCAGATCGCTACAGGGGCCCGCTGGCTGCGGGCAAACCTTGCGGCGACCGGGGCCGGGTTGGGTCTCCGCCCGGTCAGTCAGGCGTTGCAGGAATACCCAGAAATGGCCGATCTCTACACGGCGATCCAAGACGCCTATGCGCCCGGTGGCGGAACGGTTCAAATGCTGGGGCTTCTGGGCTACGCTGCGCCGACGCCGCGCACTCCGCGCTGGGCGCTGGACACCCGGATGAGACCAAAACCGAAGAATGCCTGACACCAAGACAGGGCCGGACGTAACCGGTCTCTATTTCGAACTCTTCAATGAAATCGGCATCATCAGCCAACTGAGCCGCGCGTCCTTCGAGGCGCGGCTGCCGGACGGAATGGTGTTGCCGCATTTCAGCGTCATCAACCATTTGATCCGGGTGCAGGACGGGCGGACGCCGTTGCAGCTGGCGCGGGCGTTTCAGGTTCCCAAGACCAGCATGACCCACACGCTGGCGGGGCTGGAAAAGCGCGGGTTGGTCGAAATGCGCGCCAATCCCGACGACGCGCGCAGCAAGCAGGTCTGGCTGACCGAAGCCGGACGCACGTTCCGGGACGAAGCCATCGCCAGCCTCGCCCCGGATGTGACGGAGATTTCGGACGCGCTGGAGCCCGACGAGGTCGCGGAGATGATCGCGACCCTGGCGCGCCTGCGCAAACGTATGGACGCGGCGCGCGACTGATCCCTAAGGGCGTCTATTCCGCCCGTGCCGCCATCCGGTCAGGCGCGGTGGGCGCCGTCGGCCAGCGACTTGACGAAGGCCAGAACCTCGCTGACCGGCTTGCCGCTGGCAAGTTCGGCCACGATGGCCGAGCCCACGACGCAGCCATCCGCGACACCCGCAATCGCCTGAGAGGCATCAGGTGTCTTGATGCCGAAACCAACGATGATGGGCAGATCGGTCTTGGCCTTGATGCGCGCAACCTCGGGCCCAACATCGGCGGCCTGTGCCTCGGCTGCGCCGGTGATGCCGGTGATCGACACGTAGTAGACAAAGCCGGAGGTGTTCTGCAGCACCTTCGGCAGGCGCTTGTCGTCGGTGGTCGGGGTGGCAAGGCGGATGAAGTTCAGACCGGCAGCCTGCGCAGGGATGCACAGCTCTTCGTCTTCCTCTGGCGGAAGATCCACGATGATCAGACCGTCGATACCGGCCTCTTTGGCTTGTGTCAGGAACAGGTCCACACCGCGCGAATAGATCGGGTTGTAGTAGCCCATCATCACGATCGGGGTCGTGTTGTCGCCTTCGCGGAACCGGCGCGCGATTTCCAGCGTGCGGTCGAGTGTCATGCCGCCATCCAGTGCGCGCTGACCTGCAAGCTGGATCGTGGCGCCATCGGCCATCGGATCGGTGAAGGGCAGGCCCAGTTCGATGATGTCCACTCCGGCGCCCGGCAGGCCCTTGACCAGTTCAAGCGAGGTGTCGAAATCCGGATCGCCCGCCATCACGTAGGACACGAAGGCTTTTTTGCCCTCTTTGCGCAGTTCTGCGAATTTGGCGTCGATACGGGTCATGGCGGTCTCCAATAGGTGGTCGCAACCGATTGCCGGAACCGGGCGGGAAAATCAATGGGGCGGGGCGTCTGTTTTTGATGCGTGTCAAAGAGACCTTTTGCCGAATGCGATAGAGTCTCACCGATCACACGCATATTTCGGGAGCCCTGCATGACCACACCACCCGCCATGACCGCCGAGGCAGACGTCAAGACCGCCGCCAACGGTGCTGAGAAGAAAATCGCGCCGCCGCAGAACAAGGCACCGCGCGCCGATCAGGTGCGCCGGGCGTTCGAGACCGGAAAATATCCCTATTCCAACAAGCTGTCCCGCCGTGCCTATGAGGCCGAAAAGGCCGCTTTGCAGGCAGAGCTGCTCAAGGTGCAGCTGTGGGCGCAGGACACCGGACAGAAATTCGTGATGATCTTCGAAGGCCGTGATGCGGCGGGCAAGGGTGGCACGATCAAGCGGTTTACCGAGCACCTCAATCCCCGCACGGCGCGTGTGGTTGCCCTGAACAAACCCACCGATGTGGAGCGCGGCCAGTGGTATTACCAACGGTATATCGAACATTTGCCGACCTCGGGCGAGATCGTTCTCTATGACCGGTCGTGGTACAACCGCGCGGGTGTAGAGCGGGTGATGGGCTTCTGCGAACCGGGCGAGTATCTGGAATTCATGCGCCAGACACCCGAGCTTGAGCGTATGCTGACCCGTTCGGGCATCCGGCTTTACAAATACTGGTTCTCGGTCACCCAGGACGAGCAGCGCAAGCGCTTCGCCAGCCGCGAGACCGACCCGCTCAAGCAGTGGAAGCTGTCCCCCATCGACAAGGCCAGCCTGAACAAATGGGATGACTATACCGAGGCGAAGGAGGCGATGTTCTTCTACAGCGACACCGCCGATGCGCCGTGGACCATTGTCAAATCCGACGACAAAAAGCGCGCGCGCCTGAACTGCATGAAGCATTTCCTGTCGACGCTGGACTACCCGGGCAAGGATTTCGACATCGCGCAGCCGCCAGATCCGTTGATCGTTGGCGGGGCGGGGCATGTGATCCATCGCTCCGAGCACATCCTTGGCACGTCGCTGCATCCGGACACGCGCAAAGGGCGCAGCTGACAGGTGCGCGAATCCGCGCCGGTCGCTGTCAGTTGAGCTTGCTTTAGCTATCGGAGGGATTTACCTCCGATAGCCATGAGACATGCCGCTTTCGCCCTTGTTTTGGGACTGGTCGCCGCGCCTTTGGGTGCGCATCCGCACATATTTGTCGAAACCGCCCTGCGGTTCGAGGTGAATGAACAGTCCGAGGTCACGGGCGTGACCGTGACATGGACCTATGACGATTTTTTCACCCTTCTGATCCTTGAGGATTACGGACTGGACTCCGATGGCGACGGGCGGCTGACCGAAGCAGAGCTCGATACGCTGTTCGGGTTTGATCTTATCGAATGGCCGGAAGGGTTCGAGGGCGATCTCTACGTCTATTCGAACGGCGACAAGATCGAGATGCCACGCCCGCGTCCGACGGGAGTCTCGGTGGAGAACGGGTTTATCACCGCGACCCATTACCGCGATATCCCGGCGACGCCGGTCGAAGGGCTGGAAGTGCTGCAATACGACCCGACCTATTACGTGGCCTATGACGTGACGCAGGGGGTCTCACTGACCAACACGGCCTGCGAAGCCACTGTGACGGACCCCAATCAGGCGGCAGCACAGGCGGCGGTCGAGGAGGAACTGAACGGCGGTTCCATGGAAGACATCTTCAACGAGATGCGCGTCGGCATTCATTTCTCCGACACGATCACGATCTCATGCGCACAGCCCTCCAACTAGCAGCTGTTGTCGTTGTCGCGCTTGCGGTCTGGCTCTGGGGTTTTGACGGGGCGCGGATGCTGGAAAGCTGGGCCGCCGAAGGCCAGCGCGCGGCGCAAAGCGGCATGGCGCAGGGCCTGCGCGCGCTGCGGGCCGAACAGCCGGGCGCGATTCTGACGCTGATGGCGGTCTGTTTCGGCTATGGATTCTTCCATGCGGTCGGACCGGGGCACGGCAAGATCCTGATTGCGGGATATGGCGTGGCCGAACGTGTCTCGCTCAGTCGACTGTCGCTGCTGGCGGTGCTGTCGAGCCTCGCACAGGCGGCGACCGCGATTGTCGTGGTCTATGCGGGCGTCTGGATCCTGGGCCTTGGACGTGAAGAGATGGTTGGCGCTGCCGAAGACTGGTTCGCCCCTTTCAGCTATGCCGCGATCTGCGGCATCGGCGCGTGGCTGGCGGTGCGCGGTGCGGCGCGCCTCTGGTCGAACTGGACACCGGCTGTTTCGGACCATCATCACGATCATCACCACCACGGCGATGATGGAGTGTGCAGCACCTGCGGCCACGCCCACGGCCCGACACCGGAGCAGGCGCAAAACGTCCGGTCTCTGCGGGACGCGCTGGTTCTGATCGGTGCGATTGCGATCCGGCCCTGCACCGGTGCGCTGTTCCTGCTGATCCTGTCGGTCAGCATGGGGATCGACCTTGCCGGCATCCTTGGCACCTTTGCGATGGGTCTGGGAACCGCGAGCGTTACTCTGGCCGCTGCCATCGGGTCCGTGACCTTTCGTGAAGGCACGTTGGCGCGGTTTGCCAGCGGTCCGCACACCGCGCGGATCGCCGGGGCGATCGAGACAGGCGCCGGTCTGGTCATCGCCATTCTTGCCGCGCAATTCCTGCTGCGCGCCATCTGACCCGACAAAACCCTTGCCCCGTCCAAGGGGCCGGTCTAACGCAGCGCCATGCGCACAGATCAGATGTCATATCCGGCCCATATCCGGGCCATCCTCGTTTTGGGGCTGCCGCTGGTTGGCGGGCATATCGCGCAGATGTCCATCGGCCTGACCGACACGATCATGGTCGGCTGGTACGGAGCCGAGGCGCTGGCCACGGTCACGCTGGCCAACACACTGTTCTTTACGCTGTTCCTGTTCGGATGCGGCTTTGCCTGGGCGGTGATGCCGATGGTGGCCTCCTATGCGGCCGAGGGCGATGACCAGAAGGTTCGCCGCGCCACCCGTATGGGGCTTTGGCTGTCGGCGCTGTTCTGCGTGGTGATGTTTCCGCTTTTGTGGTGGTCCGAGGCGTTGCTGCAACGGTTGGGTCAGACACAGGTGATCTCAAGCGAGGCACAAGTCTACCTGCGGGTGCTGGCGTTCGGTCTGTTGCCTGCGCTGGTGACGATGGTGCTGAAAAGCTACCTGGCCGCATTGGAGAAAACCAAGGTCGTGTTCTGGGTTACGGCCGTGGCCGTGCCCTATAACGCGCTGGCGAACTATGCGCTGATCTTCGGCAATTTCGGCTTTCCGGAATTGGGCCTTCAGGGCGCGGCCATTGCCTCGCTCAGCACACATGTGTTTTCGATGCTGGTGATCGTGGTTTATATCCGCGTTTTCGTGCCCGAACACAGCCTGTTCCAGCGGCTCTGGAAACCGGACAACGAGATGTTGGTTCAGGTTTTCAAACTGGGCGTGCCCATTGGCCTGACCTCGCTGTCGGAGACCGGGCTTTTTGCTTCTTCTGCCATCATGATGGGCTGGCTCGGGACCATCCCGCTGGCCGCACATGGCATCGCGCTGCAACTGGCGTCGATGACCTTCATGCTGCATCTGGGCCTGTCCAATGCCGCCACCGTGCGCGCGGGCAATGCGTTCGGGCGCAAGGATTGGCCGCATATGGCACGGGGTGGCATTGTGGCACTGGCGCTGTCGGCTTTCGTTGCAGCGCTGACCATTGTTCTGTTCGTCGCGCTGCCGGAACCCCTGATCGCGGCCTTCCTCGACCCCGACGATCCTGCGCGGGCCGAAATCATTGCGCTGGGCATCACCCTGCTGATCCTTGCCGCGATCTTCCAACTGGTGGACGGCGCGCAGGTCGTGGCGCTGGGCCTGTTGCGCGGCGTGCAGGATGCGCGCGTTCCGATGATCTATGCCGCCGTATCCTATTTCGGCATCGGTCTGCCGGCGGCCTATGTGCTGGGCTTTGTCGTGGGTTGGGGCGCCACGGGCATCTGGATCGGGCTGGTGCTGGGTCTGGCCGGGGCGGCGGTGCTGCTCAACCACCGGTTCTGGCGGCGCATGATGCCCGATCTCAGCCGTCTTGCAGCGCCGACGGTCAGCGCATAGAAGCGGCGCAACTTCGCAGGATCAGGAGAGATCGACATGGGCTTCAAGGTGGGAATCGTGGGTTTGCCGAATGTGGGCAAGTCGACCCTTTTCAACGCGCTCACCAAGACCGCAGCGGCGCAGGCGGCGAACTTTCCGTTCTGCACGATCGAGCCCAACGTGGGCGACGTGGCCGTGCCCGATGCGCGGCTCGACAAGCTGGCCGCGATCGCCAAATCCAAGCAGATCATTCCGACACGGATCACGTTCGTGGATATCGCGGGCCTCGTGAAAGGCGCGTCGAAGGGTGAAGGTCTGGGCAACCAGTTCCTTGCCAACATCCGCGAGGTTGACGCCATTGCCCATGTGCTGCGCTGTTTCGAGGATGGCGATGTGGTGCATGTGGATGGCCGGGTGGACCCGGTGGCCGATGCCGAAACCATCGAAACCGAACTGATGCTCGCCGATATCGAAAGCCTTGAGAAGCGCCTCCAGAACATCGTCCGCAAGGTGCGCGGCGGTGACAAGGACGCGGTGCAGCAGGAGCGCCTGATGAAGGCTGCTCTGGCCGCACTGGAAGAGGGCAAACCCGCGCGAACCGTGTCGGTCGACGACGAAGACCGCAAGGCGTGGGATATGCTGCAACTGCTGACCACCAAGCCCGTGCTTTACGTCTGCAACGTATCCGAGGCGGATGCGGCAGACGGCAACGCCATGTCGAACGCCGTGGGCGAAATGGCCGCAGCACAGGGCAACAGCCATGTGGTCATCTCGGCCCAGATCGAGGAAGAGATCAGCCAGCTCGACGCCGAAGAGGCGCAGGAATTCCTGTCCGAAATGGGCCTTGAGGAAGCCGGTCTCGACCGTGTGATCCGCGCGGGTTACGAGTTGCTTCAGCTTGAAACCTATTTCACCGTCGGTCCGAAAGAGGCCCGCGCCTGGACCATCTCCAAAGGCACGCTCGCGCCGCAAGCCGCCGGTGTGATCCACGGCGATTTCGAAAAGGGCTTCATCCGCGCCGAAACCATCGCCTATGATGACTATGTCTCTCTGGGCGGCGAAAACGCGGCCAAAGAAGCGGGCAAGATGCGGGCTGAAGGCAAGAGCTATGTCGTCAAGGATGGCGACGTGCTGCACTTCCTCTTCAACACCTGATCAAGGCGCACGTCAGAAGAGCGTGCGCACCCACTCAACAAACGGTTCAACCAGAGCGTGGCGCGGCCCTTTGGGCGTCACCGCGAGATAGCGTGCGTAGAGCGTCTTGGGCAGGGGCACCTGCACAAGACGCCCCGCCGCAAGATCCTCGCGGGTGAACTGTTCGCTGAACAGCGTCGCCCCAAGCCCCTGTCGCACAGCCTCCATCAACAGGTTGGGGCTGCCGATCGGGACAAAGGTCAGCTTTTCAACCTCCAGCCCGCAATCGCGCATCATGATCAGCTTGCTCATCATGCCGTCATGTTCCAGCCACGGCAGGTCCTGCGGGTTGGCGGAGGCATCTTCGAGCAGCTTCGGCGCCACGATCCCCACAACCAGCATCTCGGCCAACGGGGCCACATCGACGCCGGGCCACGTCATTTCGGTGCTGTTCGGGAGCGCGCGGATCGCCAGATCGAAGCCTTCTGACGCAATGTCGATATATTCCCGCGACGGGTGAATCGAAATCTCGGAGCCGGGATGCGCGTCCCAGAATTCGGACAGCCGTGGCGTGATGATCCGGTCGACCAGAAACGGCGTTGCAGTGATCCGGATGCCCCGCCGTTGTTCCCGACGGCGCAGCGTGTCGATGCCGTCAGCGATCGTCTCGAACCCCTCGGCAAGCGACCGTGCCAGCTCCACGCCAAGCGGGGTCAACCTCACCGAACGGCCTTCGCGCACGGCGAGGCTCATCCCCAGATCCTTCTCCAGCGCGCGCACCTGCTGCGCCACAGCGGCATGGGTCACGTTCAGCGAACGCGCCGCGCGGGCAAAGTCTCCATTGCGGGCTGTTGCATCGAAGGCCCGGAGCGCGGCGAGGGACGGGAGGCTGCGCCAGTCTAGCGACATGATAGCTTGGCTTTCATTTGAGTGTTTTTTCCTGATTAGGGCATTTTGCCATCTGAGGTTAACAAAAGTTGTAAATGAGGAAAGGTTGGAGGCTATCATGCTGGGTGGAGAGATTCAGGAGATGTTTGTACCCAACTCAAATCATCATGATGCCGCCATAGGTGCCGCGCGTCTGGTCTCGTATCAGAGGGCGGATGATGTTCCGATGGAGGCGGCAAGGGCGCTTTTGACAGCTCATGTGACATGGGCCTATGACAAGTTCCGCGACCTCGGTGCACCGGAATTCGACGTGATGCAGCATGTCGAATACTTCTTTTCGAATTTCGATGCGGTGCTCCCGCCGAAGGGAGCCTACTTCCTTGCCCATGACGCCGAAGGGGGCGCAGTTGGCACCGGGTCATTGCGCCGGGTGTCGGACGATGTGGCGGAGATGAAGCATCTCTACGTCCATCCGTCCTATCGCGGAACCGGCCTTGGCGCGGCGCTTATTGAAGCGCGGATCGGGGCGGCCCGAGAGTTTGGCGTGTCCGAATTGGTGGCCGATACGTTTCGGGGCAACACTCCCATGATTTCGCTCTATCACCGGCTCGGGTTCAGCGACGCCGAACCGTATGACAGCGCGGTGGCGACGATCACGCCGGAGCTGATCCCGCATCTGCGCTATTTCCAGATGACGCTGTAACGCGGTTTGGGGCGTGCCCGCGTTCTTAGCCGATCTTGCGGCGCACGCCATTCACGGTCGTCATCGTCAGATACCACAGGAAGGTGCCGATCGTGCTGATGCGGTGGATGGTCTGGGGCTGCTCCCCGCGCGACATCCGGGTCATTTGCGACACGTAATATTCGACGCTTGAGGCGGTATTGACCAGGTTGATGAACCAACTTTTCGTGTTGGCCCCCAGCGATCCCGTACCCAGCATCAACCCGGCCTCGTCGATGCCCACCTGCCGCTTGGTCCCGCCGATCAGCTTGCCTGCCGCGTCCGGGTCTATGCAGAGCGGCCGGGCGAGGCCGATCATGTCGATCCCGTCCTCGGTCAGCGCCTGCTCCATTGCGTCGGTACTGCGGAAGCCGCCGGTGACCATGATCGGGACGTTCACGGCTTTGCGGAGCTCGCGCGCGTAATCGAGGAAATACGCCTCGCGCCGCCTGTTGCTGTCGCGCTGTTCGGACGTGTCGGTGCCGTTGACGAAACTCATCTGCTCATAGGTGCCGCCCGACAGTTCGATCAGGTCGATGCCGTCCTCCTCCAGCCACGCCGCGACGCGGGTGCTGTCTTCAAGGCTGAACCCGCCCTTCTGGAAATCGGCGGAGTTCAGTTTGACGGCTACCGGAAAACCCGGCCCCACAGTCGCGCGCACCGCAGAATAGACCCGTCGCAGGAACCGCGCACGGTTTTCGACCGACCCACCCCAGCGATCGCCGCGCCGGTTGGTGATCGGCGACAGGAACTGGCTGATGAGATAGCCATGCGCGGCGTGGATCTGCACGCCGTCAAACCCCGCCTCCTGCGCGATCTGCGCGGTGGTTGCATAGCGCTGGATCACATCCTCGATATCGGCCTCGGTCATTTCCCTCGGTTTGCCGAAGAGGCCAAGGATGCGGAGCTTCTCGGCTGAAGGCGAGAGCGGGCGCATGTTCACGACAATCGGACATTGCCGCCCCGGATGGCTGATCTGCATCCAGATCCGGCTGCCCCCCGATTTCCCCGCCGCAGCCCAGGATTTCAGCGCTTGCAGGTCGCGCCGGTCCTCCACCACCACGTTGCCGGGGCGCTCCAGATGCCGCCGGTCGATCATCACGTTCCCGGTCAGTTGCACCGCCATGCCGCCCTTGGACCAACGCGCATAAAGCGTGTCATGCGCCACGTTCGGCGCATCGTCCGGCCCGGCGAGTGCTTCGGTCATCGCGCTCTTGCCGATGCGGTTCGCCAGGCGCACGCCGCAGGGCAGATCAAGCGGCGCGGCAAGCGGGGACGGGGGCATAACGGGTGATCCTTTCGGTTGCGTCAGACCGTTTGCCCGTCAGGCTAGTCTTTTCATCTGTCCTTGGTCAATTTGGCCTTGTCCCCGCCTGCACGCTTCCTTAAACGGGTCGGCGGAGACGTGGCCGAGTGGTCGAAGGCGCTCCCCTGCTAAGGGAGTAGGCGGGAAACCGTCTCGAGGGTTCGAATCCCTTCGTCTCCGCCACCCACACCTATCTCTGTCAGGACAGTCTTTCTTTCCCTGTTTTCTCCCGTTTTTCCGGGCGCTTGGGCTATGCCATCTGCCGGAGAGACGACTGTAATCCCATGAGCTGGCGCGATTTCGGCGCAGTGTCTCTAGAGGCACCATCACGCGCTTCGGTTAGCGCCAAAATTCCCTGCTAACAGGGAATATACAGGGAAATACTTCGGATTTGGGCCTTTTGGCTGATTTTGAGCCCTGAATCCTCACGTTTTATCAATGCGTTGCACAAAAATTCCCTATGCAAAATAACAGGGAACATTTTCGCGATTATCAGGGAAGTTTTCTGCGGGAACAGGGAACGCCGCGCGCTGATCAGGGATGTCGCGGGCTTTGCGCGAACCCGTACATCCTGGCCTGCGCGTCCCAGTCCAGCGGCACGGGTTTGCGGATGATCCGTTCGAGCGTCAGGTCGGCAGGCTGGCGCCCCTCGAGGATCGCGCCCTGGATGGCAGGCGCGAGGAACGCGAGCTGCGCCCTGGTGCGGATGTAGGATTCGGAATGCTGTGTTGCGGCGGCGATCTCTCCAAGGGGCTTGCCGTTGCGCAAGTCGGTTGACCACGCATGCGCTTGGGACAGAGCGCGAACCAGCGTACGATCCGGTTGTGGCTCACGGTCGCCGACAATGATCTTTCCCTCGACACCCCGTCGGCGCAGTTCGAAGGGAGCTTTGATGGCCAGAACCGCATGGTCAATCTCGTTGGGTTGCACTCCAAGTGCCTCGGCTAGACCATCCACATTCAGCCGCAAGACAATGCCGTTCTTCGTGATCTGCCCATCATCCAAGATCTTCTGCAGATGCCCCGGCGCGCCCTCTGATAGCCTACTCACAAGTCGTTGAGCTTTTGCTAAGATCGCATCGCCGCGCTGCATATCGGGTCGTGCGCAAATCCGATGATCGTGGGCCAGCTTCCCGATATGCCGTGAAATGGCGTTGGCTACAGCCTGTTCCAATGCCGGCGCGGGCAATCGCCAGCCTCGTGGATCCGTCCCGCCGGAAATCAACCGGTTCGAGACATAGTAGCGGATGTACCGTCCATGACGCCGAGTGTGCGTCGGGGTCAATCGATCTCCGGTTTCATCACGGAGTTTCCCGGTGAGCGGAGCAACAGGTGTGGCAACGAGTTGCCGGGCAGCAGTCTTCCAACCCCGCGGGCGTACGCTGGCGGCCTGGAGCTTGGACTGGACCCGGTCCCACAGGGCCTCGTCCACAATCGGCTCATGTTGCCCATCCCATATCTGTGCCTTGTGGCGGATCTTGCCGATGTAGATCGGGTTGCGCAGGAGCGCATAGATCTGGCCGCGCGAGAACGGATTGCCACCCTGGACCCGCCCGGAGCGGAAGCGGTGCAGCTTGGAGCGCAGGCCCAGGGCATTGGCCCGGCGCATCACGGCATTCAGGCAGCCAAGGTCGTCGTAGAGGGCGAAGATCGTCCGAACGGTCTCTGCCTCATCCGCGTTGATGACGAGGCCCCGGGTCTTCGGATCAGGGTGCGGATCGTAGCCCAGGGGCGGCACGCCACCCATCCAGAGCCCCTTCTTCTTTGAGGCTGCGATCTTGTCCCGGATCCGTTCGGCCGTAACCTCGCGCTCAAATTGGGCAAAGGACAAGAGCACGTTGAGAGTCAGCCGTCCCATCGACGAGGCCGTGTTGAAGGCCTGGGTGACTGAGACGAAGGAACAACCGGCGGCATCGAAGCGCTCGACCAGCTTGGCAAAGTCGGCAAGGGAACGGGTCAGGCGGTCGATCTTGTAGACCACCACCATCTGAACGAGACCTGCGTCGATGTCGGTGAGAAGACGCTGCAGGGCAGGCCGGTCGAGCGTTCCGCCGGAGATGCCGCCGTCATCGTAGCGGGTCTTGCCCGCAACCCAGCCCTCGTGTCGCTGGCTGGCTATGTAGGCGGCGCAGGCCTCGGCTTGCGCATCGAGCGAGTTGAAGTCCTGGTCGAGCCCCTCGTCGGAGGATTTGCGGGTGTAGATGGCACAGCGGATCCGCGGTTTGTTCATGGTCAACGCGACCTCTTCAGCCCGAAGAACCGCGGACCGGACCATCGGGCCCCGGTGATAGCCCGGGCGATTGGCGACAGCGACGCATAACGCTGACCATTCCAGACGAAGCCACCGTCGATGACATCGACCACATGGGTCACGCCATTCCATTCCCGGATTAGGCGCCCGCCGGGCTTCAGTGCGGCGCTGCTGGTGCCCCGGTCGTCGCGAACCGCCCTCGTGAGCTTGCCGACGAAGCCTTTTGGCAATCCGCCACATTCCCGGCCCTGAATCTCGAAGGCCAGGAACCGGCGCAGGAACGGGCTGCTGAGGCGCTTCGGAATGGGTGTACCGAAGACCGCGTCCCAGGCGGCAATCAGCGCCGCCCGGTCCATGGTGTCGATCTCGGCTAGGGAGAGCTTCATGTCGCGCTCTCCGGGCCGCTCGTGATGCGGTAGACCGCGCCGCCGCCGGGTTTGGCAGGATCCGCGCGGTCGATCCTGTATCCGGCCTTCCTCAGACCGCTCAACGCGGCGCGGACGGAATGCGGCTGCCAGCCGGTGGCGGATTGCAGGGTGGTCAGATCCGCGCCGGCCTTGCGGCTCAGCAGTTTGCGCAGGATTGCGGACTTGGTCTCGCGCGGAGGTGTTGATGTGGTTCTGTACATGTTTGCTCCTCGGTTCTCCGGGCCAGCGTTATGCCGGCCCTGGTACCGAGATGCGCCCGGGTCTGACCGGGCATGGCAACAGTGACGCTCATGTTGGGCGGGAAGTCGAGAGGGAGATCACGAGGTGGGCGACTGGCAGATGAAGATGATCACGTGCTCGTGATCCGCAGGGGGCCGAGCAGGTGTTGATCAAAAAGGCGAATCATGCACTAGATATAGTGGTTGGGACATAACACTCTTTCAGTGCTGGTCTGAAGAGATGTTCGGCTGGATAGCCATCCTGCACCAGCAAAAGCCCACAAGTTGGATGACTTCGTGGCGGCTCGCCCTCGGATGGGGGCACGTTCGGTCCGCTTTGGATGAAGCGGTCGCAACACTCTCAAAAAAATTCTCACGCGTGAAGACGCGCCTAATCCAGCCCGAGCGTATTTGCGCGCGGGGCTCAGAGAGGAGCTGACCATGAGTCTGTCTTATGACCACATTGCCATTGATGCGGTGCAGCCTGCTCGGCGCAATGCCCGTACCCACAGCCCAAAGCAGATCGCCCAGATCGCTGAAAGCATCCGAACCTTCGGGTTCACCAATCCACTTCTCATCGACGAGGCCGACGTGCTGATCGCCGGCCACGGCCGGCTCGAAGCGGCAAAGTCACTTGGTCTCAAGACCGTGCCAGCGATCCGGATCCCAAATCTGTCAGAGCCGGCCAAACGAGCTCTTATGTTGGCGGACAACAAAATCGCGCTGAATGCCGGGTGGGATCTGGACATCCTCGCTGATGAGCTTGCGGACCTCTCGTCCATGGAGCTTGAGTTCGACCTCGCGACCACCGGGTTCGAGGTGGCCGAGATCGACCTGATCATCGATGCTTCTCGCGATGACGCGGCGGTCGCCGAAGAGGCGCTGGAGCCGGATCGGACTTTGCCTGCAGTCACCCAGCCGGGTGATCTCTGGCAACTCGGGCCGCACCGGGTGCTTTGCGGCACTGCGCGAAGTTCGGAGGATTACGCATCCCTCATGCAGGGGGATCTGGCGGATGTCGGCTTCACGGATCCTCCATATAATGTGCCAATCACCGGCCATGTCAGCGGCAAAGGTAGGGTCAGCCACCGGGAGTTTGCCGAGGCCTCGGGTGAGATGAGTGAGGAAGCGTTTACGGCCTTTCTGACGGAAACGCTGCAGCTTGCTGCGCGCAACAGCCGCGAGGGTGCGGTCTGGTTTGCCTTTATGGACTGGAGGCATCTCGGGGAGATGCGCACAGCCGGACTGACGGCATTTGGAACCTGGCTCAATCTTTGTGTTTGGGCCAAGACCAATGGCGGTATGGGCAGCCTATATCGCAGCCAACATGAGCTGGTCTTTGTCTTTCGCAATGGCACATTGGGACACCGAAACAATGTTCAGCTTGGGCGCTTTGGTCGGAATCGGACCAACCTCTGGAGCTATCCCGGAGTGAATACCTTCCGAAAAGACCGGATGTCGGAACTGCAGGCACATCCCACCGCAAAGCCTCTTGCGATGATCCGCGACGCATTGCTGGATGTGTCGAAACGCGGCGACATCGTCCTCGATCCCTTTCTCGGAGCCGGAGCGACGCTGATTGCTGCGGAGCGATCCGGCCGGATCGCACGTGGGTTGGAGATCGACCCGCTCTACGTGGACGTCGTCTTGCGCCGCTGGCGCGCGGAGACAGGCGAAGAGCCCGTCCGGGCGTCTGATGGCCGGAGCCTTGCCGATCTGGAGGCCGGGCAATGAGCGGGACGGACAAGGACGATGATGCGGTGGGGTATGGCCGTCCACCTAAGTGGGGCCGGTTCAAGAAGGGCAGATCGGGCAATCCTCGAGGGCGTCCCAAGGGGTCCCGCAATTTTGCAACGGACCTCGATGAGATCCTGACCCAAAAAATGACCATTCGCGAAAATGGCCAGCCAAAGACCGTCAGCAGCCAGAAAGCGGCTCTCCTGAGGCTGAGATCAAAGGCTTTGAATGGAGAGACGCGCGCATTGGATCGCTTGCTGGCTCTCGCCGCTGAGCGCGCAAGACAGAAGGATGCAGACGCCGCGGAACGATCACTGTCGGATGCGGAGGAGGACATTCTGGAGCGCTACGCGGAGCATGTCCTCAGAAAACGATCGGGAGAAGGGGAGGCTGCAGATGGGCCGTCCTGATCCAGGAGACGTTCTCAATGCCCTTTTGCGTACCGATCTCTCATCGTTCATTCAGCGCAGCTTTGCCACCGTTGCGCCGGGAGCCATCTACCAGCACACATGGCACATCGATGCCATTGCGTATGAGCTTGCGAGGATTGCGCAGGGGGAGAACCGCCGTCTGATCATCACGTTGCCGCCGCGGTCGCTCAAGTCGATTGCCGCATCAGTGGCCTTTCCGGCCTGGCTGATGGGGCGCAACCCGCGCATGCGCATCCTCGCCGTTTCCTATGCTGAAGGGCTTGCGGAGAAACTGGCCCTTGATTGCCTGAGAGTGATGCAGGCTCCGTGGTATCGGGCCTGTTTCCCGGCGACCCGGATTGCAAAGGGCAGGGGTGGCCGGGCGGACTTTGAAACGACCAAAGGCGGTGGCCGGTTCTCGACCTCTATCGGTGGGACACTCACGGGTCGGGGTGGGGACATTATCCTGCTCGATGATCCGCACAAGCCGGAGGAGGCCGTTTCTGACACCAAGCGCCAACAGGTGATCGACTGGTACAGGACCACGTTGCTGAGCCGACTGAATGATCCGGCGCGTGGTCCCATCGTGCTGATCCAGCAACGTGTGCACGAAGGCGATCTTGCCGGCGTGCTGATCGAGCAGGGTGGGTGGCACCTTCTCGATCTTCCGGCGATTGCCGAGGAGAGCATGGAGATCGACCTTGGTATCCGGGGGGTCATTCGCCGTGCGCCGGGGGATCTCCTCGATCCGCAACGCCTGCCTCGCTCGCTTCTGGAAAGCTATAGAGACGAACTGGGGTCATATGTGTTTGCGGCACAATACCAGCAACGGCCGGCCCCGATTGGTGGGGGCCTCGTAAAATGGAACTGGTTCGAGACCTACACGGCACCCCCAGATCGTCGAGAAGGCGGGCAAGTGGTGCAGTCTTGGGACACCGCCTGCAAGGCGGCGGAAGCCAATGACTTCTCTGTCTGCACCACCTGGAGAGTTCAGGGGAAGACTGCGTGGCTGCTTGATGTCACACGCCTGCGTCTTGAGTATCCCGACTTGCGCAAACGCATCCCTCAGCATGCAAAGCAACACGGTGCCCGCACTATTCTGATCGAAGACGCCGGATCAGGAACACAGCTTATCCAGGATTTGAAGCGATCAACCGGTCTGAACATCATCGGCCGACGCCCGACCGAAGACAAAGCCACGCGTCTCATGAGTGTCACCCCGCTCATCGAAGCAGGCCATGTTCTTATCCCCAGAGAGGCGCCGTGGCTGCCCGAGTTCCAGCGCGAACTCATGCTGTTTCCAAATGGCAAACACGACGATCAGGTCGACAGTCTCTCGCAGTTCCTGAACTGGATGAACCGAAAGAGAAAACAAGCCATCTGTGGTGTGTATGGGTGAGCCGGTGACGTAACCAACAGGTTTTTTTGGCTCTTTCCAAAATGAACCGGTGCCGCGGCTTCGAGGCTGCAGTTTTTTTGTGAGAGGCGAAATTCTGAAAGCGCGCGAGGCGTCAATAATGAACACTGTCGTACAGTCAGAGAGCAGCGGACCCTTCGATAGAGTCAAGTTTTATCATCCGCGAATGGTGCAGGAATTGAAAAAAGGGCGGGAAGCCGACGTTTGCTGCGAGTAGCATCGACGTCCGAGATGCGGACTAACCAGACTTTCGCTGACGCAGCTATTACTCGCACAGCGTTTTCTCGCACTTGCGGCATCCTTTCGGTGATGCAACGAATTTCACCGAACCGGACCTTCAACGGTATCGATTTCGGCAGATTTCAAGCCTTTTCTTCGCTGGATAGTATTGAACCATCGAGACGCGTTTTTCACCAGCCTTGTCCGTCGATATCGTTGCTGCAGAATAACCTCGGCGTCATAACGTTTGGGTGGTGTAATTCACTTTCAAGATATTGCTCCAGTTCGCTCTGCATGGGCACTAACATAGTCACAGAACAGTTCCTCCGCTTCTGAAAGCTGAATTTCTGAGTTGGTGACCAGATAGATCCTGGCCGACGGCTCCTCGCTGTAGGGGGGGAGCTGCCACAGACTTCCTTTGGCGACGAAAGGTTCTGCAAGATGTAGCGGCAGGAAGCCGATACCAAGACCAAGTTCGATCATGCGTCTGACCTCGTTGACATAGGGTGACTGGCCTCGCACCCGCTGGCCGATGGACACCTTGGCACGGTAGGCTGTGACATCGCTCATATGTTTGCCGCCCAGAACATCAGCATTGAAGCCGATGAAGGGCTCGGCGCGCAACTCGCTGTTGGACACGTCGCGCCTCCCATTCAAAGGATGATTGCGGCCACAGAAAAGTCCAAAGCGCTCGTGAAGAAGCTCACGTGCCTCCAGGCTATCTGGGATTGTGCCATCGGTAATGCCGAGAGTAACTGTGCCCAGAGTGACTGCGCGCAATATCTTTTCCGTGGTTTCGATGGTGATTTCCAGATCGACCGCCGGGTGATCATAGAAGAACCGTTCAATAGCGCGATCGATCTCTGGGCTTATCACTTGATCTATTGAGGCCAATACCACTTTACCCGAAACCGCCCGCGGCGCCTGTGATAACGTCTGTGGCATCCGGGCGATCGAGGCAAAGATCGGCCTTATCTGTTCCAGCAGCTCCTGCCCGGCGCGCGTCGGCAGCAGCCCGGACCGGCGCCGTTCGAACAACTGCACTCCGGCGCTTTCTTCCAGCCGCTTCATCGCCTGGCTAACGGCGGGCTGAGTGCGATAGAGCGCCGCCGCCGCCTTGGTCATGTTTTTTTCCTGCATGACCACCATGAAGACCCGCAAAAGGTTCCAATCCAGATTGTTTGCAAAATCGCTCATGTGCGCCAACTATAAATTTTATTTATTCTTACAAGTAGAAATAACAATTATCAATGAAAATGCGGACTCCGTATTCTCCTTGGTACAAGGCCCATTGCGGTCGACAACTGGGAGAACACCATGAAACTCACGAAACTCATTGCGACTATAGCGGCGGCCACATTTGCCACGGGTGCCATGGCACAAGACACGGTGCGGATGGGAACCGAGGGCTACTATCCGCCGTTCAACTTTTTTGATTCCGCCGGGCAGGTTAAGGGCTTCGACATCGACATCGGCAATGCTCTGTGCGCCGAGATGAAGGTCACCTGCGAATGGGTCACGACCGACTGGGATGGTATCATTCCGGCATTGAACGCAAACAAGTTCGACACGATCATCGCCTCCATGTCGATCACCGACGAGCGCTTGAAGGTGGTGAGCTTTACCGATCCGTACTATTTCAACGCGGCGCGCTTTATCGCGGCCAAGGATGCAGGGCTGGGCAATGCGCTGCCTTCAGACATGGCCGGGAAAATCATCGGCACGCAGGAATCGACGCTCGAGGTCGAGGTGCTGCAGCAGTACTTCCCTGACAGTGAAATCAAGCTGTACCCCAAACTAGATGATGCCTTGCTGGACCTTGAATCTGGGCGTGTTGACGCAGCTTATGCCAGCCAGTTCGTTCTGGGGGCGTGGCTGGCCAAAGATGATGGCGCCTGCTGTGAATTCATCGGCGAGGCTGCGCGGTCGGATGGCAACAAGGGCACAGGTATTGCCGTGCGGCAATCAGATACTGAGCTTTTGTCAAATCTGAACAAGGCGCTTGCGGCGATCGTTGCCAATGGAACCTATGACGAGATCCGGGGCCAATACTTCGACTTTGACATCATGACGACTCCGAAAACGGCCACGGAACTCTACAAATAAATCGGTGCCGACGTCTTAAAAATGGATCGGGCCGCCACGTTTGGCCCGTCCACATCTGCCTTGCACACACTCAAAAGCTTGATCAATCAGGCGGAAAGGGGCCGAAATGGACCTCCTGTCACTTCTTGCATTCGGTGATACGGGCTGGGGCGATGAGCTGGCGCGTGGATTGATGGTGACACTGGCACTTGCCTTTGTGACCGCCCCGCTGGCCTTGATACTTTCCTTTCTGCTTGCATGGGCCAAGAACTCGAACAGCCGGTTGCTGCGCGGTTTTGCCAATGGCTATACGACGGTTTTCCGTAGTCTGCCGGAACTCCTGACCCTGATCATCATCTACTATCAACTACAGATCATCCTGAATGCCCTTGCGAGGTTGGTCTGGGCAGACGCCAATATCTCTCTGAACGCCTTTGTCTCTGGCGTCGTGGCGCTGACATTGGTGTTTAGCGCGCTTGGCGGCGAGGTTGTTCGCTCTGCTTACCAAGCCGTCAGCAAGGGCCAGTCCGAGGCAGCGATGGCGCTTGGGCTGAAACGCCGACACGTTTTCTTTCGCGTGGTTCTCCCGCAGATGTGGCGGCACTGTATTCCCGCCTTCGGCAATTTGTGGCTGATCCTGCTCAAAGATACATCGCTGGTTTCAATCATCGCCGTCAACGATCTTGTGCGCTATGCCAACAGGGCGATTGCCACGACAAAAGAGCCGTTCTTCTTCTACACGGTTCTCGCTGTAATATTCGTATCGCTGGCATTTCTCTCGGGCCAAGTGCAGAGGGTGCTGGAACGCCGCACCAGTGCGAATCTGGGGGGCAGATAAATGTTATCCCACCTGACAGATAACCTTGAACTGTGGCGCATTGGCCTGACCAACACGGTCATGCTGACGGCCTTGGGCGTGTTCTTCGGCTTTTTCGTGGCAATTCCGATCGCCGCAGCCCGGTTGAGTAGCAATAAATTGCTGTCAAAAGCAGCCTTTGGCTATGTCTATATTGTGCGTGGCACGCCGCTATTGGTGCAGATCTTCATCATCTATTATGGGCTGGGCCAGTTTCATAAAGAGCTGAAGGCGATCGGCGTTTGGTGGTTTTTCCGCGATGCGTTTAACTGCGGGCTGCTGGCCTTCACCCTCAATTCAGCCGCCTACCAATCTGAAATCTTGCGCGGCGGCATTCTTGCGGTTCCCAAAGGCGTGATCGAGGCCGGTTCAGCGCTTGGCCTGACAACGCTTCAGATTTTTCGCAGGATCATCATGCCCATCACAGTAGGTCGGATGTTGCCAGCTTTCGGCAACGAACTTGTCCTCTTGCTCAAGGCGTCGTCGCTGGTTTCGATCATCACTGTGCGCGATGTGTTGGGGCAGGCGCGGTTCATCTATGCTCAGACGTTTGATTTGTCTGTCTTTTATATCGCGGCGCTCAACTATCTGATCGTCGTAATGATCATCGAGGCGATCTGGCGGCGATTGGAGCGCCGCAACGCCTGGCTCAAATACACGGGGAATTGATGGATGCCGAGTGACAAGTCACAGCTCTTCGGGAACGAAGGAGTATTTCAGACGGCAAGCGGTCCAGACGGTACACACGTTGAAATGCCATATTCAGGCATCCGCACGTTTATGCGGCGTCGCCCGAGTATGGATTTTGCGGATGTCGATATGGCCGTACTGGGCATTCCGTTTGATCTGACCACCTCGGGCCGCTCGGGCTCGCGCTATGGGCCGTCGGCCCTGCGCGAGGCTTCAACACAACTGGCATGGGGTGAGGTCTGGCCTTGGGGGTTCGACCCGTTTGATCGCCTTTCGGTGGTGGATTGCGGCGATGTGCCTTTCCGGCGTGGGCAAGGGGCGCAGATGTATGAAGTAGCAACTGAGCTGGCCAGCCAAGTGGTTGCCGCTGGGGCGCAGACGATCATGATGGGCGGCGATCACAGCGCCACCTATGCGATGCTTAAGGCCAATGCGGAAAAATACGGGCCACTTGCCCTGGTGCAGTTTGATGCCCATCGCGACACCCAAAAAAGCGAATACCTTGATCATGGCACATTTGTTTATCATGCGATTCAAGAGGGATTGATTGATCCAAACCGCTCGATTCAGATCGGCATCCGAACCTTTTATGACGATAAAGATGATATCACGGTTCTGTATCGCAATTGGCTTCACGATCACACCGCCGATGAGATGCAGGCCCGCATTGAGGAAGTGGTCGGCCGTGGCCCTGCGTATCTGACCATCGATATCGACAGCCTTGATCCTGCCTATGCGCCTGGGACTGGCACGCCGGTCGTTGATGGGCTTGCACCCAATGATATCATTCGTTTCCTTCGGCGCTCGGGCGGGATCGGTTTCGTCGGGATGGATCTGGTCGAGGTCGCGCCTGCCTACGACCCTGCCGGGGTGACGGCTCTGATGGGGGCCTCCCTAATGCTCGAATACATCTGTGCAGTTGCCGCCAAGAGAGGGGGCTGACCCATGGTGTTTCGCGTGGCTTTGATCGAGTTTGCCCATGAGAGCAATACGTTCACGGTGAAAACGACCGGCATTCAGGATTTTCAGAATTCGCGTTATGTGCGCGGGGCCGAAATGCTGGAGCAACTGCGCAACACGACTTCCGAAATTGGCGGTGCGATCGGTGCTGCCGCGCGCATGGGTTGGGACGTCGTGCCGATCCTTGCCGCTCATGCCAACCCGAGTGGTCCCGTGTGTGAGACTGCGCGACGTAAAATCACGGACGAAGCACGGCGTTTGCTAGCAGAGTGCGGTCCGCTTGACGGGGTGTTCATCGCGCTGCACGGCGCCATGGTGACGGAAACGGATCAAGACGGCGAGAGCCAGTTCCTGCGCGAGATCCGTGCTGCGATCGGCGTGGATATTCCCGTGGCAGCGACTTTGGACCTTCACGCGAATATCTTCGACGAGTTTGCCGAACATGTGCAAATCGCGGTCAGTTATCGCACCTATCCGCATGTAGATATGGCTGCGCGCGCAGGTGAGGCCTGCGATCTGTTGCACCGGGCGATGGGGGGGGAGATCAAGCCGAGCCTCTTAGTTGACCGCCCGCCCATGCTCCTAGGTTGCGACGACGGGCGCACGACCGATGATGGCCCCATGTGCCACGTACTTGAGGCTGCTGCCGAGGAGGCTCAAGCACCAGGGCTTTTGCACGTTTCTGTCAACGCAGGCTTTACCGATTCCGATGTTTTCGCCGCGGGGCCAAGCGTTTTGGTGTGCCATGACAATGCAGAAGCCGCAGCCGCGCAAACGGCGCGCAGGTTGTGCGACTTGATCTGGAGCTTTCGCGATGACTGGACGCTTCCGATGTCTCTGGACGAGGCGATAGCTAAACTCAAGGGGCACAAACTCTCGAGCAAACCGGTTGTGGTTGCGGATTTTTCTGACAATCCGGGGGGTGGTGGCTATGGCGATTGCACGGCGCTCCTGTCTGCCTTGCTGGAGGCGGGGATTGAGAATGCAGCCCTCGGCGCGCTGATTGATGCTCAAGCCGCCGAAACGCTCAGCGAAGCGGGTGTTGGCGGTGTTGTGACGCTAAGCGTTGGAGGCAAAAGCGATCCATCGGCCGGTGGTGGCCCTCTGGAACTGACTGGCGAAGTGCGGGCGGTTTCCGACGGTACCCTAACATTTAAGGGGCCGATGCTGGCGGGCGTGGCTGCTGATATGGGGCCGAGCGTTTGCTTCCGAGTTGCAGGCGTTGACGTGTTGATAACGTCAAACGCCTTGCAGATGCACGATCTGAACCAGTTTCGCTGTGTCGGGATCGAGCCGATGGAAAAAAACGTGCTGGTGGTGAAATCCATGCAGCATTTCCGCGCGGCTTTTGAACCAATCGCCAGCGAGGTGCTGGTCGTCGATGCCGGGGGCCTGTGTTCCCCCGATGTGACGCGTCGACACTATGAACGTCTGCGGCGTCCAGTTTTTCCGTTGGATCAGATCGATGCTTGATATCAACACAATATCTGGACCGCGCGTCGAGTTTGACACCGATGCTCTGCAGCAGAATTTTGCTCATTTGGCAAAGTTATGTGCCGCGCATGGAATTGCGGTATCTGGCGTGACCAAGGCCATCGGTGGCAACCCGGACATTGCTCGCCTCATGCTGGACAACGGTATCCGCACGCTGGCGGATGCACGCCTCGACAACATAGCGCGGCTACGCGCAGGTGGCATTGACGTGCCGGTCATGTTGCTACGCGCGCCCGCCATGGTCGAAGTGGCCGAAGCGGCGCGGTTGGCTGACATATTCCTGCTCTCCGAGATTGAAACGATCCGCGCACTTGCCACTGCCAAAGCCGAACTGGGAAAATGCTGTCAGGTCGTTCTTATGGTCGATCTGGGTGATTTACGCGAAGGGGTTCCGCCTGAGGACCTGCCCAGTCTTGGCCGTGCCGTCATGGCCACGGAAAACGCCAATATCATTGGTATCGGCACGAATTTGGCCTGTAATCTGGGGGTGTTGCCAGATCAGAGCAATATGGCCGAGCTTGTCGCCTTGGCCAATCAGCTTGAAGCCACGATTGGACACCCCTTACGCTATGTCTCTGCGGGTAACTCGAGCGCAATTTCGTTAATGTTGAATCAAGGGTTACCAAGCAAAATCAATCACCTGCGCCTTGGAGAAAGCCTTCTACTGGGGCGCGAGACTGCCTACGGGCATCCGCTAGCCCGTATGAGCGGTGACTGTTTCGATCTGGTGGCACAGATCATCGAGCACAAACTTAAGGCCCCCAGACCGTACGCTGCGCGTGGGCGCAATGCATTCGGTCAGCAGGTTGATGTTGAGCTGACAGAGCCAAGAAGACTGGGAGTGCTGAACGTTGGGGCGGTTGATTGTGAGATCGGCGGTCTGTGCCCGCTCATCAACGGCGTCTCGATCGTTGGATATTCCAGCGACCATCTGATTGTCGACACCACCAGTTCGACCAGTCTGGCTGTTGGCGACGAAATTCGGTTCCGCGTTGATTATCACGCGCTGGCGACCGCAATGACCTCACCCTATTTGGCGCAAGTTGCCTTTCAGGCGAACAGCGTATCATTCACATTGGAAGGAGCACCGCGATGTCTGCCACTGCGATAGATCGCGATATCGACAACAGCCAAATGCACGTTAGCGAAGAGGTGGTTATCGAGATCGAAAAAATGAGTAAATTCTATGGTGCTTTCCAAGTGCTGCATGACATTGATCTGCAAGTGCGGCGTGGCGAGCGGATTGTGATTTGCGGGCCTTCGGGTTCGGGCAAATCGACGCTTATCCGATGTCTCAACCGTCTTGAAGAGCATCAAGAGGGCCGCATTGTGATCGACGGGGTGGAATTGACCTCGGACCTCAAGAACATCGACAAGGTGCGTTCGGAAATCGGAATGTGTTTTCAACATTTCAATCTGTTTCCGCACCTGACTATCCTAGAAAACTGTACGCTCGCGCCAATGCTGGCGCGTCAGACCCCACGCGAGGAAGCCGAAGCAACGGCGATGCGCTTCCTTGAGAAGGTGAAAATCCCCGATCAAGCTGGAAAATACCCTGGCCAGCTCTCGGGGGGTCAACAGCAACGCGTGGCCATCGCGCGGGCGCTTTGCATGAAACCGCGCATCATGCTGTTTGACGAGCCCACATCGGCGCTGGATCCCGAGATGATCAAGGAGGTGCTCGATACCATGGTCGAATTGGCCGAAGAGGGCATGACCATGCTCTGCGTTACCCACGAAATGGGTTTTGCCCAAGCGGTGGCCAACCGTGTGATCTTTATGGACCAAGGCCGTATCGTGGAAGAAAACGGACCCAGTGCTTTCTTCAACAACCCGCAAAACGAACGCACGCAGGCGTTTCTCAGTCAGATCATCGGCCACTAGTGCTGACTATCCCAAGGAATATTACCATGTCGGCATCCGACCTTGCCTTGATCCCTTTTGTCAGCGTCCAGAACATGATGCGATTGATCCTCGAGATTGGGACCGAAACCTGTATTGCGGAAATTGAAACCTATCTGGAAGAAGACTTCCGCCGCTGGCCTTTGTTTGACAAGACGCCTCGCGTGGCCTCGCATTCGCATGAAGGTGTAATTGAGTTGATGCCCACGTCTGACGGTATCGAATACGGTTTTAAATATGTGAACGGGCACCCCAAGAACATGAAGGACGGTCTCCAAACCGTCACAGCTTTCGGGGTGCTGGCCTCGGTCGACACTGGTTATCCGCTGTTGTTTGCCGAAATGACGATCCTGACCGCTCTGCGCACGGCGGCGACGTCGGCCCTGGCGACGAAATACCTTGCTCCCAAGGGAGCCACGACAATGGCCATGATCGGCAACGGCGCGCAGGCCGAGTTTCAGGCGCTGGCGCTGAAAACGGTCTGTGGCATTTCTAAGGTGCGCCTGTTCGACGTCGATCCGAAGGCGACCGAAAAATGCGCACGCAATCTGGCGGGGTCGGGTATGACGGTGATAAAATGCGCCACTCCTGAAGAGGCTATATTGGGTGCACAGATCATCACCACCTGCACTGCGGACAAGAAGAACGCCACGGTGCTCAGCGACAACATGGTCGGGGCGGGCGTGCATATCAACGGCATCGGAGGCGATTGCCCCGGAAAGACCGAACTGCACCGCGATATCGTTATGCGTTCGGACGTATTTGTTGAATATCCGGAACAGACCCGCATTGAGGGTGAAATTCAGCAAATGCCCGAGGATTTTCCGATAACTGAATTGTGGCAGGTGATGACAGGCGAAAAGCCGGGTCGTACGGATGACGCGCAACAGATTACCCTGTTTGATGGCGTCGGGTTTGCCATCGAAGATTTTTCCGCTCTGCGCTGGCTACGCGACAAGGTCTCGAATGGCCGTTTTTGCCATATGCTGGACATGGTCGCCGATCCTGACGACCCGCGCGACCTTTTTGGCATGGTACAACGCGAGCGTGAGCGCATGAGTGCTGCATGACCATTCAGGGTGATCTGGCTCCCGCACCGTACTTCTCAAGAAGCGTGCGCGCGCAGCGAGAAAACCAAATTCACAGAATGGGCTCCAAGCGGTCTATCGCTGCAACGTTGTCGAAGGTCCGCTGCTTTCAATAGCAGCCGTCTGCCACGCCTGCGGCGGGCAGCAGGCCAGCGAACGAAGTTAAAGTTCGCCTCAATGCTGCGCCCTGATGCCGTTTGATCGAGCGCTGACCGGCCGAACGTAAACCTTCGTTCAACGCCCCGGTGAGCGGCCAGACCGCAACTCGAAAGAACCCACGGTGACCGGCGGCTAGCGCCCCAGCAGTTCCATGAGCATATCCGGTTGGCCAGTCATGTAGGCCGACACGCCTGGGCCCATAGCTGCCTGCCAATCCGACGCGTCGCCGCGTCCCAGCGCCGAATCCTTGCCGTCATGAACTCCGCTGCCTGCAACCCGGACGCCCAGTTCCTCTGCCCTAGCGCGGCACTCTGTCGTCATTTCCCTGTCCGGGACGCGAATGACCGCCAAATGCCCGCTCTGACCCACTGCAAGTTTGTCGAGATCGGCTACGCAGTCTGTCGTGCGCTCCATCGAGATATAGGTATCGAGCCCAGTTGCAGATGCAACTTCAGAAAGAAGCGTCGCATCGTAATAATAGATCCCGAATAGCAGCATGCTGCCAGCGTCGTATCCTTGCAGGAGTGGGATGATGGTCGCCGCATCGTACCGCTTCAGGTCGAGCAGGACCAAGATTTGCCCCTCCGCCAAGTCGAGGGCGTCTTCGAGCATCGGAATGGCGTGAACGAAACCGTCGGTGCCGTCGGTGAGCCGAAGATGCTCCAGGTCACCTAGCGTGTAGTCGCCAATAAAGTCCTTGCCACCGCGGCTCTCGCGCGTCGGTCCGCCCGGCGCGCCATTGGGAAAGACATGCTCGACATCGGTCGTGCGGTTCAGGGTTGCGTCGTGCATCAGCACATACTGGTCATCGCCGGTAAGCTGCGCATCGAGCTTCACCATGTCGATGCCGCGATCGATCGCGGCGCCGAGCCAAGCCAGCGAATTCTCCGGTGCACCGTCTAGTTGAGCATAGCGATGTGCGATCACCAAGGGCGGCTGCCCGGATCTCATCCGTTCCTCGATTGCCGCCTGAGCACAAGCGAGGTGAGGCGCAAGAAGTCCCGCGAGAGCAGCAGCGGCAAGTAGGTATCGCCTGCACATCGTCCCCTCCCAAAAAACCAGTTCCCGGTCGGCAAGAAATCGACCTGCCCCATACAAAGGTTTCTTCGAAAATGCAGAGCGGTTCTCGGCTACGCCTTGATCTGGGTCAAGAGCAGGCGGCCCGTGGATCGCGTTTCCGCCCGGCCAAGCAGGCGCCGGACGGCTAAGTCTCCTTCGGGCTCTCTCCGGTCATTCGCCGCCGGTTGTCTGAACGGCAGCTTCGGGCCGTGAGTGAACAAAGCAGCCGGGCGGGAAGCCGACCTTCTTCGAGCCCGAAGGAGACGCGCTCGCGAGCCTTGGCTAAGAGGCGCCTGCCTGAAGGAGGCGTTGAACGTTCATGTATTAACTCTAGCCTCTTTTTCAGCTTCATTTGGGACCTGATCGCCATCGAACCTGTCGACCAGCCAATAGACTTGTGTGTGGCCCGTCTCAGCTGGCTCATTCGCGGCACAGGCACTGCGAGATCTTGGGCTACCGAAACTCTCGACGTCTAGGCAAGCATCAAGGGAGCGCTTGGGAAATGGAAATTTTCCCGATAAGACAATGGGTAATCCTGACACGGGCACGTCACTTCCAGGCTGATCCCATGATTTATTCGTTTTCCGGAAACACGTTGGATGTGAGAGGCCATACGCTCACACGTGATGGCTTGAGCGTGCCGGTTGAGCCGCAAGTATTTGATATCATAAGAATACTGGCGGAAAACTCCGGCGCCCTAGTCACTAAAGATCGCCTGATTGAGGAAGTTTGGGATGGGCGCATCGTCTCAGAGGCCACGATTAGTGCACGTATAAATGCGGCGCGTACGGCCGTGGGCGATAACGGCAAAGATCAGGAAATAATCCAGACGGTCATGCGCCGGGGATTTAAAATGGTTGCGCAGGTTTCGGTAAAGGAAGCCACTAACAAAGAGGCTCCAGCGCGACTACAACAAACCATTCGTTACACGAAGTCGAAGGACGGAACAGGGATCGCCTACTCGAAGGCTGGCCATGGCCCAAGTGTGCTATACGCTTGGCATCATCTGTCACATCTCGAACATGACTGGTCCAGCACGCTACTCAGCCGCGGCCTCCGGGCGCTGGCAGAGAATTATTCGCTGATCCGCTATGATGTAAGGGGGGCTGGCCTCTCAGAACCCATCAAACCCGGTGACACTTTGGACGACCATGTTAACGACATGATCGCCGTCGCGGACGCGGCAGGCCTGGAGTGTTTCCCTGTTATTGCCACACTTCAGGGAGCAGCGGTTGCCATCCGTTTGGCCGCGCGCGAACCCCAACGCATTTCCTGCCTCGTTCTGCATAATGGCTACGCACGCGGTAGAGCCTTGCGCGAATCTGCGCCAACCCATGCAGAACATGATCCATTTATTGCGCTATTAAAAAGCGGCGGCTGGGGCGACCCGGACAATGGATTTATGCGAGCTTGGGCAACCATGGTGCTGCCCATGGCGTCCTTCGAAGAAACGACAGAACTCATTCGGCTATTTGCGCATGCAAGTAATACCGAAGATGCGTTGTTTCAGCGAGATCTGATCGACAAGTTGGATGTCACAGAGGATTTGGCAAAGGTGCGCGCGCCGACTTTGGTTGTGCATGCCAGTATGTGCACGATTCACCCCGCTACCGAAGGACGGAAAGTCGCAGCTGGTATTGCCGACGCAGAATTCCTTGAAGTTGACAGTTCGAGCACGTTTTTCTCTTCGAGCGATCCTGCGAATGAACAGGTGCTGCGTGCAACCATCGACTTCCTTAATAGTCATTGCGACTCGCAATAGCGCGCGCTGGTTCGTTGATCCGCTAAGGACTACATCCGCGCCTCAGAAAGAACCGCGGTGGTTAGTTGTGACAGCATAGGTGGGACTGGCCGATTTCTGCTCTTTAGGTGCTTCTCGCGGATGGTAACTCGTCTGTTGAACGCTCATTCATACTGCCAGCCGATGCCGTGTTGCGGCTAACGGCGGCTTCGTCCGCTCAACGGACCTTAGTGCCGGGCGTAGCTAAGGGCAGGAGTGAGCCCATAGCGTTCTCGTTAGCGAAGCGAGCAGCACTTCACGAAACTCTTGGCGGAGCCACTACGATTTTTGGCCTACCTCCGCAATAATACCCCTACATTGTTACCGATGACCGGTCTCCATCAGCGTGTTTCTAGGTCGGGTCCACGTCAGGAAGAATTGGAACAGAGTAACCAAGCCACGGCGCAAACCCCTGCGTTTCTTTTCTGATGGCACTCTGTAGCTCGGGAAATGGCCCGGGCGCGGGCGGCCGCTGGTGTCGTACTTTGAAACTACACGTAACAGGTCAGTGTTCGGAGCCATCATCGCAATTCTCCATCTATGTGTGATTTTGAATTTGATTATGGTAATATTCTGGCAAATCTGAGAGTCAAAAATACTATCACAATGAAAGGTGATCTTTCAGCATGACATTAGACTGGACAAAGCTACCGTCCTTAACCGCGCTTCGGGCATTCGAGGCTACAGCGCGGAAAAAGAGCTTTTCCGCGGCGGCTCGATCGCTCAATGTAACCCACGCCGCAGTAGGGCAACAGGTCCGCGTCTTGGAAGAGTTTATTGGAATGCAATTGCTCGAACGCTCCACGCGAGGTGTGAACCTGACGTCTGATGGGCAAGAACTTGCGAAGGCATTGGCGAATGGGTTTGCCGCAATCGCGGAAGGCATCGAAAGCCTTCAAGAGAAAAACAAGAACCGACCAGTGCGAGTGACGACCACGGCCTTTTTTGCCGAGGCAGTCATATTTCCCAAGATCGCGGATTTTTGGAGTACTGCTGCGGGAATCGAAGTCTCTTTTGCTCCAACTGACGAGGCTATTGATCTTATCGCTGAAGGCTTCGATATCGCTATCCGAGCAGGTGACGGAAACTGGCCAGACCTAAACTGTCGGTTGTTGATAGAAAGTCCAACTCGGGCTTTTGCGGCACCTTCGCTGGTCGATAACCCCGCAACCAATTGGGATGAAGTTCCTTGGCTGATTCCGAGCGACAGTCTTTGGGAACGAGAAGCACTAGAAGAATCTGGCATCGACACGAGCACCATCAGAACCTTGGAGATTGGCGACCCGTCTCTCGAAATCCGCGCAGCAGAAGAGGGCATGGGGCTGGTGGTTGAATCCGAAATCGACGTACGATCTCAAGTTGAAGCAAAAACGCTCAAAATCGCTCCCATTGCTATCACTAGCATGTCTCGATATTTCATCGTCACGCCGCCATGGAAACCTCGTCCGGCGGTCGCTGCATTTATTAGTTGGCTTGAGACCGTCGGGCCAAGGTTGGGCGACAAAAACCCAGCATCCAAGGGCACTTGAGCAGGGTATTCAACTGTTTTCACCGAGCGACCCATCGAAAATCAAAAGGCAGGAAAGTCCGCAGTCCGGACCTATTTGGCGGCTGTGGACTGCGACCGCTCTTAAGGACACGGACCTTCATAAACATCGCACCGATCGACGGCTACGAGCCCGATTCTACAATATTCTGCGCGATCCATGAATGAATGCTAAACTGACCCAAACAGGGATAGCATTTTATGGTCGCAAACAAAGTGCAGGTAGAGTATTGGGCTTCCCCCGCGGGCCTGAAATGGCTTGAACACGAGCATGCTCTGGATGCCGCGATGGCCGGTATGTTGGACATGATGCTCGATACCGCTAACATTGTATCAACGGACCGTATCATCGACATAGGATGTGGAACCGGAGCAAGCACCCTTGAAGCTTCCCGACGCGTTCCGGACGGCATAGGTCTTGGGGTGGACATCTCAGAGCCACTTCTTGCACGCGCCGCCAGCAGGGCGAAGGAGGAAGGCATACAGAATGCCTCTTTCCTGTTGGCCGATGCCCAAACACATGACTTTTCCCGCCGACCCTTCGATCTTCTGGTATCGAGATTGGGCATGAGCTTCTTTTCCGACACCGTCGCTGCGCTTGGGAACCTGTCTCAGGCACTGAACGATAATGGCAGAATGGTGTTTGTTTGCTGGGCATCGGTGGCCGAGAACCCCTGGTTCTCAGTTCCAGCACGTGCGGCGGAACAGAGGCTGGGATCGCTTCCGAAAGGGGACCCTGCCGCACCCGGGCCAACCGCATTTCAGGATTGTGATCGAGTAGCCGACCTGATGTTTCAGGCAGGCCTCTCCAATATCGAGGCGCGTCCAGTAGAGTTTATGCTTACACCGCCCGATGGGGTTGCCGGCGCAGCGCGTGCTGCCAGCAAGGTCGGTCCCGCGGCTCGGATCATGAAAGCACACAAGGGGACCGAGGATGACGAGTTGGCGATTGAAAGGGCGGTGAGGGCCGCCTTCGGAAATTTCGACGAAGGTGGTGTGGTGCGGGTTCCGGCGGTGGTCAATCTGTTCGCTTGTTCGCGATGAACCGGTCTCTGAAAGCTGTCATCCGGGATTGAACGCTGAGCATCAGCTTTGTCCCGCCCTGCCGACCTTCGACTTCTCATAATGCTGCACAATGCATGAATGGCCTGTCTCGGGAAGCTGCAGTGCGGCGCCGGCGCTACTGCTGGACGGCAGCTCTGGGCCGACCTTGCCCAGCCTGGCATCCCTGACAATAAGAATGCCGCGCTGCATCCGAGGTCAGCTGTGAGCCCTTTCGAGACATGATTGCATCCGCAGAAATCCGACGAGAGGGGCGGATGGCGGTCGTTCTATGCAGGTGCGAGGATCAAACCACAGCGTAACGAAAGCAGCCATTCATTGAACCGAAGTCACGACCATGATTCTGGGGCTGTCACCAAGGGCAGGAAGCGGAGTTTGCAAGGTTGGGCAATTTCCCGACAGCGCACCTTCCGGTCGAGTACAGCGAATGCCGGGGGAGAGCCCACTCTACCGATGCTCGGCTACACGTGAATGGGTGAGAACCACGCGTTGCTGACATTGGCCATGTCAAGGAGGGCCCAAAGCTGGTCTTGAGCTTTGTCAGTGGATTGTGTGAGTGTAATATGAAAATCGATTATCTGTGTCGCTTGGCAACCAATCCGGATTAATTTCGAAACACCTTCCACTGAGCGCGAAAAGACCCTCAAATTAAAAAATTACTGCTCACGCTCCAACAATACCTTATACAGCTCATTAACGCTACTTGTCCCAACGACATGCCGACAGTCCAGTGTGATTAAATCATGCATCAACTGTGAGCCCAGTGGGTTTATTGGAAAATCAATACGAGAAAATAGGCCATGCCAGTCCGACTTCTGGTAACGTCTCATTTCAAGACTATCACCGTAGAGTGAACCAAGAGATATTCTATCTTCTCCAAAGACTCCTAAATCAGTATCAGTAATCAGGGGAAGTTTTGGGAACTGCTTGTTTTGGCTTAAAGTTGCTCTGTCGAATAAAAGCGATTTATAAATATAGCCTCTATTCACATCCACCAAACCAGAACTAAACATCCCACCAGCGTAAGAATATTCAAAAATCAGTGTATCTCCAGATTTAACCTCTTCAATAACTCCAGTCTGCTTATAAGTTTTACCATCTATCTGCAGAAGATGGTTCTGGGAAACAACACGGCAAACCATTTCCCCGCGAAGGTGAGATGACTGACTATTTGCTGTTCCCACGAAAAAGCCAAGGTAGATGGCGATAGTAAGAGTGAGGCACTTCATTTGTCTTAGCCTTTACACGATTATCCGCATCGTAAAATTTATAAAGCGCAAAAACCTGTCTAGCCACCTATTTCTAGGGTCTGGACTTCGGTAACGGTGCCGTCCGAGTCAAGGGATTTTAGGTAAACGACTTAAACCGCCAAAGCGGAGCTTTTGGTTCGTCTTGTCTGTTGTGCTTTATCTTGCGGCTTTCGGTTGAGGTCCTTCCGGTACACGCTTCGGTCGGTGGTCAACGCCTAGGTTACCAACATGATGCTGGTTCGATGTAATTCCGATGTGCCCATCTCATAGTGCCCAATCAGGCGTCCACGCCCCCTTTTACCGCAGGCTGGAAGCCAAACGATGTGCTTTCAGGTGGGTGGCGTCGATTGAGATGGTCTTGTTGTCGGGGTCTTGTTCAGCTAGCCCCCCGGGCAAAGACGCCTATATCACTCCAGCGCTTCCAACGGTTATACAGGGGCTTTGGTGGACCATTGATCGAAGGAGAAACACGATGGCGAATGCAGCGTCGTAACAAGATGCAACGGCAATAGAGAGTGATGATGATCGAAGGTAGACGCTACCGGGACACCCCGAGGCATTGTCTGGACCTCAGATTCCGATCTTCTGATCGGGACCCGATACGCGGACTTCATCAGGGCCAGCGGTCAAATGCACCGCGCACAAAGGCCGGACAAATGACCGCAACCTGCTTCGATCAAAAATCGCTGAACAAGTCCCTTGCAAAAAAGGAGCCGCCCACAATTGACTGTGTTAACCAGAACAAAAGCTATAAGAGTCCCGGGTCTATTGAGAAAGCTTATAGGCGAAAGTCTTTGGGATATGACTTATTTCACTTATTCGGCTTCAGGCATGATGTACTCGCGGCAGAAATGGTGGTAGCTCGGGTAGGTGGCTCTCCGCAATAGAATCTGCACTGGTACATCTTTATCTGTTCGGCTCCAAAGGGAACAAGGAAAGCAAACTGATATACATTTAAGCCAGTTCCTTGGGGTGGGTCGCAGGTAAGTTCTCTAGAAATGGTCCTTGTAATATTTTCGGTGTCCGAACCGGTACGTGCAGTTGACGCGGTGAAAGAAGTAGAAAGTTCATTTCTCAAACTTGTAGCGACTTCGCTTTCAGGCGCTCCTGTATTACCACCGCCGGTTTTGAAGGTGTTTGAAATAGTATGTTCAATTGTGCGAACAACGGAGGTTTGTGTCGATTCACTCCATCCCGACGCCACACTTTTGCCTATGGTCACAGTTTCTGTTTGTTTAATCTTGCATGATTCAGCTTGAGGGCCACAAATGAATTCCCAACTGACGCCTTCACGAAGAGGTTCCTTACTAAGCATCTTAGCAACACGGTCAGGCATCTTTTTCCATGTTGTATAGGTGCGTTCCATCTTAGCACCGCCGCTGTCGTCGGCAAAAGGCTCGTCATCACCTAAACAGGTTCTCGAGTCTACATCGTCAGGCCCAAAACCCAAAAAATGAACGCTGTCGATATGTTTCCCATCGATAGCGTAATTTACGATCAGTTGGTCTATGCAGACGTCACCACCTGTTCCGTCCTGTTCCAATTTGAGCTTCAGGTTAGTCGGCCAGCCAATATCCTCCGTTCGCCATTTTGTGGAAGATTGGCTTGTAAATTTATAGTAGCGCCACTGCCCTCGCTGAAAATCGTCGCTGCCGGGGTTGTCCAATGCAAACCACTTAGTGCTACCATTTGTCCCTATGATGGTTGCCTTAACGGTATGATCCGTGGCTGCGCCGTCTTCGTCTGCGGTGAGCACCGAAAGAAGATATTCTACCTGTTTGGCAAACGTAACTTGACTGAAAGTAACAGTAAACGCTACGGATAAGAACAAAATTTTCAGCGCGTTTCTGTTGCGACTTCTTCTTCTAAGCATTCAGGCTCTCCCATTTCCAAAGTGGCGTTCCCAAGCAGAACCCCATCCTTTCAAGTGTGAGGTGAAAGTGTTTATCTATCAATATTTTTGTTGCGCCGTGCTGAATCTCCCCATCTGAATTGGTCCACCGTTATGGTTAGGTGTTCAGTCTCGGCATCTGGCGGATCGGATTTATGGTGAAGCGATCTGGCTCTGATGTCCAGATTTTGTAGATGTATTCGTAAGGCGTTAGCCCGCTGAGAGTCTTCAAGCGACGCGCAAAGTTATAGGCGTCTAGGAAGTCCGCGCGATGGCTAAGAAGTTGTTTGTGGCTGTCGTAGTGATACCGTTTGACCGTGGCGGCCTTGATCGTGCGGTTCATCCTTTCAACCTGACCGTCCCTAGGGAAAACAATCCCCCGGATTGTTTTCTGACCCTCGGAACTCCATGGGTGGTTGGGTTTGTTCAGGCGATGTTCGATCCCATTGGCTTCACAGATCATATCGAACCGCATCGGCCGGGAATAGGCTGTGTTCCGGTTTCTCGGCTGCTCGGCGAACTGGATGCCATTATCGGTCAGGATCGTGTGGATGCGGTAGGGAACGACCTTTAGCAGCATCTCCAAGAACTCCCACGCCGTCTTCCGATCTGCTTTCTCAACCAGTTGGGCGACTGCAAACTTGCTGGTCCGGTCGATTGCCACATAGAGAAATAACTTGCCCTCTTCGGTCCTGACTTCGGCAATGTCGATGTGGAAGAAGCCGATTGGGTAGCGCTTGAACTTTTGCCGCTTTGGCTTGTCGCCATCCATGTCTGGAAGGCGCGAGATATCGTGACGCTGCAAACACCGGTGCAGGGAAGAGCGTGTGAGATGTGGGATCGTCGGCTGCAAGGCATAGAGACAGTCGTCCAGCGGAAGCAACGTGTGCCTTCGTAATGCGACGACCATGGCTTCCTCTTCTTCGCTGAGAATAGTTGAACGCGGCTGCCGCGGCCCAGTCTTCTGATCTTCGACAGTTTGCCGCTTACGCCACTTTGCAATTGTCTTGTGGTTGATCCCAAGCTCTCGGCTTAACTCCGAGGTCGAAGCTTGCGATCGCTGTATTGCTGCTCGGACAGCGTGCGTGGTCGTGGCGCCGCCATGACGAACTTGGCCCATAATGTTTCCTTCCATTTCAACGAAAGGATCACACCATCAAAACGTGAAGTTAAACACCTAAGCCATATGGACTCTCTGATCTAACAAATTCTTCGGCGTGGCTTTTCGTCAACGAAAGAGACGCGCAGTTCGCGACGATGATCCAAAGAGCCGGTGGGCGCGCGTGCGGTATCGTATATCGTGACGAAAACCGCGCATGGTCCTCCGTTGAGAAGGGCCTTGGGTTTCTGTTACAACCATCATAAAAGAAGGCAATGCTGTTATCGTCGGCCCACGCAGCGGGTGGATAAGTCTGGAGATGACGGCAAGAAAAGACCTCGATGACACGCGATCGACAGCGCGTCATCACCCCATTTTGTTAATGTTAATGAAGCAAAAAAGTTCATTTCGCTGGCATGCCCAGTGCCTACATTCCGCGTTGCTCGCGTCGCAGGTACGAAGCTAACTATCATGATCACCGGCGGAGTTCAGTAACAACGCGCGGCTTACAGTCGGCAGCGGCCCCCGTCTTCCACCGGTGCATCCATGCGCGGGAAGGAAAAACTGGCCGAGTTGAAATCAACGAAGAACCCGCCATTGGCCCATCCCCAGTTGCCAATGCCGCGCTTGGCGCTTGAGGCGGAGCAATCCGCGCTCATATCGAACTGCTCTGACCCGTTATCGGAGGTCAGCTGTGCCCCGGCATCAGTGAGCAACACCCAAAAGGTCTCGCCGTTGGCCTCCGCGATGCTGTATTCATCCTGTGGTGGGATATCATTATGGGGCACCCCGCCCAGCCCCGCCAATTCAAGACCGGCGCGACTATATGCCCATGGCGACGGAAGATCGTCGCAGGTTGAAAAGTCGAGGTTGAAGGCAAGGCTGTAGCCGTCTGAGCCAATGCCGGTATTCCACCAGTGGATGCTGCCATGCACGGTCTGGATCTCGCCGTTCTCGTCGGTCATGTTCCATTTGCAGACGGGATAATCCAGGTAATCGGGGGAGGCCGTACTCATCCACTTCCCGTAGAAAGGCGTTTGCTGTGTGAAGATCGGATTGTTCGGATCCATCGTCACATAGGCCGCGTCGGGATGAACGTAGATCTTGAGGTGCTGGTCACGCATCTCGAAGAGTGTCATCTCTTCCCCGGATGGCAACACGACATCGCCGACGATTTCCAGTTCGCCCAGAAAGTGCCCATCGGCGGTGAACATCTCGTCTACGCCGTCGGCATAGGCCGGCACGAGGCAAAAGGCGGACAAGCATGCGCCAGTTGCCAAGGTCTTGATGGAATGACTCATTCGGGGCTCCTGATCCGAGGGCGCTTCCTCACTCTCGCATTCTTGGGCGGCGTTCGTCTACAGCTTCCCTGACTTCGTGTTAGAACGGCAGCGAGGCGTTGACTCTGGGCAAGCCCGTATCAATTTCCACAAAGCCTCGCTACTCTCCCCCAAATGCATGACCGGACGGACGGCGCGCGCAACTGAGGGGGGTTGTCTGTCCACACAGTGATCCGTCAAAGTATCCGTGCCACCTGTCTGGCGCTGGGTTTGTCTTTCGCCATGACATCGACGGCTGAGGCCGCGTCTGATGACCCGCCCGGCCCGGGTGTTGATTGGAGTGGCTGTACTGTCGTCGCCCACCATGACCCATTTGGTTTTTTGTATTAAGACCTGCGACGCGCGAACCTGTCCGGCGCAGAATTTATCGATTCCACACTTGCTCACGTAAACCTGACTGGCGCTCTTGGTTTCGAGACCGTGGTCTTTAGGCTTGTGGCCCTTGTCGGCGCGACCTGGGTTGATGGGCGTATCTGCGGGCCAAACTCGTACGAGCAGTGTGACTGACTGTTCAGGCGGGGGAGCATTCGCCAGCTCATAACTGGCACGTAAAGGTCCGCGATTGCGCTGAGTTCCTTTTGCCCGCCAAGGTCGCCTCTCTAGTTTCTGTCGCGAGGCTGGATCCGTCAACTCGGTATGTTGTCGCCACATACCGATGACAGGACATCAGAACACGTGCTAGGCAACGGTACGGAGGAGGCGCGATGGGCGAAGATGTTCCACACTGGTTGAATGCGGTTGCCAACCTGATAGGTTTTGGCATTCCAGCGGGCTTTATCGCCGTCGGCATCTGGATGTTCGTCAAAACGCGCCGGTTCATGGGTAACGCCAAACGGGTCTCCATGACGGTGGTCGATATTGGCATACACGAGACCTTTGAAGATGGCGTCCCCCAAACCGATTATCTGCCGGTCTACGAATACAGGCCGGCGGCTGGCGAAATGGTGCAGGCGCGCGCGTTTGATATGACTCCCACACGCCCTGAACTTGGGGCTCAGAAGGTGATGCTGGTTGATCCGAACGAGCCGGATGTCGTGCGTGATTCAGGCGTCGTCGGGTACGGCCTGGCGGCCTTCTGCATTGCACTGGGCGTTCCGGCGCTGATCGCTGCGCTTATTTACATTTGATCCTGCGCACATATCTGAGGATTGAACGCACGGCCCGCAAAGGGTGAGCAGACAAGCAAAAACGCCTGCGTATGGCATTGGGTGCCTCAAGCCAAGCGGTGACAGCGAGCAGCCGCAAAACGACGACATCAACACAGGAAGGAACCACATGCGTTGTTCAAAATTTTATCTGATCTTGCCCCTGTCTCTCATGGGCGCTGGCCCTGCCTTCGCGGGTGATGCAGACGAGACATGGAACTGCCGCAACACTGAGTTCGAAATCAGCTGTTCGGATGGCGTGTGTACCGCCAGCCCGGACCACACCCCGATGGATATCAGAGTGAATCAGAAAGATATCAGCTGGTGCGCGTATTCCGGTTGCTGGACAGGTCTGGCGAGCGCCACACTCAACGCCGGACCTGTTGTGTCCTTTTTCGGAACTGCCCTGGAAAATGAAGCCGACCCAACATCGAAGGTGGACGTTGCCATTACCATTGATACGCAGTCGGGCACTGCGAATGTGATGGTTGTCGGAATGTTCGCCACACCCGCAACATGTCAGGTGCATTAACTGGGCAAGCTCAGCTTCCAGACTTCAGATCGGACAGAAGTTTGTGTATCTCGCTGCTTTCATCGTCGCTTAACCGGTCCGCGCCGCAGAGGTAGTCGCTGTATTCATCGCCGTCCCAGGCATGACGTTCGATCACGCAGGGGTCGATGGCCAGATCTTTGCAAATGGGGTCGGGTCGTTTGAAATAGTCGACCTTGGCAAAAACCTCCGACACGCGCGTGGCCTCCTGTCGGGTCAGCTGCCGGTCAGGCTGTGCCTCGGGCTCATAGCACCCCAATTCCCCGCTGATGCCGTTGTCGCATTGGCTTGGGTCGTCGCTTACCAAGACAAGATTGGAGTGCGAAAAACGCATCCCGCCCTCTAACCCGCGCGTCAGCCCGGCCGAAAACACCTGTTCCGGATCGCTGCAAAACCCAAGGCCGGGCGTTTGCCAGAATTTGTAAGTCTCAAACCCAGCATAGTCCTGCGTCTTGAGCTTGTCGAAGACACAGCCCGAAACGACGACAGCCGCCCCCAACGCCCCGGTCAGACTTGCGATACCACGTCTTGAAGACAGCCTACGGGTCAGATCAGCCAGCCGTCCCATTATGGTCCTGTCCGGAACGGAAACTTTGCGCCCGCGCCGTTTAACGAGTGCAACAGCCTCACTTTCCCGGCGTCCCATCAAGGGTTTCCACGTATTGACCCTTGCCACAGTCATCGAGGGTCAGGGTGAAATACCGCCAGTCCGCACCGAACGTCATCCGGGCCGTGCTCCAGTTCGAATAGGGCTCTCCGTAGGCATCATAGCGCGTCGGCCCGCAATCCTGTTCAGCGGCATAGTTGGCCATATATCCTGTATAGGTGGCGGGGCCGAAGTCCTGACGCCCGTAATAGACCTCTTCCATCTCATCCAAGAACAGCTTGAAGTTTGGATTGGCAACATTGGCCGGCGTAAGATAGACGAATACCCCCATGCCGTCCTTGGCATCTTCAAAATAGAGGGTCTGGTCGCCCACTTCCCACCATGTGTCGGCATGCGCCATGCTCGCAATGGAAACACATGCCGCTAGACAGGCCATGTTCGCAGTTGTCTTTTTGAAGAACATTTTGTCCTCCTCCTCTTCTTTGCGCAGGTTTGCCAAGCGCCGGATCGGTCAGCCATCCCGGTTTGTGGATCAATGCGGACACAGCTGCAGGCGTTGGGAAGTTTCATCGCCCTCAAAGGTCTCAAGCAGCATATTGCCGGGCCGGCCTTCCAGCACGAGAACAGACTCCCATGGCCCACTATCGATGCCGGAACAGGTCAGGTTGAACCGATATCCGTCTGCCGACACTTGCTCGGCGGTGCCCAGAATATCGCAATCAACTTCCAGAAACCTGATGTTCTTCTCTTCGACGAGCATGATGCTTTCGCCCGGATTATTCACATCGCAACTGTCGCCGGGCAAGGACCATATCCCATAGAGCGCAGAGTGATCTGCCGCCCATCCAGCATTTGCCCAAATGACGGTTGCCGAAAGTAAGCCTACCTTAGATGCAATTCCCAAACTAACCGCTCCCAAGTTTCGGAGCCAGCAATACACGGGTCCCTCACTTCTTCAAAAACGTCTGTTGTGGCAGTAGACTGGACCGCACGCCATTTGCTCGCCACCCCCCCCGGTGCTTGCACCTTAGAGGATCGAGGGCTCACAAGTCTATGTTGTTGGAAATCTGTCCGCGTGCGAAGCTTTCGGCCTGAAGCGCCTTCGCGGACCTTGCTTCTCCGCATCATAACGCAAGTCGCTGAAGAAGAAGATGCAGGACGACGCATTGGAAACCGGAGCGAGATCGACAAAGGGCGCGGCGGCTCTTATAGTGCTTAACGGTGTCTAAGAGGGAATTGTTCGATGAGAATAGTGACGTTTCTTGCAGCGGCTCTTGTAACGGCGGCACCAGTTTTCGCCGGCGACACCCGGATTTCTAGCAACGGTGATGAGTATTCTGTTTCGGTTGAAGCTGATCTTACATCGCTGCGATCCCTCTACCCAAAGGCGCGTTTCATTGGCGTTGGGGCCAGCACCGAGATTGTGCGGGACCATGATGAGTTTTTGATGATGGCCGACTGCAAGACCTACAGTCCGTTCTTCGGCTACGGGACCTGGGCCTGGGCAAACGGCGGCTTTTTTATTGACTTTGAGGACATCGGGTTTGAATTTCCGCAGCAAGATGCGCCGATTGAGGACAAAACCGGCAAGTGTCGAATATAGGTCTCTGCTCTGAGAAAGAGGGACTGGCACACGATCCTGGATTTGCTCCCGGGTATTGGTCTGCCCCCATCGAGTGGTCCGGTTTAATTGTTAGTGCATCGTCGGTCTCTGGTCCATCGGAACGATGCTTTCTGGCGCGGGCGGTCTGTATCCCAGGGCGCTGTGGGGCCTGACGGTGTTGTAGTGGACGCGCCATTGTTCGATCAGGATTTTGGCTTCGCGCAAGCTGTAGAAGATTTCGCCGTTTAGAAGCTCATCTCGGAACCGGGCATTAAAGCTTTCGCAGTATCCGTTCTCCCAAGGGCTTCCCGGCTCGATATAGGCGGTCTTGGCACCAACAGCCGCGATCCAATCCCGTACCTTTTTGGCTATAAACTCGGGGCCGTTGTCGGATCTGATGTATTCTGGCGGACCGTGCAGGATGAACAGGTCCGTCAGCGCATCCAGAACGTCAGTTGAGTTTAGCTTGCGATCGACGCGGATCATCAGCGCCTCCCTGGTGTATTCGTCGATAATATTGAGCGTGCGGTAGACACGACCATCGTGCGTACGATCCTGAACGAAGTCGTAGGACCAAACATGGTTGGGCCGTTCCGGCCTCAGGCGGACGCAGGAGCCGTCATTCAGCCAGAGCCGTCCTTTCTTCTGTTGTTTCTGTGGGACCTTTAGCCCTTCTCGCCGCCAAATGCGTTCGACCCGTTTATGGTTCACATGCCAGCCCGCGTTGTTCAGCAGACCGGTGACCATGCGATACCCGTATCGCCCGTAAAGACGCGTCAGTTCCATGATGTCGTTGGTCAGCTGGTCTTCATCTGCACGGCTCTGCGGAACCTTACGCTGCGTGGACCGGTGTTGGCCGAGTGTGCGGCAGGCGCAGCGCTCAGATACGCTAAGCTCCCGCCGCACATGGTCGATGCACTTACGACGACGCGAAGGGCTTAGAAGTTTCCCTTCGCGGCTTCCGTCAGGATCAACTTGTCCAAGGTTAAATCAGAGACCGCACGGCGAGGCCGCAGGTTCTCCTTCTCAAGCTCCTTGAGACGTTTGAGTTGCTCACGCCCCATGCCACCATACAGCTTGCGCCACCGATAATAGGTCTGCTGTGTCACGCCGATCTGGCGCACCGCGTCAGCAATCGTCACGCCTTGCCCTTGCAGCACTTCAACTTGACGAAGCTTCGATACAATCTCTTCCGGCTTCTCTCGTTTCCCAGCCATCGCTGATCCTCCAATTTGCGGGACAAATCTATCCCAGTTGGTGGACCACTTTCAGGGGGCTATTCCAACATTGCACGGCGGTCAGGATACAGGCGCGGCGGCGCAATTAGAAGAATCAAACGCACGCTCACATCAGACACGAATTGCTCTTTTAACCCGTTGGCCAATCCGTCCGATACCGGACAGAACGCGCGTGTGCAGCAATAATGACGGCCTTGACGGGTCGCGTCGCATCATCTGGGAGGTGGTGCAGACGTTCGGAAAAGGCCGGCGGCAGCTTTAAGTCTGATCGGCATGAAGGCCGGCTATGTCCGCACTTTGCCAGTTCGCTGATGGTTTGATTTCGCACCCGCAGCGAATGTCCGGTCTTGTAAAGCTGCACTGCGGCGCAGTCTGGCACGATGAATGGCTGGTAAGGGCCGGTCGCGACAGGCGCGCCCATAGAGGCGAATGCAAGCGGGCTTTTTTTGGCTCCTCTCAGTGATTTGCCTCAGTTCGTCAGATTGTCGGCTCTAAATGGGTCAACTATGTTCGCGAGATTGGGTGGACCGAGAGGCCGCCGGGCGAAGTGCAGCAGGCACTGAACATCATGGGCCTTATGGCACATCAAGCTCAGTAAGCTACTTCGAGTTTGTAGCCGATGTTTGCTGCGACACAACCAATGGCCGTTTTGGGTCATGAACGCCGAAGCTATGCTTCAGGGATGCCTGCGTGTCGCATCGCATCGTAGAACTCTGGCCGGTTTTCAACGGCGGATGGAGGCACAGAGTCGCGCAGTTTTTGCACGGTTATCTGAGGATAGGCGGCAAGGAGCTTTTCATATGCCTCCTTTGCGCCGTCCTGTCGGCCGAGGTAGATGTTCAGGGCTGCAATGAAGCGGTAGGCCCACGCGACCCCAGGGGCCAGCGTCATACCATGCATTATTCGCTCCAATGCCTCCTCAAATCGACCTTCGCGCATGTACGTCGCGCCGCGACCAAACTCGATGTTGAAAAGAAATGGATCGAGTGGGCTAAGGGCCTCGGCGTGATCAAAACTTGCGAGAGCTTGCGTACTATGACCTGAGTAGCTTTGGTTCCACCCTTTTCTCATCCAGCCCCAGGCGCTGCTTGGGTCAAGCGCAAGTGCCCGATCAAGGAACGACCGGCTGAACGCGTGATCGGACGAAGCCTGGTCAAATGCCGCGCCGATCGCCACCATTGATGGGACGTGGTCACCCACGAATTGAGCCGCACGGCGCGCAAGTGTCAAAGCCTCAGCTTTCGCGGAAAGAGGGTCGTCCGACCAGATGTACGAAGACTGTTGAGCAAGCGCCCAAGCTTTGAATGCAAGGGCTGGCCCGTAGTCGTCAGAAATTGAGAGGGCCCGGTCAAAGAGTTCCAGCGCGCGCACGTTGCTGTCCTCTCGATGGGACCACATTTGCGGCAGTGCGGTCAGGAACAACTCGTAGGCGCTTCGGTTCTCAGGCGGTGTGGTTCTGGCCCGCGCGATCTCGGCTGACCGAAGCGAGGGCAGAATCCGACCTGCGACGCTGCCGGCTATCCGATCTTGAAGGTCGAACAGATCGTCAAGCCGGTCATCGAAACGTTCTGACCATACTGTACGTCCCTCGTCCCTCTCCGCCAGTGTCACTGAAATCCGAACTCGGTCCCCGACCCGTTGGACGGACCCTTCGACAACGTAATCCACGCCAAGAATTTCGGCTATCTGAGGGACGCTTAGCAGATCTCTTTGGAGAGCAAAAACGGATTGCCGAGCAATGACATGGAATTCTCGAACCCGTCCGAGCGCAGACGTGATCTCTTCGACCACCCCGTCCGCGAACATGTCGCCAGCCACTGCACCAATTTCGTCGAATGGCAGCACCGCCAAGCTCGGTCGGTTTCTTGTTCTGCTCGTTGCGGCTGCAATTGACGGGTTGTCGCACTGAACATCGAGGGTTTGTCGTGTTTCCCGTAGCCACTCCTCGAAACCTTCTGAGTTCAGGTCAAATCCTTCGAGGAATGCGCCCTGTCCTTGGACCTTGGTGGTGACCATTGATGAGTTGACCCATACTTGCTGCCGATTGGCTTCGAGCACGCCTTCAGGGAGATTGCGTCGGAGGACCGACAATTCTTGCCGCAGTGACGCGCGAGCCTGTTCTTCCGAACGGTCAGACCAGAGCAGATCTGCTATTCTAGTACGTTCGGCCCGCATCTCGGGTTGCAACGACAGGTACGCAAGAAGCGCCTGTCCACGTCGCGAAAACCCGTCAATCGCATGCCCCGATGCATCGCGGACAGAGAACGCCCCGCGAAGCGAGAATGTGAGGCGTGAATCGTCAGCATCCGTATCGGCCATCCCTGCAGTTTGGCGTTTTTGCGATGATCGATAAAGTTTTTACGAAGCTTTTGTGCTGGCAGAGGCTATTCGCCACGCGGTTTTGCGGATCTCTTGCAGAGGCTTGGTACGTTGGATGCAAAGGAACACGCGTCGCACAGGGACCAAGGAACCCCAAAAGACTGCGAAGTGTCGTACTCGCGGCGCATGGAGAGGTGCTTCGCCCGGAGCGACCGTTTCTTTGCGAGACCAACGACGCTACTTCAGGAGGTAGATATGGTAGGTACGTTTGACGCGATCATTGTCGGAGCGGGGAGCGCGGGATGCGTCCTCGCCAACCGCCTAACAGAAGATCCCAATCGTAAGGTGCTGCTGCTCGAGGCTGGCGGCAGCGATGACGATCCACGCGTGTCAACGCCAGCGGCCATGGGGTCCCTGCCGAATACGCGGTTCGACTGGGGTTTTCGGACTGGGCCGCAGGACCACCTATCCCGCAGGCAAATCGCGTATCCGCGAGGGCGGTGCATCGGAGGGACCGGCTCCATCAATTACATGATCTACCTCCGCGGGCACCCCTCGGACTATGACGGCTGGCAACAACTGGGTGCGACTGGGTGGGGTTGGCATGACGTGCTGCCCTATTTCAGAAAGGCAGAGAACTGGCAGGTGCCGGGTGAACGCGACCTGCATGGCGAAGCGGGTCCCCTGACGGTGACCGAACAGGCAGAACGATCCCCCCTGACAGATGTCTTCATTGCGGCCTGCCAGGAGGCCGGTATCCCGTTCAACGACGATTTGAACGGGCAGGACATCGAAGGCTGCGGCTACTTCCCGGCCACCTTGCACAATAACACGCGAGGCAGCACAGCGCGCACGTATCTGAAGGCGGCGCAGGGACGGGCGAACCTGACCGTGGCGACAGGCGCCACGGTCCTCAGGCTCGTCCTTGACGGTAAGCGCGTCCTTGGGGTCGACTATATCGCCGGCGGAGAGGTCCACCGGGTGACCGCACAGGAAACCGTCCTTGCGGCAGGGGCAGTCGGATCGCCGCAAATTCTCCAGCTCTCAGGGATTGGCTCGGCAGAGCGGCTGGAAGAAGTAGGCGTAAAGGCTCGGCATGACCTGCCGGGGGTGGGCGAGAACCTGCAGGACCATCTGCACTACCGCAGCCGTTGGGAGATTGAGAAACCTCTAACGTTTTTCGGCCGAACTGCCGAAGAGAGTGCGGATGCACAGCGCCAGTTCGCACAGGGCCGAGGGCCGCTGACCACGAACCACTTCGAGTCCGGTGCGTTTCTCCGTTCGAACCCCGGCTCTGAGGCGCCGGATATCGAGCTTCTGATGATCCCCTATTACATCAGTCTTGGCGCACCGGAGATGCGCCCGCCGGACCGGCATGGATTCACGATTTCGGGGTTTCCAACACGCCCTCGCAGCACGGGTCGGGTCTCGATCATGTCCGACAATCCGCTCGATCGGCCTTTTATCGATCCGGGCTACCTCAGCGATCCCTCTGATTTGGACCTGATGCTTGCCTGTATCCGCGAGGCGCGGAAAGTTGTGTCTCAGCCTGCCTTCGCAGAACTCGGACCACGCGAAATCTCTCCAGGGCCCGACCGGATCAGCGACGATGACCTCATAGCCGATATCCGAGAAGTTTCTTCGACCTCGTGGCATCCGGTTGGCACCTGCCGCATGGGACAGGACGACGACTCTGTGGTTGCCCCTGATCTACGGATACATGGGCTGGAAGGCCTTAGTATAGCAGACGCCTCGGTCATGCCGCGAATGAATACAGGACACCCAAACGCGCCGGTCATCATGATCGCCGAAAAAGCGTCGGACATGATAATGGCTCGCTGCTAAGCAACACTTCCGCTTCGGGCTCACAGCCGCCTTGCGGTGGCGCAGTATCGCCAGGTCGAGGAGCGTTTCGGAAGCAGCCGTTCGTAGGATGCAGGTTATTCTTTGGGTTCAGGCGGTTGACGTGTTTCGCAGACACTCAGCAATTGGAAGCGGTCGTCGGCCGAACAGCGCCTCTACGACGGCTCGGAGCCGATAGCGGACCTGGCTGCACGCGCAGCAGTACTTCATTCAGCTAATCCTGCTTTGCGCAGTCCATCTAAAACATCATCGGCAAGGGATTTCGGCAAACCCCGCTTCAAGAAAGGATCTCTTGGGTCGTCCGGGCAGGGTGGTTCTATCATTTTGATATGATCGAGAATTGCTGGACCGTTCATCTTGTCGCCGACTTTCCCGTAACAGACATGGCAAGTTAACGTGACAGCGCCGCCGTGGCAGTTTCTCGGCTCAAATGGAGGAAAAAATGAATTTGAAATGCTCTTTTCGTTGACAACCGACAGCGGGAGGCTTGAACCTAAGAAAGTCGAAATCCGCCCTCCGAGCCATTCAGCGCGGAGGCACTCAGATAGTTTAAAGCTTCATTGATGACTGAAATCGATCAGGTTTGGATTATATTCTGCGCTACGCTGATTTTCATGATGCAAGCCGGCTTCATGTGTCTCGAGGCAGGTATAACTCGCAGCAAGAACAACATCAGCGTTGCGATAAAGAACATCAGCGATCTGTCGATCTCCGTGCTGCTCTTCTGGGCAATCGGCTACGGATTGATGTTCGGAACAAGCTTCGGCGGTCTGATCGGCACATCGGATTTCGCATTTGAAAAGCTGGGCGCCAGCGGCGTCTACGTACAGTTCATCTTTCAAGCGATGTTCTGCGGGACGGCGGCAACAATCCTGTCTGGTGCCGTGGCTGAGCGTTCTGCATTTCACGCCTATCTTCTCATAACAGTGATCACCGTAACCTTGATCTATCCGATCTTCGGCCATTGGGCTTGGGCCGAGGATGCCGCTGGCGCGCCGGTCGGTTGGCTCAATAGACAGGGCTTCCACGATTTTGCGGGCTCGGGCGTGGTCCACGCCGTAGGCGGTGGTGTCGCGCTGGCCGCGATCCTTATCATTGGCCCGCGCGAGGGCCGCTTTCTGGACAGCGGACAGCCGCGACGGTTCAACGGATCGAACCTGCCGTTAACGATGCTGGGCGTATTGCTTATCTGGTTCGGGTGGTTCGGCTTCAACGGCGGCAGCGCCGGGGGATTTACCGATGAAGTGCCGGGATTGCTGCTCAACACTATCGTCGGCGGTGCCGGTGGCGTTCTGACGGGCCTCGCCATCTCCTGGGCGATGGAGCGCAAACCGAGCGTCTTCTACGGCATGAATGGCGGTCTTGCCGGGCTCGTCGCGATCACGGCAAGCTGCGACCTGATCTCGGTGCGAGAGGCGATTGTCGTAGGGGCGGTCGGAGGGAGCATCGCCTTTTTCGGCGACAAGGCGCTGGAACGGCTACACATCGACGACGTGGTCGGAGCGGTCCCGGTGCATTTCCTGTCCGGCCTATGGGGGCTTGCGGCGGTCGCCATCTTCGGTTCCGATCAGCTGGGCATTGAGGTGGCCGAGCAGCTTGCAACGCAAATGACGGGGGTCGTCGTGCTGATCGCCCATGCCGTACTGGTGCCGCTAGGCTTACTTTGGTCAATCAATCAAGTGATCCCGCTTCGGGTTACCCAACACGTCGAGACCATCGGGCTCAACGTCGGCGAGCACGGTGCCAACACCGACCTGAACGAACTTTTTGAGGTCATGCAACGGCAAGCCCGCAACCGCGACCTTACCGAACGCGCGCCGCAATCCCCTTTTACCGAAGTCGGTCAAATCGGTCTGTTTTACAATTCGGTGCTGTTTGAACTCGAAAGGTCCTTTGACCGAGCAGAAAAGCAACAGGCTGAACTGGAGTCTGCGTTGGTGCAGAAAAACGAGCTTCTGGAAAGCGTTTTGCCCAAGCGAATTGCGGCTCGCATCAACGGTGGCGCCGAGCAGATCGTCGATCAGGTCACGGACGCGACCGTCGTTTTCGTCGATATCGTAGATTTCACCGAATATTCTGCCAGCGTACCACCGGAGGAGTCGATCGCCCTGCTCCGCGACCTTTTCGGCAAGTTCGACACAGTGATCCAGCATTACGACCTTGAGAAGATCAAGACTGTGGGCGACAGCTATATGTATGTCGCCGGCGTGATGAATGATGACGCTGATCATTGCGCAATCGCCATAGATGCAGCTCTGGAATTGCTGTTCCAAACGAGACAGCACGGTCTTTCAATGGGACGGGACCTGCAAGTGCGCATCGGTGTGCACAGCGGCCCGTTGGTAGCCGGCGTGGTTGGCGAATTGCGCTTTGTCTACGACATGTGGGGCATGACCGTGAACCTCGCCTCTCGCATCGAAGAGGCCGGTCAACCGGGTAAGATCTCGGTCAGCGAGGCGGTGATCGACAGGATCGGCACCGAATTCATCTATGAGAAACAGCGCCGCGTCAGGCTTAAGGGCATCGGGCCAACGGTGCTCTATTCCGTCGAGGGGCGACGGCAGACGATGCAGCAAAAATCGTCGCGTTTTTTTAAACGCAACAGGTCAGTCGATGTGCGCTAGTGGCAGCGCGCCAAGGCAGGTTGAACAGCCCACGCATACCGAGCCCATGATCCGATGATGGAAACCGGTGGCATCTCTGAAGACTTGGTCTTCGCCTGGATTGGGCACCTTGGCGTCTTCTTCTACGTGGGTTCCTACGCCGCTCTCCAATCAGGGTTCATTCGAGGGTCGAGTTATACCTATGCACTGCTAAACCTGACTGCGGCAACGTTGGTTCTCATCAGCCTCGTCAATGCGTTCAATCCCGCCGCTGCCACGATTCAGGTTTTCTGGATTGGCATCAGCCTCGTCGGGATGGCTCGGCTCTTTTTTCTGAGCCTGAAGAACGATTTTTCGACGGAGGAACGCGAGATGATAGATGATGTCTTTCCCGCAATGCCTTTACCCATGGCGCGACGCCTGCTGAACCTGGGGCGGTGGTCCGACGTTCCGGCCGGAACGGTTCTTACAGAAGAGGGCGTCCCCGTCGAGGAATTGTATTACATCCTGACGGGCGAGGCGCTGGTGATCGCAAAAGGTCATGTCGTTGCGGAGATCCGGCGCGGTTTTGTCGGAGAGCTCAATGTCTTATCGGGCGGGCGGGCTTCTGCGCGGGTGGAGGTGGTAGAAACGGTGCGCGTTTTCACGCTTTCCGGCACTGACATAATGGCGCTTTGCAAGAACGACGATGAGATACGACTTCATGTGGAGCAGTGGCTGAGGGCGTCGGTGGGCCGTAAGCTATTGGATGCCAATATGAGGCTTTTGCAGGCAAACAACCGCTCCACATCGGAGTCGTCCCCAGCCTCGGAATTCTAGAGCAAGCCCCTTCCTCAGCGTCAGGTTGCTGAACCGGCCGTCTTCATAGCCCCGGCGCTGGGCTGTTCGATGAAACCTTCATAGAGCTCTGGTCGCTTGCGGTGCCCGTCTACAAGTCGTTGAGCGATCAAACGGATCAGATAATGACCGAATTCTGGATGCTGCCGATTCAGCATCATGAAGCTTTTCTCGTCGATGGAGAGGATCGAGCAATCTCCTTCGCAGATCGCCGAAGCTGTTCTCTGCCCAGCATCGGAGAAATAGGCCATCTCGCCGAATATCGCCCCTTCCAAAAGCCGTTCGCCCAGTTCAGGCAGAAGAACCGTACCACGTTCGAGATAGTAGATACGGTCCGGCACGTCGCCGCGGCGGAAAACGACATCACCATCCGAAAACCTTGTCGGGCGAAGAAAGGGTCTTAGGGCGTCGACCGGATTGACGATCCGGCTGGCAGCTCGCATCCGGCGCAAGCCAAGCAGGATCTCGGCCAGACGGTAAGCATTTAGCGGCAGGAGCCCTAAATGCAGTGCGAGCATCGGGTATACTGGCGTCAGCGCCCCATACGTAATGAATGCCACGTTTGCGCCCAGTGCGACGCAGCGCAGCGGAAACATACTGCGCATGGAATATGCGGCAAGCGTCAGCAGCGCCCCCAGCCACCCAAATACCTCTAGAAACGGCATTCGACCTCCTTCACGTGGATAGATACTTGGCCTGCGAACCTCGGAGGATCGAACAGCACCGTAAACAGGGCTTAGGGTTACTTGCGACTGCTCTGGGGCAGCATTGTGTGGACCTCGGCCTCGACAACGTAAGCACTTTCTTGAACTCCAAGTGGTTCGAAAGGTTCGGACCTTAATTGAGATAGCCCGCCCAAGTACTTGGTCATGAAATCTACCCCAAAAAAGCTGTCCGATTTCCAGTCGAACCTCTTCGCCAGATATAGTTAACACGCCTTTGTGCTCGTTCGACAAGTATGTCCTCGACATCACGACATCTCCGTGGGAACCGGAAGTAGAGCCAGACGACCTGCCGGTGTCTCTGGCGGATTCGAAGCCATGCAGCCTAGGATCGGTTTCAGTGTCTTCGTTTTTCTTCATCCTAGCGTGCTGCGGCCCTGGCGCACGGTGGCGGCGGCAAATGTGCGGCTGGGGCGGAACGCTGAGGCCCGGTCGGCTACGGAGCGATTGGTCGACCAATTGCCCCATGTCACAATACGCTATCCCAGGGACTGTCTGGCACCGACCGCCGTGCATTTCGACGACGATTATTTCACGCACCTGTCGATTGCAGGCATCCCTGACTGATCCGAAACTAGGGATGGTCCGCTCTGTCCCGCTCTGCCGACCTTCGACTTCTGAAAATGCTGCACGATAGACGAATGTCCGGTTCGGTGAAGCTGCAGCGGGGCGCTTGGTGTCGGGATGAAGGTCCGGTTTGGGCCGTCCTTGGATCATAGGAAACCCCGGATCCTTCTGATGCTGCACTGTCTCCGAGGCCGGCACTGAGCCCAAACTTGCTTCTTTTCTTCGTTGCAGCGAATGTCCGCTCCAAGAACGGGGAGCAAGCAATGGAGATCATGTGTCTGAACGGCTGGGGTGGAAAACTCCATGAGGCACTGGTGCCGTACCTTGCCCGAACGTCTCCAAATATTCTTTGCTTGCAGGAGGTCATCCACAGCCCGAAATCAGAAAAAGATTGGCTGACTTATCAGGACGGTGATCACATCCTGCCGCAACGCGCCAATCTCTTTCGCGATATCAGTACCGTTCTCCCGGAGCATGTCGCGATCTTCTGTCCGGCAGCGCAAGGCGTGCTTTGGGACGATGATACCTCGATTCCATCGCAATGGGGTCTTGCAACCTTCGTGCATCGCTCCTTTCCGATCATCGGACAGGTGCAGGGGTTCGTTCACAAGGACTATTCACCTGTTGGCTATGGCGATCACCCGCGCTCACGCAGCGCGCACGGTGTTCGGATATGGGACTATGACGCCAACCGAGCAGTGAGCATCACCCATATGCATGGTCTGCGCGATTTGAATGGAAAGATGGATACACCAGAGCGTGCGAGACAAGCGCACAAGCTGCTCGACATGTCGCGCAGTCTCACGGAGCCAGACGACCTCACGGTAATCTGCGGCGATTTCAACGTCGAGCCGGACAGCGAAACGCTTTCGATCCTCTGCAGTGCCGGACTGACCGAACTGGTGACAGGTCGTGGTTTCGACAGCACACGCAGCACGCAATACAAGAAACCCGGACGTTTTGCCGACTACATGCTGATCGACCGTGAAGATGCGGTGAACAACTTTGAAGTGATCCATGACCCCGAAGTTTCAGATCACTGTCCGCTAGTTCTGAAAGTGTAGCTCGATTCCACAGCCACCATTAGAGCTGACGGTTCGAACGGCAGCTTGGTCCCGCTTTCCCGACCTTAGCCGCTGCTTGGATGCTGCGCGATTGACGAATGGCCGGTCTGGTGAAGCTGCACCGCGGCGATCAGGCAGGGACTGAACGGCAGGTCTGGGCCGCACACGTCGCCAGCCGAGCTCTCGACAGCACAGATGCTGCGCAGCATCCGACGGCGGCGATGAGCCCCAACTTGCATCTTTTCTTCGTTGCAGCAAATGTCCGCTCCAAGAAAAGGAAGCAGGCAATGGAAATCATGTGTCTTAATGGCTGGGGTGGAAAGCTCCATGAGGCACTACTGCCGGTCA
>NZ_JFKC01000049.1 GCF_002115805.1 Marivita geojedonensis | reverse complement strand
TAGCTGTCATGGCAGAGATATGATCCACCCCGCATGACCCGGTGTTCCCCGGTGGCTGGGCCTTGCGGGCGTATTGGGGAGGACAGCGCGTAGGCATGCGGCGAAAACCAATCGGCACACCATTCCCATACATTGCCTGTCATCTCGTAAAGTCCAAACCCGTTTTGGGGGAAACTGCGCACAGGGCATGGGCCGATCCAGCCGTCATCGCCAGTATCGTGTTCGGGAAATTGCCCCTGAAAGACGTTCATCATGTGCCGGCCTTCTGGCTCGCGGTCATCGCCCCAGGGATAACGCGCCTGAGCGACTCCGCCCCGTGCGGCGTATTCCCATTCCGCCTCTGTTGGCAATCGGGTTCCTGACCATTCACAATAGGCAACCGCGTCTGACCAGCTGACATGGACCACGGGGTGATCCGAGCGGTCGTCTATGCCGCTCTCCGGTCCTTCCGGATGTTGCCAGTACGCGCCCTCGATCTCCCGCCACCACGGGGCGGATCGCACGGCGCGGGTCGGCGGGTGATCGTCGGCCAACAATCCCGCAAAGACGAACGAACTGCCCAAGGCCTCTGCCGTCGTGACGTGGTTCGTTGCGGCGACAAAGCGCGCGAACTCCGCATTCGTTACCGTGGTTGGCGCAATGTCAAAGGCGGGCAGCGCAACCAGATGCGGCGGGCCTTCGCCATCCTCTGGATAGCCCTCCGCATCGTCGGTCCCCATGATGAATTCGCCCGCCGGAATGCGAACCAACTCCGGTTCTTCGCCTTTTGCGGACACCGTCGGTGAGGACTGATCCCTTGTGCCACCCACCTTTCGTGAAGGTGCGCAACAGTGGCCTTCAGTCACGGGCCAGAAGTGCGTGGAATTCGCGTTCAAGGTCAAGCTCTGGCTTGCCACTCACATCCACCGCGACGAACCGAATATCTCCACCGGTGAAGCGGTTGGGTGGCTGGTAATCGGGGCTCACCGGATCGGCGCTGTCCCATCCGATGCACAAGCCATCGCCCGAGAGCGTGAACTTGCCCGGCTGGGTGCGCATCGTTCCTTCGGCCACGGTTTGCCCGCCCACACGAAGGGTCATCTTGCCGTTGGCCACGTATTTCGGCTCTTCGTGGGTTTTCTCAAACACCATCCCAACCGCGACCTTTCCTTCGGGCAACGGGTCCGGCGACACCAGTCTTTGCTCTTCAATCCCAAGGAAATTGTAGACGTAGTGCAGATGCCCGTCCTTCACATACAGAGAGTGGCCACCAAAGCGCGAGCCATGGGCGAAGATCACACCAGAAACGTCCTTGGTCAGGTTCTCAAGCTCGGCACCAATCGCAAAAGACCGACCCCGGATATTGACCGCCACCGATTCAGGTACGGCCGAGGTGCCAGGCTTGTAGACGTAGCGATCCCGCTCTTCAGGGCCGGGCCGCCATAGGGTGAGCTGCTCTCGGGCCGTGCGGTCATCAAGCGGCAGGACGTCATTGGCTTCTGCTTCACGCATCCAGACGTCTACCAGTTCCTTGACCTTCTCGGGATGCTCGGCAGACACATCGTGACATTCGGTCCTGTCCGTTGCGATATGGTAGAGTTCCCAGTCATCCTTGTCGAAACCGCCCGCCCCCGTGAGGGCACCGTGTTTGGCCACGGCTTTCCAGCCTTCGTGGTAGATCGCCCGCGTGCCGAGCATCGCATAATACTGGGTTTTACGCGCATCTTCTGCCTCGGCTGCCTGAATGGCAGAGAGCATGGACACCCCGTCCAGATGCGATTGCGGGACACCGCCGATCTTGTCCGGACTGTTGATGCCGACCATGTCGAGGATCGTCGGCATCACGTCGACCGCATGAAAGTACTGGTGCCGGATTTGCCCGGCCACCGACCCCATAGATTTGCCATGGGTCACGATGCACATGTCTGCGATCCCACCTTCAAGCGAGTAACGCTTGAACATCTTGAAGGGCGTGTTGAAGGCCCAGGCCCAGCCGGTGGGATAGTGGTTATACGTGTTCGGGCCGCCAAGCTCATCCAGCTTGGACAGGTTTTCCTGCAGATCGTCGGGCCAGTTGTTGAAGAACTTGTTTTCGTTGACCGACCCATCGGGCGTGCCTTCACCGCTGGCCCCGTTATCGGAAACGGCAACAAAGATCGTGTTTTCCAGTTGTCCGGTTTCTTCCAAATAGTCGAGCAGGCGTCCGATCTGGTGATCTGTATAGCTCAGATAGCCTGCATAGACCTCGGCCATGCGGGCAAAGAGCTTTTTCTGGTCGTCGTTCAGGCTGTCCCATGGATGCACCAGATCAACCGCATTGATGGTGTCGGTGTCCCACGGATTGATCTCGGACAATTCCGTGCCTTCGGGCAGGATGCCGATCTCCATCATCCGCTTCCACGCATCGACGCGGTACTGTTCGTAGCCTGCGTCGAATTTGCCTTTGTATTTGTCGATCCACTCTTTGGGCGCATGGTGCGGGGCATGGGTTGCGCCCGGCGCATAGTACAAAAAGAAGGGCCGATCCGGATCAGCCTGTTTGGTGTCGGCGATAAAGCTGATCGCCTTGTCCGTCAGGTCTTTCGACAGGTGATAGCCCTCTTCCGGCATGTAGGGCTGTTCGACATCGTGGTTGTCGTGGACAAGGTCAGGGTACCACTGGTTCGATTCACCACCAAGAAAGCCGTAGTACCGATCAAAGCCGCGACTGGTCGGCCATGTCCGCTTGGATGCGGCTTGGTGTATTTCGGTGTCCGGCGACAGATGCCACTTTCCGATGGCATAGGTCGACCACCCCTCATCGCGCAAGATTTCTGCCAATGTGCCGTTCTCGGGCGGGATCACGGCGCTCATGCCGGGAAAGCCATTGGCGCCTTCTACGATACAGGCCATGCCGTTGCGATGGCAGTTGCGCCCCGTAAGAAGCGACGCGCGGGTGGGCGAGCAGAGCGCAGTTGTGTGCCACTGGGTGAACCGAACGCCCATATCGGCAAGCCGATCCATGGATGGTGTTTCAATGATGTGCGAGCCAAAACAGCTGAACGCAGCGATGCCGACATCGTCCCAAACAATATAAACGACGTTTGGCGCGTCCTTGGCCGCTTTTGGTGGCAGGAAAGGCTCCCAGTCCGGTTTGGAGTCGCGAATGTCTAGACTGATTTTTCCACTGAAATTGGCCATCGTCAGAAGTTCCTTTGCTTTCGTAACACACCGGGCGCTCAACCATTACACTTACGCAAATTATTGTTGCGCATGACAAGCAGTTCTTGGCTACTTGTGGTTGAAACCACAAATATTTCAGCGATGATCGTCGTGCGAAGAAACTCGGAAGGATAAGCAATGGCGCTTTGGGTTGGTTGGGCCTTGGGTGGGGTTTTGATGCTCATTGGTGGCATTTTCGCATTACTCAATCCGTTTGGCGCATCGCTGGCCGCCGTGACCTTGGCAGGCTGGGCTTTCCTTCTTGGCGGCGCATTGCAACTTTTTGCGGTCTTCCAATCGCAAGGCTGGGGCTCGCGCCTTTGGGCGCTGGTTTTAGCGATTGCATTGCTTTGGCTTGGACTTTCGCTTCTCGTTCACCCCCTCGCGGGCATGATTACGCTGTCGTTCGTTGTTGCGATCAGCTTCATCGCCAGCGGAATCGGCAAAGCGATGATGGCGTTCTCGCTCGTTGATCGCCGCGCCTTCTGGACGTTTATTCTGTCCGGGGCGATATCGGTCTTGTTCGGCATCTACATTCTGGCGACGTTCCAGGCGTCTGCGGCAACCATTCTGGGCATCTTGCTCGGCGTGGATCTGATCTCGACCGGGATCACGTTTTGCGTCTTTGCCTATTACCTGCGAGACAATCCTGCACTCAAAGCGGAATAATTGCGGTTATTGCTGACCTACACTGGCATCGCGCAACAATCTTCAAACCCGTTCCGCACACAATAGCGAGATCGCCCCTATGTCAAAGATGAACATTTTCGCGGCTGGGCTGGCGGTAATCGCTGCCTGCGTAGGTTTTTATTACTACGCCTCACCCTATGAAAACTGCCTGCGCGCCAAGGAGATCACCTCCGCTGTTCGCGATGGCGGGTTTGATCTTGAGGCGCTCAAGGCTGAATGCGCCAGCAGCACCCGATGGTGATCAGGGCGTCGCGTTCTGGATTTGAAGCAAAATTCGCGCCGCCAGATCGCCGATGATGGGGACAAACTCGATCTGCGCCAACATTAGCACGAGGATCGAGACAAGAATCGTCGCCCCAAGAAACGACCCCAACCCAAAGGCCATTCCGCGAATGAATTGCGCCCAGAGCATCTTGACGGTTGAATCCTCGCGCGCGATGAATTTGCGATTGGCCAGTTGCTCGATCGCCAGTGCAACACGATCGAATCTGTCTTGATCGATTTCGGTCAACTGACCAGGAAGATCAGCCTGCGCATTCTGTGGTGTCGTCATGAGCGTCCTCAAAACCGTTAACTTTGTGTGTGGCCAATCAATGTGCCACGCAGGCGAGGGCAGTGCGCGTGCAAAAGGTAGCGCCCCTGCCCTGGTCGCCCAGATCAGAGCTGACCCTCAACAGGCAGCCAGCTTGTGATTCTCGCGACGATCCTGTCCAAAAGCCGTGCACCCGGTTCGGTCGTGTAGGTTTCCGCTCCGGCGGTGCCGTCATAGAGCCACGTCAGCGTTTCATCCTCAGACACACGAAGTTGAAACGCGTAGTCCGGCGCAACAGCGTCGACGCGCGACCGGATGCTTTGGGCAAGGGAGGGGCTTTCTCCGATCAAGGCCACTTCCGTGTTCAATTTGAATGAGCGCGGATCCACATTTGTCGATCCCGCGAACACCGTTGTCCCATCAATAACAGCCAGTTTGGTGTGCATCGTCAGCGGCGTGTCGAGGCCGTTCACCAACGCTGGGGCGTCCGCACGCACCTCAAGCAATTCTACCCCAGCCGCCAGCAGCCGCTCACGGTAATTCGCGTAGCCGCCGTGCACATATGCGTGGTTGTTCGACGCTAATGAATTGGTCACAATCCTGACCCGCAAGCCGTTTTGCGCCTGCGAAATGAGCAGGTCTGCAAGCGCGTCTTGCGGGACGAAATAGGGGGTCATGATCAGGATATCGTCGCGTGCCTGTTCCATAGTGTCATAGAATGCCTCGGCTACCGCTGCCGGGCCGCGCCCAGGGCGAACCCGCAGTTTTTCAGGCTGATCCACAACAATCCGAGCGGTGCCTTTGTGCAAGGGTGCGGTGCCGTTCGCCACGGATGTCAGGAAATCAGAATCAATGGCGCCGGAATAGACCGAAAACAGGTCTGACTGGCTTCGCTCACGAAACCGCGCCACCACCTGCTGCAAGGGCGCCGGGTCCGATGTCGCAATGTTTTCCAAAGGCACCGACCACTCATCATTCCAATAAAGGTCGAACGCTTCTGCCACATCATCGGTCGCAGCGCCGATCAGAAGCAGGTCAAAGTCCGCGAACTCGTGGTCCGTCCCGATCTGGTAATACTCGTCCGCTATGTTGCGACCACCGATGATGGCAAGCGACCCGTCCGCCACCATGGCCTTATTATGCATCCGTCTGTTGACGCGGGCATAGTCGAGCACGAAATTCATTGCCGTATTGCTGTTGCGCGAGAGCGGGTTGAAGACTCTAATCTCGACATTCGGATGCGCGTCAAGCGTGGCGATTTGATCATCCTGCGCAGTCGTGAAGACATCATCGAACAGCAGCCGGACTCTGACCCCGCGTTCAGCCGCTTGATAAAGTTCGAGCCAGACCAGTGTTCCGGCCATATCCGGCTTGATCAGGAATGTTTGAAGGTCAATGGACTCTTCGGCACCTTCGATCAGCCTCAGTCGGGCACCTAGCGCGTCGTTGCCACTGAGCAAAGGCACCAATCCTGTGTAATCTGCGTCACCATCGCTGAGTTTGGTCGCTAGTGCTGCCGCTTGTGTGCCATCTCCGGACGATGACCGGCTCATAACGCGCTCTTCTTCGAACGGCACGTATGTGCAACTGGACAGCGACAGCAGAAAAAGCGCACCCAGAACGAGGCAAGTCGCTGCAATAAATCTGAGAATTCTTAGGAGCATCACGACCTTCGTGCTGATCGCCGGAAGAGCCGGCGCTCTAGGGCATGCCGTATCACTTGACTTCAAAGGCGGCGGTTACGGCCAGACCAAGTTCAGAATGAGGATCACGACAAACACCGCACCGAACAAGGGCCAACTCCAACTGGGCCCACCGTCCTTGTGCCGAACGTACAAACCGGAACGCTCCATCCCGTAGATAACAGCCAAGATCAACAACCCGGCGACGACCGCATGGGCAAGGTCGAAATGCATTAGGACGTCCTTTCAATATCTGTTTCGGTCGGCACCTCGGCATCCCTCTTTCGCGCCTCGGAATATGCTGTTTCGGTAGCGGCAAACCTGATGCTTTCTTCTGGGTATGCCATCAGGACCTCCGGCAGCAACCCTTTCGACCTGAGCACCTCAAGCGTTTGCGGCCCAACCTCAGTCAGGATCAGGTGGCCGCCGTGTTCTCTGATGGCGTGCGCATAGCCTTCAAGCCATTCCAGACTGGTCAGGCTTGCAAAGCGCCGGTCGCGCACCCGCAGGATCAGCGTCACCCCGGCGGCGGATTTAGGGTCCGGCATCAAGGTGTCGAAATCGTATATGCTGGCGAAATAGACCGGACCATCAAGCTCGAACACACGCACATCGCCTGCCTGTAAGGCGGTGGATTTTGTGACCTCTTCCCAAGTCCCGTCCGAGGTTGTGACCAGTTCGACAAGCCGCCCGTCCTGTGCCGCTTTGACGGCAAACAGAAGCAAGGACAGGAACACCCCAGCAAAGATCGCAGCCGTGAGGTCCACGAAAACGCCGACGATGATGGTGACAAAAGCCATGGCAGTCGAGAGCCGCGAAATCGACCATGCTTTGACAAGCGCGCGGCCCTCTTTCCACATCACCTCAACACCAATCACGATCAGAAGCGCGGCAAGCCCGGTAAGAGGGATCAGGTTGGCCAGACTTCCGGCCACCACCAGAATAAGCGCCAGCATGACACCCGCTGTAATGCCTGCAAACCGTGTCTCAGCTCCGCCTGAGGCGTTGATCCCGGTCCGCGACAGTGAACCGCCTGCTGGCATGGCCTGAAAAAACGACCCCGCCAGATTGCCAAGTCCCTGGCCAAGAAAGTCGCGAGACATGTTCGTGCGCGATCCGTCCTTGTTCGGATAAGCCGCCCCCACGCCAGAGCTTTCGGACAAACCGACAACCGTCGCCGCCAATGCACCGCCTAGTAGTAACGGAACAAGCGTGAGGTCCGGCAAGATCGGCGAGGGCAGTGATGCCAAGCCGCTCGGTACAGATGCGATGTCGGCAGCAATTTCCACGGTTTCCATCCCGGCGACCCAAACCAAAACCGCCGCGAATGCGATGACCAGGAAATCGGCGAATCCGCGCACGGGCGTGCGTTTGAGTGCAAGCAGCACGGCAATCGATACCAATCCAGCGAAGGCTGTGGGCCAATCCCATTCCTGAACATGCCTGAAAATATCGAACGCTTTGACCAACTTGTTCGAATCCAGATCGGAACTGTACCCGACCAGGTGGCGCAGCTGCCCAAGAACAACCAGAAGCGCCGTCACAAAGACAAACCCCGTCATCACTTCCTTGGACACAAACCGGATCACGCTGCCGAGTTTCAGCGCCCCCAGTGCTGTCATCATCACGCCCACCATGAAGGTCAGGGTGAAAAGAGCTATCACAGGGTCTACATCACCGGACAGGTCGGCAAGCGTGTCGCCCGCAACCAGCGCCAGCGCATTGGTCAGGGTGACGATCAGCCGAGATGTGCTGCCGGTCGCGGAGGCCACAATGGTTGTGACCATCCCTGTGTAGAGCCCGTAGATCGGGTTGACGCCTGCCACCAGCGCATAGGCCATACCTTCAGGGATTGAGACAAGGGCAACTGTCAACCCGGCCCGCATGTCCGGAACAAGTGTCGCCAAAGATAGTGACCTTAGTATCTTGCCCATCCCCTAAGGCCCTTGTCGATTCGATTGGTCCGCAAGTGTGAGACAGAAAAATCGGGTCTTCAATTCTTCAATACTCTCGCGCCTTCGTCGCTTTGCGATGGTCTTGACGTCAATCCCTATCTT
>NZ_JFKC01000048.1 GCF_002115805.1 Marivita geojedonensis | reverse complement strand
GAGTGTGCCACTGCCACCAACCGCGTGTCTCGCAACCACGGTTTTCTCAGGACTTTTGATAATGACGCCCATTGCAGTGGTCGCGGATATGCCAACTGCGTCAACCCTAAGCAAACCAGAAGTGTTGGGGGGCATTCTTTACGTCGGTCTAGGTGCGTCAGTGGTGGCTTTTTGCGCGTGGCAAGCGGGTGTGGCAAGGATCGGAGCAGCGCGTGCAGGAGTGTATTTACACTTGGTGCCGGTCTTCACCCTCATATTCGGTGTCTTGTTGCTCGATGAGACATTGACATATGCAAAAACAGGTGGCGTGTTGATGGTCTTAGTCGGCTTGCTTGTTAGCCGTAGTCGCCATACCGATTTCTAGCAATTTCTCTCGCATACATCCTAGTGTTCCCCACCTGACATAGGATTCCCATTGCCAGCGTGGCGTGTCATGTTGGGCCATGAGACGCGATGACATCTGCCTTTAACCGCTCTCCTCGCTAACCCGAAAGATGTTGAGGTTCATGTCAGTTAACCTCTCTTGAGGCGGGCACGGCTGTGCGGATACGCACGTGCGCGAGGAAGCCGAAAATTTTCGGCCTTATTCGAATGCCAAAATGGGCAGTATTCCGTGGTTGAAAGCGAAGCGGAACTTCGCTTGAGTAAGGCATCTTTGCTAAAAAAGGTTGGGACATGTTGCTTGGTCCAATTGGAAATTTGGTCGTGTTGGTCACGATTTCTGCTTGGGTGTTTTTCTTAACTTTGAGCGCGAAAAAGCTGACGGATATATCGTGGCCTGGGGCATTACTTGTGGGCGCAGTGTTTGGCCTGATGTTAGGCCTCCCTGTTGCGTTGATCACGGATAGCCTGCCCCACAGTTATGGCAGTTCAGGAAACACTGAGAGCGGAGAACCGGTGCATAGGGATCGTTGATCGTGTCATCAACGAACTGGTGGAAGAGGTCCGCGAGGATGACCCAAAAGCCTGAAAACCCACTACGAAAGATCCCTAGGATTTGAGGTGGAAAAAAAAGGGCGGAAGATTTCCAAATCCTCAATATAGAGTGCGATAGACCGTTACGCGTCCTTAAGGGGGCCGGTTAGGGAAACACCACCGACACAGTCCTCCCACACGGCGGTGACGCGGAAGAGGTGGTCGGGCCACTCGTCCTCGAAAGCACGAATGACAACAATGTTGTCTTCCTTGAGGTCCAGCTTGGTCATGCTCAGGTTCTCCGTGCGAAGAGGCCAGGCAGGACAGCCCCAGAACGAAGGCCGGTGGGACAGGCAGCGCCAAAGACGAGGTTCCAAGAAATTTCAGACACTAAGCCTCGCTAAGATGAGAGTTCCGGCGTTTTGGACAAATCGTGCCTCGATCAGTATGCGGGTGTTTCCGCGGAGTTGATCACACCCGAGGCTCGCATGTCTATCTGGGCAGCTCAGACCAATCAGACCTGCGAGCTGTTCAGGCCTTGTCACTGAACACAGGTGTTCCGTCGGGCTCGTATCCGATAACCCCTGGCTCCCACCACCAAATCGGGTTGGCCTTGAAGCTTTCGCGCTCGTCCAGTCGGTCCAGAAGTGCAGCCACTTTCTCAAACCGGTTGAGTTCTAGGTCGATACCGAGGGGTCTTGCCTGAACAAATCGCACATGAGCGGCTATGAAGATATCGTGCATAGAGAGCCAGCCTGGCTGAAACCCTCTTTTCTGGTCAACGAGTTGACCCTCAAGCCAGTCGAGAATGTGGATTAATTTTTGGGCCGAACGCTCCAAATGAGCGTTTTGGTCAATAGCTACCCCTACCCACTTCATTTGTGAGATCGTCGTAGCTGCGGTTCCGAAGGTCTGGATCGTCGAGAACGTCAGCTTATCCTGCCACAGTGCGTCTGCTCTGAAGGCATGCGGCGACAAAGCGGGCTCCACCGCTCGCCGCTGGGGATAGGTCGACAAAAGATACTCCGCAATGGTTCCGCTTTCCCAGAGCGTCAGCTCGCCATCCCAAAACGTTGGGACCTGCAACGTCGGAGTGGCAGCCGCACGCTGTTCCAAACTTGGTGGCGTTACCTCTTCACGCCTTTCGTAATTGAGACCGATCTCATCTAGAATAATCCGCACGGCGCGTGCGAAAGGTGATCCTGAAGTGAAAAGCAATGCGCGCATCGTGTTCCCCGGCAGCTTCATGGCGATCGTATCAGAAAAGCGCTAATCGTTTGAACAGGCGAGATGCAGTCACAGCACAACGCGGCCACTATGTGCAGTCAGCGGACATTTTCGACACCGTCGTCAAAAAAGCTACGTTTACTTACGCGGTGGCACCACCTCCGACACGCCAATGATCTTTATAGACATGGCCGGGATTGATAGACCCATCCGGCGCCCTGCGGTGTGCGGTGAATGCTTCAATCTCCGCAATAACCATACCGCTGGGTAACGCTTCATGCAGGAATATCTGGATGGAGGTCGCGGGTGAAACTTCGATCCGGTTCGGCTTGTCGAGTGATCCACGGAAGACACCTACCTCCTCGAACCGCTCGCCTGTCAGCCATAGTGCGGAACCGCAATCTCCGCAGAACCGCTTTTCCAACATCTTGCCACTGCCGCCTGGGTGTCGATGGACACTGGGCGTTCCCTTTGTGACGCGGAACTTGCTGGGCGCCCAGAGGAGTTCGAAGTTGACGCCGGAACCAAGAGACTTCTGGCAGGATCGACAATGACAGATGACCACAGCCTCAGGTTGCTCGTCAGCCTCATAGCGAATGTTGCCGCAAAGGCATCCGCCGGTATGGGCCCCAGATCCTTCGTCCTTCGCCCCATTCAGTGTGTCCTTGGAATAGACATGCTCCACCGGTTGCGAACCGTCAGCTGGTTCACAATGCGCATCAAAGGCATGAAAGCCTTTCGGTGTAATTGTTCCGGACTGAGCAGCATCAAGGAAGAGGTACTGTAGGGTTTCGGCATCGAACCTTACGCCGTGTGGAAGATCGAGAGTGGTTGTGAAGATATTCATCGTATCCTCCCAACGTTCAAACGTCAGAAAGAGATGTGTACCACATTCTCGGCAGAAATGCAGGTAGACTTCTTTGCCGCTTCCTTCCGAGACATGGACGTAGACCGACGGCACACCGACCAAAACCTCGATCTCGTCTTTGGTGAAACAGTGCTCTACGAGAAACGGGCCACCGGTGATCTTCTGGCATGCATGGCAGTTGCACACAAAAGCATTTCCGTTGTGGTTGACGGTCTTGTAACGCACTGCACCGCACAGGCAGCCGCCAGCGTGGCCATTCTCGATATCAGTCATCACTGAAGATCCTGCCTCCAACCCACGCGTCAAATCAACCCTTGAGACCACTTTGGGCGTCCGCCAGCCCTTAGGTTCGCCCTCTACCAACGACCGCTTTCAGCAAGGGCCAATAACGAACGCAAACGTTGTACTTCCCTACCCTTTCAGTTTTCCTCGCCGCTACAAGATCGTAAGCTTCTGGCAAAACGGGCAGAATGGCATGTCGCAAGGTACGCAACCCGCCTGTCCCCTTCGCGCCAATCACAGTTCGGAAGGCACCCAAATTCTCAAACTTGAGTTTCCTACACATCCTCGAAATAGGCGGACGTCCCCCGCGCTTCGACGGATTCTGCGATCCGCCGCAGTCCGTGAATATATGCTGCATCGCGCATCGGAATGGCCATCTCGTTATGCAGTGCCCAGATCGCCTGTGTTTCGGTCTCCATCGTTTTCTTTAGGTGATCCCGAACATGAGATTGGTCCCAATAGAACCCTGATCGGTTCTGGACCCATTCCAAGTGCGAAACGGTGACCCCGCCGGAGTTCGCTAGAATATCTGGCACAATTACATGGCCTTTCGCGCTCAGCTTGCTGTCAGCCTCGTGCGAGACTGGTCCATTTGCCATTTCGAGAATGATCTTTGCGCTGATCTCTTCGCAGTTTTCGAGAGTGATCTGCTGCTCCAGAGCAGCAGGTACAAGCACGTCGCATTCGATCGTTAAGAGCTCAGCGTTTGATATTGCTTTGGTCTTTCCGTGCCCCTTTGCTCCGCGCACACTACCGGTTTCGTGCTTGTGTTGCATGACGGCCAATGGGTCCAAACCGCTGCTATCATAAACACCACCGCCCGAATCCGAGATAGCAATTATTCTGTATCCATCTGCATGGAGAAGCTTCGCACAATGGTATCCGACGTTTCCGAAGCCTTGAATAGCAACCGTAGCATTGTCTGGATCAAGCGACAGCGATGCTTCGAGATGCCTTAATGCATAATAGCCACCACGCGCAGTGGCATCGAGCCGCCCGTGGGTGCCGCCGAAGGCCAGTGGTTTTCCCGTTAACGCACTTGGCGATGCCTGACCGGAAATCGAGCTGTATTCGTCGGACATCCAAGCAATGACAATGCCATTGGTGTACATGTCCGGGGCGAGAATATCACGATCGGGACCAACAAATGGTGCGAAGGCCTCAATATAAGCTCTACTCACCCGCTCCAATTCGCTGGCAGAAAGCTTCTTGGTATCCACACATACACCGCCTTTCGCCCCGCCGAACGGCAGGTTCGCTACGGCGCACTTGAAAGTCATCCAGAACGCGAGCGTTTCGATTTCATCCAGTGAAACGTTCGAATGAAAGCGAACACCGCCTTTGGTGGGTCCACGTCGGTCGTTGTATCTGCAACGCCACGACTTGAACGCTCTGCGACTGCCGTCGTCCATACGGATTAACAACGTGGCAGACAGCGTTTCTCGCGGCCATTTCAATTCTTCGAACACATCCGGATGGATACTGAGCCGATCACAAGCCAGTCGGAGGTTCTCACGGGATTTTGCGAGCAAGCTGCTGGCTGTAACCGCATCGTCCACATGACCTTCTTGCAGAGTGGGCATTGCTTGGTAGCTCCCTAATTGTAGCTCCCTAATTCGGGCTTCGAATTCAGATTTTTTGCAGACCAAGGCATCTTGATCATTGATGTGGGTCAAGCGGAAGCCGTTGATCTCGCGACAACATCGTACTTCGGCGGAATGTTCCACGATTGGTAGCCACTCCGAAAGAGCCGTTGCGATGAAAGTGATAGTATCATTACAGCCGCATTTCGGATGCGACACCCTTACATGGCGCAAAGGCTTTTGACGTGAAGGGGATTGTTATCCGGACAGCGCATCGCGAGTGGCCGCACATGTTTGATTGACCATACCTGTCCTACGAGATCCTCTTGAGAACTGTCGAATGTTTTCGGCAAGACTTCACGTGAAAGCCATGGTCGATTGATCGGGATCAAAGGCATCAAGATTGCACTGAGCTATAAACATTCGAAATACCGAATGTTTATAGCCTACTCCATGGAGGATTATTGATGTCAACTCAAGACGATCACCAGCACAAGACCACTGTCGTCAATATACCCGAGGCAGTTGGCGTCTTCGACAACTTGGAAGATCTACAGTCCACATTTTATGACCTAAGGATGGTTGGTTTCAGCCGGTATGACATCAGCCTGTTGGGCAACGAAGAAGTGCTAAAGGAAAAGCTGGGTCAATCCTACTGGCGATCAGAGGAGCTTGAAGATGATCCACGGGCACCACGTGCAGCGTTTGTATCCGAAGAAGCGATCGGCGAACTCGAAGGCGCGATTGCGGGCGGTTTCTTCTTCTTGGGCTCGTACATCGCAATGGCCGCGATGCTGACACCCGCAGCCACCCTCGCGGCTTCTATTGCGGCGATTGCGATCGGCGGCAGCCCGGCCGCGGTTATCGGTACATTGCTTGCGCGGCGTGTCGGCCAGCAGCACAAAGACTACTACACCAATCAGATTAACCATGGCGGCATACTTCTCTGGGTTCGCGTCAAAGACAAAGAGCGCGAAGAACTTGCAGTCAAGATCATGAAGGGGCACTCGGGACGCGACGTGCACGTGCACGATTGGAGCAACTAAACGCCAGTCGAAAGGTTTCTCGCGAGACTTTAGTCCCAGCGGAAATGCACCGGCAGGAAAGACTGCGATTTGCGCGCGAGCTCTACGCCGTGCATTCCCAAATTTTCTCAGGCGTATCCTTTGAGCGCTTCGTTTCGCATGTTCTTGAGCCAACTGCCGAATGCACCAAGATTCAAGTATACCGAGATTTCGCAGGCAAACTCGTTGGCTATTGTGCATTCCACCGTTTTGCCCGCGAATTTGATGGTCGTCGAACGATTGTGTTGAGAGCGGAGGCCGGATTGCTGCCAAAGTACCGTGGCAAGGCGATCGCACATTGGTTTGGCATGCTTGGTGCTCTGAAAGAAAAACTTCGGCATCCGTTTTTGCATGTCATCTACTTCGGCACGCTGGTGCATCCGTCGAGCTATCGTTTCTTTTGCAAATATTTCCCGGACGTCTTTCCAAGGCATGGAGCGGAAGCGTTACCCACTACGTTTCGAACCGCAATAGAATTGGCCGAAAGTTTTGGAGACCCAACGGTCGATCCGCGCGACCCACTTATTCGTGAAGTAGGTTGGATCACCAAGAATACACTGGAACACCCTGCGCTGATCTCTGACGACGCACTTTATGACATTCATTATTTTGAAACACGAAATCCAGGTTATTCAAAAGGGCACGGCCTCGTGGTCATGGTGCCGGTAACATTCAGCAATGTAGGCCAAGCAATCATCACTCGGGTCACGGAAGCAATACTGGGGTGGATTCGACGGCGGCCTGCTCGCCTATGAAGAACGGCCAGAATGCTCCTGAAATGTCGTGCGAACCTGATGCCGAGCAACCAACTTAGTCAATAACGCAAATATCGAAGTAAAAACAGACAAACTCCAAGAGCGTCATATTTCAAAGGCACAAAAATGGACTTCGCAGCACCTCTAGCTCTGGGCTTCACTGGCAGTCTCGTGGCCGGCTTGATGACGGCAATTGGCGCTACACCTGTGCTTTTTGGCAAAACACCAAGTCACGCGGCGCGAGACATGTCACTAGGATTTGCCGCAGGTGTGATGCTTTCGGCATCATTTTTTTCATTGATTGTTCCAGCGATCGAAGCAGCAACCGAAGAGTATGGGGATGGCCATATACCCGCATCTATAGCAGTTGTTAGTATTCTGGCCGGGATGGGGCTCGTGGCTTGGCTAAACGAGACCCTTCCGCACGAGCACTTTGCAACTGGGCGTGAAGGCCCTGACAGTTTCGCGCTTCGTCAAATCTGGCTTTTTGTTATTGCCATTACAATCCACAATTTTCCGGAGGGATTAGCTGTCGGCGTGGGCTTCGGTGCTCACGGGCTGGCCGGTGGTATGCCACTTGCCATAGGAATCGGCTTACAAAACCTTCCTGAAGGTCTGGCAGTTGCCGTTGCCCTTCTGGGCGAAGGCTATAACCGATCCCGCGCATGGAGTATCGCGGCATTAACCGGTCTCGTTGAACCTATTGGCGGAGTAATTGGCGCGGCCGCGATTTCGTACTCGGAGCCCTTTCTACCGTGGGGTCTGGCATTTGCTGCCGGAGCGATGCTTTATGTCATCAGCCACGAGATCATCCCTGAAACACACAGAAGCGGTCATCAAAACAAAGCAACACTAGGACTCGCTGTTGGATTGGTGCTGATGCTCTTTTTAGATGTGTGGCTGGGTTGAATACATAATCTCATCACCCAATGTGCCATACGGCTCGATCGCCAGCGTCACGAGCAACTCGTCCAGCCATGGTCTGAGTAAGATGCGTCTCATATACACCAAACATTCGGCTTTTCATATGCGTTCTACGCACTACGTGCCAAAGAGTATCATAGAATTGAAAAGTCGAACTCATATGAAAAAACCACTTCTTGTACTTACCGCCGCGCTCGTGTTCGCATCGTCGCCGTTTGCGCTTAAAGCTGAAGAAGCCGAGCCGGAACAACAACTCATCCTTCCATTGCTGCTCGAAGACCAAGCAGAGAAAAAGCGGCCGAAATCCAAATATACACCAGCGCCAAGCGAGAGCTTTGGTGACAACTGCGACTATCAACCTTTGAATTCGTAGTCATACTGCACCGTGAGCGTTGCCAAAATCGACCCGTCTCGAGGCGTCACAGCCAAGAAGCCGATTTTCCAACGTGTGGCGATGCCGCGTATTGCATGAACGACCAATTCTCTGAACTTTGCGGAGCGGGGGTTGCAAATGAAGTGGCCGGAAACTGCGATCCATTGCCTTTAATTGCCGGTTCTTCAAAGAGGACCATGAGCCCGGCAATAGTTGCTAATCGATGAGCATCAACGATGGCTCAACATGTAAAAAGAGCTCGTTTTGCACGCCTGCTCGATCGAAACACGTCTTTGTGGCCAGCGCGAGGCGGGCCCGTTGTCGCAAATTCTCGAACATCTGCGCCAGACTGTCGCTCTCGCGCCTTCGTGAGCGGCACGTGACCGATATGGTCTTAGCTCGTTGCCCAGCCGAAAACATATGAGGTTACGAGATGAAAAAGTTCCTTTTGTCGACACTC
>NZ_JFKC01000047.1 GCF_002115805.1 Marivita geojedonensis | reverse complement strand
GTCTTGTTGGTGAGCTCTGCAGCTTCTGCAGTCGCCGACATTATCGAAGTCGAAATGCTGAACCGCAACGACGCTGGAGAGCGGATGGTGTTCAGCCAAGAACTGATCCGCGCAGAGGTGGGTGACACAATTCGCTTTATTCCAACCGACAAGTCTCACAACGCACAATCGGTGCGGGACGCGCTGCCAGAGGGCCAAGAAGCCTTCAGAGGCCGGTTGAATGAGGCGGTTGAGTACGTGGTAACAGAGGCAGGTCTCACAGCTGTTGTGTGTCTGCCCCACCAGAGCATGGGGATGGTCGCCCTTGTGGTTGTTGGCGATGATGTCAGCAACGCCGAGCAAATCCTTGACGCGCGCATCCCCGGCAAAGGTGGCGACAAGATCGAAGCCTTGGTGGAAGAAGCCCGCGCGATGGTTGCGGAGCCTGTGAACGAAGCGGATCAAACCAGCTGATCCGAAAACACAGGGAGTGGGCCAACGTGATTGGCCCACTCCCTTAACGTCATCGACAATCGCAGCACGCCCCGCCGTGATTGGACAAACGGCAAAAAGGACACGACGTATTATGCTGGCGCAAAAGTATTCCAGAGGTGAGCTGCAATCGCTGCTTGAAGCGGACGAAACGGAAATGAGTGTGGTGTTCTCTGACCCATCACTCCCAGACAATCCAATGATCTTTGTGAGTGAAGAGTTTGAGCGGCAAACCGGGTATGCTGCTCATGAAGCTGTTGGGCAGAACTGCCGGTTTCTTCAGGGCCCGGACACCAACCCGTTTGCCATTGAGGCTATACGGCAAGGATTGAGGGCCGAAACCCGCTTTACGATCGATATTCTGAATTACCGCAAAGATGGTTCAGCGTTTGTGAACCGTTTGCGCATTCGCCCAATATATGACCCGTCTGGCAACCTGATGTTCTTCGCGGGCGCACAGAACCCGGTTTAGGCGCAGCGAGAATTGTACATGGCTTTTCTGGCACGATCCACGCGTGTTACGTGACGATGAATGATCGCTGCTCAAATCGCTGGATCGAGCGTCTCGGGCAGGTGGCCGAAATTCATATCAGAGCTGTACGCGCTCAAGCAGCGCTATAGGATACCGACCACCAGCGCCAGAAACCATCGTCTCGATGGAACCCAGGCCGACAATGCACTAACAATCAAACTGGACCAGTCAGATCAGGCTGCTCAGTCGAGATGCAAATCTGAACACATGAATACATTAAGAAGATTGACTTCAAGAGAAGGAGCTTTTGAATGAAAAAAGATCTTTCCAAGTTTGAGCTGCGGCAGATTGGCCGAAAAACCTACGATGAAATTTATGCTAGAGGGCTTTTCGGCAGCACTTCAGCTGCTCCAAGCGGAACTCTACGTGGGATAGACGTTCTTCCATCTGACATCATACGGCAAAAACTCAATCGAGCAATTCAAGTCTATTATGGCCAAAAAGGCGTTCTGCCAAATCTTATTCGACCTAGCACTTTTTTTGAAAAATTGACTATTTCAAAGTTCTTTGCTCCAATTATCATGCCGTCACCCGCTGATAAATTGAATGTGAGTGCATTTGTACCAGATGGCCTTGCTTTCAAAGTCAAGACTATTGATGTTATGTGGGAAGGGTATCAACCGATAACGAGAAAAATTATCGATAGCTTAGGATTGCCCCAAGGCAAATATTACGCCAAGTCAAGCGGTGGGACGGGACGCAACATTCGCTTCACGGTTCCTCTCACTGACAAAGATGCACTCAAAATTGAAGAAAATAGTGCAAATTGGCTAATTGATCCACACGGAGTGCGTGCGGGTGAATGGTGGTATGACTTGATGAGAGCAAAAAACTTCATCGAAGCTGACCTTTCTCCTAATGACGGCTCATTAACAGATTGGAAATTTCACTGTGGAGGCGGGGAAATATTAGCAATTCAAGTTGATCACGGAAGGCATTCCCAACACACACAGACATTGTATGATGCCGATTTCAAGCAAATTCCAGAAGAACTTTTTTTTCCTTTCGGCCCACCTGAAGCCAAGCCGATATTTGTTGATAATATGATTTTATTATCAAAGATGATTTCTCGTCATTTCGAATTTGTTAGAGTTGATCTGTATCATTCCGGTGACACTATCTTTGTGGGTGAGCTAACCTTGGCTCCAATGGGTGGCCAACGCCCGCCTAATTCATACGCATTAGATAAAACGATGGGTTCGACCTGGCCTTTTTCTCTATGATCGAACCTTGTCGACACCATTTAATCATCAAGGATAAGCAGGTGAGAGTAACGGATTTGATTTTTGGCATATTGCGTTCAAATGAGATGATTGGGTCAAGTTTTGCACCCGTGAGAAAATTTTGCACCGGCGCTAATTTCTTTTGGAAATGCCCCTTCAAGTGTATAGATTGATCCGGAATACTGAACCAAGGGTGGATCGCAGTTACTGTTCCATCAGTATCGTCTTATGATCACTTCATGATTTACCCGGCGTTACGGTCAATCCCAGCATGTTCCAGTTCTGCATTCCACCCCTATGATAGTAGATGTTCTCTGCCGGGAAACCTGCTTCGATCATGCGGCGTGCTGCGGATGGTGATTGGCCGCACCATGGTCCGTTACAGAAGAGGACGACGTTTGGTATGTCGCCTTCACAAATCCAACCATCAAAATCGATCTCGCATCCAAATTCGCCCAGCCTATCAGCGGCCTCGGTATAAGGTACCGAGATGGCACCAGGGATAGTCCCTTCTTCGTACTCTGTTCGAACCCTCCCATCGACCAGGATGCCACTACCCGTCTTCAAGAAATCCAAAACCTCGAGCTCGCCGATGGTTGTCACCCCAGCGGCCGGTGTCATCGGCTGAATGCAGAAATTTGGACACGGGCGCGAAGTTTTTACCCAAGGTTCGCCGAGGCGCGCGTCCGGGTCCTGATTGCGGATGATTTCAATAGGGCCTTCCTCAGTCTCAACCACAACGCTCATTGTGTCTTTCGTAATCCCAACACCGTCAGCAATAGCCTGAGAAGCAAGGGTTACGACACAAAAGGCCAAGAGAGCGCAACGCATGGAAATCTCCTGTTAGTGCGACGATTGCGTCAGCCTGACATTCCTATCGTGGCCTGTCGAGTGGCCAGGCTTGGTCTGTCTCATCCCATGAGAAGCGCAAACGGATATCAGCCCCGCGGATTGTGCCCAAACCGCTCATGGGTAAGACAGCACATGTTACACGACTGCCACAGCTAACCGTGATGTTACGGTAAGGTATTACACGACATCAATAAATTGCTATCCAAAGCTTCGGCGTTCTCTTGAGGTCGGTGGTATGTTGTACCATTCCAAGAAAAGTTCTGAGTTTGTCGGACTTCGGACCGGCCCCAGCGGTCAAAGGCAGATCGTCTATGACGCGCAGAAGGGGAAACGCGTTGTGTTGATCATCGAAAGCCACTCAGCCTTGATCTCCGATATCGACGCTGCGCTACAAGAAGGGATAAATAGCCGGAACGTAGTAGGCGGCATTATTGCTGCGCTGAAGGCCCGAAACATTGATGTGGACTTCGACGCCTTGACGTAACGAGGCTTTGTAGAATCATCCGCGCGGAAGCTATGTTCCTCCTAACCCAGAAAATACTGGGAAATGAGAGGCAGCATGCAACCACTTATCCATCAAGCAGCTTTGGCTGTTTTGGACATTGATCCCTATCGCGCCAAGATTTCTCCAGGAGATGTTGCTCACCTGAGGTCTGAGCCCGACGATGTGGTCACAGTGTATGTTGAGCGGCGATCCCGTTTTCCATTTGGCCTAGGGAAGCCGTCATATCTTCGGGTTGGAACGCTTGAACCAAAAGCAGCCACTTTTATCCGGCCTGCATTGGGCAACAGCGCAAACTTGCGCGTTCGAGTGGTTGAGGTGGAAATGGCTCATCTGAGCCCCAAAGGGACCAGCTCTGTTAGCATCTCAGTTTGGGGAAATCTGGCAGATTTGGGTGAGGCGTCAGCGTCGAGCTATTCTGGGCGGTCTTAATTGTGGACTGATGTTGACCCAACGCTTTGTAGGCTTTCACCTCGTCATCCAACAGCACAAGCAATTCTGCGCCCAGCTTGGCCACTCCTGCTCCTCGACTACCTCATCACTTTTGCAAGATAGTCGATCTCTTCACTCGATCTGAAGTGCCCTATCGCCAGCCATTCAATCGCTTCGCAAACCTGGTCTGCATCCACAGCCAGAGCATCCGGACCAACTGCAATCTGTTCGAATTCAGATGGCTCAAACAGAAAGACGCTTCGTCTGCCAATATCGTCAATGAAGCGGGTAAAGCCAGCTTGGGCCAAGACGTGAGCCGCTTTTTCCAGATCTCCCGCACATTTGTTGTCAAAGGTCTCGATTGGTCCCTGCGTCGCATGTTGCTCTGTCGTGTAGTGCATTTTGTAAATGCAATTTGCGAGCGCCAGAATTCGTCCCGCATGCGAGTTCTCGGGTTTGTCTGTCCAAGGCTGCCAGTCTTCCATGCTGAACCATTGCCGCCCACATAAAGGAACGCAAGTGGACCGATATCTGCATTGTCTATCAACACTGCAAATAGGGAGATCTGCCAGTTGTTGAGACGTGCTTGGGTCTGATTAGAATCTACGAGGACTGGTATATGTGCTCAGCCGCTTCCGGTTTCAGAGTGAGACCGGTATCGTATGATCAAAGGTTGATAGGTCCCAAGATTGCGTAGATCGATATTTGCCCTAGGCGCCACGCTTGTGCTGGCCGCATGCTTGCCCGAGCACGAAGCAGAAGCCTCTCTTTCCGGCAATGCTTCTGTGACGATTTCGGTAACCGGCATGATCGGCTGGCATAGTGATTGGCGCAGATCGATTACACTAAGTGACGGCCTGGCTACGGCGTCGCGTGATCTTTTTGAAGACACCGGTTGGTGGCGCGGCACACACTTGTATCTCCACGCTTCGGGAGCTTACGTGGTTCACGAAGGACAAGCTGGATGCTTTGCGTTCAGCGTCGAACCCATCACATTTGATGTTCTCGTGCCAGCTTCCTGCGCCAAAACACCGGACGCTGCAGCGCGATTGTCGGCGGACACTCCTGAATATCAAGGATACCCCGCATCTGCGTACTATGCTGGTCTGTTCTACATAGGCAGGTTCGTTGAAGCGGGCAGTATCCAAGGCGTGGCGGGCACGCGACCAAGCAATCCAATCATTTTCCAGACACATGAACGGCAGTCCGAACCTGAGCTGCCAGACCTCCTGTGATTGACTGATCGTGTCTACTTCAGCACCCGGCGCCGACGTCCGGCTTTGTCGCACCTCGTCCCCTTCGAGCGATAGCGCGGTTGAGAACGACATCATTGAATACAGCTTCGGGCAAGAGGCCTAGAGAGGGGATCTGACAGGCTCTCCGTGATGGTCGTGGTATAGCCCAGTTGGGGATTTCGGATGGTGATGTTGGAGACGAAGAGCAATGCCTTCTGTAATAGTAAAGCTGGCGCCGAGCCTCTCGCCCCCGTAATTATTGTTTTCAATGAGGGGCTTGGATAAACTCTGAAAGGGTTTGGCTCCCACTCGGAAATGAACTGCCACAATCAGTTTCATCTCTTGTGGCGGCCTGAACGGGATTTGACACCGAGGAGATTTATCACATGAAGACAGCGCCTCTTGCTCTTTCAGTTTCTGCATTTCTCGCGTTCCCGGCCTTTTCCGAGACCATCGGAACCGTCACCGCTTCTTTCGATGATGGCGAACCGCGCACTTACTATGCATTCGAAGATACAGGTGAGAGCCAGTCGTTCTGGACACAGACACTGCCCGGCATGCTGAATGCCTCAAGCTTCAGTATTTGGGCCAATCCGCAGGAAGGCTCAAACGCCACAAACGATGTGCTCATTCTGGGTGGAACGCTCATTCGCGGACCTGGGGGCTACACAGTCATCGCGGAGCTTGAGTATCTGCAAAGCTACTTCAGCGAATACTGGACTAATCCGGAAGAAGGTTCGGTCTCATTGGAGCTGAACAACGTTGAACAACAGGGAGATCGTTTGGTCGTTTCAGGCACCTTCACCGCTCCCGTGTTCTACACTGAGAATGCCTCAAACCCACAGACCGACATGAACCGGTCCATGACAATCACGGGCGAGTTTGCAGCCAGCCTGCCAAAGGATTGATCGCATTGTTCCGGAGACTGAGACGATGGGCATTTCTCTGAACCCGATCCTCTCCGAGGATCTCGATCCGGCAATCGCCGCCAATCTGGAGCCAGGTGAGGTTGTGCTGTGGCAGGGTGCACCAGAAGTGCGGTCGCTCAGCAATCTCTTTGGGCGTGCTTTGGCTGCGCTGGGGCTGATTTTGGGCATTCTTCTGCTTTTGGGATTGGGCCCCTTACTTGTTCCCGGATTGGCACTTGCCTCCGGATCGACAACGGTTCCCGGACTTGTGCTGGTTGCATTCAGCGGGTTTTTCTCCTGGTTGGGTTGGCAGGAGCGAGATGAAAATTGGCGCTTCGCCATCACTGACCGGCGACTTCTCATCATCCGAGGTGGCAAACTTTTCCGGTCGGCCCTGCCTGGCGAAATCCGTACTCTGCGCATCCGAGGAAACATCGTGTACTGGGCGCGCTCTGATACCTCGTCAAGCGAGGGCAAGAAGAACAGTGGGCGATACATCGGGTTTCGCGGAATGCGACATCCGGAGGAAATGAAAGGCACTCTCGAAGCGTGGCGCGAGAGTTTCTCACAACGAGCTGAAGAAACCGCTGCGGCCTTCACAGAGGCCTCGACATCCGCAGACCCGACATCTCCGGACATCACACGGGTTCTGCATCCCGAGACCGGGCTGCATATTGATGTGCCATCGAGTTGGCAGATCATGGTGGACGATGCCTATGACGGTCCATTGCAGGTGTTCGGGATTACCATCCTGCCTCGCATCATCCGAAGCGGCGGTGAACGTGCATACGGGGATGGAAAGCCTTGGACTGTATTGAAGGTACGGGGCGCTCCGGACGCCGGGCTGTACATGACGGTGCGCAATGCGCCTCTGACCCAGACCTTGGAAGCCGTCGAAAATGATCCTTGGGCTGAACGTTTTGGACTTGAGGTCTTACAAACAACACCCGACTTGGAGATCGGTCCCTTCAAAGGTTTCTCGATTGTTCGGAAGATGCAGGGCGGGAGCGTTTTGACAGGATTTGGTCGTGTCGAGAGCCCGGTAGCAACCAGAATGGTGTGGCTCGGGTCGGGAAAGCGAAGCATCGAACTGACCGGTATGGCCCGGCTCGACATGGAAGACGTGCAATACGCCATCGATGCAATGGTGAACTCGCTTGGCTATCAATAAGTGCAAACAGAAGCACACTGGCCTTGGATATCGGATCAAACCAAATGGGGAACCAAGATGCCCAGCTTACACTTCAGTCTCGTTGTCAGTGCTGGTGCCGCCTTATTGATCCCGGCATGCACACCGCAAGAGATGCCCGAAGTCAACGAAGGCCGTGACTTGTTCATGGCGTTTTGCGCGGACTGTCACGGCGTCACTGGACGCGGCGAAGGCCCAATGGGCAGATCCATGGATCCCGTTCCTGCCGACTTGACGCTGCTATCCGCACGCAACGGCGGAGAACTTCCCGAGTCTGATATTCTGTCGAAGATTGATGGCTATGCACATGGTGGCACCACCGGGCCAAGCATGCCGCAATTTGGAGATTTTCTTGGTGGTGATCCCCTGCCCTACGACACGGGAGATGGTGTCTTGACACCTACCCCCCGTAAACTCGTTGCCCTGATAGAATATCTCGAAACCATTCAGGTAGCTTCCTTTTAGCCTCAAAGCTCCTCGGCAAGCTTCAAAGCATGCTCGACGCTTTCAACGATTGTAATGTCGTCCATACCGTTTGTTTGGGTCACACTTGAGACCGCGGCAATGCCTCCAATCATAACGCGCGGGGAATGGGGTAAGCTCTGAATTTGCGCGGCAACCACAATCAGTTCATCGAGGCTTCTCTTCCTGCCTGCCGTGAAGCCAACCAAATCTGCCTCCGTCCGACGGACTTCATCAATAATGTCTGGCTTCGGCAAACGTAGATGCACGGAGATGTCCCATCCCCTTTGCCTAAAGACCTCCGCCGCGAGTCCGATACCCAAAGTGTGTGCTTGATGCGGGAGTGTGGCGAACATGACCCGCCTGTTTTTGGTAATGGTGGCGGGCTCTGACACGGAACGTACAGCCGCATTCACCATGAGAAGCGTAGATATGCCGAGCGACACCTCGGCAAACGACAACTCATCTTTGTCCCATCGCGCACCAAGTTCTCGAGCCGCCTCTGCAATTAGCTGGTCGGCGATAAGGTCATGTGATGCGCCGCGTTCCTGAAGCTGCGCAACAAGTCGTAAGCAGGACTGCTCGTCAGCACTAAGTAAGAATGTACAAAACGCACGCACATACGACACGCCGACGCTTGCCTTGGCCTTTCGACCTTCGACAAGCGCCTTCAGCGTCCGTCGCGCAACAGCTTCTATGCCAGTCTCTTTGGAAACTTGGCAGTCGACATCGTCTTTCGAATGGTGAGCCTCGCGGTCCATATCGTGATCGACGTTCAGGCGGGCTGACTTGCAGGTCTCCGCCGATTCCTCCGCGCACTAGGG
>NZ_JFKC01000046.1 GCF_002115805.1 Marivita geojedonensis | reverse complement strand
GGGGTAAGGGGATGTTTGAGGGCTGATCGTGCATGTCTTAACGGAAGTATCAGAAAAGGTAGTTAATGATGCGTGCGGCACCATCTTAAGCGTTGAAAGAAGTCATCGCTCGTAAATGATGGTTAAACCCCGGCCTGGTCATTCATCGAAATTGGTCAAAAAAGTTGACAGCTGGCCTTGGGTAAAGCGATTATCGAATTCGATGGGGTGACAACGACGCGAAGGCGCGAAACGGCCCCATTAAGATTATGGGAGGAATTTATGAAACATCGAAAGCTTCTTTCGAGTCTTCTGCTCGGAACAATGTTGGCAGGGCCGGTAATGGCTCAAGACAACATGGATAAGCTCACCAACATGCAGAAGACCGACGCCACGTTCACGTTCGTTGATCAAGAAGGCGAACGGGCCGAGGCGCTCAAGGCGATCGTTGAACACATCAATGTGCCTGAGGGGTTCGAAGTGAGCCTTTATGCCGTCGTACCAGACGCACGATCGATGGCAATGGCACCGCAAGGCACCGTTCTTTTTGCCGGGACGCGGAAGGACAAAATGTGGTCGATAGTCGACCGCGATCGGGATCGCGTGGCAGATGAAGTCAAGGACTTTGCGCCCTCAATTACCTTCGATATTCCGAATGGACCTTGTTTCTCTCCTGACGGCTTCCTTTACATTGCCGAACGAAATCGGGTGCTTGTCTTTCCTGCGGCCGAGTTTTTCTTTGAAGGTCCAGATCCGGCAGTTGGCGTCGTTGTTCCTCAGGGTGAGCTGATCCCGCCAGAAGAGGAGAGCTTCAATCACACCGCTCGCGTCTGCGACATTGGCCCTGACGGTAAGCTATACATTTCTCTCGGCCAGCCTCATAACGTGCAGCCTCTTGAAAAGATTGAGATGTATGATGAGATTGGCATCGGCGGAATTATCCGTATGAACACGGATGGAACAGGCCGAGAAGTCTATACCCGTGGCGTTCGCAACTCGGTTGGCCAGGACTTTAATCCGGCGACCGGCGAACTTTGGTGGACTGACAATCAGGTCGACGGAATGGGTGACGATATCCCGCCGGGCGAGCTAAACCGTCAAACGGCAGCGGGCCAGCACTTTGGTTTCCCGTGGACCAATTCTCGCATCGAAATCGTATCCGAAGCTGACTACCCGCGACCCGAGGGCGTCGAGTTTATTGAGCCTCAGCTAGAGTTGACTGCCCATGCGGCCGACCTCGGCATGCGCTTCTATCATGACGACAGTTTCCCCGAAGAATACCATGGCGGAATCTTTTGGGCGCAGCATGGTTCATGGAACCGCACGACGCCGGTCGGAGCACGCGTAATGTTTACGGCACTTGACCCAGAAACTGGAGATGCGGTGGGCGCACAAGTGTTTGCCGACGGCTGGCTCAATGAGGATACCGGCGAGTATCGTGGACGACCGATGGACATCGAATTCTTACCCGATGGTTCGATGTTGGTCTCTGATGACTTTGCCGGAGCCATCTGGCGCATCGCCTATAACCCTGCTCCTGCAGAATGAAGGTTGCATTTTTAACCATCCTCGGCGGGCTTTTGCTCGCCGGGGGATCACCGACCTTTGCTGGCGATCCGGCTACTGGGCGGAAGATCGCAAACATGTGCCGTACCTGTCATGGTATTGACGGTTACGCACAGATACCGATCGCGCCCCACATAGGCGGTGAACCAAAAGAATATCTCGAAGCGCAGCTGATGGCATTTAAGACAGGTGCACGTGAACACGAGATGATGTCTGTTGTTACGGCGAGTCTTTCGGCCCAACAAATTTCGGACGTTGCCGCTTGGTATGCATCTCACAAAGCAGTTGCGACCCTAGCCGAAGGTGTGACTGAGGATGATGCGCCTGCCGCTTGCGTCTCCTGTCATGGCGCCGACGGCATCTCGGTTCTTCTGGACGCTCCAAATCTCGCAGGCGAGGTTAACATCTACATCGATACACAACTGAAAGCGTTTAGGAACGGCAATCGAGAGCATGAGATAATGTCGGAAATCGCAGCAGATCTCAGTGACGCTGAAATTCGGGAGATCGCGGATTGGTACGCCAACGTGCAATTGGAAATTCAGGTTTCGGAATAGTCGAACGGAAAGGCTCAGTGTGCCGTTCTTTGGCGGTGCGTTGTGCGGTCCAGTTTCTCGGTGGAAATAGCGACAATTCTCGCGGTTATGCCGCTGCTACCTGACACCCGTTGCACCCGTAACACCCGTGACAAAAAAATTGAAATGACCCCCGGCCAGCGCGAGCCAGCCGGGGACCTTGATTAGGGCAGTCTGCGGGCCACTACATAATCAGCCAACCACTGCCAGTAGGCTGCTGCATCAGCAAAGCCCTGACCTCTGGCTGCTACGTTCTCCGCCTCAGAACGAGAAAGACCGCCATCGTACTCAGCGATAGCGGCCCTCTCCTCGAAGCCTTCGATGTCGGGGATCTGGGTCATGACACCGGCACCCTGATCTGGTCCACGATGTCCCGCTTCTGCTCGTCACTGATGCCAGCGGAGTAGATGCTGTAGGTGATCCCGTTCTCTGACCGGGCGGACTTATGCCCCACCAGAGAGGCGGTGAAGTGCTCTGGCACACCCGTTCGCTCACACTGGGTGATGAACCACTTACGGGTCGAATGGAACACCAGACCGGGACGATCTATGCCCAGTGTCTCCCTCAGAACCGCGAACCGCTTGGTGATGTCATTTACCTTGAGGTCAGGAAACAGAGGTCCACTGCTTGGCAGGGACGACAGAACAGCATCCAGGTGGGCATGCACCGGCACCAACCGATCTGCTGCATCTGTCTTCAGCAAGCGAAGGGCATTGGGCCTGACATGGAAGAAGCATCCAAGGTTTCCCTTGGCGACGATATCTTCCCGGAGCAGTCCTGCTGCCTCCCCAGCCCGCATACCCGACAACAGACACACCAACATCACCTTGCCGATGACGGGGTCATTCCTCCTGAGCAGGGCCAGGACTTCCTTGTCTGTGGGAACAGCATAGGGTCTGTGCTTCACCTTGGCCTCGAACCGGACCGAGGAGAACGGGTTGGTCTCCAGCTCTCCCTCATAGACACACCAGTCCAGCCAGTGCTTCACCTGTGACCAGATACGGCGCTGGGTCCGCCCGGTGATCCGCTTGGGGCTGGATCGGGACCAGTCCACAGAGGCGTCCAGGGACAGGCCCTGGGTCTTTCTCGACTTGCCGAGGTACGGGCTGAGCTGGGCAATCAGAGACAGGAACTCTTTACCGTGGTCCCGAGACAGCTCTGACAGGGTCAGGTCTCCATACTTCGACTGGAACAACTCCAGAGAGTACCGGACAGACTTGAACCCACCCGGACGCAGGTCCCTCTGCCGAAGCAGGAGAAATTGCCGGACCGCCTTGTGGACCGTCAGCGAGGGCGTGTCCTGAACCTGATACCGAACGGGCTCAGAGTGCTGCAGAGTGGCCCGGAGACGCGCGAGAGCCTGTTCCGATGGGGTTGCCCATTCAGAGGTGGAAGGGTCTCCCAGCGTGTCCCTCTGTGGCAGAGACAAGGCCCCCGACAGGACCTGCTGGACAGTGTCCTCGTACCGGGTATTCACCTCCGCAGCTCTCTTTCGAGCAACCTTGGCGTCACTGGTCTTGAGGGATTGCTTCAGAGCCTGTTGGCCGACGATGGCGGCAACTTCCTTCGGGTAGTTCCGACGATAGAGCCATGTCTGACCTTTCAGGTAGGCATAGCGAATGGGAGCAGAAGACATAGGTCCTCTCCTTTCTTGGTGTTCTAACGATGTGAGGGGGGATCAGCCTTTGGCGCGGCTGTGGACGCGAAGGATCAGGTCGTAGTCGGGCTCGCCGTACTCGTCCTTCAGGGGGCCGGTGAGGGAGACCCCTCCGACACAGTCCTCCCACACGTCGGTGACGCGGAAGAGGTGTTCAGGCCACTCGTCTTCGAAAGCGCGGATAACGACAATGTCGTCTTCCTTGAGGTCCAGCTTGGTCATGCTCAGGCCCTCCGTGTCAGGAGGTCAGGCAGGACAGCCCCGAGGACGAAGCTCAGCGGTACCGGCAGTGCCAGTGGTGAGGCCCAGCTGGGCAGACAGGCCAGCACGATTAGAATGACAGCCAGTGTCTGTGGGATCTCCAGTGAACGGTCTGAGTACCGGCTCAGAGCCAGTGAGAGGGCCAGCCGACAGCCGACCCCAGCCGCCAGAAGCAGCGTGAAGGTGGTAAGCATCTATAGTTCTCCTATGAAGGGGTTCTTCTTCTATAGATGCTTGGAGTTGCTCGGTTTCTTGGTGGGGCGACCAAGCCGGTTCGCGCCTGCACATACAGTGTTCCCGCCGGTGGTGTTCAGCGCGGCGATGAATTGTTCACTTTTATAGCTTGAAAATTAATAATCCATCTACATATGTGAACTGTCCAATTATGGGCACCCCAGGAAGCCGATGGTGAGTAACCCGCACTCCAAGGCTTTCTGAGGCAATCACTGTCGGTTTCTACGCGATTTTATTTTAGGCGTACGCCGACGTAGCGGGACATTTAGAAGGAAAACTATGAAGATTGAAACAAACCAGAACGCTGATTTCGGGTATATTTTGTGGTGCACTGACGAAAGCGGCTTTGTCTGTGTTGATGACTCCGGCGAAGGTCATGCGATCTCGCCGGAACAGTTTGAGAATGAAACAGGCCACAGCCTTGAGGACCTAGATCGGGCCTTCGAAAACGAAACTCCGCTTTACCTGTGGCAGCACTCTGCACACTTTAAGGTTGAACGTATTGATGTCGATCCGGAGCAAGTCAAGCGGGATGAGGCGTTCGCTGACTCTGATGAAGCAAAAGAACTGCTTAAGCTAATCAACGAGGCCGAGAAAAACGGCACGCTGAATGCTCTGGCAGGCGCTTACAAGCATTAAGTGGGCCTAGTTGTCTTTCCATTCTGGTGAGGACTGTGAACTCGACTTCCTCGGCTGGCTCGCGCTGGCCGGGGCTGAGTGTGTTTTTTTGTTTTGGCTGTGACGGGTGTAACGGGTCTCGGAGTGCGAACTCGCCAACAACCTATGCTATTGCATGCCAGCCATCAGATGCCTTGGGCCTAAACAAAACATCAGAAACACTAAGTAGGAATGTCCACCCAGTCGTGCCGAGGTAAGCATCACGACTGGGCAGAATGACCCATGCATGTGGTGCAAGGGCCAAAGCCGTAAGCTCAGCAGTCCTCAGCTGGGAGCATGGTCACGTCGGAATAGCGACCTTCGGAAGTAGTGATCCGTGCGCAAGCGCCGGTGTCGCGGTTGAACCAATATGTGGTCAGGCCTTCGCTGCGAATGCTTTCATAACCGAGTGCACGAAGACCGCCTTCGGCTTGACCGGCACGCGCGCCTTCGAAGGATGTTACGTCTGTTGAACTGCCAACCGTGGGCATACCTTGAGCAGGCGCCGAGGAAGACCCAGTGTCTTCGACGCAAGCCGCAAGGCTAGCAAGTGCGATGGACCCGATTGTAAGTTTGACAAGGCTTTTCATGATTTACCTTTTCCTTTCAGTTGATTGCAAAGGTTGAAGTTTCGCTGATTGCTGCCGGCAGTCAGTAGATGCCCATGTAGACAGCGTAATGCGCGCTCGAATGACCGCGGTTGATGACTTCCACGACATGGTCGCCGTTCATGAACAGCTCACCCTGAAAAGGTAGTGTGTTCGGCACTTGATCCAGCAGGACGCGGCCATTCGGCAGGAAGATCTGGTAAGTGATCGCCGGATCGCTATTGACGAAATGAACCTCGAGGGTCTGTCGGCTAGCTGCCCCGAGTAAAAAGCGAATGCTGCTGCCTGGAGAAAGGTTGCCGGTCTTTTGCTGGCCCGATGTCCCAGCCATGAACTGCACCCGTTCTGTCCTGGTTGTAGGTTCTGCCGTTGAGCTGGTGTCTTGCGCCAATGCCGAGCCCGACTCGACCAGGTATTCGCCAGCTACCCAGCCTGTCGCATCGCCGTCTGCGATCTGGCACCACCGTCGGCCCTCACTGTACTGACAGCCGCGGTTCTCGACAATCATACCACGGTGCAAGCGTGCGACAGTCGGCGATGAGGCCGACGGAGACGTATGAACGTTAAGGGTGCTGTGGACATTCACGCGCCAGTAGTCAGGACCGCCCTGCATACCATCCGCATAATCTGCTTGCGGTTGTGACTGGCCGCCACCAGCCATCTCGACATATGGGTTGCGACCGTCGTTTGAAACGAGACAGCGCCAAGTCGTTCCGCGGCCATCCTCGAGCATCACAAGAGAGTTGGCCTCCGAGAACTCAGTGCTCAGAACCGAGCCTCCGCCAGCCGCCGGGGCCATGGCGCGAACCTGGTCGATACAGGCATCGATCGCATCCTGACTGACTTCGGCAGCGTGTAGCGATCCGCCTGCAAGTGCAAGAGCACAGGCAAGTGCCGTAGATTGAATCTTCATAGTTGGCCTCTCCTAAGTCTTGATGTGGTCATTCAAGGGATTTGCTGGAACGCAGTCGTAAAATACCTTTACCTAGAAAGGCCGTGTAAACAATTCGGTATCGTCATTCGAAGTCCAATGCCTCACGGTGTCCGATGCCTTGGTCTAGGAAAAGTAGATAACGGCATCTTAAAGTCTCTTTAGGCGCCCACCCCCCACCTTACCCCACACCAGTAAGACCCATAAGGGACCTCTCTCCTATGTATTCTACCTCCATTGCCAATACCTATTTCCCACTGCCTCACTGCTTGTGCAAATCACGCAATTCATTCGACGTCTGGCGTTCGGATGTACTTTTTGCATGAACAAGAGTGGGAGATGCATGCTCCTCTGTAAAAGCCCGCAGAGCCGCCTGGCGAGCCTCTTTCTCCGAACCAAAGGCTTCTATCCATACACGGCTGTTGCCGTTGGGCTCAACAAGCTCCAGCGTCCAAGTCTGCTCGGTTTCAAGCCGATAGATACGGATACGGAATATCTGCCCATCAACGAGAAGGCTGACGCTCTTGGGCGAGGAAATGAGTTTTGGGACAGAAAAAGCCATGACTTTCAATGTTATTGACAATGATAACGTTTTGGCAAGGCGCACCGAGTCCAGCTCGTGAGTCACCGCTTCACACATCAACACGCGGTTCTTGATTGTAATGAGAAAGACCCCGGCTATACTTGATATTGAGGCAATTAGATCAAGCGAGACCAAATATGGGCAGAGGATCAATACACAGATCGGTACATCGCAGACGGGTGCTTGCAGGGCTCACCACAGGGGTCGGCATGCTGGCTTTGCCCGGAGCGGCAGAAATTATCATCGACATTGATGCAATGAAACCGGGCGAGTTTGCCTGGCATCCGGAGATGTCCCCGCATGGGAGCGTGGCGATCATCGTGTCGTTGCCAGAGCAGAGGGTTCATGTCTACCGTAACGGCATCCGGATTGCCGTGTCCACCTGTTCGACAGGCAAGCCGGGCCATGAAACGCCCACCGGGATTTTCACGATCCTGCAGAAGGACAAGGACCACCGCTCCTCCACCTACAACAACGCCCCCATGCCAAATATGAACCGGCTGACATGGGACGGGGTAGCGCTGCATGCCGGCAAACTGCCCGGCTATCCGGCCTCTCACGGATGTGTGCGTCTGCCGATGGCATTTTCCGAGCGCCTCTTCACCATCACACATGTCGGAACGCCTGTCATCATTGCCGGGTCGCACACAGACCCCTGGGAGCTCACGCATCCAGGCCGGCTGCTCACCGGAGGCGCAGAAGGACGGATGGAAATGGCCGTCGCCGAACTGGACATGGAACACCATCCCTCGGATTGGCCAGTGGATGCGTCTTATCCGGTGAGTACGCTTCTGGCGTCTTCGGCTGAGCGGCGCATCTATCTGTTCAGCAATGGACGCGAGATCGCATCTGAATCCATCTCCATCGCTGGAAACGGCCCTTTTGGTGAACATGTGCTCATTCTCGAGCGCCACGGCAACGTGGTTAAATGGGTTGGCATCACGCACCATCCGGACCCGATGCAACCTCAAAAACCTGAGGAATCCGTGGTCGACAGAATCCAGGTGTCTGATGCGTTTAATCGGCAGCTCAGGAGCGTGTTGCATCCGGGCATGACGATGATTGTCTCGGACTTGCCAAGCCATCCGGACCGGCGCTCTGACGAAGACTTTGTCATCCTGTCTTCGTGAACCGAGAGAGTAGGGGGACAGATCAAACCCGTACGCGACGCGCTCCCTCGGCTCGGATACTTCAGACTGATGCTTGCAATCGCGACCTTCTCTTGGCTCGGAAAAGGGACTAAACTAACCGGCGTCTTCGTTCGGCTCGATGTGTTCGCCGATTATGTCGGAAGATGAGCAGTTCAGCATCTCACACAGTATTGGCAACTCTTCTGCGTAGAGCCGAGTTCTTCCAAGTTCGATCTGGTTAAGTCGAGTGGAGCTGTTGTGTCCTAGCGCTTTAGCAAGTTCACACTGGGTCAGGCTTTTCCGCTTGCGAAGTTCTCTCAAGCGTGCCCCGATTTCCCGCCTGGTTATTTCCAATTCGCGGTCGAACATATAGATATGAATGTCTGCAATTGACGTTTTGTCAACTTCGTTCTGAGAGCGCATACTCCAGCTGTTCGTGCCCTTTATGCTCTCCCCAGTCATTCACCGCTATCAGTCCGAAGGTCAGCTTTCCCCTCCAGAGGCTGTTATCCGTACCGATCTACCTTCCCCC
>NZ_JFKC01000045.1 GCF_002115805.1 Marivita geojedonensis | reverse complement strand
ATCCGACTCCGTCAAATTGACGTTCTTATCGTTGATCCTTTCGTTTCGTCACACCGGGTGAATGAAATGGATAACGGCAAGATTGATTTGGTTGCGAAGGAGTTGGTTCGGATAGCGGAGGAATGCAACTGCGCCATCGAATTGGTCCACCACACGCGCAAGCTTAATGGGGTGGAGGCTACGTCTGATGCCAGTCGGGGAGCGAGCAGTCTGACTGCGGCAGCACGTTCTGCTCGCGTTCTTCAGCGCATCTCTCCCGAAGAACTGGAAAAAGCAGGGGTGGCCCAAGACGGCTCGACTTACTTCTCGGTCAAAAGGGACAAACCCACACGTCCTCGCATGCACAGATTTTTTTACTGCTTACAGCAACAATTCACGCTCCATCACGAAGTGTAAACTCTGATATATTTTTAACCTCAATATATCAGTGTCTTATGGTTGCTTCCGTCGAGTTGGCGTGCGAGGGCCAAACATTTTTCCCGTGGCCGTAAGCTTTGGAACAATCCTGTTGCAGGACGAATTCTCGCTGAAAGCTTCGGTCGATCTACCGATCTAAAGCCCAAACGTGCATTCAGAAGTACAGGGTTTGTAGAGGATTGATGATCTGATTGGTCCGGGATTTTTTGGAGGATTGCCGACAACAAGGCTATGATCGCGGTCAAACTTAGTCGCCGGGGTCTATGCCGAAAAAAAGTAGGTACTTGTCGATTGCCCGCGCTATTTCCTCCTGCGGTTTAGGAGGCTCGGGCATACGGTAGATGTGCTGGCGTATTCCGATGTAAACGATACCTCCATGAAGATTCCAAACATCTTCCATTTTGGGTGGTGTGTTCGTTCGAGCCAGCGCATTGGTCTCTGCCAAGAGCGGGTGCAGGATTACATCACCCAAATGCTTCAGGTACCGGCGATTTAGAGATGCGCCGTCAAGACCTGAGAACATAAAAATGCGCATCCACTCACGTTCGAAAATTAGTGCGCTGTACTCTGTGTAAAATGCCAAAAGGCGGTAGCGCAAAGGTACGCTGCGATCGGTCAGTCGTTCGGGCCAGTCAGGAGACAAGCGTCCAATATAGACTTTCTCATAGACTGCATCAATCAACTCGTCCTTTGTAGCGAAATAATTGAATAGAAGCGACTGTGTGACACCAAGACGCCGGGCCAATTCACGCGTTTTCCCCTCCAACCCGACCTCAGCAAAGAAGCGAACGGCTTCGTCGATAATTTGTTGGCGACGTTCGGCCGGAGGTAGGCGCTTTCTTATGGCGCCGTTTTCGCCACCGCTGGCGGGTCTTTCAGCCTGTCCGTCCATCATACGCCCTCGGCAGTTTGGAACCCGAAAATATTTTTCTTGCAACGACTCGCATTTAAAGATCATCTGCTCAATAGAGTTGATCAAGTGCTAAATAAGGTGCAGATCAAAAAAGTGGGGAGGACGCCATGAAGGCATCAGCGGGCGGCTATGCCCGAGCTGAGAGCGTACGGCACGCGCTCGATTTGCTGGCTGGATCAGAAGGTCAAGGGCGCGTACTGGCAGGCGGCCAAAGCCTAGTTGCTGCGATGAACATGCGACTTTCGGTTGGCGATCTGTTGGTCGATATCTCCAAAATCAGTGAGCTTTCGGGCGTTGCAGTCGAGGGGGACATCCTTCGAATTGGAGCTCTGACCCGCCATGCTCAAGTTGGTGCCGACGCTCAAATTAAGACGCATGCACCGCTCTTAACTGCCGCTGTTTCACACATTGCCCATGCCGCTATCCGGAACCGTGGCACCATTGGAGGGGCACTAGCCCACGCGGATCCGGCTGCTGAGTTTCCAGCTTGCGCGCTAGCGCTCGGTGCTACAATGCACGCTGAAGGGCCAAGTGGTACGCGCGGTATCGCGGCGGACGAATTTTTTGAAGATGTTTTTACCACCTCGCTGAGCGAGGATGAGATCCTGACTTCGATAACCATGCCCATTGCCGAACAGGGAGAGGTCCAGATACTCGAAGAGGTCGCACGCCGTTCGGGCGACTACGCGTTGGTTGGGCTGTGCTTGATCAAGCGCGCGGTAGGACATCGTATTGCGGTATTCTCGGTTGGGCCAAGACCTATTTTGGCGACCAATGCAATGGCAGCGCTAGATCAGGGCGATGTCGACGCAGCTGTGGAGGCTTTGTCCAACGAAATCGACCCACCATCGGACACACAGGCGAGCTCAGCGTATCGTCGTCATCTCGCTGGCGTCCTTCTGCGACGCGCGGTTTGCCGCATGAAAGGAGAAACCGCATGACCGAAGTGTTTCGTGACAAGGTCGATGTATCCTTGACCGTTAATGGCGAGCCTGTGGAAGCGCGTGTGCCGGCTGGCCAGCATATGATAGATTTTTTGCGAATGGAGCTGGGCCTAACTGGTGCACATGCCAGTTGCGAACATGGCGTGTGTGGCGCTTGTACGATCCGTGTTGATGGCGACGCAGTGCGGGGCTGTTTGATGTTGGCTGCGCAGGCCGACGGGACCGACGTCTGGACGGTTGAAGGCCTGACCGACGCAGCCGCAGTCAGTGACCTGCAAGACGCATTTATCACTCGGAATGCGCTGCAGTGCGGGTTCTGTACTCCCGGAATGCTCGTGGCTGCAGAGGAGTTATTGTCGAAAGGTGGCGTGCCTAGCCGCGGTGAGATCCGCGAGCATTTGTCAGGCAACTATTGCCGATGCACTGGGTATGAAGCGATTGTCGATGCTGTAGAGAGCGTCGCGCTGAACCGTGCCGGAAAGGGTGTCGCATGACTATTCCATTCAACAATCCCGACCGCCCGAACTCATATATTGGTAGGACTGTCCCACGTCCCAACGCGACCAAGCTGGTTCAGGGCAGGGGCCGCTATGTCGATGACATCGTGTTGCCGCGTATGCTACATGTGGCTTTTTCCCGGTCACCTGTGGCGCATGCCAAGATCGGCGCCATTGATCTGGACGAGGCCAAGGCGGTCAAAGGCGTGGTGCGCATCTTCACCGGTGCTGATCTAGCCGAGGTTTGCACGCCGTGGGTCGCGGTACTGGCGCACCTCAAGGGTCTGAAATCGCCGCCCGAACATCCGTTGGCAGTGGACCGTGCCTGCTGGGTTGGTGAGCCGGTCGTGGCCGTGGTGGCAAACACACGCGCTGCGGCTGAAGAAGCGGCGTCGCTTGTGGTCGTCGATTACGAAGAACTGCCCGCAGTCACCGATACGATGACAGCACTCGACAAAGACACGCCGGTGATCCACCCAGAATTGGGGGACAACCTCGCTTTTCGCCGACTCCATGAGGAAGGCGATGTCGACGCTGCATTCAAGACTGCCCACAAGGTGGTCTCCGCCCATTTCCGCACCGCACGCCATACCGGTGTCACGCTTGAACCGCGGTCGATCCTCGTCGATTGGAACCCGGCAGAAGGGCAGATGACGGCGTATCACGCGACCCAAGCGCCACACATGATGCAGACCGTCTTCGCCAAGCATCTCGACATTCCCGAAAGCCGCGTGCGTGTTATTTGTGGCGATGTCGGCGGGTCGTACGGCATCAAGGTGCATGTCTATCCCGACGAGGTGGCAACCGCTGCCATTGCAAAGGTCATGGGCCGTCCGGTCAAGTTCATTGCGGATCGTCTGGAAAGCTTCAGCACTGACATTCACGCCCGCGACCACGAGATCGAGGCCAAGATCGCGGTGGATGTGGATGGCAAGATCCTCGCGATTGACGTCGACGACTGGACAGGGATCGGGCCGTACTCGGTCTATCCGCGCACCTCGGCCATTGAGGGCAATCAGGTCGTGAACCTGTGTGGTGGGCCATATGATTTTGCCAACTACCGAGCGCAGACCACGGTCGTGTTCCAAAACAAGACGCCGACCTGCCAGTACCGCGCCGTAGGGCATCCCATTGCCGTAGCGATCACCGAGGGATTGGTGGATATGGCGGCGGCGGCCATCGGCATGGACCCGGTCGAAATTCGGCGGCGCAATATGTATGCCGACGATGCCTATCCGGTGACGTCACCCGCCAAGATGAAGTTCGAAGGCCTGTCGCATCATGCGTCGATGGACAAGCTCATCGAGATGATTGACTACGATGCGCTGCGCGCCGATCAGGCCGAAGCCCGCAAGCAAGGCAAGTATCGCGGCATCGGTATTGCGTCCTTCATCGAACTGACCAACCCGTCCCCGTTTATGTATGGCATTGGCGGCGCAAGGATCTCGGCGCAAGACGGTTGCACCGTTCGGATGGACCCGGATGGGTCGGTCGTGGCGCTGTCGGGTGTAACCGAACAGGGCCAGGGAACCGAGGCGATGCTGAGCCAGGTTGTAGCGGAGGGTGTCGGTGTGAAGCCGTCTAATGTGCGGGTGATCACAGGCGATACGCAGGTCACGCCGTATGGCGGTGGTACATGGGCTTCTCGCGGTGCCGGTATCGGCGGTGAAGCGGCTTTGCAGGCGGCACGTGCGCTTCGCGACTCGATCCTGGAGGTGGCAGCAGCCATGTTGCAGGCTGAGGCGGGCAAGCTTGATATCCGCGACGGTCAGATTGTCGATTTGGAAAGTGGTGAAGAGCGCATGCCGCTCGAGGAACTGGGGCGGATCGTCTATTTCCGGGGCGACACCTTGCCCAAGGATTTGCCGCGTGAACTTGTGCAGACGCGGCATTTCATCACGATGGATTATCCGTTCGCCTTCACCAACGGCGTTCAAGCCTCGTACCTTGAGGTTGACACCGACACAGGCGTTGTGACCCTGCTCAAACATTGGTGCGTTGAGGATTGCGGACGCGTGATCAACCCGCAGCTGGTGGACGAACAAATCCGGGGCGGGATTGTTCAGGGCTTGGGCGGCGCGCTTTACGAGGAAATCCACTACGACGAGGACGGCCAGCTGTTGAATGGCTCTATGGCCGACTACCTGGTTCCAATGGCTGCCGAGATGCCGGACATGGTGGTGGCCCATGTGGAAACCCCTACTAAGGAAAGCGAACTCGGCGCCAAAGGAGCAGGTGAAGCTGGAACCGCCGGAGCACCAGCTGCTGTTATGAACGCCATCAACGATGCCCTGCGACCACTGGGAGCGCAGGTCGCGGCAATGCCCTTTACGCCGGAACGCATCCTTCGGGCATTGGGAAAAATCAACGACTGAACCAAAAGGGGCGCCGGGTAGCGTGCCCACAAAAGGGAGGACAACCATGAAACTTACAGCACTTACAACAATCGGTGCGATGCTGATCGGCAGCGCCGCGATTGCCCAGCAAAGCCTGACGGTTAACATAGGCTCGTCGCATCCAGAGGCCAACATTTGGGTCTACGCGATGAAGAACACCTTCCAGCCCGAGGTGAACCGTATCCTTGCCGAGAATGGCAATGAATATCAGGTGAACTGGGTCGAGAACTATGCAGGCACGCTCTACAAGTTTACCGACACGCGCGAAGCGGTGATGGACGGTATCGTGGACGTCGGCATGGTCGGCACGGTTTGGGAGGGGGCCAACATGCCGCTCCAAAACGTGACTTACTTCACACCGTTCGCCACCGAAGATCACCGCATGATCATTGAGATCTTTGACGACCTTTCGGAAAACCTGCCTGAGCTAAAGAACAGCTGGGCCGAAAATGGCATGGTGCACCTCTCCTCGCTGATCACAGACAGCTACGACATCTACGCGACGTTCCCGGTCGCCTCGATGGCAGACCTTCAGAACCGCAAGCTAAACGCACCGGGTACTTCAGCAAATTGGCTGCGCGAAACAGGTGCGACACCTGTCGATGGGGCGCTTACGACCTACTACACCAATATCCAGACAGGTGTGACGGAGGGTACCTTGTCCTTTGCGTCCGGCATCCTTCCTACCCGAGTCTATGAGGTCGCTCCCGAATTGACGCGCGTGGGCATTGGTTCGATGTATTTTGGTGGTATTGCCGCTAACAAAGACTTTTTTGAAGGGCTGCCAGCACCAGTACAGACAGCCTTCCGCGAAGCGGCACGGGCGACGTCGATCGCACACGGTGACTATGTCGGAGATTTGGCCGCGCGAGCTCTCGACGAAATGCAAGCGGCCGGTTTGACTATTCACCAGCTCCCAGATGAGGAAAAAGCCAAGTGGGTTAATGGCCTTCCCAACATCATTGAGCCGTGGCTAGAACAGACTGGTGAAGCAGGAAAGACCGTGCTCAAGGCCTATTTTTCGGCTCTTCGTGAACGTGGCGCGACACCGCTTCGGAATTGGGACGAAGGCCTCTAAGGTCATAGTTCGAACACAGCGCCCGCCCGTATCCAGATGGACCGGGCGGGCGTGCCTTTTGCAGCAGGACGCCCGGAAATGAGCGAAGAAGATACATCCGAGCTTCAGGAGGACCGGTTCGTGCCTTCCTTATCTGAATCTCCTTATGGCGCGGTTCTGGGCTCTTTTTCGGCAGCCATGTCCGCAGTCGGAACCGCCGGCATTGGCGCGTTGATGCTCTTGATTGTGCTGGATGTTATCGGGCGAAATTTTTTGGATGCACCAATTACTGGCGTGTCTGAAATTGCTGCCCGGTCTGTCGTTGCGATTGTCTTCCTTCAGGTCCCTGCTGCAATTCTGCAGTTGCGCCTCACGCGCGCGGATTTCCTTGTCCGCCGCTTACAGAAATCTTCACCGAAAACTGTGGCTTGGCTTGAGGCATTATTTTGTCTTGCCGGTGCAATTGTCTTTGCTCTCATCCTTTGGGCGTCATGGCCGAAGCTTCTGAGTGCATGGCAAACCGCTGAGTTCTTCGGCGTGCAGGGTGTTTGGACTATTCCGACCTGGCCATTCCGCGGGATTACCATCTTGGGATGCGCTCTGGCCGTACTTGCGGCCCTTTACCGGGCGAGGGAAGAAATCCGAAGTGCGAGGAGCGCAGCATGACAACGCTTACAGTAGGCTTTATCCTAATTGCCGTGCTGATTGGACTGGTGCTCTTGGGGATGCAAATCGCCTACGCGCTGTTCGGTGTCGCATTCCTTGGCATCTGGATCATAAGAGGCAATATCGACTTGTCATTCCGGATGCTGGAATTAACCGCCTATTCGGGGATCGCAGATTATTTGTTCGCCACAATTCCTCTCTTTGTCTTGATGGGGCTTTTGGTCAGCGTCTCAAATGTTGGGCGCGATACATTTGAAGTGGCAGAAGAACTCCTACGGAGAATGATATGTGGGCTAGGCGTTGCCACGGTAGCCGCCAATACGATATTCGCCGCGGTCACGGGTGTGTCAATCGCATCCGCGGCTGTTTTCACCCGTGTGGCAGTGCCCGAGATGAAGCGCCATGGCTATCGCCCTGCTTTTTCTGCGGGCACGGTTGCCGGTTCATCGGTTCTTGGGATGCTCATTCCGCCATCTCTTTTGTTGATTATCTATGGTGTGTTGGCCGAGGTGTCGATTGGCGGCATGTTTATAGCTGGAATCATTCCAGGCCTTATGCTGGCGCTTGGTTTCGTCGCGATGCTCATAGGTATCACGATTGCGTTTCCTCGGTTTGTACTAAACGATCCCGACGCTGTGCGTGAACGCCGAATGGACCGTGACTTCAAGCCGATGCCATTGCGTGATCTCGTGCTGAAGTTGATACCGATTGTTCTTTTGGTCGTGCTGGTTCTGGGTGGTCTTTACACCGGGTTCTTCACCCCAACTGAAGCGGGTGGTATCGGTGCTTTTGGAGCCTTGATCGTTGCGCTGTCGCGCCGCAGCCTTGATCGGCATAAGCTTTGGCAGGTGATGAAACAGACCGGCGTGATTTCGGTTTCGATACTGCTGCTATTGGTGGCGGCGTCATTCTATTCTCGCATGTTGGCGATTGCCGGGCTGCCCAATGCTATTGCGGGTTTGGTTACTGACTCAGGCTTCGGCCCTTTGGGTTTCCTGTTCTTCTACGCTGTGATTATCCTGTTGATGGGAATGATCCTCGACAGCACTTCGATCCTGCTCATCATGGTGCCTATTGCTGCGCCGATTGCGCAGGGCCTGGGAATTGACCTCATGCATTTTGGCATTGTCACCGTAATCGCAGTCGAGATCGGACTATTGACGCCACCGTTCGGCATTTCTGTTTTCACGGTACATAACACGCTGAATGATCCTAACGTCTCCGTCGAACAAATTTTTGCCGCGACGCTCCCGTTCATCGCCGTCATGCTGGTCGTTCTTGTTATTGTTGCACTGATTCCAGCGACGGCGACCGTATTCTTGTAGATGGTGCTCTACCGATAAAGCTATTGCGCGACCTCCAACGGGAGAAGTTGGTCTATGCTGTGCTACTCTTTGAAGAGTCAGATTCCGCCCGCGAGGGATAGAAGCACGATCATCTACAAAGTCTCCAGGCAGTTATTGTGAGCGAGGTGGTCGCGGCAATACCGTTTGTCGAGGATGATACCCGAAACGGCTTTGAAGGGTCACAGACGTGATCAAACTCGATCAAAATTCCTCCGGGCGGCGCGAAAATGTGCTGTCGCCGATGGAATGATTGCTATCATCAACCTGCTTAATACGGCCTGAAAACTTGCTTCCGAACGAAAAAAGGGTGCAAAAGGGGCGGGAAGCCGACGTTTGCTGCGAGTAGCATCGACGTCCGAGATGCGGGACGAACCCGTCGGTCCGCAAACGAACATCAATCGGTGTTCTCGGCCCGAACGGTCACTCGAAATATCTCCTAAATTGTTGCGCTTGCAGCCCGCATTGCGGTCATTCGCACAATCGCAAATATATTGATACGCAAGCGACTTAGCACTGCAAAAGCCGGTGAAATCGGTCACGCGGCGCCAGTGAACTGCTTCACGCGCTATGTGTCCGCCGCCGTGAATTACGCAATCTGGTCGCCATATGCTTTATTGTATACTGAAGCTGCCTTGGCCAGAGCCAGATACTCACGACAGGCCTGACGTCGTTCGAAGAGTTCAAAGAATTATATGTTTGATCCCACGGTTTGATGATGCGATCCATTCGCTGGGATGTAAGGAGCACTATGGGACAAGCGCGTCACTGATGTGCCACAACTACACACGTCATTCGAGCAGCAAAACAGCGATCGCAAGCCACAACGCGGCGCTTAGCTTT
>NZ_JFKC01000044.1 GCF_002115805.1 Marivita geojedonensis | reverse complement strand
GGGGTTGGGTAACGTCGCTGTCGTCAACATCGGCAAAAATTCAAAGCTCTTGCCAAAAAAGTTCAGCATTGCTCGCGATGTGCTCCCGGAGATACCGTTTTGTGGCGCAACATCTCCTGCAACAACAGAGAGTTTGCCGTTATCGGTCGTCCGAGAAGCAAACAGCAGCCCGGACATAGAAAAATCAAAAAAGCACCCCAACCCTGCTCAGAATAGGACACATTCATCCAGCAGGATGTGATGGTCAGTAACCAGTCTGTACGAGTTCTGCGAGGTTTACGCCAACCCGAACGAGGAACAGATGGCCATCCCACCGCCCCCCGATCCTGGTGCCGAAGTAAGCATCTACACGCTGACGGACGCTATCGTCCCGGCCAACGGTGCCGTGGTCGTTCAAGTGGATGGATTTGCTAACAAAGCAAACGCGAATGATGTCACCATCGTCAATTCCTCTACCGACCCTATCACGGCACTGACGATTGAGAAGTTCGGCGATAATGACAATCAGCAGGACGTCATCCGTGTTGATCTGTCTGAATACAGTGACAACTTCACACTCGTATTGAAGAACACTGGAGACAATGTTCAGGATCAGCTCTTTCTTGAAGGTCTCCAAACCTTTACCGATAACGGTGATGGCACATATACGGCCACCTACTATGGCGCCGATGCCGAGCTCTATACTCTGACGGTCCAGCCTGAAGCGGCTGCTGTCACTCCCTACTATGCGCCTGACGGTCTCATCACAGGAGCGGAAGGTGCCAAGGCGATGGGTCCCGGATACACCGATCTGCAAGGAGACGTGATCGACGGAGCCGATGGGGACAACGACTCCATCATTGGTGGGGGCGGTCGCGATACGATCGTCGCTGGCGCAGGCAATGATACCATCTACGGTGACTATTCAGAAATCGCCGGTTGGCAGGTCAGCAACCTACCGGCGAACGCTTACACGGGGACGCCGCCTGGCCCGGCTGGCAGTGCGGAGGTCCTTGCCTTTTCGATCACGGACGCGAACCTCGACAACAACGGGAAGGTTACGCTTAAGGTCGACGCGATCACGCCCAACAAGGAGCTCGCGCAAGACTTCACGATCACAGATGATGCGCTGACTGAAGGCCTTACGCATCTGGCCATCGAAAAAGGCGGTGGGAATGATGGGTCAGCCGACATCTATCGGATTGATCTCGCGACGTTCGATGACGATTTTCTCGTCACAATCATCGATGAAGACGCAGCAGACCGGCTTGTCTTCGAAAATGTCCACTCAATCTCGGTCAATCCCGATGGAACGTATCTCCTTGCTTACGTCGGCGCCGATAGCGCGGAGCATCAGGTCACCGTCGATAACGATCTCGCCCAGGTCGACTTTTTCCTAAGCCCGGATTCTCCCTATTTCTACGAAGACAATATTGATGCCGGCACGGGCGACGACGTGGTCGACGGCGGTTTTGGCAACGATACCATCCTAGGTGGAGATGGCGCCGACACTCTTGGAGGCGGCGACGGAAGCGACGTCATCGACGGCGGTGCTGGCGACGATGTCATCGAAGGGGATCGGACCGGGCCTGCACAGTCACTCGCAGATACACTGCAATACAGCTACGCACAGGACGCGACCGGTGGGCAGGCTGCGCACTTCGGAGATCAAGGGACTGGTCTCCCGGACGATCCCCTAAACTTTGTCGATGGTGATTTGACAACAGAGTCGCGATTTCACGATGGCGACATCATTGAATACAGTTTCGGGCAAGAGGTCCCTGGGGGAACGAAACTGACGCTGATTGAAGGGGATCCGGGCGCAGAGGACGGCTGGGTTGACGTCTACGTCAGCTTTGGGTCGACTGACGTTAATGGTGACACACTTTCCGGAAGTGGCGGCGGCGTTGGCTACGAGAATGCCGTTACGAATGGCCAATCTGTGCTCATCTATTCGGGTCCATCAGATGCGACCGTTGACCTCGAAATCCCGATCAACGCTACGCACATTCAATTCGTTGGTGTCGTAAATCACGGCGGTTGGGCAGAGATCGAGTTCACCGAGTTAATGACCCCACTGGATGCTGGTGACGACAGCATCACCGGTGGGGATGGCAACGATGTCATTAATGCCATGGCCGGAAACGATACAGTCGACGGTGGAACAGGGAATGACACTCTTACAGGGGGGACTGGTGATGACCTTCTGACCGGTGGCGATGGCGATGATGTCTTTGTAATCGCACCTGACCAAGGTTTGGACGTTATCGCTGACTTTAACGCGGGCTCATCTGGAACGATCTCCGATGGAGATGGCACCAACAATGATTTTGTCAATCTATCGGCATATTACGAAAACATCTTTGAACTTTATTCCGACCAGGCTGACGATGGTATTCTGAACCAGTCCAACACCACGGACAGCAAAGGTCAGCTTGTTGACTACTCCGATAACACCCAGTTTGGTTCAGGCAGTGGTCTCGTCATCCAAGGAGCGACCGCGACCCGTGATACATATTCTGTCGAGAACACAGGTGTTGTCTGTTTTACACTTGGTACGCGCATCCTGACAGCGCAGGGCGAGCGCAGTGTTGAAACACTGCGTCCTGGCGATTACGTCGTCACGCGGGACAATGGTTTGCAACCGATCGTCTGGATTGGGCGCCGAGATCTGTCGACAAGGGAACTGGAAGAAAACCCAAAAGTTCGCCCGGTTTTGATTTCTCCGAAACTGACAGGCTGTGATGATCCATTGATCGTTTCACCTCAACACGGTCTGCTTTTTGCCGTCGAAGGCAACGAACATCTGGTACGTGCCATCCATCTTGCAAAGCTTGAAGGTGGCTCCGCGCGTGTCATGAATGGGTGCAGGTCGGTGTCTTATTTCCACATCATGTTCGAGAACCACCAGATCATATTCTCGAACGGGTTCCCATCAGAGAGCTTCTTTCCAGGGCGGTTCGCGATGCAGGCGCTTGATCAGGATGTCAGAACAGAACTTCTTTCACTGTTCCCAGGGCTGGAAGAATTCGAAGCTGAGCATTCGTACGGCTCAACTGCCCGTGCGTTCACGCGGTTCAAGGACTTGCCCGAACACCTAAAGGCACTCAAGCGATGTGATGCACCGAGTTCGGTTTCAGCAGCCAACAGAATGCGAAAGCCTTCGGTACGGCAGTTCAAGGCTCGACGGGAAGGTAACTCGAACGCCATCAGCAAAACGAGGATAGGGGCAGATGCACAAGCCTATTACGCGTGAGTCGAGATTAAGCATGTACAGACAACGAGAGGCTCAATCAGGCTTTGAGCCATGCGCTCGTGGTCACAAGGGACGATCCTCCCTGAACGTCGTTCCATTTCCAAAAGTTGGAGTTCAGAGCGCTGCCGAAGCTCCGCCTAGGAGAACTTCTCCAATGGAGCGTCAATCAAGGCAAACCAGCGTCGAGATCTGCCAGTTGACGGAGCTAAAAGTAAGTAATGGGGTCATGCAAGGAGAGCAGATCAGGTCGCTCGAAGACTTTTTGGTAGGCGATACCTTCACGTTGAAAGAAGATGCCAAATGGTTGTCGAGCTACTGCGTCGATATCGAGAACACCAAACTCGCGCTGATAACCGCAGCCAATGAAACACCGAAGGCACTATCAATAGTTGCGCGATTGATCTTCTACTCGGCAGGAGGTCGGCGACATGACGCTGTGCTGGCATCCAAACATGAAAATTTTCTGTTCATCACAAAAAACAAGCTCTCCCGAAGACAAGACTATGTGCTCGTACATGTAGCAGAACCGACCCAACAAGATTACGAATTTGTCCAACCAGATTTGCCATCCGAGATCCTTTCTCTGAACCTTTAGCCCTAAAGAAGAGTATTTTGTAGTTGACGCTGAGCACATGGTTCTTCGAGGCAAGCAGCGGCGCAGCTAAACCTCTTTAGTTTAACGCTTTTCTACATCGAAAGCATGCTTTCAAAAATCAGATTATTTCCGACAGCGGATCTTGAGAGACCACCCCATCCGCATTGCCGACCTCGATCTTATCCCGGATGAACAACTGTATCCTGGCACCCGTTGCACCCGTTCCTCCCAAAGAAAAAATTGGAATGACCCCCGGCCAGCGTGAGCCAGCCGGGGACCTTTGTTAGGGCAGTCTGCGGGCCACCACATAGTCAGCCAACCACTGCCAGTAGGCTGCTGCATCAGGAAAGCCCTGACCTCTGGCGGCCACGTTCTCCGCCTCAGAACGAGAAAGACCGCCATCGTACTCAGCGATAGCGGCCCTCTCTTCGAAGCCCTCGATGTCGGCGATCAGCGTCATGACACCGGCACCCTGATCTGGTCGACGATGTCCCGCTTCTGCTCGTCACTGATACCGGCCGAATAGATGCTGTAGGTGATCCCGTTCTCTGACCGGGCCGACTTATGCCCCACCAGAGAGGCGGTGAAGTGCTCTGGCACACCCGTTCTCTCACACTGGGTGATGAACCACTTACGGGTGCTGTGGAACACCAGACCGGGACGATCGATCCCCAGCTTGTCTCTCAGAACCGCAAACCGCTTGGTGATGTCATTCACCCTCAGGTCCGGGAACAGAGGTCCACTGCTTGGCAGAGATGACAGAACAGAATCCAGGTGGGCATGCACCGGCACCAACCGTTCTGCGGCATCTGTCTTCAGCAAGCGAAGTGCATTGGGCCTGACATGGAAGAAGCATCCAAGGTTTCCCTTGGCGACGATATCTTCCCTCAGCAGTCCTGCCGCCTCCCCAGCCCGCATGCCCGACAACAGACACACCAACATCACCTTGCCGATGATGGGGTCAGACCTTCTGATCAGGGTTGTCACCTCCTTGTCTGTCGGAACAGCATAGGGCCTGTGCTTCACCTTGGCGTCGAACCGGACCGAGGAGAACGGGTTGGTCTCCAGCTCTCCCTCGTAGACACACCAGTCCAGCCAGTGCTTCACCTGTGACCAGATACGGCGCTGGGTCCGACCGGTGATCCGCTTGGGGCTGGATCGGGACCAGTCCACAGAGGCATCCAGAGACAGGCCCTGGGTCTTTCTCGACTTGCCTAGGTACGGGCTGAGCTGGGCAATCAGAGACAGGAACTCTTTACCGTGGTCCCGAGACAGCTCTGACAGCATCAGGTCCCCATACTTCGACTGTAACAGCTCCAGAGAGTACCGGACAGACTTGAACCCACCCGGACGCAGGTCCCTCTGCCGAAGCAGGAGATACCGTCTCACAGCCTTGTGGACCGTCTGTGAACGCTGTCCCTGAACCTGATACCGAACGGGCTCAGAGTGCTGCAGAGTGGCCCGGAGACGTGCAAGAGCCCGTTCTGATGGGGTTGCCCATTCAGAGGTGGAAGCGTCCACCAGCGTGTCCCTCTGTGGCAGAGACAATGCCCCCGACAAGACCTGCTGGACAGTGTCCTCGTACCGGGCATTCACCTCAGCGGCTCTCTTACGAGCTACCTTGGCATCACTGGTCTTCAGGGATTGCTTCAGAGCCTGAGCTCCGACGATAGCCGCAACTTCCTTAGGGTAGTTACGACGATAGAGCCATGTCTGACCTTTCAGGTAGGCATAGCGAATGGGAGCAGAAGACATAGGTCCTCTCCTTTCTTGGTGTTCTAACGATGTGAGGGGGGATCAGAGGACGAGCGCCTCTTCCGATCAGCCTTTGGCGCGGCTGTGGACGCGAAGGATCAGGTCGTAGTCGGGCTCGCCGTACTCGTCCTTCAGGGGGCCGGTGAGGGAGACCCCTCCGACACAGTCCTCCCACACGTCGGTGACGCGGAAGAGGTGTTCGGGCCACTCGTCTTCGAAAGCCCGGATAACGACAATGTCGTCTTCCTTGAGGTCCAGCTTGGTCATGCTCAGGTCCTCCGTGTCAGGAGGTCAGGCAGGACAGCCCCGAGGACGAAAGCCAGAGGGACAGGCAGTGCCAGAGGGGAGGCCCAAGCGGGCAGACAGGCCAGCACAATCAGGATGACAGCCAGTGCCTGTGGGATCTCCAGTGATCGGTCTGAGTACCGGTTCAGAGCCAGCGACAAGGCCAGCCGACAGCCGACCCCAGCCGCCAGAAGCAGCGTGAAGTTGGTAAGCATCTATAGTTCTCCTATGAAGGTTTCTTCTTCTATAGATGCCTAGAGTTGCTCGGTTTATCGGTGGGGCGACCAAGCCGGTTCGCGCCTGCACATACAGTGTTCCCGCCGGTGGTTTTCAGCGCGGCGATGAATCGTTCACTTTAATAGCTTGAAAATAGATAATCCATCTACATATGTGAACTTCCCAATTACGGGCAACGCTCTCGATGTCTATTTTGGTTTACCCGCGCTCGTGGCGTCTTGAGTGACTCAATGTTGACCTTTGAACCTGTGTTTTTGCAGGGCAGGTCGACTGAAGCGGGGCACAAATTGAAAGGAATTTCGTTTTGAATTCAAAAAACTACAAACTCAATAAAGGACAAAATGATGTCACAGAAGCAATCAAGCCAATGCAGCCCAATGGAAGGCTCATTGTCTCTGGGCGGGCCGGTTCAGGAAAGACCTTCGCGATAGCAAGGTCAGTTGAGGGTCTGAAAGCCTTGTTCCTGGCACCGACACATCAGGCAAAGGTCGTCCTGGAACGAGAGTTGGCGGGCACGCCGCATCGGGTCATGACAATCCACAGCGCGATAGGCTGGAAAAAGGGCTACGACAAGGACACCCTTGGAGTAGTGCAAGGCTATCGTCCCGTCGAAGAAGCCAATCGCGGCAAGCCCGCAGAGAAAGGTTCGACAAACAATCCATTTGGGAACGTGGACTTGGTCATCGTCGACGAACTCTCAATGGTTGGAACGTTTCTGTTCAAAGCCGTGGAGGAGTACGCTGGAGAGTTCGATTTACCTGTTGTTTACAGCGGTGATCGACTTCAGCTACCGCCGGTAGAAGATGAAGAGGTCATAAATCATCAAGGTTTCACGACCATCGTACTCGACGAAAGCGTGCGATTTCCCAAGAATAGCAGCATCTTCGAATTGGGCGAGAAATTGAGGGACTCAATAGAAAACCGTCCTGATGAACCTTTGGAGTGCATCATTGGCAAAGGCGATATCGAGGTTGTTTCCTCTCGAGAGTGGACAGACCGCGCAACCAAGGATTACGCGAGTGGTTCCAGCATGTTAGTAGTTACTTCGGAGAACAAAAGGCAGCAAAAGCTTCGGGCCCTCATAAGAGGGGGCGAAGGTGAGCAACTTCGCTCTGGCGACATTGTCATGTCTAAGAAGACTGACGATAGCTTTCGGAACGGCGACACATTCAAGGTTTCGAAGGTCGCCTGGAGTACCCGAACGCTACCTGATGTGCCAAGATGCCTTAGCGAGCATGGTGAACTGGTGGTCAATGGTTACAGCTTATCCTTCGAAGACCACAGTGCACCCGCTTTCATCTTCCAGTACGATGGGCAAGGTGAAAAGCTCGAGCACCGAATTAAGCACCTCTACCACAAAGGGAAGCTCAATCACGCCCAAGCATCCGGGATTCTGGACTGGGTCGAACAGATAAATTCCTTCGAGTTGGCAGCGTTCGCTACGGTGCATAAGAGCCAAGGTCGAAGTGTAGATACAGTCTATATCGACACGCAATCGGTCCTAAAGAAGCCACAGTGGCTTTCCATGGAGCACCACAAGCGCCTGCTATACACGGCCATCACAAGAGCGCGAAAAAGGGTGGTTTTCGAATGGAAGGAAGGGCTTTGCGAGTACGCGGCTGAACCGGAAGCGCCGTTGGCTGCCTAACAGCGACTTCGCGGCAACCACAAGAAATTCCCCGACTGGTTCACGCTGGCCGGGGATCATTCCAATTTCTTGCTATGGGTGCAACGGGTCTCGGAAGGTGCTCACGCGGCCGGATTCGTCAGAACAGATCCGCAGGGTAGACCTGTTGTGGGGTCTGCTTGTAGGACCATTCCAAGCCAGCATTGCGCCAACCGTTCACCAACCTCTGGCCTTTACCGGGACCCTCCTTGGCCTTGTCGCCTTCGTACCCATCGATGAGCGAGTAAACCTGCGTGTATCCCATGTCGGCAAGCAAGTCAGCGGCGCGTGCGCTGCGTGAGCCAGACCGACACATCAGAATGATACGTGAGTCCGAGGACACACCGTGGGCTTCGGCATAGCTTTTGAAATCAACGGGGAAATCTGGATTGAGCTCGAGGTCGTACACACCTTTCTCTTCATTGAAGGCCGCCATCATCGGCATCACCATGTACGGAATGTGCACGTCTACTTGTTTGGGCAGGCCGAGAAAGGCGACTTCGGCGCGACTTCGGATATCCACAAAGAGCACGTCCTCGTTGGCAAGCATGTCCCCGGCCTCTGCGGCAGTGAGGTAAAGGCCCAGCTTGGTCTGTTTGTTTTTGGGAATATCGTTGGCTTGGACGCCAACTGCAGAACTAAGAATGAGTGCTACAGACAAAATACCATGTGAGAACTTAAGCATCGGATTTGTCCTTTTTATCGATCCTCTTGAGGTGTTGGGTGAGAGCTTACCCAAGGTCACCTTATCACATTTGGCTCATTTTTGCGTGAAAAGAGCGTGAAAGATCTTGGCTTGCACGGTTCCAAGGACAACCACGTTGGTTCACCAAGGATCGAAAGCCACCTACGAACCCCACTTCGACCCACACCTGTCGCACCCGAAGGACCCACTAGGCGCGCTCTGTCCGGTGTCTGCGGCCCAATCCAACGTCGGCTTCTCCGATATACCAATGACTCGGGACCAGCCACTGCAGAAATCGGACGCAAAGCTATAGGCTCTAAACTAACCGGCGTCTTCGTTCGGCTCGATGTGTTCGCCGATTATGTCGGAAGAAGTACAGGCCAACATCTCACACAGTATTGGCAACTCTTCTGCGTAGAGCCGAGTTCTTCCAAGTTCGATCTGGTTAAGTCGAGTGGAGCTGTTGTGTCCTAGCGCTTTAGCAAGTTCACACTGGGTCAGGCTTTTCCGCTTGCGAAGTTCTCTCAAGCGTGCCCCGATTTCCCGCCTGGTTATTTCCAATTCGCGGTCGAACATATACATATGAATGTCTGAAATTGACGTTATGTCAACTTTGTTCTGAGAGTGCATACTCCAGCAGTCCGTCCACCTTGGGCTCTCTCCAGCCAGTCACTGCCACCTGACCGAAGGTCCGCTTTCCCCTCCCGAGGCTGATATCCCTAACCAACTTC
>NZ_JFKC01000043.1 GCF_002115805.1 Marivita geojedonensis | reverse complement strand
CCTGACCCTAGAAGAGATCAACATCCGTGGAATCGAATTCTATAAGAACTTCGCCAACGAATACGAAAGTCCCGAAACCCCGATGATCGTCGGCGGTGTCATTGGCCCAAGAGGTGACGCCTACAACGTGGGTCGGACACCAGATGCTGCAGAAGCTGAGGACTATCACTCTGAACAAATCCTCACGTTCAAGAAGGCTGGTGCTGATCTGGTCACCGCGGCAACATTCTCTAGCGTGGACGAGGTCATCGGTCTGGCACGGGCCGCAAAGGCGGCCGACATGCCGGTCGTGATTTCTTTCTTTGTCGCCAAAGGCGGGAGACTAAAAGGAGGTCATTCACTCGAAGAGGCGATCGCCGAAGTCGACGCCGCAACAGGGAGTGCACCTGCATACTATATGATTAACTGTACACATCCGACAGAGTTCGAGCCGGGCTTGACTGACGGGGACTGGACTAAGCGTTTAGGAGGATTCATGCCCAACGCGGTAGCCATGGAAACTCTTGATCTTTGCAAGCTTGGTCATCTTGAAGACGGCGACCCCGAGGAACTCGGCGGTCAGATGGCAGACCTTGCCCGCCGTTTCCCACATATCAACGTCTGGGGCGGCTGCTGTGGCACCGACGGTCGCCATATCGGTGAGATTACCCGTCAGGTAGGTGACGTACGCAGAAAGCTTGCAGAACGCTAAATATCTGCTTCGCTTCGCCCGCATTGTCGACCTCGATCTGATCCCGGACGAACGACTGCTCTCCGACACCCGTTGCACCCGTAACACCCTTTCGAGGGTGAGTTCGTACTCCTGCTCTCCAGGCCCAGCCCCACCGATAAACCGTGCAATCTTAGGCATCTATAGAAGAAGAACCCCTTCATAGGAGAACTATAGATGCTTACCACCTTCACGCTGCTTCTGGCGGCTGGGGTCGGCTGTCGGCTGGCCCTCTCACTGGCTCTGAGCCGGTACTCAAACCGATCACTGGAGATCCCACAGGCACTGGCTGTCATCCTGATCGTGCTGGCCTGTCTGCCCAGCTGGGCCTCCCCTTTGGCTCTGCCTGTCCCGCTGGCTTTCGTTCTGGGGGCTGTCCTGCCTGACCTCCTGACACGGAGGACCTGAGCATGGCCAAGCTGGACCTCAAGGAAGACGACATCGTTGTCATCCGTGCTTTCGAAGACGAGTGGCCCGAACACCTCTTCCGCGTCACCGACGTGTGGGAGGACTGTGTCGGAGGGGTCTCCCTCTCCGGCCCCCTGAAGGACGAGTACCCGAGAGGTCTGGAAGAGGCCCAAGGAGGAAGCATGACCGACAAGATAGAAGACCCTTGGCACTCTCGCCCCTTGGACGTCCATCGGTGGTCGGATCATAAAGAGGTCGGGGTGGTGGTGGATGGGCTCTGGAAGACCGCCGTAACCAGACACCCGGCCTTATCACTCGAATGACAACTTAGAGTCCAAGCCGGACTTCGCTACCGACTGCAGTAGTCAACTTTGCCGACGCGACAGACCGATGAAATTCATCTATACTTCTCTTAAATCGAAGGGGAGGGACAGCTATGAAAGATCGTGAACAACTCCCGCAACTCAACGGTCATCTGATGACCTGCGGTGGTGGATTTGAGACTTGGTTGCAGTACATCGACGGCTTCGAACTTCGCCACTTCTGCGCTTTTGAACTGCTCGATGACAAGCGCGGACGGGACTGCATCACCGACTACTATCGCAAGATCATCGAAGCCGCGGTCGCGAACGGGTTTGGCGTGATCAACGAGGGCCTGCACTATCGCGCGAGCCGAGACTGGGGCGAGCTGATCGGGTTCTCCCGCGAAGCCTTGGCCGACATTAACATGCGTGGGCTCGAGTTCTACAGGGATCTTGCGCGGGAGTATCAGAGCGATACCACCCCAATGGTCATCGGTGGTTGCATCGGACCGCGCGGGGATGCCTACGACACCGGGCGGACTGAGACCGCGGCAGAGGCGGAAGACTACCATTCCGAGCAAATCATCACACTGCGAGACGCCGGTGCCGAACTGGTATCAGCTTGGACCTTCTCGAACGTTGAGGAAGCCATTGGCTTCGCTCGTGCGGCTAAGGGTGCCGGGATTCCCTGCGTCATCTCGTTCATCGCAAAGGGCGGGACGCTCCAGGACGGCGCGACACTCGAAGAGGCTGTCTCTAGAGTCGATGCGGCCACCGGGAGCGCGCCGCTCTACTATGCTGTGAATTGCGTGCATCCGACCGAGTTCGAGCCGGGACTGACCATGGGCGACTGGACCCGCCGACTGGGAGGCTTCATGCCGAACGCTGTTGCTATGGAACTTCTATCGCTTTGCAGTCTTGGCCATCTCGAAGACGGAGACCCCAAGGAACTCGGGGAGCAGATGGCTGGGCTCGCCGCCCGTTTTCCGCATGTCAACGTCTGGGGCGGCTGCTGTGGCACCGACGGCCGCCATATCGGCGAGATCACCCGTCAGGTCGGCGCGGTGCGTCGCGAAACAGCGGTAGTTTAGCCCGCGGCTATGGAGATCAATCTTCAAAGCATTTTGACATGCCCAATCTGCGGGTATGAGGCAAAGGAGACGATGCCGACTGATGCGTGTCAGTGGTTCTACAAGTGCAAGTCGTGTGGTCAGCTCCTCAAACCCCTGCAGGGCGATTGTTGTGTGTATTGCTCCTACGGAACGGTGCCATGCCCGCCCATACAGCAGGACGAAAATTGTTGCGGATAGACGCGTCTTTGCGCGCGGTTTCTGCACTATTCGCACAGCAGTCATCACCGCCAATTCAAGCAATGTCACCGTTCCTGAAGAGCTTTGGAGAGTGCCGGGCTGACCAGCTCTGATCCAGCGATTGAGCAACCACTATTCCCAATCTGGGTCCGCATCTTCATCGGCTTCCCCGGGGGGCGGAATACTATAGTCCCGCCCAAGGTTCCTCCCAGTCCGAGCCTCGAAGGCCTCTAGCCGAGCGACATAACCGTCACACCGAGGCGGGTTGAGGTTATTCTCAATGTAGGTCTGTAGCTCTTTGTCCGACACGAAGCTGTATTCCTCCTTGCCCGGGAGCTTGATGGAGGTTGCCAGAGGTCTGCCCACAACAGCCTCAGAGGCGTCAGCCATGGCCTGCCTGAGCTCAGCTACCTTCCAGCAGTCAATGATATAGCTGTCATGAACGGAGAGAACTGGGATGCCCTTCGTCGTGAAGTGGTTATGGATGCGGGAGGTGATCTGACTATCCAGGTGCATCAACCGGATGCCCTGATCGGTGAACAGCTTGCCCTTCAGACAGGGGTTCTTCTCCAGCAGCAACTCGAGCAGCTCGTCCAGCTTAGAATTTTTTATTCGGCTACCAATATTGCCGGTGGGAAACCCCTCTCGGAAGGCTTGGTAAGCTTTGGTTTTATCCTTTGCATTGATGGCAATAAGGGCCAGCCGCTTGATTAATTTCCGGGTCAACTTTTCGGGGTAAGCAGGCATTTTCTCGTGCGGAACATGATACGGGTCAAAATCCAGCTTTTTCCCGGCTTCAGCGTACAGCATGGCAATGTGCAGACCGATGAAGTCGACCTCTACGGTGGGCTCATCATCGATCGTGATACGAGCTCGGGTGTCTGAGCTGAGTTGTTGCCACCACCCTCCATGGAACCGACCGTTCATGTCCCAGCGTGAGCGACTGAAGATCCGACGAGTCTTGGTCGTGTCTGAATGTATCCTGACCATCGATTTCTCGTCGCCATCACCAACCTCGATAACCGGGTCTTGAAGGTCAGGTATGTCGATGAAACTGTTAAAGATGAGCTTGTTATAGGCCGTCAGCTCGTCTCGCATCCGCTTCGTATCGGCAGTGTCTTCGTACTCAATCTGCTTGTTCTTGTCGTTCTTGAGAATGATGACCTCTTCGCCTTCAGCGCGCCCGATATCATCCCGATCGAACTTTGCTTTCCGGAACATCTTCCGAAGTGGTTCGGCAGCACGTATGCGGGTGGTTCGGTTGTACTTGTTTCCCGGCTCCTTGTGGCTGTGCTTGGCCAAGTCTAGGAGACCCACGTCATGCAGCGTCTTGATGATGGGAACGATCTTCTTCGAGATATGTAGAGCATTGTATCTGGAGCCTGCCTGCCACGCATTGGAGGACAGTGAGACACCGATGGAAAGGTCTGGGTCTTCCTTCCAGGCCACGTACAGATCGAGGATCAGAACCTTCAACTGGTCTCGTGTCTTTGTCTTCTGCTTCGGTCCACGACTGCTCTTTTTGGCATCAGGCAGGTACTTGTCAGCAATTGCATCCACCACCACCCCGACCTCTTTATGATCCGACCACCGATGGACGTCCAAGGGGCGAGAGTGCCAAGGGTCTTCTATCTTGTCGGTCATGCTTCCTCCTTGGGCCTCTTCCAGACCTCTCGGGTAGGTTTCCTTCTAGGGCCTCCCTTCCTTCCTTACTCCTTCCCCTAGTCTTCTTCCATTACTCATACCTAATTATTGGTAGGTCTCTAGTCCACCCTAAAGAGAGGGGCATTTTTAGGGGCATTTCTGGCCAGAGAAGGCGGCTCAGAGGGGCTAAGTATCATGTCAGGAAGAACTGGCTGGGGTGGTAGGAAACCTTCCCTTCCGATCCCTTTCTTCGGCTTAGGATAGGCAGTCGGAAAAAGGGGGCAGTTTTAGGGGCATTATTGGTGGTTGTCATCATCAGGCAACATCCTTCTCGGAGGCCCTGTCTGACCACTTCTCGGGGACGTGCGTAGGGCTGTGAGACACAACCAACAGCAACATCACAGAGCCTGCTATAGCGCCTCTCTGGCACCTTACGGGCTTTCTGACAGGGGGACATATCCAACCATCACCACCAACATCAGGGACACCCTCTGTGGCTCTCTGAGCTAGTCTCCTAGGCAGGCTACCCCATCTAAGTGTCTGTTATTGCTGTAGGTATCCTATGTGGGGGAGGGAGTAAGAATTAGGTATCAGTAATGGAAGAGAATACTGAGGAGAAGGAGGAGAGATAGGGAGACACCAGAGAGAGGTCCCTAACGGGTCCTACGGGTGTAACGGGTGTGGGGTAAGGTGAAGTGGGGGTGGTTAGGGATATAAGCCTCTGGAGGGGAAAGCGGACCTTCGGACTGATAGCGGTGATTGGCTGGAGAGAGCCCAAGGAGGTTTTTTGGTTCTCTTTTTCGACTGCCTATTAGATCGTGGTAGGAAAAATTGCGGACGGGAGACGCATGGAAAAATGCTGTTGCTTCGCCAATATCGGAAAATGTCCCACAACGGGTTGTCTCACCATTTTGGACGGAGCAACATAGGGCTACCGACAATGTTTGCTTAAAGGAAACACAATGAAATCTGTGCGAAGCGGTCTGCTCCAAATCGGTGTGTTGCCCTTGATGGGTCTGGCTTTTGGAGCAGAACCGACGTTTGCTCAGGCAAACGTTGGCAATCCACTCCCCTTAAGTACGCAGACGATTTCGTGCCCGATGTCCCTTCCAGCAGCTGATATCGACGGCGAAACAATGATTTGCGGTCAGATCGAAGTGCCGGAGAACTGGGACAATCCAAGTGACCGTACGCTTCTAATCACATATGCGATCGCCAAGGCGAAGAACGCTGCACCCTTCGCAGACCCAATCCTCTATTTTGAAGGCGGCCCCGGCATCTCCGCTCTGGAAGAGATCGAGTGGCTCAATGGCAATACCAGTCGTTTGCGGCAGACTCGGGACATCATATTCTTTGATCAACGGGGGATACGGTACAGTTCCGCTCTCGAATGCCCGCCTGCTATCAAAAGCACAATCAACGAGATCGTGATTCCAGATGACGTGGACCAGGAGGCACTGGGCCGAACGGTCAACGACATCAGCCCGGATTCAGACGCAGACGCGCTCCTCGTGGCAGCCGAAATTCTGGGGCCCGGCGACGAAGCTCAAAACTGCGCACCCTACTTCGAAGAACAGGGCATCGATCTGAGCCAATATAGCTCTTACAGCAACGCACTGGATGCAATCGCTCTGATGAACGCGCTCGGTTACTCCTCCTACAACCTGTACGGCATCTCCTACGGATCGAACCACACGATGGAGGTGATGCGCTACTACGACGAAAACGATGCGGCGGACCTCCCAGCCGTTCGGAGTGTCCTGATAGATGGCGTCGTGGGTGTCTGGAACGACTGGCTCGCCGTCAACATCGCTTTCCCCAATGTAATACTCGATGCCTTTGAGCGCTGTGAAGCGGATGACGCGTGTTCTGCCAGCTACCCGGACATCCGTCAGCGCGCTCTAGACCTGGTTGACGACGTGGCCACTGCTCCCTTGGTCATCGATGACGACACAACGATCACAATCGACGATCTTCGGTTGGTCTGGCGTAGTAGCGCGGTGGACAAGGAGGTGCTGGTTTATCTGCCGCGCCTCGTCGATGAGTTGGAACGGGGTGAAACGGGCCTATACACGCGCTTGCAAGATGGTTCTTTGCTAGGAGTTTCTGGATCAGGTCTGCCCGTGTTGAACAACCCTTTCGATCCGATCGCATTGGAAGCGAACGACGTCGCGACCCAAATGCGTCTCCTGGCGACCGAAGTCGATCGCCTTGCCGCGCAAAGCAAGCGTCTAAGCGAAGCATACGACCGCGATATCGCTCTACCCCAGTTCTTCGCAGACGAACTTGCGACAAGCGCAGAGCAACTCCCCCAAGCACCTCGGCACCAGATCAACGTGTTTCTGGGAAGAGTTGCGGTGAGCGCTCCCGATCGCAATCAGCTGACGCAGGTGGTCACAGAGTTCCCCGATGGTGAACGGGACCTGCTGCTGAGCTTGATCGGCCTTATGGACGACGACGAGATTGCGGAAGTCTACGATATTCTTTCCGAGCCTCTCTACAGGGAGCGGCTCGTGGAGGTCTTCTCCATCATTCAGACCGTGATACACTGCAATGATCGCGTGTTTGACCTGCAGAGGACATTCGAGACTCTGCGCGCCAGTGATGCACCCGAACTTATCCCGGTTGGCGTTGGAGCGGTCGATTTCGGCTTTGGCGTGAGATGCGCAGCCTATGGTTTGAGCGCGTCGCCGTCCGAGCCGATCTCCAATTCCAGCGGGTTTCCCGTTCTGGTTTCGAATGGCAGCCTCGATACGAGCACACCACCGATCTGGGGTGAGACGATCTTCGAGGGCCTGCAGAACGCACGGATGGTGACCTTCCCGAACAGCAACCACGGTGCGACCCGGGAAACTCAGTGCGCGCGGGATATCACAAGCGCCTTTTTCATGTACCCCGAAGAGGAGCTCAATCTCGACTGCGTTGATGGTTTGCGTCCGGTCTTCGTGATACCAGGCGACGAGCTACCGGAGTGAGTCTGCCTCCGGAAGCTCATCTTTAGGCGCTCGCCAACTACAAGGCCTCAGTTTGCGAACTGCGGGAAGGCGGTATAGCTGCCATTGTCCTCGATCCGGCATCCCCAACTGGCGCCGTCTACAGTCATACCGACGAACACACGGTTGTCTGGGCCGGCGGTGATTGGCGCGCGTGTGGTGATGTTTGCGTTAGGCTGGCCCACTCGAACCTGGCGGACACATTCCTCAACCATACCCGGTGGTGCAAACACACCGCTCGAAGTGTTGCTGGAGCCACTCGTTTCAACGCAACCGGCAAGTGTGGCTGCGACAAGACCAAGGCCGGCAAGTTTGATTGATGTTTTCATGGAGCTTTTCCTTTCAAAGTGATGTTCGTTTTCGACTGTCAATTCTTTAGACGCTTACCTCAGGTATCGCGCGTTCACCCAGCCGCGTTCACGCATTTCTGTCATCATTTCGATCTCGCACCAGCGGGAACTTCCCCGCATCTCACAATTGATGGTACGAACCTGATCGCCGTTGCCAAGCTTGCCGACGATCCCGTGGTTTGTGCCCGGCCCACTGCGCACATTCAACAGGTCGCCGGAGGAGAGACCGGTTACACGCATGACTTCGCCTACTCCGCCAGATGAAGCACTATCGCCCCTACTATGACCGGGAAGGAACGCATTTTGAACCCGGCCTTCCGCGAAAAACTCCACCATCCGGTTTCCGTCGGGCGCATAGGAGCAGGCAAAGCTTTCCATGCGATTCTCGAGGTAGATGTCGCCGTTGACTGCATGAGTACCGTCGACCCGTTGACCATTATACCTCATCTCGGTTCGGGCACCGTAGTCTCGAAAGTAGCCTTGTGCGGCATGGGCGCATTCATTGAGCATCAAACCTTGGGATTGAGCCTGAGCGGGCAATGCCAAGATCGTGGCAGTCGCCACACCGGCCAAGAGCGTCAAGATGCGAAGATTGCTATGGAGGGGGAAAGATTTGGGCATCATCATGTTTGCAGTTTCCTGAGTTAGTATTGAAGATATTGGAGGCTCAGTTGAAGTGGGTGGGAGCAGAGAGTTGATCTTACTCCTATTGGACGTAGCGCATGAGTTCTTTCGCACGGTCTCGACCCAGCTCAATCTTGCAGGAATCAATCCCGATACCGGTTCCCGATCCGCCTCCAAACGTCGCTCCAACGTAATCGCAATGCGCATCCCTATATGCCGACCAAGCCGCTTGTGCAGCCTCAAGGGCGGGGACAGTCACAGCTCGGCCTGTCACGCTGTCCAATTCTTCCGCAGACCTCATCGCGAAGCCAAGGTAGATGTCGACCGTCGCATCTACCCTCTGAAGCGTCTCGGCAACGCATGCGCCGATCTCGACCTGGCTGCTCCCACCGCACTCCGTTGCTGGATCAGCGAACACGCCGCTCGGCACGCAAAGCGCGAGGACCAGTCCCGCTGCAATATTCCTCATGACACTATCTCCGTTGATCAACCTGAACTGGCAGAAGGGCCCGCCACCGGCAGAACAAAGCATATGAGTTCGCGCATGATAGGGAAACTCAAAACCATGAACGGATGTAGATGACACTGCGGGAGTACTTATCCGGGAGCGTCTTCAATTACCGCATTGTCGACCTCGATCTGATCACGGACGAACGACTGCTACCTGACACCCGTTGCCCCCGTAAAACCCGTTCGAGTGTGAGTTCGTATTCCTGCTCTCCAGGCCCAGCCCCACCAAGAAACCGAGCAACTCCAAGCATCTATAGAAGAAGAACCCCTTCATAGGAGAACTATAGATGCTTACCACCTTCACGCTGCTTCTGGCGGCTGGGGTCGGCTTTCGGCTGGCCTTGTCACTGGCTCTGAGCCGGTATTCAGACCGTTCACTGGAGATCCCACAGACAGTGGCGATCCTTCTGATCGTGCTGGCCTGCCTGCCCGCTTGGGCCTCCCCTCTGGCGTTACCGGTACCGCTGGCTTTCGTTCTGGGGGCTGTCCTGCCTGACCTCCTGACACGGAGGACCTGAGCATGACCAAGCTGGACCTCAAGGAAGACGACATTGTCGTTATCCGCGCTTTCGAAGACGAGTGGCCTGCCCACCTGGATGCTGTTCTATCGTCTCTGCCAAGCAGTGGACCTCTGTTCCCCGACCTGAGGGTGAGTGACATCACCAAGCGGTTCGCGGTTCTGAGAGAGAAGCTGGGCATCGATCGTCCCGGTCTGGTGTTCCACAGCACAAGGAAGTGGTTCATCACCCAGTGTGAGAGAACGGGTGTGCCAGAACACTTCACCGCCTCTCTGGTGGGGCATAAGTCAGCCCGGTCAGAGAACGGGATCACCTACAGCATCTACTCCGCTGGCATATCGGACGAGCAGAAGCGGGACATCGTCGACCAGATCAGGGTGCCGGTGTCATGACCCTGATCCCCGACATCGAAGGCTTCGAGGAGAGGGCCGCTATCGCTGAGTACGATGGCGGTCTTTCTCGTTCTGAGGCGGAGAACGTAGCAGCCAGAGGTCAGGGCTTTCCTGATGCAGCAGCCTACTGGCAGTGGTTGGCTGATTACGTGGTGGCCCGCAGACTACCCTAATGAAGGTCCCCGGCTGGCTCGCGCTGGCCGGGGGCTCATTCCGATTTTTTTTGTTAAGGGTGTTACGGGGGCAACGGGTGCCTCAAAACGACAGATGCTTTGCCCGATCGCATCCGTACACTCAGTTTGTCATTAGCGGCTTTAGCTTCAGCTCTTCCGTGCTAGCTGGAACAAAGCCATAGGACGCATAGATGCCCTGCGCCCGGTCAGTTCCCAGATATGACAGAAATCGATAAGCATTGTATGGATTTCGCCCCTCACTCAGAGCGCCAATTGCATAACTTACTTTATCCTGTTTGTTCAGTGGAGCCGGTATAGCAACCCCTTCAATCGCCCGTCCCTCAGCCTTGGCCTCGATGACTTCCGTGGTCCAAACAATACCAACATCTGCCTCTCCATCCTCAATTCTTTGCGGCGTCTCACGATGGTGGCGAGATGTGAACCAGGTTTTTCCTTCGATTGCCCAGCAGCTCTTGCACTCGGCGTTCCCAGTGACCTGCTCATACAGCCCCATATCCTTGAGCATTTCAGAACCGTAGAAGCGGAAGATACCTTCTGTCAGGGGATTGGGATGCGACTGCACCAGATCATCCCGAGCGAGGTCTTCAGGACCCTTGATGCCCTTCGGGTTGCCCGCCGCGACCATCAGTTCGAGCTTGTTATGAATGTATATCATGTAGTCATTCATCTTCCCCAGCCCGGCCAGCTTCTTAAGGTGATTAAGATTGACGGAAGCATAAAGGTCGGGATTCATCGCAGTGTCCTGATCGTTAATCTGACCCTGCTGTAAGATCTGACCATTCAGAATTTGCCCCGGTGGGATAGTCTCAACGTAGATGGTCTCGATGTCAGTGTTCAGCGATTGGAAATCCTGAATGAGCTCTTCCATCACCATGAACTGGTTCCCGGCAAGATACATCACGAGGTCCGAGGTGTAACTGTCCCCGATTTCACCGTATTCGATTGTGCCGTCGGCATGGAATGTCCGGTAGTCTTTGTTTAATCCGGCATCGTCCTGAGCACTGGCAAGAGTTCCAAGAAACGCGATTGACGCCGCGAATGCGACACTGTGAATAGCTTTCATCACAGTCCCTCCCTTTTTTATTGAGTGGGAACATCGTCTCACAGAATTCAGATATGTCAAATCTTGCATGTCTTGCCAGCTCGGGCGCTTCGGATGATGCGTGTGAGAAACCGACCCCTATGCCCAAGCCGGAATCCTTGCAGGACCAGTAACCCCCCACACCCGTAGGACAAACTAATGACCCGGGACCAGCCACTGCAGAAATCGGACGCACAGCTACAGGCTCTATACTACTCGGAGTTTTCTTGGAGATATCGAACGATCGATGCGCGCTCTTCCGGATTAGGGCAATGATGATTGGACAAGAAAGCGTCCAATTCACTTGTCCCAGATGCTTCTAGCATGCGGCCCAACAAAACGACGGTGAGAGCATGCGAATGGCAAAAAGTGCACCTGTTCTCGACATAACTGCCAAAAGCAAAGGATTCGGAGCCGTCCTCTGCAGCTGTGCCAGTGGTGCTGGCGACTACGGCGGCCACCAGGCAAGCCCCTGACAAGATCACATGGCTTCGGAACACGGCTGACAATATGGGGATAGTCCTTGATATCGCCGACATCTCTCCACCTTGGATAACAGTTACCATATTGCGCCGCTTGTGTCCGCCATCAGCGAACCAAGGGTTCCAAGCGAAGCGTAGAACACAGTACCATAATCCTCAGGTGACGACATGCTCACTTAGACATGCCAAGAACGAGTGCTGCGGATCCCACAGAGGAACGTTGATGTTACTTGGAGCGCAGGGTTGTTGTGTGGAAATAGCGCCCGTTACTCCTGCTTGGTCAAGGCAGCTTTAAGCCAATTTATGAATGTGCGTGCATGTGGGCGTACAGGCCCCACCGGTGTAGCTGCATAGTACTTCATCGAAAAGGGTGATGGCACGGGTACTCTGCGAAGGTCTCCGGACGCAAGATCGTCACGAACAAGGACTTCTGCTGTGAGCCAGAGCCCCAGACCTTGGCGGGCCAAGGAGAGCTGTAGAAACGGAGCCCCGACATCTACATTCCTCAGCCTTTGTGGGTCCAAGCCGAGTGCCTTCATGGCGTCTTCTTCGTACTGCATGCCTGGTGACCAAATCCAAGGCAAATGATGCAGACTGGTGATGTCATCGCCGACGAGCGAAGGGGCGCCAACCGCGATGAGTTCGCTTTCGAGGAGCAGCTCAGCATCGAGACCAGCCCAGTTTCGCTCGTTGGGCGTGGCGCGAATGGCAAGGTCGAAACCAAGGGCGACGATATCCACCACATTCTGTGACGGCATCACAGAGACTTGGATTGCCGGGTGTAACTGCCAGAACTCATGGAGCTTCGGAAGGATCACCGCTTGGGAAATATACATCGTTGCAGCGATCTGAAGAGGTATCTTGCTCTGATCATCTTGCAGCTCTCTTATTCCTGCAGCGATTGTGCCGAAACCTTCGTTTAGATGCTGTGCCAAACGTGCTCCAGCCTCAGTGAGTACGACTGTCCGACCCGACCTACGTGCCAATGGAACACCTACTTCGGCTTCCAAGGATCGAACCCGCTGAGCGATGGCTGCATGTGTAACGTTCAGGTCACGAGCCGCCGAAGCGAAGTTCCCGCGCCTTGCAGTCAGTTCGAATGCTCGCAAGGACGCCAGAGATGGCAGGGTCTTCCAGTCAATTTCCAATATGATACCTCGTGTATCTTTTGAGATTTTTTGTTGT
>NZ_JFKC01000042.1 GCF_002115805.1 Marivita geojedonensis | reverse complement strand
TCCTGACCCTAGACAGCGCTGGAAATCTGGGGGCGTTACTGGAGGTCATAGTAATGTGGTTCCATACTTCGTTTCGTAAGCGTAAACACGACGTCTCTGATAGGCTACAAGCGGTTGCTCAAAAGGAAACCAACGACCTCGGCGCTTATCGCAAAATTTTGGATCTGGAGTCTTCGAGCCATACGCGTCTTGAACGGCTACCTGCGCGGATTCCCAAGGACCCGATCCCGCTGCCCTTCTTTATCGAAATTGATCGGATCCGTACTCGTATTGTGCCGCGCTGACCAAAAAGGCTGATCCTGCTACAGTTGTAATCTGTGTTCCGACCTGTTTTGGCTTTGGATCAACGCTTTGACTGTGACGCAAATGTTCGTAGCTTGGTGAGCAGGCGCGCTTGTCAGCGATCCAGGGCTCCAGGAGTGGCGGGACTCAAGCTCGCGGGCTTTGGAGGCTTTTGGGTGCGTTCTCTCGTTCAGAACAGACGGGCGCCTATCCAAGGCCCACGAGCAGTAGATCAAAGTTCGACGAAGATGACGCGTTTCACGAAAACGCGTCAATGATCAACGGGTTCTCATCACCAGCCATAGGTCTGCAAGGAAGAAGTATGTGTGAAACAGTCCTCTCAGCACAAGGACCGTTATGCTCTTAAAGGGCTGAATCATCCGAAGCCGAAGGGCCTTTGTCGTTAAGGCTCCGAGTGACGCTTTCTTGCGAGTAGGTTTCGCCAATTGTGCTGGAGTTACAAGAGATGTGCGCGGCGCAACCGAACACTGCAGCCTTTTGACGTAATCTTTCGTCAAGTTGTCAGGCATAGATCCGTTCATCGCACTCTCCATCAACGTGCCATTGAACGCTAACAATCACTTTGGGCACGAACTGGGCGAAACCTTGATGCTTTTGGGAAATATGCCCCAGCATCTGGCCCAGCGGCGCGGAATGACCATCGCCTCAGTAGGGATCTTTTTGGGGTCGGCGGGAGAGAATTATCTACCTGTGCAGGTTTCGCTGGAACGCTAGCTGCTTTGGCGGTGCACCACCTCAGGGAGATCTGAAACTCGTTGGGTTGTATAAATTTTTCAGTGACTTGCGCAGTGCCTAAATTGTAACCAATTTGTGAAACCTGTTCATTACAAAGGCAAAAATCCGCTTGAGGTGGATTTCTCCTCAGACTTACCCACAGATTCTGTGGATGTAATATTTCTTGCTTAAACTCCCAAAATCGCACAGCCGCCAGTTAGAATCATGGTCTCGGCTCAAACCTTTTAATTGGCGTATGCCTTTCGGAAGCCGTTTGCGGAGTGCTCAATACTTGCAGCCTGTGCGTGAAAGGTGGCCATGAGGGGTTTGGCACCCAGGAGCCGTGTTATGAGAGTGAACGCAAACGAAGCCAGCGAAACACAAACATCAGAGCGATCATGCAGAGGACGACGCCGGCCAGATCCCCAATGGCGTACATGACCAAGACTTCGCCCAGGTCCTCAAACCCGATCAGGCCGGAATAAATCACGGTCTGTCCAATGGCATTGATGACAGACGAGAGTGCGCCGATGATGATCATGCCCTGCCATGACAGTCGGCGCTCCTGGCCTGCATACAGGTTATGACCGCTAAGCCGGGCAAACTCGAAAGCGAGCAGGGCGGAGACAGATCCCAAAACAACACCTTCAATGATTTGTGGTGACAGATACGCCACTTCGTGATCTGAGCTGAAAAGCGAGATAGAACACACGGTGCCGGCGAGAAGCCCGGGCACGGCTTTCCAGCCAAACGCCCAAGTTGCCAAGACCCGCACACCGTGCGGAAGATAGATCAAGGAAGCAAAGACTGTTGTCTCGGGAAGAAATCGACGTTGAAACGGTGCAATGAGCAGATCCGTCATGCCGTGACACAAGACGTATGCGAGAGCGACAATGACAAAAAACAAGCTGTCCTCCAGAGCTTGTCAGAGCATTCGGTGTGGCAATTTCCTGCTTGTCCACTTCGCCCGATACGTGAAATATTCAACTTAAAAATGCAAGCGAGAACTGTGCGCACTTAGTAGGTTTTGGGGGCAGGGAACTCTCCACGTACCACGTATCGTCCGGCTTTGTAGCCAGGTGCTTTGTCGATCAATCCCCGCTTGAGCAGAGATTTCAACACGCGATGATAGGTGGCTTGCGGGATATCGGCCGCCAGGTCGTGGTGGCGGATGCGGTCTGAGGTGACTGCGTCTCCCGGCATTTTTGTAACGGCAAAAGCCGCCAGGAGAACATCCAATTCCGCGCAAGATAAATCCTCTATTCCAACGTCCTGTTCCATGGTGCGGAGCATGCTGCGCAGCTCATAGAGCGCAGACAGAACGGATGTTTGTTTTTTTGTCATCGACGTCATCGTCTTGCGCGCTCTTGAGCGCGCCCCATTGTTGTCTCAAAGAGATTTATACCCACCAAACCCATGCCATGGTCAATGCTCCTGAAGAGGCAAGTGATCCGCTCACCCTCCACAGCTCCGTTGCATATTGACAGGTAGGTGCACGCCAAAGATAGTCATGGTGATAATTTTTGTTGCGGCTTGTTTGTTCCCGCTTTTTAAGTCGTGGCAGAATGCAAAGACCGTGATGTGAGATGCGGTCTTTGTGCTCCCGGGCCACCTCGCGCGATTCATCACGCGAGGTGGCTATTTTGAAGATATGCGAGAGTAGTGGTGCCTTTTCAGCAAATTGTATTTTTCCCTCCTGAGTTCCTGATTCTGACCTGCTTGTCACTTGCACTCAGCGCGCTGTTGGTGGTGCTTGCGAAGCATGCAAAATTGCCCATGGACCGCCGCCAGGATTTGACTGCCACCCAGGCGATGCATGAGACACCCACGCCGAGACTCGGTGGCGTCGCAATCTTTTCTGCAGTGATCCTGAGTGGAGCATTGGCGCCGGCGGCCGTGTCTGACCCGTATCGGGATTTCATTTTGGCGACGGCGATCCTGTTTCTTGTTGGCCTGCTTGAAGATCTTGGTGTTTCGATTTCACCGCGCAAGCGGCTGCTGGCCTGTGCGGCCGCAAGCCTGGCGGCGATTTGGCTTCTGGGTGTCTGGTTGCCACGCCTCGGCATCCCGGGTGTCGATACGTATATGGACCTGTGGCTTGTCGGTGTGCCGATGACGCTTTTGGTCACAACAGGGGTGGCCAACGGGTTTAACCTGATCGATGGCGTGAATGGTCTGGCATCCCTTGCAGCCATGGCCGCGGCAGTCGCGCTTGCTGTCATTTCACATGGGATCGGATACGAGATCATGGTGTCGCTGGCTCTGATGTTGGCCGCTGCGATCTTTGGCCTCTTTCTGCTCAACTTTCCGTTTGGCTTGATCTTTCTCGGCGACGCGGGCGCCTACACGCTTGGGTTTGTGCTGAGCTGGTTTGGTATTTCTGTTCTGCTCAATGCGCCCGAGGTCTCGCCCTGGGCGATCTTGTTGACGGTGTTCTGGCCTCTGGCCGACACGCTCCTGGCTATTGTGCGCCGGAAGCAACGGCAAAAAGACTCCCTGGCTCCGGATCGTCTGCATGTCCATCAGCTGGTCATGCGGACGCTTGAAATCCATGTCCTCGGGCGTGGGAACCGGCGGTTGGCAAATCCGCTGAGCACCGTTGTTCTCGCGCCTTTCGTGCTTGCGCCGCCGATGGTGGCTGTGTTCGTCTGGGATCAGAATGCACTGGCCTTCTGGTCTGTGATTGCCTTTCTGATCCTGTTCTTTGGCTCTTATGCTGTTGCGTTCCGGGTTCTGCGCCGGATTCCGAGGAAAAACGGCAAGCGGCCCCTGCAGGCCAGGGACCTCCTGAAGTCCTGAGACTGGCTGCCGGGACTTTGAGCAGAGCCACTCGCACCCGGCAAAAATTTCCGCAACTCCTGCCATTTCGGGTTTTCTCGCAAGGGCTGACTTGGTAACCGTTCATTTATGAACGCACCCCTCCTGTGCGACCTGTTGGGCGGCCTCATCCTTGCGAGCGCCGGTGCGGTAGCCGTGGGTCCGTTGACGTGAGCAAACGCATTGACGACGATGTCCGGTTTCGTCTGCTGCGGCTCCTGGAAGAGCACCCGGACAAGTCTCAGCGAGAGCTTTCCGACGCGTTGGGCCTCAGTCTCGGTGCGATCAATTATGTGCTCAAGGCGCTTGTCGAAAAGGGCGAAGTCAAGATCAACAACTTCCGCGCCTCGGACAACAAGTTGCGCTACGCCTATATTCTCACGCCCAGCGGCATCGATGCAAAGGCGCGTCTCACAGCCGGATTCCTCAAACGCAAATACGCGGAATACGAGGCGTTGAAGGCAGAGATCGCGGCGCTTGAAGAGACGATGTCGGGTGAAGATGCGCAGTCTCGGGCAAAAGGTGCCAGGTGAGGCGCTGGGTTTGGGCAGATTTCGCTTGCATTCTGTGAGAAACGAATACGCCGCTTTGCGCTACTGATATTTGTAAGGAGTTTTGGAAATCTCCTTCCGTTTACTCAATAAGAACGCTATTTTATTTAATTGCAAGTCAGACCTGAAAGTGAGCTATCACCATGCGGGAATCAACTGTGACGACAAAAGGCCAGACGACCCTTCCCAAGGACGTCCGCAAGGTGCTGGGCCTGCAGCCGGGTGACAAGTTGCGCTACATTCTGCTTGATGGAGAAGTCCGTATCTTGAGGGCCCGGCCGGTCCTGGACCTTGAGGGTGCTCTGAAACGCTCGGGCCAAAAACCTGTGACGCTGGAGGAAATGGATGAGGCCATCGCGGCTGGTGCGGTTGATCAAACGTAATGATCGCCCTCGACACAAATGTCCTTGTGCGTTTTCTGACCCAGGACGATCCGGATCAGGGACGCATGGCGAGTGATCTTATCGGCGGGCTCACAGAACAAAACCCCGGGTTCGTTGCGCGAGAAGTACTTTTGGAACTCGTCTGGGTGTTGGAGCGGAGCTACAGGTATGAGCGTTCCGAGATCGCGCGCGTTCTAGAGGGCTTCTTGTCAGCCTCCGAGCTGGAAATTGAGGAAGGCGACAGCGTTGGCGCAGTTCTTCAACTCTACGAAACGAAAGGGTTCGGGTTTTCCGATCTGATGATCCGCCAGGCCGCCCTGAGATCTGGCGCCGCGACTTTGAAGACCTTTGACAGGAAGGCCGCCCGCTTGGATGGCGTGGAGTGGATTGGCAGCGTCCAGCAGCAATAGTCTGCGTTATCGGGTGTGTGCGTTTTTGCGTTATCGGTCCTCTGCATCTTTCGGTTGTTTTGGGACCTCGTTTTCTGCGCTCTGTCAAGCGGCTTCCGCCGCGGAACAGCTCCCGGGCGGCCGCTCAGAGCATCGCTTGGACACAGATGCGCTCAGCCAAGTCACTGTCATCGCGGGCCCCAAAACGCTCTTTGCGTGCAGCGGGACAGGCTGCGTGATCTGCGCTTGCGCCAAAACTTAGGCAGCCCGTAAACGCTCTGTTTCCTTGCTTCGAGGACGCGGCAGGTGCAGGCTTCGAGTGCCCATGGTGGGGGCGCCACGGGAGGATTGTCATGGCCAAAACTCAAGACGGAAACTTCCTCGACTTCGTTCACTCCTCCGGGAGCGGAGCATCAGCACTCTTCGCCGCTGAAAAACACACGTCAGGTTTCTCAGGTTTCGCAGTCACCAGCGGTGATCTGGTTTACTTCGATGAAACCTCCGCCGCCAAAGGTGGGAAAGGTCCCAATCGCCCGGGGCCTGTGATCGAAGAGCCGGAACCCGTTACCGATTGGTACATCACCGGACAGGGTGACGGTGTGGATGACAGCCTGCAATACAATATTGAAGTTCAATTCGTTGGTGAGTGGAGCCTCGAGTTGAAAGCCGTCTTCGTGGCGGCGGCGGATTATCTCGCCTCCCTCATTGCCACAGATCTTCCGGATGCCATCGATGGAAACGGAACCCTCTACGACGATCTGGTGATCACCGCCGATCTCGATGCCATTGACGGGGTCGGAGGCGTTCTTGGCCAAGCCGGACCTACCGGTCTGCGGTCAGATACCGGTCTGCCTGCTGTCGGGGAAATGACTTTCGATGAGGCGGACGCGGTGCAATATTACCAGGCCGGTCTTTTCGACGATATTGTCCTTCATGAAATGATCCATGTGATGGGGTTTGGCACGCTGTGGGATTACAACAACCTCGTCTCCACCGAAGTCATCGATGACAACGGAACGCGCCGGCCCAACGATGACATCATTGCCAGCGTATACACGGGAGATGCTGCAAACACCGCGTTTAACGGCGCGCCCACCACCGACGACCTGATCCTGGTTGAAACAGATGGTGGCGCTGGCACAGCCGGCGGCCATTGGGACGAAGAGACGTATTTCGATGAGCTGATGACGGGGTTCATTGGCTACGTGGATGAGACAGGTACCTTCGACAACACAAACTACCTGTCGGATTGGTCGGTCGCGTCACTGCAAGACCTCGGGTATGATCTGACCGTCGGCGCAGTTGGGATTGCAGATGATGTGGTGTTGGTTTGACGGCGCTGGGCGCCCGAGTTTCCGCTGAGGTTCGTTCAGCTCCTTTACCGTTGCTTCTGCCACTCAAACAAACTGCGGCGCTGGCCGGCGGCGCACATATCTTGTTTTCTTGATATAAGCTTCGGCTTTGATAAGCTCGGTACGAAGATCGCGCGAACATGATCATCCTGCTGAGTCGTCAAGGGGGGCAGAACTATGGATCGGCGATATCGCGTGCAGCGACGTGTGTTGATTCGAGCTTATCAGAAATATCTGGCGTCCGAGCGCGCCTTCGAGGACGCACGACGGTCTGCGCTCATGTGGTTTCCAGGCATGGACACAAGGCACATTGAGCCCATTGGCAATCCGGGATCCCTGATCCGGCAGCTCTATGATCGCAGGGAGCGGGCCATCGCGCGGCTGCGCCTCGCCCAAAAGGCTCTCGATGATGCGCAGAGCAGGTTGACGCGGAGGCGCAGTCATCAGGTGTTACTGATCACGCGGTAAGCCTGTCCTGAGGTGCACCCGGGGACGGGCGTGGTCTTCTGGGCAGTGATCCAAATTGCCCGCCGCCGATCTTCGATCGGAAGCCAGCGTGGTGAACCTCGCGCACAGCGGAGTCTCTGAGAGCCGATCCGATTACGGGAAGGGGATCCCCACTTTCAGGTTCAGCATGACATTAAAGCTGTGACCCGGATCGCTTTGCTCTTTGGCCGCCGGATCCTGGCGGAAGAGGTGATCGTAGCCCGCCGTGGCGCCAACGGAAAAGGGTGTGCTGTCGCCCAGCTTGCCTTTGTAACCCGCGCTCAGATCGGCGCCGATGCTGCGCTGTCCATAGCGGTCAAAGGCCAGGTCCCCACCGATCGAAATGTTCAGGCCACCGGCCGCGCCTCCCGGGGTGTAAGAGAATTTGGTAGACCCTTTGCCCACCCATGTCGCGTCCGGCATCTGCGTTCCCAGATTTGAAAACCCCAAACCATAGTTCAGCTTCATGTCGCGATTGAGAATATGCGTCATATTGAGCGCCGGGCTGACGCCTGCAAAATAGGTGCTCTCTGTCGGTTTGTGCTCTGCGGATCCGGCGGCAACCTCCAGCTTGATCTTCAGGTGCTCAAACGACGCTTTTCCAAACACCTTTCCGGAGATCACGGTTTTGGACGGAACGAGTTTGATATCCCCCGTTCCGATCTCGATCTTGCCGAGCTTTGTGACTTCAAAGCTCTGGTTGCTGGCAAAAGACGCCGCCCAGCTTGCCGGCGTGTCACCGGCCTTGGCGACATACATGTAGGTGCCAGCTCCGCCGATCAGGAGCGGCACAAAGACATAGAGCACCCATGTGTTCCGGTCGATCCAGGCTCCGATGGGGCTCTGGTCATAGGCGCAGCTCAAGCGTTTCTCGAAATCCTTCTTGCGCTTGTCGAGCAGTTTGGATCCGGGCGCCTTCAGCATCTCCAAGGCATCCTCGCTGGTGATCTCTTTGCCTGAGAAATGCTTTTTGACCAGCGCACGGCCCTTTTCGGCCAGCGCGGCCTCCATCGCCTTCTGGACGTCTTTGCTCTTTGCGATGCGGGTCGCGTCCTTGGGATCCGTGATGCCGGTCACGTCGAAGGCGAGAACGACGGTTTCCGGAACAAAGTCGAGAATGTCGGCACAAGGTTTGCCCATTGGAGACGTCCTGTCAGCAAAATAAGTAGGGGCAGCCGCGAGGCTGGTCGTAATAAGGTCGTGCAGCCAACGCCGCTCTCAGGACTGTACAGGAGAAACCACCTACACCCAAGGTTCGATCCCGGGACGTGGCATCCGTCACGATGTGCTCTGCTTTGACATTCTGATCACACAGCACGCTGGGCGGGCCAAATGCGCGCCCGGTGGTCCCGTCGATGTGCCGGTGGCGGGACCGCAAGCGTGTCGGGCGTTGCGTGCGGCTGACAGCGAAAGGGGCAGATTCGGACGGCTGTTTCTCCCACCGCGGTTTGTCTTGCGGTGTAGTCTCGCGTTTTTCATAGTTCTCTCAGCGTCCCTTGGAGTCCAGACGACGTGACTGCGTCACAGCCAATTGTCGACCGTCCGATCCTGACCTTTCCAGAAGAGGTGAGTGATTGGGTGCGTGCGTTCTATGAACGCGCTGAGACCATCCTCGAATATGGCAGTGGTGGGTCCACCGTTATGGCGTCGGAAATGAGGGGAAAAACGATTTTCTCCGTCGAATCCGACCCGGCCTGGTGCAGAGATATGGAGGCCTATTTCGAAGAGTCTGGTTCTGTGTCCAAGGTCACCATGCATTATGCGAATATTGGACCGGTTGGAAAATGGGGCAGACCCAGCAGCGACAGGCATTGGGCGCGCTTCCACCGCTATCCAAACTCCGTCTGGGATCGCGCGGATTTTGTCGCGCCGGATATCGTCCTGGTGGATGGCCGGTTCAGAGTCGGGTGTGTGTTGGCGACACTGCTGAGAACCGAGAAACCAGTCACTCTGCTGTTTGATGATTACGTTGATCGACCATTTTATCATCGTGTGGAAAAGTTCGTCGAACCGGTGGAGATCAAGGGGCGGATGGCGCGATTTGATATCGTGCCCACACCTTTGCCAAAGCATCATCTCACTGAAATGCTTACGCTCTTTACAAAGTCGCTTTGATCCGTCGTCTCAGAGCGCCCTCCTCGAAGAGGGCCCAAGAAGACTGCCATGCGCAACACAGCTGCGGGTCCCCGCGTCGCTTAACTGGCTGACCGGGAGGCGCTCTCATGCTCTGTGACGATATGGCGTCGCATAAACGCGTCGGGCCCCTCGGATTCCAGCGCGTTCAGAGCGGCATCCCGTGCGTCCTGCGCGGTCTCAAAGGCGTCCAACCAGGCGGTGCTGCGCCCCAAGGCATCGATGACCTCCAGGGTCCAAAGGCGTTCCGTCTCAATACGATGAATGTGAATTCGGAACCAATGGCCGTCCAGAACCAAGCTCATGCTTTTTCCTGAGGTTATGAGCCTGGGTGCGTGGGACATGCGCTCACCTTGATCATGACGCCGACCCGCGTCAATGCCCCTTTCACCGACCTGTCCAAACTGCAGACCGTGCATCGGAATCCCCCAGAGGGGGCTGACACCACATCTCACACTCAGCGCGGCGGCCTCGGATCACATGTCCTGGGGTCTGAACATGTGGCCTCGCGCGAGATTTGGCTTGACCGGCAAAGGATTACGGCAAATGCTTGTTCAACGGTTTCCCGAAGTGAAACTCTCCCACTGGCGCGCAGTTAGGGCCCTTCCGTGCAAGAGACCTCGAACAACATGTTCCTGCGACCCAGTGCCGATCTGCAAAAGAAGCTCGCGCAGGAGCGTGTCGATGCCATCGCGCGCAGTATCGAGCTCCTTGGAGCGTTCCGCCCCGCCAAGAGCGCCCTGATCAAAGATGTCGCGTCCTCTGCTGGCGCAATGGCGGCGGGCAGCCTGGATCACTACGGGCAGAACTTCATATCGCCAGGCCATATGCCCTCCAACCTGTCGGATGCGAAGGAAATGGGTCTCGTCGATCCCCTGTCCAGCCGATCCGAGGATGGCGCCTGGGATAAGCTCATGGCGGTGCTGGAGAAGTGCTGGGAAAAGGTCACGCGCAAGATCCGGGACGCGGAATGGTTCAAAAAAGCCCAGGATGGCTTGGGCCTGGCAGCAACGATCCTGATGGATTGGATCAAGACCCTGCTGCTCAGCGGGCAAGTGATCTCGAAGCTTGTGCCATTTTACGGCAGCATCCGTGGGGTGATCGATGGGGCGCTTCTCGCGTTCAGCGCCGTTCAGTGCAGGGACACGATCAGCGATCTCGTCAATACCAGCGTGATGATTGCCTCCGGTGTTCCCAAGGTCGCCATGGACGCCTTCAGGAATTACGTGATCCTGGAAAACGTGCGCCTGGGGGCGAAGTCCGCCTATATTGTCACGAAGTCGATTGGCAATTTCCTGGCGGAAGTTCTGACCTTTGGGGCATGGACGGTTGCGTCCTTCGTAACAGCCATCCTGGAAGCTGTTGCGTCCATTGTCACCGCGCTGGTGCAATTCAGATTGTTCGACAAAGCCACCGAGAAACTGCGTGTCTATTCACAAGCCGGAGATATTCCCGACGCCGATGAGTTCAGAAACATCATTTCATTCTGTCCGCTGATTGGCGCCGTGTTTTTTGGAGGGGCCAGCTATATCGGGCATTTCCAACTCACTCGGGTTCTGACCAAACCGGCATTCTGTGATGCAAGTTATCTCAACAGCGCGCTTCCCAGCATCGCCGAAACCCAACGCCACGCCTGTGCCTTTATCCGGGCGTCCGGCATCCAGTTGAAGTTCCGCAGTGCTGATGAAGAGAAGCGGCTGGGTTGGGTGGTGAAGCAGATCGAGGGATACTCCACAAACATCCTGACCGAGATTCACACCAAGGATAATCCTGGGCGTAAGGCCAAGACGGAAGCGTATCTCCGTCGTAAATGGCACGACTTCCGTCACACGTCTGTCTGAGCGGGGTTTTGACCGGAAAAAGCGCTCCCGCGGGCAACGGCTGGCGGGGAAGCATCGCGTAAGCAGTCAATAAATCTTGCTAGGCTGCCCACTCTGTGCCTTCCGGCTTTATCGGGGATTTGCATCGGAATGGGGCCAAAACGCGTGAGTTTGGCGCTTGGTTTGGAGGGCAGAGGACGGTTGCATAGGTGCCCGACTTCTGTGTCGGAGACGCAATGAGCAGAGTGTCGAGGGGAGGCGTGGGCCACGGCTGCTCCAGCTAGTTTTCGTAGTACTTTCCTGCTTCAACCGTGGCGGCGCCGTAGGCTCCGTATTTCTTGCCGTAACCGTATTTTTGCATGGCCTTTGTATCGATCTGTGACAGCGAGAATCCGGCGATCCTGAGATTGGCGGTTTCCAATTGCCGGAGGCCGGCCTCGACCTGACTCTTGGTCGTTTTTTCCCATTTCACGACGTACAGGATCGCATCGACAGACTGTCCAACAACCCGCGCGTCCGGAACGACCAGGACTGGCGGCGAGTCGATAATGATGACGTCATAAACGCTGCGAACATAGGTCAGGAACTGGTCGAACCTGTCAGAGCTGAAAATGTCGGCAGCGTTCACGTTGGACTTCTCGCCAATAAGAACATCGGCGCCGAGGGCGTCGTCATGAAAGGTTACGTCCTCCAGAGGCGTTTCTCCGGACAGAGCGGATATCAGTCCTTTCTCCGGGGCGTTGTCGAGGTACTGGGAAAAGGTACGCCGCCGGATATCGCCCTCCAGCAAGAGCACCTTTTTTCCCAGCCCGGCAAAATTATGCGCCAAGGCAATAGCCTGGGTTGTCTTGCCTTCCCCCGGGAGCGACGAGGTGCACATGATCACCTCGGGTGGTGTGTCGATATTTGACAGCAGAACGGAGGTTCTCAGGTTTCGAATGGCTTCGGAGGCTGCCGAGGTCGGTTTGGCCTTGAGATACGGGATCAACTCTGCGCGCCGAGAGATTGGAATTCTCGGGATCTGCCCCAGAACCGTGAGTCCTGTGTATTTTTCCAGATCCTCGGCGGTTCGAAACCCACGATGCAGAAGGCTTTGGAGCAGGACGAGCCCCGCACCGGCCATGATTCCCAGTATGATGGAGAGGGCCAGTATGCGCCGTTCCCGAGGCGCAACTTTTCTTGCGGCAATTGCCGGGGAAAGAACCAGTGCATCTGCTTCCTGCAAGCCTCGCTGTACGGTGGTTTCCTTCAGTCGAGTCAGGAAGGTTTCATAAAGCACCCGAGTGGCTTCAACTTCCCGCTCTGCTTGCTGCAGCTCGATGAGATCCTGGGTCTTCGCCGCGATTTCATTCTGCAAATTCGCATAGGAGGCTTCCAGCGCCTCTGCTTGCGTCGACGCGCGCCGCCGGTCTGACGCCTCGCGTTCCAGCAGTAGGGAAAACCTGCTCTCAAAAAGCTCTTTGGCCTCCTCTCCGCCGGTCTCAAGGCGTTGGTAGAGTTGCTGCAAGACCGGGTCGGAGAATGCGCGCGCCATGCTTTCGAAGTCACCATCGTCGCGGAGAGCTTCCAGTCTCGCAATCTTCGCCTCGGCTTCATCGGCAAGGGACCGAAGTTCCTTGAGGCGATCTTCCATGTCATTCGCCTGTTGATTGATCGCTTGCAGCGCCTCCGGGCTCGAAAGCGAGGACTGCGCCCGAAGATCCTTTATCCCGTCCTCCTGCCTTTGCAGTTCGGATTCAAGTTCCGTCACACGCTCGGTGAGCCAGGTCACCGCACGCTCGATTGCTTCGAACTTGATGGCGATCTGATCGGCGATGTAGGCATCGGCATGTGTATTGGCCAAGAGGACGGAGGTTCCCCGGTCTCCGGTGGTGGCCGTAATCGTGAAAATGTAGGAGTCAGGGTCTCGGTTGACGGTGATGGCTCCGAGGGCGCTGTCGACAGTTGCGTTGAATATCTCGGTTTCCGTCGGGGGAACCTCTTCGATTTCATCTGTTTGCAACAAATTGGACAGCCAGCCGGACGTATCATCGTCGGACGATGTCGCAAGGTAAGGATTGAAGTCAGGATTCTCGGTCAGATCCAGGCGGCGGACAACCTGCTCTCCCAGTCTGCGTGAGGAGATTTTCCCCACCTCCGTATTGAGGGAATACCAATCCGAGGAGACCCCCGAGAACACGTTCTCGATATCGACAATTTGGGGGCCACTTGTATCGATTGCGATACTCGTTCCGGCGGAATACATCGGTATGGCCATCCGGTAGGCATAATAACCCCCCATGGCCGCCGACAGGAGACTGCAGGCGAGAATAATCCACTTTCCACGCCACAATGTGCCCGCGAGTTCCAGCAGGTCGATTTCATCCGTGTCATCGTCACGAGCCGCTAAATGACGATTGTTGGAAGTTGGGTCCTGACCTTGCATCCTGAATTCTGGCACCGACAGTTTGCTTGCAGGTTTTTGTGTTTCACAAATCCGCACGCGCAACAAGGTGCCCTTGCGCTGGAAAGCCGTCAGTAAAACCTCCCAAAGGTTCAAGAAATCTTTTTCGATTGGGCCGTGAAATGAGCGTCAGACGGATCTCACAAGATGCGCCGGACGCCAAGCATTCTCGAGAAGCGGTGAGCTTCAGCAGATCGGTCTTGCACGGGATAAATACCAAAGAAGGGCTCTTCTCGGGGGTTTGAGTCTCTCTGACGAAAACCAAGAAAAAAATTTGCTAGGGCCCGAACGACCCTGAAGCGCTGAGAGGTCCCGCAGCCTTTCTGGAGTTCACCGGCTTGATGGTTGTCGGTGTTCTCCAGGTCGCGCTCTCGGTTCTAGGG
>NZ_JFKC01000041.1 GCF_002115805.1 Marivita geojedonensis | reverse complement strand
GAGAGAGGTCTCTAACGGGTCCTACGGGTGTAACGGGTGTGAGGGGATACTGGCCAGTATTACTGGCGATGGTTCATCGGCCAGAACCCTGTTGATTCTTACAAAATACATGTTTGTCATTAACGATTTCCATGCAAACCTCTCGTATGCGAGTTTTGATATATGGTCAGGTTGCAGTGTCTATCAATGAAGGAGGTTCGATATGACGTTTAGAGGTCTTCTCCCGCTTCTGATGTCCTGTTTGATGGTTGTACCTGTAGCAACAAAAGCAGGAGAAAGAGGGGCTTTCGAATACTCCGTGAGCTGTGCCCAGTGTCATGGAGCTGATGGTGCAGGAAACGGTCCAATTTCACAGTATCTTGTAGACCCTGCGCCGCCCTTAACATCACTCAGTCAGAACAATGGCGGGACTTTCCCGGTCGAGTACGTCGTCGGAGTTCTGGAAGGTACAGTTGACGTTGGAGTGCATGGTCGAGATATGCCAGTGTGGGGCGCCCGCTATAGAGAGGCTCTGATGGAAGGTGTCGAATGTGGGATTACGGCTACCGAGTGCGAAGTCTTGGTTCGTGTGCGCACATTGTCTCTAATTGATTATCTCGCATCACTTCAGTCTGAATAGCCAATTTAAGGGCAATTTAGCAGCGGAGCCTTTGCTCGGCTCACCGGCGACGGCAACGCGATCCTAGAACGTCATGAACCCCCGGCCAGCGTGAGCCAGCCGGGGACCGTGGTTAGGGCAGTCTGCGGGCCACTACATAATCAGCCAACCACTGCCAGTAGGCTGCTGCATCAGGAAAGCCCTGACCTCTGGCTGCTACGTTCTCCGCCTCAGAACGAGAAAGACCGCCATCGTACTCGGCGATAGCGGCCCTCTCCTCGAAGCTTTCGATGTCCGGGATCCGGGTCATGATACCGGCACCCTGATCTGGTCGACGATGTCCCGCTTCTGCTCGTCCGATATACCAGCCGAGTAGATGCTGTAGGTGATCCCGTTCTCTGACCGGGCGGACTTATGCCCCACAAGAGAGGCGGTGAAGTGCTCTGGCACACCCGTTCTCTCACACTGGGTGATGAACCACTTTCTTGTGCTGTGGAAGACCAGCCCGGGACGGTCGATGCCCAGCTTCTCTCTCAGAACCGCGAACCGCTTGGTGATGTCATTTACCGTCAGGTCCGGGAACAGAGGTCCACTGCTTGGCAGAGACGACAGAACAGCATCCAGGTGGGCATGCACCGGCACCAACCGATCTGCGGCTTCTGTCTTCAGCAAGCGAAGGGCATTGGGCCTGACATGGAAGAAGCACCCAAGGTTTCCCTTGGCGACGATATCTTCCCTGAGCAGTCCTGCCGCCTCCCCAGCCCGCATGCCCGACAACAGACACACCAACATCACCTTGCCGATGATGGGGTCAGACCTTCTGAGCAGGGTTGCCACTTCCTTGTCTGTCGGAACCGCATAGGGCTTGTGCTTCACCTTGGCCTCGAACCGGACCGAGGAGAACGGGTTGGTCTCCAGCTCTCCCTCGTAGACACACCAGTCCAGCCAGTGCTTGACCTGTGACCAGATACGGCGCTGGGTCCGCCCAGTGATCCGCTTGGGGCTGCACCGGGACCAGTCCACAGAGGCATCCAGAGACAGGCCCTGGGTCTTTCCTGAGGCCAGTAATCGCGGCCCGCGCCGTATGCACCTGCCAGCCTAGCTTGGCGCTGATCGTCAAGATGTCGGCGCCGGCCTTCGCCGACAGCATTTTGACTAGCTGCGCTTTCTTGGTGGCTGCGGGTTTGGACTTCGTCATCATCTCGATCTCCTGGTTTGGTCAGGAGCACATTGCTCCTGCTACCAGGCAGAGCCCGGAGGTCCGGGCGGAGATTGGCGAGCGCGTCGGCGACGTGCACACTACCGCTCCCTTCGAGCGTGAAGTCCAATGGAAAGTGGAAGAGAACGTCGTGGCTATCAGGCGATCAACGCAGCTGGTGCAGAAACCGACAGGAAGAGCGGAAAGCCGTCATTCGCTGCGCCGCAGCTAGCTTATCTCATCATTTTGAGAGCAGCCATTAAAGTTTGGTCGTGATCTGTGCTCACAGGAGGTGAACAACTGGGTCAGCGTGATCAATTCCGAAAAGAGAGGGTTCATCCATTTGCTCAGGGTTTCAAAGACCGCTTTCGAATTTGTGATGCATCTTGCCTACGGTTATTTCCAAACGATCTGCTCAGAACGGCATTGAAATTTTCTCGCGGCTGCTGGACCATGATGGCAACAATGCCAAGGAGAGGCTGTATGTGGAAGTCGCTTGCAGGAGTTCTGTTTTGTGTTCTGGCGTCGACAGTTTCCGCAGACGTGACATCTCGCGGTGGAGGACCTAGCGAGAGCGCTATGCTTGCGCGGAACGCGCCCGATGCGCCTGACGGGATGACTTTTTTCCGGCCTGTCCTATCGGGTGTGCTCTATCGGAGTGGTTTTTCGGGTGGCGACGAGGACCGAACGGGTATGTCTTCTGCGCAGCGCGTCTCTCTGTGCGAAAGCGGTTTCGACACGGCGTTTTACGCTGACTTTGGCAAGAATACGGATTTTGGGCGGACGTCATGCGGGTCCGGAACGCTTGACTATGCGGCGGCGCGGTCGTCGCGACCGTCGGCTGTGATGCAGGCGATTCACGACACGATCAAGAACCCGGGCAAGGGCCCCGTTCTTGTGCACTGCATGTGGGGTGTTCATTCCTCTGGTGCGTTGTCCGCGATGGCACTTGTTCAGTTCTGCGGCTGGTCCGAAGAGCGCGCCAAGGCCTATTGGGACAAGGGTCGTAACGGCGCGCCGTGCTCGAACGGCTGCGATGCATGGATCGACGCGAAGTTCGACAAGTTCAAGGTCGATTCATCGCTGTCGATCACTGATGCCGAACGCGCTGCAATTTGCCCGAAATAACCGAAGGACCGCCAAACGGATGATCCGGACTGTACTTTCCTGTCTTGCGGCGCTTGCCGCTGCCCCCGCCTTTGCCAGTGATGCGGTTTTGGGTGAGGCGACGACCTTTTCCAGCCCGAATGGCGTCGTTGAGCGTTGCGTACGCATCACCCCGATCCCTGGCGGCGCGTACTCGAATGGTGATCTGAAGGACGAGGCCGCGTATTGCGCGATCGACCTCTACGCTGCAGAGGTCGCCCTGTGTCCAAAGACGTGGAGTACAAGCCCCGGCATGATGGTCTATGAAATTTCGACGGGGCCATATGCGAATGACCGCGCTGCGTTTGAACGCAACGCCTGCAAAGAAGGCAAATCGGCCAAGGACCTGGCCGAAGATGACCTTGCGAAATTCAAGGTGACGATGAACGCTGAGGGCACAAGCGGTACTTACTCGGCCTCTCCACTGCTGTACTATCATTTCTCGCGGTACTTCGACATGGCCGTAATGGTGCCGGTGACCGTCTGGCGTTCGATGGACGTTGCGATGCACAATTCAGAGGTCGCGCGTCCAGGTCTTGCGAATTCGGGACATAATCGTTCGGCGCGGATGAATCACGCCGGGTGGCAGCATCTCGTAGATGCCGAGGCGAACCCGGCCTCATACAGTCCGACGAACGACATCTTTACCTCTGACCGTACGCAGATTTACGGGATCCTGACATCCAGCCCGGGACACCGCTATGGCTCGGAAATGAATGGCACACGCAAATCGGGATGGGGCAAAGGGCAGAGCCTGGATTTCCAGGAAACCCCTGCGTTCCTTGCACTGCGTGAGGATGCACCATTGATCGAGGCAATCGATGCCGGGCTATCCAAAGGTCGCCGCGATAGCCAGATCAACCGTGACCTTGGTCCGGACGTGCCGCGTGAACAGATGGCCTACTGGATGCGGGAAATCTCGGAAATCGTGCTTCTGGACTTCATCTTCAGCCAGCAGGACCGGGTCGGTAATATCGACTTCACGCCTTATTACTATTGGGCTGAGAACGGTGAAGTGAAGCACAAGAAGGCCAAGCATCACGAAGTTGGTGATGGTGATGTGCCGGAAGGCGCTTTGCTTCTGCGGCGGACGAACCTGAACGACAACGATGCCGGCGGTCGAGTGGCCTATGCCAATTTCGCCAAATCCACACAGATGCTCGAGAAGCTCAGGCATTTTGACGGTAAGATGTACACCCGCTTGGTGGAACTTGACCGCGATTTGCAGAAGCAGGGGCCGATTTATCAATGGCTCGCACAAAGCCTCGGGTTGAAGGACCGTGAGGTGGCGCAGGTTGTGAATAACACCGCGCTGGCGGTGGGTATCCTGCAGGACAGCTGCCGTGCCGGGCGACTGCGCTTTGATCTGAACCCGAAGACTTTTTTCCTTGAAGGGGACGTGGTTCGCGACACGGTCGCTTGTGACCTTGGTTAGAGCTCTATTCGCATGTGTTCTTGCCTTTTGCAGTGCGACAAGTGTCGCGTCTGAAGGGCTGCGCATTGTCGTGATCTCCGATCTGAACGGCTCTTACGGATCGACCGACTATTCTGGCGACGTGCCGCGTGCGGTTCAGGCGACGATCGATCTTGAGCCTGATCTGGTCCTTTCGACGGGGGATATGGTTGCTGGGCAGCGCCGGCCGCACCTGTCAGAGAGTGAAGTTCGGGCCATGTGGCGCGCGTTTCATGCGGCAGTCAGCGATCCGCTCGCGGCGGCCGGAATCCCGCTGGCCGTGACACCGGGAAATCATGACGGGTCCGCATATCCCGGTTTCGAAATGGAGCGGGACATCTATCGTCAGGAGTGGATCGCCCGCCGGCCGGACCTGCGCTATGTCGAAGCCGATACCTACCCGTTCTTTTATGCGTTTGACATCGGCCCGGCTCGGATCGTGTCGCTCGACGCCACGCGCGTCGGACGATTAGACGAGGCCCAGATGCAAGCTCTCGGCACGGCATTCGACGGCGCAGGTCCCGCGCGTATCGTCTTTAGTCACATTCCGCTCTGGCCGTTCGCACAAGAACGTGAGACCGAAATCATCGGAGATCCTGAACTGGAGACGCTTCTGGAGGATGCGGATATCGACCTGCATCTTTCGGGGCATCATCACGTGTTTTACCCCGGCTATCTAGAACAGTTCGCGGTGGTGTCGCAGGCCGAGCTTGGCGGCGGTGCAAGACGGTTGATCGGCACCAACGAACGGTCTGCCCGGAGCATCACGCTTCTTGAGATCTCGGCAAGCGGGGCCATCCAAATCTCGGCGTTTCGCGCGCCGGATTTCAAGAAGCGGATCAATATGCGCGGATTGCCAGAAAGGATCATCACGCGGGACCGGGTCATTAGGCGCATTGATAAGACAGATGCGAGCGGTGTGGAGTTGAAACAGGAATGAGGAATCCAAACAAAGGCACGCTGAACAATCCTAGCAAGATGCCAGTATTTCTGACGATACTTTTGATCTTCGGCCTTCCGGTCGTCGCATCGGCCCAGATGCCGGAAGGCTCTATCGTTCTTCCCTCCGACGTGACGATAAGCGGGTCTGGGTGGGGCCAGCTTCGTGATCTGGAAGAGCTAAGCAGCTTCTTTCTGGCTGTTCTTGAAACAATGGCCTTCGTCGCTGCATTTGCTTTTCATCCAAGAGCTAGTGCGGTGCGGCAGAGCCAGCGCGGTTGGTTGGTTCAAGCAAGCCTCTTCCTCTTTGGCTTGATCGGCATGCTGATTGGATTTCTTGTGATCCATCACGGATATCTCATCGGCTTTGTCGTATTCGGCATCGGCGGACTGTTCCGTTTTCGGATGGAATCCAGCTCTCTTCTCGACGGCGCGCTGCTCATTCTCGTGACCCTTATCGGACTGTCCGTCGGTCTGGATTTGCCGGTCATGGCTCTGGTTGCAACAATCGCTGGCTGGACAACGCTATGGTTTGTCATTGCAACGAAAACGTCTGCCCTGGAGCTCAAGTTCAAAGACGAGGAAAGCTTGACGGCGGCCCTGGATCTTTTGCGTAAGACCCTTGAAGGCCTGGATTTCCGTGTTGTCTCGGTCAAGAAAACCGATTTCAAACCGGTCGTTGAGTTGATCCTGTCTCACAAGGACGCGGATGCAGTGAACGGTATTCCGGGTATTCTCGAAGACCTGAGAAAGGAAGGGCTTGGCGTCAAAGATTGGTATGTTTCGTAGGTTTTGGCTCCTCGTGGCGTGGGCGCTGACCGATGCCGCTTCTGCACAAGCGCAAGACTACGAGCTAAGATTCGTTCGCAGTTTACCCTTGTACCTTCCGGAAATTGGTTTGGACGAGCCATCGGGCTTGTCGGTAGACGACAAAGGAAAAGGGTTCTGGATCGTCAGCGACAATACGAAGGCGGTCTTCTGGCTGGATGCAGGTGGAGGCCTGCAGCGCCAATACGAAGATCCAAGGCTGCACGATCTTGAGGGCATAGCCCTGGACGCCGAAAATAAGCGGCTGCTCTTGGTATCCGAAGAAACGGCGAGCCTCATCGAGGTGGGACTGCAACCACCACATCCAATCTCGCGGCGTCCGCTTTCTGAGATGGTGTCTTACATCGACCTTGAAGAGGTCTTGCCAGACCGCCGGAACGGTCTTGAGGGGATCACAATCGATCCGTTGACCGGGACGGTTTTCGTAGTTTCGGAGCGCGATCCAAAGCTGTTGATCGAAATTTCGTCTGATCTCGAAAGCGTCGTTGGCGTTCACGACCTTGATCGAGTGCCGGTCCCGAAGGAAAGCAATCATGATGATGTATCAGGCATTGTCATGGATACCTTGCGAAACGGCTTCTGGGTCGTCAGTGACACGGGAAGGTCCGTGGACTTCTTATCCCGCGACCTGGGTGATGGAAAAACGTTCGACTTGTACTGGGAGATTGATGGCAAGCGCCGACGCCTGCACAATCCGGAAGGGGTCGGGCTGTCGCCCGACGGAAGGTTTCTTTTCGTCTTGAGTGACGACGGCAGGGACTCCAAGCTCGTCCAGTACCAGGTCGGCTCGGTTCAGTGAGGTGCTTCGCCTCTCTTTTCGGTGCGGCTAGCGTCGGAGCAGCTTGATGATCAAGAGCAGGATGACTGCCCCAACCAGCGGAGAGAGGATCGCCGCGATCGTGTTGCCACCGAATGTCAGGCCGAGGGCGGGGAACAAGAAGCTGGCGACTATCGACCCACCGATTCCGATCAGGATGTCGGTCAACAGTCCTGATCCCGAACCCTTTACAATAAGGCTGGCCAGCCAGCCCACAATGGCGCCGACAACGATCGCGATGCTCAGACCGATGACAAGCCCCAATCCGGCGCCAACCGCCTCAGCGGTCTGGTCCTGAGCAATCGCAGGACTTGCTGCCGCTACGGCAAGGGCGACGTACAACCAATGCATGCTATGTCTCATGAGGCACTCCAGACTTCAATTTGTGGATTTGTTGCCGACGACGCGGCAGATTGTCCGAAGCAGGGCAAGGTTGATGAGCGGCATCGCGGCTGCGAGCCAGGGCCAGGTTGCTTCAGGTGCGATTTCGATAAAGCGGTTCCAAGGGAAGCCAAGCGGAACGAGGAACACTCCGGCCAGCGGATCGCGCTCTTGTCCGAACAGCCCAAACTGTCCGACAAGAAAGATCGCGAGAGCGAGGAGCCAAAGCAAACCGAACAGTCCGAGGATGACCTTGCAAAGCTTCATCGCGATGCCGCCCTGAGGCGCGGCACTAAAAAGTACCTTCGTTCGTCAAAGACGTGATGTCAGCCGTCGTCCCATCGCTGTAACCAATGCAACTCCAGCGGGCACGTTGCTCACCGACGCCTACAATGACCTGGGTTCCAGCTTGCGAAAACTCGGATGACAAAAGCACGACGTCGCCATTGTTCGTTGTACGTGTCACGTCTCTGAGGCATGCCTGCTCTGCTGCCGTCGGCATGTTGCTGGAGGGGACGCCGGAGGAACTACCAGTGTCTTCGACGCAAGCCGACAGTGCCAAAACCGCCAAGACACCGGCTGCTGCTTTCAAGGTGCTGTTCATTTCAAAGGTCCTTTGTTCAGAAAGCGGTCATTCAATGCCAATGATCAGGTTATAGCTCTGCTCTGACCCGGTCCGATTGATGACTTCGATCACGTGGTCTCCGGATTGCCAAAGCTGGCCTCGATACTCCAGATCGCCACCGGTTCGTTCCAAAAGGAACGAGCTGTCCGGATTGAATATCTGATAGTCGAGCGTGGGTCCGTCTGCGGCCACGCGGGTGTAGAGGAATTGCTCGGCGGAGGCGCCGATGACGTATTGCCTCGATCCACCCGGCGCAAGCGTATCGCTCAGCTCGGTTCCGGTCGTCCCTGCGTCAAAACTCACGCGGACACGATCTGTCGCGCCGGCCATGGCTCCTCCGCCATCGTCGGCGGCGCTCTCGATGCTCAATTCACCGACTGTTCCATCCGAATAAGCTACGCAGCGCCAGATCGTGCCGCCGCGGTCGCGCAGCATGACCAATGTCGCTGCTTCAGAGAACTCCGAACTGAGCACTTCGCCAGACTGACCATCGGGGCCGCCTACGACTCTGAGCTGGTCGATGCAGCCGTCAATGGCCTCTTGTTCGGCGGAAAAGACGGGGCTCGCAACAAAGATCAATAAGGCCGCCGCCGTCGCATGCTTTCTGAATGACATCTCATAACTCCCAGCAATACTTGGTCATATCTCGATTTTTCCCAAGGAAGCTAGTCGCCATCAGCCTTCGTAACAAGTACCTTCTTCAGGGTTGTGCATGGGGTGATGGTCGTTAATCTGATGCATGAACAATACGGGGATGAAACATGAAACTCTCACTCAAAATTTCTGCACTCGCCATCTTTTCGCTTACCGCCTGCGTGGAAGGAGGTCCAACGGTTGGACAGCCGAGCGTCGGCAGCAGCAGCGATCTATCGGCCTTCGAGGGTGCCCGCGCGGGCCAGGCGGAGATGGGCATACAGAATCTTGGCTATGAGCTCATTCGCACCGAGGGCCTCACGGCATATTGGTTTAATCGAAGCACAGGAGCCTGTGCACGCATCACCACCTCCGATGGCCGTTACTCGGATGTGACCATGCTCCCGCCTGGGGATTGCTGATACACCCTGATGAGAAAACGACTGCAAACAAAGCTGAAGGAAAACCTATGAAAAATGCCCTTGCTGTCTCTGTCATTCTCGTCGCTTTGGCAGGATGCGTCGAAGAGCAATCCTTTACGACGGAAGCGGATATCTCGGAAGCAAATCGCGCTACCGAATGCCCTGTGGATGTGACGGAAGCAGATCGCGCCAACTACCCGGCGTGCAACTAATGCATCTGCGGCGTGTGCATGTACGTGGATGGCCACGACCAAGTGCTGTCTAGATCGGCGACAGTTCGGCGATATGCATTTCGGAGCCTAGAGTTAACGCAACTCGTGGCCCCTGACCGCCAAGTTTTCTGTGGGCTCGGCCCATGCACGTTGAGGAGTAGATAGATGAACAACTTGTTGTCGAAATTCGCAACTGGTGTTGCAGCTTCTGTGTCGCTGGCTGGATGTGTTGAAGATACAGGAATGACCAGCCCGGGAATGGCTGGGAACTCCGTTGAAGATCAGGCTCGGGTGAACTGTATGAACGCGGTGACCCGAACGACGGGAAGCAACGAGACCTCCATCATCAGCTCTGAATTCTCGCAAGCCGGTACGCGCGTGGTCGTCGGTGTTGGCAGCAATAAAGCCCCCTGGGAATGCATCGCATATACTGATGGAACCACGTCACAACCGATACGGCTCACCGGTATGGACTTTCTTTAGAGAGATGTTCGATCTGGCGAGTGGATCCGTTGTGCCAGTCGCCTCGGATCGTTCAGTGTCCCTTGCCGTGCGGTGGGACCAACGTGATATTCTTCAATCCACTAAGGAGCATAGGACAGCAGAATGGGAAAACTGATTATCGGCCTTATCGTAGGGCTTGTTGTGGGTGCCGGTGGCGCGCTTTTTCTTGGAGGCGGAGCAATGATGGGCGTCGGTGTGGGAACCGGCCTATCAGCTGGTATTTGTTCGACAATCGGCGCGGCGCAAGATGCCGGCTTGATAACAGCCGAGCAAGCTGACGAGATCGTAGCCGCCGCAGGAGAGCAGCTCTCTGGAATGTCTGCAGAAGACCGTACGACGCCACTCGTGGGCACCGCGACTGCCTGTGACGAAGTCATGCAAAAACTGAGAGAGGCTGCCGAATGAGCTTTTTGACGAAACCAATGGTCGGGGCCTCGCTCCTGGCAGCTTCATTTGTTCCATCGATCGCTGGCGCGAGTGACTCCTTGGAAGCGCTGCTTGGCGGTTCCGTTGTTCAATGCACTGGGGCGATGGCTTGGAGTGAAATTGGGACGGCCGACGACCTGAATGTAGAACCCATGCGAATTGCTGCGCGTGATTCTGCCGATGCTAACGGCCTCGCGATCTTTCTTGGTCAAGAAGACATCATGCAGAACAATGTCTGGTCATGTGTCGATGGGCTTTGCACAGCCAGCGTAGCTGCTACCGGTAACTCGATCACGACGAACACGTTGCAATTGCGAAAAGAGTTGGACCTGCCAGGTGGGGAAGCCGTTTATCAGGCGATTGCTCTCTTCATGATATTTGTACCGGGCGAGGACGCTTTCGAGGTTGAGGGAACTTCAGGACAAGGCGCTTTCCTCTGTGACGGCACGTTGCCCGCCGGCGTCGTTGCATCGCCGTAAATCGTGTCGGAAACTGTCCAAGCGATAGGGAGTAGCTCAAACCTCCGAATATGCGCCCCGATCTGCGTGACCCAGTTCAGTGTTTTGCAAGTAAGCGGCGTGTCGATGCGATCATGAAATGTGTCAGTTGGTCGAAGCCCAATCTACGAAATTTGAGGATTACACTCAGCGCAGCGTCTAAACGTTATAGAGCTTGAGGAAAAGTTGATGAGACGAAAAAAGATCCTTTCATGCGCAGCGCTATTTGTCGCGAGCACTGCGGCCGCCCATGCCGAGCCAATCTCGATCGAAGGCGTCGTCTCCTCTGAGAGCTTCATCTTCCAGCCGCAGTACTGGCCTAATCCATCGGTCGCTCTCTTGGATGCTACCGACATCGTTGCAGGTCGCTTCGACCGCTTCGTAGCCGCTGACAACCAGGTTCTCGGGCGGTTCGTCGACCCGCTGTTCACGGGCGAGGGTCGATACCGGATCGACCTTCCAATCCTTCCCCCGGGCGGTCGTTTGGACTTGAACGGCGATGGCAGTGCGGGGCTTGGCATCTTCGCTCTTGTTTCAGCACCGAATCTGTCCTCCGACAGCTATCTCGAGCAGCTCGAACAGTATGGTGGGCTGCTCTCAATCCTGCTCGACCAAAGGACCGGTGCCATAGAGACTGGGACACTGCTGCTGTTCTCCGAAGATGGCGCCGAGTCCTTTGCGGCCGGATGGGGCGACGACGGGACATGGTTTTCCGAGGACGATCCGCAGCAGGTTGTGCCACAAGGTTGGTCGGTCGCCAGACTGGATGATGAGGGTAGCGTCACCCTAGAGACCGATCCACGACCGGAAATCCATACGATCGAAGCTGCCGATGCTGCGTCTCCGGATTTCTCAGACCTCGGCTATATCGAGGCGTTCGACGCGCTGGTCGACCATCTGCGTACCCGGTACGCCTATTCCGATTTCCGCGGCATCGATTGGGATGCTGTCTCTTCGACCTATCGTCCAGATGTGGAGGCTGCGGCGGCTGCCGATGACGCCGGAGACTTCTATCTTGCGCTGAATGACATGGCGCTGTCGTTCGAGGATACGCATACCTCTGCGAGTGCCGGTTTTCTGAACGCAGCGATCAATTCGGGGAAGCAGGACGCCGAACTGTCTCGGTTTGGCGCCAGGATCGGTGCCGAGGCCTTGGTCGTGTCGAACCCTGACGCGGGCATCCTGCCCGGTGACATGATTCTTGTGAGCCGCGTCGCCGAAGGCTCTCCCGCCGCAGATTCAGGCTGGACTGAAGGCACCGAAATCCTCGAGGTCAATGGCACGCCTGTGAGTGAATACCTCTCATCACTGCCGTTGATCGAGGCGACCGGTGTCGCGGAATTGCAGCCCTATCTGCGGGCACCGCGTCTATTCAGCTTTCCCGATGGAGCGGACGTCTCTTTCACCTTCCGCAATCCGGGAGATCAGGACGCTCAAACCGTCCAAATGACGGCTGGTGACTACATGGTTCCTTTCGAACTGTCGGAACCGGAGAGGTCCTCGATGCCGATCGATTTCTCATCCGTCGGTGGTGTGGCAATTGTATCCTGGCGCAACTTCTCGGACCATATGCTGTCGAAGATCGCCGTCCTGGAGGAAGCGCTTCAGATCGAGGCCGAGACCGGCAGCACGGGTATGATCCTCGATCTTCGTGGCAATGGAGGTGGTCTCGTCGAGCTTTATCAGGTGATGGCGTCCTACTTTTTTGAAGAAGATGACCCCATGCCAGAACAACTATTCGATGTCTGGGAGTACGATACGGATGCCGGTGAATTTGTCACGCTTCTCGCGATTGACCGGACACTGCATTCGCCGCGCCCCAGCCTGGCTTTCACGGGGCCGTTGGTCATTCTGATCGACCAGGGCTGTGCCAGTTCCTGCGAATATTTCACCCAGCATCTGCAGCACCTTGGCCGCGCTGTTGTTGTCGGACAGCACGCTTCCCTTGGTGCCGGCGGATTCATTGATCGGATCGCGATGCCAGAGGGGATCACGTTCCAATACACCGCTGCCCGCACGACATTCCTAGACACAATCGAGCCAAATCTCGAAGCCGCAGGCGTTGTTCCCGATGTCCGTGTTCCGGTGACGCTGGAGACACTGGCGGCTATCCGCAACGGTGAAGACCCGGTGATGGACGCCGCGTTCGACGTGATCGCCGAATTGTCCGACCCGCGCCTGAAACTGACATCCAATCCGTGGAGGTGGACGATGGCCGCCACGGCGGATCTCGAGGAAGTTGAGATCGATACTCCGGAGAGGTACAAAGTTACCTATTCCGAAGATGGTAGCTACACGATGCTGGCTGATTGCAACCGTATCACCGGGGATTGGACGCTGGAGGATTCGATGCTGACGATGACCCCGGGCCCTGCGACCTTGGCGCTCTGTCCAGAGCCATCGCGAGGTGAGGCGTTCGCACGCATAATGACGTCCTCGAACGTTATCGACTTTAACGGAGAAGACCTTTTTATCGTCGTGGATAGCGACGAATACCGAGTCTTCCAGCTTGAAAGGCCCCAATAGGCGCGATGAGGCGTCGTGCTTCATTATCCGGTTGTTCCGGAACGGAACTTGGCCGACTCGAGTGACCGTCGGCTGTTGAGCGAATTTGCTCCGCTGAGTTCAGCCGGTGTTGGACGAGGAAACAAACGCACTTATGCTTTTACCGATTTGGATCTCCGCAAATTTTAAGAAGGGTAGACTGAATGAATAGGTTAGTTCTGGCGCTCTCACTTGTTCTCTCTGGACTACCATCCGTTTCAGCTGCTGATACGTTAGGCTTGGGTCAGATCGGCGCGGCGTGGCAAAATGCCTTGTCAGCGTCAAGATGTGACGAGGTGAGGAACCTTTTTTTGGGTGAGGTAGACTTAGATGATGGCTACATGCCGGCAGAAAGTGTTGTTCGCTTGCTCTTTGTCTCTGCCTACATTCAAGGATATGCTGAAGGTCAGGATATGACCTATGGCGACCTTTTAGCTGTTTGGGGAGCCTTCTGCCGTGAAAACCCTGATGCAAACTGGCGAGACTTCGATAGTAATTGATTTCTTGGATCTGCTGGCTCTGTTGAAAAAAATGTGGATGGCCGCGTTTTCCCTTTCCCGGACAGACCTATCTCACGATGTCCTTGAACAGGACGCCGAGTGCAGTGAAGCCGTTCAGTACAGCAATATGTACAGGTACGTACTGCAAGCCGATTGTAATCGTGTCACGGGCAATTGGACGCTGGATGATACGACGCTGACGATAACGCCGGGCCCGGCGACTCTCGCCCTCTGTCCATAGCCATCGCAAGGTGAGACTTTCGCGCGCATCATGGCGTCTTCGAACGCTATCGATTTCAACGGGGACGATCTTTTCATTATCGTGCAGGGCGACGACTACCTTGTCTTGCAATTGGAAGCTGCCGAGTAGATACGCTATTCCGCCGGTCGCTTGCGACGCGCCTCACACGGTTCGCGCGACCCGAAAGCCGATATTGCCTGCGCTGCTGTCCGGTGAATTGGCGTTGCGGGCAGCAACCCGGTAACGGCGGCGA
>NZ_JFKC01000040.1 GCF_002115805.1 Marivita geojedonensis | reverse complement strand
CCCTAAGGCAGTTGAGAAACCGCCTGAAATCACTCTTCGCGACTATCTGCCATGATTGGTGATCTATCCTTTTGTCCCAAGCGCTCGACATATTTGGCCATGCAACTCACGGAGCTGATCGTCACGACCTGTCAGTACGCAATAAGGCTCTGATCGATTTCCGACACGCATCATGAGGGAGGCGGAACCTGCTTTATCAGACGACTTTTGAACATAGAGGCTCTTGATCTCTTCGAAAGGAACAGTGCGGTTGATGCGACGCGATCCGCTTGAATTCACCCTGCCGAATTGAGCCGTTCGACGGGATAGGTTGATAATCACCTGCCGATTAAAACCTCGTGTGCCATACGCGTAGAGCCCCAGGCCCACAGCGATGAGGCTGGCACCGGACCAAAGGGGATCAGCAACAAGACTGATGGTCAACGGCTGAAAGGAAAACCAAATCAACAACGTGCCACACATGAGCGCAAGGACGCCAACCAGGCAGAGTGCCAACTCCGTCACGATCAATAATACTTTATCGCCGGATTGCTCACTGGCGATGATGCGTCCCTCCCTGAACGTCATTTTGACCGTCGTATCAGACCGCCCGACCGGCGGTGGCGTCATTGCAAGCGCTGACATCGCAAGCCTCTTTGCTTCATTCGAGTGCCACAATTCTGGTGTCGAAAAATGGCGACAAGGTGAACAGTATTCGGCTTTTGCGCGGCGCGAACAGGTTGGCTTTGTAGGATGAAGATTGGTGAGCAAGTGCTTAGTCTAAAAAAGACCCAGTCATTCAAGAATCTCAGGAAAGCATTTGAGGCACTTGCGGAAATTTTCACTCGAAGATGATTCGGCAGAATGTGGCATCATCTTGTCGAAAGTGGCAACTTTGGGATTTTTGCAGCAATTTCTTACCTTTGGGCGGTTATCATGCCCTCCTTTTTGGTGCGTTCGCCTATCTTTTTACTTAGTTTGAGTGAAAGTCATTATTCCTTTTGATCATCATCACTTCTTCCTCAAGATATTAAGAAATTGGGAACGAAGGGTTTATGGTCAGTCGCTCAGCGGACATTTACATGTTTGGGGAAATCGAGATGCGCTCGGCGGCTCTCGATGTCTCTGCGCGTGTATCGTCCGGTATCGCATGTTGGAGGTTGCTCACCAACTATCTGAAGGACGTGATCATCTTGGCTTGTCACTCAGGCGAAGGTGCGTGTGATGCATAATATGCTTGCATTTGGAAACGACTATCCTGATCGGCCTCTCCACCTTGTGCGAGGTCAGACTTCGTTTTTTGGCACTCATGCCGTCGGTTATTCCCAGAGCGAGCAAGGGTTCGCAAAGAAATCACGCCCCGTCGAGAACAGCTCGGTTGATGTATCGCGAGTCCCTGCTTCTGAAAGAGCCGTGGGGTCAAAGGAGCTTCCGGCGGGTACGAACCTGCTCCGCGGTCAATACCGGTTGGAAGGAGTCCTGCAGGAAGGTGGGTTCGGGATAACGTATCGCGCTCAGGACAGCTTGCAGCGGCAAGTTGTCATCAAGGAATGCTATCCTGAAGCTCTCTGCGTGCGTGTTCAAGACGCGGTACGGCCCAGATCGGCCGCTTATGAGGAAAAGTTCGAAACCGTTGTCGGTAACTTCCTGAAAGAAGCACGTCGGTTGGCGAGATTGGAGCATTCCAACATCGTCAATGTGCACCAGGTATTCGAAGAGAACGGCACGGCCTACATGGCCATGGACTATGTCGAGGGCGTGGACCTGTTGACGTTGCTCGAAGACTGCCCGGAAAGACTTACGCCGGACACATTGGAAAAGGTGCTTACCGACACTCTTCATGCTTTGCGATATGTGCACGAGCTGGGGATCCTGCACCGAGACATCTCGCCCGACAACATCATGCTTGATCATCACGGGCGCGTCACATTGATCGATTTCGGGGCTGCCCGCGACAATTTCCTTCGTCAGGACCGGGCGCTGACTTCGTTGCTGGCCGTGAAAGACGGGTACTCACCCCACGAGTTCTATCTGACCGAGGCAGATCAGCAGGCATCCAGCGATCTGTACTCGCTGGCGGCCACTTTCTATCATCTCGTCAGCGGCGAAGCGCCGCCGGATAGTCAAAACCGGGTGGCGCTTATCGCGTCAGGTAAGCTCGATCCATATGTGCGATTGAGCGATCAAGAACTACCATTTGACCCGGCATTTTTGCAGGCCATCGATACATGCCTGTCGATCTCGCAGAAGGATCGTCTGCAGTCAGCGCAGGCTTGGCTGGATGTCCTGAATGGCTCCACTCTTCAAGCGTCACACGAATGCGTTCCAGACGTGGAGCTCGCGGAGTCACTTGTTGGTTCGATTGCGGCACTTGTCGAGGCGACCAACAAAGATGTTGCGGAAGCCGTAAAGACGCCAGGTCCGAAAAAGCCGACCAAGAATCAAAGTTCAGAAAGACTGGTTCTGCATCCGTCGCGCAAGAATACGCCTGCCAAGCAATTGGTCGATATATTCGGCAACCCGATCGACGATGTCGACGCGTGGATGCGCGAGCAGGAAGCTCTCTTGGCGGCGCGAGAGGCTGACCATGAAAACGAGTCGGAGATCGACACGGATTTATCGACAGTACGAAAAGAACATGCCGCACGAAGCAGTGCCGTATCGATGCTTCTTTCTTGGTTTTTTCGCCCTCACAGAATTCACACGTCGTGATCACACGCTGAAAGGAATGTGAATGCGCTTTATTCGAGACATCATCGAAAATCATCAACAGTTGTCGGCTGCGCAAAGGTCGGATGGCACGGGCAGGACCAACGATGGTGCGTCGCCTGCGGATAGGTTTGTGCTCTCCGGGATGGAGACGAACACTCTTGAGTTGTCCGAAGAGCTCTCGGATTTGTCAGTTGGTGATCAGTTCGACGGCCCGGAAGACTCCTGTGATCAGGACGCCGAACTGTTGGCCGAGGCCCAATCACTCGCGAGCGGTGCCGAATTCTCGAGGACACGCGTTTTCCGCACTGATCTACGTGAAGAGATGGAGTTGCCCACACAAGACCTCGATTTCGGCGACGACTTTGGATCAGCAGAAGCGGAAGAAGAACCGATACTGGGCGTGTCCGCGATCCCCGATTTGTCGATCCCCGGCGACAGTGCTTCGCCTTCAGAAACTCCAGAACAAAAAGACAAATCAGACAACTTGCTCGGGAGGGTCGTTCCGCCAGTTGAAAGGAATAGGACGAGAAACGGCGATGCGGAGGCCGTTGCGAACTCCGTTCCGCTTCCCTTGCGTGCGCGTTCGAAGTTTTTGTCGTCCGAGTCCCCGCCGGTAGCGCGGATACACGCGGTTTCTCCGCATGCTTCGGAAGAGTCCGATGTTGCTGATGAAAGCAACAGTCCAGCCCTCGAGGGCAACGGCCCAGATGCGCCAACCGATCGTTCAGGTCGGGACAGCGGTGCTCGGATGAAAACCCGCCTTCTGGGTTTCGCGATCGACCCCACATCAAGCGATCCCATTTCAGGGCTGAATCCCTCGCAACCAGATCAACACATGCGATTTCCTGTGGGTTGGATGGTTGTCGTCGATGGACCGGGCTGCGGTCATTCCTTCCAGCTGTCTCAAGGCGTCAATCAAATCGGTAGGGCTGACAGCCAGAACATCCGGCTCGATTTCGGAGATGACACGATTTCCCGCTTCAATCATGCCGCCATCGCCTACGATGCCGAGCAGAATACGTTCTATATTGGACACGGAGGAAAAGCGAATATCGTTCGCCGGAACAACCGACCGGTCTTGAGTACGGAAGAGATGTTGCCGGGCGACATCATTCGTGTTGGCGAAACGACGCTTCGATTCATGCCGTTCTGTGGAGAGGGTTTCTCCTGGGGTGACAAGCAGAACACGGGAAACTCTCGTGAACTACCGTGACGGCTTCCGCTTTGACACGGCGACCGTTTTGGACAAGGGGTGCCGACAGCAGCAGGAGGACGCCATTGCCTCCGAATTCTGCAGCGATTCAGGAATTGGTTTTGTCGTTCTCGCAGATGGCATGGGCGGACATACATCCGGAGAAATCGCGAGTGAAATCGTCGTGTCAGAGGTTTTTCACAAGATTAAAGCCAATTCTGATTTCGCTAATCTGATCGAAAACAGTGTGGGTGACGTTCTGGTGAATGCGGCAATGTTCGCAAATGCCAGCGTGAGTGAGTATATTCATTTTCGGCCAGAAACGCAGGGGATGGGAAGCACGCTGCTCTCGCCTGTCATCGTAAAGGGTAAACTGTTCTGGTTGTCCATCGGGGACTCCCCTCTCTATCTCTTTCGACGGGGCAGACTGTTCCTTCTGAATGAGATCCATAACCTTAAACACCAAATGGCCCGTTTGGTGGAGAAAGGCTTGATCCATGATGACGATACAGAAATGGAAAACGGAAACTGTCTGACCTCTGCGATCATCGGTCGAGACGTTGCCAAAGTCGATGTTTGCGACACGCCCGTTCAACTGATGGATCAGGACATTATCATCGCAGCGAGCGACGGTTTGCAGTTTCTAAATGACGATCAGATTTCGCAAATACTGCTCCAAAACCAAGCCAAAGAAGCAAGTGCAATCGGCCAGGAGCTTTTGACCGGCATCAAGGATTTGGATGACCCGTATCAAGACAATTTCGCGGTTTGTGTGATCAAGCTCGAATTGAACTCATGCGAACAGGATCGCGCGGATTGGCCCGGAGAAGACGTCACAATGTGTGAAAACCGGTGGAAACAACGCGAGTCAACCAGACCTGTTTTCTGAAGGGGTGCTTTGATCGAAATGGTCATTTCCTGTGAGCGAAATATGCGTGCTGATTTCTATGCGTCATCTGGGACATGCAAGATGGGGCACGCATGTTCCAATTCAGGTGGGATGAAATCCTATGAATGCTGAAACCAGCTTCGAGCCCAAGTTCGGGGTCACCGAAGAAACAGACGCCGATTTCCTCAAAACCGGTTTGGAGGGCTTTTTGGAGTTTTCCCAGCGGCTTACTTCTTTGGAGGCTGCCGTTGGTGTTCTTGCAACTGTGACGGGCGATAGAAACGCAAAATCGCTGGGCAGACTGAAAAAGACGGTGCGGGAGTTTGAGCCGTCGATTACTTTTCTGGGTCAAGTCAAGTCGGGCAAAACGTCATTGGTGAGTGCACTTGTCGGGCTGCCAGATCTCCTGCCGTCAGATGTGAATCCGTGGACTTCAGTCGTTACGTCATTGCATGTGAGGCCAGTGGAGGATTTGCCCGCGACTGCGGCGCGCTTCCAATTCATGTCCCAAGAGGACTGGGATCGCCTCATTCGCTCAGGCGGTAGGCTTGGAGAACTGGCGGAACGGGCGGGAGCTGCGACTGATCTGGAAAAAATCAGAACGCAAATTGAGGATCTTCAGAAAAAAACTCATCAAAGGCTTGGCGCAAAATTTGAAGTCCTTATGGGGCAGACGCACGAATACGATCATTTAAGCAAGGATCTGCTAGAACGATATATTTGCTCTGGTGACGTCCACCTTGGAAACGATCACGCGAAGTCTCACTCCGGACAGGGGCAGTACGCCGATATAACGCGGGCCGCAGACCTATTTTTGGCGTCTCCAGTCATTCCTTTCAGATTGTGTCTACGAGATACGCCAGGTGTCAACGACACGTTCTTGATGCGAGAGCAGGTGACAATCCGGGCAATTCGGGACAGCAAACTATGCGTCGTCGTGTTGTCTGCAAGCCAAGCCCTGTCCACCGTGGATCTGGGCTTGATCAAGCTGATTTCGAACATCAGTTCCCGAGAAGTTATTGTTTTTGTGAACAGAATTGACGAACTGAAGGATCCGAAAAACCAGATTCCCGAAATTGAAGCGAGTCTGCGCGAAACATTTGGCCGTCAGCATCAGTCTCATGAGACCGAGATCATATTCGGCAGCGCCCACTGGGCGAATAAGGTTCTCTCGCATCAATTGGATGATTTGGGAGATGATAGTTCGCGCGCGTTGTTACAATGGTCAGAGGTATCCATAACGCCGGGAGCCGAACGCCAATCCGCCAGTGAGATGGTTTGGCATCTTTCGGGTGTGCCCACTCTGTTCAAAGCGATCTCAGATCGCATCGTCAAGAATACAGGTGAACCTTTTGTTCAAAACATGGCTATGTCTGCCGTAAACATTGCTTCGGCGCAAAAGGCTTCAAATCAAGTCAGGATTTCTGGAACCGCTCAGGGCGCTCCCGTTGATCAAAATGATGTCGAGCGCGAATTCGAGCGGATCCTGCAGAACAATATGTCTGCACTGGAGTTTGAGATAGGAACAATCGTTTCCGCATTTTGTTTGCGTGCGGACAGAGCGCGGGATTCATTTGTTGATGCCTCCTCGCGCTCTTTTTTGACAGCAGTAAAGCGCAGCGGGTCTCATGCCATCTGGGATTTCAACCCGGAACGTCTGAGGGTCCAGTTGCGAACTGCATACAGAGTAATGGGTCAAAAAGTGCAGTCCGTGTCCAAGAAACGCTATGAGCGGGCAGTCGAAGAAATTGCCCAGCTGCTTTACAGAGCCTTCGGCAACGTTGTGGACGGCGTTCAAATCGGCGTGCCCATTCCTCCGGACATCCCTCCGCCCGCGGCTCTCGGTCAGACGATTGTTTTGGACTTCAACGACAGTTGGTGGTCGCTCTGGTGGCGGCGATTGCGTGGCGAGGCTTCCATCTCAGCGCGTTTCAATGAGTTGGTTGTGGCTGAGACGGAACATCTGATGCGGCAGCTGAAATTCGAGCAGACAGACCTCATAAAACAAAACGCACTACGGCCACTCAGAGACTTCTTCGATGGACAGAGAGGGATACTGTCAGAGCTGTTGACGAACACCGAGCAGTCATCGACAGCCGCAGACCTGTTTTTGACCGAGGCCGACTTGGAGGCTCAAAAATTGCTCGAGAAATCCTTTTCCACTCTTCAACCGCTTGCTGGATAACGGAGGGCGCCAATGACCGGAAATCAAAATACAGGAAGTCTGCTGTCCCGCAAACCGCGCGTCGCGCTGATGGGAGAGTTCAGCAGCGGAAAAAGCACGTTGTCGAACCTGCTTCTGGGCGAAGCGCCGCTCCCCATGAAGGTCACAGCCACGCGCCTCCCTCCGGTATGGATCACGTGGGGTGAACCAGCTTCTTATGCGGTCTCCAAGAATGGATCGGAAGTCACGGTCGATCTGAGGAATTTGAATGATATCTGTTTGGAAAACATTGAATTCATCAAACTGTATCGCCGCGCCGACATACTCCAGGTTTGCGATATCATAGATACGCCCGGCATCTCTGATCCCAATATGAAAGCGGTAGAGTGGGAGCCATCTCTGGCGCTGATTGACTGCGTCGTCTGGTGCACCCATGCGACCCAAGCGTGGCGCCAGTCTGAGGTTGCGATGTGGGATCAAGTCGCCGGATCCACAAACGGAAACAACATTCTTTTGGTGACTCAGTTTGACAAATTGAAGAGTGAATTTGAGCGCGCGCGCGTCCTCAACCGCATGAGGTCTGAGGCTGGCGGCATGTTCAAGGAGATTTTCGCGGTATCCCTTCTTCAGGCGATAGAAGCAGGAGATGACTTCGCCATTTGGAAACAAAGCGGAGCCGGTGAATTCATCGAATACCTGGTGTCTCTCCTTCTTCAAACGCCTCTGAACAAATCGCGTGGCATTGGAGCGATGCAGCAAACCACTTTGCAACCTTCACCAAGTGTCATCGTTGAACATGTCGCCGAGGTCGTCGACAGCGATCTTCCTTCCAGGACCCAAGACGTTTCAGATGCAGATCGTATCAGACCCAAGCGAGTGCGCATTAAAACGAGGATTACGCCTCGCACGCCGCGACCGCCCAAACACGCAGTTGGTGGAATTTAGGCGAATTGGGAAGGTCAGCTGACGTCGAAAACCTGAACTGTCTTATTGGGTTAGTGGCATGTCGGTCCGTTGGAGCGGCTCTGAACGAGTTTGATGCAGGCTCCAAATCCTTTCGAAAAACCAGAATCTAGCCAACGATTTCTCTGCCCCGCTGGACGCGACGCGGCTCAGGTGCTTGATAGGTCCAAGAAAACCAATCGAGCGACGGCGGAGGGGAAGATGGAAGACACACCTGTGCATTGGGGGGACGCGGAGTTCGAGGAGTTCGCGAGCCAGGAACTATCGGGTCTTGCAGAGCGTGCGAAAGAGCGCGGCATCTGCATCGATTGTCTGAGTGACCGATTGATTTTTGAAGTTGTCGTGGGTCTCGTCAAAAGCGGTGTTTCAGAACAGGAGATCTTTGATCTGGTCACAGAGGCTATCGAGGAAGCCGAGAACGATGACCAAGCTCCGGGCGGTACGCCCCCGCGGATCCATTGAGGGACGTGGATCTGAACGGGTTCCCGTCTTCGGCATCCGCTATTTTCCCGCAACGAGCAGACGGTTCTCGTCGGAGGGATTTGATCTGCATCAGTCCAATTTGATCCAGTATTTGCTATACTTTCGAAGGTGAGCAGCGGGGAGGAGCGGGACTCATGATCACTTTGGACGACATTGAAGACATGACATGTCTCACGCGCGCAGAGATCGACGCGATTGCCGAACATGAGAACCTGCCCGAGGTTAATGCGTCTGCGCTGGCCGACTACATGATGCACCTGCACAACGGCGCGCAGAAGGTTCAGCAGATGATCTGCGAAGACATCAGAGATGCACTGCACAAAGACAATCTCGGTCATGCGAAAGAACTCTACAGCGTCCTGCATGCGTTCATTGAGGCGCATCCCGAGGCGATCCGCGGATCGGGAAACGTGTGAGCTGTGCCCAGGAATTCAGCAGTTCGACAGTTCAGCTACGTTTGAAGTCATCAAGCTGCCGCTGACGCTTGTACCGGATCGTCAATCACGGAAGCTCAGACGCGCAGCCACACAAACATGTCAGCCTTAGCGAGGGAACCATGGCAAAGACGAAAACCAAACCTTCTCACGATGCGGATTTCTCCGAGATCCTGAAATCCATGCAGGCGACTCTGTCCGTTGCCCCCTTTGTCGCACCGCAGATCGAACAGTTCTGGGACACTCAGGATACCATCCTGAACGAGACACAACGCTTTGCGGCCCATTGGTTTGCGCGCCGGCATCAGGCTGTTCAGAGCAGCCTCAATACCGCGCGGGCGTTGACGACTGGAGAAGCCAGAGACCCACTGTCCGCTGTGACCCTGTTGATGGATTGGCAGAAGCAATCAACCGAACGCATGATAGACGATGCGCAAGATTGGTTTGAGACGTTTTCTCGATGCGCTGAGCACGCGGTCAAAACTGAGACGGCGACCTTGGAGGAAACGGCTGACCTCGCACAGAAGGCCACAAAGTCCGCGAAATCCGAACCCGTCTGAGTGTGAAGCACTGGCGTTTTCGTTGCCGTCTATGGTGATATCACACCATTGGGCGGGAGCGAGAGTGCCAGTGTATGCGGTCGCCTGCACAGGCGTCCCATACCGTTGGGTCTTGCGATGGCGCGATTTTCCAGCAGGGTCGGAAGTTGGCACTGGTCAGCCTGAGATGTCTCAGGATCGCGGAACGTTGCGAAGGACGGCCCATTCGCCAATGTTTTCGCGTGTGATGTATCCAATGAAATTGCCGGTCCGGTCTGTCACTGCAACCGCGGGCATGCCGGGCTGTCCAAGATCATCGAGGGCCTTTTCCAGAGGATCCGTCAGTCTGATCGACGGAACAGATGTGAGCATGACATCTGCAATAGTCGCGGGTTGTGATGCTGTTTGATGAAGCAGGATGATGTCTGCCTTTGTCAGGAAGCCCGCCAAAGAGCCGTCTGTGTTCACCACCGGAAACTCGGATTGTGTTGTTCTCAGCAGTGCCATCTCTGCCGTTCTGAGCGGGTCGGTTGGCGTTAACGTTTCAAATGACGTGATCATGGCATCGCGCGCTCTGACACCTTTGACCAGATCGTGAAGTTCAACATCGGAACTCTCGGCCATTGCGGCCATGAATACGAAAATTGCGATAAGGATCAAAATCGGATTGCCGCCCACAAGCCCAAGGTATCCGAACAGAAAGGCGATGATCTGTCCGGCGCGTGCGGCAAGTCTGGTGGCGCGGACCCGCCCCATCGAACTGGCCAAGACCGCGCGGAACACCCGGCCTCCATCCATAGGAAAGGCTGGAATGAGATTAAAAACGACAAGGAACAGGTTTATCGCTGCCAACCGCTCAAAAAAACTTTGATCTGTCGCATTCAGGGATACGAGTGTCGACGGATCACCTTGCACGCCAAAGAGCAGCACAAGGGCCAACCAGATCAGAACATTCACCGCTGGGCCGGCGAGCGCGACTGCAATTTCCTGACGTGGGTTTTCAGGAATCCGCTCCATGCGGGCCATGCCGCCGATTGGGAGCAGCGTGATATCGGGCGTTCGGATCCCGAAACGTCGGGCCATGAGGGCATGACCCAGCTCATGTGCCACGACGCATGCAAAAAGAGCGACCACAAACGCGAGGTTCGCAAGTGCGGGACCTGGACCCTCGGCAAGCCAGGTTGCTGTGCCGATCCAGGCAAGGAGCAGGAAGAAGGTCGCATGAACCCGGAGTTCAGAGCCGAAAACGCGACCCAGTGAAAATGACCATGACATGCAGGCAGAGTAGGAGGTTCGGTCTTAGAAAGAAATACTTCTCACCTCCTCAAAGTGTCTCTTGTGCATAATGACGCTGACGCCAGCGCGTGCTCGGCGTTGTCCCGTTTTCAGCACGGTGAATGCTTTTCGAATATGAGTGCGCGAAGACCGTTGCGCTAGGGTCAGGACTCATAGCCAGTAAATGACGAGTGCGGCGAGAGCGATGGCTGACAGGAAGACCTTCGGGCATCGGTCGTAGCGGGTTGCCACGCGTCTCCAATCCTTGAGCCTGCCGAACATGATCTCGATCCGATTGCGCCGTTTGTAGCGACGCTTGTCGTACTTCACCGGTTTCGTGCGCTGTTTCCGGCCAGGTATGCAGGCGCGTATCCCTTTTTCTTTCAACGCTTCTCGAAACCAATCGGCGTCATAGCCACGATCTCCGAGCAGCCAGTCCACTTTGGGCAATCTGCTCATCAATGCACGGGCACCGACATAATCGCTGACCTGTCCTGCGGTTACGAACAGGTTCAGCGGGCGTCCTAGGCTGTCGCAGATGGCGTGCAGTTTGGTGTTCATGCCGCCCTTGGTCCGGCCAATCAGCCGTCCACGCCCCCCTTTTTGACGCCCAAACTGGTCGCTGTGCGGTGTGCCTTTAGGTATGTGGCGTCGATCATAACAGTCTTCTTTTCTCCGTGATCTGCGGCCAAACCTGTCATCATTCGAGCGAAGATACCCTTGTCGCTCCACCGCTTCCAACGGTTGTACAGCGTCTTGTGCGGACCATAATCCGCAGGCGCGTCGCGCCACCGTAACCCATTACGATTAATGAAGATAATCCCACTCAATACACGCCGATCATCGACGCGGGGTTTGCTGTGTGACTTGGGGAAGAAGGGCTCAAGACGCGCCATCTGCGCGTCTGTTAGCCAGAAAAGATCAGACATGTTCACCGCTCGGTTTTTGAGCCGTGAATCATCCCGCCAACCAAAAATCAATGGGTCCTGACCCTAGTCATTGCCTCGGACAGTTCGTATTCAAAGGATGCTTCGACCGACGCATAGGCGTCCCTGTATTCCTCATCCGGATCGTCTGAGCCGACGATTGTTTCAATGCCGATTTCCATCTCAAGCTCAGAGCTGAATCTCAAATCGTCATTTGCCCGCACTTGGCTCGTGCCCATCAGCACCATAATGCCAGCAGTCAATCCAGATATCGTGCAATTCACTTTAGGAGGCTCCTCTCGCGAACAGTGTTTGCGTCAAGTCACTCTGTTAAAACAGGAAGCCTTGCCCTTTTCCACGATGAAGCGTGTCGGGACCGTGTTGATGGGTCACATTATGAGAAAAAAAGAACATTCTGAGCAAATGCTCAGCTGACGTCATCTCAAGCGTACTTCGCAAGTCTTCGTCCGATATGACTTCTTGGCTTCCGCATTGGTGAAAGGTCTCCACATTACACAATTTTTCTCTAGTCCGTACGCGAAAGGCGTGGGTCAACTCAGAACAAGGAAGGTGCAGTGCTCGGTAGATAGTGAAGCATGCACGTTCAGACGCGCATGCTTCGTCATCACTTCTGGCTCGATCACCTGCCAGCATCAGCGATGATTTGATCAGCCTTTCCCGTTGCCGCGACCGTTATTGTTGCCTGCGTTGGAGTTTCCGCGATCTGAGTTGCCCTGGCCCGAGTTTCCACGATTGGCATTTCCTTGTCCGTTGTTGCCTTGACCCGAGTTTCCGCGGTCAGGTTTCCCCTGAGATCCATTTCCTGTCCCGGCGGAGTTCTTCGCAGTGTTGCCACGATCCGTAGTGCTCGCTCCGGCGTTTGCACCGCGATCAGATGTGTTCTTGCCGGTGTTCCCCGAAGGTTGATCGGTCTTGGAGACGCCTGATTGCGTCACCTGACTTCCAGAGCTTTGCGTGTTTGTCGTGGATGTAGAAGTTGTTTCTTGTGACCCTGACTCGTCGGGTTCACTGTTTTGGTCTCTATTGCGTCCGGGTGCCTGATTGCTGCGGCCGTTGTTCTTGGCGACATTTGAATTGCCGTCGGACTGTCCTGGCCGCTCTGTCGCTTCGGTCTTGTTCCGACCGCGGCCTCTTTCGCCAACCGGATCATCCGAGGCTCTCACCTCATTCAACGTGACATAGCCATCGCCATTGGCATCGAATTTTGCCAGCGCGCGCGGCGCGTTGCCGCCAAAATGATCGACCATCTCACCTTTGTCGATGACCCCGTCCCCGTTCGTATCCAGGTCACCGAATGTGACAACAGTGGACGCAGCTTGCTCGGTATCCCCATCTCCTTCGCCATCGTCTTCCGGCGTATCGGATCCATTGTCTTCGCTGGCGGCCCGCGCCTCGTTCAAAGTTACGGTTCCGCTTCCATCGATGTCGTATTCCTCAAAGGCAGCGATGCCAGGCTCGCCAAAAAACTGTTCAAACTCTTCTTGAGTGAGAACTCCGTCTTTGTTGGCATCGATTTCGCTGAAGGTCGCGGATGAGGCAACTGTTCCCGCAGCGGTAAAACCAGCAATAAGTATGAAGCGAGCGATCGACATGGTTTCCTCCGAAATTTCCCTCGCTGAACAATTTCAATGGATTGAGGCGATATTCAGATCGATCCCGTTGTTTTTCGAGGGATGCGTCGCCTGGCACCTGGCGTTACGCGATCAAGGAAGTCGAAGCCGGAATGATGACTGTACTGGAGATGTTATCTATCTGTTTTAGAACAGCTTTCCGGACGGAGAAACCCACAGATGGCGCTGTTACTCGCCACGGGTTTGCCGGTTGACACGTACTGGAAACGTCAATTCTATGGTCGAAACGGCGAAGATTTGTTCAATTTTCTGCAAGTGCTTCGCGGAGGTGTCTTATGACGACCTCCACAATGCCTCATTCCGAACTCTGCGACCTCTGTTCGTACAGGGCTCCTCGAAGACATCTGACTGTGTTGCAGGATGACGGGTTTGTCTTTGAATGCGGGCACTTCTTGCTTGATTTCATTGGCGAGGTCATCATGATTCATGGGCTGCAGCAGGATCCTCCATGGCGCATCTGTTCTGGCTCGACTGCGAGATACTTCACCATATCAAGCATATATTCCCTAAAGCACTTGGCTGCTCCGCTGAGAAACTGGTGTCGTACCGCGACCCGCTCTGACGGATGTGATTAACGGTCTCTATCGACAAACTGCGTCGCCGTAACCCTCATCTATTGGTCATGTGTCCTTGCCCTAGTGGATACCCTTCCTAGGGTTCATTGACTGGCAGTGAAGTCGCGACCGGGCTGCCACACTGTCCAGCTTGGACGTGCGCGGCAAACCACTCGTACCGAAGCGCAACGTTCCAAGTCGCGGCCAATAATGCGGCCATAGCGACTGGGGTTTGCCGACCCTCTGTCGTTGGCGTGGATCGACGTCGAAAACTGTCGCCTATGAGGGCTCTACTTTTCCTCCGGGCAAACTTGGCTCATGCCCGAGCAACTCCGCGTTGCGACGGTTTCGTCAGACGAACTCGTCGATGGGAATTCCAAAGTGGGCATATTGGGGAACGCGGCAGCCGATGAAATCAGCACCATCGAAGTGACAGCAGCAACTGCCATGGAACGCACAAAACACATTGTATGAAATGAACGCATTTTAACCCCCCGGTTTTCTGTAAATGCAGGCCGAGTGTACCACACCGCACATGAAGTGACCTAGGGTAAACCTGTGAGCGTTCTTGCGGGTTTATGTTAATTTGCGACACGCAGTACATGGATGCGGCGATAATCGCAGTAGACCGAGTCCGACTGTTATTTCGTACGCCAAGGATAATGAAAGCATGCGAGCACGGGTGCCTGTCGCGGTGCGCGGCCAAGATTGGAAGTGTATGGGGACCATCGTCTTGAGGTGCATGTGGGGCCGCGTTTCTTTGGCTGATGTGCCATCTGTCACTGGCTATGTGCCAGAAGACTATCTTTCGATACGGAGACGAGGGGCGCCACTATGACCGGCACGCAGGATCGAGATTTTCAATTGCCGTAATTTTGACAAGGTTTCGATGTAATCACACCATGTCTGTTCCAGTATTGCGATATGACAAATCGAGCGCCTACGAAGGGTTTATCTTACAATGACGCTCGCTCTTCCATTCTTGTACATCAGTCAGCTGGTTTTCGTGTTGAAGCGGTGGTTCTCTGCCACCAAGGAATTGAATGAGGAGGCTCGCGTTGTCCGAATGAAAAGTGCGATCGATTGGAAGAAGGAAAAACCGAGTTTGCGGAAGTAATCCAAGGTAGAGCGATAAGAAAATCTGCCGCCTGTCAAATTTTTTCAATAAAGACTTGTTCAAGGGTCGAAAGCGCATCCTAAAGCAGTGTGGTGTTTCACCCGAAGGCGTTGTCAGCATCGGATTATCTACGAGAAACAAAGTACAGTAAGGGAAAGCAGTTTAAGTCGGTCATCCATCTAGGG
>NZ_JFKC01000004.1 GCF_002115805.1 Marivita geojedonensis | reverse complement strand
CTGCTACGTCACCCTGATGAACGGCGTGGAGCCGAGCGACGAGCTGATGAAAGAGCTGCGCACCTGGGTCCGCACCGAGATCGGCCCGATCGCATCGCCCGACCTCATCCAGTGGGCCCCCGGCCTGCCGAAAACCCGCTCCGGCAAGATCATGCGCCGCATCCTGCGCAAGATCGCCGAAAACGACTACGGCGCCCTCGGCGACACCTCAACACTCGCTGACCCCTCCGTCGTCGATGACCTCATCGAAAACCGGATGAACCGGGGGTAATGGCCATGGACGGAAGCAAAACCCCGACAACCGCCCCGGTTCTGATCCTGCTTGGCCCTCCGGGTGCCGGCAAAGGCACACAGGCCCGGATGCTGGAAGAGCAGTTCGGCCTTGTTCAACTGAGCACCGGAGACCTGCTGCGCGCCGCTGTGGCTGCGGGCACGGACGCCGGCAAACAGGCCAAAGCGGTGATGGAAGCCGGTGAGCTGGTCAGCGACGACATCGTCATCGCCATCCTGCGTGACCGTCTGGCCGATGCCGATTGTGCCAAGGGCGTGATCCTCGACGGCTTCCCGCGCACCACGGTCCAGGCCGAAGCGCTGGACACGCTGCTGGCCGAAAGCGGTCAGAAGATCGACGCGGCAATCAGCCTCGACGTGGATGATGCCGCCATGGTCGACCGGATCTCCGGCCGCTTCACCTGCGGCGACTGCGGCGAAGGCTATCACGACACGTTCAAAGCCCCTGCCGTGGCCGGCACATGCGACAAGTGCGGCAGCACCGAATTCAAGCGCCGCGCCGACGACAACGCGGAAACCGTCGCAGCCCGCCTTGATGCATATCATGCTCAGACAGCCCCTCTTATCGCATTTTACGACGCACAGGGTGCGCTTGCCCGAGTGGATGCGATGGGAGCCATTGACGAGATCGCCAGCACGCTTGGCGACATCGTTCGACGCGCCACCGCCTGAGCGGTGGCCAAACGCGGCCTTTGCGCCGCGCCACAACGGATACGTTCCCCGCACCCCCGGGGCACGTTCAACGGAGGAAGAGGAGGAGCCGCAATGGCGGACCACACATCTCAAACAGCGCAGGCTGGCCAGAAGTCCGATGCGGGCTATTGGTCGGCAAACGTGCGCATCATTCTGGTGAGCCTGGTGATCTGGGCCATCTGTTCTTTCGGATTCGGCATCCTGCTGCGTCCGATGCTGTCGGGCATTGCCGTCGGCGGCACCGATCTTGGCTTCTGGTTTGCCCAGCAAGGATCGATCATTGTCTTCCTGGCACTGATCTTCTTCTACGCCTGGCGCATGAACAAGCTCGATAAAGAATTCGGCGTGGACGAGGAGTAAGGGTCATGGATCAGTTTACCATCAACCTGCTGTTTGTGGGCGCGTCCTTTGCGCTTTACATCGGCATCGCGATCTGGGCCCGCGCGGGTTCCACATCGGAGTTCTACGCTGCCGGACGCGGCGTTCACCCGGTCACCAACGGTATGGCCACCGCAGCCGACTGGATGTCGGCGGCGTCGTTCATCTCGATGGCCGGTCTCATCGCCTTTGTCGGCTATGACAACTCGACCTTCCTGATGGGCTGGACCGGCGGCTACGTGCTGCTGGCGCTGCTGCTTGCACCCTACCTGCGCAAGTTCGGCAAGTTCACCGTGTCCGAGTTCATCGGCGACCGCTTCTACAGCCCGACCGCGCGCCTTGTGGCCGTGATCTGTCTGATCGTGGCCTCGGTCACATACGTGATCGGTCAGATGACCGGTGTGGGCGTGGCCTTCGGCCGCTTCCTCGAAGTCAGCAACACCACCGGCCTTCTGATCGGTGCGGTTGTCGTGTTCGCCTACGCGGTGTTCGGCGGCATGAAGGGTGTGACCTACACCCAGGTGGCACAGTACTGCGTGCTGATCCTGGCCTACACCATCCCGGCGATCTTCATCTCGCTGCAACTCACCGGCAACCCGATCCCGGCGCTTGGTCTCTTCGGCGATCACTCGGCATCCGGCGAGCCGCTGCTGGCGAAGCTTGACCAGATCGTTCGCGAACTGGGCTTCGGCGAATACACGGCGCATAACGGCGACACGTTCAACATGGTGCTCTTCACCCTGTCGCTGATGATCGGTACGGCAGGTCTGCCGCACGTGATCATGCGCTTCTTCACCGTGCCGAAAGTGTCTGACGCACGTTGGTCCGCAGGCTGGGCGCTGGTGTTCATCGCGCTGCTGTACCTCACCGCTCCGGCCGTGGGTGCCATGGCACGCCTGAACATCACCGAGCAGTTCTGGCCGAACGGCGCATCGGGTGAGCCGGTGTCGCTCGAGACCATCGAGTCCGATCCCGCCTATGACTGGATGCAGACCTGGCAGCAGACCGGCCTTCTGGGCTGGGAAGACAAGAACGGTGACGGCCGCATCGCTTACTTCAACGACGGCAACGCAGACGCGAAGGCCGCCATGGAAGCAGCAGGCTGGGGTTCGGCAAACGAGCTGACCAACTTCAACCGTGACATCCTCGTGCTGGCCAACCCGGAAATCGCGAACCTTCCGGGCTGGGTGATCGGCCTCGTGGCGGCGGGTGGCCTTGCGGCTGCTCTGTCCACCGCGGCGGGTCTTCTGCTGGCGATCTCCTCGGCGGTCAGCCATGACCTTCTGAAAGGTCAGCTGACACCGAACATGAGCGAAAAAGGCGAACTGATGTCCGCCCGTGTCGCCATGGCCATCGCCATCGCAGTGGCAACCTATCTGGGTCTCAACCCTCCGGGCTTTGCGGCGCAGACCGTGGCTCTGGCCTTTGGCCTCGCGGCGGCGTCGATCTTCCCGGCACTGATGATGGGCATCTTCACCAAGGTGAACAACAAGGGTGCCGTGGCAGGGATGATCTCGGGTCTCGTCGTGACGCTGATCTACATCTTCCTGCACAAGGGCTGGTTCTTCATCCCTGACACCAACAGCTTCACCGATGCTGACCCGCTTCTGGGCACCATCAAGTCGACCAGCTTTGGTGCGGTCGGCGCGGCGATCAACTTTGCCGTGGCCTTCACCGTGTCCAAGATGTCGGCTCCGATCCCGCGTGAGATCGAAGAGCTGGTTGAAAGCGTCCGCATCCCCCGTGGTGCAGGTGCGGCTCAGGACCACTAAGCCAACAGGACGCGTCACCCTTCGGGGTGACGCCCCCTGACAACGCGGTCCCGCGCCGGTATTCCGGGGCGGGACTTTTTCTTAGATACGGGTATTTCCATGACGCTGTCCGCTTCGGCCCTCGCGCAATTCCTGTCAGCCATCCATCCCTACGACTCGATGGAGCCGGCGGCGCTGAAAACGCTGATCACCGCCTTCGAGGTGCGGCAGATCCCGGCTGGCGGAATGATCTATGCCTTGAACAGTCCACTTGAGGGGCTGTTTGTCGTCTACGAAGGCGACGTTGAAATCCGCGATGAGCATGACGTTCCGATCTCGCTGCTTGGCGCGCGAAATTCCTTCGGCGAACGCGGGCTGCTGCGCGACGGGGCCAGCCTGACCTCGGCACGGGCGGTATCCGATACGATTGTGCTGATGCTCCCGGCCGCGCGCTTTCACCAGGCGATGAACGAAGATCCGGCCTTCCGGCGCTTCTTTAACCGCAGCCGGACCGAGAAACCCAACAAGGCCAGCCTCGCCACGACGCGGGTCGAGACGCTGATGGCGACCAAACCTCTCACCTGCCCCCCTGAGACCGACGTGCAGACCGCCGCCCGCCTGATGCGCGATGCGCGGGTCTCGTCGATCTGTATCGCCGAGAAGGATGCGCTGCGCGGGATTGCCACCATCCGCGACCTGTCGGGCAAGGTGGTGGGCGACGGGTTGCCCTTCGACACACCGATCACACAGATCATGACCCCAGACCCCGTCACCCTGCCCCCGTCAGCCATCGGGTCGGACGTGCTGCACATGATGATGGAGCGGCGGATCGGGCATATCCCGGTGTGCCAGGCGGGCAAGCTGGTGGGCATCGTCACCCAGACCGACCTGACCCGGTTTCAGGCGGTCAGCTCGGCTGAACTGGTCTCGGAGATTGCTCACTCAGACAGCGCCGAAGAGATGGCGCAGGTCACCAAACGCATCCCGCAACTTCTGGCGCAGCTTGTGGCGGGCGGCAATCGGCACGAGGTGATCACCCGGCTGATCACCGATGTGGCCGACACCGCAACGCGCCGTTTGCTTGCACTGGCCGAAGCCAAGCTTGGACCGGCCCCGGTGCCCTATCTCTGGCTCGCCTGTGGATCGCAGGGGCGGCAGGAACAGACCGGCGTCAGCGATCAGGACAATTGCCTCTTCCTCGATGACAGCGTGACCGAGGCCGACATGCCTTATTTCTGGGCCCTGGCGCGGTTTGTCTGCGACGGGCTTGATACCTGCGGCTATGTCTATTGCCCCGGTGACATGATGGCGACCAATCCGCGCTGGCGGCAGCCGGTGCGTGTGTGGCGCGAGTATTTCGCGGGCTGGATCAAGACCCCCTCGCCCGAGGCGCAGATGCTGGCCAGCGTCATGTTCGACCTGCGCCCCATCGGTGGCGCGACCCGGCTGTTCGAGGATCTGCAGGCCGAGACCCTGCGCAAGGCCGCCGCGAATTCGATCTTCGTGGCGCACATGGTGTCGAACTCACTCAAGCACACACCGCCGCTGGGCCTTCTGCGCGGGTTCGCGACAATCCGGTCGGGCGAGCACAAGAACCAGATCGACCTCAAGCACAACGGCGTCGTGCCGGTGGTCGATCTTGGCCGCATCTACGCGTTGCAAGGCAAGCTGACCGCCGTGAACACGGCCGCGCGGCTCGAAGCGGCGATAGCAGCGGGGGTGCTGAGCGGCTCCGGCGGGCAGGACCTGAAGGATGCGTATGACCTGATCGCGGAAACGCGGCTGGAGCATCAAGCCGAACAGGTTCGCTCTGGCATCATGCCCGACAATTTCCTAAGCCCGACGGACCTGTCGGATTTTGAGCGAAGTCATCTTCGCGATGCCTTTGTCGTGATAAAGTCGCTGCAATCGGCTGTCGGGCATGGGCGCGGAATGCTGAGCTGATCCGCATCGTTTGGGAGGACGACTGATGTTTCTGGAATTGATTGCGGTGATCGTGGCCGGTCTGGCAGGCGCTGGCGTGATGATGCTCATCACGCGGATCGCAGGGGGACGCATCCCGAAATGGATGGTGCCTGTCGCCGCAGGTGCGGCAATGCTCGGCACCACGATCAGCAGCGAATACAGCTGGTACGAGCGCACATCATCGGCACTGCCCGAAGGTCTCAAGGTGGTAGAGACTGCCGAGAGCACCGCCATCTATCGCCCCTGGACATACTTTGCGCCCTATACGGACAGGTTCATCGCGCTTGATACCGGCAATGTCCGGTCCAATACCGAGAACGCAAACCTGTTCATGGCCGACCTCTATTTTTTCCGGCGCTGGTCGCCGGTGCAGTCGGTGGAACTGATGGTCAATTGCGAGACTGCACAAAGGGCCGATCCGGCCTTCGGTGACGGTGGCGATCCGGTTTGGCGCAGCACGAACGGCGATGACCCGATCGTCAGCGGTGTGTGTGAAAGGGGGTAACGCGATGCTGTCCAAACTCAGCCTCCGGTTCCGCATTTTTCTGTTCTTCTGTCTTCTGGGACTCGGCGGTCTGGCGGCTGTCGGTGTCGCGCTTTGGTTCGGCTACGGCCGCGCGCTGGAGACCACGGTCGAAAACGGCTTTACCTTTGCCACCATCCTCGCGGCGTTCCTGATCCTGGGGCTTACGGTCGGCATCTGGCTTCTGTTCGATGAGAACGTGGCCAAACCGATCGAGCGGCTGGCGTCAGAGATGCGCACACGCGCGCATGCCGGTGTCGATGGCGATCTCGACATGCAGGCCGCGCGCTACCTTGGCGACCTCGCCCCGGCGGCCTCTGCGGTGACACGGCAGTTGAACGAAACGGCGCTGAGTACGGCACAGGCCGTTGCCGCGGAAACCGCCCGGCTCAACGCCGAGAAGGCGCGCCTGACAGCCCTTCTCACGGAAATTCCGGTGGCGACAATACTTGTCAATCCAACCGGGCAGATCGTGCTTTACGACGGTCAGGCGGCAGAGGTGCTGGCGCAATTGGGTGTCGCCCGGCTGAACGCGGCCATCACCGAATATTTCGATCCCAAATCGCTGGATGCCGCTGTGGGCAAGCTGCGCAAGACCGGATTGGACGTGTCATTCACCGCACAGTCTCACGATGGTGCGCAGAGCTTTGAGACCAAACTGAAACCGATGGAGGGCGGCGGCTACCTGATGATCATCGACAGTCAGACGCTCGATATCTCACCCGATGCCGCACGTCCGCTGGTCTATGATTTCGATCTTCTGGAACGGCCCGCCGGGGCGGCGGAGGCCGATATTCTTGATCGGCCTTTGCGCAGTCTGTGTTTCTCGGTGTTCGACACCGAAACCACGGGGTTGCTGCCGCACAAGGATGACATCGTGCAACTGGGCGCCGTCCGGGTACTGAACGGGCGCATCATCGAAGGCGAAGTGATCAACCAACTGGTGGATCCCGGTCGCCCGATCCCCCCTGCCTCGACCAAGGTGCACAAGGTCTCAGACGCGATGGTGCGGGGTCAGCCGGATATCCGGGTGGTTGCCCGCAGGTTCCACGATTTCTCGCGCGATGCGGTGATCGTCGCTCACAATGCGCCTTTCGACATGGCATTTCTGCATCGTCAGGCCAAGGAAACGGGCGTCACCTGGGATCATCCGATCCTCGATACGGTTCTTCTGTCGGCCGTTCTGTTCGGTGCCAGCGAGACCCATACTCTGGACGCACTGTGTGACCGGTTGAATGTCACAATCCCAACCGAGTTGCGGCACACCGCGCTTGGCGATGCCAAGGCGACAGCCGAGGTGCTGGTCAAAATGCTCCCCATGCTGGAAGCACGGGGATTGACCACCTTCGGTCAGGTGATCGAGGAGACGCGCCGCCACGGTCGCCTCCTCGAAGATCTCAACTGAGCGGCACCCGCTTGCGCAGCGTGCTGCGGGTGATCGCTAACACCGTCACCCCGGTCAGCAGCCAGAAGAACCACGTGATCGGCCCGCGGAACAGGATCAGCGGATCGCTGCCCGACATCAGCATCGACTGACGGAAGTTGTCCTCAAGCAACGGACCAAGGATGAACGCGATCAGGAACGGTGCCGCCGGAATACGGTTGCGCATCATGATATAGCCCAGCCAACCCATGACGAACATCACGCCAACATCGAAGATGTTGTTGTTCACCGCAAACACACCGTAGATGCAGAGTATCAGAACCGCAGGCATCAGGATGCGCTTGGGCACATCGGCCACAAACCGGAAACCTCGGATCGCGACCGACCCGACGATCAGCAGGAACACCGAACTCACGATCAGGCCGATGAAAAGGCCGTAGATGATGTCGACGTTCAGGATGAACATCATCGGTCCCGGTTGAAGGCCGTGGACCATGAACGCACCGATGATGATCGCGGTGATCACGTCACCCGGCACGCCAAGCGCCAGGAGCGGGATCAGGGTCGCGCCTGCCACCCCGTTGTTTCCGGCCTCGGAGGCGGCAACGCCTTCGATCTCACCCTTGCCGAAATTGGCCTTGTTCTTCGACGTGCGGCGCGCTTCGGAGTAGCTCAGGAAGGCTGAAGGCGCAGCTCCGATGCCGGGGATGGAACCAAGGAACACTCCGATCATGCTGCCCCGGATGATGCTCTTGAAGCTGCCCAGATAGTCCGCCAGCGTACAGCGCGTCTTGCCCAGGGCGCGGGCGCGGCCCAGATGCGCCACGGGATTCCATGCCATCGCAATGATCTCCGGAATCGCGAACAGGCCGATCAGCACGGCGATGAAGTTCAGCCCGCCCATCATGTTCGGATCGCCAAAGGTGAACCTGTTGGTTCCATAGACCAGATCAAGCCCCACGGTTGCCAAAAGCAGACCCGCCAGCGCGGACAGCGCACCGCGCAGGAGGCTCTCGCCCGAAACACCCGCAATGATGGTCAATGAAAACAGGATCAGCGCAAAGAACTCGGGTGGGCCGAAATTGAGCGCAAATGACGCCAGCCACCCGGCAAACAGGATCAGCGCGAGGTTCGACACCGCGTCCGCCGTGCAGGACGCATAGAGCGCCATTCCCAGCGCCCTGCCCGCCTCGCCCCGTTCGGCCATCGGGTGACCGTCGAGGATCGTAGCCGACGACGCCGGTGTACCCGGTGTCTTGATCAGAATCGCCGGGATCGATCCGCCGAAGATGCCGCCTTTATAGACGCCCAGCAGCAGAAGGATGCCGTTGATCGGGGCCATGGAAAAGGTGAAAGGCAGTGTCAGGGCCACCGCCATCGTGGCCGAAAGCCCCGGAATGGCGCCACCGATCACACCGATGACCAACCCGCAGAACAGCATGAAGAATGCTTCGACATTGCCAACCAGCGACAGGCCGGCGGCGAGGGAATCCATCAGGCTCATGGCAGCCTCACGAGGTTACCCTGCGGGATCGCCACGCCGGCGACATGCGCAAAGAACGCGTAGAGCAAAAGCGGAACCACCACCGCGCAGACCAGCGCAAGGATCGGATGCCGTGTGCGGAACAGGAATGCGCAGGCCGCGAAGGCCAGCATCGCGGTCCAGACCATGCCAAGGCGCGGCAGACCGAACATGACCAGAACCATGATCACCGCCAGTGCGCCCAGCCGCATCCACGGGGCCGCTCCCTCGGGGTGCTCGGTCTCTTCATCCTCGAAGGGTGTATCCTGCGCGGATGTCAGCGCATTTGCGATCAGCGCCAGCCCGACAATCCCGGCAAGGCCCGCCAGCACATACGGCCAGAACAGGGGCGACAGGACGATTTTGCCAACGTTGGACGGCGCGAAAACGAAACTGGGTATGGCATAGAGCACAAGGAACAGCGCAAACAGGGACATGAATATCCCCAAGCGCAGATGCAAGGATTTCTCAGACATGGTGTGCAAGGCTCCGCAGGTGGAAACGCCGGGGCCATGAGGCCCCGGCGCAGGTCAGTTCCGGATCAGGTCAGATCAGCCTTCGATCCGCATACCCAGTTGATCCACAAGGGCTTTGAACGTGTTGTACTGTTCGAGGATGAAGGCGTTTGCGGTTTCGGGATCCATCAGTTCGATGACCGAGCCGCGTGCTTCCATCGTGGTACGGAAAGTTTCGTCCTGGGTGGCCGCCGCCATCCATTCACCCCACTTCGCCGCAACATCGTCCGGCAGACCGTCGGGACCCGCGATCCCGGTCCAGCCCACGAGCTTGTTCAGTGCGGGCTTGCCAAGATCATTCGCGGTCGGCGCATCGAAGCCCACCACGGGTTCTGCCGTTGTCACCATCAGCGGCTTGAGCTGACCATTCGCCACAAAACTCGCCAGTGCGGACGAGTTGGTGCAGATGAAAGTTGCCGTGCCGTTCAGGACCGCTGTCGCTGCCGCGCCGCCGCCCTGCTGCGGGATGTGCGTCGCCTGTGTCAGCGGATCTTCGACACCGAACTCGCTCAGAACCATCGCGCCGGCAAGGTGCAGCAGAGACCCCACACCGGACGAGCTGTAACTGACCCCGCCCTCGGCGACCTTTGCCACCAGATCCTCCATCGAGTCGATACCACTGTCCGGACGCACCGCGCAGGCGACAGGGTTGATCTCGTAGACCGTCACGAAGCGGAAATCGTCAAGCGTATAGGGCAGCGTCGCTTTCATGGCCGGGTTCACCGAGTGCGAGCCGACACGAGCAAACAGCATCGTATAACCATCGGGATTCGCGTTCTGAACGGCAACCGAACCGGTTGCGCCGCCTGCCCCGGTGACGTTCGCCATCACCAGCGCCTGACCCACGGCTGTGCCCAGAGGCTCGGCAATGGTGCGGGCCGAAATGTCGGTCGCGCCGCCGGCGCCGTAGGGGATGATCATGTTGATCGGGCGTTCCGGATATTCCGCCATTGCAGTTCCGGCAATCAGGCCCACCCCGAGCGCCAATACAGAACCAAGTGTCCTTAGCTTCATAGTCTCCTCCCAGTTTTAGATTTTGACCCTGTGACGGGCTCTTGACTTAGGTTATCCTTAAGTAGAGCTTTGACGAAGAAATAAAATATTACAAGTTCTGTAAGCAAAAACTGCACAAACCCCTGAATGTCCATCAGATTGCTCAAAACGCTGGTCGCAGTCGCAGACCACAGGACCTTCAGCGCAGCAGCTGATGCGGTTTTCATCACCCATGCTGCGGTCAGCCAGCAGATGCGTACTCTTGAAGCCGAACTCGGGATTGCCCTGTTCGACCGCAGCCATCGTACGCCCGAACTGACCCCGCTGGGCCGTGCGGTGGTGGCACGCGCGCGAACGCTGGTGATGGATTACGACAACCTCGTACCCTCCGTCCTCGGCGATGACGGGCTGACGGGTGAGGTGGATCTTGGTGCTGTTCCGACCACGCTGATCGGGCTGGCTCCGCTGTCGATGTCGATCCTGCGCGCACGGTACCCCGACCTTCGCGTGCGGATTCGACCAGGCCTGACCGCAGCGCTTCTGTCCGGGTTGAACCGGGGCACCTACGACGTGGCGATCATCACAAAACCGGTCCTCATGCCGCCCGGCGTGGCCTTTCTGGAGATCGCCGATGAACCGATGCACCTGATCACCGGCTCGGAAGTGACTGAAGAGGACCCCGTCAAAGTACTGGAAACGCAGCCCTTTATCCGCTTCAACCGTGACGCCGTGGCGGGCACGCTGATCGAGACATGGTTGCAGAAAACCGGGATTCGCGTGTCGGAAGCGATGGAACTGGAAAACCTCGAAGCGATTTCGAGCATGGTTCACGCAAATCTCGGGGTGTCGATTGTACCGCGCTCCTGCGTCAAGACCGCTTATGCCCTGCCGCTCAACCGTCTGTCTCTTGGAGAAGACGCGCCTTGCCGGGTTCTGGGGCTGGCCTACCGCAAAGAGCATCCAAAACTGCGCGTGATTGAAGAAATCCACGCCGCCATGCTGCGCGCTGTTGAGGACAACCCGCCGGACGACACCCGCACAGAATCGGCCATCTCTGCATGACGTTCGAAGCGATTTCATTTATTACGCTCGGCGCGATGGCCGGCGGTTTCGTGAACGGGCTGGCCGGAACCGGAACAGCACTGTTCGCCCTCGGGTTCTTCCTTGTCGCGCTGAACCCGATAAGCGCGGTTGCCGTTGTGTCGCTGATGTCGGTCACTACCGGGCTTCAGGGACTGTGGGTGGTGCGTGACGCGCTTGGCCGGAACGTGCCGCGCCTGATGCGTTTCATCATCCCCGGTCTGCTTGGCGTTCCCGTTGGAATATCACTGCTGTCGTTCATCGACGCCGACACACTGAAACTGATTATTGGTTTCCTGCTGATACTTTACGGAGGCTTCTTCAGCTTTCGCGCGAACCTTCCGAAATTTGAACGCCGCACCCCGGTGCTCGATTCTCTGATCGGACTTTCAGGCGGTGTGCTCGGCGGAATGGCATCCCTGTCGGGCGCATTGCCGGTGATCTGGTGCTCCATGCGCCCCTGGCCGAAAGCCGAAACCCGGGCGGTCCTGCAACCCTTCAACGTGAGCGTCCTGTTCACCACGACAGTGATGCTCTGGTGGCGCGAAGCATACACCCCGACCACGATCACCGCGTTCCTGATTGCCCTGCCCACATCCCTGCTGGCGGCGCAGATCGGGATTGCGGTGTTCCGGCGCATCTCTGACAATGTGTTTCGTCGCCTGCTGATCGGTCTGTCCCTGCTATTGGGGCTGGGCATCCTGATCCGGGCTTTCATCTAGGCATCGCAGACCGGAGGATACCGCGTGCTGACATTCTACTTTGCAAAAGACAGTTCCGCCCTTGCCTCACACCTTCTTCTGGAAGAGGTCGGCGCAGATTACACCGCGCATGAGGTGCCCATCACCCAGGGCGCGCACCATGAGGCGTCTTATCTCGCCATCAATCCCAAAGCGCGTGTGCCCGCGCTGCAAACGCCGAACGGGGTGATCACCGAAAACCCTGCGATCCTGACCTATGTCGCCGCCACGCACCCCGAAGCGCACATGCTGCCGGACACGCCCTTTGAGCGGGCCGAAGCGGACGCGCTCAACGCCTATCTCTGTGCCACGATGCATGTCGCATTCGCCCACAATCTGCGCGGTGCGCGGTGGGCCGACAGCGCCGAAGCGCAGGAGGCGATGAAGAAGAAAGTCGCGTCGAATTTGCACGACTGCGCAGCCCTGATCGAAACCCATTATCTGAAAGGGCCTTGGGCGATGGGCGACCGTTACACACTGTGCGATGCCTATCTTTTCCTCGCCCCGCGCTGGCTGATGAAAGCAGGCGTGGACGTGGCGCAGTTCCCCAAGCTCCACGCCCATCACACCGCGATGCTCGCACGTCCGGCGACACTGGCGGTGATGGCGGTACATGGTCTCTAGACTCAGGCCACAACCGGCGCCGGGCGACCCTCCATCAGCACATTGATGCAGGCGGGCCTGCCCGAACCAATCGCGGCCTCGATCGCGCCCGGAAGTTCGCTCAGTTTTGTGACCAGAGCCCCAAACCCGCCAAGCGCCGCCACCGCCTCGTCATACCGCGCCTCGCTCAGTGCGCAGCCATGCAACCGGTCTGCCCCGAACTCGCGCAGCTGTATCTGATGTTCCGCATTCCAACGCTGGTCATTTCCGACAATCGCGACAAAGGGCAGATCCTCCCGCACCGCCGTTTCGAACTCTCCCAGATGAAAGCCGACCGTACCATCGCCCATCAGAGCGATTACCGTGGCAGTCGGATCCGCCGCGCGTGCCGCCATTGCATAACAAAGCCCGCCACCAATCGCGCCGGAAACGCCGTTGATGATCCGGCGTGACGCCGATACGCCCGCCTGCGCCCATTGCCCGAATTCCCCGCCATCACAAATCACCACGGGGTCAGGCAGGCCTTCGAGCGATGACTGAACAGCCGCGCACAACCCGCTGGGATCAATGGGAGACTCCTGACGAACGATCTCGCTTCGGCGCGCACAGGCCGCATGAACCCGGTCGCGCCAAGCGCTGCTTTGTTCAGACCCGCTTCCATAGGACAGCCCCCGCGCCACATCCACGGGATCGGCCTCGAGCCTCAGCGTCAGGCGTTCAGAGCAGTTCAACTGCGCGCGGGCCAGTTCGTCACGGTCGGCATGAACAATCGCCCAACCCGCCCGTGGCGCGGCTGCACCGAACTGCACTGTGAAGTCCATCGGTTTTCCCAGAAGCAGAACCCTGTCCGCCTCGGCAAAGACATCCGTCAAAGCCCCCAGCGACGGGTCCTTCAGACCGCGCGGGCTTTCCATCACGATGACCGGGGCATCCGTCGCCTGCTCCAGCCGCTCTGCCAGGTCCGGCTGACGGGTTGCGTTCAGCGCAGGCCCGAGAACGATCAGCGGCGCTCGTGCAGCGCTGAGCCAATCACACAACGCCGCAACATTTGTGTCGGCAGAGGCCTCTGCAATCGCTTCGCTGATCATGCCGGTGTCTGCCAACAGCACATCTGCCGGCAAAGAGACATGTACCGGTCCAGGTCGCCCGGACAGCGCCACATGCACCGCTTTGTGCAGGGTCCCGGAAAGGTCCTCGGCCCGTGTCACCCGCACCGACCATTTGGTCAGCGACTGTGTCAGGGCGACCTGATCCATCTCCTGAAACGCGCCCTGCCCATCCCTGCCCACGGGGCTGTCCCCGCTGAGCAGCAGAACCGGCGTGTCAGATGCCCGCGCCGTCAGGAGCGGGCCAAGCGCGTTCCCAAGCCCTGCCCCGGCGGTCACCAAAGCGACCCCCAACCCGCGCGACAGCTGCGCATACCCCTCGGCCATATAGACGGCCGCCGCCTCGTGGCGCGTATGGTACAGCCGCACCCCGGCATCCAGACTGGCGTCGAAAAGCGGCATGATCTGGTTGCCCGAGAGTGCGAAGATGTTTTTGACCCCATGCGCCGCAAGGGTCTGCATCACCACATCTGCGCCCCGCGTCATGCGCCGGCCTCCGCCACATGCACACGCACGCGGTGTACGGAATTGTTGGCAAATCCTGCCATGTCGAACGGTGCCTCCAGCGGTTGCGTGGTGCCGTTGGCATCGGTGGCGCGGCAGGCAAGGTCATAGACACCCGGCGTCGCATCCCAGTCGATGCGCCAGCCGGTCCAGGCGTAGGTGTCAGGCCGTCCGGTCAACTCGGCGTCCTGCCATGTGTCGCCCAAGAGCACCTCAACCCGCGTGATCGGAACACCGCCACCCGACCACGCGCGCCCTTCCAGCGTCACGCGTCCGGCCTGCACCCAGCGCTGCCGCGTCACCCAATCGGGCACGCCCGGCGGCTTCATCAGCGATTTGACCCGGATCGTGGTGATCGGCGTGCCGGGGTCGTCCTCGTCCTTGCGCAGACGGTAGGTCTGCACCTGCTGGAAGCCCTGATACCGCTCTGTCAGCGCCTCGATGGTCGTCAGCCATTTGACCGAGGCCATCCCGTACCAGCCCGGCACAATGATCCGCAGAGGCGCCCCATGCTGCGGCAGAAGCGGCTGACCGTTCATGCCCCAGACGAGCATCACGTCGAGTTCTGCGATCTGCGCGGGCGTCAGGCTGCGGCCAAAGTAGTGCGGCTGGCCTTTGTCGAACCCGAAATCCGCGCCAAGGAAGGCGAAGTCCTGCACGCCGGCTTGCGGTTTCGCTCGCTCCAGCAGAGGCGCAAGCGGTGTACCGGTCCATTCCGACGTGCCCACCGCCTCGTACATCCAGGGCATCGAGAAACAGCGCGGGCTCACCCCGGCGCGACCGTTGCCCGCACATTCCAGTGTTACCGGCATGGTCTTTTCCGGCAACGCGCGGATCTCCTCCATCGTCAGCGCGTAGGGTGCATCTAACGCCCCTTCAAAGCGCAGCACATGCCCGGCCTCGGACAGCACGGGCACATCGAAATGGTTGAGCAGGTAATGCGTGCCGGTGGGTGTGATCTCCAGCCCCAAGGTCTCGAGCAGCGCACCCGAATTGCGGTTCGCCAGCGCAACTTCCTCAGGCGAAAACACGCCTTCGGTCACCTCCGGGCGCTTGGCCCCCGGCGCAAATGGGTTGTTGGTCATATCACCTCGTCAGACCGGTCATCGCTTTCGCCGTAGCGCTTGAGCACGGCGGGTTTCGTGCCTTCATAAACCCGCTCGATATTCTGCGCGATCTTGGCATTTTCCCGTTCGAACAGGCAATCGCCATTGAGATCGGAGGCCACGATGAACGGCCCCATCCTGTTGCACCTGATGACCCACATGGCCTGCGCAAGACCCAGTTCCTCGTTCCAGTGCACCGCCTCGACGTTTTCCACGCCGCGCCCCAGCAGCGCACCGGTGCCATAGCCGACAGTCGACAGGTACACCGCGCCGTTGGGCACGAAGTAGGACTTGTAGTCCTTCGATGACATGCCGCCCTTGCCGATGATGAGCTTCGCGCCGGTTTTCTCCATCCATTCCGGCAACCACTTGGCAAAGCGGAAGGAGGCAGTTGCCGTCACCGCCCCCATGTCGAAACTGCCATCCGCGTTGATCCGCGCCGCCGGAGAGCAATGGAAATTCGCCGCACTTTCGGACGGCAACTCCATGGGAATGTTGGCTTTTTCCTCCAGCGCGCGCATGTAGACACCTTCGCGCGCGGTGTACATCAACCCGTCCAGATAGACGATGTCTCCCAGCCGCAACTCGGCAATCGCCTCGGGCGTCGGTGTCGTCGACAGTCGGATTTCACGCGGTTTCATTGGCCATCCTTCCGTGAAAGCGCCTTCGAAGGCGCTTGGACCAAGTCGCTTGTAAGCGGCTTCACCCGCGATTTCGAAATCGCGGCACCAAGGCTTTTCGAAAAGCCTTGTCGCCTCATTCCGCCGCCTCGCGCATCGGTTCCCAATCGACGGTCTCGCGCCGTTGATAGGGTGTGAACCAGTCCGGATCCGTGCGGTGCTCGACCCGGCCATCGGGGTAGATCCGCGCGACGGCCCGGCGCGACGACAGGCAGAAGGCATGCACCGACATCGGCATCCCGCCGGTGTGGCAGTAGCCCACCTCGATATTGCAATCGATCACCATGTTCTTCCCGACAAAACCCATCGCGCCCATGCCGATGGAGTTGCCCAGTTCCTTGAACTCCTCCTCCATCTCGGCAATGCGCGGGTCCGAATTGCGGCTTCCCACGGTGCGCAGCACGGAGGCGCGCTTGCCCAGCGTCATGCAGATATCCTTCGATCCGCCCAGCCCGATCCCGATGATCGCCGGCTGACAAGCCAATCCGCGTTTTCCGAAGGCCATCAGGCTGTCGAGGTAGAAGCGCTTGATCCCCTGAATGCCGTCACTTGGGAACAGCATCCGGTAGTCGGTGCCGAACAGCCCGCCTTTGTGAACGGTGATCAGGTCGATCCATTCGCCCTCCGGCTCGAACCCGTATTCGATCTCGGGCGCGCCGATCCCCACGTTGTTGTTGTGATCCGTCCGCCAGAGCGGGTGCACCCGGTTCGGCCTCAGGGGTACGCCGTTGGTCGCATTGGCCGTCGCCCGCCGCAGCGCGGTTTCAAGGGCGCACATGCCGCCCTCGACCCTGGCATCATTGCCCAGTTTCACGAACCAGCGCGGCACGCCGGTGTCGCCACACATCGCACGTCGGTCTTCCTTGGCGGCTTCGTAGTTTTCCAGCATCGCCTTGAGAACAAAGGACGACAGGTCGCCATCCTCGGTTTTGGCAGCCTTCTGGAGACCGTCGAGGTAATCCTCGGGGATCTCGATGGCGGCCTTGTCCATCAGGGTTTCGGCGGTTTTCTGGATCAGGTCGATCGGGATCATGCTGTGCCTCCGGTGCCGAGGCGCGACTGCGCCATGCCCGACCTCGGGAGGGCGGATGTCACAATTGCCTCGCGTCGAACTTTAAAGCATCCGCGACGCGCAGACTGCGGGCGGATCGACAAATGCCCTCCCGTGGGGGAGGTCGGGCATGGCGCAGTCGCGCCAGTGTTGCTCAAACCTGATCTCATTGCGCCGCCACCAATGTCTCCGGCTCCCCCTCGGGCAGCACGGTCTCGCCCGGCCGCACGATGGTGAACTGCACGTCCTCGCGCCCCACCTCGACCGCGCCATTCACTTGCCGCGCGACGGTGAAATAGCTCTCTTCCATCGCGCCGGGATCAGGGAAGTCCTCGCGGTAATGCGCCCCGCGCGAGTTCTCCCGCGCCAGTGCCGCCTTGGTGATCACCTCGGAAATATCGCAGAGCGACCGCAGGTTCAGCCAGTCATGCCATGTCAGGTTGAAGGCGAGCGACTCCGACGCCACGCCGACATCCATCAAGCCCTCCGAAATCTCAGCAATCCGATCAAGACCCCGCTTCAGCCCGGCCTTGGTCCGCATCACGCCAACCTCGTCCCACATCGCGTCCTGCAACTGTTTGCGCAAGGGCAGCACCAGTTCCGGCTTGCGGGTCAGCGGGTGACAGGCGCGCACCAACTCTGCCTCAAGAACGCTCTCGTCCGGGTCGCGCAGCGCGTCCATGCTCCGAATGTCAGCGCCCATCACATCGCCCGCGATGCCGCCATAAACGGTTGAGTTCGCCACACCATTGCCGCCAAGCCGGTTCGACCCATGCGCGCCGCCTGCGTCCTCCCCGGCGACGTACAGCCCTTCCATCGCCGTGCGCGTGTCCACATCAACCACGACACCGCCCATGAAGTAATGCGCCGTCGGCACCACCTCGACGAGACCGCCTGCCAGATCGAACCCGCAATCGGCGCAGCGTTTGACCATACCCTTGAACTTTTCGCGCACCATGTCCGGCCCGAGATGCGACATCGAAATGAACACACCTTCCTGTTCCGGATTGTTGTTCTTGCGCATCTCGGCATAGATGCCCCGGCTCACCACATCGCGGGTCGCGCGTTCGCCCTTGGCGTCATAGTCGAACATGAAGCGCTGGCCCGAATGGTTCACCAACTGCCCCCCGGCCCCGCGCAGACCTTCCTCAAGCACTGTCCCGGTCATCCGCGTGTGATCGCCCGCCAAGAGCCCGGTCGGATGGAACTGCACCATCTCCATATCGCGCAGCGGCAGACCGACGCGCAGCGCCATCGCCAAACCGTCCATCGTCTTGTCACCCGAGGGCGTGTGGTACTTGTACATGGTCGGGCCACCGCCCGTCGCCATCAGCACCGTCTTGGCGCGCACGAACCGGAACCGCCCGGTGCGCATGTCGATCATCAGCACACCGGCCAGCGCCGATCCGTCCTTCGTCGGGATCAGGCCGATGGCCCGGTGCTCCTGCAGCTTCTCGACCGGGCGCGACAGAACCTGCTCCATCAGCCGGTTGATGATCTCGATCCCCGTCAGGTCGCCCTTGTGCACCGTCCGGTCCGCCGTCTGCCCGGCAAAGGCTTTCTGGTGCAGCGTCCCGTCCGCGTTGCGGTCGAAGAAACAGCCGATCTCGTTCTCCAGCTCGCGGATGCGCACGACGGCCTGTTCGCAAAGCCGCCACGCCATGTCCTGATTGGGAAGCCATTTGCCCCCCTGGATCGTGTCCATGAAATGCCGCTCGACACTGTCGCCACCGCCCAGCGCCACGTTGTAGCCGCCCTGCACCATCCGGGTGCAGCCGCATTTGCCGATCAGACCCTTGACCGCGATGGTCACTTTGGTGCCCTCGGGCGCGCTCTGCATCGCGTGCAGCGCGGCAAACATCCCCGCGCCCCCGGTGCCGAGGATCAGGATGTCGGTATCGTGCCGGTCGATGTCTTTTGTCGAAAACATATCAGATCGCCTGCAAGAGGAAGGTTGTGGAGACAAGGAACGACCCGGCCACCGCCGCGGCCGCCCATGTCTTTTGTGGTGCGGACCACGGCAGCCATTCAAGCGCGATCAGGCGCAGCCCGCCGAAGAAGTGCACCGCCAGAAGAAACACGAGTCCGAACTCCGCCAGCTTGACCAACGGCATTTCGGTCAGGGTCAGGAACGCGTCCAGTTTGGCCGCGTCGTTCAAAGCATAGGACAGCACCCAGAAATGCAGCGGCAGGAAGAGCGCGAGGCCAAGGCCCGACAGCCTGTGCAGCAGGTAGGCCAACCAGAGCGGATGAGCACGCGCGACCTTCATGCCGTCACCGCCCAGACCGCCTGCGCGCCCAGCGCCAGCAGGCCCAGCCCGATCACAGCCGAAACCGCATCCCGCGCCCCGCCGCGCAGACCTGCCCATTCGCCAAGAATGGTGCGCAGACCGATGGCCGCATGTATCGACACGGCCACCACAAAGAGGCCGTAGAAAGCGAACCAGAAGGCCGAGCCTTGTGTGCGGCCAAGGATCTCTGCCGCGGATAGCCCGCCCTGAATGGCGTAAATCATCACACCGATATGCACGATCACAAAGGGCGCCATCACCAGCGCCGACAGGCGTTGCGCCATGTAGAGGTGAAATTCGCTCATTTGCGCCCCCCGAAAAACCGCTTGGCCGTTGCCCGCTTCAGCCCGGCAATGGCCGAAAGCGGGTCCAGCTCGTTCGGACAGTAAGCGGTGCACGATCCCATCGAATGGCAGGAATGACAGCCGCCCTGTCCGGACACCGCATCAAGGATCGCATCGCGGTCCGCATCCTTGGCGTCGTTGTAAAGCGTCCAGGCCCGTTGCAGCGCCGCCGGTCCAAGGTAATCGGGATTGCCCGCAACGGTATCACAGGCCGAATAGCAGACCGAGCAGTTGATACATTCGATCCCCGCATTCGCCGCCTGCCGCTCTTCCGCCACCGGATCAATCGGGGCGATTGCTTCATCCCGGCTGCGGGTCGGGTGGTGCCTGCCCTCTGCCGCGACCCATTTGTCGAAAAACGGGTCCATGTCGGCGGCTAGGTCCTTGATCACCGGAAGGTTGCGCAGCGGCCCGACCTCCATGGTATTGCCGTCGAGAACCTTGCTGACATGGGTGCGGCAGGTCCAGCGCGGCACGCCGTTGACCATCATCGCGCAGCTGCCGCACATGCCGACCCGGCAGGCGAAACGGTAAGTCAGGGTCGGGTCGGCGTTCTGCTGAATCCACGACACGACATCCAGAACTGTCTGGTTGTCATAAGCCGGAACCTCGAAGGTCTGAGGCTGCAGCGGCGCGTCGGGGCCACCGCGTAGCACTGTCACAGTCAAGTGGTCTCGCTCTGGCACCTGAGAGCCCGCCTTTCGTCATTCCCGTTGGTTGGGCGACAGAATAACGGTCAGATAAGGTAACGAAAAGGCAAATATTTTAACCTTATCTGTAAGAAATGCTTTCGATTTAAGAACGAAGCGATCCTTTACCAACCGGTAAAATATCGCTCCCCCTCAAACGAAACGCACCGTCTTGTTGAACGGCATCTCACGCAGCCGCGTGCCCGTCACCGCCCAGATCGCCCCCGCCAAAGCAGGCGCGGCGGGCGGCACCGGCGGTTCCCCGATCCCAAGCACCCGGTCGCCGTTTTCCAGCCCACGCACAAAGATGTTGGGACACTGGTGCAACCGCATGCCGGGGTTCATGTCGAAATTCGACTGTTCGGCCACACCGCCCGCATAGGTGATCTCGGAATTCATTGCGTGACCAAGCCCGTAGATCACGCCACCCTGCACGAGGTTCTCGAAATTCACGGGATCGACCACGCGGCCCACCTCGGCGGCCACCCACACATTGTCGATGCGGAGGCCTGCGTCGGTGTCCGTAACCTCAATCACCTGCGCGCAGTGAACGCCGAAGGATTTGGTCAGGGCGACACCCCGCCCGGTCCTGGAGCCATTGGCCATGCCACCAATACCGGACCAGTCCGACATCTCGGCCACCGCCTCCAACGCCTGCCGCGCCAGCGGATCGCTGCACAGGCGCAAGCGTTCCTCCAGAGGATCGGACCCTGCCGCTTCGATCAACTCGTCCAATGCGGCGTTGAAGAAGAACCCGTTGGTGGACGCGCCGACCGAGCGCCATGAACTGATCGGCGCCAGCGGCTGCGCGCGGTAGCCCGTCACCCGTTGGTGCGGGATGGCAAAGGGCTGTTCCCACGCGCCCGCCACAATCTGGCTGTCCGGACCGGGCGCGGACTGGTTCTGGCGGCTGAGTTGCGAGGCGACAACCGAGGGCATGGCGATCCCGAGATCCAGCGCCTCGACCTGACCGTTGGCGACCTTGCCACGCATCCGCGCCATGGCGATCTGGCGGGGGAAGTCGTGGATCATGTCCTCTTCGCGCGAGAGCGTCAGCTTGACCGGCGTGCCCTTCATCTGCATCGCGATCTCGGTCGCCTGTTTGACCACCTCGTCTTCCAGACGGTGCCCGAAACTGCCCCCCATCATCAGAACATGCACGGTGACGTTGTCCGCCGGGATGCCGGTGATCCGGCTGACATTGGCCTGAATGAAGCGCGGGATCTGTGTGCCGGTCCAGACCTCGGCGCGGTCGTCGTCGACGCGGACAATGGCGTTGACCGGCTCCAATGGCGCATGGGCCAGATAGGGCGCGCGGTACTCGGCGGTAAGGACCTCGTCGTCGCTGAGTGCGGCGTCCACATCGCCATCATTGCGCTTCTGGCTGTCCTGCGCGTCAGGTGTGAAGGCGACTTCGAGCGCCGCCCAATGGTCGGCCTGTTCAAGCGGAAAGCTTGGGTCTTCCCACGTGACGTTGATTGCCTGCGCGGCGCGGAACGCGCGCCAGGTGTTGTCGGCGACAATCCCAAGGCCGCCGGTGATCGGCACCACGGCCTTGACGCCCCGCATGGCAAGCGCTTCGGAGGCGTCATAGTCCGCCATCCCACCGCCCTGCGCTGGGTTCATCAGCACTGTCGCGTGGACCATGCCGTCGACCGATGCATCGATACCGTACTCCTGTGTGCCCGTGCTTTTCGCCAGCATGTCGATCCGCTGCATCGGCTTGCCGAGATAGCGCCATTCCGACGGGTCACGGAGGGGGACGTCCTGCACCACTTCGGCATCCGCCAGATCGGCGGCGAGGCTGGTGTAGGGGATTTTTTGACCATCTGGTAAAATCACGTTGCCGGACGCGGTGGTGAGGTCCGTGACCGCGACACCTTCCCGCTCGGCCACCAGCGTCTTGATCGTCTCACGCGCCGACGCGCCCGCCAGACGCAGCTTTTCGAACTGGTCCGGCACGGTGGTGGAACCGCCCGTGATCTGGAGGCCCATCACCTTCATCACAGAGTTCACCGCGCCTTCGGCCATGTCCTGCATCATGCCAGCGGCAGGCACCATGAACTCGGCCGCTTCGGCCGCCAGAGCGGTGTTCCAATAGGCCGGGCTGGGTGGGCCGGGATCGGCCTTGATCTGGTCGAGATCTACATCCAGCTCCTCGGCGATCAGGGCGGCCTGCACGTGGTAGACCCCCTGCCCCGAATCCGCGCGGGGGGTGATCAGGGTGATGCCGTCAGCGGTGATCTTGACGTAAGGTGTCAGAACCGCCTCGCCCGCCCCGGCCGTCAGCGGGTTCTCATGCGGTTTGCGCACCGTGTAGACGCCAAAGGCGACACCGCCGACAACGGCAGCAGAGCCAATCAGGAAGGTGCGGCGGGCGATGGTTTTCAGACGTCCCATGATCAGCCCTCCTGCATCGCCGCGGCGGCGCGTTTCACGGCAGCCCGGATGCGGGGATAGGTTCCGCAGCGGCAGAGATTGCCGGACATGGCGTCGTCGATGTCTTGGTCGGTCGGTTGCGGGTTTTCCGAAAGCAGCGCGGCGGCCTGCATCATCTGGCCGGACTGGCAAAAACCGCATTGGGCCACCTGTTCGGTCAACCACGCTTCCTGCACGGCGTGAAGCAGGTCGGGTGTGCCCAATCCTTCGATGGTGATGATCTCGGCACCTTCGGCGTCACTGGCCCAGGTCTGGCAGGAACGGACAGCAACCCCGTCGAGATGAACGGTGCAGGCACCGCATTGGGCGATGCCACAACCGAACTTGGTGCCGGTCAGGCCCAGCTCATCGCGGAGCACCCAGAGAAGCGGCATGTCCTCTTCGACATCGACCTCATGCAGGGTTCCGTTGATCCTGAGTTGCATCGCGGCGCGCTCCGTCTGTCACTGGCTTTGGCCTTAACATAGGCGCGGCGCTGCCCTGTGGGAGGGGTGACCTTGGGGAATCCGGTAAGCTGCCATCGGTTGGGATCGGAGCGGCTGCGCCGCTCCGACAGGTGGGGGGACGCTGTCCCCCACACCCCCCTGAGGTATTTGAAGCCTAAAGAAACCTTAGGGCGCGAGGAGATCAGGCGGCCTTGCGCGACCGGTTGCGGCGGCGGCGGTTGCCGTTGGGTTTGGCGGCGGCATTGCCTGCCGGGCGCCCCTGCCCCTTGCCACGGCCCTGACCGCGCTGCTGCGGCTTGCGGGCGACCGGGTCTTTCGGTGCGGTGCCGCTGGCGACAGGGATCTCGATCTTCATCAACTTTTCGATCTGGCGCAGCAGGTCTGCTTCGTCCGGTGCGCAGAAGGCGATCGCCTCGCCTTCACGGCCTGCGCGGGCGGTGCGACCGATGCGGTGGACGTAGCTGTCCGGCACTTCGGGCAGGTCATGGTTGATGACATAGGCCACGCCCGGAATGTCGATGCCGCGCGCGGCAACGTCGGTTGCGACCAGCACCGTGATCTCACCGTCACGGAACGCCTTGATGGCGCGGTCACGCTGGCCCTGGCTCTTGTTGCCGTGGATCGAGGCGGCGTTGAACCCGTCGGCCACGAGACCCTTCATAAGCTTCTCCGCGCCGTGTTTGGTGCGCGCAAATACCAATGTCAGGGCGTCGGGATCGGCGCTCAGGATCTCGCGCAGCTTGGCGGCTTTCTCGGCCTTACCGGCAAGGTGATGCACCGACTGGGTGATCTTGTCGGCAGCTTTGCCCGGAGGCGAGACCTGCACCTTGGCCGGGTTGGTGAGATAGGCGCGGCTGAGCTCTTCCATCGGTTTCGGCATGGTGGCCGAGAAAAGCATGGTCTGGCGCGGCGTGCCGAGCTTGGGCGCGATGCGGCGCAGGGCGTGGATGAACCCCATGTCGAGCATCTGGTCGGCCTCGTCGAGGACAAGGTGTTTGACGGTGCGCAGATCGACCGCCTTGCGGTCCATCAGATCGATCAGCCGGCCCGGCGTGGCGACGAGGATGTCAGTGCCCTTGAGCAACTGGTGGATCTGCTTGTTGATCGACTGGCCGCCGACGACGGTGGTCACGCGCAGCTTGGTCTTGGACGTGAGCATGCGCAGGTTGTCGGCGATCTGGTTTACCAGTTCCCGCGTCGGCGCGAGGATCAGCGATTTTGCGGTGCGCGCGGCGGGGCGTTCGGGCGCGTCGAGCAGGTGGCTGACGAGCGGAAGGCCAAAGGCCAGCGTTTTGCCGGTGCCGGTCTGGGCAAGGCCCAGAACGTCCTGGCCTTGGAGCGCCAGAGGGATGGCTTTGGTCTGGATCGGGGTCGGTGTCTTGAGGCCCGCGTCTTTGAGGGCGGTCATGAGGTCGGGCTTGAGGCCCAGCGTGTCAAAAGTCGACAATGTGTATCCTTTACCTCCGCCTGCGGGGTCTCCGCAGACGGATGGGGTTGTGCCGCATGTCCGCGGCGAGCGAGGGCACGCAGACCCTTAAGACAGACCGGGCGCATCCCGTGCTGTCTGGACCTGCGTCAGGAACCCTGCGTGATGGGGAACTGAAATCTGTATCGCCGATGCGCCAGTTGGTTGGGCGCGGCAAGCTCACGCGGCTGCGCGGCGATGGCGTGCACATGGGGCCTGCGGCCGCACAAGTCAACCGTTAAAGCGGTGGCGCGGCCTTATGATTTTCGCGCTGTGCCCATGTAGATGATCATCGTGCCGGGTACGCGGCCGAATGTGAAATCGCCTTTGCCGTTGATCCCGCGCGGGCCGAGGCCGACCATCTTGCCGGTGGTGAACCCGGCCTTGTCGAGTTCGGTGCGCAGTTCTGCGGGTTTGATAAACATCTCGGGATCATGCGTGCCCTTGGGGAGCAGTTTCAGCACGTCCTCAGCCATGGTGATGGTGGCCAGTCGGGCGATGGGGTTGCGGTTGATCGTGTCGAAGAGGAAAAGCCCACCGGGGCGCAGCACGCGGGCGGTTTCGGAGATCACCTTGGGCAGGCTCTGGACGTGTTCCAGCACGTCGACACAGACCACTGCATCAAAGCTCGCATCGGCATAGGGCAGCGCCTCGCCCACGCCGACATCATAGCGGATCGCGCGCCCCCCGGCCTCGGCATGGGCGCGGGCGGCGGCTATGGCCTCGGACGCGGGGTCGATGCCGGTGACGCGCGCGCCCCGGTCGTCGAGCGCCTCGGCCATGAAGCCCCCCGCGCAACCGAGGTCGAGCACGTCTTTGCCCTGCCAGTCGAACTGTTTATCGAACCAGCTCAACCGCCCCGGAACCATGTTCTTGAGCGTGCGGACCCAGCGGATGTCGTCAGACCACCATTGCGCGGCGACATCATCGTAGATCTCAAGGTTGTTGCGCGCGGTTGGCGGCATCTTTCGGCTCCGTAGAGGTGAGTTTGGGCAGGACATAGGGCACATCTGCGCGATAGCGATCAAATGCGGCGCCGTAGCGCTGTTCGAAGCGTTTTTCCTTCAGACGCGGAGCGAGCAGGCAATAGGGGGTGTAGCTGATCGCAAGCGCCAGTTGATCGGGCGTCCAGACCGGAACAGCCCAGAGGGTGAGAGCGAAGGCCACGTAGATCGGCTGCCGGATATGCCGGAAGAGGCCCTGCGTCGGCATGTCCGGAAAGACCGGTTTGATCTTGCCCAAGAGCGACATCCAGCCCAGCGCGCCGGATTGCACCTCGGCGCCAGCGTCGAAGCTGGCTTTGAGCAGCAGCAGCCATGTGGCGGCGTAGGCGGTGCAGATCAGGATGAACGCCGTTCCGTCTGCGCGGTACCAGATGATGCCGCTGGGAGTCCAAAGCAGGAAAAGCGCGCTGAGCTGCAGAGAGGCGATGATGGCGTAGGTGGTGGTGGAAAGTGTGCCGCCATGGGGTCCGGGGATCAGCTGCGCAACGATCTTTGTTCCGCGTTTGGAGAGCAGGAACGAATGCACCAGCGGAAATTGCAGAATCAGCAGCGTATTGACGGGGATCGCCCATGGCCATGGGACGGTGCCGAAGCTTTCGCTCATGCCGAAGAACATGGCAGCCATCATCGACAGAACGGCGATGGCAAAGATCAGGTGGCAGAGCGCGCCCATGCTCAGCGCAAGCGCAATGCGCCCCTTGCCCGGCGGTGGGGTAAGTGCGGCTCGGATCAGGGTGATCAGCCGTTGGATGCGGGGATCGCTGAGGGTCATGCGGCGCGCAGAATGTCCTGTGCGATGGCGGTTCCGCTGCGCCAGGCGTGTTCGATGTGGGGGCCGAGGCACCAGTCGCCACCGGCGTAGAGGGTTCCATCGGGCGACGTAACGAAGGATTGGCCCAGTGGGTGTGTGATCAGCGCATAGCGCCAGCGATGGGCAGTAGCGTAGGCCACGTCGGTCGCCTCAAGCCCGTGATGGGTGAGAAAGAGGTCGAGCATCCGCGCGGCGATCTCGTCCTTGCTCAGTTCCAGATGTGTGACGCTCCACTCAGCGCTGGCCTGCGTAACCCAGCAATATTGCGACGGACGCCCCGGTTTCGCGCTGTCATGGGCAATCCATGCCAAGGCATCGGTCGGGTTGGCCTGTGTGTCGGGCGCATCGAGCGGGCGATTGAGCGCCACCATCAGTGTCAGGCTGGGCGCATAGGCAACGTGATCGAGCGTGTCTGTCAGGGCGTGACCGACAAGCTTGCCAGTCTGCGGCGCAGGTGCGGTGCAGATCACGCGATCATAGGTTCCAACTGCGTGATCTGCGGTCAGGTCCCACCCCGCGCCCGTCTGGGTCACTGATGTGATTTCGGTTTGCTGATACAGGTCGAGACCTTGGGCCAGATATTTTGCAAGGGCCGTCATGCCCGGTGTGCCAACAGCTTTGGGGGTGCCGTCGCCCATATCCCAGTCAGCTACGTGGCCGCTTGCCCTCGCATCCTCAAGAAGAGTGCAGAATGCGGAATCCTCGCAGGGGATCGTCTGTGCGCCGTGGTCGAATTGGAGCCCGCCCTCGACACGGCGGGTGGCCATGCGACCGCCCAATCCTCTGCCCTTGTCATAGACGGTCGGGGGCAATCCCGCCTTGGACAGGCGCGCCGCACAGGCCAGCCCGGCCATGCCTGACCCGATGATGGCGATTTTCATAATGCTCTGCCTCGTCAGCGTTTCCCTGTGAGGCGTTAGCTAAAACGAACAGCGCGCCCGTCGAGGGGCGCGCTGTCACAGGGCGGAACCGGTCGCTTAGATGGCGAAAGGATCGTCCACCACGCCAACCAGCTGGATCAGCATATCCCCGCTGTCGGCTGCAACCGCTTCGTTGTAGGCTTGGTTCGTCGCGTTGAAGGCCGCGTCGATGCTGCTTTGGTCTCCGCGCACGAAGAGGGTCATCACCGCATCCGCTTCGCTGACGTCGGACAAGCCGCGGATGACCGCGAAATAGGTCCCGATATCGGTCTTGTCGCTCAGATATGCGCGGTCGCCCAGCTGCAGATCAATGAAGTCCTGCGTTGCGCCAGCAGGCGGCTCTGCCTTGGCCCCGCGCAGCACCTCGAGGATGAACTGGTCACGGGTCACGCCACCGCCGTCAAGCGCCCCCGCCCAGAAGTCGAGACCGTCCTGATCCGGCGTCCGACCCAGCACGATGTTGTAGACCTGCGTCGCAAATTCCAGATTGGTCAGCGTGTCAGGATAGGTGGCCCGTGTTTCCGGCTGATCGAGGAACAGCGTGGCAATCGCCTCGAGCGAGAAGCCGTTGGCAAAGGCCGATCCCCAGAAATTGAGACCTTCGGCATCCGGCGCGCGGTTGAAATAGGCGATGTAAAGCTCAACGAAGGTTGCGATATCCTCCGGGCTGAGCGACGCGATACCCACCTGATTTGCAAGATTGAATTCTGCATTGTCAGAGAAAGACAGCAGTTCGATCTCGTTCAGTTTGTCAGTGCCGTCGGTCCCTGCCCGGTCAATCACCGACACGCCATCAGCCGAGATCTGCAGAGTGTAGCGCCCCTGCGGCCCGGAATAGACCGCAGTGTCACCATTGCCTTCGCCCCCGAAGAGGGTGTCGTCATCCGCACCGCCGGTCAGACGGTCATTGCCGCCAAAGGCAAAGACCACGTCCTGACCGATGCCGCCGTCAAAGGTGTTGTCCTCGTCATTGAGATAGAACCAGTCACCCTCGTCCGATCCGTTCACGTCGCCTTCGAGATTGACCACGAAGGTCGGGTCGGAGTTGCGCGAGCCGATGACCAGCTGGCTGAGCGCCGCTTCCAGATCGGGCAGAGCCGCCGCCACCGCGCTGATCACGGACTGATACTGCGCAAGCGCCAGGGCCTCGAAAGACGACAGATCGACGTCCTGGCTTGTGGTAAGGGTCTGGCCGAACCCCTGCAGCGCCTCGATCGCAGAAGCGGACGCGGATTCAACCGCAGCTTCGGCCTGAGCAAAGGCGGCAGGACTTGTTCCCTGGTCGATCAACTGGTTGATCAGGGTGGTCTGGGATTCGAAATAGGCAATGATCGCATTGCCTGCAGCTTCGCCGACGATGGCCCACAGTTCGGCAAGTGTCGATCCGCTCAGATCGGTTCCGGAAATGAACCAGCTTCCGGTGTCGGGATCGACAGTGAACGTGCTGGAGGTGAACAGACCGTTGTTTTCGCTCCAGAGCAGCTCTGCCAGCCGCGCATCGGCATCGGCGAAGGCCTGTTCGATGTCGTCGCGCAGTGTGCCGCCATTGCCGTCGAGGCCCTACACATCGACCAGCAGTGTGCTGCGCGGCACACCGCTGAGCGCCGCACGTGCCTGATCGAAGGCATCCGTGATCAGAGTAAAGTCCCCATCGGCCCAGTCCTGCAGAAACGCCAGTGCTTCACCATCGAGATCGGCGGTGAACTGCGGATTGGACATGAGCGCCTGAATCTGCGGGCGTTGCGCCTGCAGCGCCTGTTCCGCTGCATCCAGCAGATCAAGATATTCACCGACGGTCAGTTGAAGAAGGTCGGCTTCCGTGGCCGGGGCCGTCAGCCCCCCGAAACCCGCAATCGGAGCCAGCGACGACAGCGAGGCGGCAAGCGTCTGTTCAAATTCGTTTTCCATAAAATCCGAAAAATCCCGTTAGAGTTGCGATGCGCCAACTGAGGGTGGATTCGCCCGGCAAGTCAATTGTCTCATGAAGCGAGACAATCAAAAAACAGTGCAACGCCGGGGAGTTGACCGGTTTGAGGCATCCACTTTGGATACGGCCCAATGTGGGCCGACCGAACCTGAACAGCCTGGATTGCCGCGCCTAGGCCATCGCTTTGGCGCGGATCAGATCGGCTGCCTTTTCCGCGATCATGATTGTCGGGGAATTGGTATTGCCGGACGTGATGCGCGGCATGACCGACGCATCGACGACCCGCAGCCCGTCCACTCCGTTCACCCGCAGGTCGGCATCGACAACGGCCTCGGCATCGGTGCCCATGCGCGCGGTGCCGACCGGGTGAAAGATCGTCGATGCGATCTGGCCCGCACCTTCGGCAAGCTCGGCATCCGTCTGGTAGGTGGGCCCCGGTTTGAACTCTTCGGGCGTGAAGGGAGCCAGCGCCGGTTGCTCCATGATCCGGCGCGTCAGCCGGATCGCGCGCGCAGCCACGAGGCGATCACCTTCGGTGGACAGGTATTTCGGTTGGATCTCGGGATGCGCCGTCGGATCCGGTGAACTGATGCGCACATGGCCCCGGCTTTCGGGGCGCAGGTGACAGACGCTTGCGGTGATGGCGGGAAAGTCATGCGGCGGCTGGCCGAATGCCTCGAGCGTGACCGGCTGAACGTGATACTCAAGATCCGGCGTCGCAACATCCGCAGAGGAATGGGCGAACGCACCCAGCTGGCTTGGTGCCATTGACATCGGGCCGGACCGCGTCAGCAGGTACTCAAGCCCGATCCTGGCTTTTCCGATCAGAGAATTGGCCATCGTATTCAACGTCTTGGCGTTCCGGACCCGGTAGGCGCAACGGATCTGCAGATGGTCCTGAAGGTTGGAACCGACGCCGGGCTGGTCGTGCAGGACGTCGATACCCAGGCTGTGGAGATGATCCGCCGGACCGATGCCCGACAGCTGCAGGATCTGTGGAGACCCGATGGCGCCAGAGGACAGGATGACCTCGCGCCGTGCGCTGACCCGCGAGGCCGACCCGTTGTGCCGGAACTGAACGCCTGACGCACGGCGACCATCGAACAGAACCCGGTCGGCCTGCGCATGGGTGAGAACCGTCAGGTTAGGCCGGTTCCGCGCGGGACGCAGAAACCCTTTTGCCGTGCTCCAACGCCAGCCTGCGCGCTGGTTGACCTTGAAATACCCCACACCAAAGTTGTCGCCACGGTTGAAATCCGGCGTCTCGGGGATGCCCGCCTGCACCGCGGCGTCTTTCCACGCATCGAGAATGTCCCAGCGCAGGCGCTGTTCCTCGACGCGCCATTCACCGCCCGCTCCGTGCAGGTCATCCTCTCCTCCGTAGTAATCCTCGGATTTCCGGAAATAGGGCAGAACGTCGTCCCAGCCCCAGCCTGCAAGGCCCAGCTGACGCCATCCGTCGTAGTCGGCGGCCTGACCGCGCAGGTAGAGCATACCGTTGATTGACGAACAGCCCCCCAGCAACCGGCCACGCGGATAAAGGAGAGACCGCCCTCCCAAACCGTCGCAGGGCTGGGTTTTGAACCCCCAGTCCGTGCGCGGGTTGCCGATGCAATAGAGGTATCCGACCGGGATATGCACCCAGTGATAATTGTCCGAGCCGCCCGCTTCGAGCAGCAGCACCCGCGTGTCCCGGTCCTCGCTCAGCCGGTTCGCCAGAACACATCCGGCGCTGCCTGCACCGACGATGACATAGTCATAGGTTCCATGGTCCTGCATCTCGCCCCTCCCCGTTTTGCTCTGCGATCAGAGTGTCGCCCGATGCAGGCTGTGCCCGCCTGATGCGCCCCTGTGCGTTGCGCCACGCTAATCCGGAACGGGGTGGTTGGCGAGGTCTGACGCGCAGCGATCGACAGCAGCGATCATGTCTGTGCGCGTCTGTGGTCCGGGGCGACCCTTGAGCCGCCCCGACCTTTGGATCAATTGCCCGGAGCGTTCGGGAAGAACAGCTGCTGATCGGCCACCTTGAAGCCTGCAATGGCCTCCTGACCCTCGTCGGAGACCAGCCAATCGGCAAATGTCCGGGCAGCGTCCACATTCACGGACGGGCATTTCTCGGAGTTGACCGGGATCACGCCATACTGGTTGAACATGTCCTCGTCGCCCTGCACCGCGATCTGGTAGTCCTGCTTGTTGGCAAAGCTGATCCACGTGGCGCGGTCGGTCATGACATATGCGCCCATGCCAATACCCGCGTTGAGCGTTGCCCCCATGCCAGAGCCGGTTTCGCGGTACCAGCCGCCGGATGCGGACGTCGGATCGACACTGCTGTCGGCCCAGAGCGCCATTTCCTTTTTGTGGGTTCCGCTGTCATCAGCGCGCGAGGCGAACATCGCGCCTTTTTCAGCGATCTGCGACAGCGCGCCCTGCACATCGGACATGCCGCCGACACCCGCTGGATCGGCCGCCGGGCCGACAATGACAAAGTCATTATACATCAGGTCGGTGCGTTCGGTCCCGAAACCCGCCGCAACGAATTTTTCCTCGGATGGCTTCGCATGGACCAGCAGCACGTCGCCATCGCAGTTCTCGGCGTTCTTGATCGCCTGACCGGTGCCTACGGCGACCACGTTCACCTGAACACCTGTCTTGTCCTGAAAGATCGGCAGCAGGTAGTCGTAAAGACCCGAATTGGCCGTTGACGTGGTCGACTGGACGAGGATCGACTGTTCCTGCGCCGACGCCGCGCCCGCGAGCGTCAGGGCCAAAGCCGTCGCGCCAAGTGTTCTTGCAAACATGAAAGCCCTCCCGTTGTGTTGGTTGTCAGACGACAATTCTTCCGTTCAGGAAATCCCGCGCCGCGCTGCTTTGCGGATCGGGGAAAAAGTCATCGGCCCGGCTGTGCTCGGCCGCCTTGCCCCGGTGCATGAACACGACATCATCCGCCATGCGCCGTGCCTGCCCGACGTCATGTGTCACGAAGATGATGCGCACACCGCGGTTGCGCGCGTCACTGACGATGCGCTCGATGGCCAGAACGGATGCGGGATCGAGGCTGGCCGTGGGCTCGTCGAGAAACAGAACTTCGGGATCGGTCGCCAGCGCACGGGCCAGCGAAAGACGCTGCGCCTCGCCGCCCGACAACAGGCGTGCCGGCTGGTCGGCCTTGTGGCTCAGGCCCACATGTTCCAGAAACTCGGCGCTTTCGCCAGGTCTCTTGCAGCGCGCTTTGAGAACGAATTCGATATTGGCCCGAACCGAGCGCCGCAGCAGAACCGGTTTCTGAAATACAAGCGCCTGACGTGCGGTGACGTCCGTTGGCCCCTGCCCACCCCAGTCGATCTGTCCCGCCGTGGGCTGCATCAGGCCGTGCAGCAGTTTGAGCAGCAGGCTCTTGCCTGCGCCGTTCGGCCCCATAATCATCGTGCATCCGCGCGGACCGAGGTCCAGCGAAAGGTGATCGAGAACCGTGATCTCTCCGAAACGCAGAACAAGGTCGCGCACCCGAAGCGGCATCAATACCGATGGCACGGCAGAGCGGACGGATTGCGCAAAGGGCATCGCGGCGGCGTCAGACATAGGCCTGCCGGGCCGCCGTCATGCGCACCGATTGCACGGCGGCATTTACGCCAAGCGCGATGATCAGAAGGATCATGCCCAGCGCAAGCGCCAGCGCGAGTTCCCCCTTCGAGGTTTCAAGCGCAATGGCCGTGGTCATGACGCGGGTCAGGTGATCGATATTGCCACCAACGATGATCACTGCCCCGACCTCGGCCACCGCGCGCCCGAACCCGGCCAGACCTACAGTCAGCAGAGAATAGCGCGCGTCCCACAGAAGCGCCTGCACCGTCTGCACCCGCGAGAGGCACAGCGATCGGAACTGATCGGCATATTCGGTGTGCAGGTCTTCCAGCACCTGCCGCGACAGCGCTGCAATGATCGGCGCGATCAGAATCACCTGCGCAATGATCATCGCCGTCGGCGTGTAGAGCAGACCAAGAAATCCCAGTGGACCCGAGCGCGACAGATGCAGATAGACCAGAAGCCCCACCACAACAGGCGGCAGGCCCATCAACGCGTTCATGAAAACAAGCAGCGCATTGCGGCCCCGGAACCGCCCAATCGCCACAAGCGCCCCAACGGGCAGTCCGATCAGACAGGCGATGACAGTCGCGGACAGGCTGACGCGCAGGGACAGCAGGACGATCTCAAGCAGATCCGGATCGCCGGACAGAACCAGCGCCACAGCAAGACCCAGAGCATCTCCAATGCTTTGCAAATTTTCCCTCAAACTGCATTATTTACGGACATCGCAAGCTATGCAGTTAACAAAGAGAAGTTCAAGGCACATATTTTGCTGATTGCAAGGGAGGTTGTCCGGCAACATGAGCCCGATCCATCGCGCGATCTCCGGAAGATATGCAACGCAATCCAGGGGCGAACATCGTACAGCGCCAAGGAATTTTACCAAGCGGTAAAAATAATTGCTCCGCCCTGCTCCGTTACGTCAGTTTGCCCCGCTGCAACATCGGGGTCACGCCATATGCGGCACGGTAGACGCGGCTGAAATGGCCGGAACTTTCGAACCCGCAGGCCAGCGCGACATCCATCACCGACATCTCGGTTTGCAGCAACAGGTGGCGCGCGCGTTCGAGGCGCAGTTCCATGTAGAACTTCTTGGGCGAGGTGTTGAGATACTTGCCGAACATGCGCTCCAACTGCCGGACCGAGACGCCTGTTGCCTCGGCCAGCGCCGTGTGTGTCACCCGATCGTCAAGGTGATCGCGCATCATCTGGATCGCTCGGGCCAGATGCGGGTTGCGCATCCCCTGCCGCGACTGAAGCGACACTTTCTGCTCTGCGGTCGCCGCGCGGGCGGCGCTGTAGACCATCTGGTCTGCCACTGCCTGAGACAGGTCCGACCCGTGATCCTGTTCGATCAGGTGCAGCATCAGATCCGCCGTGGCTGTGCCTCCGGACGCTGTCACATATTTCTCATCCGACACGAACACGTTGCGGACCAGCGCAACCTCGGGGAATTCCTCCATGAAACTGTCGTGGTATTCCCAGTGGATCGCCGCCTGCCGACCATCGAGAAACCCGGCCTTTGCCAGCACCCAGGCGCCGGAACACAGAGCGCCGATCCCGGTCCGGCGCGTCCGGTCGACCCGGCGCAGCGCGGCAATCAGGCGCGAGGTGTCCTTCTTCTGCATGTGAATACCGGACAGCAGGAACAACCGGTCACAGTCCGGAAGCTCGGAGAAGCCATACTGCACCTCAAGCCGCGAGCCGTCAGAGGCCTGCGCGATGCGACCGTCCTCGGACGCGTAGGACCAGCGATACAACTCCTCGCCGCTGATCAGATTGGCGATGCGCAGAGGATCAACCGCGCAGGCAAAGGCCATGTGCGTGTAATCCTCGACCAGCGCAAAGACAAAGTGCTGCGGTGGCATTCAGCGCCCCTTCCTTTCTCTCGTTGGCAGCACCCCGGATCGAATTACGGGACCATTCATGCCCGAATGCGGGGGCGTGACGATCACATGAAGCCATAAAGAATCTCAGTAGACAATAATAATTATTTAGATATACATCCCAGCACACTGACCACCAGCCCGGCGCGCGAGGAAGGGACAGATGAGCGAAACCCGAGCCCGAAAAACCGCCTGCCTCGACGACCTGCGTCGGCGCATTCTGACACAGACACTGGAACCGGGGGCCTATCTGGACGAAACGCAGCTCGCCGAGGAATACGGCATGTCCCGCCCCCCCTTGCGCGAAGTCCTGCGGCAACTGGGCGGTGAGGGATATGTCGAACTGCACGAAGGCCGCGGTGCGCAGGTTGCGCCCATGACGCACAAGACACTGCGCAATTTCTTTACAGCCGCCCCGATGATCTATGCCGCCACCGCGCGGCTTGCTGCACAGTTTGCCACTCCGGCACAGATCATGCGTCTGAAGGACGCACAAACCCTGTTCCGCAGGGCGATCCGCGAAGGTGGCACGGCAGAGCGGGCGCTCGCCAATGAGAGGTTCCACGCGATCATCGGCGAGATGGCCGACAATGAATACCTGACGCCGAGCCTGCGCCGACTACTGATCGACCATACCCGGATCGGCATGACCTTCTACAATCCGCGCACGCCTGCTCTTGCCGATCAACGTGCGGTCGCCGCCGATCAGCATGATCAACTGATCGACCTGATCGAGGCGGGCGATGCCGACGGCGCCGCCGACCTTGCCATCGCGCATTGGGATCTGAGCCGGGCTGAAATCGAACGGTTCGTTACGCCCGAGGGCCTTCGGGAACCGCTGGGGAGCGGCCTTGCCGCGAAAGGAGCATCATGAATTTCGAAGGGATCTGGACCCCGGTCATCACCCCGCACCGCGAGGACGGGACGATCGACCGCGACAGCTTTGTCGCGATGATCGACTATCTCGTGGCACAAGGCGTACACGGGATCATCAACGGCGGGTCGACCGGCGAGTATTACGCCCAGTCGATGGAAGAACGCATGGAGCTTGCCGCGCTAGCGCGTGACGCGACCAAAGGGCGTGTTCCGCTGATGGTGGGGACAGTGGCCATCCGCCTGCCCGATTCCATTGCGATGGCGGAACATGCCGCGAAGATCGGCGCAGACGCGATCCTTGTGGGAACCCCGCCCTACGCGGTTCCGACAGAGCGCGAAAATGCGCTCAACACGCTTGCCATCGACCGCGCCGCCGATCTGCCGATCATGCTTTACAACTACCCCGGTCGCATGGGCGTCGGCATGGACGAAGAGTTTCTTGACCGGGTCGGGCGGTCGCGCAATGTGCAGGCGATCAAGGAAAGTTCCGGCGACATCAATCGCGTACACCTGCTGGCGCGGGACTACCCGCACATCCAGATGTGCTGCGGCATGGACGATCAGGCGCTCGAATTCTTTGCCTGGGGCGCGCCCGGATGGGTGTGCGGCGGGTCGAACTTCCTGCCTGCCGAGCACATCGCGCTGTGGCGCGCCTGCGCGGTCGATGGCGACTTCGCACGCGGTCGGCGCATCATGTCAGCAATGATGCCGCTTATGCGGGTGCTCGAACAGGGCGGTAAGTTCACCCAGTGCATCAAGCACGGGGTCGAAATGAACGGGTTGCATGCCGGACCGCCCCGCCCACCGCTGCGCCCGTTGGGCAAAGACGACAAACGGCAGCTTGAACAGGTGGTGCGCGTTCTTCAGCGCACCGTGGCACAGATCAACTCTGCGGAGGCAGCGGCATGAGCACTCTTCTCACCACCGAAGAATACAAGGCCATAGCCGCCGGTCTGACCCTGCCCACCGGTGCCTTCATCAACGGGGGGTTCCGCTCGGCTGCTTCGGGTTCGACGTTCGACACGATCAACCCGGCAACCGGCGAGGTGCTGGCAAAGATTGCGGCTTGCGGAGCCGCAGACGTGGATTTCGCCGTTCAGAAGGCCCGCGACGCCTTTGAGGACGGGCGGTGGTCCGCGCTGCCCCCGGCAGAGCGAAAGGACGTATTGATCCGGTTGTGCAAGCTGATGTCCCGCAACGCGCGGGAACTTGCGGTGATGGAAAGCCTCGACAGCGGTAAGACCATCTTTGACTGCGAGACCGTCGATGTGCCGGAAACCATCCATTGTCTGAAATGGCATGCCGAGGCCATCGACAAGATCTACGATCAGGTCTCGCCCGCGTCCGACGATCACATCGCGATGATCGTGCGCGAACCCGTAGGTGTCGTGGGTCTGGTGCTGCCGTGGAACTTCCCTCTGCTCATGCTGGCGTGGAAGATCGGTCCGGCGCTGGCGGCTGGATGCTCGGTCGTGGTCAAACCGGCCGAAGAAACATCGCTGACCGCGCTGCGCGTCGCGGAACTGGCAATGGAGGCCGGGGTGCCGCCGGGTGTTCTGAACGTGGTGACGGGCAATGGCCCAGAGGTGGGCGAACCTTTGGGTCGCCACATGGACGTGGACATGATCTCGTTCACAGGCTCGACGGAAACGGGACGGCGATTCCTGACCTATGCCGGGGAAAGCAACCTCAAGGAAGTGACGCTTGAAATGGGGGGCAAGAACCCCGCCATTGTCCTCGACGACGCAGAAAACCTCGACCGGGTGGCGGCGCATGTGGTCAACGGCGCATTCTGGAACATGGGCGAGAACTGTTCCGCCTCTTCGCGGCTCATCGTGCAGGCCGGGGTCAAGGACGCGCTTCTTGAGCGGATTGCGGCGCATCTTCGGGAATGGCCGATGGGAGATCCGCTCGACCCGGAAATGAGGGTCGGTGCTCTGGTCAGCGCCGCGCATTTCGACAAGGTGTGCGGCTACCTCAAGGGGCAGACGGTGCTTGTCGGTGGGGCCACACAAAAAGGCTTCGTGGAACCGACGGTGCTCGACATCACCGACCGCAACGCGCCGCAGGTGCGGGAAGAGATCTTCGGTCCGGTTCTGTCGGTGCTGACGGTCCACAGCTTCGATGAGGCCATCGCTCTGGCCAATGACACCCATTACGGGCTGGCCGCGTCGATCTTCACCGCGAATGTGAAACGGGCGATCCGGGGCGCGCGGGCGCTGCGGGCCGGGACCGTCACGGTAAACGCGTTTGGCGAGGGGGACATCTCGACCCCCTTCGGCGGATACCGGCAGTCGGGGTTCGGCGGACGTGACAACGGAGTACATGCCCACGATCAATACACCCAGCTCAAGACAATCTGGATCGACCTCTCCGACGATGCAGAGGAGTGCGTCGCCTGATGCGTTACAGCGCGCTGCGGCTTCCGCGGCAGTTGGGACCGGCGGCGTGGAACTCCATTCTGCCCGAAGCCCCTGTCTTCGACCCGCTCGATCAGGACACGACCGCCGATGCCGTGGTGATCGGTGCAGGGTTCGCCGGGCTGTCAGCCGCCCGGCGCCTGCGGCAACTCGAGCCCGACGCGCGCATCTGCCTTCTGGATGCCGGCGGGATTGCCGAAGGGGCGGCGGGGCGGAATTCGGGGTTCATGATCGATCTGCCGCACGATCTGGCGTCAGAGGATTATGCCGGTGCAGGGGACGACAGAGCGATGATCGCTCTCAACCGTCATGCCATTGGCTTTGCCCGGCAGGCCGTCGAGGAGTACGGGATCGACCCGGATTATTTCGACCCGGCAGGCAAAGTAAACGGAGCGGCCTCTGCTGCCGCTGAGGCGCATAACCAGAGTTATGCCCGGCATCTCGCGGGGTTGAATGAGCACAGCGAAATGCTCGACCCGCAGCAGATGGCAGAGCTGACGGGTTCACATCACTACCGCTCGGGGCTCTATACGCCCGGTACAGTCATGCTGCAGCCTGCGGGCTACGTCCGGGGATTGGCAAAAGGGCTGGCTGCCGCAGGTGTGGCCATTCACACCGGCACTCCGGTTCACGGGTTTGTCCGCGAGGGGCAGACATGGCGGGTTCAGACCGCAAAGGCGGTGATCACCACGCCGCGTGTCATTCTGACGGTGAACGGCCACCTCGAAAGCTTTGGCATCGCGCCGGGCCGCCTGATGCAGCTGTTTCTGTTCGCTGTCATGACACCCGAGTTGGACGACGACACGCTGCGCAGGCTCGGTGGGGCGCCGCGCTGGGGCGTGACGCCCTCCGATCCGATGGGCACCACAGTCCGCCGGATCGACAGCGGCCAGGGGGGCAACCGGATCATCACCCGCACCTGTGCGGTGTTGCGATCTGGCATGGCGGCACGGGCGGGCGACATAGCCCGCGCGGCGCGCGTCATGCAGCGCAAGTTCGACACCCGGTTTCCCCAGCTTGCAGGGATGAAGATGGAACATGCCTGGGCTGGTCATCTGTGCCTGTCGCGCAATGGCGTGGCCGTCATGCGGGAGATCGAGGACGGGCTTTTTGCCGGCTGCGTTCAGAACGGGCTTGGCACGGCACGCGGCACACTGACCGGGATCGGCGCGGCCGAACTGGCGGGGGGCATCAAAACCCAGGTGACCCGCCATTTCGGCGCCGAGGCCGATCCAACCCGCCTGCCGCCGATCCCGATCCGGGATATCGGCGCGAATGTCATCCTTCGCTGGAAAGAATGGCAGGCCGCTGCAGAATGACCGTTCCGGTCAATACTCCTGATTCAAAGCATCCGCCGCCGGGATTTCCCGTTCCCGCCGTGCGATATAGTCGAGAAGCGCCTCGTTGCGGGCCTCATCGAGCGTCGGCTCCTCATAGGCGGCCAGCAGCGCATGGGCATGTTCCAGCGCGCGCTGCGTGATCTCTTTCGAACCTTCCGCAATCCATTGCTCTATCGAATTGTTGTCGAACAGCTCCGGCATGAAAAAGGCGGTCTGGAAATTATCCTGCGTGTGCGGATGGCCAAGGTAATGCCCACCCGGTCCGATGTCGCGGACTGCGGACAAGGCTTCGTCGAAGTCATGCCACTTGGGGCCTTCAGCCATCCGGTACGCCATGGCGCATTGTTCGGCATCGACGACGAACTTCGCCACCGAACAGTGCATCCCGGCCTCGTTCCAGCCCGCGCTGTGCCAGATGTAGTTGGCCCCGGCGTGCAGAACGGAAGAGAGCGTTGTCGCGCTTTCGTACCCGGCTTGCGCGTCAAAGGTCTTGGCCCCACCCAGCGTGTTCGAGGTGCGCCAAGGCACGCCATAATACCGGGCCATCTGTCCAATCATGAAGTTCATCAGGCTGATCTCGGGCGTACCGGCCATCGGTGCGCCGGACTTCATGCTGACCGTCGAGAGGTAATGCCCGTAAATCGCCGGGCATCCCCGGCGGATGATCTGTGTATAGGCCAGAGCACTCAGCGCTTCGGCGTTCAGCTGCGCCACACTTGCGGGCACGCTGGCCGGGGTATTTGCCCCGCCAAGAACGAAGGGCGAGCATAGAACCGGCTGATTGCCGCGGCAGAATGCGCGCATTGCGCCCAGCATGGTTTCGTCCCAGACCAGAGGCGAGTTGCCATTGCAGTTGCCGGTGGTCACGGGATGGGTTTCGATGAAATCCTCGCCGAAGAGGATGGCGCACATCTCAATGACATCCTCCGCATTCCTGGGAGACGTTGTCATGCCCATGAACATCTTGTCCGAATGCTTCATCGACGAATAGGTGATCCGCAGGTGACGGTGGCTGATCGGGTGATCATAGGGCTCGACGATGTGGTGCGCGGTCGAATGCATTGCGGGCAGCATGTGCGACAGCTTGTGGAACATCGCCAGATCATCGAGCGTCGGGTTCCGGCGCACATCATCGAGGTCGCGCAGATAGGGCGCACCGGTCATGGGCACGAATACCGAGTGGCGCCCCCCGAGCTGAACGTTGTTGCCCGGATTGCGCGCATGGTAGGTGAAGGTTTCCGGGATTGTCGCGATCAGATCGCGGACAAGTCCGCGATCCGGATAGACCGTTTCGCCAGACACCTTCGCCCCGGCCTTGCGCCAATCGTCAAGTGCGATGGGATCGCGGAACACGACGCCGACATTTTCGAGAATGTCCATCGACGCCGCATCGATACGTGCGACCTCTGATCCGTCCATCACCTCACACAGCGGCAGTGCGCGTTCGAGGCCGGGCAGCATGGTGATGTCTCGCGTACTGCGCAGGATGCGGCGCGCCGAGCGGCCCCCTGCCCGCGCGCGTGGGTGTGCCAGTGTATCGGTCATGTCAGGTCCTTATGGCGGCGTGACCTCATGCTGCATCCCTACAGCGCCCCCGCACGTGCCGAATTGCGAAGTCCGTTTGCAGAATGCGACATGGATTTGGGCACGATGCCGCCGGCCCAATCGATCCGGCCCGATGTCAGCCCGCGCCCGTCAGAGGATGATAGCACGCCACCCAAACGCCGTCGGGTTGCTGTTCCAGCGCCGGGGCCGTTTCGCCGCAGAGCGCGCTGGCATGGGCGCAACGGGCGCGGAAGGCGCATCCCCTGGGCGGGTTGAGCGGATCCGGCAGTTCCGTTTCGCGGGCCTCGGGCGCAGACAGTGGCCGACCGACCACCGGCGCACTGTCCGCCAGCAGTCTGGTGTAGGGGTGCCGTGGCCGGGCAAAGACCTGCTCTGCCGGGCCGACTTCGACGACCGCGCCGAAATAGAGCACCGCGACCCGGTCGCTGACCGCTTCGACCACCGCGAGATCGTGGCTGATGAACAGATAGGTCAGACCGAACTGCGTCTTGAGATCAGCCAGAAGATTGAGCACCTGCGCCTGCACCGACACATCAAGGGCTGACACCGGCTCATCTAGGATCAGGATGCGGGCATCTGCCGCCAGCGCACGCGCGATCCCGATCCGCTGCGCCTGACCGCCGGAAAACTCGTGCGGGTACCGATCCAGAAACTCTTCGCGCAGGTTCACGGCGGCAAAGATTTCGCGGATGCGCGCGCTGCGGGCGTCGGCGCTCATGCCATGCAGGTGCCGAAGTGGTGCTTCCATAATCTGCCGGATCGTCTTGCGCGGGTTCAGGCTGCTGATCGGGTCCTGGAACACATATTGGATCATCCGGCCAAAAACCGCCGGATCGGCGTTGTCCAGGGGCTTTCCCGCAATTTCGATTGTGCCGGAGGTGGGTTGCAGGAGACCCACGAGTATCCGGGCCAGCGTGGATTTCCCACAGCCGGATTCGCCGACAATGCCCAGCGTTTCGCCTTCCTCGACATCCAGAGTGACCGGCTGAACCGCATGCACGACAGCCCGCGGCGGACCGAAAAGGCGTTTGCCTACGGGGAAATCCTTGGACAGACCGGTCAGCCTGAGCGCCAGTGTCATGCCGATGCCTCCGATGATGCCGTCATGGGGAAAATGCAGCGGACCCGGTTGCCGTCACTTGGCCCGGACAGAGGAATGTCAGCCGTCCGGCAGGCCGGTTGAACCTTGTGGCATCGGTCGGCAAAGGCACAGCCGGTGGGCAGGTTATCCACTGCGGGTGGAAGCCCCGGGATCGCTGCGAGCACGCGTCGGCCCTGCCCCAGCTCGGGCACGCAGGCCATGAGACGCGACGTATAGGGATGCGCCGGAGCATTCAGAATGGTGTCGGTCGGCCCTCCCTCGACAATCCGACCAGCATACATCACGGCAACCCTGTCACACAGCTGCGCCACCACACCGAAATCATGCGTGATGAAGATGATCGCGAGGCCGCGTTCGCGCCGCAGGTCGTTCAGGAGCGACAGGATCTGCGCCTGCACCGTGACATCGAGCGCCGTTGTCGGCTCGTCCGCAATGATGATGTCGGGATCATTTGCCAAAGCCATCGCAATGCCGACCCGCTGCCGCATCCCGCCGGACATCTCGTGCGGATAGCTGTCGATCCGCTGCTCGGCATTGGGGATACGCACCGATTTGAGCAACGATATCGCACGGACCCGCGCCTCGGCCCGAGGTGTCGGATGATGCGCGCGGACCGCCTCAATCAACTGGTCGCCGACGGTGTAGAGCGGGTGCAGGGTCGCCAGCGGGTCCTGAAAGATATACGCCACATGACGGCCGCGCAGGGAACGCAGCACTTCATAGGGCGCACCGATCAGATCGTCGCCCCTGTAGTACGCCGCCCCCCCTGTGATGACGCCCGGAGGTGAGGCGACAAGGCCCATGATACTCAGAGCGGTGACCGATTTTCCCGATCCGCTTTCGCCGATGATGCCAAGGCATTCGCCCGGCTCCACATGCAGATCGACGCCACCGACCGCACGATAGACCCGGTCCTTGACGCGAAACTGCGTCTCGAGCGCGGTGATCGACAGCAGCCCGTCGTCGGACGGTTTGGGCACGGGGGCGGAGCGGTCGACCAGCGTTGTCGGCATGGGGCGCGACAGGGCCCCCGACTTGAGCCGGGGATCGAGCGCATCGCGCACGCCGTCGCCCAGAAGATTGATCGCCATCACGATGATCAGGATCATCACGCCCGGCACAACGGACGTGTGCGGATTGGTGATCAGCGCCGAACGCGCTTCGCCCAGCATCGATCCCAGATCCGCCTGCGGCGGTTGCGAGCCCAGCCCGAGGAAGCTCAGACCTGCGGTTTCGAGGATCATCCACCCCACCGTCGTCGACATGGCAATCACGATCACCGGGACCACGTTGGGCAACACTTCGGTCGCGATGATCCGCGCGTCCGTCATGCCCGACAGCCGTGCGGCATCGACGAATTCCTTGTGCGCAATGCCAACGGTGATGCCCCGGATGTTGCGCGCGAAAAACGGGATGTTCACCGCAGCCACGGCAATCAGCGCGTTCATCAGACCGGGGCCAAGCGCAGCCACGATCGCCAGCGCCAGCAGGATATAGGGAAAGGCCATCAACATATCGACGCCGCGCATGATCACGTTATCCGTGCGCCCGCCGTAGAACCCGGCAATGATCCCGATGGCGGCCCCGAGCGTTGCGGCGATCACCGCTGCCGCGAACCCCACGGCAAGAGACAGTCGGGTGCCCCACATCAGACGGCTCAGCAAGTCGCGGCCCAGGTGATCCGTCCCCAGAAGCGCGCCCTCGGACAGCGGCGGCTTGAACCGGTTGGCGGTGTTGGTCACATCCGGATCGGCCAAGGGAAGAAGCGGCGTCAGAAGCGCCAGCAGCACGACAAGCCCCATCACGATCAGCCCGGCCAGCGCCAGCCTGTTTCGGGCAAGAAGCCGGAAAAAACCGCTCATGTCTTGATCCTCGGATCAAGCAGGCTTTGCGCCACATCCACCGCGATGTTGAACAGAACGTAGCAGGCAGCGACAAAGACAACGCCGCCCTGAACCAGCAGGATGTCACGTTTGAGGATTGCATCCACCAGCATCCGTCCCACGCCGGGCCACTGGAACACCATTTCAATATAGACCGCCCCGGACAGGACGAACCCGGCCTGCACGCCCAGAACGGGGATGATGCTGACCATGGCCGCGCGCAGCGCGTGACGCCAGATGACCGAGCGTTCATGCACGCCCTTCGCGCGCGCGGTTCGGATGAAATCCTGTCGCAGCACTTCGAGCATGGCAGAGCGAGACAGCCGGGCGATCACCCCTGTCGCCACGACGGCCAAAGCCAGTGCCGGAAGCGTCAGATGACTGATCAGCGCCGAGAGGTCCCGCGCCCCGTATATTGGCCACATGCCCGAGACCGGAAACCAGCGCAGTTGGACCGCAAAGATCAGGATCATCATCATGCCGAGGAAAAAGGATGGGATCGAAATACCCAGCAGCACCGCAAAGGTGATGGCCTTGTCGGCAAAACCGTACTGTCGCGCCGCAGAAACCACGCCAGCCGCGATGCCGAGGATCGAACACAGGACGAAGGACGTGCCGGCCAGGATCAATGTCGCGCCGAACCGCTCCATCACCTCGTCCAGCACCGCTCTGTTGAGCGAGAAGCTGCGCCCGAAGTCCCCCTGCAGCATGTTCCCCAGCCAGATGAAGTACCGCTGCACCATCGGCTTGTCCAAGCCAAGGTCCCGGTTCAGCTTCTCAACGTTTTCCGGCGTGGCGTAGGAGCCAAGTATCGCTGTGGCAGGATCGCCCGGAATCATTGCCATGATCACGAAAACGATGACGGAGATCCCGAGAAGAACCGGGATCGCCGACACCAACCGCTTAAGAATGTAGCCTGCCATCAAGTCCCCCTTCCCGCCTCAGTGTTCCAGATACCTCCGGGGGGCGACAGGGGGTCTTCGCCATTTGCCCGGCTCTGATCCGGGTCCGGATGGCGATGCCCCCTGTTCAGGTTGGGCGAAAACCGCCCGACCCGCGTTTAGTTCTTTACGACCTCATCCAGCAGCAGGAAGAAGGAAGGCTGCAGCTTGAAGCCATCCACCCGGTCAGAGGTGACGGCGTTCTGCTTCCAGTTTGCAACAAAGACCCATGGTGCGTCCTCCTGCACAATGGTCTGCATCTCTTTGTAAAGCCGCGCACGTTCGTCCTGATCCGTCGAAACGCGGGCCGCTTCGAGAAGCTCGTCTACTTTCGGATTGGAATAGTAGCCCGAGTTGAAACCACCCTGATCCGGCCACGCAGCGGTCCGCAGAGCAAGGAATGGCAGCGTGTCCGGATCGTTGGTCATCCACGCCATTTCCGCCATGTCGGCCTTACCTTCGAGACCGGGGTTCACTTCGCCAAGGAACGTGTTCCACTCGTAGGTCTCGATCTTGACCTCAAGACCTACCGCCTGAAGGTCGGCCTGAATGGCCGTTCCCATCGCGACCGGATCGAGCATGCCAGATCCGCCCTCGGTGACGAAGAAGGTCAGTTCCGCGCCCTCCGCACCGGCTTCCGCAATAAGCTCCCGCGCCTTTTCGGGATTGTAGGGATAGGGCTCCAGGCTTTCATTATACGCCCACGCAAAAGCCGGAGGTGTCGGGCCCGCCGCAACTTCGGCGGTGCCTTCGAGCACATCATTGACGATGGCCTCTTTATTGATCGCGTAGTTCGCCGCCTGACGGACGCGTACATCCGCAAAGGGACCCTCCTTGGCATTCAGGATCAGGAACCAGACATGCGGCCCGGCCTGTTCATGCACTGTGTAGCTGTCGCCATGGAATTCGCTCAGAGCCACGGGTGGGACTTCCACCATCAGGTCGATACCACCGGCCAGCATTTCCGCGGTGCGGGTGTTGGCGTCAGTGATCGGGCGGAACACAACCGCCTGAAGCTCGGGCGTGCCGTCCCAGTGGTCCGGGTTGGCTTCGATCACCACCGCTTCGTTCGATCGCCATTCCGCAAACCTGAACGCGCCGGTGCCGGATGGGTTACGACCGAAATCCGCGCCATGCTGCTCGACCGCCGCTGGCGAAACGATCAGACCCGTGGGATAGGCGAGGTTCGACAGGAACGGCGCATATGGTCCATTCAGAGTGAACTTCACGGTCAGGTCATCAACCACATCGACCGACTCCACCGACGAAAAGAAGAAGGCAAGCGGGAACGGACCCGTGTCGTGATACGGGTGGTTCTCATCCAGCATCCGGTCGAAGTTGAACTTCACCGCCTCTGCATTGAAAGGGCTTCCGTCATGGAAGCTGACACCTTCCCGCAGGGTGAAGGTGTAGACCGTTCCGTCGTCGCTGATCTGCCAGGAGGTGGCCAGCGCCGGTTCGACCTCAAGCGTGCCGTCCTTGTACCGGACCAGACCATCATAGACGTTCATCAGGATGCGGAAATCGTTCACGGCGGTGACCGCCGCCGGATCCAGCGCCTTGGGTTCGGCAATCTGGCCAACGATCAGAACGCCTTGGGGCGTCTGGGCAGACAGCGTCATCGGGGAAAGGGCAAGTGCTGTGGCTGCTCCGGCAGCCAACATCGCCCGGCGGGACAGTTTCAGCAGTGACATTGGGTAGTCCTTCCCTGTTTATTTATCATGATCAATTGAAGTCACGCAAATTATCATGATAAATTCAAGGAAAATGTGTTAGGCCCAAGGAATGACCCTCTCGATTCTCACTTTTGATCGGAAAACGGGCGTTTTCGCCGCCGCTGCGGCGACGGGCAGTCTATGCGTCGGCGGATGGGTGCTGCGCGGCGACATCGAATCAGGGTTGGTCGCATCCCAGGGCACCGCCCCCAGCACCTTTTGGCGCGACGACATTCTGCGCGCCATGTACGGTGGAACCTCCGCCAGCGATGCCGTGGCAAAAGTGACCGATGCGGATGACGGGCGCGCGTTCCGGCAGGTTGCCGCGCTGGACCGCAATGGCACGACCGCCGCTTTCACCGGCCAGAACAGCATTCCCCATGCGGACCACATGGCGGAACCGGGTCAGGTCATATCGGGCAATATGCTGGCCGGACCCGAGGTGCTCGATGCGATGGCCGACGCGGCGCGCGACACACGGGACCGGCCCGCAGAGCGGATGCTGCGCATCCTCAATGCCGCCAAGTTCGCAGGGGGCGACAGTCGCGGGCTTCAGTCAGCGGCCCTGCTGGTACTGACACCCGATGCCCCGCCGCTCGACCTGCGGATCGACTGTTCCGAAGATCCCCTCGGCGCGCTGGCAACACTGTTGCAAAAGGCACAGCAGCCCCCCTACCACGACTGGCTGTCTGAAGTGCCGGTGATCAGCGACAAGACCCGACGCCCGGCCTGACCCTGCCTCCGCGAGCTGCCGGGACCAAAGGCAGGACACCGCAAAATTATCATGATAAATATTCCGCTACACATGGCGGATCAGGCTCTCTATATTTTTATCATAATAAAATCTGAGGTTCCCGATGGATGGCAGTGCGGCGCAGGCACCCAAACCCCGACGGTCCCGCCCAGTGCGGGTGGCGGACGAAATCAAGCAATGGGTTGTCGAGCGCGATCTGAAACAGGGCGACAAGCTCCCGAATGAAAGCGAGATGATCGCAGAATTCGGCGTTTCCAAAGGCACCGTGCGCGAAGCACTCCGAATTCTGGAGGCTCAGGGCCTCATCGTGACCAAGACCGGCCCGGGCGGTGGCAGCATCGTTGGCGAGGTGTCCGCAGAGCGGGCCCGGTCGCTTCTGGCAAACTACTTCTATTTTCAGAACCTTTCCGTCGCCGACATCTATGAGATGCGCAAGGCGCTCGAGCCCGAGCTCGTTGCCAGCCTCGCCGGTCACCTGAGTGCCGAACAGATCGACGAATTGCAGGCTCTGGCCGAGCGCCATCCCGAACCCGCCCGAAGCGCCGAAGAAGAGAAGCAGCAGCATATCTCATCCCTAGAATTCCATGCTCGGCTGGCGGATTTCTCGGACAACCGGTTGCTGGGATTCGTGATTGGGTTCATGGCCCGGATCCTGACCGATCTGACGGTGTTCCGGGGCCTTTATGATCCGCCGAACGTCGACCTCTGGCGCAAAGGTCGCGAACACCAGCTTCAGCTTGTCGAGGCACTCAGGCGGGGAGATGCTGCCCGCGCCCGCGAGGTCATGGCATCCCATATGCAGGTTGCTGAAGCCTTCATGCAGGAACAGGAAGCCCAGTTGATGCGCCGGTTCGTGGACGATTGAGGCGGATGGTGCCTCTGACCACCCCCTGTCTCTACCCTGACCGGTTTCGTTGGCGCAGGCCGACAAAGCGTTGCCAAACGGGCAGAATGCCGTAACCATCACGCCGGTCGGCGCGCGGGAAGGCGCCGTTGCGCAGGCGCATGATGCGTTTCAACCTGTGAGGGCGTAGCGTTGAATGAGTTCGAACTGCCCATCCTCACGCTCTCCGACAAGGGCAACCTCGTCCATGACGAAAGGTGCCGGCAGTGGCGGCAGATGCGCCGTGGCGATCTCCATCCAGTGATCGATCTCGTCCACCGGCAGGCGTCCGGTCAGGGTCATGTGAAACCGGAATTCCTCCATGACATAGGGATACCCCCAGCGGTGCAGAAGCATCTGCTGCCGTTCCGACAGTCGCGCCCTGCGCCGCCGCTCGAGTTCGGCTTGCGAAGGCGGCGCGCGAAAGGCGTCCAGCGCCTCGACGCAGGTTGCCGCGATGCGGCCGGGACCGGACGTGTCGCCCCTTGGCGTCAGGGCAAGAAACCGGCCCAGCGCAGTCAGGGCCAGCCCGTCGCACTGTGCCGACGCACACGCCGCCGCCATCCGGGCCACCGCCTCCTGCAGGCCGGACAGGTCCGTTCCCTCGGCCAGCCGAAAGGGTGGTTTCAGAGTACCGTGAAAACCATATTTCCGCGGTGTCGATGTCACTTCATCAAGACCGGGCACCATGAGGAAAACAGCGGTGCGCGCCGCAACGCAATCCCATCCCAGCCACGACGCACCGAACCCGGCCAAAGCGCCCTCGGGCGGAAGATAGTAGACCGCGAAGCGAGTGAATGACATGGACTCTCCTTTCGTTCCGACCCGAGTGCCAGATGCTCATGACGCCTCCATGTCAGAGGTTCTGCACCTGGCCAATGCCCGTCTTGTTCTGCCCAACTCCATCGTCCAGGGGCAAATCATCATTGTTGATGGCATGATCGAAGCCATCGAGGAAGGCGACCGCGTTCCTTCAGGCGCGGTCAACTGCCAGGGCGACTACGTGATCCCCGGTCTGGTCGAATTGCACACCGACAACCACGAGCGTCACATCGAACCCCGGCCGAAGGTTGATTGGCCTCACGTACCGGCTCTTCTGGCACATGACGCCGAACTGGCCGCGACCGGCATTACGACGGTGTTCGACGCTTTGCGGGTGGGTTCAATTCTCAACGCGAATTCCGGGTATCGCCCCTATGCGCGGGATTTGGCAAACGAACTGCTTGAGGCGCGGGACGCAGGCTATTTCAAGATCAGCCATTTCCTTCATCTGCGCGCCGAAATCTGTTCGGAAACCCTGCTGGAGGAAATGGCCGCCTTCGGACCCGCAGACCGCGTCGGGATTGTCAGTCTGATGGATCACACGCCCGGGCAGCGCCAGTTCCGGGATCTGACCGCGCTCAAGACCTACGTGGCCAAGAAACGCGGAATGAACGATGCCGAATTCGCAGAGCACGTTGCCAATCGAAAGCAGATGCAGATCCGCTTCGGCGAGAAACACGAGGCAGGTGCCGTTGCCGAGGCGCACCGCTATGGTGCCGTTCTGGCGAGCCACGATGACACAACCGCAGAACAGGTCGCGACATCCGCCGCAAACGGCGTCGGCTTTGCCGAATTCCCGACGACCCGCGAGGCCGCTGCAGCCTGCCGCGACAATGGCATCGCCGTCATGATGGGCGCCCCGAACCTCATCCGGGGGCAATCGCATTCGGGCAATGTCGCTGCGTCCGAACTGGCCGAAGCGCAGATGCTCAACATTCTTTCGTCGGATTACGTGCCATCCGCCCTGCTTCTGTCGGCGTTTCGTCTTGCGGAAATCTGGGACGACCTGCCCTCTGCAATCGCATGTGTAACGCACAATCCGGCAAAGGCCGCCCGGCTGTCGGACCGCGGCCAGCTCAAGGCAGGACTGCGCGGAGACATCCTGCGCGTCGGGCGCGCCGGCACCACCCCGCTCCTGCGCGGCGTCTGGAGCCGGGGCAATCGCGTGGCGTGACGCCGAAGCAGCCAAGCGCTCAGGCGTTGGACTTCACGGATATGATCCGCAGGCGCGGCACGCGTTGCGGTTGTTATCGCTGAAGCAGATGCTCCCGAGACGATGGACAGGTCTCAGATCAGTGGCGGAGGCTCAGGGATTCGAACCCTGGGGACGCTCTCACGCCCAACGGTTTTCAAGACCGCCGCATTCGACCACTCTGCCAAACCTCCGGTAGCAGGTGACATAGCGACCCGATCGCGATTCTGAAAGCGGGCGGTGGGGAAAATCTGCGCAGTGCCACCGTCAGACTTTTCTTGGCGCACCGAAGACTGTAAGCTTTCCGCAAAACAAAGCCGCGCGGGGCGAAACGGCCCAAAATGGCGTGTGCATCGGCATAGCAGAAGGCGAGCAGGCAATGGACATCAGGATCACCAACTCTTCGCTGTGGCGCAGCCTGCGGCCCGCGCTTGTTTCCGGCGTAGCGCTGCTTGCATTGGCCGGGTGCGAGGGCGCCTCGCTTCCTGCCTTCCTGCAGGGTGGCGGCGCATCGACATCCGAGGATGGTGCGCCGGCGGCAGGGACACGGGCGACCCGTCTGGTAGAACGGGATGTGGAGGCGCCGGAAGTGTTCCAGGTGACCGAGAACGGTCTTTGGGACGGACGTCCGTCGCTGGGTGGCGTCTGGGCCGCGCATCCCGATGTGTCGGAGCCGGAACGGGTGATCATCCGCAACGAGACAAACGGCAATTTCGTCATCGGCGCGCTGTTCCGCAAGGAACGCGAAACCCCGGGACCGCGGCTCCAGATCTCGTCGGACGCGGCAGCGGCGCTGGGTGTTTTGGCGGGTGCGCCGACCCAGCTCAATGTGGTGGCCCTGCGGCGCGAGGAGGTTCCCGACGATGCAACGGCTGCGCCGGTGCAGGATGCGCCGACGGGTGACGGAACACTGGATGCACCTGCCGCAGTTGCCGAAACGACGCTGGACCCGATTGCCGAAAGCGCCGCCGCGGCGCTCGATGCCACACCGGCCCCCACCCCGGCCGCCGCACCGAAACCGACCGCATCCTCGCTGGACAAGCCGTTCATCCAGATCGGCATTTTCAGCATTGAGCAGAACGCCAACAACACGGCAACCGCGATGCGTCAGGCAGGCATGGTGCCGACCGTTCTTGAACAGTCGTCCAGCGGCAAGACCTTCTGGCGCGTACTGGTCGGTCCGGCACAGACCCGCGCAGAGCGCAGCGCATTGCTTGCCAAAATCAAGGATAGCGGGTTTACCGACGCCTACGCCGTCACGAACTGATCCGACACACCGCAGGTATGACAGGAGAGCTGCCATGATCCGCAAATACCGTGCCATCCTTTCCGCCAGCCTTGCTGCGCTGCTGCTGACCAGCGCGTCCGCATCGGCGTTCGACACACGCGCTACAGCCGCCTTTGTGCTGGACGAGAAGACCGGAACCGTCTTGCTGGCCAAGAACGCCGATACACCCTTGCCGCCGGCTTCGATGTCCAAGCTGATGACGCTCTACATAGCGTTTGAAGCGGTTCGGGATGGCCGCCTGCGGCTGGACGAGGAACTGCCCGTTTCTGCCCATGCGAACTCATTCGGCGGATCGACCCTGTTCCTGCGGCAGGGCGAACGGGTCAAGGTGGAGGACCTGATCAGGGGCATCATCGTCCTGTCCGGCAACGATGCCTGTGTCGTGATCGCCGAAGCGCTGTCGCCGGATGGCACAGAGCCCGGCTTTGCCCACCTGATGACGCAGCGGGCGCAGCAGATCGGCATGACCAACTCTACCTTCAAGAATTCCAGCGGCTGGCCCGCCGACGGGCACCGCATGTCGATGCGCGATCTGACGCTGCTGGCCCAGCGCATCATCGAGGATTTCCCCGAATTCTACCCGATGTTCTCGGAGAAAGAGTTCCTCTTCGACGAGGCCGAAGCCTCCAATCGGTTCAACCGTAACCCGCTCCTGGCGCTGGGAATCGGTGCGGACGGTCTCAAGACGGGACACACGCAGGAGGCCGGATACGGCCTTGTCGGCTCGGCCAAGCAGGGCGACCGCCGGGTGATTTTCACGATCACCGGTCTGGACACGTCTCAGGCGCGCGCGCAGGAATCTGAATCCATCGTCAACTGGGCCTTCCGCCAGTTTGCGGAAAAGACCGTCACGCGCGCGGGCGCCGTGATCGCAGAGGCGGATGTCTGGATGGGCGCAAGCGAAACCGTCGGGCTCGTGGCAAAGGAGGATGTGACGCTGCTCCTGCCGAACACTCCCGGTAACGGCGTAAAGGCAGAAGTTGTCTATACCGGCCCGATCGAAGCACCGATTACGGCAGGGCGGCAGCTGGCCGAATTGATCATCAGCCCCGAGGGACTGCCCGAACATCGCATCCCGCTGTTTGCTGCGAACGCAGTCCCGGCCAGCGGTTTCGTGGCACGGATGATGAGCGTGTCCCAGGTCTTGCTGGGCCGTCTTCAGGGTCCGGCTGAGGAAACGATGTGAGCCGATCCGGGCTGTTCGTCAGCTTCGAGGGGATCGACGGGTCGGGCAAATCCACCCAGGCCCGCATGTTGGCAGACAGGTTGCGCGCTACCGGTCAGGATGTGGTTCTGACCCGCGAGCCTGGCGGCAGTCCGGGAGCCGAGGAAATCCGCGCGCTGGTATTGCAGGGTGATCCTGACCGCTGGTCAGCCGAGACCGAGATCCTGCTTTTCACCGCCGCCCGCCGCGACCATCTGGAACGCACGATCCGGCCCGCGCTTGAGGCCGGAAAGGTGGTGATCTGCGACCGCTTTGCCGACAGCACCCGCATGTATCAGGGCCTGTCGCGCGGCAATCTGCGCGCCAAGGTCGACGCGCTGCACGATCTGATGATCGGGGTCGAACCGGATCTCACGTTGCTCATCGACATGGACCCCGAAATCGGCCTCAGCCGCGCCAAGGCGCGCAATACGGTTGAAGAACGGTTCGAGGATTTCGGTGCGTCGCTACAGGAAGCCATGCGCGCCGGGTTTCTGGCACTGGCGAAAGAATACGCCGACCGCTTCCGCGTGATTGACGGTGCGCGCGATACCGACACCGTTGCAGAGGATGTCTGGGCTGCGGTAAGCCCGCATCTGACATGAGCGACGCGACACAGCCAGAACCAGACCGCATCGACGGTGCGCCCCATCCGCGCGAGACCGTTAAACTGTACGGTCAGGACGCGGCACAGGCGGATTTCCTGCAAGCCTTTGCATCAGACCGTCTGCACCACGGCTGGCTGATCACCGGGCCTCGCGGCGTGGGCAAGGCGACCCTTGCCTGGCAGATCGCACGGTTTCTGCTGGCCACGCCTCCGGCTCAGGACGACGGGCTTTTCGGCGCGCCGCCGCCGCCAACCGACCTGCACACCGCCGAAGATCACCCGGTGTCCCGACGCATGAAGGCCGGGTCGGAACCGGGACTGTTCGCATTACGCCGTCCCTATGACGAAAAGGCCAAACGGCTGAAGGCGCAGATCACCGTGGACGAGGTGCGCAAGCTCAAGGGCTTCTTCGCGCTGTCCGCCGCTGATGGCGGGCGTCGCGTGGTGATCGTTGATGCGGCCGACGACATGAACGTCAGCGCCGCAAACGCGATCCTCAAACTGCTGGAAGAACCGCCAGACCGCACAACGCTGCTCTTGGTCAGCCACCAGCCCTCGCGCCTCTTGCCGACAATCCGGTCCCGCTGCCGCGAGTTGCGGCTGGCCCCGCTCAACGCCGCTGATATGGCGCAGGCACTTGCCGCAACCGAGATCGACCAGACCGTGTCTGACCCCGCCGCTCTGGCCGCGCTTTCCGGCGGGTCCGTCGGCGAAGCGGTGCGCCTGATGCAGCTGGACGGGCTCAAGCTCTATGCGGACCTCGTCAAACTGCTCTCCACCCTGCCTGACCTCAGCCGCCCGCATGCCATTGCGCTGGCCGAAAGTGCCGCGGGACGCGGCAAGGAAGAGCGGCTCGATCTGCTTCTGGGCCTCTTCGACCGCGCCCTGACCCGCCTGGCGCGCACCGGTGCCACCGGCCACCCGCCCGACCCAGAAGCAGCCGCACAAGAGGCACAGACCTTCCAACGCCTCTGCCCCTCGCCCACAGCCGCACGGCAATGGGCGCAACTGGCACAGGATCAGGGCGAACGCCTGCGCCACGGGCGCGCGGTCAATGTCGAGGCGGGATCGCTTCTGCTCTCCAGCTTCCTTGCCCTTCAGGAGGGCTGCCCCAGGTCGTAAGCCACGTCTTGACGCCCCTGCCCGCATCCCTGATACCAGCCTCATGTTGACACCGCAGATCACCGACAGCCATTGCCATCTGGACTTCCCGGATTTCAACGACGAACGCCCCGAGGTGATCGCCCGGGCGCTCGAGGCTGGCGTGCGCCGCATGGTCACGATCTGCACCCGCCTGCGCCTTGAACCGCAAGTGCGCGCGATTGCCGAAGCATTTGACCCGGTGTTCTACGCCGCCGGCACCCACCCGATGAGCGCCGCCGATGAGCCGCTGGCGACGGTCGATGAACTAATCAAACTCGCGCAGCATCCGAAATTCGTGGGCATCGGTGAAACCGGGCTCGACTACCACTACACCGCCGAAAGCGCCGGGATTCAGAAAACCTCGCTCCGCGTCCATATCGAGGCAGCGCAGCAAACAGGTCTGCCGCTGATCATCCATGCCCGCGCCGCTGATGACGACATGGCCCGCATCCTCACGGAAGGCTTCAAGGCCAAGCCCTATACCTGTGTGATGCATTGCTTTTCGTCGTCCGCAGAGCTGGCCCGCGCGGCGCTGGACCTTGGCTTCTACCTCTCCATGTCCGGCATCGCCGCCTTCCCCAAAAGCCAGGAATTGCGCGATATCTTCGCAAGCGCGCCGGTGGACCGGATACTCGTGGAAACCGACAGCCCTTACCTTGCGCCCCCGCCCCATCGCGGCAAGCGTAACGAACCGGCCTACACCGCACATACCGCCCGCGTCGGTGCAGAGATCTACGGCATGGACTATGCCGACTTCGCCGCCCGGACCGAGGCCAATTTCGACCGCCTGTTCTGGAAGGCCGCGCAATACGAGGCCGCTGCATAATGGGCGAATTGCGTTTCACCATTCTTGGCTGCGGATCGTCGGGTGGTGTCCCGCGACTTGGCGGCCTGTGGGGCGCGTGCGACCCGGACAATCCCAAGAACATTCGCAGACGCTGTTCGCTGCTGGTCGAGCGCATCACCGAGGACGGCACCACCCGGGTGCTGATCGACACCAGCCCCGACATGCGCGCGCAACTGCTCAGCGCCGGGGTCGGAGAGCTGGACGCGGTGGTCTACACCCACAGCCATGCCGACCACGTTCACGGGCTGGATGACCTGCGCATGATCGTTTTCAACATGCGCAAACGCCTACAGGTCTGGGCTGATGGCGACACGCAGAACGACCTGTTCTCGCGCTTCGGCTATGCCTTCGTGCAACCCTCCGACAGCCCCTACCCGCCGATCCTCGACATGAACACCATCGATGGTCCCGTGTATGTCACGGGCGCAGGCGGCCAACTGAAACTGACCCCGTTCAAAGTGAACCACGGCAGCATCGACGCGCTGGGGTTCCGCATTGGCGATCTGGCCTACCTGCCGGATGTCGCCAAGATCCCCGAAGACGTGTGGACCGACAACCTGCAAGACCTCAACGTGTGGATCCTCGACGCCCTGCGCCGCGACCCGCACCCGACCCATGCGCATCTGGCGCAATCGCTGGAATGGATGGAACGGGCCAAACCGCGTCAGGGTGTGCTGACCAACATGCATATCGACCTCGATTATGCCACGGTCGAGGCCGAAACCCCCGACCACATCACACCGGCCTATGACGGCATGGTGATCACGCAGCCTCTTGCGTGACCGACACCGCGCGATACGGCGGGGCACCGGACCCGGAGCGCACCTGACATGCAGGCGCTGATCGACGTCATTCTGCCGGTCTTTCTGGTTGTGGGCTTCGGCTATGCCATCGCCTGGCGCGGTCTGCTGTCAGAAGCGTCTGTCGATGGGCTGATGACCTTCACTCAGAACGTGGCCATCCCCTGCCTGCTGTTTCGGGCGATCTGGACTCTGGATCTGGGCGACAGCTTTTCGCTGCCGCTTCTGGTCAGCTTCTACACCGGGTCCCTGACCTGTTTCACGGTCGGCCTTTTCGGCGCGCGGTATCTGTTCAAGCGGGATTGGGAGGATTCGGTCGCAATCGGCTTCACCTGCCTCTTTGCCAATTCAGTTCTGCTCGGTCTTGCGATCACGGAACGTGCCTTCGGCCCGGACTCGCTGTCAGCGAACTACGCGATCATCGCCCTGCACTCTCCGTTCTGCTACGGTTTGGGTATCACCACGATGGAATTCGTCCGCGCCCGCGCCGCAAAACAGCCGAACCGCGATGTGCCGCTGATCGTGGCCAAAGCCATGTTCCGCAACGCGCTGGTGATCGGTATCGCGCTTGGGGCGCTGTTCAACCTGTTCAACGTCACCCTGCCCGCGCCTTTCACCGATGCGCTCGACATGATGGTGCGTACCGCACTGCCAGCGGCGCTCTTTGCGATGGGTGGAGTGCTGTATCGCTACCGGCCCGAAGGCGACATGCGGATCATCCTGTTTGTCTGTGCGATCAGCCTGCTCCTGCATCCTTCAATCACCTGGACTCTCGGGACAGCCTTCGATCTGGATGACAGCGCATTCCGCAGCGCGGTGCTAACCGCGGCAATGGCGCCGGGCGTGAATTGCTATGTCTTTGCCAACATCTATGGCCGCGCTAGACGGGTTGCGGCTTCATCGGTGCTGATGGCAAGCGGGCTTTCCGTCATTACGGCATGGCTTTGGCTGGGTGCGCTGCCGTAAGGCGCGGCCCCGCCCAAATCTGGTGGATTACAGGGCCACGGCCACCAGACTCAGTCCCACCCGCACGTCACAGCGGAACCTTCTGCAGATCAGGACGTTGTCCCGGTGAACCGCTGCCAGACGGAAACCGAGGATATGAAACGCTTTTTTGCTGCACTGATGATCGCTGCGCTTCCTGCGGGTGTCTCTGCCGAGACACTCGCTGAGGTGATCGCTACCTACGTGACGGATTTCGAGATCGTAAAGCTCGATATCGAGACTCGCGATTCGATCCGCGCCATCCATGGTCGCAGCGATCTTGCCCACGGGATGAAAGTCTTGCTGATCCATGATGAGTTGCAGGACGCGGGAGCGCTGATCCATGCGGACATGCATCATCGGTCACCGCAACCCTTCCAGCTATCCAAAGCGGACTGATAAGGCTCTGAAATAATTACAGACTGCGCCCCGACGGGCGCTTTTTTCCTTTTGCGGCCTTTGAGTTTGACTCCGCCGCGCGACCGACATACACATTCTGTATCCAAATGGATACAATATGCCAGATCCCAAGTCCTCCTCTCTTTCCAGTGGCGAAGCAGCCTATGCCGGTCTCGTCGATGCGTTGCGCAGCGGCGATTTCTCTCCCGGAGACCGGTTGCGGGAGGAGGATGTGGCCAAAAGACTCAATCTGTCCCGCACGCCGGTGCGAGAGGCTCTGAGACGGCTCGAACTGGCGGGAATTGTCGAACACCGGCCCCGCATCGGCGCGGTGATCCGCAAACTCAGCCAGACCGAAATCGTTGAGCTGTATGAGATGCGGATCGTCCTGGAGCGGACTGCGGCCCGCATGGCCGCGCAGCACGGGGCCGACGCAGAATTCGATGCGCTCGACGCCATGAACCAGCGTATTGCCGCTGCACAGGACACCCCGACACTCGGCGCGGCAATCAATCAGGATTTTCACGAAACCCTTTACCTTGCCGCGCGCAACCGCTTCCTTGTCGCGTCGGCCGAAGCGATCAACAATGCGCTGATCCTTTTGGGACCGACAACCTATCTTGACCCGGATCGCATTCGAATCGTCACCGAACAGCACGAGGCACTGATCGCAGCTCTGCGCGCCAGAGACGGCGATGCTGCGGCCAAGGCTGCTGAAACACATCTGCAAACCTCGCTGCGCTACCGTCTGTCAGGCGGTCCGGCATGAGGCCGATCCTTCAGTCCTTTGCCGTTGCCGGACTTGGCGTCGCGGCCTTCAAACTTCTGGCATTGCCGCTGCCCTGGCTTCTGGGACCGATTTTCGCCTGCCTGATCGCTGCGCTTCTGGGCATTCAGATGAAAGGCTACAAACCGCTCACTGACGCGATGCGCACCATTCTGGGCGTTGCGGTTGGCGCCACGCTGACCCCGGCCGTTCTGGCCACGTTCCCGTCGATGTGGCCGACGCTTTTGCTCGTGCCGGTCATGGTGGCCACCATCGGACTGATCGGTGTGCCCTATTTCCAGCGGTTCTGTGGTTACGACTTTGCCACCGCCTACTACGCGACCATGCCCGGTGGCCTGCAGGACATGATTCTGTTCGGAGAAGAGGCCGGAGCAAATGTCCGCGCACTCAGCCTCATTCACGCGACCCGCGTTCTGGTGATCGTCGTGGCCCTGCCCTTTCTGATGATCGGGATCTGGGATGCCGACCTGTCCAATCCTCCCGGCGCCCCTGCCTCCAGCATCCCGCTGCATGAACTGGGGCTGATGGTGGTCTGTGCGCTCGTCGGATGGCGGGCTGCCAAATGGATCGGCCTTTTCGGCGCGTCGATCCTTGGCCCGCTGATCCTGACCGCAGCGCTTACCCTCGCGGGCGGGCTGCATTTCCGTCCCCCGGCCGAGGCGATCTGGGCAGCACAGTTCTTTATCGGCATGACCATCGGGACGAAGTACGCGGGGATCACCCTGACCGAAGTGCGCCGCGATCTGACAGCCGGGCTCGGGTTCTGCCTGATTCTGATCCTCCTGACCCTGATCGTGCTCGAGGCGGTCTATGGTCTTGGGCTGGCTCCGGGGATGGAAACCTTGCTGGCTTTTGCGCCCGGCGGACAGGCGGAACTGACGGTGCTCGCACTGATTGTCGGGGCGGACGTTGCGTTTGTGGTCGCCCACCATGTCCTGCGGATCTTTGTCGTGATTATGGGCGCACCTTTGGCGGCACGGGTGTTCAAGGCACGCTTTGCAAAGTAGCAAAACCGGGTTTGCAAACCTGCTCTGGCTTTATGATGTTCGGGAAAATGGTGCGGTCGAGAAGACTCGAACTTCCACGGGAGTTACCCCACAGCGACCTCAACGCTGCGCGTCTACCAATTCCGCCACGACCGCACTGTCTTGACTTGGTAGGCGGCTCATTAGCGAAGGTCGCAAACGGGGGCAAGGGCAAAAATGGAGAAGACCCCGGCAACTTTTGGGGATGACATCTCTGACCCTGCCCGCCATATCCAAAGGGCAAGGAGGACGGGACACTCCCGGAGAACCCTATGGTTGAATGGCGCATCACCGACGGATTGACCGACTACGACGAGGCGGTGGCCACGATGGAGGCCCGCGCGGCGGCGATCGCGGATGGCACGGCCGAGGAACTCGTCTGGCTTGTCGAGCACCCCCCTCTTTATACTGCGGGAACGAGCGCGAAGATCGAGGACCTGAAGGACCCCGACCGCTTTCCCGTATACCCGACCAAACGTGGCGGGCAGTATACCTATCACGGTCCCGGGCAGCGGGTCGTTTATGTCATGCTTGACGTAGGCAAGCGCGGGCGCGACGTGCGCTGTTTCGTTCAGGATCTCGAACGCTGGGTGATCGCTACTCTGAGTGAGTTTGGCCTGACGGGCCATATCCGCGACGGGCGCGTGGGGGTCTGGATCGAACGACCGGACAAAAAACTTTTACCGGATGGTAAAATTGCAGAAGACAAGATCGCAGCCATCGGCATCCGCCTGCGCAAATGGGTGAGCTTCCACGGCATCTCGATCAATGTCGAACCCGATCTGAGTCATTTTGACGGGATCGTTCCCTGCGGCATCACTCAGTACGGAGTGACCTCGCTTGTCGATCTCGGGATGCCGGTGACGATGGATGACGTGGACGTGGCGCTGCGACGAAGCTTTGACGACGTGTTCGAAAAAGATCAGGCACGCGAAAGCTGTCAAACCGGCTGAAAACCGGAATCACTCAAACATACCGAGCGAATCTTTGTGTTTTCAAAAGGTTATGAAAACAACGCGATTCCCCGGATGACACCAGAGTGCGACAATAAAGTTTGATCTGCGTCAAATACATCCGTTGCCGCCACCGGCGTCACATTCTAAAACACCGATGAGAAAAATGGCGCTCGGGGATTCCTTGCGCCTTTTTATTGGGAACCAGCAGGAGGCAGATATGGCAGACGCCGCCATTCACGGCCACGAACATGAAGACCAGCGCGGCTTTTTCACCCGCTGGTTCATGTCCACGAACCACAAAGACATCGGTATTCTGTACCTGATCGTCGCGGGTCTCGCGGGCTTCATCTCCGTGGCATTCACCGTTTACATGCGCTTGGAACTGATGAACCCCGGTGTTCAGTACATGTGTATGGAAGGTGCCCGCCTGACCGCAGCAGCGGTTGGCGACTGTACCCCTAACGGCCATCTTTGGAACGTTTTGATCACCGGACACGGCATCCTGATGATGTTCTTCGTGGTGATTCCGGCGCTCTTTGGCGGTTTTGGCAACTATTTCATGCCGCTGCAGATCGGTGCGCCGGACATGGCGTTCCCGCGTCTGAACAACCTGTCCTTCTGGCTCTTCGTCGCCGGTACGACGCTGGCGATCTGCTCGGTCTTCGCACCGGGCGGCAACGGCCAGCTTGGCTCGGGTGTGGGCTGGGTTCTCTACCCGCCGCTGTCGACCAATGAAGGCGGGATGTCGATGGACCTCGCGATCTTCGCGGTGCACGTCTCGGGCGCCTCGTCGATCCTGGGTGCGATCAACGTCATCACAACCTTCCTCAACATGCGCGCACCGGGCATGACGCTCTTCAAGGTGCCGCTGTTCGCATGGTCGATCTTCGTGACCGCATGGCTGATCCTTCTGTCGCTGCCGGTTCTGGCAGGCGCCATTACCATGCTGCTGACCGACCGCAACTTCGGTACGACCTTCTTCGATCCGGCCGGTGGCGGCGACCCGGTTCTCTACCAGCACATCCTGTGGTTCTTCGGCCACCCGGAAGTGTACATCGTGATCCTGCCGGGCTTCGGCATCATCAGCCACGTGGTCGCCACGTTCAGCCGCAAGCCGGTCTTCGGTTACCTGCCGATGGTCTGGGCGATCATCGCGATCGGTGCGCTGGGCTTTGTCGTGTGGGCGCACCACATGTACACCGTCGGCATGTCGCTGACCCAGCAGTCCTACTTCATGCTGGCCACGATGGTCATCGCGGTTCCGACAGGGGTCAAGATCTTCTCGTGGATCGCGACCATGTGGGGCGGCTCCATCGAGTTCAAGACGCCGATGCTCTGGGCTTTCGGCTTCCTCTTCCTCTTCACCGTGGGTGGCGTGACCGGGATCGTCCTGTCGCAGGCTGCCGTGGACCGTGCCTATCATGACACCTACTACGTCGTGGCGCATTTCCACTACGTAATGAGCCTTGGTGCCGTCTTCGCCATCTTCGCCGGGATCTACTTCTACTTCCCGAAGATGACCGGCAAGATGTACCCGGAATGGGCCGGCAAGCTGCACTTCTGGACGTTCTTCATCGGTGCAAACCTGACCTTCTTCCCGCAGCACTTCCTGGGCCGTCAGGGCATGCCGCGCCGCTACATCGACTACCCGGAAGCCTTTGCCTTCTGGAACTACATCTCGAGCTGGGGCGCGTTCCTGTCCTTCGCCTCGTTCCTGTTCTTCATCGGCGTGATCGTCTACAGCCTCCGCGCAGGCCGTCCCGAGACCGCGAAGAACCCGTGGAACGAATACGCGGACACGCTGGAATGGACCCTGCCCTCCCCGCCGCCGGAGCACACCTTCGAGCAGCTGCCGAAGCGGGAAGACTGGGAAAAGTCGCACGCGCACTAAGCTGAGCGTGATCTGAAACGAAAGGCCCCGGTGGAAACGCCGGGGCCTTTTGCTGTGATACGTACCGTTGTTTGCGGGTAGGTTTTCCGGTATGTTTGATGTGTTAGGAGTATGCCCATGCCACGCAAGTCCACCAGCCTCAGCCTTGACGCCGACCTTATCGCCCGCGCCAAGGACGCAGGAGTAAATCTGTCCCGTGCCGCCGAGGCTGGGATTGAGGACGAAGTGCGGAAAGCGGAAGCCGCGCGTTGGGCGGATGAGAACCAACACGCAATTGAGGCTTACAATCGCCGGGTCGAGCAGGACGGACTGCCCCTCGACGCCTATCGGAAGTGGTAGGTATGGCGCGTCAATACGATGTGTATCGAACCTCAAACGACATCTATGTCCTTGTCCTGCAAAGCGATACCTTCGAAAGCCTCGCCACCCGTGTTGTCGCGCGACTGGTACCCGAAGACTGGCCGGAACCGCCGCTGAAGCACCTGTCCCCGAAACTCTCTCTTGGTGATGCAACACTCAGACTGCAAAGCACGGAAATCGCCACTTTGACGAAAAAAGAGCTTGGCACCTACATCGGATCTGCCGCGCATCAGCGCGACGAAATCATCCGCGCTTGCGATCTTCTTCTGACCGGGTATTGAAACGCCATGCCGTACACATGGACTGACACCTCTCAGGACAATCAGGAACTGCGTCTCTGGCCGCATCAATCGCTGCCTGCGCATGGATTTGCCGCGACGATCCTTGGCATCTTCGCCCTGTCCACAATTCCCCTTTACGGATTGATCGGGACCGTTTTGCTTTGGGGCATACTGCCTTTCATGCTGCTGGCGCTTGGCGCGATGTGGTACGCGCTGCGGCGGAACGAGCGGGATCTTCAGATAATCGAAGTGCTCACCATGACGCCCGATGACCTGCATCTGATCCGACAGTCGATCAAGGGAGACGCGCAGGAATGGCGCTGCAACCCGTATTGGACGCAGGTGAACATGCATCAGAAAGGCGGTCCGGTGCCCCACTATGTCACCCTGTCAGGTGCCGGACGAGAGGTTGAGATTGGCGCGTTTCTGAGCGAAGACGAACGCAAAGCGCTTTACGCAGAACTGAGTGAAAAGGTTCGGCGCATCGCCCCCCGCTGATCCGAGGCTCCATGGCACAGGTTCCCGCCGTTCCGAAACTGACCCGCGCACGGCACCTGTTGCGCTCAACGCCCTTCGGAAAGACCACTCCAACAGCTGACATGGTTGCCTCTGAACGGGCGGCGCTGGCCCTCCGCCGGGCAGCCCTGCGACAGCAGACGGCGGACCACGTGACGTTCCTTATCCCGTTGGTCGGCGCGCATCATGTCGGAGATTGGGACGCCGTGACCGCGCGGCTGAGCACAACGCTTCAGAGCTTTCTGCGACAGGACAATCCTCACTGGCAGGCCGTGATCTGCTGCCAGGACAGGCCTACGCTGCCCGACGACCCGCGTATCCGCTACCTGCCCTTCGATGATCCGGCGCCGGGCAATGACAAATGGCGCAAACTGCGCGTTCTGGCTGAGGCGCTGCCGGATCTGGTGAGGTCACCGGGCTATGTCATGTCCTTTGACGCAGACGATCTGCTGCGTCAGGGCAGCGTGGACGAGATGCTCACGCGGCAGGCCGCGGGGGGATATCTCGTGGAGTCAGGGCTGGTGATGGACGTGGCCACGGGCGATATTGCGCTGGCCGACCACCGCAGTTGGGCCGCGCCCATGCGCAAGCCGTTCTGGAAGCTGTGCGGAAGCTGCGCGGCGCTCTACCATGATCCGGCCAGTTCCGAAGCCACAGCGTTTCTGGCCGAGATGACGCAGCACGAGCACCGCATGTTTCCCTACCTCGCCGCGCTGGCGGGTCAGCCGTTGCATCCGCTGAACCGGCCGTCGGTGCTGTACATGCTGAACCATGGGGAGAACTTCGGCGCACGACGCGGCCGGGTTGGATACAAGACACGATTTGTCCAGAGCTATCGGATCGACGAACCCGAGGCACTGGCCACGATCAGAAGCGATTTCGGCCTCTGACAGGTGGTCAGCCGTTTGACAGCCGGTCTTTCACCATGCCGCCCACGGCTCCGAAATCCATCTGTCCGGTGTATTTTGCCTTGAGCGCGCCCATGACACGGCCCATATCGCGGATCGAAGAGGCGCCGGTCTCGGTCACGGCGGCATCGATGGCGCCTTTTACTTCGTCGTCGGACAGCGGACGGGGCAGGAATTCCTCGATCACCTCGATCTCGGACAGTTCGCGTTCGGCCAGATCCAGCCGTCCACCCTCTTCATAGGTTTTCGCGGTATCCTTGCGCTGCTTGACCATTTTGCCAAGGATCGCAAGCACTTCGTCATCTGCGACGCCATCTTCGTTGCCATCGCCGCGTGCCGCGATGTCGCGGTCCTTGATCGCGGCATTGATCAGCCGGAGGGTTGAAAGCCGTGCACTGTCCTTGTCGCGCATCGCCTGTTTGACCGATGTGTTGATCCGAGTGCGTAGGTCCATGAATTCCCATCCCCATGGTTTGACGAGCGCGCACATTAAGCGAGGACCCCCGGCGACGCAAGCTCTGCGTTTCGCGTTAACCTATTGAAAATATTGAATATCACATTTTCTACGATCCCTTGACCACAAGGCAGCACAGCCTTAGGTTCCGCAGGATTTTACCCCTGCGGAGTCGCGCCATGTCCAAGCTTTCGAACGACACACCGACCGCCTGCCTTGCCCTCGCGGATGGCACGATTTTCTATGGACAGGGCTTCGGAGCGACCGGAACTGCGGTGGCAGAGCTGTGTTTTAACACCGCGATGACCGGCTACCAGGAGATCATGACGGACCCGTCCTACGCGGGCCAGATCGTGACCTTCACCTTCCCGCATATCGGAAATGTCGGCGTGAACCCCGATGACGACGAGACCGGCGATCCGGTGGCCGAGGGGATGGTTGTCAAATGGATGCCAACGCAAAGCTCCAACTGGCGTGCGGTGCAGGAGCTGAGCGACTGGCTCGCGGCACGCGGACGGATCGCCATTGGCGGGATCGACACGCGGCGCCTGACCCGGGCCATCCGGCAGCAGGGTGCGCCGCATGTGGCACTTGAGCATAACCCGGACGGGAAGTTCGATCTTGCGGCGCTGGTCGAAAAGGCGCGGGCGTTTCCGGGCCTCGAAGGGCTCGACCTCGCCAAGGACGTCACCTGTGCGCAATCCTATCGGTGGGACGAAATGCGATGGGCGTGGCCGGACGGCTATACCCGGCAGACCGACCCGAAGCACAAGGTTGTGGCCATCGACTACGGCGCAAAGCGCAACATTCTGCGGTGCCTTGCCAGCGCGGGCTGCGACGTGACCGTTCTGCCCGCGACGGCGACGGCGGAAGAGGTTCTGGCGCACAATCCCGACGGTGTGTTCCTTTCGAACGGTCCGGGCGATCCGGCGGCGACGGGCAAATACGCCGTGCCGATGATCCAGACCATCCTGAACGAGACCGATCTGCCGATGTTCGGGATTTGCCTCGGCCACCAGATGCTCGCGCTCGCGCTCGGTGCCAAGACGGTCAAGATGAACCACGGCCATCACGGCGCGAACCACCCGGTCAAGGACACCGAGACCGGCAAGGTCGAGATCACCTCGATGAACCACGGTTTTGCCGTCGACAGCCAGACGCTGCCTGCGGGTGTTCTGGAAACCCATGTTTCTTTGTTCGATGGGTCGAACTGCGGTATCCGGATGGCGGATCGTCCAGTCTTTTCCGTCCAACAGCACCCGGAGGCCAGCCCCGGCCCGCAGGACAGCTTCTACCTGTTCGAGCGGTTTGCAGAGTCGATGGCGGCCCGCAAGACCGTTACAGCCTGATCGCGCGTTAACGACCGCTTAACCGTTTAACGTTTAGCTGACCCGCGGAGATGCTCCGGGGGTCAGATGCCATTACATAAGGATAGGGTCGCAGATACACCGCTGCTGCTGATGCCGTCGCAGCGCAGCTTTGGTGCCGCAAGAACCGCACCGCGTGACGATCTCGCGGCAAGCGTCCTGCGGAACGCGCGCGCGCTGGCCACCCGGCACCGACGACTCGATCCGGTCACTCATCCACCGGACCTGGCACTGGATGCCCTGCTGCCCCCGGAATTCTGTCTTGAACACCGGGTTCTGCCCTGGGATCGCATGGGCGATGCCATCCTCATCGGCGCGGTTCCCGACCGGGACCGGACGCAGTTGCGGGACATGCTGGAGCATGCGGTGGGCCCAATTCTGTTTGCCGATGTGGCAGAGGATGATCTGATCCGCATCGTGACCGACCGGCATGGCGATTACCTTTCCGACCGGGCAGAACAGCTTGTGGCCGATGACTACAGCTGCCGCGACATCAACAAACTGACGTTGTCGCAGGGCATCCTGGCCTCATTGTTTTTCGGAATCAGCCTTGCGCTGATCTTCTACTTTCCGAACGCGTTCTTTGCCGGGATCACCGCTGTCGCGGTCGTCAACCTGCTCTCCAGCCAGATCTTCAAGATCGGCGTCTTCTTTGCCGGCTACAAGAAACCGCCGGACAAACCCGTTCACGTACCGCTTTCCGAAAAACCTGTTGTCAGTCTCATGGTACCGCTTTTCCGGGAGGCTGCGATTGCCCACGAGTTGGTGCAGAGGCTGTCCCGCCTGAGCTATCCCAAATCCCTCCTCGACGTGGTTCTCATCCTTGAAGAGAAGGATGATCAAACCCGCCAGATGATCGAAGCAGTCTCACTGCCTGCGTGGATGCGCGTGGTGCGCGTGCCCGATGGCGCGCTCAAGACGAAACCCCGCGCATTGAACTACGCCCTCGGACACACCCGCGGCGACATCATCGGTGTCCTCGATGCCGAAGACGCGCCCGCGACAGATCAGATCGAGCGTGTTGTCGAAGCCTTTCACCTGGCACCGCCGGAGGTGGCCTGCGTTCAGGGCATCCTTGATTTCTACAACACGAAATCCAACTGGATCGCGCGATGCTTTACCATTGAATACGCGACATGGTTCCGGGTGGTGCTGGCCGGTGCGGCGCGCCTTGGCTTCCCGATTCCGCTGGGTGGGACAACGGTTTACCTCAGACGCGCAGCGCTGAAACATGTGGGCGGCTGGGACGCGCACAACGTGACCGAAGATGCCGACCTCGGTATCCGTCTGGCCCGGTTCGGATATCGCACCATCCTGATCCCGACGGTCACGCGGGAAGAGGCCAATAACAGGTTCATCCCGTGGATCAGACAGCGGTCACGCTGGCTCAAAGGCTATATCGTGACCTATCTGGTTCATATGCGGCGGCCCTTCAGGCTTCTGAAAGAGATCGGGTTTCGCAAATATCTCGGATTTCAGTTCTTTTTTCTGACGACCATCCTGCAATTCACCCTCGCCCCTGCGCTGTGGTCCTTCTGGTTGGTCTGCTTTGGGTTTTCGACGCCGTTTCTCGACGCTTTCCCGGCGGAATGGACAAAGGGCCTTCTGGCCCTTTTTCTTTGCGCCGAACTGATCACTCTGCTGATCGGGTTCGTCGCCGTTGGGCGCACGCAGCATGAAAAGCTCATGCAGTGGGTGCCAATGATGTTTTTCTATTTCCCGATGGGGGTCTTCGCCGTCTACAAAGCCTGGTCCGAGCTGATCTTCAAACCGTTCTACTGGGACAAGACGCAGCACGGGATTTCAGAACCGGATGTGATCGGTGGCGACATCCACATCACCCGGCGTCAGAGCTGATCCTTGGCCTGGGAATCGAGCTTCAGACGGGTCACGAACGCCACGGAGATATGATCTCGGAGAGCTTTGTAGGCCGCGTCCTCGTCGCGCTGGGTGATCGCATCGACAATCGCCTGATGCTCTGCCAGAGCAATTTCCCCGCGCCCCTGCGCCGCAAGCGACGTGGTCGCCATCAGCGCCATGGAACGGTGAACAAGGTCCAGCTGCTGCACAAGAAACCGGTTGTGCGAGGCGAGATGGATCTGCTTGTGGAAGCGTCGGTTGGCCCGCGCCAGCGCCGACGGGTCATCCAATAGCGCGCGGTCATCGTCGACCATGTCCTGCAGCACCTGCACCTCTTCCTCGGTGGCATGCCGCGCGGCCAGCCGGGCGGCCAGCCCCTCAAGCTCTGTCCGCACAACATAGAGCTCTGCCATCTGGTTGTGGTCGAGGGAGGCCACGATCAGCGATCGACCGTCGCGTGTCAGAAGCGACTGGGTTTCCAACCGCTGCAACGCTTCGCGGATCGGAGTGCGAGACATGCCGAAACGTTCAGCCAGATCGCTTTCCACCAATCGGTCGCCGGGGCGGTAAATCCCCACATCGATGGCTTCGAGGATCGAGGAATACGCGTCCTTCTGCGGGGGTTTTGCATCTTTCACTACGCGCTTCCTTCTTCGACTTGGCGCACGATAGCGCCGGGACGACAAAAGAAGCAAGCGGGGCCATTGCCGCGCCCCTCGGCCGCGCTTAGGTTCTTGATCATGGTAAAACGCGCATTCGACCACGTCCGTCACTGGGTCTTTGACCTCGACAACACGCTTTATTCGCCCGCTGTCCGTCTGTTCGACCAGATCGAAGTCCGGATGACGCAATTCGTCATGGATGCACTTGGCGTCGACCGCGACCGCGCCAACGCGCTGCGCGTGGATTACTGGAAGACGTATGGGACAACGCTCGCAGGGTTGATGCGCGAACATGACGTCGACCCGGCCCCCTATCTGCACGAGGTGCACGACATCGACTTCTCCGTGCTTTCCGAAGACCCCTACCTCGCAGAATTGATCCGGGGGCTTCCGGGACGGAAGATCGTCTATACGAACGGGTCTGAACCCTATGCCCGCAACGTGCTGAAAGCGCGCGGATTGGATGGTATTTTCGATGCGGTCTATGGCGTCGAACACGCGGATTTCCGCCCCAAGCCCGAGCGCTCTGCCTTCGAAACCGTTTTCGGGCGCGACGGCACCGACACCAGGACAGCGGCGATGTTCGAGGACGACCCCCGCAACCTTGCCGCACCACACCAGATGGGTATGCGGACCGTCCACGTGGCTCCCGATTCCGTCGAGGCGGATCACATCCACCACCATACGACAGACCTCCGTGAATTCCTCGCACGGCTGACCTGACCACCATCTGCCGCGTTGCGGCAATTTGGCAGTGTTGCTGGCGATCCGGCCTCCTATCTCTGGCGGAGATAAAAGAGGAATCCCAAATGTCTGTTTCCGAACCCATGTTGTCGCGCCGCCAGAGCGCCTTCTTTTCAGTTCCAGTGATCGGCTGGATCGCCCGCGATCTGAAAGAGGGCGGACCCGACACGATCTACTACCTGCTCGTGATCCTGCTAACCCTGCTTGTTCTGGCCGTGATGCAATGGGGTATCGTTGCGCTCAGCATGACGGCGCTGGCCATGGTGCCGGTGGTGATGGTGCTGCTGATCCTCATCACAGTCGGCAAGTAACGGGGTCGCCCTGACGCATCGCGCTTTCCGGCGGTGCGCTATACTGTTCGGCCAAGGGACTGCTGCGAAAGGCCAGGTCATGGATCACGACATCGTTGTATCTGGAGGCGGCATCGCCGGGCTGGCCGCTGCGGCGGCATTCGGGGCAGACGGTTACTCGGTACTGTGCCTCGACCCGGCCCCGCCGGTGACAGAACGCGATGCTGTCGGTGCCGACCTGCGCACCACCGCGTTCCTGCAACCGGCGCAAGCCTTTCTTGATGAGATCGGTCTTTGGGCGCGACTGTCCGACCATGCGATGCCGCTTCAGATCATGCGCATCGTGGATGCAGGCGGCGAGGTGCCTGAGCCCCGCGTCACAAAAGAGTTCAACGCCTCGGACATTTCCGATGAGCCATTTGGCTGGAACCTGCCGAACTGGCTGTTGCGACGCGAGTTTCTTGCTCATCTGGAGAGTCTTGAAACGGTAACCTTCCGTGCCGGCGTAGGGACAACTTCGCTGTTCACCCGCGAGGCGGAGGCCCGCGTTGGCCTGAGTGACGGCACCAAGGTGCGATGCAGGCTGGTGGTTGCCGCTGACGGGCGGAACTCACCGATGCGCAAAGCGGCCGGAATCGAGGTGCAGACCACGCGGTTCGGTCAGAAGGCGCTGGCCTTTGCCGTGACCCATCCGATCCCGCATAACAATGTGTCGACCGAAATTCACCGAACAGGCGGACCGTTTACCTTCGTGCCCCTGCCCGATCTCGACGGGACGCCGTCCTCTGCAATCGTCTGGATGGAAGAAGGCCCGAAAGCCGAAGCGCTTATGGCGCTTGATCCCGAGGCATTCGAAGCCGAAATGACAACCCGCTCCTGCGGCCTCTTTGGCCCGTTAAAGCTGGCGTCGCGGCGGACGATCTGGCCGATTATCAGCCAGCATGCCGACCGTCTGAGCGGCGAGCGCATCGCTCTTGTCGCCGAAGCCGCGCATGTGGTCCCACCGATCGGAGCGCAGGGATTAAACATGAGCCTCAAGGATCTGAGCACTTTGCGCGATCTGGCGCGACAGGCAGGCGGCGACATCGGCTCACGCCACATGCTTGACGCCTACCACCGCCAGCGCATCGCCGACATTCGCGCGCGTGTGGCGGGGATCACGCTTCTGAACCGCACGTCAATGCTCAGCGCACAACCGCTCCGAGACATTCGGGCGAAGGGCCTTGATGCGCTCTACACGCTCAAGCCCGTTCGCAAGACCCTGATGCAACTGGGTTTGGGGGCACGCGGCGCCTGACCGCCGCATTGCAGGACGGCCATCGTCACCTGTTAGAGAGACCCGATTGCGATTATGCGGCGCGGAAGCTCAGGCTGACACCGTTGATGCAGTGACGTTTGCCCGTTGGTGCGGGTCCGTCATCGAAGATATGGCCCAGATGACTGCCACATCGGCGGCAGTGACATTCCGTGCGGACCATGAAGAGCGACCGATCCGGCTTGGTGCCGATCGCATTTGCCTGTGCCTGCCAGAAACTCGGCCAGCCTGTTCCGCTGTCATACTTGTGCTCCGAGGAATAGAGCGGCAGATCGCAGCCTTTGCAGTGAAACATGCCCGCGCGTTTTTCGTCATTGAGCGGCGACGTGAAGGCGCGTTCCGTGCCTTCTTCGCGCATGACCCGATATTCGAGCGAAGTTAGCATCGCCTTCCATTCGGCTTTTGAACGCGTGACCTCGAAATTGCCTTCTGCGGCCCCGGACAGACGGGCGGTTCCGGTCAGGCCCAGAAAAGCGGCCGCGCTTGCCATGAAATTACGTCTCAACATGGGGTCCTCCTCAATACTCTTCTTGAAAACATGGTGCCCCGGCCCGCGTCCACGCAAGGCCGGGACACACACTTTTGCGCGATCTCAATTCCCCGAAGGTGGGGATTTTCGGGTCACTGAGCCGGCAAAAGCACGCGGTCGATCACGTGGATCACGCCGTTCGATTGCCTGACGTCAGCAATCGTGACCGTGGCCTCGCGACCGTTTTCGTCCGTGAGTGTGATTTCGGACCCGTCCATCCTGGCCTGAAGCGTGCAGCCGCCGACTGTTTCGACCGAGTGCATCCCGCCGTCATCCATGATCATACCAGCGATGGCATCCGACATCGCGTTGGCAGCGACGACATGGCAGGTCAGAATCTGCGTCAGCTGCGCCTTTGCTTCAGGTTGCAACAGCGCGTTCAGCGAGTCGTCGGAAATCCGGTCGAAGGCCGCGTTGGTTGGCGCGAATACGGTGAACGGTCCGGCACTGTTCAGCGTATCCACCAAACCGGCAGCCTTGACGGCCGCAACCAATGTGGTGTGGTCGGCCGAATTCACCGCGTTTTCCACGATGGTTTGATCGGGAAACATCGCCGCTCCTCCCACCATCGGATTGTCGGTTCCGGCGTGGCTTTCTGCCTGCGCCAAGCCGCCAAGCGCGGTTGCCGCCACAAGTGTTGCGATCAGTGTCTTGATTGTCATGTTGTCCTCCATCTGCCCGCGGGGTTTCGGTGCGGGTCAGACGAAGACACGGTCGCAGACACCTCTGCGTTTCAGGCATCCGATCACATAAGCGTCACGAGGCCGTGAGCGGGCCGGCGGCGCGGACTGCCCCGGTGGGTGCTCCGGTGGGTGATCCGCCCGGCGGTTCGTCAGACACAGCAAGCACGCCCCCCGGCAGATCGTCCAGAATTTCCTGTGGCAGATCGATCAGCGTGCTCTCGTCACCGTCCAGCAGGCCAAGCGATACCGGCGCGGCGTTGCCTGCGATCAACCAGAGTTCGAACACCCGGCCCTCGGGCGGCGTTCCTGCAGCGCGCAGAACCTGAACCGCACCGCGCGCGCTGTCGATATTTGCCCGCAATTCAAGCCCGGCCCCTTCGGCGGTCGGCACAAGTTCGGCCACCAGATCGGCCTGCAGCACGTCTTCTTCGGGGATCAGCACCCCTGTGTTGATCGCGATCCAAAGCACGAGCGCGGCGGCCACACCGCCAAGCCCGTAGGGCCAGATCTGTTGCCAGAACGACGGTGTTTCAGGTTTGAACAATTGCGCATCCAGACGTTTGCGCAGCTGCGGAGACGGCTGAACCTCCTGAATTTCTTCTTCAATGAGCGAAGCCAGATGTTCTTCCCAAGCAACGACTTCCCGGCGCAGGTCCGGATCCGTGTCGAGCCGCGCCTCGAACGCCGCACGTTCCTCGTCCGGCAAGAGACCCAACGTATATTCTGCGGCAAGAACGCGATTATCTCCGTCCTCCGGCCCCATCGGCGGTGTGGTTTTCTCACTCATCGGCTCAGACACTCCCGCAACGCAATCAGGCTGCGCCGCAGCCATGTGCGAATTGTGTTGAGGTTCACGCCCGTCGCGGCGGCCAGATCGGCATAGCTGTCGCCGTCCAGATACGCACGGCGCACCAGATGGGCACGGGCGCGCGGCAGTTCGTCCAGACAGGCACGGATCAGGCGGGCATCCGAGGCAGCAATGGCCGACGCCTCCGGCCCTGGTTTATCGTCAGGCATGAGATCCGCAGTTTCGATCGGTGCCGGAGGCTGCCTGAGCGCGCGGCGCCGGTCCACCGCCCGGTTGCGGGTGATTGTGATGAGCCACGTCATCGGGGAATAGCCGTTCACCCGGTACATGTCCGCCTTGTTCCACACCGTCACGAATACCTCCTGCAACACCTCCTCGGCTTCTGCGCGATCTTCCAAGACACGCAGGCACACACCGAATAGTTTCGCCGAAGTCCGATCATACAACTGCGCGAAGGCGGTCCGGTCACCCATCGCCACACGCGCAATGAGGTTTTCGACCTCTTCTTGCGGAGTCATCACAGAATATCCGTGCCCTTTCCCTTGCCCCTCCCGCCATTATGTTGCACCACACGAGCGCAACACCCCAACATCAGAAGGATGTCCGCACCATGGCCGACGGGACTATCGACATCAACGCCAAACCGACAGAAGAGATTTCCGTACGCGAGGTGTTTGGCATTGATACGGACATGGTTGTCCATGGCTTCCCGGACCGGACCGACCGCGTTCCGGACATCGACAGCACATACAAATTCGACCCCGACACGTCGCTCGCGATTCTCGCGGGCTTCCGCAACAACCGGCGCGTGATGATCCAAGGCTATCACGGCACCGGCAAGTCGACCCATATCGAACAGATTGCCTCGCGGCTGAACTGGCCCTGCGTGCGCGTCAACCTCGACAGCCACATCAGCCGCATCGACCTGATCGGCAAAGACGCCATCAAACTGGTGGATGGCAAGCAGGTCACGCAGTTCCAGGAAGGCATCCTGCCCTGGGCCCTGCGCAACCCGACCGCCATCGTGTTCGACGAATACGATGCGGGCCGCGCCGACGTGATGTTCGTGATCCAGCGGGTGCTGGAGACCGACGGCAAGCTGACGCTGCTTGACCAGAACGAGGTCATTACCCCGCACAAGTATTTCCGTATCTTCGCCACCGCCAATACGGTGGGTCTGGGCGACACCACAGGCCTCTACCACGGCACCCAGCAGATCAACCAGGGTCAGATGGACCGCTGGTCGCTGGTGGCGACGCTGAACTACCTGTCGATCGACGCCGAGACCTCGATCGTTCTGTCGAAGGCACCGCATTACAACACCGAAAAGGGCCGCAAGATCGTGCGCCAGATGGTGACCGTCGCAGACCTGTCGCGCACCGCCTTCATGTCGGGCGACCTCTCGACTGTGATGAGCCCACGCACCGTGATCGCCTGGGCGCAGAACGCCGAGATCTTCCGCGATGTGGGTTATGCCTTCCGGGTGTCGTTCCTCAACAAGTGCGATGAGCTTGAGCGTCAGACCGTGGCAGAGTTCTACCAGCGCTGCTTCGACGAAGAGTTGCCTGAAAGCGCGGCTTCGCTGAGCATTGGGTGATGGGGTTCGGATCGGCGATGCCGATCCGACAGGCTGGGGGTTCCACCCCCAGACCCCCGAGGTATTTTCAGCCCAAAGAAACCTGCGTGACGCGGTGCACCTCTGAGGTTTCGGCGTTGCGGGCACCGGAACTGCGTGGAAAGGTCAGGTCATGAGCAAACCCAGTGACAACCCAGCCGATCCGTTCAAGAAAGCGCTGGCCGAAGCGACCAAGGTTCTGGCGCATGATCCGGAACTGACCGTCAGCTACTCGGTCGATCCGTCAGGCATGTCCGGCGATGCAATGCGTCTGCCACAGATCAGCCGCCGCCTGACGCGGGACGAGGTCATGCTGGCGCGCGGCACGGCCGATGCGATGGCGATGTATCGCCGTTATCACGATGCGGGCACACATGCGCGGTACGCGCCGCAGGGAGAATTGGCGCGGGAGCTTTACGAGTCGATGGAGACCGCGCGCTGCGAAGCGATGGGCGCGCGCGATATGCCCGGCACGGCTGGCAACATCGACGCCAAGATCGGCCACGACGCGATGCGCCGCGGCTACGACCAGATCCGCGAAGCCTCGGAGGCGCCGCTTGCGGAAGCCGCAGGCTATCTGGTGCGTCATCTCGCGACCGGGCGCGACCTTCCGCAGGGCGCTCAGAACGTCATGGACCTGTGGCGGGGTTTCATCGAAGAGCAGGCGGGCGGCACGCTGGAGAATCTTCAGGACGTGTTGAGCGATCAGGCGGCCTTTGCCCGCTTCACCCGCGCCGTGATCACCGATCTGGGCTATGGCGACCAGTTGGGCGATGACCCCGACGAGCTTGATGAGGAATCCGAGGATCAGGCAGAAGAGGGCAGCGACGACGAGCAGGAGCCCGACAGCACAGGTCAGGACGAGGATCAGGAAGAAGACGCGGAAGCGAGCCCGGAGTCGAGCCAGGACGAAACCCAGGACCCCAGCCAGGCCCAGGTCTCGATGGACGAGATGGCCGATCAGGACCTGAGCGACGAGGCGGAGATGCCAGAGGGCGAAGCGCCTCTCGAACCGCCGCCCCCGGCCCCGATTTCCGAAGCCGATCCGGACTACAAGGTATTCGACACCGAACATGACGAGGAAATCCTTGCCGAGGACCTCGCCGAGCCGGTCGAGTTGGAACGTCTGCGCGCCTATCTCGACCAACAGCTTGAGCCGCTAAAAGGCGCGGTCAGCCGGTTGGCCAACAAGCTGCAGCGTCGTCTTCAGGCGCAGCAGAACCGGTCCTGGGAGTTCGACCTTGAGGAAGGAATTCTCGATGCGGGCCGTCTGGCGCGCGTTGTGGCGAATCCGACCACACCGCTGTCCTTCAAGGTCGAAAAGGACACCGAGTTCCGGGATACAGTCGTGACGCTGCTGCTGGACAATTCCGGATCGATGCGAGGACGTCCGATCTCCATCGCGGCGATCTGTGCTGACGTGCTGGCCCGCACGCTGGAACGATGCTCGGTGAAGGTCGAAATCCTTGGATTCACCACCCGCGCGTGGAAGGGTGGCCAAGCGCGTGAACGGTGGCTGAACGAGGGCCGTGAACAGCAGCCTGGCCGACTGAACGACCTGCGTCACATCATCTACAAGGGGGCCGACGCACCATGGCGGCGCACCCGGTCGAACCTCGGCCTGATGATGAAAGAGGGTCTGCTGAAGGAAAACATCGACGGCGAGGCGTTGGAATGGGCGCATCGGCGGATGCTGCACCGCTCTGAGGCGCGGAAGATCCTCATGGTGATCTCGGACGGGGCTCCGGTCGATGACAGCACCCTGTCGGTGAACCCGGCCAATTACCTTGAGAAGCACCTGCGCGATGTGATCGCCATGGTGGAGCGGCGCAAGCAGGTCGAGTTGCTGGCCATCGGCATCGGCCACGATGTGACGCGGTATTATGAGCGGGCGGTGACGATTACCGACGTGGAACAGCTGGCCGGGGCCATGACCGAACAGCTGGCGTCGCTCTTTGACAGTGATCCGCGTGCGCGGGCACGGCTCATGGGCATCAAGCGCGCGAGCTGATCCTGATTTCGGACCGGGTCAGCCGGTCCGACCGGCGCGGCCCTGTGGGCCGCGTTCTGCGTATTTGGACAAAGAAGAAGCAGGGGACAGTTCCCCCCCTGGACCGTGCAGCGGGACTTGCCATCGCGCAGATTTCCGGTTTCGCTCGCGCCCAATCGAAGAAAGGCCGTGTCATGTTCCAAAGCTTTTCAGAAACGTCTTCACCGGAACAGGGTCCGCCGCGTCTGGCCGCATTGCGTGCCGAAATGGAGGCTGCGGGTCTGGACGGGTTCATCGTGCCCCGCGCCGATGCCCATCAGGGCGAATACGTGGCCGAGCGCGACAGCCGACTGGCGTGGCTGACCGGATTCACCGGGTCGGCGGGGTTCTGCGTGGCTCTTCACGACACGGCTGGTGTGTTTGTGGATGGGCGCTACCGGGTGCAGGTGCGCGCGCAGGTGGCGGATGTCTTCACCCCGGTGGATTGGCCCGAGGTGACGCTTGGCGGCTGGATCTCACGCAATGTTTCACCGGGTGCTGTGGTGGGGTTCGACCCATGGCTTCACACGCTTTCCCAGCTACGGGAACTGGAAGCCAGCACCGGCGGCATCATCCTGAGGCGAACCGAGAACCTAGTCGATGGGATCTGGAAGGACCAACCGCCTGCCCCGGCAACTCCGGCATTTGTTCAACCTGTGGACCTGACCGGAGAGGCGCACGCAGACAAGATCGCCCGACTGGCCGGAACACTGGCCCCTGCGAAAGCGGCGGTTCTGACCCTGCCGGACAGCATCTGCTGGCTTCTGAACATCCGTGGCGATGATGTCCCGCGCACGCCGTTCGTGCATGGCTTCGCGCTTCTGCATGAAGAGGGCCGCGTGACGCTGTTCGTAAACCCGGACAAGCTGGTCAATCTTGGCGACCATCTTGGCCCCAACGTGAGCGTGGCCCCGGTGGAAGAGTTCCTGCCGTCCCTGTCCAGGCTCGATGGCCCGGTTCAGATCGACCCGGCAAGCTGTCCCGTGATCGTGGCCGACACGCTGGCTGAGGCCGGACTCGAGATGATCGAAGCGCAGGATCCCTGTGCCTTGCCCAAGGCCTGCAAGACCGCCGCCGAACTTGACGGCACGCGGGCGGCCCATCTGCGCGACGGAGCGGCGATGGCGCGGTTCCTGTGCTGGCTGGATCAGCAGACCCCCGGCAGCTTCAGCGAGATCGATGTGGTAACGCGGCTAGAGGGCGAGCGCGCGGCGACCAACGCATTGCGGGATATCAGCTTCGACACGATTGCCGGGGCCGGTCCGAACGGGGCGATCGTTCACTACCGGGTCACCGAAAAGACCAACCGGACAGTTGCCCCGGGGCTGCTTCTTGTTGACAGCGGCGGACAGTATGTCGATGGCACGACGGACATCACCCGCACGATGGCCATCGGTGCCGTAGGCGATGAGGAGCGACGGGCCTTTACGCTCGTTCTCAAGGGCATGATCGCCATCTCGCGACTTCGCTGGCCCAAGGGGCTGGCTGGGCGCGACATGGATGCGCTGGCCCGGATGGCGCTATGGGAACACGGGTTGGACTATGGGCACGGGACCGGGCATGGGGTCGGCTCGTACCTGAGCGTGCATGAAGGGCCTCAGCGCCTTGCACGGACCGGAACCGTGCCGTTCCTTCCGGGAATGATCCTGTCGAACGAACCCGGTTTCTACCGCGAAGGCGCCTTTGGCATCAGGATCGAAAACCTCGTGGTTGTCGAGGAAGCCCCCGCCCTGCCCGGTCAGACAGTGCCCGAGATGCTACGGTTCGAGACGCTGACTTACGTCCCGATCGACACGCGTCTTGTCGACCGGGAATTGCTCACGGCAGCGGAACGCGACTGGCTCAACAGCTACCACGCAAACGTTCTGGCGCGGATCGGGCCGCTGGTTGACGGCGAAGTGTCAGGCTGGCTCACCAGAGTCTGCGCCCCGATCTGACCATAAACATTTACATTCCCCCGCTAACCCCGGTACATCGCAGTCAAAAGGGATGGAACATGCAGAAAAACATCAGAATCAGACCCGCTGACGGAACTTGGGTGGTGCGCGCCGGAGGCGCCGTGATCGCGGAAAGCCGGAACGCACTGGAACTGACAGAAGGCGACATGCCCTTCGTGATCTACTTCCCCCGCTCGGACGTCGCGATGGCGTTTCTGGATTCATCCGATCACAGCACCACCTGCCCGCATAAGGGTCAGGCCAGCTATTTCAACATCGTCTCGAAAAGCAAAACCTACGAAAACGCGGTCTGGAGCTATGAATCCCCGAAGGACGATGTGGCCGAAATCAAGGACCACCTCGCCTTCTACGTTCAGGACGGCGTGCAGGTCGAACAAATCTGAATTTGGTCAGCTGTGTTCTTCTGCGGCTGTCGCGGCAAGCGCACGGTTGTAGGCCTTGAGAGCATCCACATGGAACAACGCGCCCTGAAGCACGGGCGCGCCTTCGGGCCCATCAGGCCGGACCACGGGCAGGAACGCCACGCCTGATCTGTCAAAGAGCGGCAACGCGGTTTCCAAGGTTGCCTGCGCCTGCACGTAAAGCCCCTGTTCAATCATCGTCAGGCAGGCATCCTCATCAGCCGCGTTGGCGTCAGACGGTTTTCGCATCACGCCCTGCACCCTAAACATTGCAAGAAGATATGCCTGCGGTCCGGCGGCCAGGTGAACGTTTCGCCGTTCCAGTTGAGTCAGGAAGAACGACCGATCGACCAGCCGTGCCGCGACTGCGGTGGACATCGACACAGACACCATCACCGCCAGTCCGGTCTGCCAGTCGCCCGTCAGTTCGAAAACAATCAGCGTGGTCGAGATCGGCGCTCCCAGAACCGCAGCGGCAACCGCTCCCATGCCGGCGAGCGCATAGAGTGTTGCCGTGCCCGACTGATCGGGGAAGAGCCCGGTTGCGATCAGGCCAAAGGCCAGACCCGTCAGCGCACCAAGCATCAGCGAAGGCGAAAACACTCCGCCGCCCATACGGCCGCCCATGGTAACGGCGACAGCCACCACCTTGAGCATCGCGAAAACCACGGCCTCGTGCCAAAGCAGCGCCCCGGTCAACGCGCGCGACGTGGTCTCGTATCCGACGCCGATGATGTGGGGAAACCAGATCGCCATTGCGCCCAGCAACATGCCGGCCACCGCAGGCCGCAGCAGAAGCGGGAGCCCCAAGGACTTCTGCAACCGGGAACCGACATCGTCCGCAAGAAACACCGCGCGCATCATCGCCACCGCGACCAGCCCGCAGACCAGCCCGAGGATGAAGAACGCAGGAAGCTCGAGATAGAACTCGACCGTGGTCGTTCCGGGCAGCGTGAATTCGGTGACATCCCCGAACACCAATCGGTTGATCACCGTGCCCGCTGCGCTCGCGACGACAATCGGGGCGAAGGCGTGCACGGCGAAGTGCCGCAGGATCACCTCAAGCGCAAACAGCGCACCGGCAATCGGAGCGTTGAAGCTGGCAGACACGGCAGCCGCCACGGCGCATCCCAGAAGATCCCGCCCCGTGATGCCGTCGGCACGGATCGTGTTCGACACCCATGACGAAATCATTGCAGCGATATGCACCACCGGGCCTTCCCGTCCCGTGCTTCCACCTGTGGAGAGCGTGATCCACGAAGAAATGGCCGAAGCGATTCCAGCCTTCTTTTCAACCCGTCCGTCGTTCAGCGCGGCCCCTTCAATGACATCTGCCACAGACCGAACCCGTCCGTCCGGGGTGAAGTAGTGAACGATCACACCAACCACCAATCCGCCCAGTGTCGGGATTGCCAGCAGCAACCACCAGGGAAGGGTCTCGGCATAGGAGTGAATGGTCGTTACGCTGGGCGTGCCGTAAACCGAGGTTTGCAGAAACGTGATCCCAAGGCGGAACACCGTGGCCGCCAGGCCTGCGGCCAGTCCGATCAACAGCGCAATCAGCCAGAACTGAAACTGCGACGGTCCTTTATGGCGCAGCAAATCCCAGCCGCGCGCGAACTGTCTCTTCATTGCCAGCAATTGTCGACGCAAAGCCGGAACCATGCCCAGCGGTCCTTTCGGGGAAGGCGCAATGCACCAAAAATCTTCTGATTACCAAGGCTTATTCAATGCGCCTGAACTGTCCACCCCCTCGGCGATCAAACTCTGTAACGGTCGGTGTCAGGACACACCCGCCAGCGCGATCGATCCGGGTTTTATGGTTTCCTGCCAAACCGGAACTGGCAATCACCGGGACCTGAGACCATGCCGTGATGCGCGACGGATTTGGACCGACAGGTGCAGCGCCGACACAAATATCGGTTGATTCACGCTCGCACCGACCGCGTTCCGATTTAGCCGGCTCTAGCCCGCAAGCAATGCTCGCGCGGCAGCGCGGGCCTCATCCGTAATCGTATCCCCGGACAGCATGCGGGCGATTTCCCCTTCCCGCGCAGACGGATCGAGCGGGATGACGGTCGAGGTGGTCTGCTGATCGGCGACCTGCTTTTCCACCCGCCAGTGATGCGCCCCAAGCGCCGCAACCTGAGGAGAGTGTGTGACCACAAGAACCTGCCCGCCCTGTGCCAGCGCAGCAAGACGCCGCCCCACCGCATCAGCCGTCGCCCCGCCGACACCTCGGTCGATTTCATCGAAGATCATGGTCAGCCCGGCGTCCCGCTGTTCGGACAGACACACTTTGAGGGCCAGCAGAAACCGGCTCAGTTCACCACCCGACGCAATCTTGCCAATCGGACCTGCCGGGGCACCGGGATTTGTGGCCACTGTGAAGGCGACGGCATCGCTGCCGTCCGGGCCTGCCGGGGCTTCTGTCAGATCGGTGACAAAGACGGCGCGCTCCATCTTGAGTGGGGCCAATTCAGCACAGACCGCCTTGTCCAGCTTTCGCGCCGCTGCTGCGCGACTCTCGCGCAAGGCCAGGGCTGCGGTTTCATAGGCGGCCTCGGCTGCGCGCAGATCAGCCCCCAGCCGGGTCATGCGGTCCGCGCCCTGATCCAGCGCAGAAAGACGTTCCCGCAGCGTATCCGCCAAACCGGCCAGATCATCGGGCGCGACGCTGTGTTTCCGCGCCAGCCCGCGCAGCGCAAACAGCCGTTCTTCCGTCGCTTCAAGTTCGTGCGGGTCGAACTCAAGCGCTTCGAGGCACGCGGTCACGCCGCGCGCCGCTTCGTCCAGTTCCGCCATCGCCCGAGCCAGTGCCGCAAGCGGTTCATCCAGCCGACCGTCCGCCGCATCGCTGACCCCTTCCAGCCAGCGCAGGGCATCCGACATTGCGCTTTCGGCCCCATCCTGTCCCATGACCTGAGCCGCGCGGGCAATGTCATCCCGGATGCGCTCGGACGCCTGCATCATCCGCCTGCGCGCATCGAGGTCTGCATCTTCGCCCGGTTCCGGCGCGAGTTTGTCCAACTCTGCAACCGAGTGGCGCAGGAACTCTTCCTCTGCCTGGGCAGCGGCATAGGCGGCCTCGGCCTCGGCCAGGGCTTTGCGCGCCTTCGACAAAGTCGACCATGCCGTTCTCACAGCCGAGAGAAGACCGTCATGCCCGGCAAACTGGTCCAGAAGCGCGCGGTGGCCTTTGGGATTCAGCAGACCGCGATCGTCATGCTGGCCATGCAACTCCACCAGTGTGTCCGACAGCGCACGCAGCATCTCACCGGTCACGCGCCGGTCGTTCACCCACCCCGTCTTGCGCCCATCCGAAGTGTTCACGCGACGCAGGATCAATTCGTCCGCGTCTTCAAATCCGGCGTCTGACAGAACGTCCCGCGCCGGATGCCCCGGGGGCAGATCAAAGACCGCCGTGACCTCTCCCTGATCGGCACCGCTGCGCACCAGTTCGGCGCGTCCGCGCCAGCCCAGCACGAATCCGAGGCTGTCCAGAAGGATCGATTTGCCTGCGCCGGTTTCGCCGGTCAGCACGTTCAGACCCGGCTGGAATTCGAGTTCCAGCCGGTCAATGATCAACATGTCCCGTATTTCAAGCGCACGCAGCATTTTGTGCAGGATGGGTGCGCGCACCCGTCCCCCTTACAACCACTGACCCTTGACCATCTGCCGATAGATCTGCCGCAGCCAGTTGTCCCCTGTGGCCTTGAGTTCAAGCCCCCGACCGGTCAGCAGTTTGAAACTGTCCTCGTACCAATCCGTGGACTGATAGTTGTAGCCCAGAATGGCCCCTGCCGTTTGCGCTTCGTCTGTCAGACCCAGAGACAGATAAGCCTCGACCAGACGGTGCAATGCTTCGGCCGTGTGCGTTGTGGTCTGGAAATCCTCGACCACGACACGGAAGCGGTTGATCGCGGCGGCATAGTGATCGCGGCGCAGATAGTACCGCCCGATCTCCATTTCCTTCGCCGCGAGGTGGTCAAACGCGAGGTCGAATTTGAGCACGGCAGACCGCGCGTATTCACTGTCCGGATACCGTTCGATTACGGTGCGCAACGCCTGCAGGGCCTGGAAGGTCAAACCCTGATCCCGGCCGACTTCCTCAATCTGGTCATAATAGCTCAGAGCCAGAAGGTATTGCGCATACGCGGCGTCTTCGTCTGTCGGATAGAAGTCGATGTAACGCTGTGCAGCGGATCGGCTGTTTTCGTAATCCTTGTTCTGGTGATGCGCATAGGCCTGCATGATCACCGCGCGCTTCGCCCATTCGGAATAGGGGTACAGGCGCTCGACTTCGGAGAAATAGAATGCGGCGTCTTCGGGATCGCTGCGATCCAGTTCGAATTCACCACGTTCGAAAATCTGCTCGGCAGTGAAATTCTCGATCGGGACACCACCCGGGCCAAACCCCGGTCGTTCTCCATCGCCGCACGCACTCAGCATCACAACCAAGAGCCCCGCTCCGATCACAGCTCTTGCGTTTCTGCCCGCTGCCATGCCCGTCACCTTCGATTCACCGCCGTGGCTATCTGTGCCACTTGTCTGCCATCGGTCCTAGCACAATAAATCCAAAGGCAAAACGCCTTTAGGCACCGAAGTGCAGAACCGCAAATCACATGGGGATTCTTGCCCCCGTGTGTCTGCATCGTTTCGCAAATATGTGGATCAGGCAACCGCCGGAATCTCGTGCGCCTCGACCCCTGCCCCGGGCAAACGCGCGGCCAATGCGATATCGCAATCCCGCACGCGATATCCGTCTGGTGTCGCAAACAGTTCGCGCAACAGCATGTTGGTCAGAGTGTGCCCCGCCTTGTGGCCTTCGTAGTGACCCAGGATCGGTGCCCCCGCGAGCGCAAGATCGCCAAGCGCATCGAGCATCTTATGGCGCACGGCCTCATCGGAGTGGCGCAGACCACCCGGGCTGAGGACCGCATCGCCATCGACGACGACAGCGTTTTCCATCGTCCCGCCAAGTGCCTTGCCCGCTGCGCGCATCGCCTCGACATCGGCCGCGCGGCAGAATGTGCGGCTGTCGCACAGCTCGCGGACAAAGGTGCCATTGGCCAGATCAAGCGACTTGCTCTGACGCCCGATGGCGCGATCCGCGAAATCGATATGGAAATCCATCGTGAGACCGGGTCCCGGTGCGAGACGCGCCCAGCCCTGTGATGTATGCACTTCGACCGTACTCAGGACTTCGATAACCCGGATCGGCGCGGTCAGCCGCTTGACACCAACCGACAGTATGCCGCGCACAAAGGGGGCCGCGCTGCCGTCGAGCACCGGCACTTCGGGCCCATCGATCTGCACCAATGCGTTATGAACACCGCATCCCACCAGCGCCGCCATCACATGTTCGATGGTCGAAACAGATACGCCTGCGTCGTTCACGATCAGAGTGCAGAGGGGGGATTGTTCGGCCCGGTCATAGAGCGCAGGAATCCGTCGGTTGCCAAGCCGGATATCCGTCCGTTCGAAGACGATGCCATGATCCGCCGGAGCCGGGCATATGGACATGTTCACCGGAGCACCGGTGTGCAGGCCAATCCCCGCGAAACGGATGGTCGATTGAACGGTCGTTTGCAAATGAACCTCTGGCGGTTACGCGTACACCCCCCAGCGTCGCGCTTCGCGGTAGGTAATACTAAGTGACCTATCTGGTCTCAAATCAAAGATTGTAACGGCCTGAAACACGCGGATGACACAGATCGGCGGATTTTCGCCGTGCCCGGCAAATACCTGAAACCAAAAGAAAACGCCCCCGAAAACGGGGGCGTTTCACTGGCAGATTCTTGCAGATTCAGTTGGCTTGGCGCCGCAGGAATGCGGGAATTTCGATCCGCTCCTGATCTTCATCGGCTTCAGGCGCGGGCGCCGGAGCGGCAGCTCCGGACTGCACCGGCGGCTGTGCCGTGCGGCGAACCGGGGTTTCCGATGCCTGTCCATGCCCCGTCATGCGGTTGATCAGCGAGTTGATCCCAAAGCGCGGACGTTCGCTGTCTGCCGGCTCCGGTTCTGTCTGTGCTGCGCGGGCTGCGGTGGCCGGACGCGCACGCGATGCGGCGGCCTGAAGACGGGCAAGCGCCTCTGCGCTCGGAGTGCCCGGAGCAGGCGAACGCGGGGCAACAAACTGCTCCGGATCGGCCTCGATGCTGTCTTCACGCGGGCTGAACTCGGCGACCTGCGGACGGTAGGCCGGCGGCGGCAGACCATCGTCGTCCAGCGCTTCGTCCTGCACGTCATCTTCATCGAAGATGGTTTCCATCTGCTCTTCCGCTGCTTCACGCTCGGTTTCCAGCGATCCGAACAGCGACGGCTCTTCTGCTGCTTCGGCAACGCGCGCTGCCGCCGGTTTCGGCATATGCGCTTCACGCTCGGCGCGGGCTTCTTCCTCAACCTGCGTGACCTGGGTGAGCGGCGTTGCCAGCTTGCGGCGCGGAACCGGAATATCCGTATGCACTTCGGAGGCGTCGATGCCGGTGGCCACCACGCTGACGCGCATCATGCCTGCCATGCCATCGTCCAATGTCGAGCCGACGATGATGTTGGCGTCGGTGTCCACTTCCTCGCGGATCCGGTTCGCTGCTTCGTCCAGTTCGAACAGGGTGAGGTCGTGGCCCCCGGTGATGTTGATGAGAACGCCCTTGGCGCCGCGCAGACTGATCTCGTCGAGCAGCGGGTTCGCGATGGCCTTCTCGGCGGCCTGAATGGCGCGATCTTCGCCCTCGGCCTCGCCGGTGCCCATCATCGCCTTGCCCATTTCGTCCATCACCGCACGGACGTCGGCGAAGTCGAGGTTGATCAGGCCCGGACGGACCATCAGGTCGGTCACACCCTTCACCCCCTGGTACAGAACGTCGTCCGCCATGGAGAACGCTTCGGTGAAGGTGGTCTTTTCGTTTGCGAGGCGGAACAGGTTCTGGTTCGGAATGATGATCAGCGTATCGACGACCTTCTGGAGCGCTTCGACACCCTCTTCGGCCTGCTTCATGCGCTTGCCGCCTTCGAACTGGAACGGCTTGGTCACGACACCGACCGTCAGAACGCCCAGCTCACGCGCGGCCTGCGCGATGATTGGTGCGGCACCTGTCCCCGTGCCGCCGCCCATTCCCGCGGTGATAAAGCACATATGCGCACCTGCGAGGTGATCGACGATCTGTTCGATGCTTTCCTCGGCCGCCGCCGCACCGACTGTGGCCCGCGCACCTGCGCCCAAACCTTCGGTGACCTTCACCCCGAGCTGAATACGGCTGGTCGACCGGCTCTGCTGGAGCGCCTGCGCGTCGGTGTTCGCCACAACGAAATCGACACCCTCAAGGGCCTTGTCGATCATGTTGTTCACCGCGTTGCCACCAGCACCACCAACACCGAACACGGTAATGCGGGGTTTCAATTCTTCCTGTCCGGGCACCGAAAGGTTCAAAGTCATGATTTTGTCCGCCTGCTATTTCAGCCCCATTCGGGACGTTTTCTGCACCTGTTTCGCCAATTATTACCGGGCAATCGGCCAAACGTCACGTAAAAACCGTATATTAGCACCAAATGTGCTATCATCTTCAACGGCGTATGCGGGATTTTGCCGATAGCTCAACATCTTGCGATCACCAGTTATCACGGAACCATTTGACCGCACGCTTCAAAGATCGTGCCGGATAGCGGTCCACCGGGATTTCAAAGTCCCACCATTCGTCCTGCGGATGGGCCGCAAACAGGCACAAACCAACGGCACTGGCGAATCCCGGACCGGTCGCAGCCTGCGGCAAACCATGCACCCGCATGGGTCGTCCCAGCCGCACCTGCTGGCCGAGGATCTTGGTCGCCAACCCGTCCAATCCGGGGATCTGGCTTGCCCCGCCGGTCAGCACGATCTGCTGGCTTGGCAGATGCTCGAAGCCGGCGGCGTCAAGCCGCGCGCGCACTTCTTCGAGGATTTCCTCAACCCGCGGCCGCATGATCCCGATCAGTTCCGCCCGGCTGACTGTCCGCCGGTCATGGTGCCAATCGCCGGTGTCACCGCCGATTTCAATCATGTCCCGGTCGTCCATCCCGGTCGCAACGACGCCGCCATGGAAGGTTTTGATCCGCTCGGCAACCGCCATTGGCACCTGAAGTCCCATCGAAATATCGCTGGTCACATGATCGCCGCCCATGCGGACGGCATCGGCAAAAATCATGTGCTTTTTCATGAAGATGGACAGCCCGGTTGCACCACCGCCCATGTCGATGCAGGCGGCACCCAGCTCCTGTTCGTCCTCGACCAGAGCCGAAACACCGGACACATAGGCCGAACTCGCGATGCCCGCCAATTCGAGGTCACAGCGTTTCATGCAGTGGGCAAGATTCTGGATCGCCTGCGCATCCACGGTCAGCATGTGCATGTCGGCTGCAAGCTCCTGTCCGATCTGCCCACGCGGGTCGATCAGCCCGCTGCGGTGATCGAGAGCAAAATTCACCGGCTGCGCGTGCAGCACTTCGCGCCCATGGCCGAAATCAGGCACATCACAGGCCGAAAGCACGCGGGCTACGTCCTGTTCGTCTACCGTGGACCCGGCCACTTCGACCTTTCCGGCAAGACCGTAGCTGCGCGGATCAGCGCCTGCAAAACATGCGATAACATGATCAACACGGATCTGGGCCATCTTCTGTGCCGCCTGAACCGCCGTCCGGATGGCCCGTTCGGTCTCGCCCATTGAGTCGATTTCACCAAACCGCACACCCCGTGAGCGCGTCGTGGCCGCCCCGATCACCCGAAAGCCGGACTGCCCTGCCAGCGACCCGATGCTGTCGGTTTCAAGAGACCTGTCTGTTCCATCGAAGCGCAGCACAAGACAGGCAATCTTGGAGCTGCCAATGTCGAGAATGGCAATCACCCCTCTCTGCATCGCCGCCTTGCGCATATTGCGCATTGCCCGCTGTGACTCGTATAGCTCGATCATTCCAATGGTTCCCCTGCCTCGATCGCGCGGATGCGCTGCAATTCCTGCACCGCTCCGTCTGTCATTCTAAGTGTTGGCCGGTGTGGCAGTCGCAGATCGACCGTCACCAGATCCCGCTCCAGCATGTCCACCGCCTCGTCCATCGCGATGACCCGTTCCAGCGCCAGAACCGCGTCGGTTTCGGGAAGCAGAATGCGCTGATCCCGGTCCAGCACCACATCCCAGCGCCGTTCTCCCATGCGGACAAGTCCGCGCAGACGACCGGCCAGCGGTTCAGCCGCTGCAACCAGATCGAGCGCCTCGGTCACGTTCCGATCCGCGCCTTCACCGACGATCAGCGGCAGCTCCGGCCAGTCCGAGCGCAAAAAGGCCGGCCCGACCAGAACGCCCTCATTGTCCAGCAGCTCAAGCCCCTGGTCATTGCGCCACAGCACAACCGGGATGCGCTCGACGACATCCACCTGCAGCACATTGCCCTGCCGCACATAAAGCCGCGCCGACTTCACCGGGTTCAGCGAAACGACCGTCTCGCGCATTTTCTCAAGATCCAGATCGAAAGAGCTGATCGGGAAATCCAGCGGCAGCATCTCGCGGATACCTTCCGCAACAAGATCGCTCGCACCATCCACCGCCATCATGTTGACCATGAATTCCGGACGGCTTTCGACCTGCGAGCGCAGATCTGAATAGGTGTCGGTGATCAATTGGCGGTTTTCCTCGACCGACAGCCACCAGCTGGCAACACCAAAGGTCAGAAGACAGGGCAGCCCGAAGCGCAGCAGCAACCGGAACAGCGGCGTCAGCATGAGCCGCTCCATCCGGTACTTCAGGCGGGACGGTGCCGGATCAGGGCGCGCGGTCATCTGTGACATGACGCGTCCTCCACCATCCATCGGCACAGCGCGCCGAAACTCATACCCGTATGCGCAGCCTGTTCCGGCGTCAGAGATGTGGGCGTCATGCCAGGTTGGGTGTTGGTCTCGAGCAGGATCAACCCGGCAAGCCCCCTGCTCTCATCCCAACGGAAATCGGTGCGGCTCACCCCCCGGCAGCCCAGCGCGGTGTGAGCGCGCACGGCGTAGTCGAGACACGCCTCGGTGATCTCGTCCGGGATATTGGCAGGCAGCACGTGGCGCGATCCGCCGGTCTTGTATTTGGCGTCGTAGTCGTACCAGCCGTCGGTCAGGATGTCGGTCACACAAAGTGCCCGGCCGCCGACCACGGTCGTCGTCATTTCCCGCCCGGGCGCGAAGGCTTCGACCATGACGGTTTCCGGCATATCATCGGAAAGCTGCGGTGGGCCGTTTGCGTCTTCGTTCACAAGGTAGACGCCGACCGAAGAGCCTTCATTGAACGGCTTGACGACATATGGCGGCGGCAGGACGTGACGCTTCCTGACCTCGTCGCGCGACGCGAGAACGCTCTCGACCACTGGCAACCCATGGCGGCGGTACACGTCCTTGGTCCGCTCCTTGTCCATCGCAAGGGCAGAGGCCAGAACGCCAGAATGGGTATAGGGAATTCCAAGCCACTCGAGCAGCCCCTGAACGCAGCCATCCTCACCCCAGCGGCCATGCAGTGCATTGAAACAGACATCGGGAGCCAGCGCGGTCAAAACAGACGCAAGGTCACGGCCCGCATCGACCTCGTGAACCTCAAATCCTTCGTCCCGCAAAGCGGCAGCGCATTCGCGCCCTGTAGACAGAGACACTTCGCGCTCTGACGAAGGGCCACCCATCAAAACTGCCACCTTCGGGTTTGTCCTGCTCGACATACCCAAAATCGCCTCAACTCATGGGGGTTTACCCCCATTTTCTGCCCGGGGCCGAACCCCGTTTTTTATGTTGTGCAACCTGCCCGGCGCACCGCCTTCACCTGCGAGGGTTCATCCCTCGTCCGGTTGCGCCGCCGGAACCAAAGCCTCGCCGACGCGTTTGATTTCCCATTGTAACTCTATTCCCGAGTGCAGGAAAACCTTTTTTCTCACCTCTTCGCCCAATCCTTCGAGGTCCGCCGCCGTGGCATTTCCGGTATTGACCAGAAAGTTCGAATGTTTGGGCGACATCTGCGCCCCGCCGCGCATTGCGCCGCGCATGCCGGCGTCATCGATCACCTTCCATGCCTTGAGGTCATGGACATCGTCCGCTTTGCCGGTTGACGAAAACCCGGCCGGATTGCGGAACGTGCTGCCCGCGGTGCGGTCCTTGGTGGGTTGCGTTGCATCACGTTTGGCCAACTGATCTTCCATCCGGGCGTGCAGAGCGTCCGGATCGGCCATCGCGCCTTCAAACAGCGCCTCGACAACAACCGCGCCGTCAGGAAGTTCGCTCGACCGGTAGGCGAGTTTCAGGTCCGCTGCCGGAAGCGTGACATAGTCGCCAGACCGCAGGACGACCCCCACTTCGATCAGGTGGTCGGCCACATAAGACCCGTAGCAGCCCGCGTTCATACAGACCGCCCCGCCAATCGCGCCGGGGATGGTGCGCAGAAAGGTCAGATCGACCCCGGCATCGGCCGCGCGCCGCGCCACATGCGCATCCAGAGCCGCCGCCCCCGCTCGCACCCGCGTGCCGTCAACCTCGATCCCGTTGAAACCCCGCCCAAGCCGGATGACCACCGCCCGCAATCCGCCATCCCGCACGATCAGGTTTGAGCCGACCCCCATCGGAAATATCGGAACATCCTCTGGGAGCTCCCTCAGGAAACCGGAAAGGTCATCCAGGTCGGCGGGCTGAAACAGCCAGTCCGCAGGCCCGCCCACGCGCAGCCATGTCAGATCGGAAAGGGGTCTGTCGGGGGTCAGCCTGCCCCGCACCTCGGGAAGTCGCGTCATGGTCCGCCTTGTGCAACGCCACGGCGCAGGCGTAAAGCCTCATTCCGCGCGGGTTTTAACGTGCCGGAGAAACCACGACCAGAGATAGCGCAACGGCCACCGGAAGATGCTGGCTGCCGCCGCCGTCACCGCAAGTCCCCACATCAGGCCATCATTCACGTAAACCCAGACAACGATCGGCAGACCAAGCGCCATAAGGAAATAGGCCCGCCGCCAGTGATTGTCGTTTGACGGGATTGCCGCAAGGATCGCTGCCAGGATGATCCAGCAGCACGCTGCACTCAGGGAATAGCTCATCGCGGTTTCTCCACCACTCGGCCAGACAGGCTCGTCCATCTCATATCCGCGGCCCCGCTCAGGGAATAACGGGATCGGGCACCTGGCAGCTGAGCCCCGATCCGAACCGCGCGCCTACTGTGACCAATCGCTTCCACGCCCGCAAGATGCCACATTTCCGGGCGCGGACAGAGTTGGCGCTTCTGCAACAACGCCCTGCCCTGCACCTCGCGTCACACGCCCGTAGGTATCGCAATCACCCCGCAAGCACCCAGTCGGCCGCCTCTTCAGCCGACGCCAGCGCGCCTTCCAGGTAGCCGCCCATCTCCGGGGCCAGCTCCGTTCCGGCAAAACAGACCCGGTCGCCCGGCGCCGCCTTCAGGGTCTCGGGTCTCCCGTATGCCGGATGATGCGTCAAAGGCTGGCGGTCCGTCTCGACAGATGTAAACTCCTCTTCGGCCCAATCGGTATAAAACACCGCCAATGGCGCGGACGCGCGCGAGCCGAATACCCGCCCCAACTGCGCGACACAGGCCTCGATAACCGCTGCGCGCTGCCCGGCACGTACCGCCGGAGGCACGCCCAGAAATCCGAACAGCGCGCCGTTGTCCCCGGAACCGGCATCGTGAATCTCGACCATCGGCCCCCGGCGGCTCATCACATCGCCGGACAGGCCGTCTTCCCGCCAGAAAGGCTTTTGGTAGACCGCAACCAGCTTTGCATGACCTGCCATCCACGTCGGCACTCCCTGCAGGGCAGCGATCTGGACGGGGCTGAACTCCGACCCGCGCACCAACTCTGCGGCGAGTCGGGGCGGCAGCGCGAGAACGGTCCGGGCTGCCTCGACCGTCTGACCATCCTCAAAAGTCAGCCCACCTGCAGCAGAAACTTCACGCACCGGTGCAGACAGAGTTATCGCGCTCTCGGGCAATTGCGCAGCAAGACGTGAAACAAGCGCTCCCATGCCACCGCGCACCCGGTAGGATCCCTGCATCGAGGAAAACCCCCGATCCCGGATCACCTCGCCCTGTTCGGTCTCATAAAGCAGCGCGCCCTCGGCCCATTGATCGAACCGCTCCAACCCCAGCGCATTGACCAGTTGGGCCATCCTCGGCTGACCGGGCCAGAACCATGACGGCCCAAGGTCAAACCCGGCACCGTCGCGCATCGCAGTCTGTATGCGCCCGCCAAGACGCGACCGCGCCTCATAAAGGTGAAATGGAACACCGGCCCTGTTGAGGTGCCAAGCCAGAGCAAGCCCCGTCAGCCCGCCCCCGACAATCGCCACCGTATCGCGCATCCGGTCAGACTGCCGGGGCTTGCGCATAAGGCAAATGGCCGGTCTTCATCCAAAGCCTGGCACCATCCGCTCCGGCCACCGCCCGCAGGGCCATCCCGTCCGGAAGTCGCAGCCAGGATCCGGCCTTCAGCCGCGTATCGCCTTCGCTCAGATCCCCCTCCAGCAGCAAAAGCTCCACACCGCCTGCCACGTCCTCAACAATCTGCGCCCCCGCCTCCAGCACGACATAGGACACAACTTCGCGCGCATCCCGATGCAACTCCGCCCGCGCAACCCCGTTTTCGACAGGGCCCAGTTCTGCGGCCATGTCGCGCCGGAACTGCGTGCGGTCGTCAAGGTCGAACTGCCAGAGCTTCACGAAAATCGTGCAGCCGTTTTCGGCTCCGGGTGTGTGCTGCGAGGTCGGTGGATTGCGCACATAGGTGCCTGCCGGATAGTCGCCATGCTCGTCCTGAAACACACCGTCCAGCACCAGAAATTCTTCGCCCCCGGTATGAGTATGCGCAGAAAAATGGCTGCCCGGTGCGTACCGCACGATCGACGTGGCCCGAGCGACTTCCTCGCCGATCCGGTCAAGCATACGCCGCTCCACGCCGGGCATCGGCGAGGCGACCCAAGGCATGTCCGCCGAATGCACCACCACCCGCTTCGAAAAATCCGCGTTCAGTTCCACCCTGTCTCCTCCCCGTCGTGTCTTGCCAAGACCTAGCGCTGCGATGCGACGAATAAAAGTCGCGGGCGGATTGACGTATTGGAGGCCCCCCTGTGCCGCGATGTCCGCGCAAGCCTTGTGGCACCACGGGCGACGGTTTCGGTCAACCGAAAATCGAGAACGCGTCGACGCATCCTTACGTTCGGTCAGACCCTGAGGAACACCGCTGATCCGGTGGACGCTGTGCTCATGCGAAACGTTCCCCGCTAGCGAGGAACTACCCCGCCAACCGCTCCGGCAGACCATTCGCCCAGGCCGAAATCGTACCTGCGCCGAGGCACACAACGATATCCCCGTCGCGCGCCTGCTCGCGGACCAGACGTTCCAGATCGTCCTCAGAGAGGATCGCGCGGGCGTGTCGGTGCCCATGCCGGATCAGTCCCGCCACGAGATCGTCCCGGCTGGCTCCGGGGATCGGATCCTCGCCCGCAGCGAACACTTCCGCGATGGCAACCACGTCAGCCTCGTTGAAACAGGCGCAGAAATCGTCGAAGAGATGCGACAGACGCGAATACCGGTGCGGCTGGTGAACCGCGATCACCCGCCCGTCCGACGCCTGTCGCGCGGCCTTGAGCACGGCGGCAATCTCGACCGGGTGATGTCCGTAATCATCAATGATGGTGACCCCGTTCCATTCACCCACCTTGGTGAAGCGCCGGTTCACTCCGCCGAACGCCGCCAGCGCTTCGCGGATCTCGGATTTCTTCATCCCAAGATGCCGCGCAACGGCCACTGCGGACAGGGCATTGGACACGTTATGATCCCCCGGCATCGGCAGGGTACAGCCTTCGATCACGTCACCCTCGGCCTGAAGCGCCACGTCAAAATGCGCGACGCCCTTTTCATACCGCAGGTTGATCGCCCGCACGTCAGCCTGCGCGTTGAAGCCATAGGTCACAACCCTGCGGTCCGTGACCTTGCCCACCAACCGCTGCACCTCGTCGTGATCCGTGCAGCACACGGCCAGCCCGTAGAACGGGATATTGGACACGAAATCCTGAAAGCCCTGGCGTAAACGGTCGAAATCACCCCAATGCTCCATGTGTTCGGGGTCGATATTGGTGACGACCGCGATGGTCGCCGGAAGGCGGTTGAATGACCCGTCACTCTCGTCCGCCTCGACCACCATCCACTCGCCCTGCCCCATCCGCGCGTTGGAGCCGTAGGCGTGGATGATGCCACCGTTGATCACGGTGGGATCAAAGCCACCGGCCACCATAAGCTCGGCCATCATCGTTGTGGTCGTTGTCTTGCCGTGTGTGCCGGCAATCGCGATATTCGACTTGAGCCGCATCAGTTCGGCCAGCATGTCGGCGCGGCGCACCACCGGCAGGCCACGCTTGCGCGCCTCATCGAGTTCAGGGTTGCCCGGTTTGATCGCGGTCGACACTACAACCACCTCCGCCCCCTCAAGGTTCTCGGCCCTCTGCCCTTCGAACACCCGCGCGCCCAGTTCTGACAGACGGTTGGTGATCTTGGAGGCCTTCAGATCCGACCCCTGCACGGTGTAGCCGAGGTTCAGCAGCACTTCGGCGATGCCCGACATGCCAATGCCGCCGATCCCGACAAAATGGATGGCACCGATATCGACGGGCAGTTTCGTGGCGGCGTTCATTCCTGTGGTCCTTCCGGGTGGTCCTGGTTGTGTCCGGCCAGCCGTTCGACCAGCGCAGCAAGGTCCTGCGCCGCGTCGGGGCGGGCCTGAGAGAGAGCGGCCTGCGACATCTGCAATGCCGCGTCGGGGTTTTGCAGAACCGCCGCGATCTGTTCGGCCAGGCTGTCGACGGTGAGTTTGCTTTCGGGGATGCGGATCGCGGCCCCGGCCTCGACCAGTCCGCGCGCGTTGGCGGTCTGATGATCTGCCGTGGCGGCGGCATACGGAATAAGGATCGACGGGCGTCCAATGACCGAGATATCCGCCACACTCGATGCGCCTGAGCGGGATATGACCAGCTGTGCTTCGGTCATCCGGTTGGGCACGTCATTGAAGAACGGCTGTACATCGGCATTGATCCCGTGCTCCGCGTAGAACGTGGCGACACGTTCCCCGTCTTCATCACGCGCCTGATGGCTGACACGCAGGTGTTGAAGGGTCTCGAGCGGCAGCGATGCAATCGCGGGAGGCACCACGTCCGAAAGGATCCGTGCGCCCTGGCTGCCACCGATCACCAGGATCGACATCGGATAGTCACCCGGCGGGATATAGGCGGCACCGGCGCGGTCCTTTACCGCCAGTCGCACCGGGTTGCCGACATGTACGCCGTCCACACCGTCCGGCAGGGTCGTCGGCCAGGTTCCACAGGCGACACGGTCCACCCGCTTGGCAAAAAGCGCATTGACCCGACCCAGAACACCGTTCTGTTCGTGGATCATCCGCGGGCGCCGCAGCAGCCAAGCCGCGCCCAGCGCGGGAATCGACGGGTAGCCCCCGAAACCCACGACCACATCGGGCTTGTCTCGCAACATCCGGCCCGACATGGACAACACGCCGCCAAGCACGCGCAGCGGCACCAGCGCCTTGGCCAGCAGCCCGCCCCGCGCAAAGGTGGCGCTGCTCACCTGTTCGATCTCGGTCGAATGGGGAAAGCCACCCGTATAGCGGGCGCCACGCGCGTCAGTGGACAGTTTCACACGCCAGCCCCGGCGCAGCATGACCTCGGCCAGCGCCTGCGCCGGAAACATGTGACCGCCGGTCCCTCCGGCTGCGATGACAAGATAGGGTTTGCTCATGGTTTCCCCGCCCAAGGATTGAGGCACAGAGACCTGTCCAGGCCGCGTTTGTCAACAAAGCCGGGCGCGATTGCCCCCACATACGGGCCTTAGCGCAACCGTCCCCGCAAGATATCGCCGATTTCGCCCTGTGGTCGGGTCCGGGTAAAGGCCAGAAGCATCCCCACGGCGATGCCACCCGCAATCAGCGACGACCCGCCATAGCTGACGAAGGGAAGCGTCATGCCCTTGGCCGGCAGGAGGCGCACGGCAACGCCCATGTTGATCATCGCCTGCACCCCGAACATGCAGGCCAGACCGGTGCCCGCAAGCCGGATGAAAGGATCGCGTTCACGCATCAGGCGCAGCAGCGACCGCACCACGATCGTGGCGTACAGCGCGATGATGATGAGAACGAGGACAAGGCCATATTCCTCGGCGGCCACGGCGATGATGAAGTCTGTATGTGCATCGGGGAGTGACCATTTCACCTGTCCCTCGCCGACACCGACGCCGAGAAATCCACCTTCACGTATGGCGTTTGTCGCGTAGCCCAGCTGGGTTGTCGGATCGACCTCCGGGCTGAGGAACCCGTCGATGCGTCGCGCAAAGTGCTCGGAGTTCTGATAGGCAATCGTTCCCGCAAACACCACGAGGCCAGCCATGATCATCAACAGCAGCATCGGCGCGCCGGCGACGAAATACATCACGCCCCAGCCAAACAGCACAAGGCACGCCTGTCCGAAGTCAGGCTGAAGCGCCAGCATCAGAACGATGCTGACCGTCAATGCAAATGACAGCGTCTTTCCGGGCGGGCCACCCAACTCCTGGCTGGCCGCCAAAAGCCAGGCCGCAACGATGACGAAGGTGGGTTTCAGGAACTCGGACGGCTGAACCGACGCAAATCCCAGCGAATACCAGCGCACCGCGCCTTTGCCGAAGTCAGTGCCGAAGAAAGGCAGCATGCTCAATGCGATAAAGGCCGCGATAAACCCCAGCACAGCCAGCCGGCGCACCACAATCGGGCCCAGCATCGAGACAAAAATCATCACACACAGCGCCAAACCGCCAAACACGGCCTGCCGCTGAACGTAGTGAAACGCGGCAAACCCGTTACGCTCGGCCAGTGGTGGCGAGGCCGCCAGACCAAGCAGGATGCCGATACCGAAGAGGATCAGGATGCAGGACAAGGACCATTTGTCGACCGTGCGCCACCACTTCGGCAACACAGGTTCGCCCGCACGGGTCGGCACCGCGCCATAGACCATCTCTGTCATGGTTTCACCGCTATTTCTGCCTCTGTCGCCCGTGTTTTCCCGGGTCTCTGCGCACACCCTACCCGATATGATTCGCTCGATCCAGAGGAATGATTCGCTCAAGTCCCCTTGAACGCGCCTCCATTCCGTGATGGGTACGGATCATGCAGGTGAACACGTTAATTCTGGGGGCCGGAGCGGCTGGCATGATGTGCGCGGCACATGCCGGCCCATCGACGCTTGTCATCGATCATGCCAAGGCCCCGGGCGAGAAGATCCGCATTTCGGGCGGCGGGCGCTGCAACTTCACCAACATGCACACCGATCCGTCACGGTTTCTGGGCCAGAACCCGCATTTCCACAAATCGGCACTCAGCCGGTACACCCAGTGGGATTTCCTCGACCTCGTGGACCGCCACAGGATCGCATGGCACGAAAAGACGCTTGGGCAGCTCTTCTGCGATGACAAGGCAACCCAGATCGTCGAGATGCTGCGCGCCGAGATGGCGCAGGCGGGAGCTGAGTTATGGTTGCAGACCGCGCTGGCTGATCTGAGCCATGACGGCACGCGTTTCACCGCGCAGCTCGAGCGCGAGGGAAAACGCACAACTCTTTCTGCCCGCAACCTCGTGCTTGCGACCGGGGGCAAGTCGATCCCCAAGATGGGCGCCACAGGTCTCGCCTATGAAATCGCGCGGCAGTTCGGACATGCCATCACCGACACCCGCCCTGCCCTTGTGCCGCTGACCTTTTCGTACCAGCGCTTCGCCGCAATCTCCGGTGTGTCGACCCCGGTCATTGCGGAAACCAACGGGACTGCTTTCGAAGAGGCGGTGCTCTTTACCCATCGCGGCCTCAGCGGGCCTGCGGTGCTGCAGATCTCTAGCTACTGGAAAGAGGGTGACAGCATCAGCATCAACCTTCTGCCCGGGCACGATCTGACAGTGAGCCTGAAGTCGGCGCGTCAGGCACACGGCAAACGCAACGTCACCACCGCTCTGGCCGAGGTGCTGCCTGAACGGCTGGTCACTCACCTCTCTTCCGACCTGCCTCTGGGCGGCAATGTCGGCGATCTGTCGGACAAGCGCATCGACGAACTCTCCGACCGCCTCCGCCACTGGACGCTGACACCCACAGGAAGCGAAGGCTACCGCACCGCCGAGGTCACGCTTGGCGGGATCAGCACCGACCGGATCGACAGCAAAACAATGATGTCGCGCGATGTGCCGGGGCTCTACATGATCGGAGAAGCGGTGGATGTGACCGGCTGGCTGGGCGGCTACAACTTCCAGTGGGCGTGGAGTTCGGGTGTCGCCGCAGGCCGTGCCATCACGGCTTTGTCTTGAATCCATCATCGTCCTGTTACACATCTGCGCGCATGTCCCGCGCACCCTCCTCCGTTCCCAAAGCTCCGCTCGCCCTCTTGCGCGGGCCGCTGCGCGATCTGGCAAACCGCGCCCTCAAAGGCAGCGACGCCCCCATTGCGCAGGAACGGATCTGGATCGATCCACGAAACCTGACCCGAATCTACACGCGGAACGCCGCGCAGACTCCGGATTTCAAACGCCGCCATTCCGGCATGGTGATCGAAGGGGACTGGGATCGGAACACCGAACCCACCGACCTCTCCTGGAAGGTTGCCGCCTGTCTGGCGCATTTCCGCGATGGGAAGTCCTGGGAAGAGACCGGCATCTACGACCGGATGCAGGCAATGATTGCGGAACGGGGACCATTCGACAGCTGTCGCTCCCTTGCCGACATTATTGCAAGATACCAAAAGATCGACGCTCTTTATTCGGACATTCGGGATAATGACTATCGCGACGACACCGTTCCCTCCCGCACCGGGCCGCGACTGCCGGAAGGCGTGTTTGTTCATATCGACCGCAACGGAGACCCGATCTTCGGCGCTATCGGCAATCATCGCGTGGGCATCGCCCGCGCGTTGGGGCTGACCCGCATCCCGGCACAGCTTGGAGTGGTGCATCCGGACGCGCTGGCAAGCAATGCGCTCGCCCAATATCGGGATGCACCGGCATGAGTGATCTGCGCAAATCAATCCGCGCGGGCGTGCCGGTCAAGGTTCTGCGCGACCTTACCAACCGGCTGCGCTATGGGGCGGACGCCCCTCAGAGCGACGAGCTGATCTGGGTCCGCGCCCGTGACGTGACGCATTGGTACAAGCCCGATCCCGAGAACGGCGCGCCCCGGTACCGGCGGCGTCATTCCGGGTTGGTCGCGGGTGGCGACTGGGATCAGTCCCGCAAACCCTTCGGCAGCCAGATCAAGCTCGACAGCATCCGTGACCATTTCGAACGCGGTGTGCCCTGGCAGCAAACCGACCTGTTCGACTGGATGCTCAGGCAGATCGACGAGAAGGGTCGCATCGACGGCTGCCACACCCGCGAGGACCTGATCGCGCGTTATGAACGGCTCGACCGAATTTACGAGGAAGCCCAGCGCACCGGCACGCTGCGTCCGCATGGCAGCGTCAATCAGACACGCGGTGAACAGGGCGGCATCCTTGTGCACATCGCGCGGGACGGCACCCCGCTGCGCGACGGCGGCGGCATGCACCGCTTTGCCATCGCCTATATCCTCGATCTGAAGAAGGTTCCCGCGCAGCTGGGTGTGATCCATGCCGATGCGGTCAAGGCAGGTCTGATGCACGAGCTGCGCACGCCACCCGCCCGATCCGCCAGCTAGAGCTGGGCCAGAGCCGCTTGCACCCGCGCGGCGAAATCCTCGCCGCGTTTTTCAAAGCTGTCGTACTGGTCAAAGCTCGCCGCCGCAGGTGCCAGCAGCACCACGTCGCCCGGTTCCGCCTCGGCAGCGGCGCGGGCCACAGCAACCTCCATCGTTCCACAGGCTTCAGCCTCGACGCCGGTCAGTTGCACCGCAAACCCGTCCGCCTCGCGTCCGATGACGTAGGCCTTGCGCACATGGTCAAAACCGGGGGCCAGCGCATCAAGCCCCCCTTCCTTTTGCAACCCACCACAGATCCAGCGGATGTTCTTGAACGCCTGCAACGCCTTCAGCGCGGAATCCACGTTGGTGGCCTTGCTGTCGTTCACAAAGGTCACGCCGTTTTTCTCAGCGATGATTTGGCTGCGATGCGGCAGACCGGCAAACGACGTCATCGCGGCTTCGATCTGGCGCGGGGCAACGCCCAGCGCGCGCGTGGCCGCATAGGCGGCGCAGGCATTCTGATGGTTGTGGGCACCGGGCAAGCCCTTGATTTCGCGCAGGTCGATTGAGCCGACCTGTTTGCCCTTGCGCCACTCGGTCAGGAACCCCTTTCGCGCATAGACATGCCAGCCCGGCCCAGTCAACTTCTGACCCGAGGACACGCGGATCACCCGATCATCGCCCGGCCCTTCGGAGAGCTGGTTGGCAATATACAGCCCTTCGTTCTCGTCCACACCGATCACCGCACGGTCCGGTCCGCCTTCGGCAAAGAGCCGGCGCTTGGCCGCGAAATACCCGCCCAGCCCGGCGTGCCGGTCAAGGTGGTCCGGCGACAGGTTGGTGAACACCGCCACATCGGGGGTCAACGCACGGGCCAGATCGGTTTGGTAACTGGACAGCTCCAGCACCACCACATCGCCATCGCCCGGAGGATCGATGTCCAGAACACCGCGCCCGATATTACCCGCCAACTGGCTGTGCCGGTCGGTGGTCGAAAGGATGTGATGGATCAGCGCCGAGGTGGTGGACTTGCCGTTGGACCCGGTCACCGCGATCACGCGCGGCGCTGTGTCGAACTCGTCCCACTCTCTGGTGGCAAGGGACCGGAAAAACAGGCCGATGTCATTATCCACCGGCACACCCGCCGCCCAGGCTTTGGCGATCACCGGATTCGGTGTCGGGTAGAGATGCGGGATGCCGGGACTGACGATCAGGCAGGCAATCTCGTCGAAGGCGCCATCGCGGGTCAACTCGCGGGTTTCGAATCCTTCGGCCTCAGCAGCCTCGCGGGCTTTGGGGTTGTCATCCCAGCACACCGCCGTCGCCCCGCCTTCGCGCAGGGCCCGCGCTGCAGACAGGCCGGATCGGCCCAAACCCAACACGGCCACCTGATGGCCTGCAAAACCCTGAACCGGGATCATCGCGCACCTCTTGCTTGGTCCGCCAATCGCTACCGCATCTGAGGACTGTGGGAAAGATCAGCCGTTGAGCTTGCGCAGACGTGCCGTCACCGACAGCCCGTGCGCCTCGAGCGATTCCGACCGGGCCAGCGTTTCCGCCGCCGGACCGATCGCCCGCAACGCGTCGGGCGACATTTTCGCCAGCGTTGTCCGTTTGAGAAAATCCAGCACCGACAGACCGGACGAGAACCGCGCCGACCGCGCCGTGGGCAGTACGTGGTTCGGACCGCCGACATAATCGCCGATGGCCTCGGGCGTCCACTGACCAAGGAAGATCGCGCCGGCATGGGTGATCTTCGCGGACAGCGCGTCGGGATCGTCGACACAAAGTTCCAGATGTTCCGGCGCGATCCGGTCACAGAGCGCCGCCGCCTCATCCAGATCCCGCACGGTGATCACCGCGCCGAAATCGCGCCAGCTTGCCCCGGCAATCGCGCGGCGTTCCAGCGTTTCCAGCCGCTTCTCGACCGCGTCCGCCACCGCCTGACCAAAGGCAGCATCGGTGGTGATCAGCAAAGACTGCGCGCTCTCGTCGTGTTCCGCCTGAGACATCAGGTCCAAAGCAATCCAGTCCGGGTCATTCTCGCCATCCGCAATCACGAGGATCTCCGACGGCCCGGCGATCATGTCGATCCCCACCTTGCCGAAGACCCGGCGCTTTGCCGCCGCAACAAAGGCGTTGCCCGGCCCGGTGATCTTGTCCACCGGCGCGATGGTCTCAGTCCCGTAGGCCAGCGCCGCAACCGCCTGCGCGCCACCGATGCGGTAGACCTCATTTACACCGGCAATGCGGCAGGCCATCATCACCAGCGGGTTGATCACCCCATCCGGCGTGGGCACAGTCACCGCCAGCCGCTTGACCCCCGCCACCTTGGCAGGGACCGCGTTCATCAGGACCGAGGACGGATAGCTGGCCAGCCCGCCGGGCACGTAAAGCCCTGCTGCCGAAACGGCCGTCCAGCGCCAGCCCAATGTGGCTCCGTCCGGATCGGTCCACATTTCGTCCTTTGGCATCTGCCGGGTATGGTAAGCGCGGATGCGCTCTGCCGCCGTTTCCAGCGCCACACGCTCGGCCTCGGGCACCTTGGCGATCTCGGCGTCGATCTCTGCCTCTGACACGCGCATCTGGGCTGCGGTCAGGTCCAGCCGATCGAATTTCGCCGTCAGTTCAAGCACCGCGTCATCGCCGCGCGCCCGCACATCCGCAATGATCCCCGCAACCACGTCGTCCACATCCGGGCTGTCCTCGCGCTTGGCGCTCAGCAGCGCGGCAAAGCGGCTTTCGAAATCGGCATCTTTCGTGGACAGGAATTGCGGCATGACGCCCTCCGGATCAGCTTTGCCGGGTACTTAGACCGCGCCGCCCGAACCCTCAAGCGCCGCGCGTCAGGTCCGTGCCATCCAATGCCTTGATCATCAGGAAATCATCCCGCCCATCGCCGTCGATCAACACCGATCGGGGTCTTCGTCCGAACACATGAAAGCCCAGCGCGTGATAGAGCTTCTGTGCTCCGGTATTCTCCACATCGACGCACAGTTCCACCTGCTGGATGCCCGCCGTCGCCAATTGCTGCAAAAGCGCGTCCATCAACGCCCGGCCAAAACCCTGCCCCTGCGCCTCGGATCGCACGTAAAGCGGGCCGATATCGGCCATGTGCTGCATCCGCTGCGGCCCGCCGCGCCGGGCCGAAACAAACCCGACCAGCCGCCTGGCATCGTCAAAAGCGCCCAAAGTCAGATTGACCTCGAGCATCTTCTCGACATCCTTGTTGGGAATGGCGCGAACCTCTTCGGCACCGAACAGAAAGGCAGTGGGCACCTTCATCAGACCATCCGCCCAAATCGCCCGATAGGCCGACAGATCTTTCGACGTCAGCCGCCGTATGGTCATTCCGGATGGCCCGGCACCTTGCCCGACACCGCCGCATAGGGCTTGGTCACATCGCGCAGCGCAACCTCGAGCGCACTCACTTGAAGCCGCAGCGCCCCATCGCCCGCCAGCGTCAGCAGCACCGCACCGCCGCCTGCCTCGTCCGGCTCGAACGTGACCGAGAGAAACGAGAGAATCGTATCCGCATCGCCGCGCGGCACACCCTGGCTGGCGACCCGCTCGACGTTTTCCACCGCGAGCACAGACTGCACGCGCTCGGGCTTGCGGCCGCCGCGCTGGGCAGACGGCACGTCCTCCCAGCGAAACCGGTTGAGCAGGATGCCGAACCGCGCCCTGCTGCGCTGCCACTGCATTTCCGTCGACGGAAACACGGCATCCTGACAGAGCGCCGACAGCACCTGCAGATCGTCGTCATCCATCGCCACCAGCCGCAGCGGGCGGGCAGCCCCGTCTTCGAATGTGGCGTCCTGAGTCACTGTCCCGTCACCCGCTCTATCTTGGCCCCAACACCGGAGAGTTTGCGCACAACGTGCTCATACCCACGGTCAAGGTGGTACACCCGGCTCACGATGGTTTCGCCCTCGGCGGCAAGCCCGGCAAGAATCAGCGACACCGAGGCGCGCAGATCGGTCGCCATCACCGGCGCGCCGCGCAGCCGGTTGACACCGGTCACCCTGGCGGTCCCGCCATGCACGTCGATCTTCGCACCCATCCGCACCAGTTCCGGCGCGTGCATGAAACGATTCTCGAAGATCTTTTCTTCCAGAACACTGGTGCCTTCGGCGGTGCAGAGCAGCGCCATCATCTGTGCCTGCAAATCGGTCGGGAAACCGGGGAACGGTTCGGTCGTCACATCCACCGCCGACACCCGCCCGTTCTTGCGCGAAACCTTCAACCCGTTCGGTGTTTCCTCGACCGAAACCCCTGCCGCATCCAGCTTTTCGCAGAACGCCGCCAGCAGGTCGATCGTGCCGCCGAGACACTCGACCTCGCCGCCGCAGATCGCCGGAGCCAGCATGTACGTACCCAGTTCGATCCGGTCCGTCACGACCCGGTGCGTCGCGCCGCCAAGAGTATCGACCCCCTGAATGGTGATCTCGGACGTGCCTTCGCCTTCAATCTGCGCACCCATTTTCTGCAGACAGTGCGCCAGATCGACAATCTCCGGCTCACGTGCCGCATTCCTGAGAACCGTCGTCCCCTTCGCCAGGGTCGCTGCCATCAGCGCGTTTTCGGTCGCCCCGACCGACACAAACGGAAACTCGACGATCCCACCCTGCAATCCGCCCGCAGGCGCCTTTGCATGCACATACCCGTCGCGCAGGTCCAGTTCGGCCCCCATCGCCTCGAACGCCTTGAGGTGCAGATCCACCGGGCGCGCGCCAATCGCACAGCCGCCGGGCAGCGAAACCTCGGCATGTCCGAACCGCGCCAGCAAGGGCCCCAACACGAGAATCGATGCCCGCATCTTGCGCACGATGTCGTATTCGGCACGCGTCGAGGTCAGGTCGTGGCTCGACATGGCCAACACCTGTCCGTCCTGCAACGCCTGCACTTCGGCCCCAAGCGACTGCAACAGCGTCGTCATGGTGCGGATGTCGCTCAGACGCGGCGCATTGGTGAGTGTCAGCGGTTCATCGCTCAATAGCGTCGCCGGCATCAATGTCAGGCAGGCATTCTTTGCGCCCGCAATGGGAATCTGCCCGTTCAGCGGGCCGTTCCCCGTCACGATAATCTGGTCCATCGAACTTAACTGCCCTCGCTCGTACTCTTGTTGTCTTTTGCCTCATCCGCCGTTCCGGCAGAACGCGCGCGCGCCTGCGCCTTGCGCTTGGCCATGTTGGCCTTGAGCGCGGCCTTGAGCCTGTCTTCCCGCGCCTGCGCCGTCGATTTTCCCGATGAGGTTTTCTGCGTCATGGACACTTCCTATCCCAGAGGCAAAAAAGGGTCCAGATTGCGCTTGCACCGATTTCCGTTTGCGTCTAATCACCCGCCACGCCAACCAAGGCGCCCCGGCGCTGCTGTAGCTCAGAGGTAGAGCACTCCCTTGGTAAGGGAGAGGTCGAGAGTTCAATTCTCTCCAGCAGCACCATCCTCACCCAAAGCAGTGCAGACCGCGCAAACAGCCGAGATTGCGTGCTGCCGCCTCGCACCGCGAGTTTTTTTGTCAAGAGAACTCTGGATTTGTGTCTCGGACCGCCGCACACTCTTCGGGTGAATTTGTTGAGGGATTAAGCCGTGGCAGAGATGCAGTCGGATCGGACCACCGAAGCGGCGCCTGTCGTCCTGGAGATTGACGAAGCCGAAGTTGCAAGGATTGTCGGAAGGATCGAAGAGGCGCGTGCGCTGATCGACGCGGGAGATGTCGATGAGGCCATGGAGTTGTGTGAAAGCATCCTGAAAACGCCCGGCCTTCCTGTGAACGCCGGAATCAAGGTCGGGTTGCTGGTTCGGGATCTCGGCCACACGGACATTGCCAATTCCGTGTTCGAAAACTCCTATGCCAAACTTCAGTTGGTCATGGACCGCCTCGAAGACCCCGAGCGCGCTTTGCTTCCCGCCGCCGAGGCGCTTGCGGATCTCGAGCGCTATGACGAGGCCGAAGTGCTCTGCCGCAAGGCCATCGACACCGCGCCGGACAACCTCACAGTGGCTGTTGGTTATGCCGCCTTTCTTGTGCATCGCGACCGACTGGACGACGCAATGGCAATCACGCAACGCTATTGCGATCTGACCGACAACAAGTTCAACGGCGCGATTCACTTTGCGATGATCTTCGATCACCTCAATTGCGACGACGCCTCCCGCGCCTGCCTAGAACGGGCGAAAAAGCACTGCAAGACCAAGACCCAGCGCGCCAAACTGGATTTCTTCCTCGCGTCCAAAGGCATGAAGAAAACAGCCGAGGACCAGCATGGTATGGCTGTGGAATTGTTCGACGAATTTGCCGACGACTACGACAAGCAGCTTACCAAGCTCGACAATAATGGCCCCAGCATGGTGTTTACTGCGCTGGAGGAACTGAACCTGCCCAAGACCGGAACCCGCCGTATTCTGGATGCCGGCTGCGGCACTGGCCTGTGTGCGGGCTTTCTTCGGCCCTATGCGAAAGAACTGCACGGGATCGACCTGTCGGTGAAGATGCTCGAGATTTCCCGCCAGAAGGGCGGCTATGATTATCTGGCCCGCACCGACCTGTCCGAAATCGTCACCTATCCCGAAGGCAAGTTCGACATGATCGTCTGCGCAGACGTCCTTGTCTATTTCGGGGCTCTGAACACAGTGTTACGCAATCTATCCAGCATCCTTACCCCCGGAGGCTGGCTGCTGCTGACCGTCGAGCACGAGAACGACCCCGATGTCGCCACCGGGTTCAAGCTCTATCCGTCTGGACGTCACAAGCATACCGACGCTTACATGCAAAAGACTCTGGCCGAGGCCGGATTTCCGAAACCGAAGATGATCAAGCACGCGCGCCTGCGCAATGAACTGGGCGCACCGATCCTCGGTACGTTGATCGCGGTACAGAAACCGGCACTGATGTTCGGCTGACCGGCCAATACGCGCCGCAAGAATATGAGAAATCCGACGACACGTCCGACCTTGCTGGCGGCACACTGCGCTGATACCTAAAGGGTCGTTATCTTTCGGACCCTTGCTCATGCGCGCAGCGATTGCGACTGGCGAATACCACCTCGGCGGCGAAACATTCATCAACCGCCACATCGAACACCTGTTCGGTGGCAACACGGTTGTGGTCTGCGGTCGGTTCCGGGGCGACAATCCCTATGGCAAGCCGTACTTCGTGCGCCGCGACGGGCTGTCCGGACGCGACATCATGGTTGCGCCCTGGTGGCTTCTGCGCAATCGGCTGGAGCACGGGACCTCCCGCCTGCCCTTCGGCGAGGCAAAGGATGCACTTGTGAAGTTCCTGCGCGATGAACGTGTCGATGTGGTTCTGGCCGAGTTCGGAACGCAGGCGCTCGCCCTGGCACCGCTGGCCAACGCGCTGGACATTCCGATCTTCACCTACTTCCGGGGCACCGATGCGTCCAAGGCAATCCGCACCGAACGGATGCGCTCTGCCTATCGCAAGATGATGCCACGGCTTGCGGGCGTGTTCTCGGTCTCGCGCTTCCTGCTCGACAACCTTGCCAAGCACGGGATCACCCATCCCAACAGCACGGTCATCCCCTCTGGGGTCGACATCCGTCGCTTTGCACCGCAGGCCAAGGTACCACTCAGCTTTCTGGCCGTTGGCCGATTTGTCGAAAAGAAAGCCCCGATGACCACCCTGCGCGCTTTCGCGACAGCGACCCGCGATCTGCCCGATGCACGGCTCGACTTCATAGGTGACGGCCCCCTTCTCGAGCCCACCCGCGCCCTTGCCGAGGAACTGGGTGTCAGCGACAAGCTGCGCTTTCACGGTGCCCAGCCGCACAACACCGTGCGCGACCGGCTGATGAGCACGCAGTTTTTCATGCAGCACTCGATCACTGCCCGCGATGGCAACACCGAGGGGCTGCCTACGGCGATCCAGGAAGCCATGGCCTGCGGCTGCATCACGGTCTCCACACGACACGCGGGCATTCCCGAAGCCATCGACGAAGGCGAAACGGGTTTCCTGGTGGAAGAGAATGACGAAGACGGCTTTGCCGAGGCCATCGCCTCCGCGATCGCCGTGCCTGACCTGCCCGCCATGTCCGCACGCGCACGTCATGTGGCCGAAGAACGGTTCGACAACCACGTTTTGCTGAAGGTACTGGAGCGGCACATCCAGGACGCGCTCCTGCTGACCCCCTCGGGTGCGGATCAGCGCCTCAAACGTGCGCCGGCCTGACCCGGCGGCGCGACGACGGATCTGACAGTGCTGCTTTACCGCCTCCTGATGACGCTGCTGGCCAGCAGGGAACTGATGACCCGGGCCATCGCAGGCGACAGGGATGCTCTGCGCGCCCGACTGGGCCTTGTCCCTGCCCCGGAAAAGCAGGACCGCATCTGGCTGCACGCGGCGTCGAACGGTGAACTTGCATCGGCACGGCCTGTGATCGACCGGCTGACCACGCAGGGGCGCAGCCTGCTGATCACCGTCAACACCGACAGTGCGCTGGCACTCGCAAAGGGATGGGCGCTGCCGAACACCCATGTTCTGCTGGCGCCGGTCGACCTGCCCGGCCCGACGCGCCGGGTCATACGGAACTGGGGCGTCACCGCGCATATCACACTGGAATCCGATCTGTGGCCGCAGCGCATCCTCGACACGCCCGGTCCTGTTCTGGTGCTTGGCGGCCGGCTGACCGAACGCTCTGCCAAGGGGTGGCAACGTTTCAAACCAATGGTGGCCCGTGTCATGGGCAAACTCGGCTTCCTGTCCGCACAAGACCCGGACTCGGCCCGGCGCTTTGCCCAGTTCGGTCTGCCGACGGGTGCGCAGGGTCCGATTTTTGACCTCAAGGCCCTCTACACCCCGCCAACGGACAGCCCATCCGACGATCTGCAAGCGGCGTTCGCCCGCGCGGACACATGGCTTGCGGCCTCCACACATGAAGGCGAGGACGCCATCGTTCTGCAGGCCCATCTGCAAACCCTGAAGCAGCGCCCGGATCTCCGGTTGATCCTCGCACCGCGCCACCCCAAACGGGCCGACGCGGTGGCTGCGATGATCGTCGAGCACGGGCTGTCTCTGGCCCGACGCAGCACGGGTGACGATCCGAACGGAACGCAGGTCTATCTGGCCGACACCTTCGGAGAGATGCACCTGTGGTATGCGCTGGCCGGTGTGACTTTTGTCGCCGGGTCACTGACCGATCGCGGCGGACACACGCCCTACGAACCGGCGGCCTTCGGTTCTGCGATCCTGCACGGACCAGACACCGCCAATTTCCGCGCTGCATATCAACGGCTGGAACACGCCAACGCCGCGCGGATGTGTCCGGATGCCGACAGCATTTCTGCGGCCCTGATGCAGTTGAAAACAGCACAGGATCAGGTCGCAATGGGACAGGCGGCGAAACAGGCGCTGCGCCAGGAAGCCGATTTCGAACAACTGATGCACGACATCACCAAGACGCTGAACGCTTGATGTCTTTGGCAAGTCGCTTATTTTTACGGTATCACCGAATTGACAAGGCAGAGCAGACGCCACAGGCACCGCAATGATCCAGTTTACACTGAAATGCGCCAATGATCACCAGTTCGACAGCTGGTTCCAGTCCGGAACCGCCTTCGACAAACTGCACGCCTCCGGGCTGGTCAACTGTTCGGTCTGCGGCACTTCGGACGTGTCCAAGGCCATGATGGCCCCACGGGTCAGCACGGCAGAGAAAGACACCAAGCCTCCGACCCGGCCCAAACTGTCGGAACCGGCAAGCCCGGCAGAGCAGGCATTGGCAGAGCTCAAGAAATACGTCGAAAAGAACTCTGACTACGTCGGACGGAACTTCGCCAAAGAAGCCCGCGCCATCCACTCCGGCGAAGCGCCCGAACGGCCGATCTGGGGCGAAACCCGGGGCGACGAGGCGAAGAAGCTGATCGAAGAAGGTGTGCCCGTGGCCCCCCTGCCCTTTACACCCACACGGAAATCCAACTGATGTCGGTACTGATCACCGGCGCAAATCGCGGCATCGGCGCTGCGCTGCTGTCGGCCGCACACGCCCGTGGACAGACAGCTTTCGGCACCGCCCGCACGTCGGATGACAATGCGCTTCTTCCTCTTGACGTCCGCGACCCGGAAAGCTGCGCCGCGCTGGCCAACCGGCTGAAGGACACCGATATCGATCTCCTCGTCTGCAACGCCGGGGTCTACCTCGAAAAAGGCAAACCCGTTGACAGCCTGACCGACACGGCGCTTTGGGCCGACACATTCGCAACCAATGTCACCGGCGTTTACCTGACGGTAATGGCCTTCCTGCCCCACCTTCAACGCTCGAACGCTCCGAAGATCGCCATCATTTCCTCGCAGATGGGGTCGAGCACCCGTGCCGGTGGCCAAAGCTATATCTACCGCGCCTCCAAGGCCGCCGCCCTCAACCTGGGTCGCAACCTCGCCGCCGATTTGAAACCCCAGGGCATTCCTGTGGGAATCTACCACCCGGGATGGGTCCGGACCGATATGGGTACAAGTGCCGCAGATATCGGCACCGAAGAATCCGCCACCGGGCTTCTGAACCGGTTCGATGCGCTGTCACTCGACACAACAGGCTGTTTCGAGATGTGGAACGGCGACGCGATTCCGTTTTGACAGTCGCCACACCAGAAGACTTTCCAAAAGCCTTTGCCGATGCATGGCACAGCCGGGACGGACACAGGATCGGTGCGCTTTTCTCAGACGATGCGGATTTCGTGAATGTCACCGGCCTCTGGTGGCGCAACCGCACGGCAATTTCGAAAGCGCATGATTACGCACTGAAATCCTTCTTCGCAGACAGCACACTGAAACCGGGCGTCGTGACGACCCGAACACTCGGGCCGGATCATGCCGTGGTCCATTGTCGGTTCCATCTGTCCGGCCAAAGTGCGCCCGACGGCAGCATTGCAGGCGATCGAAGCACCATCCTGATCTTCGTGCTTCAAAAGGGCCCCGGCGGCTGGCAGGCCGTGGCCGCCCAGAATACCGATGTCGTCCCCGGCAAGGAAACCCATCTCAACGCCGACACCTTCTCGGCTGTTGACTATAGGGACACGTAAGCAGCCCGCGACACCTGCCGCTCTTGCGCGCCTGCCCCACCCAACGTAAAGGACCGCTGAGTCTGACCCGGGAGGCCCTTATGCCCGTTCTCGTGATGAAATTCGGCGGAACCTCCGTCGCCACGCTTGACCGCATCAAGCGCGCTGCAAAGCGTGTCGGCGTCGAAGTGGCCAAAGGCTATGACGTGATCGTTATCGTCTCGGCCATGTCCGGGGAAACCAACAAACTCGTGGGCTTCGTCGAGGAAACCTCGCCGCTCTTCGACGCGCGCGAATACGACGCCGTCGTGTCCTCGGGCGAAAACGTCACCGCCGGTCTGATGGCTCTGACGCTTCAGGAAATGGACGTACCCGCGCGCAGCTGGCAAGGCTGGCAGGTGCCGGTCAAGACAACCTCGGCCCACTCCGCCGCGCGGATCGAAGACATCCCGCCCGAAAACATCATGCGCAAGTTCGGAGAAGGCATGAAAGTCGCGGTAGTCGCGGGGTTCCAGGGCATTAGCCCAGAAGGCCGCATCACTACACTGGGTCGCGGTGGGTCCGACACCACCGCCGTTGCCTTCGCCGCCGCCTTCGGTGCCGAACGTTGCGACATCTACACCGATGTGGACGGCGTCTACACCACTGACCCGCGCATCTGCGACAAGGCCCGCAAGCTGGACCGCATCGCATTCGAGGAAATGCTGGAACTCGCGTCACTGGGCGCAAAAGTGCTGCAGACCCGCTCGGTCGAACTGGCGATGCGGTATAAGGTGAAACTGCGCGTGCTCAGCAGTTTCGAGGAACAATCTGACGACGCAGGAACACTGGTCTGCGACGAGGAGGACATCATGGAAAGCAATGTTGTGGCCGGAGTGGCCTATTCCCGCGACGAGGCCAAGATGACCCTCGTCTCCGTCGCCGACCGCCCCGGCATCGCCGCGGCGATCTTCACCCCGCTTTCCGAGGCGGGCGTGAACGTCGACATGATCGTGCAGAACATCTCGGAGGAAGGCCGCACCGACATGACCTTCTCCTGCCCGACCAATCAGGTCCAGCGCGCCGAAAAGGCGATGATGGAGGCCAAGGCCGCCGGCAAAATCAACTTCCACGACATCGTTGCAGACACAGCCGTTGCCAAAGTTTCGGTCGTGGGCATCGGAATGCGCAGTCACACGGGCGTGGCAGCCAAGATGTTTCAGGTCCTTTCCAAAGAGGGGATCAACATCAAGGTCATTACAACTTCCGAGATCAAGATTTCCGTGTTGATCGACCGGAAATACATGGAACTTGCGGTTCAGGCACTGCATGATGCCTTTGAATTGGAGAAAGCCGCCTGACCGCGTGACCATCACCGTCACGTCAGACGGGGCGCGAGGGGCAGAGAATGGTTGAGCGCGCGGAAAGCGAAAGCCGCAAGCTGCTGGGACGGCTGCGCGATACAATGGCCAGCCAGGCGGCTGGTCAGGAACGGCTGGACCAGATCACCCATCTGACCGCCGATTCCATGGGCACCGAAGTGTGCTCCATCTACCTCTTCCGCGACGACGAAACGCTGGAACTCTGCGCGACGCAGGGTCTCAATCCCGAATCGGTGCACCAGACCCGGATGAAGCTGGGCGAAGGCCTTGTCGGCCGCGTCGCCCGCACCGGAAAGGTGATCAACGCCGCCGACGCCCCGTCTGCCAAGGGCTTCCGCTACATGCCGGAAACCGGGGAAGAGATTTACTCCAGCTTCCTCGGCGTCCCGATCCAGCGCCTGGGTGAAAAGCTGGGCGTTCTGGTTGTCCAGTCCAAGGAAGCCCGCGAATTCAGCGCCGACGAAATCTACGCGCTCGAAGTCGTCGCCATGGTTCTGGCGGAAATGACCGAGCTTGGTGCATTTGTCGGCGAAGGCGCCGCCTTGCGCGCCCGCCACACCCAACCGGTGCTGATCCGGGGCGTCACCGCGCAGGAAGGCACCGCCGAAGGCCATGTCTGGCTGCATGAACCGCGCGTCGTCGTGACCAACCTTGTTGCCGACGACCCGGCCAAAGAGCGCGCCCGTCTCACCGAAGCGGTCGAAAACCTTCGGATCAGCGTCGATCAACTGCTGGCGGTGGCCTCGGGCGACAGCGAACAGGTGCAGGTGCTCGAAGCCTATCGCATGTTCGCCAACTCCAAAGGCTGGATGCGCCGGATGGAAGAAAACATCGACCGCGGTCTGAGCGCCGAAGCCGCCGTCGAAAAAGAACAGTCCGACGTGCGCGCCCGCATGCTGCAGGCCACCGACGCCTATCTGCGCGAACGGCTGCACGACCTCGACGACCTGTCGAACCGATTGCTGCGCATCCTCACCGGACAGGGCAACAAGACCGGCGCGGCCCTGCCCGAAGACCCGATCCTCGTCGCGCGCAATATCGGTCCCGGCGAACTGCTCGAATACGGCCGTCAGTTGCGCGGCATCATCCTCGAGGAAGGATCCGTCGGCAGCCACGCCGCCATCGTCGCGCGGGCGCTGGCGATCCCACTCGTCATCAACGCCAAGCGCATCCAGATCGAAGCGCTGAACGGCGATCACGTCATGGTCGACGGCGATCAGGGCGTCGTGCACCTGCGCCCGGACGACACTGTGGTGAACGCCTTCCGCGACAAGATGGCGATGCAGGCGAAGGCGCAGGAACGCTACGCCTCGATCCGAGACAAGCCGGCCGTGACGCTCTGTGGCAAGACCATCCGCCTCGACATGAACGCAGGCCTGATGGCGGACCTGCCCTCGCTCGAAAGCTCGGGCGCCGAAGGCGTCGGACTCTTCCGCACCGAACTGCAGTTCCTTGTCCGCAGCCAGATGCCCAAACGGACAGAACTCGCCGCCCTCTATGCCCGTGTCCTTGACGCGGCGCAGGGCAAGCGCGTGGTGTTCCGCACGCTCGATATCGGCTCGGACAAGGTTCTGCCCTATATGGCCGCCGAGGAAGAGCCGAATCCCGCCCTCGGCTGGCGCGCAATCCGGGTCGGCCTGGACAAACCGGGCGTCATGCGCATGCAGCTTCAGGCCCTGCTCCGCGCCGCCAATGGCCGCCCGTTGTCGATCATGTTCCCCTTCATCGCGCAGTACGACGAATACCGCCTTGCCCGAGCCGAGGTGGACAAAGCCGTCGCACGCGAGAAGAAACTCGGACACACCCTGCCCGAGAAGCTGGAAATCGGCGCGATGCTGGAAACCCCGTCACTCGCCTTTGCCAGCAAGCGGTTCTACGAAGAGGTCGAATTCCTGTCAATCGGCGGCAATGACCTCAAACAGTTCTTCTTCGCCGCCGACCGCGAGAACGAACGCGTCCGCCGCCGCTATGACACGCTGAATGTCAGCTTCCTGACCTTCATCGAAGACATCGTTGCCCGCTGCGCGGCCACCAACACCCGCCTGTCCTTCTGCGGCGAAGACGCAGGCCGCCCGGTCGAAGCGCTGTGTCTGGCGGCCATCGGCCTGCATTCACTCTCCATGCGCCCGGCCTCCGTCGGCCCGGTCAAACACCTGCTCCGGCGCTGCAACCTTGATGACGTGCGCAAGGTCATCCACGACGCGCGGGATGCGGGAGAACAATCCGTGCGCCCCGCCGTGATGGAGTATCTGCGCGGGTTGAGTTAGAGCGTTCAGAAGATGCCAGAGACGGCGCCCTAGTTACACTAAGGCCGCATCGCCTAATGCATCATCCACATCCCTCATTGGGTGTGCGTAGCCTCACGCATCATCCTTGCCCATGCTCGATGCCTGGAACTCAACGAATTCATAAACGGCGGAACAGCGTGGCTCCGCTGTTCCAATTGTCCCCCTGCGTCGCGCCCGAACCGAGGGGTGGGCGGAAAGCGCCCGCCCCGTGGGGGCGGTTCGGGCGCTGCCCGTGCTTTGCACGGGCATGTTGGTGCGCATTAGCGGTGGCGTCACATCCGCAACCTGTTTGATCTCACGCACCACACCCCACGCAAGTTCCCCAATCCAGTCAGACACCCCGACAGCACGCCACAGCCTTTCTGGCTGACCAAAGCCGGGTTTTCCGGACCGCGTGCTGTCAGAGCCTGTGCGGCGAACGGGTGCGCCCTGCTCCGGTGCCGGATCATGATTGGATCACAACGCCCCGCCCGCTCATGCCCCCGAATTCATCCGGGGACAGGACCAATTTCCGCCATTAACGTTAAGATAGGGTGAACCGAACGCGCGATTTACGTCAAATTCAGAGTGTTTTCACTGCACGGCGCAGTTCTTCGACCAGCGCAGTTTCAGACATTCCCGAGTCGCGCGCCAGCCGCCGCAGCCCAAAATGCACATGGGCCATTTCCTGATAATAGCTGGTGTAGGCATAGTTCGTAGCCGCCCCTGCAGCCGCTCCAAGGATCGGAACCGTCTGTGCAGCAAGCTTCTGCCCCAGAACCGTCGCCAGCTTCGGCGCAACGGATTTCATGATTCCATGCACCGCCGTCCCGGTCAGCGTCACCCGTGTCGTCAGAAACGCCATATTGGCCCCGTCGTCATCCGCCAGCGGCCCCGCGCTGGCAAACACGGTCAGGCAATCGGCAAGCACATCGGGATCGTTCGGATCAAATTCATACTCCGCCGCCACACCCTGAATGGCGCGTAACAGCACTGTTGTTGTGACGGGCAGTTCCGCCAGCGCCGTCGGCAATCCGCCAGCCCCACCAACAGCCCCCATCGCCGTGGTGACAGCGGTGTTGAGCCATCCTTTCTGGTCAGGCACCACACCGCGCGACTGTTTCGCAGCGTGCAGCGCGACCCTGAGCGCGCGCTCGGTTGCACCTTCAAGACCAACCTTCACCGGGTCCGGCAACCTTTCCAGAAGGTTCTCGGCCCGGCCACCGATCATGTTAAGCACCTGCAAGCCCACCCCACCGGCCGCCTTGTGCCGGCGGGCCAACTGGGTGATCGCGGTCTGTGTATCAAGCGGCACGAGGTCGGTTCCTGTCATACCGTAAACTTGGGGTTGTTTACCGTACGGTTCAAGCGTCGCGCTGGACAGAGCCCTGCACCCCGTCCCAGGCGCCCGGCTCCAACTCCAGTGCCAGAACCCGGTCCGGGTTGGTCGGCGGCGGCATCTCGACCCCGTCGATCTTCCAGAATCCGAACCGCTGGTAATAGGGCGCATCCCCCACCAGCAGCACCCGCGCCCAGCCTTCGCTGCGCGCCTGATCCAGACTGTCGCGAATGAGCGCACCGCCCAGCCCTTCGCCCTGCGCCGTAGGGTGAACCGCCACCGGCCCCAGCAACAGCACCCGGTGACCTGACACCCTGACCGGCCAATACCGGATCGCACCGCCGAGGATCCCCTGCTCGTCCCGCGCCACGCGGCTCAGGCTTGCCACCGGCGGGATGCCATCCCGCAACCGGTAAGAGGACAGCGCCTCGCGCCCCGGTGCGAAACACAGGTCATAGAGGGCTTCGACCTCCCACCAGTCGTCTTTGGTTTCCGGGCTAAGGGTGAACATGACACCGCTCTTCGTTGACGTGCGGCACACCCCCGTGCATTCCGCTGCGAAACGGCCTATCACGCAGGAAAACAATCGGCAAACAGGGAGCTTGCCCTTATGTTCTACCGCCCCGAAGACGGCCACGGCCTGCCGCACAACCCGTTCAACGCCATCGTCACCCCCCGCCCCATCGGCTGGATCTCGACACGCGGCAGCGACCGTCAGGACAATCTTGCGCCCTACTCCTTCTTCAACGCCGTGGCTTACGTCCCGCCGCAGGTGATGTTCGCGTCCACCTCCGCCAAAGAGGATCGCGGCGACACCAAGGACAGCGTGGCGCAGATCCGCGATACCGGAGTCTTTGCGGTGAACATCGTCGAATACGCCATGCGCGACGCGATGAACCTCACCTCTGGCCCGTGGGACCGCAATGTGGACGAGTTCGCCCATGCGGGCATCGACAAGGCCGAGTGCGACACGATCAACTGCCCGCGCGTGGCGAACGCCCCCGCTACGCTGGAATGCAAACTGACGCAGATCGTCAAGCTGCCCGGAGAGGCCAATTTCGCCGTCTTCGGAGAAGTCACCGGCGTTCACATGCGCGACGATTGCATCAAGGATGGCGAGTTCGACGTTCTCAGCTTCAACCCGCTGACCCGCATGGGCTACCGCGATTATTCGGTGATCCGCGAAAAGTTCAGCCTGAAGCGCCCCGGAGAATAGGTCATGTCTTGTACCCGGGGCTCCGCCCATTCTCACCTCAAACCATCCCCCGGATGGTTTGAGTGCCAAAGGCACAACCGGTTCGAATTGTTTCGCGCGCGAAACATTGGGTCCGATCCGGTCCTTTAACAAAAGGTTAACACGATATGGCCGTCAAACGTCTGCTGACCGAATTCGGCATGGGCTCGTCCCTGCGCCGACAGGATTACACCGAAGCCGCCGCGCGCGCCGTGCGCGATGCGCTCTGGCACAATTCGATCAACCTCGCCGAGCTTTACGGCAAGGACAAATCCGACATGCAGATCACCGTCGAGGTGGGCGTGCAGAACCCCGACGCGCTCGACACGGGCACCATCGCGGCGATCTTCCCTTATGGCCAGGTCACTGTGATTGCCCGCAAAGGTGGGCTTGATGTGCCGCGCACCGATGGCGGCAAACCGACGGTGATCGCCAATGTCGCAATCTCGGTGGCGCTTGATCTGGAGGACGTGGCATGACCGATCAGCGTTTCATCATCGAAATGGGCATGGGCAACGACCAATACGGCATGGACTACACCAAGGCCGCCGCCCGCGCGATCGAAGACGCGATCCGCCATTCCTCGATCCCGCTCTTTGACGCCACCGGTCTGCCGCATGAGCAGATGCGGGTCCAGGTGACGGTGGGCGTGGCCGAACCTGAGAAGGTGGATTGTGCCGAACTGGTCAAGGGATTGCCACGCGGTCGCGCAAGTGTGACAGCGGTGGAAGGCGGGCTGAACGTGACCAACCCGGACAGCGGCATGACGCTTGTGATCGCCACCGCTGCGGTCGAGGCGTTTCTTCCGAAGCAGGGCTGAGCCGCAGAGCAGGCTGACGCGAATGCGACGGGCATAGAAAAAGGGCGCCCGAGGCGCCCTTTTCCTGAATTCTGTGTCGAATGACCGGCGAATTAGTCGCCTGCGCCACCGCCAAGGTAGTCCTGTGCACCAAGAACCGAGTTGCCGGTTGCGGTCAGAACTGTGTCGGTGTTGCCCTGGATCGCGCCGTAGGCTGCGATGGCCAGACCCACAACAGCTGCGGTCAGAACGACCCAGTCAACTGTCACGGCACCGTTTTCGTCCTTGCGGAAGTTTTTGATGAACTTGATCATGATACTCTCCAAAGTCCTAGTTTGCTCACGTTCCCAAGCACAGGACTGTGTGTTGAGCGCTCTCTCTTTCGCTCCATCCCGACTTGAATGATGATGTTTTGCCCTCTGAATGGGGCAGCACTTTGACGAGTTTGGTTCCCTTTTCGAGCCATTTTGCGGGAATTTTTCTATATTTTTACGACCCTTACCATCGATCAACCTATGCGGTCAAAACCATCACAAAGACACGGAAAGCCTTAATATCAGGGACTTGGCGACCTCAGTGGTCGCCAAGAATGCCCGTCCGAACGCCATAATCGACCGCCAGCGCGTAGTCAGGGTCGTCATCACTGTCGACCATGAGGTGTCCCGCCTTGGCAAGGAGTCGGTGGCAATCGCGGCTCAGATGGCGGAGCAGCACGCGCTTTCCGGCGGCCTCGTATTTGGCGGCCACCGCTTCGATGGCCTGTAGAGCCGACTGGTCCACCACACGGCTTGCGGCAAAGTCGATGATCACGGTGTCCGGGTCGGTTTCGACCGTGAACAGTTCGTTGAACCCATCGGAGGACCCAAAGAACAGCGGGCCCTGAATTTCATAGACTTTGGCGCCCTTCTCGGTCGCGCTGTCACGGGTGATGGCATGGATGCGGCGCGCATTGTTCCATGCATAGGCAAGCGCGGACACGATCACCCCTACGACGACGGCCACCGCAAGGTCTTCGAGAACGGTCACAACGGTGACCAGCAGGATCACGAAAGCATCGGTGAGCGGCACCTTGCGCAGGATCGTCAGCGAGTTCCAAGCAAAGGTTCCGATCACCACCATGAACATCACCCCCACAAGAGCGGCCAGCGGGATCAGTTCGATCAACGGCGCTGCGAACAGAATGAAGATCAGCAGGAACAGCGCAGCGGCGATGCCCGCGATCCGGGTGCGTCCTCCCGATTTCACATTGATCATCGACTGGCCGATCATCGCACAGCCCCCCATCCCGCCGAAGAAGCCGGTCACCGTATTGGCCACGCCCTGCGCAATACATTCCTGCGAGGCACCACCGCGCTCTCCGGTGATCTCGCCAACAAGGTTCAGGGTCAGCAGGCTTTCGATCAGGCCGATGGCGGCGAGGATCACCGCGTAAGGCAGGATGATTTCGAACGTTTCCCAGGTCAGCGGCACCATCGGAATGTGGAAGCTGGGCAATCCGCCCTGAATCGATGCGAGATCGCCGACGCGCGGCACATCAAGATTGAAGCCGATCACCAGTGCGGCCACCACGGCAATGCCGACCAGCGGCGCAGGCACTACGCGGCTGATGCGCGGCATGACCCAGATGATCGCCATGGTCAGCGCCGTCAGACCCAGCATCAGGTAGAGTTGCATTCCAGACAGCCATTCCCCGCCGCCCATGCCGTGACCGGTGTTTTCAAGCGTACCGGGCACCTTGAACTGCCCAAGTTGGGCAAGGAAGATCACGATGGCGAGGCCGTTCACGAAGCCCAGCATCACAGGATGCGGAACAAGTCGGATGAACTTCCCCCATTTCAGTGCCCCCGCAGTGATCTGGAGAAGCCCCATCAGGACCACGGTCGCAAACAGGTATTCCACGCCATGTTCGGCCACCAGCGCCACCATGACCACCGCCAAAGCACCGGTCGCCCCCGAAATCATGCCGGGACGCCCGCCGATCAGCGCAGTGATCAGGCCGACGAGAAAGGCCGCGTAAAGACCGACCAACGGATGCACCCCGGCGACAAAGGCGAAGGCCACCGCCTCGGGCACCAGAGCCAGTGCGACGGTGAGGCCGGAGAGCAGTTCGATCCGGATGCGGCCCGGGGTCAGGCGCTCTTTCGGCATCAGGCTCAGATCGGGTATGGCAAGACGATTGGCGAAAGACGCCAAGAGACCTTTGGGCATGGAGAGTTCCAACCTGTTCGCGTGAAAGGGGCCGGATAGACGGTTCCGCCCGGAATGACCATTGCAGGACACGGGAGGCCGCCATGCGTTGCGTGCAGGCAACAGGGTGGACTGCGCCTTGAAGCAGCGCCCGCAGGCTGCAAGACTGTGCCGGACGACAGGACGGAGGACAGGTATGGCACCGCGTAAGCTTGGCGTGATCGGCGGATCAGGGCTTTATGCCGTAGACGGGTTGACGGACGCGGACTGGACGCGCGTAGAGACCCCGTGGGGCGCGCCTTCGGATGCGCTGTTCTGTGGGGTGCTGGACGGGCTGGAGATCGTGTTCCTGCCCCGGCACGGGCGCGGCCATGTTCACAGCCCTTCGGATGTTCCCTACCGGGCCAATATCGACGCGCTGAAGCGGCTCGGCGTCACGGATGTGATCAGCGTAAGCGCCTGCGGGTCGTTCCGCGAGGAGATGGCTCCGGGCGACTTTGTCATCGTGGACCAATTCATCGACCGCACCTTTGCCCGCACCAAGTCCTTCTTTGGCTCCGGTTGCGTGGCACATGTGTCGATGGCCCATCCGGTGTGCGGCGGATTGGGGGCGACCTGTGCCGAAGCGGCGCGCAAGGCAGGTGTGACGGTGCATGAGGGCGGTACCTATCTGGCGATGGAGGGGCCGCAGTTCTCGACCTTGGCGGAATCCAATCTCTATCGGGACCAATGGGGCTGTTCAGTCATTGGGATGACCAATATGCCCGAAGCGAAACTCGCCCGTGAGGCAGAGTTGTGTTACGCCAGTGTGGCGATGGTCACCGATTACGACTGCTGGCATCCGGGCCATGACGCGGTCGAGGTGACAGACATAATTCGTGTTCTGACCGGGAACGCGGACGCCGCGCGGGCGATGATCCGCAACCTGCCTGCGCTGCTCGGCACCGACCGTGCGCCCTGTTCGCAAGGCTGCGACACCGCGCTGGAGCACGCACTGATCACGGCACCCGAGGCGCGCGACCCCGGGATGATCAAAAAGCTGGACGCGGTTGCGGGCCGCGTGCTTTCTGGGCCGAAGACCTGAAAGGACGTCCTGCATGAGCTTCGATATCTGGCTGGCCTTTGTTGCCGCCTCTACCGCCTTGCTGATGATCCCCGGCCCGACGGTTCTGCTGGTGCTCTCCTATGCGCTCAGTCAGGGCCAGCGTGTCGCCATCGCCTCGGCCAGTGGTGTCGCGCTGGGAGATTTCATTGCCATGAGCCTGTCGCTGGCGGGTCTTGGTGCGCTCGTATTGGCCTCGGCCACACTGTTCACCGTGCTGAAATGGGTGGGCGCGATCTATCTCGTGTGGCTGGGGATCAAGCTGTTGCGCGCCGCGCCGAGTGCCGCCTTGCCCGAGACAGACCCCGACATCAATGCGCAATCGGTCTTTGCCCATGCAGCGCTGGTGACCGCGCTGAACCCGAAATCCATCGCGTTTTTCATCGCCTTCGTTCCGCAGTTCATCACCGCCGAGGCCCCGCTCCTGCCGCAGTTTGCGATCCTGATCGCCACCTTCGTGACGCTTGCCGCCCTCAACGCCTTCGCTTATGCGCTGGCCGCTGACCGGCTGCGGAGTTGGGTCGGCAAGCCCTCCGTGATCGGGGGACTGACCCGCGCCGGGGGCGTTACCCTTATTGCCATGGGCGCGCTGACTGCCATGGCCCGTCGTACAAGCTGAGATTGACATGAGCAAAACCACCAAGACCGTCAAAGACTACATCCGCACCATCGTAGACTTCCCGCACGAAGGGATCATGTTCCGCGATGTGACAACGCTCTTCGCCGACGCGCGAGGGTTCCGCATGGCCATCGACCAGTTGCTCCACCCGTATGCCGGTGAGCGGTTCGACAAGGTGGTTGGGCTTGAAGCGCGCGGGTTCATCCTTGGCGGCGCAATTGCGCATCAGCTGTCAGTCGGGTTTGTTCCGGTGCGCAAGAAAGGCAAACTGCCGGGTGCCGTGATTTCCGAGGAATATACGCTGGAATATGGCGAGGCGATCGTGGAGATCCACGATGATGCGATCCAGCCGGGTGAAAAGATCCTTCTGGTCGATGACCTTCTTGCCACGGGCGGCACGGCAGAAGCCGGGCTGAAACTGATCGAGCGGCTTGGCGGTGAGGTGATCGGCTGTGCGTTCATCATCGACCTTCCCGATCTGGGTGGCCGCAAGAAACTCGAAGCTATGGGTATGGACGTGCACGCGCTGTGCGCGTTCGAAGGGCTTTAGGGACAGGGCCGTTACCGTCGGAAGGACGCGGCGTGATGCGTTGACGCTCCGCGCACGCCCTAGACGTTGAATGCGTCCGACCATTCGGGGTGTTTGCGGCGCTGCGCGTTTACGAACGGGCACAGCGGAACGATCCTGAAGCCTTCGGCCCGGGCATCCGCAATCAGCCTCTGGACCAGTCTCAGGCCAGCGCCGGTACCCCGCAGAGCATCCGGCACACCGGTGTGATCCGCGATCACGAGCGTCGGGGACGCCACTGAATAGGTCAGCTCCGCCTCGGCATCGCCCAGGCGGAGCACATAGCGGCCTTTCGCACCCTGCTGTTCGCGAACGATCTCGGGGTCAGACAATCGTCGCCTCGGTCGCCGCGATCATCTCTTCGCGGGTGACGCCGGGGGCGAGTTCCTGGATGTGCAGTCCCTTGTGGGTCACGTCGAGCACACCGAGGTTGGTGATGATCCGGTCCACAACACCGGCACCGGTGAGCGGCAGCGTACATTCCTTGAGAACCTTGGATTCGCCGTGCTTGTTGGTGTGGTCCATGACCACAACCACACGACCGACGCCCGCAACGAGATCCATCGCGCCGCCCATGCCCTTGACCAGCTTGCCGGGGATCATCCAGTTTGCCAGATCGCCTTTTTCATCGACTTCCATGGCACCGAGGATCGCCATCGCAATCTTCCCGCCGCGGATCATGCCAAAGCTCGTGGCGCTGTCGAAGTATGAGGTGTGTGGCAGTTCGGTGATCGTCTGCTTGCCGGCGTTGATCAGGTCAGGGTCTTCATCGCCCTCATAGGGAAACGGCCCCATGCCGAGCATCCCGTTCTCGGATTGCAGGGTCACGGTCATGCCTTCGGGGATGTAGTTCGACACCAGCGTCGGGATACCGATGCCGAGGTTCACATACATGCCGTCCTCAAGCTCTTTTGCCGCCCGTTCGGCCATCTGATTGCGATCCCAACCCATGTTCGTGTTCCCCTCGTTTATCCTCTGATCCGCAATGTGCGGCGTTATTCCCTGTAATCGGTAAATCCGACCGGCACATCAATCATGACGACCGTCCCGGCGGCGCCCCGCGCCACATTTATGGTTGCGTCGAGCCCTTCGAGCAGGGCGGAGACCAACCGGCCGCCAACCGAATCCGGCGGTGGAAAGGCTTTCTTTGCCGGGATCCCGACGCCGTCATCGGCGATTGTCATGCGCAATCCGCCCGCAGCCAGCCTGTTCACCCGCAGCTCCAGATAGCCCTGATCCAGCCCATCGAACGCATGCTGAAACGCGTTGGACACAAGCTCGAACGTGATCAGCGCCACGCGGATCGCGGTTTCAAGATTCACTTCGAGCGGTTCAACCAGCGACACGAAACGCACGCCGGGACGCCCTTCGTTATGCGCAATCGTGTGCGAGATGCGTGACAGGAGCGAGCCAAGGTCGACGCCATCGCGGTTCCACTGTTCGTCCGCGAGTTTCATCTCTTCATACACGAATTGCAGACATTCCAGACGGCGCGGGAGCACGTCGAGCATCCGCAGCTGCTTGCGGCGGTCTTCCTCGTTGACAGGCGTTGCATCCTCGCCGCGATCCACCAACGAACTGACGATCAGTCCGAGATCCTTGCTGACGCGCGAACAGACCGTGTCGAGATGCAGGCGTGTTTCATCGTGAGACCGATCCAGTTCCTCGTCGCGCAGTTCTTTCTGAATTCCGAGGAAGTAAACCGGTTTGCCATTGACGCCATTGATCGGTGCGATCAGCAGACGGTTCATGAAGGATTCACCGGTGGAGCGATAGTTGACGATATCGACGGTGACATCCTCTCCGGCCTCGATGGCGGACCGGATCTGGCGCACCGACTCCTGATCGGTCTCTGGCCCCTGAAGGAACCGGCAGTTGCGCCCGATCACAGTTGAGCGCTGGTAACCGGTGATCCGTTCGAATGCGTCGTTGATGTAGACGATCGGATTGTCGTCGGAATTCGGATTGGTGATCACCATGGCAACGCTCAGACGGGAAAACCCGGCAAGCGCCTGGCTGTCGTCCAGAACGGATGTCAGTTTTGGTTTCTCAACAAATCGTTCCACGGCGTTTTCGGTTGCTGTCCTGACTCAGGCCGCTGGGCGCGGGCGGGTGGTGCGCTGTTCGATGCGCTTTTCGTGCTCACCCTGAATGATCCGGTGCACGTAGATGCCCGGCAGGTGAATGTGATCGGGATCCAGTTCACCCGGTTCGACGATTTCCTCGACTTCCATGATGCAGATCTTGCCGCACATCGCCGCCGGCGGATTGAAGTTGCGGGCTGTCTTGCGGAAAATGGCGTTGCCGGTCGTATCGGCCTTCCATGCCTTGACGATGGACAGATCGGCGAAGATGCCCTCTTCCATGATGTAGGTCTGGCCGTTGAAGTCGCGGTGATCCTTGCCTTCCGCGATCACGGTGCCGACGCCGGTCTTTGTGTAGAACCCAGGGATGCCGGCGCCACCTGCGCGCATCCGCTCGGCCAGCGTGCCCTGCGGATTGAACTCGAGTTCGAGTTCACCCGAGAGGTACTGACGCATGAATTCTGCGTTTTCGCCCACATAGGAGCTGATCATCTTTTTGACCTGGCGGGTCTGAAGCAGGATGCCGATGCCGAAATCATCGACGCCTGCATTGTTCGAGGCAAAGGTCAGGTCCTTCACACCGCTGTCCCGGATCGCCGCCAGCAGCAGTTCGGGAATGCCGCTCAGGCCAAAGCCCCCGGCCGCGATCAGCATACCATCGGACAGGACGCCTTCGAGCGCTTCGGTTGCAGATCCATAGACCTTTTTCATTCGGTAATCCCCCGCTGTTCAACGCACCGCCGTTTTGGCGTGTCAGAGGGGGTAAGTCAACGGCAGGCAGGTAAGCAAAAGGATGTGTCAACTTCGCGCATGTCGCGTTTTGTTGACACTTTTTTCGCCTGTAATTGCCTGACGGATCAGGATTTCTTTGTCGTCTTCTTCTTTGCGGCGGTCTTTTTCGCGGGCGCCTTTTTCTTGCTGCCTTTCTTGGCGGCTTTTTCCGCGATCAGAGCAACTGCCATGTCCATGGTCACCGCGTCGGGTTCGACGTCTTTGGGCAGGGTGGCGTTGACCTTTTCCCATTTGACGTACGGACCGTAGCGCCCTTCCATCACGGCGATCATACCGCCATCCTGTGGGTGCTCACCGAGTTCCCGTAGCGGCTTGGCCGCAGCCCCGCGACCACGGCCCGGATTTGCCCGCTTCTCGGCCAGCAACTCGACCGCGCGGTTCATGCCGATTTCGAAGACGTCCTGGAATTCCTTGAGGTTCACGTAGACGGGCTTCGCCTCATCAGGCAGCTGGTGCATGATATAGGGGCCGAAGCGGCCAAGGTTGGATTTCACCTCGCCGCCGTCGGGGTGCATCCCGACAACGCGCGGCAGGGTCAGAAGCGTGACCGCCTTTTCCAGCGTCATGTCGTCCGGCGACCAACCCGGCAGGAAATCGCCCTTGGCCTTGGGCAGGCTGGCGCGCGGCGGTTTCTTATTTTCCGGCGTCGGTTCACCTTTCTGGACATATGGCCCGAAGCGGCCGGACTTGAGCCAGACTTCCTCGCCCTCGTGTTCGCCCAGCACACGTTCGTCGCCTTCGGCCCCCTCGCCGGCGATGGGGCGCGTGTAGGTACATTCGGGGTAGTTGCCACATCCCACGAACCCACCAGTGCGCGAGGTCTTCAGATGCAGACGTCCCTGCCCGCATTTCGGACAGACACGCGGGTCGCTGCCATCGTCTCGTGGCGGATAAAGCTGCGGGGCCAGCGCTTCGTCCAGAACGTCGAGCACTTCGGTGATCCGCAGGTCCGAGGTTTCGGCAATCGCGGCCGAGAAATCGCGCCAGAAGCGGCTCAGCAGGTCTTTGTAATCGGCCTCCCCGGCACTGACGTGGTCAAGCTCGTCCTCGAGCGCGGCAGTGAAATCGTATTCCACGTAGCGCTTGAAGAAGTTGAGCAGGAAGATCGTGACGATCCGGCCCTTGTCTTCGGGAATCAGGCGGTTCTGTTCCTTGCGGACATATTCGCGATCCTGGATCGTGGTGATGATGCTGGCATAGGTCGACGGACGCCCGATACCCAGTTCTTCCATCTTCTTGACCAGCGTCGCCTCGGTGTAGCGCGGCGGCGGTTGGGTGAAGTGCTGATCCGGCGTGATCGAGCGCTTTTCGGCCTTTTCGCCCTGCATGATCTGCGGCAGGCGCTTGTCGTCGTCATCGACCACGGCATCATCGCGGCCTTCTTCGTAGACACGGAGGAAGCCGTCGAACAGCACCACCTGACCGGTGGCGCGCAGCACGACCTGTCCATCGGCGCTTCCGACATCCACGGTGGTGCGTTCCAGCCGGGCCGATTCCATCTGACAGGCCAGCGTGCGCTTCCAGATCAGATCATACAGCTTGCGCTGGTCCGGCTCCGACAGTTTCAGCGACTGCGCATCCCGCGACATGTCGGTAGGGCGGATACATTCGTGCGCTTCCTGAGCGTTCTTTGCCTTGTTCTTGTACAGGCGCGGCTGGCTTGGAACATAGTCGGCCCCGTAGCGATCCTTGATCGCCGCGCGGGCCTGTTCCACGGCTTCCGGGGCCATGTCGATCCCGTCGGTCCGCATATAGGTGATGTGCCCCGCCTCGTAGAGCCGCTGCGCCGCATTCATCGTCTGACGCGCGCCCATGCCGAACTTGCGGCTGGCCTCCTGCTGAAGCGTCGAGGTCATGAACGGTGCCGACGGGTTGCGGGAGCCGGGTTTTGCCTCAACGGACTGCACGGTCAGGTCGCGGCTGGTGATCGCCTGCACCGCCAGTTCGGCCTGCGTTTCATTCTCGATGTCGTAGCGGTCGAGTTTCCTGCCTGCGAGAACCGTCAGGCGCGCCTCGTATTCCTGACCGCGCGGCGTGGACAGCAGCGCCTTGACCGACCAGTATTCACGGGGTTTGAACGCCTCGATCTCCATTTCGCGTTCGACGATGAGTCTCAGGCACACGGACTGCACCCGTCCTGCGCTGCGCGCTCCGGGCAGTTTGCGCCAGAGCACAGGCGACAGATTGAACCCCACGAGATAGTCGAGCGCCCGGCGGGCCAGATAGGCCTCGACCAGCGGCGCGTCGATGTCACGCGGGTTTGCCATGGCTTCCGTGACGGCGGCCTTGGTGATGGCGTTGAACGTGACACGTTTTACATCGGTGGTCTTCTTGATCGCACGGCGCTTGGTCAGGGCTTCTTTCAGATGCCAGGAAATTGCCTCGCCCTCACGATCAGGGTCGGTCGCGAGAATGATCGCATCATCGGATTTGAGCGCATCGGCGATGGCGGCGACGTGCTTGCGCGACTCCGACGCGACCTCCCACTTCATGTCGAAGCCGTTCTCGGTGTCCACGGAGCCGTCCTTCGGCGGCAGGTCGCGCACGTGCCCGTAGGACGCCAGAACTGTGTAGTCAGACCCCAGATACTTATTGATCGTTTTGGCTTTTGCCGGGGATTCGACAACGACAACTGGCATAAAAAGACCACCTCTCCTACCGTTCCAAGACCGCCTTGGGTGTACCGCATATGGCGGCGCTAGAGGTGGTACGCAAGCGGGAATTGTCAATTGGCGCCTCGCTCTGACCCGGTTGGGACCAACTGAATACGATGGTTCGGAGGCTGGCGTTTCCCTTTAGGGAAACGGGCAAAAAGCGCGGGCTTTTTGCTGCCGAAGGCTCAACCCACACGGGAAATCAGACCGCCAGGCTGGCGGCTGATGCGACCTTCGAGCTCAAGATCGGTCAGGGCCGGAGAGACGGCGCGCGACGGTGCGCCAAGATCCCGGATCAACTGGTCTTCTCCGACCGGCGACGGGCCCAGCCGATCGAGGATCTGCTGATGCAGCTGTGCGACCTCAGCCAACGAACGGGCAGTATTTTCGGTTGGAGCCTGTTGCCCGTGCTGCGGGTTCGGCACCGGCTGGACAAGAGGTGTTAGGGCTTCGATCACATCTTCGGCGCTGCGCACCAGGCGCGCGCCATCCCGCAGCAACATGTTGCACCCGCTGGCCCGAGCATCGAACGGGTGGCCCGGGACCGCCATGACCTCCCTTCCCTGATCGAGCGCGGTGCGTGCGGTGATCAGAGAACCGGATTTCGCGGCAGCCTCGACCACGACAACGGCCTTTGCCAGACCGGAGATGATCCGGTTGCGCGCGGGAAAATGCCGCGCCTGCGGCTGCAGACCCATCGGTTGTTCGCTGAGTCTGACGCCCCCGCGGGACGCGATGTCTTCCGCAAGTCTGGCGTTTTCGGCCGGATACAGCACGTCGACCCCGCCACCGAGCACAGCCACCGTTCCCGTATCGAGCGCGGCCATATGCGCGGCGGTATCGACACCGCGGGCCAGACCGGACGTGATGACAAAGCCCGCCTCCCCCAGACCGGTGGCCAGCGCGCGGGCCATGCGCCCACCGAGCGAGGACGCATTGCGTGCGCCAACCAGCGCGATCTGCGGCTGGTTGAGAATGTCGGTGGTGCCGATGGCCCAAAGAAGCGGTGGCGCGTCGTCAAGATCCAACAACGCCTGAGGATAGTCCTTGTCCCCCCGGCAGATCAGGACCGCCCCAACCGCCTGCACCCGGTTGAGTTCATTCTGGATGACGGCTTCGGGACAGACCTCGTAGTTTTCGACACCGGCGGCGCGGGCGACTTCTGGCAGGTGCTCGAGCGCGGCAGCGGCCGATCCGTGATCGCCCATGAGCCGATAAAACGTGCTGATCCCCACCCGGCGCGAGCGCAAGAGACGGAGCCAGTCGACCTTTTGGTCTTCCGTGGTGGGTGGGAGTAGGGGGTGAGTGGAAGATATGTGTTCCAATGGCATCCTGTCCCCGTCTGCTTGCCTGAACAGGAATAGTCGGCGACTGGTTAATCACAGGTGAATCAGATCGGGCGCGGCAGGAGAATTTCCCGGCGCGCCCGACAAGCCACTGATAATCCGCGAGTCTTTTAGGCGGCCTGCGCGCCGCCAACCGTCAGGCCGCCGATCATCACGGTGGGTTGGCCGACCCCGACCGGCACCCACTGACCCTGTTTGCCGCAATTGCCCATGCCCGGATCCAGCGCCATGTCGTTGCCCAGCGCGCGAATCTGCTGGAGCGCCGTGGCCCCGTCTCCGATCAGCGTGGCACCTTTGACCGGAGCGCCGACCTTGCCGTCCTTCACGCGGTAGGCCTCGGTGCAGGAAAAGACGAATTTGCCGTTCGTGATATCGACCTGCCCACCACCAAAGCCGACCGCCCAGATGCCATCCTTGAGGTCAGCCACGATATCCGCCGGGTCGGACTCGCCGCCCAGCATATAGGTGTTGGTCATACGCGGCATCGGGATATGCGCATAGCTTTCGCGCCGCCCGTTGCCGGTGGGCGCCACGCCCATGAGTCGCGCGTTCTGGCGGTCCTGCATGTAGCCCACGAGTTTCCCGTCCTCGATCAGCACGTTCTTGCCTGACGGAGTGCCTTCGTCGTCGATTGTGATCGAGCCACGACGGTCGGGGATGGTACCGTCGTCCAGAACGGTCACACCCTTGGCCGCGACCTGCTGGCCCATCAGCCCCGCAAAGGCGGAACTGCCCTTGCGGTTGAAATCACCCTCAAGCCCATGCCCGACGGCCTCATGCAGCAGGATGCCGGGCCATCCCGGGCCCAGTACGATGTCCATCACACCTGCGGGTGCCGGAACTGCATCAAGGTTCACCAAAGCGATGCGCAGTGCCTCGCGTGCCTTGGCCTGCCAGTCAGCCGGATCGAGCAGCCCGTTCAGAAGCACACGACCGCCGCCGCCCGCAGTTCCCGATTCGCGGCGGCCGTTTTCCTCGACGATCACGCTTACATTCACACGGGTCATGGGCCGGGTGTCGGAGACCAGAATGCCTTCGGGACGCAGGATTGCCACTTCCTGAAGGGAGGCTGCGATCGTGGCGCTGACCTGAACGACACGCGGATCGAGGGCGCGGGCGAAAGCGTCAATCTCGCGCAGGGTGTCGACTTTGACCGGAAAGCTGTGTCCTGCGATGGGATCGGCATCGGTGTAGAGCCGGGTGTTTGTTCCTGACGGTTTGTCAGCCAGAGTTCCGCCCCCCTCACCTACGGCAAGGCGCGCGGTTTCGACAGCACGCCTGATCGCCGATTCGGAGATGTCGGTGGAATGAGCATACCCGGCGACCTCGCCGCGCACCGCGCGCAGGCCGAAGCCTTCGGACGCGTCGTAGCTGGCGGTTTTCACCCGCCCATCGTCGAAAACGAGCACTTCGGACCGGCGCCGTTCGAGGAACAATTCGCCATCATCCGCCCCCGCTACAGCCTCGCGCAACTGAGCAAGCGCCCTGTCCTGATCGAGATGCGTGTCGAATGGCTGAAAAGAGGTGTCGGTCATGGTGCCCCCAGAGGTGAAATTTGATCCAGATCAAAGAAAGCGCTTTTTTGCCGCAAGCAAGCTTCTTTAACTGCTGCACAGAATATGGTTTTAACCGCTCCCAAGACAACGGGAGGTTTGGCGCGGCTTCGGCTGTGTTCGGGTATCTCGTGACAATCGACACTACACGCAACCGATCAGGGTAAGACATGCAACTCAAATTTTTGCTCTTGGGTCTGGCCACCACATTCGCCGCATCCTCCGCTTTTGCCCAGCAAACGCTGGAGACAATCGGCGTGCCGGTGGATGGCGGGACAGGCTTCCAACCCGCGGCAACCGAACTGGCGCGCGATCTTCAGTGGCTGGATGGGATGATCCTCATCATCATCACCGCCATCGTGCTGTTCGTCACGGCGCTGCTGGCCTACTGCATTGTGCGTTACAACCGCCGTGCAAACCCGAATCCGTCCAGCTTTACCCACAACACCCCGCTTGAGATTGCGTGGACCGTCGGCCCGATCCTGATTCTGGTATTCATCGGTGCGTTCTCGCTCCCGGTGCTGTTCAAGCAGCAGGAAATTCCGGAAGGCGACCTGACCATCAAGGTGACGGGCTACCAGTGGTACTGGGGCTACGAGTACATCGGCGAAGACCTCGCGTATGACGGCTACATGATTGGCTCGCCCTTCACCGGCGGTGACAATCGCCTGACGCCGGAAGTCGAAGCGCAGCTGACCGAAGCAGGCTACCAGAAAGAAGATTTCCTGCTGGCCACAGACACCGCCGTGGTCGTGCCCGTTGGCAAGACCGTCGTGATGCAGGTGACCGGTGCGGACGTGATCCATTCGTGGACCATTCCGGCCTTCGGCGTGAAGCAGGACGCTGTTCCGGGCCGGCTGGCTGAACTGTGGTTCACCGCAGAAAAGGAAGGCGTGTATTTCGGTCAGTGTTCCGAACTGTGCGGCCTTGCCCACGCATACATGCCGATCACCGTCAAAGTGGTCAGCGAAGCGACCTACGACGCATGGCTTGAAGCGTCGAAGAACGAAGGCGGCTATGTTGATGTCCGCACGCTTCTGACCAACTAAGAGCATCCGGCGCACGCGGCCACGCGTGCGCCACCCTGACCGGCCCCTACTGACCCAACGCAGTTGAGACACACGTGACCGATACAAGCATCAACACACAGTCGCACAGCGCCCAGAACGAGGCGCAGTTCAGCGATTATTTCGCGCTTCTGAAGCCGCGCGTGATGACGCTTGTCGTGTTTACCGCCTTTGTCGGGCTGCTGGCCGCCCCCAACGCTGTGCATCCGTTCATTGCATTTTGCGCGATCCTGTTCATCGCCATCGGCGGCGGCGCGTCCGGTGCGCTGAACATGTGGTGGGATGCCGATATCGACGCCGTTATGAAGCGCACCCAGCGCCGCCCGATCCCTGCGGGCAAAGTCACCGGTGATGAGGCGTTTGCCATCGGCATCGCGCTGTCGGCCTTTTCGGTCGTGTTCCTGGGTCTTGCGACCAACTGGGTCGCCGCTGGTCTGCTGGCCTTCACCATCTTCTTTTACGTCGTGATCTACACGATGTGGCTCAAGCGCTGGACCCCGCAGAACATCGTTATCGGTGGTGCGGCAGGCGCCTTCCCTCCGATGATCGGATGGGCGGCGGCAACCGGCGGCGTGAGTGTTGAATCCGTCCTGATGTTCTGCCTGACCTTCATGTGGACTCCCCCGCATTTCTGGGCGTTGGCGCTGTTCATGCGCAAGGATTACGACAATGCGGACGTGCCGATGCTGACCGTCACCCACGGTCGCCGCGCGACACGCGTTCATATCCTTGTTTACACCGTGCTTCTGGCGGTTCTTGCCGTCGCGGCGGGCTTCACCTCCATTGGCGGGCCGATCTACATCGCCACATCCGTTGTGCTGAACGCGATGTTCCTGCGCGGCGCAATCCAGATCTGGCGCCGGGACGAGGATATGTCTGAAGAGGACAACTTCCTTGTCGAGCGCAAGTTCTTCAAGCTCTCGCTGCTCTACCTTTTCGCCCATTTCGGTGCGATCCTGATCGAAGCAGGTCTGGACAAGATCGGGGTGTGGGCATGAGCCTGTCGAAACAACACGAACTTCATCAGCGCCGTTATGGCCGGAACGTGGGTGTCGGTCTCGTTCTTGCAGGACTGATTGCCATCGTATTTGGTCTCACGGTCGTCAAAGTCACACGCGGGGATTACGAAACCCCGGCAACAACATCGGTGAGTGAATGAAACCGCTTGATCCGAAGAAAAAGACGGCTCTCCAGGGCGTCGGCGTTGTTATCGTGATGGGCGCGCTCGCATGGGCGTCGGTCCCGCTTTATGACTGGTTCTGCCGCGTTACCGGGTATGGCGGGGCGACAAACGTCGCCGAAGCCGGAAGCACGGATATCGTTGACCGCACGATCAAGGTGCGCTTTGACGCATCGCTTGAACGCGGGATGCCGTGGGAGTTCAAGCCGAGGCAGCTTGAGGTCGAACTGCGGCTTGGCGAAGAAGGTCTGGCCTTCTACGAAGCCTACAACCCGACCGACCGGCCGATTGCAGGCACGGCAAGCTACAACGTCGCACCATACGGTGCGGGGCTCTATTTCTCGAAGATCGCATGTTTCTGCTTTGAAGAGCAGATTCTGATGCCGGGAGAACGTGTCGAGATGCCCGTGAGCTTCTTCGTCGATCCCGACATCATGAATGACGCTGACGCGAAATTCGCGAAACACATTACCCTGTCGTACACGTTCCACGAGATCGAGTTGACCGAAGAGATGCAGGCCATGCTCGACGTCAACACGAACGACAGCGGTTCACTGAACTAACGCCTATAGCCACGAGGGACCAAAATGGCGCACGCAAAAGATCATGACTATCACATCCTGAACCCCTCCGTCTGGCCGTTCATCGGCGCGGTCTCCGGGTTCGCGATGCTCTTCGGGGCGGTGCTCTGGATGCACGACAGCGGCCCGTGGCTGTTCCTTATCGGACTGGTTGGCGTTCTCTACGTGATGTTCGCGTGGTGGTCGGACGTCGTGGCTGAGAGTCAGGTTGGCGATCACACGCCCGTCGTGCGGATCGGCCTGAAATACGGCTTCATCCTGTTCATCATGTCCGAAGTGATGTTCTTCGCGGCGTGGTTCTGGAGCTTCTTCAAGCACGCCATGTACCCGATGGGTCCGGACAGCCCGGCGATCGACGGTGTCTGGCCGCCGGCAGGGATCGAAACGTTCGACCCGTGGCACCTGCCGCTGATCAACACGCTGATCCTGCTGTGTTCGGGTGCGGCGGCAACATGGGCGCACCACGCGCTGGTCCACGAGGATAACCGCGAAGACATGAAGTGGGGCCTGATCATCGCCATCGCGCTCGGCTTCATCTTCACGCTGCTTCAGGCCTACGAATACAGCCACGCGGCTTTCGGCTTCTCGGGCAACATCTACGGCGCCAACTTCTTTATGGCGACCGGTTTCCACGGGGCACACGTGATCATCGGCACGATCTTCCTGTTCGTCTGCCTGCTGCGTCTGATGCGCGGTCACTTCACTCCGGAGAAGCACATCGGCTTCGAGGCGGCAGCGTGGTACTGGCACTTCGTGGACGTGGTGTGGCTCTTCCTCTTTGCAGCCGTCTACGTCTGGGGCGGCTGAGCCAGGCTGAACGGGCTTTCCGGCTTGAACCGGATCGACACTCAGGGATAAAGCAAGGCGCGCCGGATCGGCGCGCCTTTGTCACTCTCGGGAGCCACCTTTGCAACGTATCGCCCTGCCCTTGCTGTTCGGTTTGATCGGCACCGCCATCCTTGTGTGGCTGGGCACATGGCAGATGCAGCGGCTGGAGTGGAAGCGGGGCGTCCTGACAGAGATCGAAACGCGGATCGGTGGCGACCCGGCCCCCCTTCCTGCGATCGCAGACCCGGAGACCGACAGGTACCAGCCTGTCGAGTTGACAGGTATGGTCGAACCGGGGGAACTGTTCGTTCTGGTCTCGCAGAAACGGATCGGCGCCGGGTATCGGGTGATTTCACCCTTTGTGACCGAGGATGGCCGCCGTATTCTTGTCGATCGTGGGTTCATCCCGGTCGATGCGCGCGACACCACGCGCGAGGGTGGCGAAAAGACGATCACCGGCAATCTGCACTGGCCGGATGATCGCACCTCTGCCACCCCGGAGAATGACATTGACGGCAATACATGGTTCGCACGGGACGTTGCGCCGATGGCCGAGGTGCTGGGCACCGAACCGCTTTTGGTGATTGCCCGCAACATGTCGCCGCCGGACGCGCAAGTGACGGCCCTGCCGGTGGACACCAGCGGCATTCCGAACGATCACCTGCAATACGCGATCACCTGGTATGCGCTGGCCGTTGTCTGGCTGATCGGAACAATCGCGCTGGTATGGCGCATGCGACAGACGAAGGAAGGCTGAGGCCCGATGCAGTATATCTCGACCCGCGGAAAAGCCCCGGCGCTTGGATTTGAAGACACGATGCTGTCGGGCCTTGCCCGCGACGGCGGTCTTTATGTTCCCGAAACCATCCCGACGCTCAGCGCCGGTGACATCCGCGCCATGCACGGCCTGTCCTATGAAGAGATCGCGTTCCGCGTGATGCGGCCCTTCGTTGGCGATGCCTTCACCGACGAAGTGTTCGCCGACCTGATCGCCAAGGCCTATGCCGGGTTCGGCCACGATGCCCGCGCGCCTCTGGTGCAGTTGGGCAATGGCCATTTCCTGCTGGAGCTGTTCCATGGCCCGACGCTCGCGTTCAAGGATTTTGCGATGCAGCTGATCGGCCAGATGTTCCAGGAGGCGCTGAGCCGCAGCGGCAAGCGTGTGACCATCGTGGGCGCGACTTCGGGCGACACCGGCTCTGCCGCGATCGAGGCGTTCCGGGGGTTGGATGCGGTGGACGTGTTCATTCTCTACCCGCATGGCCGGGTTTCCGAGGTGCAGCGCCGCCAGATGACAACGCCTGTGGAATCGAACGTCCACGCCCTGGCGCTGGATGGGACGTTCGACGACTGTCAGGCGCGTCTGAAGGACATGTTCAACCATTTCGAATTCCGCGACGCGGTGAAACTTGCCGGCGTGAACTCGATCAACTGGGGCCGCGTGCTGGCGCAGGTGGTCTATTACTTCTCGTCCGCCGTGTCCTTGGGCGCACCGGACCGTACCGTCAGCTTTACCGTCCCGACCGGCAATTTCGGCGACATCTTCGCGGGCTACATCGCCAAACGGATGGGCCTGCCGATTGACCGTCTGGTGGTGGCGACGAACCAGAACGACATCCTGCACCGCTGCCTGACGACAGGAGGCTATGTCACCGACAGCGTGACCCCGTCGATCAGCCCGTCGATGGACATTCAGGTGTCCTCGAATTTCGAACGCGCGCTGTTTGACGCCTACAACCGCGACGGCAACGCGGTGTCGCAGTTGATGGACGAGCTCAAGGCAGGCGGTTTCCACGTCAGCCAGGGCGCGATGGAGGTGCTGCGCGATCACTATGACAGTGGCCGCGTGTCCGAGGATGAAACGCTAAGCATGATCACCCATGCCCATCGGCACATGGGCGAGTTGCTTTGCCCGCACTCGGCCATTGGCGTGAAGGTGGCCGAAGACCAGCGCGACCCGGCTACGCCGATGATCACACTGGCCACCGCACATCCCGCCAAGTTCCCCGACGCCGTAGAACAGGCCAGCGGTGTGCGCCCGCCCCTGCCCGAACGCATGGCAGACCTCTTCGACCGCGCCGAACGCGTCACCCGCGTGGCAAACGACCTCGACCAGCTTGAAGCCCTCATCAAAGATCGGATCGCCTCTTGACCGTCCAGACTGCAACACTCCCCAACGGCTTCCGCATCGTGACCGAGCACATGCCCGGTCTGGAAAGTGCCGCCATCGGGATATGGGTCACGGCCGGTGGCCGCCACGAGCGCCCCGAGCAGAACGGCATCGCGCATTTCCTTGAGCACATGGCGTTCAAGGGGACGGAGACCCGCAGCGCGCTGCAGATCGCGGAGGCCATCGAGGACGTGGGCGGCTATATCAATGCCTATACCTCGCGCGAGGTGACCGCCTATTACGCCCGCGTTCTGCGCAACGATGTGAGCCTCGCGCTTGACGTGGTGGCGGATATTCTGCGCAATCCCGTCTTCGACCCGAAAGAGATCGAGGTCGAGCGCCATGTGATCCTGCAGGAGATCGGACAGGCCGCCGATACACCGGACGACATCATCTTCGACTGGTTGCAGGAACGCGCCTATCCCGATCAGGCACTGGGACGCACCATCCTGGGCGAGTCGGGCCGCGTGTCGGCCTTTTCAAAAGACGATCTCGTCACATTTGTTTCGGAGCATTATGGACCGGATCAAATGATTCTGTCGGCAGCCGGAGCAGTTGATCACGACGCGATTGTTTCACAGGCTGAGCAGTTGTTCGGAGACATGGCTTCGCGGCCTGCGCGGATGGCAGATGCCGCGACGTTCCATGGCGGGGAGAGCCGCCATGTCAAAGACCTCGAGCAGGCGCATATTGCGTTAGCGTTTGAATCTCCCGGCTACCGCGATCCGAGTTTCTATGCCGCGCAGGTGTATTCCGTTGCCCTTGGCGGCGGAATGTCGAGCCGCCTGTTTCAGCAAATCCGGGAAAAGCGCGGACTGTGCTACACGATCTTTGCCCAGACAGGCGCATATTCCGACACCGGCATGACCACGATTTATGCCGGCACCAGCGGTGAAGAAATCTTTGATCTCACGAACCTCACGATCGACGAGATGAAGCGCGCCGCAGAAGACATGACACCCGAAGAGGTGGCCCGTGCGCGGGCGCAGATGAAAGCCGGGCTGCTTATGGGATTGGAAAGCCCATCCTCGCGGACAGAGCGCCTTGCCCGCATGACCCAAATCTGGGGACACGTTCCCCCGCTTGAGGAAACGGTGTCGCGGATCGACAGCGTCACGACGGGGGATGTGCGCGCGTTCGCCGAGCAGCTTGTCGGACAGGCTCCGGCCGCCATGGCGCTCTATGGCCCGGTGGCTGCGGCGCCCGACCTCCCTGCTCTGCAGCTGCGACGCGTGGCCTGATGCTCAGTCTGCGGCGCAAGCTTCGGCTCGATACCGAACGCATGGTCTTGCGCCCTCCTATGCACAGCGATTTCAATCCATGGAGCGCGCTTCGCCGCGACAGCGAAGCGTTTCTTGCCAAATGGGAACCCAGCTGGGCAGACGACCACCTGACCCGCCGTGCTTTTACAAACCGCGTGTATTGGGCAAATCGTGCCATCGGCAACGGGTCGGCCGTGCCGCTGTTTCTGTTGCGGCGAAGCGATGACATGCTTCTGGGAGCTATCACGCTCGACAACATCCGTCGCGGGCCGGCACAGGCGGGGACGCTGGGTTATTGGATCGGCGAACCGTTTGCGCGGCAGGGATATATGCGCGAAGCGATTGATGCCGTCGTGCATTACGCATTCGACCGATTGGACCTGAGCCGGATCGAAGCGGCGTGCCTGCCTGAAAACAAAGCGTCCCGAGGCCTGCTGGAAAAAGCAGGCTTCAAATATGAAGGTGTGGCGCAAAGCTACCTTCAGATCGACGGGCGCTGGCGCACGCATGTTCTCTATGCAGCATTGCGTCTGGACCGGCGCGGGCGCACCGATGTCGGCTAGGGCCAAAACCTTCCGAAAGGACGTGGCAACTTAGCGTAAAAGCGGCTGTCGTCGTTCATTGCAGTTTTCCTAGACCGAACCAGTGCCTGCGCTATCTTCGGAGCAGGAGGTGCTGAATGCGTTTCAAATCACTCTGGATGGCACTGGCCATCGCGATCATGGGCAACGCCGCGGTTGCACAGGAAAGCCGCCGCCCAAGCCATTGCCTTGCCATTGCGGATGCCACGCCCGGCGCAGCGTACATCCAGAAAGCGTCCTGGACGAACCCGGTTCCAGAATTCAGCGTCCGCATAAACTATCTGGCGCACGCCACTTTCCTGCTGCAGACCCCTGGTGGTCTGAACGTGGCCACGGATTTCACCGGGTTTCTCGGCAATACCGCTCTGATCCCCGATGTCGTGACCATGAACCACGCGCATGAGACCCATTGGACCGCGAATCCCGACCCGGCGATCCCGCATGTCCTTCCCGGCTGGGGACCGTTTGGCGAGGGAATCGACCACCATCTTGATCTGGGCGAAATGCTCGTCCGAAATGTGTCGACCGACATCCGCTCGCAATTCAGTGGCGTCGAGGAGAACGGCAATTCGATTTTCATCTTTGAAGTCGAAGGGCTGTGCATCGGCCATCTGGGCCACCTCCACCACGAGCCGAACGAGCAGCAATACGCAGCCATCGGAAGACTGGACGTCGTCATGGTGCCGGTCGATGGCGGCTATACGCTTCCGCGCGAAATGATGGTGCGGATCGTCGACAGGCTTCGGTCAAGCGTGGTGATCCCGATGCACTGGTTTTCGGGTTTCGCGCTGGAGGCATTCATCGAAGAGGTTCAGGACAGCTTCGTGATCGACCGCCGGGATGCGTCATATCTCGAACTGTCATTGCGCGATCTGCCGTCCCGTCCTACGGTGGTTGTCCTGCGTCCGGAATGGCTTCGCGACGCAACGGATTAACGCATTCGGAGACACACCTTCATGCCACGCGATTCAGCGGACAGCAGTTTTGTTGAACGTCTGTCCTCAGGCTTTCCTGCCGACATGTTCGCCCGTGCCGAACAATCCTATCTCGAAGAACCCCGGGGGCGTTGGCAGGGTGCCCGTGGTTTTGTCGCCAGACCCCGCAGCACCGAAGAAGTGTCGGACCTGGTCAAAGCCTGCAACGAGGCTGGTGTTGGCATTGTGCCCTATGGCGGCGGGACCGGGCTGGTTGGCGGCCAGATCGCGCCCGAGGGTGAACCCGAGACACCGCTGATCCTGTCACTGGAGCGCATGACCCGAATCCGCGCGGTCTATCCGCAGGAAAACGTTCTGATCGCCGATGCGGGTGTGATCCTTGCCAACATTCAGGCCGCCGCCGCAGAGGTGGATCGGCTGTTTCCCCTGTCGCTGGCGTCAGAAGGCTCCGCGCGGATTGGCGGGCTTCTGGGCACCAATGCAGGCGGTGTGAACGTGCTGCGATATGGCAATACGCGTGATCTCTGCCTGGGGCTTGAAGCCGTGCTGCCCGATGGACGCGTCTGGAACGGGCTGAAACGTCTGCGCAAGGACAACACCGGTTACGACCTGCGCAATCTGCTGATCGGATCCGAGGGCACGCTTGGTGTGATCACCGGTGCCTCGCTCAAACTGTTCCCCCGTCCGGCGAGCCTTGGTACGGCCGTCTTTGTGATCCGCGATGCCGAAGCCGCGCTTGAGCTTCTTTCCCTGGCCAAGTCGCGACTGGGTGAAAGCATCAGCGCGTTCGAATTGATGCACCGAACCGGGCTCGACTTTCTTGCCGAAAAGCTTCCCGATGTGCGCAGACCGTTTGGGTCCCACCATCCTGAATGGATGATCCTGATGGATATCGGCCTGCCCCGGGGACTGGACCCGCAGGAGGCGCTTGAGACTCTGTTTGTGGATGCCGAGGCCGAGGGCATCGTGACGGATGCCGTGATCGCCCAGTCAGAGGCGCAGCGTGATGAATTCTGGGCCGTCCGCGAGCAGATCCCCGAGGCGAACAGGCGTATCGGCGCGGTGTCGAGCCACGATGTGTCTGTACCTCTTGGTGAACTGCCCAGCTTCATCGCCCGCGTCCGGCAGGCAATCGCGCAGGTTGGGGATTTCCGTATAAATTGCTTCGGCCATGTGGGAGACGGCAATCTGCATTTCAACGTCTTCCCGCCCGAGGGGCGGTCACGCGATGAATTCCTCGACGAAACCAAAGCGATCAAGCGGCTGGTCCATGACATCTCCGCCGAACTGGGAGGAACCTTCAGCGCGGAACATGGCGTCGGTCGGGCCAAGAAGGCCGATCTCGAACGCTATGGCGATCCGGTGAAGCTTGCTGCGATGCGCGCCATCAAGGATGCGTTGGACCCTAAGGGAATCATGAATCCCGGCGCGGTTCTACCGTGACGCCACGCGGAACACGCAGCCATCCGTGACCAGTTGCGGCGGTGTCAGGCACAGGCCTTTTGCAGTCTGGAAAGCCTGGAGCACCTTGGGCACATACGCGCGGGTCTCAGCGTAGTCCGGAACGCCCTTGTTGTTGAGAACCGCGTTTTCGCCAGCGTTGTATCCCGCAAGTACGAGAATCACGTCGTTGTCGAAGGTCTTCATCAGGAAGTCGAGGAAAGCGACACCGCCCTTGATGTTCTGTGCAGGAGACAGCCTGTCCTCTACGCCAAAGCGTTCTGCGGTTGCGGGCATCAACTGCATCAACCCCTGCGCACCAGCCGAACTGAGCGCATCGGACCGGCCAGATGATTCCACAGCGATGACGGCCAGGGCAAGCGCCGGTGAAACGCGGGTGCCGACCGTGTGTAGAAGAATATCCCGCCCAAAGCGTTCCGCGATATTCTGCATGTCCTGAAGGCGCGGTGACGGGACACCTTGCCCTGAGGGCGGATTCGAAAGGCGCACCAGCGCCGGTTCAAGCCGCCCCGGTCCCTTGGCCTCGAGCGACGGGGATACATCGTTCCAGAACCAGGCGAATGTGTCGCCACCAGACGCCCGGGATTGGGCCGTAGGGGCCTGAGGTGCCGCCACGACGGACGGGGCCTGGGGTGCGATCTGAACCGTGATCCGTTTCTTGGTGCCTGTGCTTGGGGGCTTCACCCGTTTTGCCGAGAATTCCGGAAACGGCGGTGGGTCCGCCGGAACGGCGGTTGCACAGAAAAACATGGCGGAAGCCGCCACGAGTGCCAGTCTGATCATGTCCAGGCTCCTGCTCGATGCCCGATTTTTTCCCAGCTTTGCACAATTCACCGTCCAAAACCATTTCGTTTCTGAATCCGCGTCTTCAGCGTTGCCAAATCACCAGAGATTCAACGTCCAAAGAAAAAAATTAACGGGATACTCATTTTTATCTCATTAAGAATCAAGATCTTAACGCAAAACACATCGATTTTTTCGCATTCTCCAAAATCGGACCAATGCCGCCCAAATGCTGCCCCAATGCGGGGAGTATAAGAGATCATCCAAGACGGGATAGAGCGAATGAGAGAGCGCTCGCATTATGGTCCTGAGCTTGGCCAACGTGAGCAAACTAGGACTATGGAGACTAACATGATCAAGTTCATCAAGAATTTCCGCAAAGACGAAAACGGTGCCGTGACAGTTGACTGGGTCGTTCTGACCGCAGCTGTTGTGGGTCTGGCAATCGCAGCCTACGGCGCGATCCAGGGCAACACCCAGACCGTTCTGACCGCAACCGGCAACTCGGTTCTCGGTGCACAGGACTACCTGGGCGGCGGCGCAGGCGACTAATCCTCTCACTCGAGGATTTATTCCTGAGGGGGCGCATCACGCGCCCCCTTTTGCATTTCCGGTGCTGACTCGCGAGTCCTTCACCGCGCTGCCGCCAGCCTCATTGCGCAATCACGCCTCTCTGAAGACGCGTGAGTGTTGCGAAACCATCTTCCAAATTTCGCCACAATGTCCCCAAAGCGGAGACATATTGTTCCGATACTCCCAAAGCTTGAATCATGTTCAGCGCCGTTCGGCCGCATGAATCCGAGCATGTAAGGAGGCAAAATGCGCATCGTTTTTGGACTTGTCCTGTTGGCTGGTCTGGCTTTGGCCGGGTTCGCAGTCTACATGGCCCAGAACTATATCGGCGCTTACCAGAGCGCGCTGGAACAGGAACGCAGCAAAGCAATCGAGAGCGTTCCGGTTCAAGAAATTTACGTCGCAACGCGTGCCATCGACTATGGTGAGCAGATCATGCCCGAGGACATGGCCCTGATGCCGTGGCCGAAGCAGACCCTGCCTGACACCTTTTTCGATGCGGAAAACCCGCTGAACGCTGAAGGTGCTCCGGTCCGCGTGGCCCTGCGCCAGATCGAAAAGAACGAAGCGTTCATGGAAATCAAGGTGAGTGAGCCCGGCGCGGATGCCGGACTGACCTCGCGTCTCGAACGCGGTCAGCGCGCCTTTGCCATCAAGGTCGATGTGGCTACCGGTGTTTCGGGCTTCCTGCGCCCAAGCGACCGTGTGGACGTCTACTGGACCGGACGCGTCCGCGGCAATGGTCCCGATCTTCCGAACGGTGATGTGACCAAGCTGATCGAAACCGGCATCAAACTGATCGCGATTGACCAGACATCGGAAACCGAAACCACCGACGCAACCATCGCGCGGACAGTGACCGTTGCGGCGACCCCGCAGCAGGTCGCATCACTGGCGCAGGCTCAGTCCACCGGCCGCCTGTCCCTGTCTCTGATGGGCCGCAACGACGATACCGTCGCTGAGGTGATCGAGGTCGACCAGCGGTCACTTCTCGGGCTTCGTGAGCGCGAACCGGAGGCAAAAGCGCAATCCATTCAGGTTTGTACCATCCGGACCCGCAAGGCCGGCGAAATCATCGAAACGCCCATCCCTTGTACCAACTGACGTGTCCTACACCCGATGTGGTGAGACTTGCAGAACTGACTCTCGGAAAGGCGCAACGGAATGTTGCGCCTTATCCACATGAAGCGAAGCACTGAAATCATTGATTCTTGAATTAAAACGCGACTTGGCGCACGTTGGTCGCAATATCGGGCGAAAAGACCCACTTCAGAGGCGTGATCGGAAAGGCAGGTCACATGTATATGAGCAGTCCACTCAAGGCCGCCCTGCTGGGTGCGGTTCTTGCTATTACTCCGATGGCGCACGCGGTCTACGCTGAAACGCTGCGCGTCATCCGAACGAACACCGAATCCTCTCTCAACGTCCCCATGAACCGTGCGGTGGTGGTTGAGAGCGAAGTCCCATTCGCAGAGTTGAGCATCGCGAACCCTTCGATTGCCGACATCTCGTCGCTGTCGGATCGCACCATTTACGTGCTGGGCAAAACCCCCGGCACGACGACATTGACCATTCTGGATGCCAATGGGCAGCTGATCACCAATGTCGATGTGAAGGTCGCTCCGGATCTGACCGAGTTCAAGGAACGCCTGCGTCAGATTCTTCCGGACGAGAAAATCGAAGTGCGGTCCGCCAATGACGGGATCGTGCTGTCAGGAACCGTGTCGAGCACCATTCGGATGCAGCGGGCCCTCGACCTTGCCGCCCGCTACGCGCCCGAGCGCGTGTCCAACCTCATGACGGTTGGCGGTGTTCAGCAGGTGATGCTCAAGGTTCGGTTTGCAGAGATGCAGCGCTCGGTTGCAAAATCGCTGCGGTCGTCTCTGGCGACAGGTGGCACCGTGCTTGATGGCGACCTGGGCCTCGAACTGGGCACCGGAAACGCCGCCCCGCGCGCTGCGGTGGACAGTGTGGCCGACAAGCTCGCCTCTTCGGCAGATGCGCAGAACGCCATCCTCTTCGGCTTCAATGCTGGCGGGCTTGAAGTTGGCATCCTCCTCGAAGCCCTTGAATCAAAAGGTGTTGTTCGCACTCTGGCCGAACCGAACCTGACATCGCTCTCGGGTCAGGAAGCAAAATTCCTGGCCGGCGGCGAGTATCCGGTTCCGGTCTCTCAGGACAACGGCACCATCGCGGTGGAGTTCAAACCGTTCGGTGTCGAACTCAACTTCATTCCGCGCGTTCTCGACAAGGACGTGATCAACCTCGAGCTTGAAGCAGCCGTGTCGTCGCTTGACCCGGACAGCGGGGTCGATATCGGCGCAATCCGGATCGACGGTTTCCGTCGCCGCGAGACATCGACAACTGTCGAACTGCGTGATGGCGAAAGCTTTGCGATTGCGGGCCTCCTTCAGGACGACTTCCGCGACCTGAACGATCAGATCCCGTGGCTGGGCGATATTCCGGTTCTGGGCGCCCTGTTCCGCAGCGCCGAATACCGCCGCGAACAATCCGAGCTCGTGATCATCATCACACCGCATCTTGTGACCCCGACTCGCGGCGAGGCGCTTGCCCTGCCGACCGACCGGGTCCGTCCTCCCACCGAAAAAGACCTGTTCCTCTTCGGACGCGTCGCCAGCGATTCGCGTAATCTGCGCGGTGCGGCGGGCGAAGTGGCCAAACAGGACTTCAGCGGTTCCTATGGCTATGTGATGGATTGAGGCGATGGCAGTTCAGAAAAACCTCCGCATTCCCGCAGCCCTGACCGGCCTCGCCCTTCTGGCCGCCTGCGCCAGCAGCGATCCGGTCTACAGCGCGTTCAACCGCGAAGCAGGCTCCTTGGTGGACACCGGTAATTTCGGCAACGCCACCATGAACAACGTGCAGATCATGAATGGCGAAAAGCGCTACACCTATGATCTGTCACAGCGGTTCGCCAGCGACGTGATGACCACGGTCAACTTCGCCTTCAACAGCGCAGTTCTTGACCAGGGGGCTCGCGATACACTGCGTGAACAGGCGAACTGGATCCGTCAGTTCCCCGAAGTGCGCTTCCGCGTCTACGGTCACACGGACAAGGTTGGCAGCGAAGCCTACAACAAACGGCTTGGCCTGAGCCGTGCCCACGCAGTGGTGAACTTCCTGGCCTCGCAGGGGATCAGCAAGTCGCGCCTTGAGGCCGTTGTGTCCTTCGGCGAAACCCAGCCGCTGATCGTGACCGAAGGCCGCGAACGGCGCAACCGCCGGACGGTGACCGAGGTGTCGGGCTTTGTCGGTTCGCATCCGATGGTGCTCGAAGGCAAATACGCCGAGATCATCTACCGCGAATACATCAACAGCGCGGTTCCCGCGACTGGCCTTGCGGGCATCCAAGGCTCTGATTTCCAGACAGAACAATAAGGCGATGGCCCCGAAAGGGGCCATGCCATCGGCCTGAAATACCGTACAATTTCGGTAATTCGGCCCCAATGTTGCCAAGTTTTCCACCGAACTTCGGACTGTAGCAGTCTTTCCCGACGAGTCGGGATCGACGCCTGGGGTGCGCTCAGACAGTCGCGCACAGGCGTCATGAAGTTAGAGGAAACGAGGCAAATGACGAGTATCCTTCCAAGCACCCCGGAACCCGCACCGCTTGTCGCGTGCACAATCAGCCGGGATGTTCAGGAATTCGACCTTCTGATCGAAGACATGGAAGCCATCCTTGGAGAGGCGTGGGGCGATCTTGGCTTTGACGAAGCCACGCATTTCTTCTCGCAGGAGGATGGAGAGCATTTGGAATTTGTCGCACTGGCCATTGACGAAGACGACGAGGCCAATGTCGATCACCTGTCCTCGATCATCGCAGCGGCCAAGGCACGCAAGATCAAGGTCGTTCTGATCGCACATGATGTGACGCCCTCAGCGTTGCATCATCTTCTGCGCCAGGGCGCGGATGAGTTTGTCCCCTACCCCTTGCCCGAAGGCGAATTGGCGGCTGCAGTCGAACGCATGCGCAGCGTGCCTGCACCCCAGGTCAGCACCCGTACTGACGAAAACGGTGTCAAACTGTCAAACGACGGGGACGGCGTGATCATTGCCGTTCAGGGAATGGCCGGCGGCTGCGGCGCCAGCACATTTGCGACCAATCTCGCCTGGGAACTGGCCACGGTGACCAAGGACAAGCCGCCGCGTGTCTGCATCATCGACCTCGGCCTGCAATTCGGGGCGGTCTCGACCTATCTGGATGTGCCACGCCGTGAAGCAGTGCTCGAGCTGCTGACGGATATTGAATCCATGGACGAGGACAGCTTCGGGCAGGCGCTTGTGACCTTCGAAGACCGGCTGCAGGTGTTCACCTCGCCCGCCGATCTTCCACCGCTCGACATTGTCGGACAAACCGAAATTCAGACCCTTTTGGACACCGCCGCACAGCATTTCGACTTTGTCGTGGTCGACATGCCGCCGAGCCTCGTACAATGGTCGGAAACTGTGCTGTACGCAGCGCAGGTCTATTTCGGGATCATCGAACTCGACATGCGCTCGGCGCAGAACACCTTCCGGCTCAAGCGCGCGCTGCAGTCTGAAGATCTGCCGTTCGACAAGATCCGCTTTGTTCTGAACCGGGCCCCGAAATTCACCGACCTTCAGGGCAAGAGCCGCCTCAAGCGGATGCAGGAAAGCCTCGATATCTCGGTCGATCTGCACATGCCGGACGGCGGCAGGGCAGTTGCGGAATCGGGTGATCACGGTCAACCGCTTGCCCTGCAGCAACCCAAAAACCCGCTGCGCAAGGAAATCGCGAAGCTCGCCCAGTCGCTCTATGAAGTCGGTCGCTCCGACGCAGAAGCTGCCTAAGGAGTCAGGATATGTTTTCGCGCTACAAAAAGCCGTCTGCAGCCGCCGTTGCCGCGAACGCCGCCCCAGCCCCCAAGGCAGAGGCGGCGAATACGCCCTCACCGTCAAAGGTGATGCGGAAAGTTCTGCCCAAGAAGGCGGCCGTTGCTGAATCCGCCGATCGAGACAAGAAGCGCAAAGAGCGCCTGAGCGAGATCAAGCTCGAGCTGCACCGCGCACTTCTGGACAACCTCAACCTCGCGGCTCTGGATCAGGCGACGGAATCCGAGCTGAAGGAAGAAATCAGCGCAATCACCACGGAGAGCCTTCAGGAAAAAGGCATGGTTCTGAACCGCGAAGAGCGGTTGTCTCTGAACCAGGAACTCTACGATGAGGTCAAGGGGCTTGGTCCCCTTGAAACGCTGCTGAAAGACGAAACCGTCAGCGATATTCTGGTCAACGGCCCGCATCAGATCTTCGTTGAACGCGGCGGTAAGCTGCAGCTCAGCGACGTGACCTTCAAAGACGAAAAGCACCTGATGCGGATCATCGACAAGATCGTGTCCGCCGTGGGCCGCCGTGTCGATGAATCGAACCCCTATGTGGACGCCCGCTTGCAGGACGGGTCGCGTTTCAACGCGATGGTTCCGCCGATTGCGGTTGACGGATCGCTGGTCTCCATCCGTAAGTTCAAGACCGACAAGCTGAGCATCGACGATCTGGTGAATTTCGGCGCCTTTACCGAGGAAATGGCCGTCTATTTGCAGGCGGCGGTTGCGACGCGTCTGAACGTGATCGTGTCGGGCGGTACAGGTTCCGGTAAGACGACCACGCTCAACGCGCTATCGTCCTTCATCGATGACAGCGAACGCATCCTGACAATCGAGGATACGGCGGAACTTCAGCTCCAGCAGACCCATGTGGGCCGGATGGAAAGCCGTCCACCAAACGTCGAAGGCAAAGGTGCCGTGACCCCGCGCGACTGTCTCAAGAACGCGCTGCGTATGCGCCCCGACCGTATCATCGTCGGCGAAACGCGCGGCGAGGAAGTGATCGACATGTTGCAGGCCATGAACACAGGCCACGACGGCTCGATGACCACAATCCACGCCAACAGCGCCCGAGACGGCGTAAGCCGTCTGGAAAACATGATCGCCATGGCCGGGATCGAAATGCCGCTCAAGGCGATGCGGTCTCAGATCTCTTCGGCTGTGAACCTGATCGTGCAGGCCTCGCGTCTTCAGGACGGCTCGCGCCGCATGACCTCGATCACCGAGATCACCGGGATGGAGGGCGAAGTGATTTCCATGCAGGAAATCTTCCGCTTCCAGCGCGTCGGTCTGACTCCGGAGAACAAGATTATCGGCCACTTCACCGCGACCGGCGTGCGTTCGAACTATTCCGAGCGCTTCAAGATGTGGGGCTATGACCTGCCGCCGTCGATCTATGAACCCTTCAACGGAAACTACTGATTATGACACTCAGCGCAGAACCGATTGTCTACGGCCTCATCTTCGTGGCTGTCTTGGTGCTTGTTGAAGGCGTGTATCTTGTCGCGTTCGGCAAATCCATCAGCCTGAACAAGCGGGTAAACCGCCGGCTCGAGATGCTCGACAAGGGCACCAAGCGGGATGAAGTGCTGGCCAAGCTCCGCAAGGAGATGGATCAGCACATGTCGTCCCGCGGGTTGCCGCTTTACTCGATCCTCGCAGACCGGGCACAAAAAGCGGCCATCGCCTTTACACCGAAACAGCTGATCATGGTGATGATCGCTGTCAGTTTCGTGGCGTTTGTCGGCCTGACAATCGGAACCGAAGCGCAGCTTCCAGTACGGATCGTCATGGGTCTGGCCATGGGTGTCGGCGGCGTTTTCTTCTGGGTCAACAGTAAGGCCAACAAGCGTGTTGGCATGATCGAGGAACAACTGCCTGACGCCGTTGAACTGATGGTGCGCTCGCTGCGGGTGGGTCACCCGTTTTCGTCTGCGATCTCGATCGTGTCGAAGGAAATCAAGGACCCGCTGGCGACCGAGTTCGGCATCATCGCAGATGAAGCCAGCTATGGCCGCGACATCGGCGAAGCGCTCAAGGCCATGGCCGAACGCCTCGATATGCAGGACTTGCGCTTTCTCGCGGTCGCCGTGTCCATCCAGCAGCAGTCGGGTGGTAACCTTGCCGAGATCCTCGAAGGTCTGGCCAAGGTTATCCGGGCCCGCTTCCGCCTGTTCCGCAGGGTCAAGGCGATCACCGCCGAGGCCCAGTGGTCCGGCAAATTCCTGTCGGGTTTCCCTGTCGGCGCTCTGATCGTCATTCAGATCACCGACCCGCATTACTACGACGAAGTTCTCGACCACCCGTGGTTCATCCCCGCGTGCTTCGTGGTCGCTGCATTCCTGACAGCGAACCTCTTCGTGATGCGTGCGCTCGTGAACATCAAAGTCTGAGGACCGGACCATGCAAGCTTTCAACCAATTCGCCGTCGATCTGCTTGGCCCTGCCGGTCCGATGATCCTCATCGCCGGTCTCGGCGTTCTTCTCCTGATCCTCGCGATCCCGATGTTCTTCGTGTCCCGGTCCAATCCGATGGATCGCCTTGATGCGAATTCCGGTCGGAAATCGCTGGACGAAGAAACCCGCGCGGTGCTTCGCGACAAGAAGAAGAATGAGAAGCTGAACAAATACGCTCAGTTCCTTGAGCCGCAGGACGCGAAGGAATTGTCCGACGTCCGGATGAAACTTCTTCAGGCCGGCTATCGGACGAAAGACGCAGTTCAGCTTTACTATTTCGCCCAGTTTGCGCTCGGGATTGGCGGCCTCATCATTGGCGTCGCGTATTTCATGCTGATCATGGATCCCTCTCAGGCAACAACACAGCAAACCGTGCTCTATACGCTCGGACCGGGCGCTGCGGGCTATCTGTTCCCGAAATACTGGATCACCAAACGCGTGCAGACGCGGCAGGAAGAAATCGAAAGCGGTTTCCCTGACAGCCTCGACATGATGCTTGTCTGTGTCGAAGCAGGTCAGTCGATGGATCAGGCCATCGTACGCGTCAGCAAGGAACTGCGGGCCTCCTACCCCAGCCTTGCCGATGAATTCGAACTCGTCAGCTACGAGATGAAAGCCGGTAAGGACAAGTCCGCCGTTCTCAACGACATGGGCGAACGCTGCGGTGTTCAGGATGTGATGTCCTTTGTGACCGTTCTCAACCAGAGCCAGAGTTTCGGTACCCCGATCTCGGACGCGCTGCGCGTCTATGCGGCTGAAATGCGTGACAAACGCGTGATGCGCGCCGAAGAAAAGGCAAACAAGTTGCCAACCAAAATGACATTGACCACAATGATGCTGACGGTGCCGCCGCTGTTGATCATTCTTGTGGGTCCTTCGGTCGTCGGCATTCAGCAGCTCGGTGAGATCGGAGGAACGATGGGGCAATGAGTCTAGGCCGGTTCTGGCCCGGAATTCTGATACTCGGATTGGCCGCCTGTGGACCGGGCGGTTTTTCCGCATCTGGCGACACCGTTTTTGCACCAAGTGTCGATCCAAGGGGGGCCGCAGTTGATCAACTGACCGTGGGCCACCGCCTTATGGCGGCGGGCGAGTATGAACTTGCGCTCAGCTCTTTCCGTCTTGCGGCTGCAGAGCAGGGTTTGACGCCCGAAGTCGTCAGCGCCCTTGGGTCGGTCAATCTGGCCCTGGGCCGGCTCAACCAGGCCGAAGACCTGTTGCGCCGCGCCACGAAGGACGATCCCGACAGCCCCGAGGCGTGGAACAATCTGGGTGTCGTCCTGATCGAGAGAGGCGAAACCGCCGAGGCCGCACAGGTGTTTCGCAGAGCCTTCGCGCTCGACAATGGCGAAAGTGTTGCAATTCGCGATAATCTTCGCTTGGCACTCGCAAAATTGGAAAATTCGCAGTATGGTGCCGACATAGAACAAGAATACAAACTTGTGCGGCGCGGCAGCAGTGACTTTCTGATCCGCCCAGCGCAGTAAAGAGGCAGAGCAGTAAAGGACGCAAAAAATGCGCCATCCCTTTATCGTGACCCTGTGTATTGCAGGGGCTTTCGCACTTTCCGCGTGCGAAAAAGGCATTGATACCGAAGCTGTGGATCGCGAATTTCAGGGGGTCAACGTCATCGACGGGACCAATCTGAACGAAGTGATGCTGACGGTCTCTGATCCCAATGAAGCCGTCGCCTATTTCCAGCGCGCCAGCAAAGCCGAACCAGAGCGGGTTGACCTGCTGCGTGGCTTGGCGATTTCGCTGATCCGGGCCAAGCGGCACACCGAAGGTGTTGCTGCCTGGGCACGCGTGGTCGACCACGAGGAAGCCACCAACAGCGACCGTGTCGAACTTGCCGATGCGCTGATCCGCAACAACGAATGGGACCGCGCCGAAACCGTGCTCGACGCCATTGCGCCGACCCATGAAACCTACAAACGCTACCGGCTCGAAGCGATGATCGCTGACAGCAACAAGGAATGGGACAAGGCGGACAGTTTCTATGAAACTGCGGTCGGACTGACGACAACGCCGGCTTCGGTCATGAACAACTGGGGGTTCTCCAAGTTGACCCGTGGCGACTATGCCGGTGCGGAGCGCCTGTTCACACAGGCCATCCAGAACGACAACTCGCTGTTCACGGCCAAGAACAACCTCGTTCTCGCCCGTGGCGCACAGGGAAACTATGTTCTTCCCGTTGTCCCGATGACCCAGATCGAACGCGCGGAACTGCTTCATTCGATGGGCCTTGCCGCCGTCAAACGCGGAGACGTCGTGACCGGCCAGGGGCTGATGCGCGAAGCGATCGACACCCATCCGCAGCATTTCGAAGCCGCAGCACGGAGCCTCAAGGCCCTTGAATCCAATGTCGTGAACTGAGTGTCCTCATGGATATCTCGGCGTTCTCGGCACTGGTTTTCCTGCCATTTGTGCTTCCCATCTGCATCTATGTGACTTTTTCGGACATGCGCGACATGCGCATTCCGAACCAGATGGTTGTTCTTTTGTTTCTCGTGTTCGCGGTTGTTGGCTTGGTGGCATTGCCGTTTGACGTCTATCTGTGGCGCTACATCCACCTGATCGTGGTTCTTGTGGCAGGGATTGCCCTGAACGCCGGCGGTGTCATGGGGGCGGGCGACGCCAAATTCGCCGCCGCCGCCGCTCCCTTCATCCATGTCGGAGATGTCCGTTTCCTTGTGGCCCTTTTCGCCGCAAACCTGCTGGCGGCCTTTGTCGCGCACAGGATCGGCAAATACACCGGGCTCAGGAAAATCGCGCCGCATTGGGCAAGCTGGACCAATGCCAAGTTTCCGATGGGTCTCGCCCTCGGTGGTACCCTGGCGATATACCTCGCGCTGGGGATTTGGTTCGGTCGGTAAACTGCCAACACGCGGTCAAGTGCTGGCCCTTCTGTTGCCACATTAGCCTGCGACGGTACGCCAAAGTGAGTCAGGCAATACCGATCCGGGGCTATCGATGAACATGCAAAGCAGCGCCGTCATGGCGCCTCCTCCGCCCAAGCGCATGGAAGATATGGCGCTTCAGCCGGTCATGATGCGGGACATCATGATCAAGACCATGTTCCGCAAGAACGTTTCGACGGCAACGGCGATCTCGAAGGCGATCTGCCTGCCCGTACCGATTGCGCAGGAACTGATCGATTATGCGCGCGGACAACTTCTGCTTGAGGCGACAGGTACACTGAACGCCAATAACGGCTCGGAAATGGGGTACCAGTTGACGGATTCCGGCAAGGCCCGTTCGTTGGATGCGTTGGCGCAGTCCGAATACTACGGGGCGATGCCCGTACCTCTTCTGATCTATGCCGAACAGGTCAAACGCCAATCGATCCGCAACATTCACATCTCGCGCCAGCAGCTGACAGATGCGATGGGCCACCTGATCCTTCCGCCTGACCTTCTGGATAACCTCGGCCCCGCCGTCGGCGCGGGCCGGTCGATCCTGATGTACGGGCCTCCGGGGAACGGCAAATCATCGATCTCGAACGGTATCCGCGACGCCATGGGAGACAAGATCTACATCCCGCATGCGATCGAATATGCTGGTCAGGTGATCACGGTTTACGACCCGATCGTCCACAGCGCGGCAGAAAGCGCGGCAGCCTCGAGCGGGCTGCGTCTGACCAACCGGTTCGACACGCGTTACGTGCTCTGCGCACGGCCAACGGTGATCACGGGCGGTGAACTGTCACTCGACATGCTCGATCTGGTCTACAACCCGACCGCCCGCACCTATCAGGCGCCGCTTCAGCTGAAGTCCACCGGCGGCATCTTCATCGTGGACGACCTTGGCCGCCAGGCCGAACCACCGCAGAAACTGGTCAACCGCTGGATTGTCCCTCTCGAGGAATCGCGCGATATCCTTGCGCTTCAGTCGGGCGAAAAATTCGAAGTGCCGTTCGACACTCTGGTGATCTTCTCGACCAACTTCCACCCGAACGAAATCTTCGACCAGGCCGCCCTGCGCCGGATCTTCTTCAAGATCAAGATCGACGGGCCGGATCAGCAGAACTTCCTCAAGATCTTCTCGATGGTGGCGAAAAAGAAGAAGATGCAGCTGTGTGAAAAGTCGCTGATTCATCTTCTGAAAACCAAGTATCCGACGATCAAGAACGTGTACGCGAACTATCAGCCGGTCTTCCTGATCGACCAGATGATCGCGGTCTGTGACTTCGAAGGCTGGCCCTACAAGATGACACCGGAACTGATCGACCGGGCGTGGGCAAACATGTTCGTCAAGGACGAAAAAATCGTCAAATAATCGCAATCGGCTGATTTTCAACCGACTGAAATTCGCGGACGCGCCGATGCGTCCGCGACCTCGGGCAAGCGTTGTGACACTGCACGTGCAAACCGGACCGAGAACCGCCAAAAACGCAAGATTAGCCCTTGACGCCACGCGGCGTCGCCCGTACTCACGCGGCGGTCTGGCGCGGTAGCTCAGTTGGTTAGAGCGAACGACTCATAATCGTTAGGTCGGGGGTTCGAGTCCCCCCCACGCCACCACATTCCTCTTTAACATGACACGTGCATGTCCGGCAGTCTGGACCAACCAGCAAGGCGTGTGTGCACGTCAAGACCGCGGCGTGACACAGCCGCGTCTGAAATCCTCGCAAACGTGAAGACGGTCGGCCTGCCCCCGGCCTATTCGGCGGCAGTCGCCTCTGATGTCTCCATCGCGGCAAGCTCTCCAAGCGTGACCGGCTTCAGCGGCGGCCTGATGCGATAATAGCCCGTCGCATCAGGGGACTGCGCGTTGGCTTCTGCCAGCAGCGCAGTCACCGTCAGACCGCAGTAGCGGCCCTGACAGGGGCCCATTCCGGCTCGACCAAACGCCTTGGTCTGGTTCGGACCAAGGCAACCCAGTTTCGCGTAACCCCGGATATCGCCGGCGGTGACTTCCTCACACCGACAGACAATAGTTGCGTCTGACGGTGACAGCGCCTCTGCATAGGGCGGATAGGCGCTATCGAGGAACGGCCGCGCAGCACGTTCCTTTGCAAGCGCGGCTCTGAAGGGTGCAGCTTTTCGATCCCGTTCTCCTTCGGTCAGCCGCCCGGCGATCTCTGCAATCCGGAGCGCAGACAGACGACCGGCATGTTCTGCGGCTTTGGCACCTCCAATTCCGCCGCCATCGCCTGCGACAAAGACACGGTCCAGATTGCTTTGCCCCCAGGCGTCAAGGACCGGCACGAAACAGGCCTGCATGTCGCTCCAGCGATGCGTCACGCCAAGTGAGCGCGCGGCCTGGGTATTGGGTACGACCCCGTGATGAATGAAGACGGTGTCGCAATCGATCCGGTGGCGTGTCCCACCTTGGGTGAAACACACTGCTTCCGCCTTGGACTGCCCGTCGATACTGATCTCGGATGCCCCGACATACCGAGGCACACCGGCGCGCCGGATCTCGGCCAGCATCGACAGCCCCTTGAGCAGATATCGCCAGCCTCGCAGCGCGCCACCCAGATGGCGCATGGCCACGGCCATGTTCGCCTTCGTCTGAGTTTCGACCAAGGCGGCCGGTGGCGTACCGGCCCTCACCATCTGTGCAGCAATCAGGTAGAGAAGCGGACCGGCTCCAACGAGAACTCCCTTTCGCGCCAGAACGCCGGACTGTTTCAGCAGGATCTGCCCAGCGCCTGCCGTCATGACCCCCGGCAGGGTCCAGCCGGGAACCGGCATCGGGCGTTCCAGCGCACCTGTCGCCAAGAGAACCCTTTCGGCAGACAGCTGTGCGCCTTTGCCATCCTTTGTGAACGAAATACGGAAACCGTCCTCTATCGCCCAGACCACGGCCCCGGCGATGTGTGTCACCAACTCGTGCGCCAGCCCGGCTGTCAGCGTCTTTCCATAGGTGTAATCCGCGCCGAGAATATCGGTACGATCCTTGGTAACACGGTCGACATCGCGGTAGATCTGCCCGCCAGCGCGTGATTGCTCATCCAACAGTGCCACACTCAGGCCAGCAGCGGCAGCCTCGGCTGCGGCGGCCATACCAGCCGGACCGGCCCCGATAATGGCGAGATCATAGGTCTGCATGCTGTGCCTCCGCCCGATGGGGTTTGCCGACAACCAGACCGTCGGACACATCGACCATGCAGGCCTGTCGCACCACCCCGTCAATCTCGACAAGGCAATCGAAGCAGGCCCCCATCATGCAGAAGGGCGCGCGCGGCGCACCGGAAACCGGCGTGTTCCGAAAAACATCCACTCCCGCTGCCAGCAACGCCGCAGCGAGGTTGGCTCCGTCGGGCAGGCTCAGCCGCGCCCCGTCGAAAACCACCTCGACGCGCGGTGTCTCGTCCATCTCAAGAAACGGTGAAACGGGCTTCACTGAAGACCTCCAGATTCGGGGCTGCCTCCGTGCCTTCCAGCCAATCCGGCAGAAGGCGTGCGTGGGCGGCGGCAAGGGTGATGCCACTGTGACAGGTAACAAGAAAGGCGCCGGGCATGTCCGAGCTTTCCTGGTAAATCGGCAGGCCATCCGGAGACAGCACCCGCAGCGCACCCCAACTGCGCACCAGTTGCGCCCGAGCCAGTGCCGGATAGGTCGCGATTGCATCGGCAGCCAGACCCGAGAGACCCGGCTGGGTCACGTGATCGTTGAAGCCGACCTCCTCATTGGTCGCTCCGATCTGGATCCCACCCTCGTCGACCTGTCGCGCAATGAGCGACGGCCGGTTGATCATCTTGGGCAGCTTTTCCGTAATCAGCACCTGCCCGCGCTGCGGACGGATCGGCGCTTTGAACCCCAACATCGGCCCCAGCTTGGCAGCCCCAAGCCCGGCCGACAGGATCAGTTTCTCAGACGAAATCAAGGTGCCGTCCGAACAAGCCAAACGGAACGCATCGTTCTTGTCCACCTGGGTGACCGTCTTGCCGTTCAGAACCCGTCCGCCAAGGCGGCGCACGTCTGCGGCAAGGGCCATCAACAGTTTCAGCGGATTCGCGTGTCCGTCTTGGTGATGCAGAATCGCGCCGACAACCTTTGGGCCGATATGCGGTTCTTCCTTGCGAAGCGCATTGTGCCCCAAAACCTCGTAGGGATAGTTCCCACCGAGCTTCTCTTTCAGGACTTCGTACTGCGCGACTGTCCTGTCGAGGCTTTCCTCCGAGAAATGAAAGTCGTAGCCGCCCTTCTGTTCCAGCGGGACAGTCTTGCCTGTGTTGTCTCGCAGTTCACTGGCGAACTCCGCCCAGATTGCGGCGGACTCCTGCGACCAACTGGCATAGCGTGGTTGGTTCATGCCCTTGGACTGAACCCAGACCAACCCGAAATTCCCGCGGCTCGCCCGAAAGGATCCGTCGTCGCCATCGATTACGGTGACCTTGCGACCGCGCCGGAGCAATCCCCACGCGACCGAAAGGCCAACAACCCCGCCTCCGATGATGGCATAGTCGGTTTCCATGTGTTCGTCCCAAGTGATGAGTATGTCGGGCGGGAACGGCAAAGCCGCCCCGCCCATAATTGACTCAGTTGCCCGCTGCGGCAACCTTGTCGAGAATGGACTGACCCCAGTCAGCACCCACATCTTCAAGAACCGCGGGCCAGACATCGGCACGGGTCTTTGCAGCCATCGCCGCCAGTTCGTCATCGCTCAGCGCAACCACGGTCGCGCCCAGCTCATCAACAAGACGCTGCTCGTTGCGCGCCTGGTCGGCTTCCGCCACTTCCCAACGAGTTGCCTCAAAGGCCGCCGCCTGCTCTTTGAGGGCGGCCTGATCTTCGTCCGAAAGGCTCGCAAGGCTTTCGTTCGAAATGATCATGTACCAGACTTCAAAGTGGGTATTGGCAGGGATGTAGGTCTTGGTCACATCGCGGAACGAGGCGTAGTAGCCTTCTGCGCCCGACCCGATCACGCCGTCCACAACACCGGTCTGAACGGCAGTGAAAGCTTCGGAGAACGGGATCGGCGACGGGATATAGCCCAGTGCTTCACCGGTCAGCTGGAAGCTCTTGATCCCCGGCACGCGCACCTTGATCCCGTTCGGTTCGACCGAGCCGGCATTCGGGTTTTCCACGTTCAGCGAAATACCCCCGAAATAGACCGGATAGGCGGCGAGCATGGTGATGTCCTGCTCGGAATACAGCCCTGCCATCACCTCGCGGACAACGCCGCCCGGACCATAGACTGCGCGGGCCTGATCCCAGTTCCCGGCAAGATACGGGAAGGACGAAATCTGCATCCGGCGGTCCGCTGCCGTCGCGGCAGGCTGGGTCGCCATGTCGATGGCCCCCACGCTGATGCGTTCCTGCACGGTGGTGTAGTCGCCCAGCGCCGACGCCGGGAAGATTTCCACGTTCACGTCACCGCCGGTGGCGTCTGCCACTGCTTTCGAGAAGGCGCGCAGCTCCACGTCAATGGTGGCGTCCTGCGGGCGGACATGGCTCATCTTGAGGTCTTGGGCCTCGGCGTAAGAGCCCAGAACCATCAGCGCGGCGGCGGCAGTGGTCAGCATTGCATGTTTCATTGTGAGTTCCTCCAGATTGGATTGCAGAGTTCAGGAAAGTCAGGGCGCGACGTCGTAGCCGAAGAAGCGCGGCAGAAAGAGCGACAGGTCGGGCCAGAGCGAGGTCAGGAAGACCACCGGCACATAGCCGAACAGGATGAGTTTCATGGCCGGCGGGATCACCTTGGTGACCTTCACCTTGCCGATGCGCGCGCCCAGATAGAGGATCGACGCATAGGGCGGCGTGACCCCGCCCATCGCGGTGTTCACACCCATGATTGCGGCGAACTGCACCGGGCTGACCCCGATCGCCTGCATCAGCGGCAGAAGCAGCGGCGCAATCAGGATGATCGCGGTCACGTCGTTCACCACCATGCCCACCAGAAACAGCAGGATGTTGATGAGGATCAGCAGCAGGACCTTGTTCTCGGTGATCGAGAAGATGCCCTGCACCAATTGCTGCGGAATGCTTTCGTAGACGAACATCTGGCTCAGGATCATGGAGAACAGGATCATCATCATGATCGCGCCAACGGCGGTAGCAGCTTCGCGCCCGGCCGACAGGAAGTTCTCCCACTTGAGGCCCTTGTAGATCAGGAAGCCAACCGGAACCGCATAGATCACCGCAACAGCCGCCGCCTCGGTCGGGGTCATCACGCCCCCATAGATGCCGCCCAGGATGATCACCGGCATCAGCAGCGCCGGGAAGGCATGGAAGCCACGGCGCGCCACCTCTCCGCTCAGTTCCGAAAAGGTCGGCTTGTCATCAAGGTGCAGATTGAATTTCCGCGCCATCACGAGGTTGATCACCGAGAACGCCACCATGATCAGCAGCCCCGGCCCAAGCGTCGCAAGGAAACAGGCGAGGATCGATGTATCCGTAACCCAGCCATAAACGATCATCGTCACCGAGGGCGGGATCAGCAGGCCGAGAATAGACGAGTTCGCGATCAGCGCGGTGGCGTATTCACGGGGATAACCACGCTTTTCCATCTCGGGGATCAGCAGAGGTCCGATAGCCGCGATGCCGGTCAGGCCCGAGCCGGAAATCGCCCCGATCACCGCGCACGAGACTGCGGCAACCACACCCAACCCACCACGCACATGGCCGATGAAGGCATTGACGAAGCGCAGCAGAGAGGCCGCGATACCGCTTTCGGACATGATCGTTCCGGCCAATACGAACAGTGGAATGGCCAGCAGCACCGGGTTTCCAAGCTGCTGGAACCCCCAGAGCATCATGCCCTTCATCGTCACGTCACCGATGAAATACATGATCATCAGCGCCGCACCGAAACAGTAGGGCAAAGGCACCCCAAGGGTCAGCGTGATCACCAGAACGGCGATGGCAATAAGCGCGATCTCGATCATGCCGGGTCTCCTGTGCGCAGGCTGCGAATGTGACGCCACAGGTGCCACGCGGTGTAGACCATCATCAGTCCCAACCCGGTCACCAATGCGATGTCGGAATAGAAGGTCGGGATGTAGAGCGTCGGGCTTTCCCGCCAGACACGCCACGCGTACCGCGTGTAATCCCATGCCCAGGACAGGAGCCAAAGGCCGACGATCAGGCTGATCACTTCACCGATGATGGCAAGGATCGTGTGGCCCCGGTCGGTCTTGATAAAGATCTCCAGAACATTGGCCCGGATATGGGTGTTCTCGCGAGAGGCGTTAACCGAGCCCAGAATGTAGAGCCAAAGCGTCGGATAGAGCATTGTCTCTTCCAACCCCATGACGGGCACCTGCAACACATAGCGCGTGATGACCTGAACGAACTGGCCCAGCGCCACGATGCAGATCAGCGCTGTCAGCAGATATTTCGCAAAATTGTCCATCTGTCCCCCACCCCACCGATTGTTCCGTGGGCGTTGGGACAATCACACTGGACAAAGAGCATAAAATCAATTTCATAATATCTCTGACTCCATTAATTGGATTTATATGCAAATGCACCTTTCCCTGCGCCAATTGTCGACCTTCCGAGAAGTGATGCGTTCAGGCTCGATCAGTCAGGCCGCACGAACCGTGGGCCGGACCCAACCCGCTGTCTCGACCATGGTGCAGACCCTGGAAGACCAGCTTGGTTTCGCCCTCTTCGTCCGGAAACAGGGCAAGCTGACCCCCACCCCCGAGGCGCATTTCTTTCTTGAGGAGTGTGAAGACATCCTCGAGCGCGTCGACCGCACGGAGCGCACCCTCGAACGCATCAGCAGCCTTCAATCCGGCAAGCTCAAGGTCGCGTGTCACCCGGCAGCATCAAGTGTTTTTCTGCCCCGACTGCTGACAGGTTTCCTCGATGGTAAGGACGATCTGGAAGTGTCCCTGATCATGCGGTCTTCGGACGTGATCGAAGACCTCATTGCCTCACAGCAGTTCGACGTCGGGTTTTCAGAGACACCTGAACCCCGTGCCTCGATCCGCCAGACGGACTACGATCTGGAGTGCGTCTGCATCCTGCCTCCGGACGATCCTTTGGCCAAGGCAAGGGTGGTTACACCGCAGGATCTGGACGGTCGTCCAATGGCAGTGCTCTTTGACGAACACCGCACGGCGGTGCAGACAGAGGCCGCGTTTCAGGACGCAGGCTGCACATTCCACAAACGTCTGGAACTGCGCACGTTCCTTCCAGGACTGCAATTCGTGGCCGCAGGGGCCTGCGTGATGGTCTGCGACATGATCACCGCCTACAGCCACCTGCTTCAGGCCCCTGAAAACGCCCGGTTATCCATCCGGCGTTTCACACCCCGGATTTCGAATGGAGTTTCCATCCTGACTCCCGGCTACGCGACCCAATCAATGGCAAGCCGGGCCTTCATTACGAGGCTGCATGCGGCAGTCGATCAGATGCAAAACGACATCGAAGCCGTTGTCTCTGCCTGACGATGACCTCAGTTTCTGGCACGATCCACAAACATGTTACCATGATGAGTGGTCGATGCATTTTTTGTAACGAAATTCTTGCCCGACTCGCCCAACTGAGATAATTTCCGCGCCAAATGCCCGCGGGCACCCACGTCACCGCATTCCATTCAACGAAGGTTGGCATCATGTACGCGCAGATGGTTCAGTCCGAAGCGACAGCGGAGGATCCGGAAAAACTGGCCGCTTTTCAGGCCCGTATCGATGCCGGAGAAAAGATCGAACCCAAGGACTGGATGCCGGAAGGCTATCGCAAGACGCTGATCCGCCAGATCGGCCAGCATGCCCATTCCGAAATCGTCGGCCAATTGCCGGAGGGCAACTGGATCACGCGTGCGCCGACGCTCGAACGCAAGGCGATCCTCCTTGCCAAGGTGCAGGATGAGGCTGGCCATGGCCTCTACCTCTACTGCGCGGCTGAGACGCTGGGGGTCAGCCGGGACGAACTGACCGAGATGCTGCTCGATGGCCGGATGAAATACTCGTCGATCTTCAATTACCCGACGCTCACCTGGGCCGACATGGGCGCGGTGGGTTGGCTTGTCGATGGCGCGGCGATCATGAACCAGGTGCCGCTCCAGCGGACCTCCTATGGCCCGTATTCCCGCGCGATGATCCGCATCTGCAAGGAAGAGTCGTTCCATCAGCGGCAGGGCTACAGCATCATGATGAAGATGGCCCAAGGCACACCCGTGCAAAAGAAGATGGCGCAGGATGCGCTCAACCGCTTCTGGTACCCGTCGCTGATGATGTTCGGCCCGTCCGACAAGGACTCTGTGCATTCCGCGCAGTCGATGAAGTGGAAGATCAAGATGAACACCAATGACGACCTGCGTCAGAAGTTCGTCGATCAGACCGTGCCGCAGGCCGAGTTCCTTGGCCTGACCGTGCCGGATGAAACCCTGCGCTGGAACGAAGACAAAGGCGGCTACGATTTTGCCGAACCGGATTGGTCCGAATTCTTCGACGTGATCCAAGGCAACGGCCCCTGCAACACCGAACGCCTCGCCGCGCGCAACAAGGCGTGGGACGACGGCGCTTGGGTACGCGAAGGGCTCATGGCCCATGCCGCGAAGAAACGCGCGGCCAAGCTGGCAGCGGAATAGGAGGAGCGGCAGATGTCTCAGGAATGGCCCCTTTGGGAGGTTTTCATCCGCGGTCAGCACGGGCTGAACCACCGCCATGTTGGCAGTCTGCACGCGCCGGACGCCGAAATGGCGATCAAGAACGCGCGCGACGTCTACACCCGCCGCAACGAAGGCGTCAGCATCTGGGTGGTCGAGGCACAGCACATCACCGCCTCATCGCCTTCGGACAAAGGCCCGCTTTACGAGCCGTCGGAAAGCAAGGTTTACCGCCACCCGACTTTCTTCGACATTCCCGATGAAGCGGGTCACATGTGATGACCGACCAAACCGCCCTGTTCGAATACCTCCTGCGTCTGGGGGACAACACGCTGGTGCTCGGTCACCGGGTCAGCGAATGGTGCGGTCACGCGCCGGTGCTGGAAGAGGACATCGCGCTCGCCAACACCGCGCTGGACCTGATCGGCCAGACGCAGATGTGGCTGGGCCTCGCCGGAGAGGTTGAAGGCTCCGGGCGCTCCGCCGATGATCTGGCGATGCACCGCGACGTCTGGGATTTCCGCAACCTGTTGCTGGTGGAACAGCCCAACGGCGATTTCGGCCAGACCCTGATGCGGCAGTGCCTGTTTGACGCGTTCCACCTCGAACTTCTGACCGACCTGACTCGCGCCTCCGACGACCGCATCGCGGCAATTGCCGCAAAGGCGCTGAAAGAGGTGACCTACCACCTCGACCGCTCGTCCGAGACCGTGATCGGCCTTGGCGACGGGACCGAGGAAAGCCACCGCCGGATGCAGGCCGCGCTTGATCTGCTCTGGCCCTATGTCGGTGAGATGTTCACACCCGACGCCGTTGACGACGCCATGCTTGCCGCCGGGATCGCGCCCGATCTGAAGGCCCTGCGCGCCCGCTTCGACACACGGATCGACGCCATTCTCACTGAGGCGACGCTGACCAAACCCGACAGCACCTATGCCCAATCGGGCGGCAAGACCGGGTTCCGCCATTCCGAACATCTGGGCCACATGCTGACCCAGATGCAGTGGCTCCAGCGCGCCTATCCTGGCGCCGCCTGGTAAGATGACACCCGACCTGTCCACCATCTGGAACTGGCTGGATCAGGTGCCGGACCCCGAGATCCCGGTGATCTCGGTTGTCGATCTCGGCATCGTCCGGGACGTGGCATGGCAGGGCGATACGCTCGAAGTGGCTGTGACCCCGACCTATTCGGGCTGCCCCGCCACATCGGTGATTGCGATGGACATCGAAACCGCCCTGCACGACCGAGGCATCACAAACGTCCGGATCAAGACCCAGATTGCGCCGCCCTGGACAACCGACTGGCTGTCCGACAAGGGCCGCGCCAAGCTGACCGAATACGGCATCGCGCCCCCCTCGCCCGCCGGTGGCCCCGACGCCTGCCCGCGCTGCGGCGGCACGCAACTCACCCGGATAAGCCAGTTCGGCTCCACCCCGTGCAAGGCGCATTGGCGGTGTGACGACTGCCTTGAGCCGTTCGACTATTTCAAATGCATCTGACCGTAAGGCCCTGATATGGCGCGTTTTTATCCCCTGACCGTCACCGCTGTCGAAAAGACCACCCGCGATGCCGTGGCTATCACGCTTGAGGCCCGCGACGGAGGGGATTTCACCTTCACCCAAGGCCAATACCTGACCTTCAAACGCGATTTCGACGGCACCGAACTTCGCCGCTCCTATTCGATCTGCTCGGGCGCGGAAGAAGGCGTGCTGCGCGTGGGGATCAAGAAAGTGTCGGACGGCGCGTTCTCGCAATGGGCCAACAATGACCTGCAACCGGGCATGACCATCGACGCGATGGAGCCGATGGGAAAATTCAACACGCCCATCGAGCCGGACAAGGCCAAGACCTACCTTGCCTTTGCGGGCGGGTCGGGGATCACCCCCGTTCTGTCGATCCTGAAAACCGTGCTGACGGCGGAACCGAAATCGCAGGTCACGCTGGTCTATGCCAACCGCAGCGTCAGCACGATCATGTTCCGGGAAGAGCTGGAAGACCTCAAGAACCTCTATATGGGGCGCTTCACCATCATCCACATTCTGGAAACCGACGCGCAGGACATCGACCTCTTCCAGGGCCGTGTCGATGGCGAAAAATGCGCCGCACTGTTCGAGCATTGGATCGACATCAAAAACGTCGACACCGCATTCATCTGCGGGCCGGAGCCGATGATGAAAGCCATCGCGCAGGCGCTCAAGGATCACGGGCTGAGCAAGGACCAGATCAAGTTCGAGCTTTTCGCCAGCGCCCAGACCGGGCGGCTGGAACGGCGCACCAAAGCTGCCGATGGGGCGGCCACGGACGCGATTGCAGCCAGCATCACACTCGACGGCATGACCCGCAGTTTTGAAATGGGCCGCGACATGACGATCCTCGAAGCCGCGCTGGACAACGCGCTGGATGCGCCCCATGCCTGCCGCGCCGGGGTGTGTTCGACCTGCAAATGCAAGGTGATCGAAGGCGAAGTGGATATGGTCGCCAACCACGCGCTTGAGGATTACGAGGTCGCGGCGGGCTACGTCCTGTCCTGTCAGTCCTACCCGATCACCAAGCGCGTCGTTGTCGATTACGACCAGTAACCGTCAGCTCGGATTGCGCTTGTCCACAACGCGCACCGCCTTGCCCTGAGACCGCGCCACGGACCCCGGATCGCCCACCTCGACCTCGGTCGAGATGCCGATGTGATCCTTGATCCGCTTGACCAGCATCCGCGTCGCTGCCGTGCGGGACAACTCGTCCGCAGCGTCCGGCGTGGCCTCAACCAACACCCGCATCGCGTCCATCCGGCCTGCGGTGTAAAGCTCGATCTGGAAGTACGGGGCCAGCCCGCCGGTCGCCATGACCTCTTCCTCAATCTGGGTCGGGAACACGTTCACGCCGCGCAGGATCATCATGTCGTCGCTGCGGCCCGTCACCTTTTCCATCCGTCGCATCGACCGCGCGGTGCCCGGCAAGAGCCGCGTCAGATCGCGGGTGCGGTAGCGGATGACGGGCATGCCTTCCTTGGTGATCGTGGTAAAGACCAACTCGCCTTTCTCGCCATCGGGCAAGACCTCACCGGTCTCGGGGTTGATGATCTCGGGGTAGAAGTGATCTTCCCAGATGTGCAGCCCATCCTTGGTTTCCACACATTCATTGGCAACACCCGGCCCGATCACCTCGGACAGGCCGTAGATGTCGACCGCGTGCATGTCGAAGGCGTCCTCGATTTCGCGCCGCATCGCGTTGGTCCAGGGCTCCGCACCGAACACGCCAACCTCCAACGAGGACTCGAGCGGATCAAGCCCCGCTTTGTGGAACGCCTCAAGGATGTTGAGGATATAAGACGGCGTGACCATGATGCCCTTGGGCTTGAAATCGGTGATCAACCCGACCTGCTTTTCGGTCTGTCCCCCGCCCATCGGCACCACCGTGCCGCCCAGCTTTTCCACACCGTAATGCGCGCCAAGCCCGCCTGTGAAAAGGCCATAGCCATAGGCGACATGCACCATGTCACCCGCCCGCAGGCCCGACGCCCGCAGCGACCGCGCAACCACACTCGCCCACATGTCGATGTCGTTCTTCGTGTAGCCCACCACGGTCGGCTTGCCCGTCGTGCCCGAAGACGCATGAATCCGTGCGATCTGTTCGCGCGGCACGGCGAAAAGACCGAAGGGGTAATTGTCCCGCAGATCCGACTTCAGCGTAAACGGAAACTTCGCCAGATCGGACAGGTCGCGCAGGTCATCCGGATGCACCCCCGCCGCGTCGAACTTGGCACGGTACATCGGCACGTTGTCATAGGCGTGCCGCAGCGACCAGCGCAGGCGGTCCAGTTGCAGCGCGCGGATCTCGTCGATCGACGCGGTTTCGATCGGGTCCAGATCACCCGGTTTCGGTGACAAATCTTTCATGTGCCCAGCGCCTCCCCTACGCTTCGTCGAACACCGTTCCCTTGATCGAACGTGACAGCCCCCGGAATTCGGCAATCAGTACCCCTGCCTGATTGGTCACCTGCACATCGGTGATGCCGCTGCGCCCCGTCAACGAGATCTCGGTCGCCGTGGCACGCAGGCGATCCCCCAACCGGCCCGAGGCGATGTAGGTGATCGAATTGTGCTGCGCGACGGTGACCTGATTGCGGCTGTTGCAGGCAAAGGCAAAGGCGCTGTCGGCCAGCGTAAAAATCACCCCGCCATGGCACATGCCGTGACCGTTGCAGTGGTGTTTTTTCACGGTCAGTTCCATGACCGCCTCGCCCTCGGCGATATGCGTCAGTTCCATCCCCATCCATTGCGAGGCATGGTCCTGTTGCCACATTTTTTCTGCGGCTTTTTGGGCTCGATCATCTGGTGTCATAGACGCGACGCTTGCATGAAGTTCGCGCCCGGTCAAATAGTTAGACAGGGAAAAGGGGGGCCAGCATGACAGTTCAGGACATTCAGAGTTTCGTGGCCGGTGACTGGCTTGCTCCGGACAGCAGCGCGCGGGACATTCGCGATGCGGTGACTGGCGAAGTTATCGCGCGTGCGGGCCGTGCGCAGGTCGATGCAGGCGCGATGATCGACCACGCTCTGACCGTCGGAGCACCCGCCTTGCGGGCCATGACATTCCATGACCGCGCCCGGATGCTCAAGGCCCTGGCGCTCTACCTGCAAGAGCACAAACAGGTGCTCTATGACCTCAGCTTTTCCACCGGCGCTACGCAGAAGGACCACCTGATCGACGTGGATGGCGGCATCGGGACGATGCTTGTCATCGCCTCCAAGGGTCGGCGCGAGATGCCGGATGGGCATGTCTATCTCGATGGCGGTGTCGAGCAGTTGTCACGGAAGGGCAGTTTTGTCGGCCAACACGTCTGCACCCCGTTGCAGGGTGTGGCGGTCCATATCAACGCGTTCAACTTCCCGGTCTGGGGGATGCTGGAAAAGCTGGCCCCGACCCTGCTGGCCGGCGTTCCCGCCATCGTGAAACCAGCGACGACGACGTGCTACGTGACCGAAGCCTGTGTGCGGTTGATGCTGGAGAGCGGAATTTTACCAAATGGTACAATTCAGCTCGTGACTGGCGGTTTGGGTGATCTGCTGGATCACCTCGGCCCTCAGGATGTGGTCAGCTTTACCGGCTCTGCCGATACAGCCCACACCCTGCGCAGCGCGCCGAACCTGCTGCGCAACTCGGTGCGGTTTGTGGCAGAACAGGACAGTCTGAATGCCTCGATCCTCGGCCCGGACGCGCTTCCCGGCACGCCGGAGTTCGATCTCTTCGTCAAGGAAGTCCACCGCGAGATGACCACCAAGGCGGGGCAGAAATGCACCGCCATCCGCCGGATCATCGCGCCTCAGGCGCAGGTCGATGCGGTGATTGCTGCTGTATCCGACCGTCTGCGCGACACGGTGATCGGTGACCCTCGCGATCCGGCAACCCGTATGGGGGCACTGGTGTCAGATGGTCAACGGCGCGACGTGCTGGCGAAATGCGCGACTTTGAGCACAGAGGCGGAACGTGTGTTCGGCGATCCTGATGCGTTTGACTTACGCGGGGCCGATGCTGCCAAAGGCGCATTCTTGCCGCCGATGCTTTACCATTGCGCAGACCCGGATGCGGCCAGCCATGTGCATGACACCGAGGCCTTCGGCCCGGTGGCGACCGTCATGGGCTACCGCGATTTGTCCCATGCGGTTTCACTCGTGAACCGGGGCGCAGGCAGCCTTGTGGCGTCGGTCATCACCCATGATCCCGAGGTCGCCCGCGAAGTGGTTATGGGCGCGGGTGCCTATCACGGGCGGCTGTATTTCAACAACAGCGACAGCATGGCCGAGGCGACGGGGCATGGCTCCCCCCTGCCCCACATGGTCCACGGCGGTCCCGGTCGTGCGGGTGGCGGTGAGGAGCTGGGCGGGGTGCGCGGGGTGCTGCACTATATGCAACGCACCGCCGTGCAGGGCAGCCCAGACATCCTCAAAGCCGTGACGGGCGAATGGGTGCCGGGCGCCGCAACCACGCAAGGCCCTGCACATCCGTTCAGACGCAGCTTCGATGAGGTGCAGATCGGGGAAACGCTGCACACCGCCGAGCGCGAGGTGACGCTGGACGACATCGAACATTTTGCGCAGTTCACCGGAGACACCTTCTATGCCCACATGGATGAGGACGCCGCCAAGCGTAACCCGTTCTTCCCCGGTCGCGTGGCGCATGGCTATCTGCTTCTGAGTTTTGCCGCAGGCCTGTTCGTCGATCCGGACGAAGGCCCGGTGCTGGCCAATACGGGCCTCGACTCCCTGCGGTTTCAGAAACCGGTGAGCGCCGGGGATCGGATCAAGGTTCAGCTGACGGTGAAGAAGAAAACCCGCAGGACCGACAGCTATGGCGAAGTCCGCTGGCACGTGATCCTGCGCAATCACGACGACGAGCCTGTTGCAGAATATGAACTTCTGACCATGAACGCTTATTCCGAACCGCACTGAGTCTTGGCGTAGCGAGCCGGGCGGCGTAACGGTGGGTCATGTTTGATGCCGAGTTCGATCACCTCATCTCCCGCCTGCTGGGCCCCACGCCGCCTCGCGTGTGGTCTCTTTTGGTGACGATGTTCGGTGACCTCGCTGTTGCACCCGATGCGCGGCTGAGTGGAGCCACCGTCAATGCTCTGACATCGGCCATCGGGATAAAACCCGAAGCCACGCGGGTCGCGCTGCATCGGTTGAGAAAAGAAGGCTGGATCGAAAGCCACCGCACGGGACGGCAGACTCGGTACGGCCTGACAGCCAAAGGCCGCGCAGAAACCAACTGCGCATGGCCGCGCGTCTATGGACCTGCGCCTTGGGATGGCCCCGTCTTCCTCGTGATGGATGATCCGTCGACCTCCTCCGATCAAAGCGGACCGGACAAGAACGCGGTTCAGATCAGCGCAAGATCGGTTCTCACGACACAGGCCCCGGAAGGCACCGAGCAGATGGTGTTACCGTTTCAACGCGGGCAATCGGTACCGCAATGGGTTTCGGACAAGCTTTGCCCAACGGAGGTGCAGCACGCATCGCAGGAACTGAACAGACACTTGCAACTCTTGCTGCAGGACACCGATTTCACCGCCATGACGGACCTTCAGCGCACTGCCCTGCGAGTAACGGTCGTCCATGAGTGGCGGCGGCTGATTTTGCGTGTTCCCGCCTTTCCGGAATGTCTGTTTTCCGACAGATGGCACGGCGCGGCCTGCCGCACGGGATTTGCAGAACTTTTGCGGGTGCTTCCCCTGCCCAATCTGGCGGGCCTCGACGGAATAATTGAAAACGCGTGACCTTTCCGTGGCCTGTACAGTGAACCCGCATGGATGTCTTATGCGGATGCCAAACGCGTCGCGCAGGACCCTCGGACACGTTCTGGACGCGCACTCTGCTTCACCGGAATCGCGCAATGGGCCACAACCCGGAAGCCGACGAACGATAAGACGACGGGTCAGCTCTCCCGTTTATGGAGAGTGCCAAGACGCATTTGCCTAAGAACTGATCACATCCAAGCGCCCGACGGGCTTGCCCGCGAAAAAAACGCCTGTCCCGCTTTTTCTTGCTCAAGTTTTTCTAAACGCTTGGGAAAAAGCCGCACCGGGCGTATCGTGCGGGGATTCTATCTGGTGGGACTATGTTTGATCTGCTGATCAAAGAGGCATTTTTGCCGGACGGGCGTGGCCCCGTGAACATCGCGATCAAGGACGGCACAATCGCCGCGATTGGTCAGAACACTCCGGGCGACGCGGCTGAGATGATCGACGCCCAAGGGCAGCTTGTGTCCCCTCCTTTTGTCGATCCGCATTTTCACATGGACGCGACCCTGAGCCTCGGCCTGCCCCGATTGAACCAGTCAGGCACCCTTTTGGAAGGCATCGCGCTCTGGGGCGAGTTGAAGCCGATGCTGACCGTCGAGGCGGTGGTCGAACGGGCCTTGCGCTATTGCGATCTGGCGGTGGCGCAGGGGCTCTTATCGATCCGTAGCCATGTCGATGTGAGCACAGCCCCCCTGATCGGGGTCGAGGCGCTGCTTGAGGTGCGCAAAAAAGTTGCCCCCTATATCGACCTGCAACTGGTGGCCTTTCCGCAGGACGGGTTGTTCCGTGCTTCGGGCGCGGAAGAAAACCTGCTGCGCGCGCTCGACATGGGTGTCGACGTGGTCGGCGGCATCCCGCATTTTGAGCGCACGATGGAAGACGGCGCGCGGTCGGTCAAACGCCTGTGCGAGATCGCGGCACATCGCGGGCTGCCCGTCGATCTGCATTGCGACGAAAGCGATGATCCGATGTCGCGCCACGTGGAAACGCTCGCGGCGGAAACCACGCGGCTTGGTCTGGGTGGGCGCGTTGTCGCCAGCCACGTGACCGCGATGCATTCCTACGACAATTACTACGCCTCCAAACTGATTCCGCTGATTGCGGAGTCAGGCATGAACGTGGTTCCAAATCCGCTCATCAACATCACGCTGCAGGGACGCTCTGACACCTATCCGCGCCGCCGGGGTCTGACCCGGGTGCAGGAACTGCGTGCCGCCGGGGTGAACGTGGCCTTCGGACAGGATTGCACGATGGACCCGTGGTATCCGCTGGGCTCGGCCGACATGCTCGAAGTGGCGCATATGGGCGTTCATGCCGTGCCCATGACCTCGCGCGAGGCGATGGCCTGGGCGTTCCATTCGGTCACGATTGGGGGTGCCCTGGCGATGGGTCTGCCGGACCCGACGCTGCGCGAGGGTGGTCCGGCGAACATGGTCCTGCTGCAAGCCCGCGACCCGATCGAGGCGGTGCGCCTCAAGGCGACACGTCTGGCGGTGATCAAAGGCGGCAAGGTTCTGTCGCGCACTGCACCGCGTATTGCACAGCTTTTGCTGGAGGGACGTCCCGACAGCGTGAACCCGGCGGACTATGCCCCGCCGCAAGACACATAAACCAAACCCAACACAGAGGATGCTGCCATGACCCTGACCACAACCCGTCGAAGCCTGCTTGTCGGCGCTGCCGCCACGCTGGCCCTGCCCGCCTATATCCGCCGCGTGAATGCGCAGACTGTCGTGAAAGTAGCGGGCGTCCATGCCTCGCCGGTCGAGAACGCGTGGAACAGCCGGATTCATCTGGCGATGCAGCAAGCGGCCGAATCCGGGCTGATCGAATACGAGTTCTCAGAAGGTGTCGCGGCGACCGACTATCCCCGCGCGATGCGGGAATACGCGGAAAGCGGTGTGCAACTGGTCTGGGGCGAGTCCTATGCAGTGGAGCGCGAGGCGCGTGAGGTCGCGGCGGATTATCCGGAAACCGCGTTCCTTATGGGGTCCTCGGGCGGGCCGGAAGGCGACAACTTTGGCGTCTTCGGCACCCGCAACCACGAAGCCGCCTATCTTGCCGGGATGCTCGCGGGCAAGATGTCCGAAAGCAATGTCTTCGGTTCGGTCGGCGGATACCCGATCCCCGAGGTGAACCTGCTCATCAACGCGTTCCGCATGGGCGTGAAAGAGGTGAACGCCGACGCGACCTTCCTCAACGGCTTTATCGGAGCGTGGTTCGACCCGGCGCGCGCGCAGGAAGCTGCGATTGCGCAGATCGATTCCGGCGCAGACATTCTGTTCGGCGAACGCATCGGCACGGCGGACGGCGCGCAGGCGCGTGGGGTCAAGGCGATTGGCTCGCTCATCGACTACACGCCGCGCTACCCGGAAACCGTCTTTGCCAACGCGATCTGGAACTATGGCCCGACGATTGAGGCCATTGTGGCCGACGTGATTGCGGGCAATCCGGTCGGTCGCGACTATACCGAGTATTCGTTCATGGCGCATGGCGGCAACGAGTTGATCTATGTGGACGGCATGGTGCCTGCCGACGCTGTGCCCGCGATGGAAGCGAAACGCGCGGCCATTCAGGCGGGCGAATTCGAGGTGCCGATCGACGCTAACGAGCCTGCCTGATCGTCCGTGACGGACGCGACGGCCCTTGCTGCCGCCATTGCTGACGGGCAGGTAACTGCCCGCGAAGTGATGGCGGCGAGCCTTGCGCGAGTGTGCGAGGTTCCCGGCGCGGTGGCGCGGGTCTTGCCGGAGGCTGACGCTCTGGCACTGGCTGACGCACCGGCGCAAGGGCCATTTTCAGGCGTGCCGTTCCTGGGCAAGGACCTCGGTTCATCAGCACGCGGGTTGGGAATTGCCGCTGGCGTGCCAGCCCTGCGTGACCGATTGCCTGACCCGTTCGAGGACAGCGCAATCTTTGCAACCTTCCGCGCGGCGGGGCTGGTTCCGTTTGGTCTGACCTCCGTTCCGGAATTCGGACTTGCCCTGACCACCGAACCACGCGGGACACCGCCTGCGGCCAACCCGTTCGATCCCGCGCTCTCTGCGGGAGGGTCTTCAGGCGGTGCCGTCTTGGCCGTGGCAACCGGGATCGTTGCCATTGCTCATGCCACAGACGCGGCCGGTTCGATCCGCGTGCCCGCTGCGTGTTGCGGATTGTGGGGATCGAAGCCCTCTCGCGGGGCGGTCCCGGAAGGCCCGGATTTCGGCAATCACCTGATGGGGATCGCATCGGAACTTGTCGTTGCACGCAGCCTGCGGGATGTAGAGACGGTGTTTCATGCGGTGGCGGGGACTTCGCCCGTCGCGACGTCGGAGCCGAAACGCATTGGCCTCTGCCTGCCGCCCGGCGCGTCGGTCGAGACTGCAGCCGTGCTCCGAAATACCGCCGACACGTTGACGGCGCAGGGGCATGTCGTGACCGACATTCCGCCACCCTCCGAACTCGCGGCCGAATGCGACCGGGTTGCCCGTGCCATCCTGACGGTCTCTCTGGCGGAATGGGTGGATGCCCTCGACCTAAGTGAACCAGACATAACCCCCATCGCTGCGTCCATCGCCACCGAAGGGCGGGCCATGACCGGAACCGAAGTTTTCGCCCTGACCCGCGATGTGGCGCGCTTGAGCCATGAGGCTGCAGCGTTGTTCGAAGATTTCGATGCGATCCTGATGCCCGTTCTTTCAGGCCCACCGCCCAGGATCGGCAGCTTCCCGGACGCGGAGACATCGCCCGAGGTCCGCTTTGCCCGGATGGCCGAGATCGCGCCGATGGCAACGCTGGCAAATGTCGCTGGGTTGCCCGCGCTGGCCTTTCCGGCGGGGTTTCGAAACGGTCTGCCCATCGGCGCGCAGCTTCTTGGACCACTGGGAAAAGACGCAGACCTGCTGGCGCTGGCGGCCTGTCTTGCGCATTGTACCGATATTCCCTTCCCGCACCCAATTGCCGGACTGCCGACATGACCGCCGTTCTCGAACTCTCCAACATCACCAAACGGTTCGGCGCGTTGACGGCGAATGAGAACGTGTCGCTGTCACTGGCCCAAGGGGAAATCCTGGCTCTCCTGGGCGAGAACGGTGCAGGCAAGACAACCCTGATGAACATCCTCTTTGGCCACTACGAAGCTGACGAAGGTGAGGTGCGCGTCTTTGGCGACCCCCTGCCCCCCGGCAAGCCGCGCGCGGCGATTGCGGCGGGCGTGGGCATGGTGCACCAGCATTTCACGCTGGCGGGCAACCTGACCGTTCTGGAAAACGTTATGCTTGGGTCGGAACCGCTGGGGCGGCTGCGGTCGGATACGGCGGCGGCTCGCAAGAAGCTGATGGCGATTTCCGAGCGGTTCGGCCTTCCTGTCGACCCCGACAGCAAGGTCTCGCGCCTCTCGGTTGGCGAGCGGCAGCGTATCGAAATCCTCAAGGCGCTCTACCGTGATGCGCGTATTCTGATCCTCGATGAGCCAACCGCCGTACTGGCCCGGCCCGAAGCGGAGCGGCTGTTTGAAACCCTGCGCGGCATGACGAAAGACGGGCTGTCGCTGATCTTCATCAGCCACAAACTGCACGAGGTGATGGCAGCGTCCGACCGCGTGGCGGTGCTGCGTGGCGGCAAAATGGTGGCGGAACGCACGACCGCCCTGACCTCGCCCGCTGAACTGGCGGAACTGATGGTCGGACGTCGGGTGGAGCGACCCGTTCGACAGGACCAGAGCATCGGCGCGCCGGTTCTGGTGGCGGATCGGGTGACGGTGACGGATGACGGGGATACGAAGCTGGACGACGTGTCCTTCACTGTCCATGCCGGTGAAATCCTCGGCATTGTCGGCGTGTCGGGCAACGGACAAGGGGCACTGGGCGCGCTGCTCTCCGGTCTGATGCATCCCAGTTCGGGGACACTAACGCTTGACGGGATCGATGCGGGGCATCTTGGACCGCGCGGGTTGATCCGGGCCGGTGCCGCGCGGGTGCCCGAGGACCGACATGCAGAGGGCGCTGTCGGCGAGATGACCGTTTGGGAAAACGCCGTGCTGGAGCGGTTGCGCAGCACAGAGTTCTCGAAATCCGGGTTCGTCAGACGAACTGACGCGCGCGCCCATGCGGCTGATCTGATCAAACGGTTTGACGTGCGCGGGGCCAGCCCCGACACGCGCATCCGGCTCCTGTCAGGCGGCAATATGCAAAAGCTGATCCTTGGTCGCTGCCTTGCCACCGGGCCGCGCTTTCTGCTGGCGAACCAGCCCACACGCGGTCTCGACGAAGGGGCGATTGCGGCGGTTCATGCGGAGTTGCTTGCCGCACGGGCCGAAGGCGCGGCGATCCTGCTGATCTCGGAAGAACTGGAAGAGGCGGTGCAACTGTCGGACCGCATCCAGGCCATCGTCAAAGGGCGGCTGTCGCAACCCGTCATGGCGGGCGAGGCGGATTCCCGAAAGCTGGGCCTGATGATGGCAGGCGTGTGGGAGGACAGCGATGCGGCTTGAACGACGCGAGACCGTGCCGCTGGCTTTGGTCGCCACCGCACCCTTGGTAGCGATCTTCGCGGCGCTTGTGCTGGCGGCGGGCCTGATTGGCGCGGCGGGGGTGAACCCGCTCAGCGCCTATGCCGAGATGCTGCGCGGCGCCTTGGGATCGCGCCTGTCGATCACCGAGATGCTGACCCGTGCGACACCACTGATCCTGACCGGGCTGGCGGCGGCGGTCGCGTTCCGTGCACGGCTCTGGAACATCGGCGGCGAGGGGCAGTTCTATGTCGGAGCGTTGGTCACGGCGTGGATCGGGCATTCGCTGGGCCTGCCCGGCCCGATCGGCGTCGCGGTGCTGATGGTCTGCGGCATGGCGGCTGGCGCGGTGCTGCTGGCCGGTCCGGCCTATCTGCGGTTGCGGTTTGGGGTCGATGAGGTGGTGACCACTCTGCTGCTGAATTTCATCGTGATCCTGTTCATCGGCTTGATGATCGAAGGCCCGTTGCGCGACCCGCTCGCCTTTGGCTGGCCGCAATCGGTGCCTGTAGACGGCGATTACCGCCTGCCCGATCTGGTGCCGCGCACACGGCTACATATCGGCCTCCTGTTCGCCATCGCGGCGGCGGGCGTGGTCTGGCTGGTGCTGACGCGCACCGTGTTCGGCGTCGAAACCCGCGCCGCGGGTCTGAACGCCCGCGCGGCGGCGTTTGCGGGCATCTCATTGCCCCGCACGATCATGGGCGTTGCACTGGTCTCGGGCGCGTTGGCCGGTCTTGCGGGCGCGGTCGAGGTGATGGGAGTCACCGGAGGAGTGACCACCACCATGTCGCCGGGCTTTGGCTATGCCGGTATCGTAGTCGCCATGCTCGCCGCATTGCACCCGGCGGGCGTGGTGGCAGCGGCAATCTTTGTGGCGACGGTGTTTGTCGGGGCCGACGCGATGAGCCGCGCGACGGGTGTGCCCAGCTTCATCGCGGATGTGATCGTCGCGCTGTCGCTGCTGACCATGCTGGTCGCCCTCCTCTTCACAACCTACAGGCTGCGCCGATGATCGAAGCACTGGAGCTTTTGACCAATACAAGCCTCTGGGCCGCTGTCCTGCGGATTGCCACGCCGCTGATCTTTGGCGTTCTGGGCGCGCTCCTGTGCGAACGCGCGGGCGTCCTGAACCTCGGTATCGAGGGGATCATGACGATGGGCGCGATGGCCGGGTGGCTGACCGTGTATCTGGGCGGCGACCTGTGGATGGGGCTGGTGATCGCAGCGGCGAGCGGTGGGTTGATGGGTCTTCTCCATGCCGGACTGACAGTGCCTCTGGGTCTGTCGCAGCATGTGTCGGGGCTTGGGATCACGCTCTTTGCGTCGGCTTTGGCTTATTATCTCTACCGTCTGATCGTGCAGGTCGGGGAAACCCCGCCGACGATTACGCCGTTCAAACCGCTCGATATTCCGGGGCTGTCGGATATCCCGGTCCTTGGCCCGATCCTCTTCAGCCAGACAGCGCCGACTTACCTCGCGCTCATATCGGTCGCGGTGCTCGCCTATGTGCTGGCGCGCACACCCTTGGGGCTGGCGATTCGCATGACCGGCGAGAACCCCCATGCGGTCGAAGCGCAGGGGCTGAACCCAAACGCGCTACGGATCGGGGCGATAGTTGCGGGGTCGGCGTTGATGGGTCTTGGCGGGGCATTCCTGACCACGGCGGCGTTCAATTCGTTCTTCCCGGAAATGGTGCAGGGGCGTGGCTGGATCTGCATTGCGCTGGTGGTGTTCGCGTCGTGGCGTCCTGGCAAGGCGTTGATCGGCGCGCTTCTTTTTGCATTCTTCGACGCCTACCAGTTGCGCCTGCAAACGGTGGTTGAGGGCGTGCCCTATCAGTTGTTCCTGATGGCACCCTATGTGCTGTCCATCGTCGCACTGATTCTTGTCGCCCGCCGCGCGGAAGTGCCAGAGGCGCTCATGGCCCCGTACCGGCGCGGCGAGAGATAAGCTCAGGCAAACACCACACCGTCCATCAGCTTGCGCGCAGTGCGCAGAACAGCGGCAGAGGTCACTTCACCGCTTTCTGACATCTGCGCGATGATGCTGGTTTCCCCGATGGGATGTTCGATGGGCATCTGCTTCTCCAAGCCGTCGGGGACCTGTGCCAAACCTTCGGTCACCGATCCGGGCAACAGACACGCCGTTGCCACGCTCACCGCTCCAAACACCCCGATGGACGCATGGCAGCGGTGCGGGATGAACGTTCGGGTCGAGATCACGCCGCCCTGCGTCGGGGCACTGACCATGGTCATCTTCGGAACCGATGTCTTCGATACATCGCCCAGGTTCATCAATGGCCCACAGGCCAGACGGATTTCCTCAAGCCGCGCCTTCAACGCATCATTCGTGTCCAGTTCTTCGCGGCTTTCGGTTCCAGCGATGCCCACATCCGAAGCGCGGAGCACGACCACCGGCATCCCGTTGTCGATCATCGTCACGTTGACACCTGCAACCGTGTCGCGGGCGTTGCCGCTGGGAAGAAGCGCACCACAGGTTGATCCGGCGGTCTCCACGAATTCCAGAGGGATCGCCGCCGCGCGTCCCGGCACACCGTGAATGGACGCCTCGCCGTCATAGTTCGGCACACCGCCCGGCGTCTGAACGGTCGCAATCGCGGTCTGGCCGGTGTTCTCCATGTAGATCGTGACACGGGTCTGGCCGTCCTGTCCGGCAACCAGCCCACGCTCGATGGCAAAGGGTGCAACCCCGGCAAGAATATTGCCGCAGTTCTGCCCGTCCAGAACCAACGGCTGATCGACGGCCACCTGCAGGAACAGGTAGTCCACATCCACTCCGGGACGCTCCGACGGTTTGACCACCGCCACCTTTGAGGTCAGCGGATCCGCCCCTCCCATGCCGTCTATCTGCCGGGGATCCGGACTGCCCATGACGCGCAACAGGAAAGCGTCCCGGTCCGCGGGCAGGTCATCCGCAAGAAAGTACCCGCCCTTTGAGGTGCCGCCGCGCATCCACATGCAACGAACGCCGTCAGACATAGCGCAGGCCCTTCTCGGCCAGCCGCTCTCGCATCTGATACATGTCGAGCCCCAGTTCACCCGACGCCAACCGCTTGCGTTTGGCCTCTTCATTGGCGACCCGCGCCTGCGCACGTTCCAGCACGTCCGAGGCCTCGGTCCGTTTCACGACGCACACCCCGTCGTCATCCGCGACGATCACATCGCCGGGCGCGACCGCCGCACCGGCGCAGACCACAGGCACATTCACCGACCCAAGCGTTTCCTTGATCGTGCCCTGCGCGCAGATGGCTTTCGACCAGACGGGGAACCCCATCTTCTCAAGATCGACGACATCCCGCACACCTGCGTCGATGATCAGGCCGCGACAACCGCGCGCCTGTGCAGACGTGGCCAGCAGGTCTCCGAAATACCCGGCATCTGACGGAGAGGTGGTGGCCAGCACCAGCACATCTCCGGGTTTGATCTGCTCGATGGCCACGTGCAGCATCCAGTTGTCGGCGGGCGGCGCAAGGATTGTGACGGCGGATCCGCCAATCGCCGCGCCGCGATAAATCGGCCGCATATAGGACGCGAGCAAGCCCGTGCGCCCTTGGGCCTCGTGTACGGTCGCCACCCCGCAGGCGGCGAGACCCTCGATGACCTCGGCATCGGCCCGGTCGATGTTCTGAACAACGACCCCCATCACAGTTCATCCACCGTGCGGGGAAAGACAGACTGGAAGCCTTCGGCATACTTGGCCGGACGTCCCCCGGCCTGACCGCCCGAGTTGCGCCGGAAATGGTTTCCCCGGTTCTCGGCCACATTGGTGTAATAATCCCAGAGGTGATGCTGGCCCTCCATGCATTCGATGGCCGCGCGCTTCTGGTCCCAGACCTCGGTGATGTCGAGGAACACATCCGGCTTCCAACCCATCTGTTCGGTCTGGTGCGGCTCGAACAGATAGAGCTGCGGCGCGCCAAGCACTTTCTCGCCGGGATTGTGGCCCCAGGCCTGCGCGATCATCCGCACTTCAAGCGCCAGTTCGCTCGTATACATGTGGTCGGTGTTGTAGGGGTCGTATTTCGAATGGCTCAGCATGAATTTGGGCTGCACCGCACGTAGAACGTCCACCAGCCGCATCTTGTTCTGATCATCCACGACCAGAGGATAATCTCCCAGATCGAAGAACTGGAGGTCGTGAACGTTCAACGCCTTGGCCGCGTTCTCTGCTTCTTTGCGACGGATGGATTTAACCTCCGTCAGCGTCTTTCCATCCTTCCAAAGACGCGCACTTTCCCCCCGCTCGCCAAAGGACAGGCAGACAACGGTCACGTCATACCCCAGCTTCTGATGCAGAGCGATCGCCCCGCCGCAGCGCCAGACAAAATCGGCAGCGTGCGCTGAAAGCACCAGCGCTGTTTTCCGGTCGCTCATGCGTCCCTCCTCCTGAATACTCCCTTGAACAGGATGCCCGATCCGATGCCGGTTGACCATTTCAAAGACTGGTCAGAGACATTCAAGAAACCTATAGGTGCTGTATGGAATTGCCTGATTTCAACCTGCGACACCTGTCCGCCTATTCGGCGATTCACACTCTTGGAACCATCAAAGGAGCGTCGGAACGGGTAAACCTGTCACAGCCAGCAATCACCCAAGCCGTTGGAAAACTGGAAACACTTGTTCAGGCACAGTTGTTCATCCGACACCGTCTGGGGATGTCACCGACCGAGGCGGGCGCAGTGTTTCACCCCCGTGTATGGCGTGCGCTGGAGGGTCTGGAGACGGGGTATGCATCTGCTGCCGGTCAGGCAAAATCCGCAACAAACCCGGCGTTTCGCCACTCCGTGCGCTGGACACAACTGCGCGCTCTGACGGCAATCGCGGATCACGGCAGCTATTCGTCTGCCGCGCGCGCCCTTGGACTGGCGCAACCAACGATCTACCGCGTCGCGCAGGACCTGCAGACGCTGGCGGGATTTTCGCTGTACCGCAAATCCGTGTCCGGTATTTCACTTACGCCGGCAGCAAAAAGTCTCAGCCGTGCGGCGCGGCTGGCTTTTGTCGAACTTGCACAGGCTATGGAGGAACTGGGCCAATTGCATGGACCGGCAAACGCCAGGGTGGTGATCGGAAGCCTGCCTCTGGCGCGAAGCCATTTGCTTCCACAGGCGATCGCATGGGTGACCGGATCTTTCCCGCTGACGGAAATCAACGTTGTCGATGGTCCCTATCCTGACCTGCTGAACGAACTGCGCGACGGACGGATCGACATGATCATCGGCGCGTTGCGCGACCCTTCACCGGGTGAGGACATTTCACAGGGCATGCTGTTCTACGATCATCTCGGCATTTTCTGCGGCCCCGACCATCCTCTTGCGGGGAAGACGCAAATCCTGCCGTCCGATCTGTCCCCATTCGGCTGGATCGTTCCCCGTCAGGGCACGCCGACCCGGAACCAGTTCGACCGCTTCCTCGACCATCATGCGATAACCCCGACTGCGGCGCCCATCGAGGCCAGCTCCATGGCACTGATCCGGTCGCTGCTGACCCTTGGGCCGCGCCTGACCATGCTGTCGACGCACCAGACGGCACAGGACGTGCGCAACGGCACCATTTGCCGCCTTCCGATCGAGATTGGCGACCCCGGTCGCCCGATTGGCATTGCGACCCGCAGGACATGGTCTCCCACTCCAACGCAGCGGCGCCTTCTGGAGGCGCTGCGCGACGTCGCGCAGCGCACCGAACTCATCTAGACAAGCCAGCGAACAAGAACCGGCACGATGAGACTGGTCAGCAGCGCATTCAGAGCCATCGCAATGCCCGCATAAGCCCCTGCCACGGGGTTCACCTGAAACGCGCGCGCCGTTCCGATGCCATGTGCTGCGACACCGACCGCGAAGCCCCGAGCGCGCCAGTCCTCGATACGCAGCAGGTTCATAAGCGGTGTGACGGTGATCGCACCGATGATACCGGTGAGGATCACCAGAACCGCCGTCAAGCTCGGGACGCCCCCGACCGCTTCGGCAATTCCCAAAGCGACAGGGGCCGTGGTGGATTTCGGCGCAAGCGACAGAAGCACCTCGTCCGGCAGGCCAAAAGCCCGCGCCAGCAGAATGGCCGAACCGGCAGCCACAACCGATCCGGCAAGCAGGGCAAGAAGGATCGGGGCCACCGAACTGCGGATCGTCTCGCGGTTCTCCCACAAGGGGAAGGCCAGCGCGACGGTTGCAGGCCCGAGCAGGAAGTGAATGAACTGGGCGCCTTCGAAATAGGTCGCGTAGTCAGTGCCGGAAATCCACAGAACAGGGGCAATCAGCAGAACCGCCATCAGAACAGGATTGGCCCAGGGCGGATGCCCGAGACGTCGCGCAAATGTGCTTGCCGCGAGATACGCCAGCAGCGTGGCCGTCAGCCACATCAGCGGCGTCGTGGAGAGGTAGCTCCAAAGATTGGCGACGTTGGTCATGCCCGACGCATCTCGGTCAGACGCCGGACCCCGATGAACGTACCCACGGCCGCCAGCATGGCAAGGATCGTGGACAGCACAAGGATACACAGCAGCGCAAACCAATCACCCGACAGCACGTCGAGATTGCCGATCACACCGACACCCGCCGGCACGAACATCAGCGAAAGGTTGGCCAGGATCACGCCGACGGTGGTGCGCAGGGTTTCAACAAGACCGGGGCGTACAAGCAGCGCAGCGATCAGAAGCGCAAGCCCAAGAACCGGTCCCGGAATGGGCAGAGCGAGCGTCCGGGCAACCGCCTCTCCGATCAGTTGGCAAGTCAGGAGAATACCAAGTGTGGGTAACATCGCACTGTCTCCTGTGTCGTGGCCTGCCCTTCATACTGACGCCAAGTCACCGGTCTCTGCAATATGCTCGCTTTCAGGTCGCTCACTCTTTGCAGGTCAGGCTTTCCGTTCGCCTTGGTCCTGCGGACCGTATGTCTGGAACGCAACCAGGACCTCGGCGATTTCCGCATCAGACAGGATATGGGGGGCGCCGCCGATGCTGCTGAACAGATATGTCCGCGCCAGCGTTTCCAGTTCCTCGAGACGCCAGCGCGCCCTGGCTATGGTTTCGCCCAGTACGGTCGCGCCGTGATTGGCCATCAGACAGCCATGCCGGTCAGACATGATCTCGGCCATGTTCTCACAAAGCTCCGAACTGCCGAAAAGCGCGTAGTCCACCAGCGGCACGTCATTCCCGCCAAAGGCGGCAATCATGTAGTGACATGCCGGAATGGGCCTGCGCTGGACCGCAAGGATACTGCAATAGGGCGGGTGCGCATGGAGCACCACCGGCATGTCCGGACGCGCCTGATGCAGTCTCTGGTGAAAGCGCCACTCAGACGAGGGCTTCGGACCTTCAGCCTTTGGTTGTCCCGTCAGAGGGATCGTCACCAAGGCATCCGGGCTCAGATCTTCGTACGGCACGCCGGACGGGGTGATCAAAAGCCCCTCGCCCACGCGGGCCGAAATATTGCCCGAAGTGCCCTGATTGAGATGACGTTCGTTCATCCAGAGACACGCTTCTATCAGCGCCTGACGCGTTACTGTGGTGTCCGGCAAAGCGGTCGACTGTCCGGGTGTCATGCCTGCATCTCCAACCGGGTGTGGTCCCGGCACGTTCCGGTGGCGCGGCGGGCCACAAATCCGTTTTGCACTGAGGCCAGCACAGGTCCAGCGGCCCCTTCGCAACGCGCACCGGCGAAAAGCGTTTCCTCCACCGAGGTGCTGCGCGTTATTCCGAATTGTGCGGCAGGCATCGGCTGCCCTACTCCGCCGCGCGGGCGAATTCGGGGAAAAGCGACGCAAGCCCCTCTTCGGATGCATCGCATACACCGCGTTCAGTGATCAGACCTGTCACCAGACGGTTCGGCGTGACGTCAAAGGCAGGATTGCCGCCCGGCGTGCGTTCGGGAGTGACCTGCACCGCGCCTATATCACCGGCATCGAGAACGCCCTGCACATGGGTGACCTCGCGGGCGTTGCGTTCTTCGATGGGAATCTCGGCCACGCCATCGGTCACGGTCCAGTCTATCGTGGGCGACGGCAGCGCCACGTAGAACGGCACGCCGTTGTCATGGGCTGCCAGCGCTTTCAGGTATGTGCCGATCTTGTTGCACACATCCCCCTGTCGCGTGGTGCGGTCCGTGCCGGTGATGACCATGTCCACCATCCCGTGCTGCATCAGATGCCCGCCTGCATTGTCGGTGATATAGGTGTGCGGAACACCATGTTTGCCCAGCTCCCATGAGGTCAGCGCGCCCTGATTGCGCGGTCGGGTTTCATCGACCCAGACATGCAAGGGGATGCCAGCATCATGTGCATGATACATCGGGCTTGTCGCCGTGCCCCAATCCACCGTAGCAAGCCAACCCGCGTTGCAATGGGTCAGCAGACGCACCGGCTCCCCCGCCGGTTTCTTCGCTGCGATCTCCCGGATGAGGGCAAGACCGTTCTCACCGATGCGGCGGTTGATCTCCACATCCTCATCCGCAATGTCGTGCGCAAGAGCCAGGGCGGCCGCCGCCCGGTCCCCTTCCGCCACTGGCCGCAATGCAGCCCGGCAGCGGTCGAGCGCCCAACGCAGGTTGATCGCCGTAGGTCGCGTCTTTTCCAGATACGACCAGGCAGCATCCATATTGGCGTCAGACGGGTCTTCCGCCATCGCCAGAGCCATCCCATAGGCCGCCGTCGCCCCGATCAAAGGCGCGCCACGCACACGCATCTCAAAGATCGCATCCGCGAAGTCTTGCATCGTTTCGACCGGGATCACCCGGAAGTCATGCGGCAGCCACCGTTGGTCGATGATCTCGAGAACATCCCTGTCGTGGTTCCACCACAACGAGCGGTAATGGGTTCCGTCGATCTTCATAGGACGTCCTTTCCATCGAAGTCCTTGGCGATGGCATCGGCCACACCGCCATCTGCCAGCGCGTCAGCCTCTTGCGTGAGTTCCGCCCATCAACGGGTTGCACCGCAAACGGCACCCGCGCTGTCGGGTCGGAGATGTCCCTGAACTCTGCACTGTGGACAAGCGAGAGGCAACGGCGGTTCAAACCCCTGCCCTCCTTTATGGATTGGCAGCTTTTGGTTGACTGGAACGGCATATGCAGACACCCTTGGGATGAAGCGGTCGGGCATCGTGACGTGCCCGTGGCCGATAATCCGCAGTCGAAAGACCCAGCGATATGTTCCCAGGAGCCCGTCTCACAGACCCGGTGACACATGATACGGTCGTACCCAGCGGCCTGATCGCTGTTCCGTCGCCCGGGCGCCCGGTCACTGTGCTTACCGAGAAAATGCCCGCAGCGGTTATGGGGGATTTCGTGCTTTGCTCCGGCATGACAAGTGCCGGCCCGGCCCACCCACCGATGATTGGTCCACCGCCGGCTTTCGTACCACCGCTGCCCATGCCCCCGATTGCAAAAGGCAGCGCAACCGTCTTGATCCACGGACGCCCTGCAGCACGCTGGATTGTCGATATGGCGGGCTGCGGGACACTTTTGGGAGACCCGAAAATGATGGTCGCGCGGACAGTGTTCATCGGAGGGTAGACACGGGGCAAGAGGCAACGGCCGATGGCTCTGTATCTCTCGATACCCGTTAACGATGGTGGCTTGACGGTTCTTTGCGGGATCAATCCATACCCGGCGGCAACAGAACGAAATTGCCGACATGAGTTTTCTTCAGGAACGCTTTTTGGGCATCGGCGATCTGGTTCAACGGATAAGTGGCAGCAACAAGCGGTTTGATCTCTCCGTTTTCGATATAGCGGATCAGATCGGGGAACACGGGCGCGTCCCAGCCAGTCGACCCGAAGAGCGTGATGTCCTTGAGATACATGTCACGCATGTCGAGCGACACAACAGGACCGGCGATGGCCCCTGAAGACACATAGCGCCCACGACGCCGCAGCAGCTTCAGCATCGCGGGAAACCCGGGACCGGCCACATTGTCGACCACGACATCGACGGCATTTTCGCCCAGAAGGGTCAAAAGGTCATCGTTCCGATCGACAAGTTCCACAGCGCCGAGTGACCGCATGTCCGCGTGCTTTGAACGGGCCGCGATGGCAATGACCTCTGCCCCGCGCCGCAGCGCCAGTTGAACGGCGGCAGAGCCGACCCCACCCGAAGCGCCTGCGACGAGGACACGCTCTCCCTTTGACAGTCCGACACGGTGCAGCATGTTTTCTGCTGTCCCATAGGCACAGGGAATGGTTGCCAGTTCAGCATCGGACCAGGCGCAGTCGACCGGAAACACCTCGGATGCAGGAACAACCACGAACTGCGCGAAAGCACCGTCGAAATCCGATCCCATCCAGATGTTCTCCGGTGATGCGAATCCTCTGGGACGCATACACGCACGCACAAGTGCGCGTTTGCCGATCATCTGCCGCTCCACATCTTCACCGACGCCAACAACGCGCCCGCAGCAATCCGTGCCCTGAATGAACGGAAACGGCGTTGCGGCATTCCATCCGCCATCGGCTTTTTGCTCAGCCGCCGCCGCCACCGCACCCGCCGTCTGCTCTGTCCCGTCTGTGACCGATGAGGAGTACCACCCCAAACGCGTATTGATCTCGGTGTTGTTCACACCCGCGGCCAGCACCTGCAGAAGAATTTCGCCGCGCCCGGGGCGTGGCTTACGGACACGGCGATAGGACAGCATGTCATATCCGCCCTGCGCAACAGTAACGACAGCCCACATCGCGTCGTCGCCCGGGCCAATGTCAAAACGGTGAGGGTCTTGTGCCATGCCCAAGTATTAGCGGCTTTTGTCCCGGATGAAACCGCAAGGAGCGGATCATGCAGCAGGCGCGCAGGCTTTGCAGATCATGTAACCTCGTCTTCCAGGACATTCCGTCTGCCAGTGCGCTCTTCACGCGGCGAATACCCGAATTTCCTGGAGTAGTCCCGGCTGAAATGTGCTGGGCTTTCGTAGCCGACATCGAACGCCACGGCAGAAATCGAAGCCTTGCCTTCTGCGATGAGGCGTCGGGCCTCAAGCAGACGGATATCCTTCTGATACTGACCCGGTGTCAGCCCGGTAACTGCCTTGAAATGCGCATGGAACGAGGACCTGCTCATGCCCGTGCGTTCCGCCAACGCAGACACGGACAGCGGTTCGTCTATTGACGCGCGAATGGACGCAATGGCCTGAGCGACCTGCCGCGACGGGTCCTCACGGTGCAGGAAACGCCTCAGAATGGCCCCCTGAGCCGAAAGAAGAAGCCGCGCGTGGATTTCCTGCAGGAGGATTGGCCCCAGCAGCGGCGCTGCAGCGGGATCTCTCGAAAGTGCGATGAACCGTGCAACCGCATCAAGCAGGCCTGGTTCAGCCGGATGACATGTAAGCGCACGCTCGTCTTCGGCACCATCCGGGACATCGGGAACAAGATCGAAAAACCCGCGCAGAAGTCCCAGATCGATGGGCAGCACGAAGGCAACATATGGCGCATCCTCCGACGCGTGCGTGATGCGCGACGACACCGGCAGATCATGGCTGACGATGATCGCATGTCCCGCCGGACAACGAACGGAAATCGCACCTGCAGAGACATCCTTTGCCCCTTGCAGGATCAGGCACAAAAGAGGCCGGTAGAGCGTACCTTCGATATCGGTCGGATGGCTCTGACGGAGCACCACCGCCTCACCCAGCCCAAGTCGCGTCACGCCATCACTGGCGCCCGAAAGGGCAAGATCCCGCGCTGCTTCTATCTGCTCCGGCTGCATATGGCGTCCCAAAATCCTGTCCCGTAGCGTGGTAGCACATCTATTCTTGAATTTAACATTCTTCCGGCATCTTGGACGAACAGTCAACTTTGGCGGATCAATAAGCAAGAAACGCAATCTTTCTTTGCCTATACAATCTCCAATCAGGCAACTGACCACGAAGCCAAGAATTCAAGAGGGAAACACGAAATGAACAGTCTGGCCAACGGAACCCCGACCACTTCGACCGGCCTGCCTATCGTCGGGTTCGGAACGTACCTCATTTCGAATGATGATGCCCCCGCTGCGGTCGCAGCGGCAATCGAAGCAGGCTACCGTCATATCGACACAGCAGCCGGGTATCACAACGAAGCGGGCGTTGGCGAAGGCATCCGACGCGGCCTGTCTGCCTGCGGCCTCGACCGCTCTGATCTCTTCGTCACCACGAAGCTCTGGCCGGGAAATGCCGCATGGGGTGACGCCCCGAAAGGCTATGACGAAACGATGTCTGCCTTCGAAACGTCTCTCCAGGCGCTCGGGCTCGACCATGTCAATCTCTACCTCATCCATGCCCCCTCTGGCGGACAGGAACGGGTGAACGAGTGGCGGGCGCTTGTCGATCTGAAGGCTGCCGGGAAGGCCCGGTCCATTGGGGTCAGCAACTACACCGAGGCGCATATCGAAGAAATCCGCGCGGCTGGCCTGCCTATGCCGGAATACAATCAGATCGAATTGCACCCTTGGTCCCAGAAGCCCGAATTGCTCGGCTTCATGGCTGCGAACGGGATCGCACCGATTGCCTACAGCTCTCTCGTTCCCCTCTCGACATGGCGCGCCGAACCCGGACAGGACAGCGCCAAGACATCCGAGATGCAGGCGGCAAGCACAGACGAGGACTCTCCGTTCAAGGCGATGGCCGCGAAATACGGGGTCACGGAAGCCCAGGTCCTGTTGCGCTGGGGGGTCCAGAAAGGATTTGGCGTTCTCCCCAAAAGCCTGAACCCCGCACGGATGCGGCAGAACATCGATCTTTTCGGCTTCGAGATCGATGCGGCGGACATGGCGCTGATCGAAGGCATGGATCGGGGGGATGGCGTCGCCTGGGCGACGGGCGATCCGCGGTTCATGGGTCAGGAGTAGACACGTCACCGCCAACCGCGTCAGACGGACGGACAGTTCCGAAAAGCCAATCCGGCTCTAGATCAGCCCCGCAAGTTTCATGGCCGCGTCCAGTCTCAGCATGTCCGCTTCATTTTTGAACGGGCGGGTCGGTGCCCTGTAGGATTGGACCTTCGGTCCCAGCATATTCCTGTATCTGTCGGATGTGTCCCGGTAGCTCTCGTCACCGGACAGAGCCTGACACGCTGCCATCCAGGCAAGCTCCCAAAGCAAGGGGTCCCGCACCGCCCGCAGCGCGGCCAGCGCTTCATCGTACCGCCCGAGGTGCAGGTAGGCATGGCCCAGCATCCCGCGCTGGCGATCGGCATGAAGCGGGTCGAGGATAATAGCGCGCTGAAACAGCTGCGCCGCATCCTCGAAATTGCCGCTGTAAAACCGCCCCAGCCCGGCCCGCGACACCACATACGCATCGTAGGGTGCCCGCTCCAGCGCGGCTTCGAAATGGGCAGCCGCCTCTCCGTGCCGCCGTTTGTAAAGCGCGACAACGCCGGACACGGTCAGCGACCAGGCGTCCTCTGAATCCATCGTCAAGGCCCTGCGGGCATAGTCCTCAGCGACATCCAGCAGTTCCCGGTTATCACTTTTCCAGAACCACTCGCGAACGTAGGTGATCGCAAGCGCAGCCTCGGCCCGTGCAAACCCGGCATCAAGAGAGACCGCATTCTCGAAGTGCCGCCGGGCTTCAAGATAGCCCTCTTCGTTGTGAACGTGGTGATGCTCCAAACCCATGAGGAATTGATCGAGAGCCAACGGGCTCCGATCTCCACGTTCCTTTGCCGCCGACAGAAACGATCGCTCTGCGCGCGTGCCGATGGCAGCGCAAAGCCGGGTGATGAGGTCTTCAAGCAGGTCCGATCTTTGCAATTCGGAATAAGTCAGGACATCTTGATGGATCGCAGCCGGGCGCCCGGCCTCGTGCAGCTCAAGCGCAAGGCGATACCGTCCTGAGCCAAGACGCCTGACCGAACCCGAGGCGACCAGACGGGCACCAAGTCGCTCTGCACTCTGCAACGCAGACTGCCCCATCAGCCGCGGCGAAAAGCTGGATGTCTGATCGATCACACGGAACAATGGGTTGCTTGACAGCTCCATCGACAGTTCCGCAGCGACCCGCCGCCCCAGACGGCGCGCGTCGTCGTCAGTTTCGTCCGCGGCGCGGAAGGGCAGAACCGCAAGCAATGGCGGCACCGGAACGGCGGCTGGTTCCAGCGCCGTTTCTGCGTGATCCCGGGCCTCCTTGAGGCCGGCGTTTTCGATTGCGATGGCTGCCTGGTCTGCGAACAGCTGAGCCAGCTCGAGACTGCGGTCCCGAAACGGGTGGACGCGGGTCCGATAGATCGTGAATGCTCCCAGCAGGCGCGAGTCGGACATCATCGGTATAGCCACAAAAGACCGCGCGCCGCCCAGTTCCGCCGTCGCGATCCGCAGCGGCGCGCCATGGCGATAGATGTCTTCACCCCGGACATCCACGATGTTCACGGTCGCCAGTTCCGTTGCAACCCGCCCGAGCCCGGTTTCCGGCTCCACGGAAAAAATGTCCTGTTCGGTCAGCCACGACGAAAAACGTTCGGGAATATTGCGCGAATGCCGGGCCCGAAACCGGAGGTCTCCGCAATACTCGAAAAGGATTCCGAACTCCGCCTCGCAGATCTCAAGTGTATGGTCGAGCACGGCAGCAATCACCGCCGGCAGGTCATGGCCCTTCTGGCTGATGATGCGCAATACACGCGCCAACACGCGTTCGCGGCGGATCGCCTCGTCCAGTTGCAGCGAAAGCTCCGCAATCAGATCCGCGTCATCCCGTGCCGAGGGTGTACCGTCATGGCGCTGGCTCAACGCATTGGCAAGCTCCGTCCGCGACGTCACACCAAGCTTGCGGTAGACCGTCCTGAGGTGGGTGCGCACGGTCGACGGCGCAATGTCCAGACTTCGCGCGATCTCCTTGTAGGTCTGCCCATCCACATAGGCTGTCGCGATCTCCAGTTCGCGGTCGCTGGGCTGTTCAGTCATCGATCATTCCGTACGCCTTGCTCCGCTGTGCTCTGCGTCATCCCTATACCACACCGCTACCACATCGGTTGCTGCATCTGACCGATGCCAGACCCGACCACTTTCCTGCAACCTTGGCTTTGTCCGATGAACGCAAAGATCAGGAGTGATTTCAATGACGATGATCCAAGACGCCTCCGCATTTTTCGAGGCCTGTGAGACCGGCAAGGGCTGGGATGCCTGCAAAGCCTGGTGTCAGGACGATGCAACCTTCACCTGTCAGGCGGATGCGCTCGTCGGGACCAAGTCACTTGCAGACTATTGCGAGTGGATGAAAGGCCTCCTGACGCCTGTGCCTGATGGCCGCTATGTGCTGACCGCATTTGCCGTTGACGAAGCCCGCGGCACGGCCGTGGCAACAGCCGAATTTCACGGCACTCAAACAGGACCGGGCGGACCTGGTGCGCCAACAGGGAAAGAGGTGGTTTCAGACTACGCTTATGTCATGCGGTTCGAGGACAACAGGATCGCCCACATGACCAAGATCTGGAACGACATGCAGGCGCTGCGTGCGCTCGGTTGGGCGTAATGCGCTGGCGCATCCTCGCCCTGCTGTTCCTGGCTCGGGTCGGTCTCGGTTTTCAGTTCCAGACACTCTCTTCGGTGAGTGACGATCTCGTTGTCGCCTTCGGTCTGGATTACGCGGGCGTCGGCCTTCTGATCGGGCTCTTCATGGCGCCCGGGCTGATCCTGGCCCTGCCGGCGGGCTATCTCGGACGGCTGGTTGCAGATCGCGAGATGGTGGTCTTTGGACTTGTCGCGCTGGCACTGGGGGGGCTGGTGTCGTCCTTGGCCTTCGGGGGCATGGGCATCGGGGCCGGACGGATCATTGCCGGGGCCGGCTTCCTGTTTACGACGCTCTATTTCACCAAGATGGTCGCTGACTGGTTCGAGGGCCGGGAGGTTGCCACCGCGATGAGCATTCTGGTCATGTCCTGGCCTTTCGGGATCGCGATGGGTCAGGTCGGCCACGCCTGGCTGGCCGAGGCCTACGGCTGGCGCATTCCGTTTCAGGTGGCATCGGCCTATTGCCTTGTGGCTGCTGTGGCGGTGTTCGTGTTCTACAAAGCGCCCGACCACATGACCGCGACCAAATCGGCCGGTGCTCCAAGACTGACGGGGCGGGAATGGCGGCTGGTGCTTTGCGCAGCGGGCGCATGGGGCGTGTTCAACGCAGCCTATGTGACCTACCTGACCTTCGGCCCGAAAGTGCTCGAGGGGGTTGGCCTTTCAGCAATCGCAGCGGCGGGAACAATCAGCGTCGGCAGTTGGCTGATGATCGGGTCCGGCGCAATCTGCGGCCAGATTGTTGATCGCTTCGGTCGGCGCGACCTTGTCCTGACCATATGCATGACGGGCGCGGTTGCGGCTCTGTGGCTTCTGGCCCTGCCCGGCGCGGGCCTTACGGCCAGCCTTCTCTTTGGCCTCGTTGGGATGGCCCCTGCCGGGGTGATCATGGCGCTGGCCGGTCTGGCGCTGCGCCCCGAGGTACGGGCCTTCGGAATGGGCGTGTTCTTCACGGTCTACTACGCGATCATGCTTGCAACACCCCCGGCAGCAGGCGCGATCTTTGATGCAACAGGTCAGCCGCAAGGCCCGATCTGGTTGGCGATGGCCCTCTTCGCAAGCGTCGTACCGCTGGCGCTCTCCTTCGAGATGTTCAGATCCGGTGCCAGTGCCACCCTGCAAGAGGAACGCGTATCATGATTGTGAGAAAGCTCCTGTTTCAGAAGGAAACCCTGCACGCCGACGAGTTGGGCCGCGTCAGTGCCCCGGTCACGCGCGCCGCCGCGATGGCAGTGGTCCAAAACCCGTTTGCGGGCGTGGACGCCGAGGATCTGTCGGACCTCTTCCGCATTGCCACCGATCTGGGGCCGGACCTCGCCAAGGACCTGGTGTCGATGCTGCCCAATCCGCCCGTTGCCTACGGCAAGGCGGCTCTGGTGGGTGCCGCAGGCGCGATGGAGCATGGGGCGGCGGTCCTGCATCCGAAACTCGGTGCCCCTGTCCGTGCGGCAATCGGAGGTGGAAAGTCACTGATGCCCTCGAACCACAAGGTCGGTTCCCTTGGGGACCGGATCGACCTGCCGCTCGGACACAAGGATGACCCCTGGGCCTTCGACTTCATCGACACCGTTACGCTCTGCGTTGCAGACGCTCCAAGGGCCAACGAACTGGTCTTGTGCATCGGCTTGTCAGATGGGACCCGGATGCACCCGAGGGTCGGGTCCGGGCCTGCCTCACCTGCCCCCTGAAGACAGGCCAGGATGCCCGACGCCGAACGCGCAATGCACAAGATTTGAGCACACACCTGCGCTTTTTGCGACCTCCGCAGCGCGTTGCTGTTTCGTGACCCGTTTTCAGGTTGTTATCCGGATTTCAGATATCCAAACGTGAGCCATGGCAAACCAGCTCACTGTTGTTGTGGTCGAAGAGGATCGTGATCGCGCAATTGCGATCGTGGATGCGCTGAGGAACGGCGCCGACTGCAATGTGCATGTCGTCGGCAACACCAGCGGGTTGGCACGAAAGATCGCAGAGTATGCGCCCGATATCGTGTTGATCGACATCGACCATCCGACACGCGACATGCTTGAAGAACTGACCCTCGCCTCCGGTCCGCTGGAACGTCCGGTCGCCATGTTCGTTTCCGGTGCAGCTGGCGGGCTGGCGCAGACCGCAATCGAAGCGGGCGTGTCGGCCTATGTCGTTGACGGATTGTCCGCGGAACGGATCAAACCCGTCATGGACACCGCAATCGCGCGGTTCAGCATGGTGCGCCAGATGCGCAACGAACTGGCCGAAACCCGCCGGGCGCTGGAAGAACGCAAGGTGATCGACCGCGCCAAGGGCCTTTTGATGAAAGCAAAAGGGATCGACGAGGACGCGGCATATGCGCTCTTGCGCAAAACGGCGATGGATCAGGGCCGGCGTGTCGCTGACGTGGCCGAAGCGCTCGTTACGGCGTCGGGGCTCCTGGGATGAGACGGTCAGACTTCCGGTTGCCTACCTCGAAAGCCTGCCGATCGGCCTGAAGGGTGAGCAAATCGTCGTTGGAAACGAAATCCAGGGCTAACAGACACAGCGCGCTCCTCCGGCTCTTGGCCGTCTTCGAGAAGAGCTCCCTCGGGAGCGAGGAGCGCCGTACGCCTCTCCCACAAAGGACCCGATCCCATGACAACCGTCGATCCGAATTTCTCAGACACAGCAGACCGCGAAGCCCGGCGCGCACGTCTGTTCACCCGCATCAACGCTGCCGACAAATGGTTCCAGGTTCTGGGTCTGAGTTGGGTGACCCCAGTCCTGAAGGCCGTTGCAGGTGACAACCCGCAAGCGCAGATCAAAGAGATCTGGCGTCTGCTGATCGTCCCGATCCTTGCCATCTGTGCGTTCCTGATGCTCTGGGCGACCTTGGCACCCAAGGTGCAAACGTCCCTCGGTGCCGTACCCGGCCCAGCGCAGGTCTGGGATGAAGCTGTCAACCTGCACGAAGACGCGCAAGCCAAGGCGGCAAAGCGTGAAAAGTTCGAAGCGATGGTGGCGCAGCGCAACCAGAAGCTCATCGACGCGGGCCGCGCCGACGAGGTCAAGACCGTCGCCTATACCGGCGCACCGAGCTTCTACGAACAGATCTGGACATCGATCAAGACCGTGTTCTTCGGCTTCCTGATCGCGACAGTTGTCGCCGTGCCGTTGGGCATTGCCGCTGGCCTGTCCCCGACCGCCAACGCCGCACTGAACCCGCTTATCCAGATTTTCAAACCAGTCTCACCGCTGGCATGGCTGCCGATCGTGACCATGGTCGTTTCGGCGCTTGCCGCAACTGAAGGTGGCCTCCTGCCGAAAAGCTTCGTGATCTCGGCGGTGACGGTGACGCTCTGCTCGCTCTGGCCGACCCTCATCAACACCGCGCTGGGTGTGGCGTCGATCGACAAGGACCTGATCAACGTCTCCAAGGTGCTCAAGATGAACACCTGGACGAAGATCACCAAGCTGGTGCTACCGTCTGCCCTTCCGCTCATCTTCACCGGTCTCCGCCTCTCGTTGGGCGTCGGCTGGATGGTGCTGATCGCGGCGGAAATGCTCGCGCAGAACCCGGGCCTCGGCAAGTTCGTCTGGGACGAGTTCCAGAACGGGTCGTCCTCGTCGCTCGCCAAAATCATGGTTGCGGTTCTGACCATCGGCATCATCGGCTTCCTGCTGGATCGTGTGATGTACGCCCTGCAGTCGCTCTTCACCTTCTCAAACAACCGGTGATCCGAGATGAGCTTCCTGTCCTTCAAAAACGTTTCGAAAAGCTATGGCGTCGGCACCAACCAGACGCATGTGCTCAAGAACATCGATCTTGATGTCCAAGAGGGCGAGTTCCTCGTGCTCCTCGGCTTCTCCGGCACCGGCAAAACCACGCTGATCAATCTGATGGCCGGTCTCGATACGCCAACAAGCGGTGACGTCACCTTCAAGGGCGCCCCCGTCACCGACCTGCCCCATATCTGGTCCGATCTGAACAAGGCCGGGCTGGTTTCGGGCCATGCCTATTCCAAGGGCCTGCGCACGGTAAAGACCTGCGTCGGAACCGACCATTGCCGCTTTGGCACGCAGAACAGCACAGGGCTCGGCATCAAGCTCGAAAAGATCCTGTGGGGCTCTTGGACACCGCACAAGGTCAAGCTGGGCGTGTCCGGCTGTCCGCGCAACTGCGCCGAGGCGACCTGCAAGGATATCGGAGTCATCTGCGTCGACAGCGGTTACCAGATCGGCATCGCGGGTGCTGCGGGCATGGACGTGAAGGAAACAGAGCTTCTGTGCCAGGTGCCAACCGAGGAAGAGTGCATCGAGGTCATCGTCGCCGTGACCCAGGCCTATCGCGAGAACGCCAAGTATCTTGACCGCATTTACAAGTGGGTGGGCAAGGTCGGGCTCGACTGGGTGAAAGAGGTTGTGGTGGACGACGTGGAAAACCGCCGCGCGCTCGTTGAGCGGTTCGAAGTCTCGCAAAGCATCTACCGCAAAGACCCTTGGGCCGAACACGCCAGAGACAAAGCGCAGAACTATGCGCCGCTGGCAGACCTCACCCCCTTGGCCGCAGAATGAAGGACACGTCCATGAGCTGGATCGACATTGGCCATATCGACGACGTGCCCGTTCGCGGGGCGCGGCTTCTCAAAACGCAGGTTGGCTGCATTGCCGTTTTCCGCACCGCCGAGACCGAGGTCTTTGCCGCTTCAAACAGCTGTCCGCACAAGCAAGGCCCCTTGGTCGAAGGCATCGTCCACGGACAGAAAGTCACCTGTCCGCTGCACAACTGGGTGTTCGATCTGAACACCGGCGAGGCGCAGGGCGCGGATGAAGGGCGCATCGAGACCTATCCGGTGCGTCTGGACGGCGACCGCATCCTGATCGACGGCGACGCGGTCGGACAGAGGAGCGCTGCGTAATGGACGGCTCCGGTCTGCCCGAAATCCGCTCGACCTGCCCCTACTGCGGGGTCGGGTGCGGCGTGCTGCTGCGCCCGGATGGCGAAGGCGGGATTGCGGTGCGCGGTGACCCGGAGCATCCGGCCAATCACGGGCGGCTGTGTTCCAAGGGATCCGCCCTGGGCGAGACCGTGGGTCTTGACCATCGGTTTCTGTCCCCAGTCGTAGATGGAGAACAGAGCTCCTGGGACGACGCGCTGCAACTGGTCGCAGACCGGTTTTCCGACACGATTGCGCGCCATGGACCCGACAGCGTGGCGTTCTACGTGTCCGGGCAGCTTCTGACCGAAGACTACTACATCGCCAACAAGCTCATGAAAGGCTTCATCGGCTCTGCCAATATCGATACCAATTCGCGGCTTTGCATGGCCTCTTCGGTCGCCGGTCACAAACGCGCTTTCGGAACCGACACCGTACCCGGAACGTACGAAGACCTCGATGAGGCGGATCTGGTGGTTTTGGTGGGATCGAACCTGGCCTGGTGCCATCCGGTTCTGTACCAACGCGTCCTCGCGGCCCGGAAATCGCGCGGAACGAAGATCGTCGTGATCGATCCGCGGCGCACGGCAAGCTGCAATGACGCGGATCTGCATCTGGCATTGCAGCCCGGCAGCGACGTCGCGCTGTTCAACCGCCTGCTTTCCGAAATCTACGAAAGCGGCGCGGTTGATCCGGGCTTCGTTGCGCACACCAACGGCTTTGACAGTGCGCTGGATGCCGCGCGCAACGAACAGGCGTCCGTAACAGGACTGAACGACAGACAAATCAGCGAGTTCTGCAGGCTCTGGATCGCGACCGAAAAGGTCGTCACGATCTACAGCCAGGGCGTGAACCAATCGTCCTCCGGGTCCGACAAGGTCAACGCCATTCTGAACTGTCATCTCGCCACGGGGCGGATCGGTACGCCGGGTTGCGGGCCTTTGTCGGTCACCGGTCAGCCGAATGCGATGGGCGGACGCGAGGTGGGCGGACTCGCCAACATGCTGGCCTGCCATCTCGATCTTGAAAACTCCGATCACCGCGCCGCCGTGCGTCAGTTCTGGGACGCCCCTGCCATACCGGAAGCACCCGGCCTGAAAGCCGTCGACATGTTTCAGGCGGTCGGCGACGGGCGGATCAAGGCACTGTGGATCATCCACACCAACCCGGCCGTGTCGATGCCGGACGCAGACGCGGTGCGCGACGCGATCGCGGCCTGCCCGTTCACGGTTGTCAGCGACATCACCGGCGCCACGGACACGGCACGTTTGGCTGACGTCCTGCTGCCCGCAACCGCATGGGCGGAAAAGGATGGCACCGTCACCAATTCCGACAGAACAATAAGCCGCCAGCGCAAAGTGATCGACGCTCCGGGTCAGGCGCGCCCGGATTGGGACATTCTGGCCGAGGTCGCACGGCGCATGGGGTTTACCTCCGCCTTCGACTACGCGTCACCCGCCGAGATCTTCCGCGAATATGCGGCACTGTCAAAGGTTGCTGCTCAACTCGGACGGGATTTCGATGTGTCCGGGCTGTCGAATATCTCGGACACCCACTACGACGACATGGAGCCCCGGCGCTGGCCGGTCACCAGCACCCGCGAGGGCGGCCGGTTTTTCGGTGACGGTGCCTTTTTCCACCCTGACGGGAAAGCCCGGTTCATTCCCGTACGGTTCAAACCACCTGCCGCCAGAACCGAGCCCCGGTTTCCATTCAGGCTGAACACCGGGCGGCTGCGCGATCAGTGGCATACCATGACGCGCACCTCGCTGAGCCCCCGCCTTTCCGCCCATCTGTCTGAGCCATTTCTCGACATTCACCCGGCGGACGCGACCGCGCTTGGTTTGAGTGCTGCAGACCTTGTGCGCGTCACAAGCCCAATCGGATCGTCCATTCTGCGGGCACGGATCACCGACTCCGTCCAGCAGGGCAACGTCTTTGCACCCATCCATTGGACAGGCGAAACGGCCCCATCCGCGCGGATCGATGCGCTCGTTGCTCCGGTGACCGATCCCGTTTCAGGGCAACCCGAAAGCAAGGCAGGCGTCGTGTCGGTCACCCGGTTCGCGGCGGCATGGTACGGGTTTGCCGTGTCCCGAGCTCCCATGTCACCCCAGTCCGATTACTGGGCTCTAAGCCGGACAGAGCAGGGATACCGTGCCGAATTGGCAGGGTCGGCCCCGGTGCCGGATTGGGAAGCCGAAGCGCAGCGCCTGTTCGGGTCCCGGTCCGCGAAAGTTGCTTCAGTCATTGACGCAGGCAGAGGCATCGCGCGGGTCGCATTGCACGAGGACGGCGTGTTGACGGGCGCACTCTTCGCGTCACCGTCACCTGTCGCCGTTATGCGCGACTACCTGCAATCTCTTCCGGGTCGCAAAGCGGTGGACCCTTTGTCGGGCCGGTCCCGCGCCGATTTGCCCAACCCCGGTCCTGTCCTTTGCGCGTGCTTCGGTGTGGGCATCAATACGATCCTCGACGCGATCGAGACCAAAGGCCTCATCACTGTCGATGCCATTGGCGAAGCGCTCGGAGCCGGAACCAATTGCGGATCATGCCGCCCCGAGATCAGTGACCTCCTGCACGCCGCGCGGACCCGCGAGGCAGCGGAATGACCCTCGCCGCACATGTCAGAACACTCGGCCGGGGTCCGGGGCGGTCGCGCTCTTTGACAAGAGACGAAGCCCGGGATGCCATGCGGTCCATGCTTTCCGAAGGGGCCGAGCCCGCGGCAATCGGTGCCTTGCTGATGCTCCTGCGCATGAAAGGCGAAACAGCTGAGGAAATCGCGGGGTTCGCACAGGCCGCTCAGGAGTGGGGACCGGATCTCCCGCAGGTCGATCTGGACTGGCCCAGCTATGCAGCCGGCCGCACACGCGGGCACCCCTGGTTTCTGCTCTCGGCAAAACTCGTCGCGGAGGCTGGACATACGGTTCTATTGCACGGCTTCAACGGCCCTGACGCGGCGGTTCGCAACGGCCTCACGGATGCGGGGATCGGCATCGCGGATACCCCCGCCACGCTGTCCCGACTGCTGGCGCAAGATCGCATTGCCTACCTGCCGTTGGAGCAATGGCATCCCCGGCTCTTTGACCTGCTCAGGCTGCGCGATGTGCTGGGCCTGCGCTCGTGCATCAACACCATCTGCCGGATGCTCAACCCCGCCCGGGCACGCGCCAGCGTCCAGGGCGTGTTCCATCCGTCGTACCGACTGCTACAGGCAGACGCGGCAACTCAACTTGGTTGGGAGAGCCTGTCGGTGATCAAGGGCGGCGGTGGCGAATTCGAACGGCATCCCGCAAAAGAGATCGCAGGTTTCGGTCTCCGCAATGGTGCGCCCTGGGAAGAGACGGTACCGGCATTGTGCGACGAAACCCGGCGCCTCGCAGATGACGATGCCCAAAGCCCCGGCGACGGCAGTTTTCCTGCCCCTCAAGACCATTTCCAAACCGCGATCGTCACCGGGACCGCCGCTCTGGCGCTCGATACGCTGGGCGTAGCCGACAGCGCACGCGTGGCAGAAACCCTCTGGGCAGAGCGGATTCCTCCGCACGCGGCATGACAGGAGCGTTCTCATGACAGCCTTCCCAATCTTTCCTCAACCGGAGTCCTGCGAAAAGGCACGGGTTGGACAGATCGCCCTTGTCGGCGCAGGTCCCGGCGCGCGCGATCTGTTGACGTTGCGCGCCGTCAACCGCCTGCAGGAAGCCGACATCGTCTTTTACGACCGCCTTGTTGACCCGGACGTTCTCGACCTCGTCCGCGCCGGAGCAGAGACGGTCTTTGTCGGCAAGCATGTCGGCGCGCACAGTTGGCCGCAGGACCGGATCAACCGTGCAATCGTTGCCGAAGCCCTGAAGGGGCGGCGCGTGGTGAGGTTGAAGTCCGGCGACCCGGGCATTTTCGGGCGCGCCACAGAGGAGCTCGACGCTGCCCGCGCGGCGGGCATCCCCATCGAACTTGTGCCCGGTGTGACGGCCGCCTCGGCCGCAGGCGCGTCTCTGGGCAAAAGTCTTACAGAGCGCGGTGTCGCCAACACGCTGGTTCTCGCCACCGGGACCGGTTGCGCCGACGATCCTTTCCCCGACAGCACTCGGCTCTCCGGTCCGGGCACCACGACGGCGTTTTACATGTCTGTCCGCCAGGCGGATCGCCTGTCCAAAGACCTGATGGAAAGCGGTCTGCCTCCCGAAAGCCCGGTAGAGATTTGTGTTGACGTCTCCAAGCGAAACGAAAGGCATCTTTCGGCAAGCGTTCGTTCGCTGCCCGAAATCATTCGCAGCAACCGGGTGAAGGGGTGCGCGATCTTGCTTGTCACGTGGCCAGAAGGTGTCAGCGCATCACCGCAGCACGTGAACGCAGCCGATGGCATTAAGAACGAGCCAAGTCATGTGGTCGAGATTGCCTGAAGCCCAACGGCCCGGCTTGCGCCATACCATCTGAAAACGGGATCTGGGGAAACAGCCGTCGTCACTGCAACCGCGCGGCTGCCCTGCTCTGTTCTGGCCAGACTGACCTATCCGTACCGCTTGGGGGCCAGTCCCGCCTGAAACCACGACACGAAGTTCGGAATGGAAAAGACAGGCAGACCCGTCGTCTCGCGGATCGCCTGCGCATAAGGCCCCATGTTGGTGCATTCCAGCACCAAGGCACCGATATCGGGATTGTCGGACACAAGCTGCCGTGCCGCCTCCACATTGTCGGCTTCTGCCGCGGCGACATCCAGTTCCAATTCGTTCCCCAGAATGGCGCGTGTGAATTCGCGCCCGCCTTCCGTGGTGCCGATCGGCGTACCCGGCGGAACCCCGGCCGCCTCCAGATGCGCAGGTGTCAGGGTGCTGGCCGAGATCGTCAGGATCCCGGCCCGTTTGCCGGGTGGCAGAAGCGCGTTCACCATCGCCGTCTGCATCAGCGACGAGGTGGCAACCGGAACGCCGACCGCCTTGGCAATGTCGTGCTGAAAGATCGAAAGAAAGCCGCAGTTGGTCGTGATCCCGTCCACCCCGTCCGCAACCAGTTCCTGCGCGGCGGCGATGAAGTCCGGCAATAGGCCTTCGGCGTTCCGGCGCACCACCCTGTCCGGCGACGCGCCCCGGACGATCTTGTAATGAACCGGAAAGTCCCAGCTTGCCGCGTTGCCCATGTCGCCGGGGATGCGGGGGAACCGCGCTTCGAGCATGAGAATCCCGACGCTCGCTCCATAAATCGCCTTTCCGCCCTGCACTTTCATGCCTCGATCCTGTCCTGCATTGTGTCTGTGGCAATCTTCTCCATACGGGGAATGATCTGATCAAGAAATTCCTGCCCGACCACCGAAATCGGCCGGTCCCGCCGCGTCACGATGACTATGTCAAGATGCACAGTCGGGTTCAGACGCCGGACCACATACCCCTCTCCATCATCGCTGGCCAAGGTGAACGGGTCGATCATCGCGGCGCCCAACCCCTGTTTCACCAGGTTCAGTGCATTTCGAAACAGGTCCGTGTGACACCGAACGCGGAAATGCGCGCCGTTTGCGTGAAAGGCTTCACGCGTGCGGCGGGTGACCATGTGATCGGCCCCCATGATGATGAACGGGTAATCATCCAGATCCGCTGGCGTCACCCACGCATGGTCGGACAGACCCGCGCTGTTGGGAATGGCGCACAGCGTTTCAAAGGTGAACCGCCGCTCTTCCAGACCTTCATGCAGAATGGGGCGCTCGCAAATGCCGATCTCATAGAGACCGGCCGCGACCCATTCCTGGATTTTCCCGGAATACTGGGACTGCATGGCAAGCGTCAGGTTCGGACGCAGTTCGCAGAACGCGGCGATTTCCGCAGGGATGAAGCCGAACGCCAGCGCGTGGTTCGTTGCGACCTGCAACTGCCCGGCCGTACGGTTCTGCAGATCGGCGACAGCCTGATTCACATGATCAAGCCCTCGGACGATCGTGTCGATCTCATCGAACAGAACTGCGGCTTCGGGTGTCGGGACCAAGCGACCCCGCCTGCGTTCAAAGAGCTTCAGCTTGGTCCGCCGTTCCAGTTGCGCCAGCAGGTTGCTGATGGCGGGCTGGGAAATCCCGAGATGCGCGGCAGCGGCGGTAACGGTGCCGCGTTCCATAATGGCGTGAAAGGCTTGGAACTGGCGAAACGGCGTGGACATGGGATCAACCTATCACACAAATTTATGAGATCGTAAAAATTTTGTATTGGAAATGATGATGCCCCAAGGGCAGGCTGATGTCATGGGGGTCCTTCGCAGATGGGCGACATTGATCAGAACATCATCGGCTTTGACCTTTGGTACCTTTCGCTGCCTGTGGTCTCTGCACGCGATCACGGTATCGGCAGGGTGGACGGCGCCTGCGAGGTGATCGTCCTTCGACTGACGGCGGAAGGCGGGGAAACAGGCTGGGGCGAAGCCTCGCCTTGGGTTGTCTTCACCGGCTCACCCGAAGCGACCTATGCCGCGCTCAACCGCTACATCCGGCCGCTGGTGCTTGGTCGTCGCGTCTCGGACCGCGACGCGATCATGCTGGATGCAAGCCGGGCCGTTGCGCATTGCACCGAGGCCAAGGCCGCGCTCGATACCGCGCTTCTCGATCTTGAAGGCCGCATTTCGGGTCAGCCCGTGCATGCACTTCTGGGCGGCAAATGTCGCGACAGCATCCCGCTGTCGGTGTCCCTCGCGAACCCCGATTTCGACCAGGACCGTGCCTTGCTGGACCGCCTGCAGGCCGATGGCGTGCGGATCGTCAAGCTCAAGACAGGGTTCCGCGACCACGCCTTCGACCTGATGCGGCTCGAAGCCCTGGCGCGGGACTACCCCGACTTTGCCGTTCGCGTTGATTTCAATCAGGGATTGGAGCCCGAAGGCGCCCTTCAGCGGGTGCAGGATATCGCCGGCTTCAGGCCCGACTTCATCGAACAGCCCGTCCGCGCTCCGCTCTACGACCTCATGGCGGAAATCCGGCGCGCCATCGATGTGCCGCTGCTGGCGGACGAAAGCGTCTTCGGCCCCGAAGACATGGCCCGCGCCATTCGCGAAGGCATCTGCGATGGCGTGTCGGTCAAGATCATGAAATCCGGAAGCATGGCGCGGGGACAGGCCGTCGCCAACATGGCTGCGGCCCACGGCCTTGGGGCCTATGGCGGCGACATGTTCGAGGCGGGCCTTGCCCACCTTGCGGGCGCGCACATGATCGTGGCAACCCGGGCCATCGATCTTGGCTGCGAATTCTACCAGGCGCGTTACTACCTGGCCGAAGACATCCTCGAAACACCGTTCCCCTGTGACGGAGGACGGGTTCAGGTGCCCGACGGGCCGGGCCTTGGGATCAGACCCGATGTGGACAAGCTCAATCACTACGGCATCGCCAAGGGGTTGGCCGCATGAGCACGGCTGGAAAAATCGCCGTCATCGGCGCGGGCATCGTGGGTGTGTCCACCGCCATCTGGCTGCACCGCAGCGGGCATGACGTCATCCTGATCGACCGCGAGGGACCGGCGGCGGGGGCAAGCCACGGCAATGGCGGCGTGCTGGCAAGCTGTTCCATCATTCCCGTCACGGTGCCGGGCCTGTGGAAGAAGGCTCCGGGGATGCTCTTCAGCCCCGATCAGCCCCTGTTCCTGAAATGGGGATACCTGCCCCGGCTGGCGCCCTGGCTGCTGTCCTATATGGGCCACGCAAACGAAGCCACAGTGCGCAGGCGGGCGGCGGCGCTGGCCCCCATCATCGGCGACAGTCTGGCCGACCATCAGGCCCTTGCCGCAGGCACGGGTGCCGAGAAGTGGATCGTGCCAAGCGACTACCTCTACCTCTACCGCGACCGCAAACACTATGATGGGGACGCCTTCGGCTGGTCCGTCCGCAAGGAACACGGCTTTGACTGGGATGTTCTGGAGGGCGATGCGTTCCGCGCCTATGACCCTGTTTTTGCGCCGGACATCGGCCTCGCAGCGCGCCTTGAAAACCACGGCCGGATTTCCGATCCGGGGGCCTATGTCAAGGCGCTTGCTGCCCATGCCGAGGCGCAGGGCGCGCAAATCATCCGCGCCGAGGTGGCGGATTTCGTGCGCGAGAATGGCCGCGTGACGGGCGTGCGGGCGGGTGGAGACACGATTGCCTGCGACGCCGTGGTACTGGCCACGGGCGCGTGGTCAAAACCGCTGGCATCCAAGCTTGGCCTGAAAGCACCGCTGGAAAGCGAACGCGGCTACCACCTTGAACTGTGGGAACCCTCCGTGATGCCGCGCGCACCGGTCATGGTCGCCTCAGGCAAATTCGTCGCCACGCCGATGGACGGCCGTTTGCGCCTTGCCGGGATCGTCGAATTCGGCGGTCTGGACGCGGCACCCTCGCGCGCACCGTTCGAGCTGCTGGAGCGCAATATCCGCGCGGCCATTCCGGGCATCACCTGGAAGAAAACCGTCGAATGGATGGGCCATCGCCCGTCGATGGCGGATTCGATCCCGGTGATCGGCGAAGCGCCCGGGCTTGCCGGAGCTTTTGTTGCCTTCGGTCACGATCACGTCGGCCTGACGGGCGGCCCCCGAACGGGCCGGATCGTTGCGCAAATGATGTCGAAAACCACACCGAATATTGACCTGAGCCCCTATTCCCCCGCACGCTACTCTGCGTGACGGGATCACAACACAAAAAGATCCGTACCAAACCACAGGGAGACCAAGAATGAAAAACCTCATGAACTGGACCGCAGGTGCCGCGCTCGCGGCCTCGGTGGCCGCACCGGCCATGGCCGAGACCTGGGACATGCCGATGGCCTATGCCGCCACGAACTTCCACTCGGAAGTGGGCGCGAACTTCGCGAAATGCGTGACCGATGGAACGGGCGGCAATCTCGAGATCGTGACACACCCGTCGGGCTCGCTTTTCCCGGGCAACGAGATCAAGCGCGCCGTCCAGACCGGTCAGGCCAATATCGGCGAGCGCCTTCTGTCTGCGCACCAGAACGAGAACCCGCTCTATGGCGTGGATTCCATCCCGTTCCTCGTGTCGTCCTTTGACGAACATGAAAAGCTCTGGGAAATCGCAGGCCCCGCAGTTGCCGAGGTCATGGCAGAAGACAATCTGCACTATCTCTATTCGGTGCCGTGGCCGCCGCAGGGCCTTTACTTCCGGGATCCGGTCAACTCGGTCGCGGATATGAATGGCGTGAAGTTCCGCTCCTATTCGACCGCGACAGCGCGTCTGGCAGAACTCACCGGCATGATCCCGGTCCAGATCGAAGCGGCGGAAATCAGCCAGGCCTTCGCAACGGGCGTGGCCGACTCCATGATCTCGTCCGGCGCGACCGGATACGACCGCAAGGTGTGGGAGCATCTGAACCACTTCTACATCGTGGACGCATGGCTGCCCCGCAACGCGGTGTTCGTGAACATGGATGCCTGGAACGGTCTGGATGACGCCACCAAGGGCGTGATGAACGACTGCGCTGCCGCTGCCAAGGCGGAAGGACTGGCGCGATCCAAGGATTATACCGACTTCACCCTGAACGGTCTGCGTGAAGGTGGCATGACCGTGGAGCCCGCCAGCGACACTCTCGTTAGCGAACTTCAAGCCATCGGCGCGACCATGACCGAGGAATGGCTGGCCGGTGCGGGCGACGCGGGCAAAGCCATCGTCGACGCCTACAAGGCTGGCAACTGATCTGAAACGAACGGGCCGGAGCATGCGTCTTGTTCAAGACGTCGCTCTGGCCCGCTTCACACCATGAATATACGGGACCGGGACAATGGCGGCAGCGCGCGCGCTCAGGCGCATTCTTGATTTTCTTTATCTGTTGGGAGGGATCATTGCGTCGGTCTTCCTGATCGCCATTCTGACCATCATCGTCCTTCAGATGCTGGCGCGCTGGACCGGCACGACCTTCCCCGGAGCGACCGATTACGCCGGCTACTGCATGGCCGCCGCGTCGTTCTTTGCATTTGCCTACGCGCTGAACCACGGCGCGCATATCCGGGTGTCGCTGGTGCTTAGCGCCATGGGCCGGATGCGCCGCTGGGGCGAGACCTTCTGCTTTGCGATGGGAACCCTGATCGCGACCTATTTCGCATGGTACGCGGTCAAGGGCACCTACGTGTCATGGCGCTGGAACGAGATCAGCCAGGGCCTCGACAAGACACCGATCTGGATTCCCCAGATCTCGATGGCAGTCGGCGCCATTCTTCTGGCCATCGCGTTTTGGGATCACCTGATCCAGTTGTTTTTGACCGGCAATCACAGGATCAAATCCGATCTGGTCGACCAGAGCCACGCGGAGTAACGCATCATGGAACAGCTTGCCCCGATCGCAATCTTCCTTTTCGTCCTGTTCTTCCTCCTTGGCTCCGGTGTCTGGGTCGGCCTCGCGCTGATGGGCGTGGCCTTTGTGGGGATGGAGCTTTTCACCTCGCGCCCACCGGGCGACGCGATGATCACCCGCATCTGGGGCGCGTCCTCCTCTTGGACGCTGACCGCCCTGCCCCTGTTCATCTGGATGGGCGAGATCCTTTACCGAACGCGATTGTCCGAGGACATGTTCCGTGGCCTCTCGCCGTGGCTTGCGCGGCTGCCGGGCGGGCTTGTGCACACCAATATCGTCGGCTGCACCGTGTTTGCGGCCGTGTCCGGCTCTTCCGCTGCAACGCTGACCACCGTCGGCAAGATGTCCATCCCGGAACTGCGCAAACGCAACTACCCCGAAAACATGGTCATCGGCACCCTGGCCGGCGCGGCGACGCTGGGCCTGATGATCCCACCCTCGCTGACGCTGATCGTCTACGGCGTCACGATCAATGAATCGATCACCAAGCTGTTCATGGCCGGTATTCTGCCCGGACTGGCGCTGGCCTCGATGTTCATGGCCTATGTTGCGATCATGTCTTTCGTCTCGAAAGATTTCAATCCGACCCCCGAAGCCCCCATGACCTTTGCCGAAAAGGTCAAGAACTCGCGCTTTCTGATCCCGGTGATCTGCCTGATCCTCGTGGTCATCGGCTCCATGTACCTCGGCTTTGCCACCGCGACCGAGGCCGCCGCGTTTGGCGTCATCGGCTCGATGGTGCTGGCCGCAACCCAAGGCTCCCTCAACTGGGAGACATTCACAGAAAGCCTGATGGGCGCGGTGCGCACCTCGGCCATGATCGCGCTGATCCTCGCAGGCGCAGCGTTCCTCTCGCTGTCCATGGGGTTCACCGGCCTGCCCCGAGGACTGGCCGATCTGATCGCCTCGCTTGACCTGAGCCGCTTCGAGTTGCTGATGGCCCTGCTGGTCTTCTACATCATCCTCGGCATGTTCCTTGACGGCATTTCTTCCGTGGTGCTGACGATGGCAGTGGTCGAACCGATGATCCGTCAGGCTGGCATCGACATCATCTGGTTCGGCATCTTCATCGTTGTCGTCGTGGAAATGGCGCAGATCACACCGCCGATCGGGTTCAACCTTTTCGTGCTTCAGGGCATGACAACCCACGAGATGAACTTCATCGCCAAGGCCGCGATCCCGATGTTCCTGATCATGGTCGTCATGGTCTTTGTCCTGATCGCGTTCCCCGAACTGGCGACCTGGTTGCCCGAAAACATTCGACAACGATAGTGCAACTGCTCGGTTTCGTTGCCCGGCACGGTCGATGGAGCCTCGTCGCGGGCCTTTTGGCAGGTCTGGCCCTGCCGGGCCTCGCCCAGACTCTGCGACCATACCTGCCAGAGTTGGTGAGCATCCTTCTTTTTGTGGCGGCTCTGCGCATCGGGCCGCGCGCGACCCTTGGGGGCTTCAGGGCCATCGGTCACACCTTGCGAACGGTTGCCATATACCAAGTGGTTGCACCGCTTCTCGCGCTTGCAGGTCTGGCCTCCATCGGCATGGCCACAACCCCGGTGGGCATGGCGCTGGTTCTCGTTCTGGCGGCGCCTTCCGTGACCGGAAGCGCGAATTTCACCATCCTGATGGGTCAGGATCCTTCAGTGGCCATGCGCATCCTGCTGATCGGAACCGCGCTGTTTCCGGTGACGGCCTTCATCGTGCTGACGCTGTCACCGATTGTTGAGTCGCCCGCCGAAGCTCTGCTCGGCACCGCCCGTCTGATCGCTGTGATTTTCGGCGCGGTCGGATCGGCGTTCGCCCTGCGATTGCTGGTCTGGCGCGACATGGGCGACGGGGGCCGCGCGTCGCTTGACGGAATGTCGGCCATATTGCTGGGCGTCATCGTCATTGGCCTGATGAGTGCCGCAGGCCCGGCATTGTTGTCGACACCCATGCAGTTCGCGGGATGGCTTGCCTTTGCCTGCGCGATCAACTTCGGGATGCAGCTTCTGGCGCATCGCTTCATGCCGGTCGACGATGAAACCCGCGACCGCACCGGCACCAGCATCATCGCCGGCAACAGAAACATCGCACTGTTTCTTGTCGCCTTGCCGCCCGAAGTGATGGACCGGGTGCTGCTGTTTATTGGCTGCTACCAGATCCCGATGTATCTCACGCCCATACTGCTGGGCAAAACACTCCGCCCCCGTGCCATTGCGGGGGCCGACACGTACTAACCATGAAGGAAAGCGCATGACACGGATGAACGGCGCACAGGTCATTCTGCGGATGCTGGAACTGCACGAGGTGGGTTGCGTGTTCGGATTGCCCGGCGAGACGACCATCGGCTGGTACAAGGAATGGCAGGAGTCCTCGTCCATCGAATTCGTTCTGACCCGCGACGAACGCACCGCCGCCTTTGCCGCCGAAGCCTATGCCAAGGTCACGGGCCGCCCGGCCGTTCTCGAAGCCCCCAGTCCCGGCGTCGCCCATTGCGCTCCGGGCATTGCCGAAGCCTATCTGTCCTCCGTTCCGGTGATCTTCTTCAGCTCCGACATCCCGGTGAACCAGGACAAGAAGCACGGTCTGACCGGACTCGACCAGACGGCGCTCTATGCGAGCATCTGCAAGGAATCCTTCTACCTGACTCGCGTCCAAGACATCCCGTTCCTGCTGCGCCGCGCCTTTCGGGTGGCGACCTCGGGTCGTCCGGCGCCGGTGCATGTGCGGGTTCCGATCAATATCTTTCACGACGAAGCCGAGATCACCGACCTCTATGCCGAACCCGACTACAGGGTCTATCCGGCGCACCGTCCGGTGGCTGATCATGCGAAGATCAGACAGACCATCGATCTGCTGCTCGCAGCCCGCAAGCCCATCATCGTCTGTGGGCAGGGCGCGCTGATTTCGGGGGCCGGACAGGCGGTTCTGGATCTGGCCGAGCTGTTGCAGATTCCTGTTGCCACGACCACGCCGGGTAAGGGAACGGTGCCGGAAACCCACCCACTTGCCCTTCGCGTCATCGGGGCGCGCGGCGGCATGGCCTATGCCAACGACTATGCCCACGAGGCCGACACGGTGTTCCTGATCGGGTCGAACACCGACTCCAGTTCGACCAATCACTGGAAACTCTACGGGGACCCGAAGACCAAGACCTTCGTGCAGCTCGACATTGCCGAGGCGCATATGGGCAACAACTTCCCGCTGGCGGTCGGATTGGTCGGCGATGCACGCGCCACTCTGGACTACATGCTCGAGTTGCTTCGCCGCGATCATCCGGATCTGAACCGCCCCGCGCTGGATTTGACCGACGTGAAGCGTTCGGCGCTCGACTCGGTATTCAACGCCAATATCCCGATGCCCGAAGGCACGTTTTCCCCCGTCCGGTTCACGCAGGCCCTTGACCGGCTTCTGCCTGCCGATGCCATTGTCACCGCCGAACCCGGCGTTGCGGCGATCTATCCCTCGGCGCTGATGTCGGTGCGCGAAGCCGGGCGGCGATACCTGACCAACTATTCCATGGGCGCCCTCGGCTATTCCGTGCCCGCCGCAATCGGCGCGGCCTTTGCAGGCAGCGGCCCGGTGATCTGCCTCACCGGGGATGGCTCGCTCGCCTTCGTGCTGGGCGATTTCGAAACCATCCGGCGCAGCGGAAAGAACATCACCGTGGTCCTGATGCGCAACGACAGCTACGGCTGGATCCGGGGAGAAGCGATCCTGCTCGACGATGTCGACGCCCCCTGGACAACCGATTTTGGTGCCGTCGACTATGTGAAGGTCGCCGAAGGCTTTGGCTTCCGCGCGACCCGCATCACGTCGGAAGACCAGATCGAACCGGCCCTGGCCGAGGCCATCGCGCATCCCGGGGCGAATTTCATCGAAATGATGGTGCCGACGCAGGACAAGATCGTGCCCTTCGTCCCGAACTGGGTCGAGTCCGCACGCAAGAAGGGGCTTTCCCATTTCCGATGACGGCGGACGACATCTGGCCGTGCAACGCGCGGGAGTGACGCCCTCACCGCATCACAAACGGATTGGCCATCGGGCTGTCTGACGTGTTTATCCACGTGGTCTTCGTGCGCGTGTAATCCAACACGGCTTCGATCCCGGCCTCGCGCCCGTATCCGGATTGATCATACCCGCCAAACGGCGCGATCGGTGACACGGCACGGTACGTGTTCACCCAGCAGATCCCCGCTTTCAGTCGCGCGGACACCCGATGCGCGCGTGCGACGTTCTGGGTGAACACCCCGGAGCCAAGCCCGAAAGGTGTCGCATTGGCGATGGCGATGGCCTCGTCCTCGGTGTCGAACGGCAGCAACGACATCACCGGGCCGAACATTTCGGTTTTCAATGTTGCGATACTGGTGTCCGGGCATTCGACCAGGGTCGGCGCCATGTAATTGCCCGGCCGATCGATACGCGCACCGCCAAACCGGATGCGCGCGCCACCGGCCCGCGCGGCCTCAAGTGTGGCTTCGATCTTTGCGACCTGTGCATTGGTACAAAGCGGACCGATCTGCGTATCTGCGGCCAGCGGGTCACCGATGATGATGCCCCGCATTTTCTCTTCGATCCGCTGAACGAGATCGTCAAAGACATTTCTTTGGATCAAGCCTCGGCTTCCAGCGACACAGCTTTGCCCCGACGCTCCGAAATTCCCCGCGATCAACCCATTGGCCGCGCCATCAAGATCGGCATCCTCGAACACGAGGATGGGCGACTTGCCACCAAGTTCCAGCGTCGTGACAGCAAAATTCTCGGCCGAATTGCGCACCACATGCCGCGCGGTTTCCGGGCCTCCGGTAAAGGCGATCCGGTCCACATCCGGGTGACGGGTCAGCGGGATGGCACAGTTCTCTGCATCCCCGGTGATGACCGAAACCACACCGTGCGGAAATCCTGCCGCCTCGATCAACCGCGCGAATTCAAGCATCGGCGCCGGGGCCACTTCCGAGGCTTTCAGAACCACCGAACAGCCTGCGGCCAGTGCCGGACCCAGCTTCGTCGCGGTCAGGAACATCTGCGCATTCCAGGGGACGATGGCCGCCACCACGCCGATGGGTTCGCGCCGGGTGAAGACGTGCATGTCGGGCTTGTCTATGGGCAGCACCGCGCCTTCGATCTTGTCAGCCAGTCCCGCGTAGTAGCGGTAGTAGTCACCCACATAGGCGGATTGCGCCGCCGTCTCGGCCAACAGTTTGCCGCTGTCCGTGGTTTCCACACGGCCAATGGCCTGTGCATTCTCCTCGATCAGATCGGCCAGTCTGTAAAGAAGCTTGCCCCGTTGCGTCTGCGTCATGTCCCGCCATGCCGGATCGTCCAGAACCCGCCGCGCAGCGGCAACGGCACGGTCCACATCCGCCGGCGCTGCGCAGGCGAACGTGGCCCAGTTTTCCCCCGTGGCCGGGTTCTCGGACGCCATGACCTGCGCCCCGGCTCCCTCGGTCCAGATACCGTCAATGAAAAGCTGGTAATGTGGTTTCTGTCCCATCTGGTCCCTCACTGAAAGGCTGGCATAACGTCGTCGATGAACCGCGCGAGCGAGTCCCGCTTGCGCTCGAAACTCATGCCGCTGTCGATCCAGAACGAGTATTCATCATAACCCAGATCTTCGTAGCGTTTGATCTGGTCGATCACCTCCTGCGAGGTTCCGATTGTCAGATCGCGCTTGATATTCTCGGGTGCCATCATCGTGTTGGCCGCCATTTCCTCTTCGCTCAGTTCCTCGATCAGTCCCTGGCGGACCGGGCGTTTGTTCTGAAACCATGCCCCAAAGTAACAATAGAAGCGCGATAGCTCCCTCGCGGCTTGCTCGACATCCGTCGCGTCCTTGCCGACATAGGTGTGATGCAGAAGCATGATCTTGGGCCGCTTGCCCTCGTAGCTGTCGCAGGCGGCATTGAAACGGTCCATCAGGGTCTCGATTTCTTCGATCCCCTGCCAAAGCGGCGTCACCTGAATGTTGAACCCGTTGTGGACGCCGAATTCATGGCTGTTGGGATCGCGCGCGGCGATCCAGATCGGCGGGCCACCCTCCTGCACCGGTTTCGGGGCCGACGTGGTTGCCGGAAACCGGAAGAACTCGCCCTCATGCGCGCAGTCACCTTCCCACAGTTTTGGAATCAGCGGAGCCATTTCGCGCATCCGCTGCCCGGCCTCCCAGGCATCCATGCCTGGCATGAGACGTTCATACTCGTAGGAATAGGCACCCCGCGCGATGCCCAACTCGATCCGGCCTCCGGTGATCAGATCGGCTGATGCCGCTTCACCCGCCAGTTTGATCGGATGCCAGAACGGCGCGATCACGGTTCCCGTGCCCAGCTTCACATGGCGGGTATGGTTGGCCAGATTGACCAGCGCCAGCAAGGGGTTCGGAGTGATGGTGAAATCCATACCATGATGCTCCCCGGTCCAAACCGCCCGCATCCTGGCGTCATCGGCCATCTTGCACAGCTCGATGAACTCAGAGTTCAGCTGTTCATGACTTTGATCGGGTGTCATGCGCTCCATATGCGCGAAAAGCGAAAACTCCATGGATCAGATCCTTTCGGTGATGCTGTGCACATCGCCGCGCTGTGCCTCTCCGAGGCAGAGACCGAAGCTGCGGGTCAGGGCACATGGGTCAAATGCGGTCACAGTCGGACCTCCTGCGCAAAACGCAGCAGAGCGCCGTTCACCTCATCCGCATGGGTCATCGGCATCATATGCGCGGCGGTTTCGACGATCTGCGCCCGGCCTTTAGGCGCAATATCGGCCATGGCCTCCGACATCGCAGGGGTCGAATTGGGCTCATCCCGCCCGGTCAGAAACAGGGCCGGACAGGACATCGCCGCCAGCGCGGCTGGGTCGGGACCGTTTTCATGGGCGAACACGGTGTAGGCCAAGCGGTACGCAGCGGGATCGACATCCGTCAACCACGCCCTGCATGCCGTGCGCTCGGACGAGGGCGTATCACCGAACCAGCGATCCAGAGGTCCGGACGGATCGGCCACGGTTACACCGTCAAGACTGTTCGCCCGGGCCTTCACGGCGTCAGAAGCCGCCTGATCCCGCTGATAAATCGCGTTCAGCACGGCCACACCGCGCACCAGATGCGTGTGACGAATAGCCAGATCCAACGCGATCATCGCACCCATGGAATGGCCAATGACAAGCGCCGGAGTGTCCAGTCCATCCGCGATGGCATCGGTATAGTCAGACAGGCCGGGTCGCCCTTGCAGCGATGGGCTTTGCCCATGGCCCGGCATATCCACCGCGACCGTGTGATACTGCAGCGAGAGCGCGTCGATCTGTGCAGCCCACGCCTCAGCGCGCAGACCGACGCCGTGGATCAGCAGCACAAGCGGCCCCTGCCCGGTCTTGATCGCCCGCAGGCTGCCAAACTCAGACCGCGGCCGGGTTGTCCAGATCATGTCCCAGATCCTTGAGGTCTTGGTAACGGTCTCCAATCCGGTGATGCGGTCGGCCACCGGTCGCGCCGCCCAGCACGACGACGATCTCGTCGTCACGCGGCGCATCCGGGATTGAGAACTGGATGGTCAGGTAATGCGACCGCCGTCCTGCATCGTTCTTGTCCATCAGCGGCACCATGATCGGCGCATTTGCCGGCCCGCGCGTATTGGTGAAGGCAAGGTAGGACTTTGCGCCCACGGCTTCGCGATAGAAATTCCCGAACCGCAGCGTGTGGATCAGACCCGACGCATGTTCGACCTCGCCATTCAGACCCACCACAGCCGCCTTGCCATAGGCCTCGATCCCATCGCCGCTGCCCGCCAAAGCGATCATCCGATTGGTCATCATCTCACCCAGAACCGGGCCGTAGGCCTGGATTTCAGGCTTGAGATCTTCAACAAAACGCCCTGCCCACGGATTGCGGACAACCGCTGCAACCGCGAACATGCGCCACGGGGGGACTGCGGCCTTGAAACCTTCGATGAACACCTCCTCATCATAGGTCACGATCTTTCTGATCTCGGGCTGCATACCGCTCTCCTGTTCGCTGAAACGTCATGTTCAGGAACGCCGCCATTTTGACAAACGAATGATTTGTGGGCTTAGGTATTAAAAAGGCTAATGGCTGACTTGACCCATGAAGAAATCCCTCCCACCGCTGACGTGGTTCCGCGCCTTCGAAGCCGCGGCCCGACATCTGAGCTTCACCGCCGCCGGTGACGAAATCGGCCTGACCCAATCGGCAGTCAGCCAACAGGTGAAAGCCTTGGAAACACGGCTGCGGGTCGCCTTGTTCATCCGTCACGCGCGCGGCCTGGCTCTGACCGATGAAGGCAGAAAGCTGTTGCCCCAGGTGGGCTCGGCTCTGGGGACACTGTCGGCAGCCACGGACAAATTTGATGCAGGCCCGGCCGAGAACCTGCTGACCATTGCAGCTTCGGTCAGTGTGACCCAGTGGATCATCGCACCCAATCTTGAAGACTTCTCGAGAAAGCACCCGCATATTCGACTGCGGTTTCTGAGCGCGATCTGGCCGGACGATTTCAACTCGGCCCGCGCGGACGTGGAAATCCGTTTCGGATCGGAGAAGCAGGTCGGACACAACGCGGACTTGCTGACGCCGAACCGGCTTGTCGCCCTCAAGTCCCCCAGACGTTCCGGCGACCTGAATGAATTGCCGCTCATCGAGTCCGTCGGCACGACAAGTGGGTGGAAAGACTGGTCACGTCAGATCGGACCGGTCCCCGAGCCGCAGATCTTCGCTGACTCCTACGGCATGGCCCTCCACTTTGCCGCAAACGGCAATGGCGTCGCTTTGGTCAGCGAGTTGTTGATCAAACACGCGATCGAAACCGATCTTCTGGAACGGGCGCACCCGGCATCGATCACGGGAAACGAAGGATACTACCTGTCAGTGGCCAAAGAGAACGCCTTTGCCAGACAGTTCAAAGACTGGTTGATCGCTCAGCTTCCCCGGGAAGCACCGGAAGGGTTTCGTGCCTGACCGCCCTGGCGGATATCAGACGCCAGCAAATTGCGATCTTCAAGATAGGGAAGCCGGGCTTGCGCGGCGGCGACTTTACCGATTTCCAGCGTTCCGCGGATGATCTCCGGTTGTGAACCGGCACGGGCGAGTTCAGTGCCACCCGGAGCTGCGATGAAACTCTGTCCCAGAAACGTCATTCCGTTTTCAGTCCCGGCGCTGTTGGCGTAAGCAAGAAACACGCCGTTTTCATAGGCCCGCGTCGGGATCATCCGTTGCGAGACCCAATCCCATTCTGCACCAAGGGCTGTTGGCACAAGGACCAGCTGCGCCCCCAAAGCCGCCACATGCCGTACCGTTTCAGGAAACTCCGCATCATAGCAGATGAGCGTGGCGATGCGGACATTGCGATACGTGAACAGCGTACAGCCCTGACCCTGTGTGAAATGCGCGCGCTCGAAACCGGGTGGGATCAGCAATTTCCTGTGTCCGCCCAAACGACGTCCGTCCGGCCCAAAACATTGCGCCGCATTGAACACGGTGTCCCCGTCGGCCTCGGGGAACCCGTAGTGAATGGCAACTCCGTGATCCACGGCCATTTTTGCGATCGCCTGCGCGATTTTACCATTGGCCGGTTCGGCCCTGTGCGCGATCTGGTCCGCAATGTTGTAGCCGGTTGCAAACAGCTCCGGCAGAAGCAGCAAGTCTGTTCCGTGGTCCGCAACGCCGGGCAAACTGTCCCGCAGCCAATCAAGCCGATCCCCGGTCGAGGACAATTCGGCAGGTGCCTGGCCAACGGCAAGACGGAAGGCGCGCTCCATTCTCAGTGATCGGTGATCAGGAGTTCACGCGGGTAGTGCGTGATGTACTCACAGCCGGTGTCTGTCACCACGATTGAATCCCCGATACGCCCTGCCGTGACGCCATCGATGGAGATGCCTCCGTCTACGGCAAAGGTCATTCCCGGTTGCAGGATGGTCCGGTCTCCGGTTTTCAGCTCCGGCGCCTCGAGATAGGCCATGCCGATGGATCGGCCCGTCCGGTACCCCGTCTCGAAACCGCGCGACGCGTAGATCTCGTTGGCCGCAGCAGCGACCTCCTGCGCCTCGATACCCGGGCGGATCGAAGCGATGGCCGCCTGCTGGGCATCGATGGCCGCCTGTTGCACGCGCGCGGCCTCGTCGCTGGCCTCGCCTATGTGAAACATGCGGTCAAACCCCAACTTGTACTGCTTGAACTGCGCCATGTTGCAAAAGCAGAAGTAGACCGGGTCGCCACGGCGGTAGTGGCGCACCGACGCGCGGCGATGCACCATGGAGGTGTCCTGACCGCTTTGCAGGATCTGAAGGTTGTGGATCATCGGCGAAATGAAACGCTCCCAGCCCTTGTCCGTTAGGAAAGCGGCAGCGCGGCGCGTCCCCGCATCGATCACGGCCAACGCGCTTTCGTATTCCTGTGCGCCTTCCCGCAGGCTGTCATGCGCAGCCGCCATCATCGCCCCGGCGATCTGCCCCGCCTCTTTCATCACCGCAATCTCGAACGGTGACTTGATCATCCGCATGTCGCCCAGAACCGCAGAGATATCCCGGATCGGCACACCCGGATAGGCCTCGTCCAGGTGGTTGCGCACGATGGCCGGAATGCTGCTCTTTTCGACCCAGATCTCGCCGGGTGCCTCACCCAAAGCACCAGCCAAAGCGCGCCCCCAGGTCCGCTGCCCCATGTCCTCCCAGACCCGCACATCCTCGACCCAGGTCATGGCCGCCACCATTTCGCTTTCCATCAGCGGGGTGATCACAACCGGGGCGTCCTCGGCGTGTACAACCAGCATGGTGGGCCGCCCGAACTCAATCCCGAGATACCCCCAGAACCCGGCGAGATAGGCAATGGAACTCTCGTCGGTGAACACCGCCTGCCGGATGTTCAGGTCCTTCATCCTCGCCTGAAGGGCCAGCGTTCGTGTTTGAGCCTCTTCAAGCATGATGTGCGTCCATGACAGTACCCGGTTCGTGCGGAATGCCGTCGGACGATGAAAGCATCGGGCCGATTTATCAATCGGAATCCTGCGGCAAGGCGACAAACGCCGAAGTGGCGGGCCGCAGGCCGAAAGCAAAGGGGCATGGTGTCAGAAGGTTCACCGCCCAAACGCGCGAACTCTTCGGGCGCACCAACACGAAATGGCCGACTGGAAGAGCCACCAGCACCAGCGCCATGGCACGCTGTCGCGTGAGCCTTACCAAGCCGACCGCGCACGGCTCATGCCATCAATACCACCGAAATGACCCGTTCATGTTACGCATGAACAGACAGGGCATACCAACCACCATGCGCTGGCAACTTCGGATCGTTCAGGTCTGAAGAGAAAGCTGGCACTCTGAGCCATCCGGTCAGAAGTGGCGG